>NZ_MUNU01000008.1 GCF_002001085.1 Rhodanobacter sp. B05
AAGCTCACCTGGACGATTTTTTCCTTTTCCTTGTGATTCTGGTTGGGTGGCGCCATCGGGGCCACAATCAGCAGGAAGGCAAACGCATGCAGCCCAATGGCCACTGCAAGTGCCCAGGTCCGCTTCCAGCTAAACGGCTCGCGCCCGGATTCTTCGTTACTTGAGGCCATCTGTCACTATCTGGAAGCTGATCAATTGGAAGACCGCGTTACCGCAGGACGTCGCCGGGAACCATCTGTGATGACTGGAAGGTAGCCGGAACAAACACGCTGCAGGGGAACGCAGGGAAAGGTTTTCAACGGTACAACACGACATGACTTTTGTATAGCACCCGCGGGGTCCGGACATGGACGTCCATTACCGGCGCGGGTGCACTCGCAGCTACTTTCCGGATGCACCCAGTTGCTTGAGCAGCTCCCTGGCATGAGCGGCGGATTCCGGTTGCTGTTCGGCCTGCTTCAACGCGGCGATGCGCGCCGCCTTGTCATGCAGGCCGCGTTCGCACTCGGCCAGCACCAGGTAGGCGTTGCCCTTCTGCTTCACGCCCTTGTCGAGGGCCTGCTGGATCATGGTTTTCGCCTGGCTGTATTTGCCGGCGGTCAACTCCATGTTCGCGAGCTGCAGGGCAGCCTCTCCATCCTTGGCCTGCGGCAGCGCCTGGTTGAACGCGGCCCTGGCCGCCGGCATGTCGCCGGCAACGTATTCGGCCTTGCCCAGCAGCACGTAGTTGTCGGCACTGGGCTGCATGATGCCCTTGCTCATGCCTTCCTTGATGACCGACACCGACTTGTTGGCCATCGGCTTCGCATCGTCGGCGGACAGGGCCTGGTTGTAGTACAGCGATGCCAGCAGCACATAGTTTGCCTCACCGGTCAGCTGGCCCTTGGCGCGCGCGCCTTCCATGACCTGGATTGCCTCGGGATACTTCCCCGCCTGCTGCAGTGCCTGGATCGCCGTTTCCAGCGCCTTCGGGTCATCCGGGTGCGCGGCGAGATTCTGCCTGGCCATCTGCACCAGTTGATCGCCCTGGCCCGAGGCGGCGTAGCTGGCCATCAGGATCTGGTTCCACTGCGGGTCCGGCTTGTCCGTCAGCGACTGCGCCTTTTTCACGGCGGCGATGGCTTCAGGATATTTGTTCAGGCGGTACAGGTCGTTTCCCTCGACCGCATACGACTCGGCGGTTTCCTTCTTGCCCTCGGCGCGCCACTTATGGATGGTGTCCAGCGACGCCTGGTACTGCCCGTCGGCCTGCTCGGCGACCGCGAGCATGTATTCCACGGTGAAGTAATCGTCGTTTGGCAACACGCCGTTGGCCAGCGCCTTCTGCAACAGCGCGATCGACGCCTTGTAATCGCCGGCGCGGTATTTGATCAAGGCCAGGCCGCGCAGTGCCATCGCCTGGGCATATTTGCTCTTGCTGCTGTCGAGCAGGGCCTGAAGAGTGGTTTCGGCCGTGGCCATATCGCCCTTGTTGATGGCGTCCAGGCCTTCCTGGAGTTGCTTCTGGTCTTTCTCGCTCTTCAGGTCGAGCTTGGGCGCCTCACGCGTGCTGTCCGGGTACTCCGTCGCCTGCTTGGCCTTGTCTTCGTGCTTTGCCAGCACCGGGGTGCTGGCCAGACCCAGCACAAAGGCCGCGCAGGCCAGGATGGTGAACCCTCGAACGTGCTTCATGGCGATCCTCATCTCAAGGTCGGCGTGCGAGCTTGCACGCGAACAGGTTGGAAAGCGTAACCCGATCAGCTGACGGATAACAAGTCGCAGTGCCGCATAAAATGCCGTTATAAATCAATATGTTATATTAGCTTCGCATGATCGGCTCGCTCATCGCACGCACGCCTGCCCGCAACCGGACGGGCGGCATGCCTGGGTTGCCGAGCAACGACGTTCCGCGCGTCACGGGAGGGCTGGCGGATGTCGCCGGCATCGGTCAGACGTCGAGGTTGGCCACTTTCAATGCATTCGCCTCGATGAACTCGCGACGGGGTTCGACCGCCTCGCCCATCAGCATGGAGAACATCTGGTCGGCGGCGATCGCGTCCTCGATGCCAACCTGGAGCATGCGTCGGGTGTCCGGATTCACCGTGGTGTCCCACAGCTGCTCGGGGTTCATTTCACCCAGGCCCTTGAAGCGCTGGATGCTGCGGCCTTTCTTGGCTTCCTCCAGCAACCAGTTGCGCGCCTCGGCGAAGCTGAGCACGCCACGCGAGGCATTGCCGCGTTGCGCCACCGCGTCGGCCTGGACCATGCCGGCGATCTGCTGGCTGATCGCCAGGATCGGGCGAAACTCGGCACTGCTGAAGAAAGGTTGCGGCAGGAACCAGGTATGGCTGAGTCCGTGCTGCTCGCGGATCACCTCGATCGCGGCCGGCTGTTCGCCGCTTTCGGCCAGTCGCAGTCGCAGGGTGTAATGCGGTTTGCCCAGGCCACTGGCCGCGAGCCGCAATGCGGCGGCATCCAGCCAGGCCTGCATGGCGGTGGGATCGGCCCACAGGGCGGGCTCCAGCGGTGGATGTTCGAGCAAGGCGTTCAACACCGCTGCATCGAAACGATGCGCCAGCTTGGCGATCTGATCCAGCGCATGCTGATATCCGCGCAGCAGTTTTTCCAGCGCCTCGCCGGTGATCGGTGGTGCATCCGGGCTGTAGGTCAGCGAGGCATTGTCGACGGCGCTGGAGATCAGGTAGTCGTTCAGCGCGGTGTCGTCCTTGATGTACAGCTCCTGCTTGCCCTGCTTGACCTTGTACAGCGGCGGCAGGCCGATGTAGATGTGGCCGCGCTCGATCAACTCGGGCATCTGGCGGTAGAAGAACGTCAGCAGCAAAGTGCGGATGTGCGAGCCGTCGACGTCGGCATCGGTCATCAGGATGATGCGGTGGTAGCGCAGCTTGTCGGGGTTGTACTCGTCCTTGCCGATGCCGGTGCCCAGCGCGGTGATCAGGGTACCGACCTCGGCCGAAGCCAGCATGCGGTCGAAGCGCGCCTTCTCCACGTTGAGGATCTTGCCCTTCAGCGGCAGCACGGCCTGGGTCTTGCGGTTGCGGCCCTGCTTCGCGGAGCCGCCGGCGGAGTCACCCTCGACCAGGAACAGCTCGCACAGCGCCGGATCCTTCTCCTGGCAGTCGGCCAGCTTGCCGGGCAGGCCGGCGATGTCCAGCGCGCCCTTGCGGCGGGTCATCTCGCGCGCCTTGCGGGCAGCTTCACGGGCACGCGCGGCATCGACCACCTTGGAGGCGATCGCCTTGGCCTCGTTCGGATGCTCCAGCAGGAACTCGCCAAGCTTCTCGTTGACGACCTGCTCCACCACCGTCTTCACCTCGGACGAAACCAGCTTGTCCTTGGTCTGCGAGGAGAATTTCGGGTCGGGTACCTTGACCGACAGCACCGCGATCATGCCTTCGCGCATGTCGTCGCCGGATGGCGAGACTTTGGCGCTCTTGGCCAGGCCCGAGCTCTCGATGTAGTTCTGCAGCGAACGCGTCAGCGCGGCGCGGAACCCGGTGAGATGGGTGCCGCCGTCGCGCTGCGGGATGTTGTTGGTGAAGCAGTACATCGATTCCTGGTAGGAGTCGGTCCACTGCATCGCCACTTCCACAGTGATGCCGTCCTGCTCCGCGGTCAGGCTGATCACGTTCGGATGCAGCGCGGTCTTCAACTGCGCCAGATGCTGCACGAACGAGCGGATGCCGCCTTCGTAGGCAAACGTGTCATGCCGGCCCTCGCCCCGCTCGTCATACAGATCGATGGTGACGCCGGAATTGAGGAAGGCCAGCTCGCGCAGCCGCTTGGCCAGGATCTCGTAGTGGAAATCGATGTTGCTGGTGAAGGTGGCGGGGCTGGGCAGGAAGCGCACCAGGGTGCCACGGCGGCTTGAGGGGCCAACCTCCTTCAGTGGATACAGCGGTTCGCCGAGCGCGTATTCCTGCAGGTACTCATGGCCGTCGCGATAAATGGTCAGCCACAGATGGTCGCTCAGCGCGTTCACTACCGACACGCCCACGCCGTGCAGGCCACCGGAGACCTTGTAGGAGTTCGCGTCGAACTTGCCGCCGGCATGCAGCACCGTCATGACGACCTCGGCGGTGGAACGACCCTCTTCCGGGTGGATATCCACCGGAATGCCGCGGCCATTGTCGCTGACGCTGACCGAGCCGTCATCGAGGATGGTGACCACGACCTTGTCGCAATAGCCGGCCAGTGCCTCGTCGATCGCATTGTCGACCACCTCGAACACCATGTGGTGCAGGCCGGTGCCGTCATCGGTATCGCCGATGTACATGCCGGGGCGCTTGCGCACCGCTTCCAGGCCCTTGAGGACCTTGATGTTGCTGGAATCGTAATGGGATTCGTTGGAGGGTTCGTTCATGCGATGACCGTTTCCTGGCGCCAGCGACCCGCCCGACACGGCGCCGTGAAAGGCCGGACAGGGTTATGCAAACCTGCGGGGATGCAACCTTCCGATTATAGCAGGCGCGTCAGTTCGCCTTGTTCCACGTGGAACACGCGCGCCGCCTGCCCCTGCAACATCGACGGCAGCTCGGTGCCGGTCAGCAGCACCTGGGTCGCTGCCGCCTGGAGTTGTTCGACTACAGATGCCTGATGAGCCTGGTCCAGCTCCGACGCCAGATCATCCATGCAGACGATCGGCCACTCGCCGTGATGTTCCGCGTAAAGGCCGGCCTGGGCCAGTACGCACGCCAGTGCGGTGAGCTTTTCCTGGCCACGGGAGAGATGCTCACGTTGCGGCGCGTGCTCGAACGACATCGACCAGTCGGCACGATGAGCACCCAGGGTCGTGTGTCCGCGCGCCAGATCCCTGGGCCGTTGCTCACGCAATTGCACGGCCAGATCCCGCTCGTCCGACCAGCCCCGGCGGTAGCGCAGCTCGATGGCGCCCAACTCCGGCAGCAAGCTGGCTGTGCTGGCCTGCAGCCCCGGTCGCAGCAAGTCCAGATAGGCGCGTCGTTGGGCGTCGATCTGCTGGGCGGTCTGCGCCAGTTCGGCTTCCCAGGGTGCGAACAGTTCGTCCGCCGCGCTGCTTCCCAGCCGCAACAAGCTGTTGCGCTGCTTCAACGCCCGTTGATGGCGACGCCACGTCGACAGGAAGTCCTGTTCCACGTGAAACACGCCCCAGTCGAGATATCTTCGACGCTCCTCTGCCGCTCCTGCAATCAAGGCGTGCGAGCCGGGCTCGAAACAGACCACGGCGCATTCGCGTACCAGTTGCCCGATCGCCACGCTGTCGCCGTCCACCCTGGCGTCCCAACGGGCACCACTGCGACCCAAGCCCACCCGGCTTCCGCGGCCATCGGCGTGACGCAATTCGGCGAAGACCGACAACTGCGGCATGTCCCGTTGCAGCAGCGCCTCCCTGGCGCCGCTGCGGAACGAACGCGCATGGGACAGCAGGAACACCGCCTCCAGCACACTGGTCTTGCCGGCGCCGTTGGCGCCCACGAAAACATTGATCGCCGGATCGAGGGCGAGGCTCACCTCGGTCAGGCAGCGCAGCCCGCTGATGCGCAATTGCTCCAGTCTCATGCAACGCTCATCCACAAACGGCAACGCCGGAGTTCCTGATGGAAACCCCGGCGTCTCAAGTCGACATCCTGCAAGACCTGGCCATGCGGCAGGTGTCAGAGCCGCAATGGCATGATCACGTGGCGGGAGTGTTCGTTGTCGTTTTCCTGCACCAGGCAACTGGACTGGGCATCGCGCAAGCTGAGCCGCGCCTGGTCTCCCCGCAGCGCCGCCAGCGCGTCGAGCAGATAGCCCACGTTGAAACCCACGGCCAGATCGGACACGTGGGTGTCGGCCTCCACTTCCTCCACCGCCTCTTCCTGCTCCGGGTTGTGCGCAACGATGCGCAATTTGCCGGGCGACAGTTCCAGACGAACGCCGCGGTATTTCTCGTTCGACAGGATCGCCGCGCGCTGCAGCGCACCGCGCAGAACCTCCCGATCCAGGATCGCTGTCTTGTCCGCACCCAAGGGGATCACCGCCTCGTAATCCGGGAAACGGCCATCGATCAACTTGGAGGTGAAGGTCACCCCGCCACGGCGCAGGCGCAGATGGTTGCGACCGAACTCGAGCTCAACTTGGCCATCGCCGCTTTCCAGCAGGCCAATGAGTTCGTTGACGCCCTTGCGCGGAATGATGATCTGACGCCGCGTGCTGACCGAACTCTGCAATTCGGTTTCCTTCATGGCCAAGCGGTGGCCGTCGGTGGCCACGCACCGCAACGTGTGTTCCTGAAGGTCCAGCAACATGCCGTTGAGGTAATAGCGCACGTCCTGGTTGGCCATGGCGAAGGCGGTGCGTTCCATCAGGTCGCGCAGCACTTCCTCGGGCAGGCTGACCTTTTCCACCAGCTCGATCTGGTCGACGGTGGGAAATTCGCTGGCGGGAAGCGTGGTCAGGGTGAATCGGCTGCGGCCGGCGTTCAGCGCCACCCGATCGCCGTTGAGCTTGAGCTCGATGCGTGCCCCGTCGGGCAGGGCGCGTACGATGTCGAAGAGCTTTCGCGCCGGAATGGTGATCTCGCCGTCGACGAGCTTCTCCGCTTCCGTGGTGGCAACCATCTCCACTTCCAGATCGGTGCCGGTCATCGAGACCTTGCCGTCACCGACCTTGAACAGCAGGTTGGCCAGTACCGGCAGCGTCTGCCGTCGTTCAACGACGCCGACCACTTGCTGCAGTGGCTTGAGCAAGGCTTCACGCTGGATGCTGAATTGCATATGGGCTTCCCTATACCTGCTGTTCTGTCTTTAAAAGAAGTGTAGTGGTTGTAGTAGGCGTTGTGGAGAATCGCGTTTTCGCAGAATAAACCTTTTAAATCAATCGATTAAACTAAATTTTAGCTGTGCAGCAATGGCCTGCCCGACGGTGCGTGATTTGTGGATAACTTCACGCGACAAACCATCCACCTATTATCCACAGCTTGGCCCCCTGCTTGCCCACGGCATTGTTGCGCATTCCCGCCGACGCTTCAGCCGGTCAATGTACGGATCAATTGTTCCCAGTCCTGGCGCATGCGCAAGTCGGTTTCGACGAACTTGCGGATCGTCTTGCAAGCGTGCATCACCGTGGTGTGGTCGCGTCCGCCGAACGCCTCGCCGATCTCGGGCAGGCTGTGCTCGGTCAGCTCCTTGGCCAGGGTCATCGCAATCTGCCGCGGCCGCGCCAGCGAGCGCACCCGCCGTTTGGACAGCAGATCCTGCAGACGCACGTTGAAGTACTCCGCCGTGGTCTTCTGGATGTTCGCGATGGTGATGGCCTGCGCATGGGTGGCCAGCAGGTCGCGCAGGGTTTCTTCGGCGAAATCGGTGGTGATCGGCTTGCCGTAGAAATTGGCGCGCGCGGCCAGGGTGTTGAGTGCGCCTTCCAGGTCACGCACGTTCGAACGGATGCGCTTGGCCAGCAGCATCGCCACGCTCTCGTCCAGCGCCACGCCCTTGTCGTGGGCCTTGGCCAGCAGGATCGCCGCGCGCGTCTCGAAGTCCGGCGGTTCGATCGCCACGCTGAGCCCCCACCCCAGGCGCGACTTCAGCCGGGGTTCGAGCTTGTCGACCTCCTTCGGGTAACGGTCGCAGGTCAGGATGATCTGCTGCTTGGATTCGAACAGCGCGTTGAAGGTGTGGAAAAACTCTTCCTGGGTGGTGTCCTTGCCGGCGAAGAACTGGATGTCGTCGATGAGCAGCGCGTCGACCGTGCGGAAACGTCGCTTGAATTCGTCCATGCCTTTCGCGCGCAAGGCCTCGATCATCGAGCCGACGAACTGTTCCGACCGCAGGTACAGCACCTTGCAGGCGGGATTGCGTTCCAGCATCAGGTTGCCTGCCGCATGCATCAGATGGGTCTTGCCCAGGCCGGTGCCGCCATACAGCAACAGCGGGTTGTAGGCGCGCCCCGGGTTGGTGGCCACCTGCATGGCGGCGGCCTTGCCAAGCTGGTTGGACTTGCCTTCCACGAAGGTTTCGAATGTGTAATGCGGATCCATGTTGTGCTGGAAGGCCTGCGCCGGGGCGCTTGCCGGCACGGGGCGGGTCGGCGCCACCGGCCTGACGGTGGCCGACCGCGGCGAGCTGGACCCGACTTCCAGGCGCACCGGCCACGTTTTGCCGAGCAGTTGCTGCAGCACCTGCTCGATATGCAGTAGATAGCGTTGGCGTACGGTGTCCAGCGTGTAGGTGTTGGGCGCAAACAGCTGCAGGCCGTCGGCATCGTCGCGCGCCTGCAAGGGCATCAGCCAGGTATGCAGGTCTTCGGCGCTCAAATCGCCTTCGAGGCGCTCAAGGCAGCGCCGCCACAGATCACTCATGAATTCAATCAGCCACAGCTGGGGCGCTTGCGCGCGGGTGATTGACTAGTCTAGCAGCAGCCCCCGCGGCCCCGCGGGCCGCGCAACCTCGCGGACACGCACGACTCGCGTACGGCGGCCATTTGACAGTCGAGGCGCGAACCGGACATACTCTCCAACCTTTTTATCCACATTCCCTTCGGAGCAGACCATGAAGCGGACCTTCCAGCCCAGCAAGCTCAAGCGCGCGCGTACGCACGGTTTCCGTGCCCGCATGGCGACCGCCGACGGCCGCAAAATCATCAACGCCCGTCGCGCCAAGGGCCGCAAGCGCCTGATCCCGTAAACACCGATCAAGCGCCGGGGACGAGCGTCATGTCCAGCGCCGGATTGCCGCGCGACGCGCGGTTACGTCGGCCCGGTGACTTCGCCGCCTTGCGAACCAGCAGCGGACGCGCAGGCGGCCGCTGTTTTCATTTGCGCTATCGCGAAAACGGGCTTGGTCATGCCAGGCTTGGTCTGGCGATCTCCAAGCGGGTGTCCAAGCGTGCAGTCGAGCGCAACCGGATCAAGCGGCTGTTGCGCGAATCGTTTCGGCGCGTGCGACATCAGCTGCCATCGGTCGACCTGATGGTGATGGCGCGCGAGCAGGCCGCCGGTGTACCCGGCGCCGAGTTGCTGCGTGACATCGACGGTTTGTGGAAAAAACTGGTGGCCTCCCGCGCCGACGTGGCCGAACCATTGAAGCGGGCCGACGACACCTCCACAATCGAGCGTTGACCTTTTCTTTCCTGCCCCCGCGGCGAGACTCTCGAGTCGTGGCGTTACCCGGATCTGCTACGCGATGAATCAAACGCGCACCTTCCTCTTGTTCGCCCTGCTGGCCGTGGCGTATCTCCTGTTCATGGCCTGGGAAAAGGACTACGCGCCGCAGCCACCGGTTGTCGCCGGCAGCACCTCGACGCAGGCCATAGCGACTTCGACCGACGGCAGCGTGCCGAGCGGCATTCCAGCGGCTTCGGCTTCTGCCGCCAGTGCCGGCGCAGCGAAGATCGCCCCGGAAGGAAGCCACGCCGGGCAGGCGCCTTCCCAGCTGATCACGGTCGATACCGATGTGCTGCACCTGCTGGTCGACACACGCGGCGGCAGCCTGGTACGTGCGGACCTGCTTGCCTACCCGAACAAGGCGCCCACCCACAAGGACGCGAACCCGCCGCCGACGGTGCTGCTGGACAACGACCCGGCGCACTACTTCGTGGCGCAGAACGGCCTCGTCGGCAGCAGCGACACCGCGCCCGCGGATCAGCCCAATCACCTGGCCCTGTTCCAGAGTGCGAAAACCAGTTACACCCTGACGCCTGGCCAGAACGAGTTGCAGGTCGAGCTGAGCTGGCAGGATGCCGCCGGGCTGAAGGTCACCAAGACCTACACGTTCAAGCGCGGCAGCTACGTGATCGGGCTGAACCAGCGCATCGACAACGGCAGCAGTCAGCCGTGGCAGGGCAATGCCTACCAGCAACTGCAGCGGGTGGCGCCGCCGAAGCCGGGAAGCTGGCTGAGCAGTTACGCCGACCCGGAATCGCGCAGCTTCCAGGGCGCTGCCTGGTATACCGGCGAGAAGTTCGAGAAGCTGGAATTCAAGAACTTCAGCGACAGGAAGGATGCGCTGGACACCCAGTTCAAGGGCGGCTGGGCGGCCATGCTGCGCCTGTACTTCGTCACCGCGTGGATTCCGCCGGCCGACCAGACCGACCATTACGTCACCCAGACCCTCGATCCCGACAGCGCGAACCCGCGCTACCTGATCCGCGCGGTCGGCCCCGCGCTCAGCGTGGCCCCGGGTCAGAGCCTGACCAGTCAGGCGCGGCTATACCTCGGTCCGAACGTGCAGGGCACGCTGGATGCGATCGCGCCGGGTCTCGACCTGACCATCGACTACGGCATGTTCAAGGCGATTGCCGTGCCGATGCACTGGATCCTGTCGCAGTTCCACGCGGTCGCCAAGAACTGGGGCGTGGCGATCATCCTGCTGGTGCTGCTGATCAAGGGCCTGACCTGGAAGCTCACCGCGATGCAGTACCGCTCCAGCGCGCGCATGCGCAAGCTGGCGCCGCGCATCCAGGCGCTGAAGGAGCGCTACGGCGACGACAAGCAGAAGATGCAGCAAGCCACCATGGAGCTGTACAAGAAGGAGAAGGTCAACCCGATGGGCGGCTGCCTGCCGGTGCTGATCACCATGCCGGTGTTCTACGGCTTGTATTTCGTGCTCGAGTACAGCCTGGAACTGCGGCATGCCGCCTTCCTGTGGATTCCCGATCTGAGCCATCCCGATCCGCTGTACATCCTGCCAATCGTCTACGCGATCGTGATGCTCGGTACGCAGTGGCTGAATCCGGCCGCCGCAGGCATGGATCCGACCCAGGCGAAGATGATGAAGGTGATGCCGTTGCTGTTCACGGTGATGTTCGCCTTCTTCCCCGCCGGCCTGTGCCTGTATTACGCCGTCAACGGCCTGGTCGGTCTTGGTCAGCAGTGGTGGGTGACCCATCACATCGATCGCGCGGCGCCGCTCACCACGGACTGAGCGCGCCGGCGAAGCAGCCGTCCACAAGCCGCCGCCAGCGTGACCGGGCGCGGCTGCTTTCGTTTAGAGTCCCCGTCATGCCGGACCATGCCGCCGATACGATTGCCGCCATCGCCAGCGCGCCGGGCGCGGCCGGTGTCGGCGTGGTGCGTGTGTCCGGGCCGGCAGTGCCGACGATTGCACAGACCCTGCTTGGGCGTGCCGCGCAGCCACGGCACGCCCACTTCACCGCGTTTCGCGATGCTGCCGGTGAGTTGATCGATCGCGGCCTGCTGCTGCACTTCCCCGCCCCCGCCTCGTACACCGGCGAACACGTGCTGGAACTGCAAGGCCACGGCAGTGCCGTGCTGCTCGACCTGCTGCTGCGGCGCTGCTGCGAACTCGGCGCGCGCCTGGCCAGGCCGGGGGAATTCACCGAGCGTGCGTTCCTCAACGGCAAGCTCGACCTGGCCCAGGCCGAAGCGGTCGCCGACCTGATCGCCGCCCACTCGCAGGCCGGCGCACGGGCGGCCTTGCAATCGATGGAGGGCGTGTTTTCGCGCAAGATCGACGTGTTGCTGCAAGCGTTGATTGCCTTGCGCGTGCACATCGAAGCCGCCATTGATTTCCCCGAAGAAGAAATCGACTTTCTCGCCGATCCGGCGATCACCAGTCAGCTGGAATCCGTACGCACGGAACTGACCGAGCTGCTGATTGAAGCGCAGCGCGGCCTGCGCCTCAACGACGGCCTGCGCGTGGCGATCATCGGCCGCCCCAACGCCGGCAAGTCCAGCCTCCTCAACGCGCTGGCCGGCAGCGACCGCGCCATCGTCAACGCCACCGCCGGCACCACCCGCGACGTGCTGCGCGAATCCCTCAGCCTCGATGGCATCGCGCTGGAACTGGCCGACACTGCCGGCCTGCGCGACACCGACGACGAAGTCGAACGCGAAGGCGTGCGCCGCGCGCACGGCGAGCTGCAGCGCGCCGATGTCGCGCTGCTGGTCACCGACGCCGACCTCGCCAACGCCGACCTCGCCTTCTTCACCGCATTGCCGGCCAACGTCGAACGCATCGTGCTGATCAACAAGATCGACCGCGACAACCTCGCCCCGCACGGCGAACAACGCGATCACGCGCACTGGCTCTGGGCCTCCGCCAAAACCGGCGAGGGCCTCGACCCCCTGCGAAACCATCTCAAGCACCTCGCCGGCGCCGGCAGCGGCGAAGGCGCCTTCAGCGCCCGCCGCCGCCACGTGCTGGCCCTGCAACAAGTCGCGATCCACCTCGATCAGGCCGCTGCCGTACTCACCGCTGCCCGCGCCGGCGAGCTCGCTGCCGAGGAACTGCGCCACGCCCAGCGCGTACTGGGCGAAATTACAGGCAGCTATTCAAGCGACGATTTGCTCGGTGCGATTTTCAGCTCATTCTGCATCGGCAAATGATCCCCGAACGCAGTCCGGGTTGGTCGCAGTCGCTCGGTGCATTCTGGGAATACGCCAGGGGTAAAACACCGAAGTAGAGAGTGAGGAGTGCGACTAGCCGGTCTGTCGTGCCAGTACGGACCGCACTTCGGTCAGCCGCGGCATGCCGCCCTGTGCGCCAAGTCGGGTGACCGACAGCGCGGCGGCAGCGCAGGCCTTGCGTACGGCTTCGGGCAGGCCTTCATGGAGGAACACCGCCAGCGCGGCATTGAAGGTGTCGCCAGCGCCGGTGCTGTCGACCACGTCGACCTTGAAGCCGCGCTGGTGGATCGGTTCGCCCTGCTCGCGGAACCATGCGCCTTCGTCACCGCGGGTAAGCACGATCGGGCACGGCGCGGCCTGCATCAATTCGCGAAAATCGGTGCCCGAATCGGCGCCGAGCAGAGTCGCCAGTTCGTGCTGGTTCGGCGTCGCGTAGCGCGCCAGCCTAAACCAGTCGACGGGCAGCTGCCGGGCCGGTGCGGGGTTGAGAATCACCGGCACACCCAGATGCGCACCGAGTCGCACGGTGGCCTCGACCGTATCCAGCGGAATTTCCATCTGCACCAGCACGGCATCGGCACGCCGGATCAACTCGTGCGCCTGTTCCACCTGAGCCGGCGTGACGCGAGCGTTGGCTCCCGGCACCACGATGATCTGGTTCTCGCCCTGCGCGATGGTGATCGAGGCGGTGCCGCTGGCGTCGTCGTGCAGGTGTGCAACGTGGTCCACGTCGATGCCTTCGCTGACCAGTCCCTGGCGCAGCTGCCGGCCAAAGGCGTCGACGCCGAGCGCGCCGACCAGGGCGACCTCGGCGCCGAGCCGGGCGGCAGCCACGGCCTGGTTGGCGCCCTTGCCGCCGGGCACGCTGATGAACCGCTCGCCGAGAATGGTTTCGCCCGGCCCGACGAAACGTGGCGCCTGGGTAACCAGGTCCATGTTGATGCTGCCGACCACCACAATGCGCGTCATCCGATCTCCACCAGGCAAGTGAAGCCTGGCGCAGAGCATACGCGATGGGCTGAGACGGTTCAGCGCAATGCAGTCCTGCTCATCATGGACCGCTGCTTGTGCTGCTCGCGGGTGCCTGGCGCTCGAGGTGGCGCCGGCGCGCCTGCTGCCGCAGCTGCTGGTATTGCCGCAACTGGCTGTCGCTGAGCACGCCACGCAACTGTTGCTCGCTGTCCTGCCGGATCGTGCGCAGCTGGCTGCGCTGCGCGCGTGCGTCCATCGAGCTGTCGCCGCGCAGCTGTGCGATCCGTTGCGCACGCTTCTGCAGGATCGACGCGATCTCGGTCTCCTGCTCTGGCGCCAGCTGCAGCCTGCGTGCGAGCCGCCGCGCCTGTTGCTGGGGGTCGGGATCATGCATTGTCGTGGCGGGACCGCTGTCGGCGGGAGGGCTGTCCTGGAGCGGCGCGGCAAACGCGGGGCCACTGCAGCACACGCTCAGTGCAAACGCGAGCAGTGTCAGGCAAAGGTACAGGCGCATGGCGGCAAGCTCCCGGGATGGATGAGACTCCTTCAGCAACGTATCCGGCCGGCCGCCGTTGACGGCGCGCCGCGCGTGATTCGTCGAGGCGCCGTGCTGAAGCTGCTCCACCTCCCTGCCGCAATCGGCGAGCACGGCCCGTGCAGGAACTCCCGCGTGGATACACCTCGTCCGTGGCCTGAAACGAACAGACCCGCCGGAGGGCGGGTCTGCAGGTGGTGATATCGGGCTGGCGGCTCAGCCGCGGCTGATGCCGGCGTCACCCTGGGTCAGCGCCGGCGCGGAACCGGCCACCGCGAGCAGGGATTGCGCGTAACTGTCCTCGATGCTGACCGTGGACACCTCATCCCAGCTGAAGAACGATGCCTCGCGCATCCATTCCGCGTCCGGACTGAGCTCCTGCATGTTGAAGCCGTCCTCCTCGACACTGACCAGTCGGCCGATGTAACAGACCTCGGCTTCGTCCTCGCTGTCCACGTGCACGCCGATCACCGGCGCCTGCGCGCCAGCGGCCTGGATCACCTCGCGGATGTTGTCCAGCGGAAAGCCGCGCGGCGGCCGCGGCAGGATGCGCTTCAGCGCCAATGCCTTCTCGAAGAACACATGGTGCTTGTCGGGCGACTCCAGCTCGGAGATGTCGCGATGGCGCATCACGTACATGCCGTCGTAGGTGATGCCGTCGCCGACCACCCAGAGCAGGAAGAACTCGCGGCCGACGCCGCCCACATAACCGCAGAAGCTGCCGTGCTCAAGTTCTTCGCGCCACAACCGGATCAGGGTCTGCTTCTGTTGCGCCTCGCGCAACTGGGCGCGCTGGCCGGTGTTTTTCAGTTCGATGACGTTGTTCACGGGGTCCATTTTAGCAGACCGGCCTGACCGGCTTGTTTACAGGATGTAGCGGCTGAGATCCTCGTTGTGGACCAGGCTGGCCAGCGATTTGTCTACACGTTCGGCGTCGATAAGGTATTTTTCGCCGGATTTGTCTGCTGCATGGAACGAGATGTCTTCCAGCAGCCGTTCCATCACGGTATGCAGCCGGCGTGCGCCGATGTTCTCGGTGCGCTCGTTGACCTGGAACGCCACCTCGGCCAGCCGGTCGATCCCCGAATCGGTGAACTCCAGCCCGACCCCCTCGGTGCCGAGCAGAGCCACGTACTGCTTGGTCAGCGCGTTGTGCGGTTCGCGCAGGATCCGCTTGAAGTCGTCCACACTGAGCGCGGACAGCTCCACCCGGATCGGCAGCCGCCCCTGCAGTTCGGGGATCAGGTCGGACGGCTTGGCCAGCGAGAACGCGCCCGAGGCGATGAACAGCATGTGGTCGGTCTTGATCGGACCGTACTTGGTCGACACCGTGGAGCCCTCCACCAGCGGCAACAGGTCGCGCTGCACGCCTTCGCGGCTGACCCCGGAGTGGCCGTGGTCGTTGCGTTGGGCCACCTTGTCGATCTCGTCGAGGAAGACGATGCCGTTCTGCTCGGCGTTCTCCATCGCCTGGGCGCGGATCTCCTCGTCGTTGAGCAGCTTGCCGGCCTCCTCGTCGATCAGCAGCGGACGCGCGGCCTTGATCGCCAGCTTGCGGGTCTGGGTCTTGGCGCCGCCCAGGTTCTGGAACATCTGGCGCAGTTGCGCGCCCATCTCCTCCATGCCCGGCGGCGACATGATCTCCACGCCCACGTTCATCGCCAGCTCCAGCTCGATCTCGCGCTCGTCCAGTGCACCTTCGCGCAGCTGCTTGCGCAGCTTCTGCCGGGTCTCGCTGTCGATCGCCGGAGCGGCGGGCGCATCGTGGCTCCAGTCGGTCGGCGCGGTTTGCCGGCGCGGCAGCAGCGCATCGAGGAGGCGATCCTCGGCGCGATCCTCGGCCTGCGTGCGCACGCGCTTGATCGCCTGCTCGCGGGTCAGCTTGTAGGCGCTGTCGGCGAGGTCGCGGATGATCGACTCGACATCCTTGCCCACATAGCCGACCTCGGTGAACTTGGTCGCCTCGACCTTCACAAACGGCGCGTTGGCCAGAGTGGCCAGCCGCCGCGCGATCTCGGTCTTGCCCACGCCGGTGGGACCGATCATCAGGATGTTCTTCGGCGTGATCTCGTTGCGCATCTCCGGCGACAGCTGCATGCGCCGCCAGCGGCTGCGCAACGCCACCGCCACCGCGCGTTTGGCGTCGTGCTGGCCGATGATGTAGCGGTCGAGTTCGTTGACGATTTCGCGGGGGGTCAATTCAGACATGGGATTCGAGATTCGGGATTCGAGATTGGGAGAAGCGGCGGGTTGCGATGGAGGTGGGGACGAGGCTCTTACGAATCCCGAATCCCGTCTCCCGAATCCCGTCCATCGAGGAGCAACTCCTCGATGGAAATGTTGTGGTTCGTATAGATACAGATGTCGCCGGCGATCTTCAGCGCCTTCTCGACGATGGTGCGGGCATCCAGCTCGGTGTTTTCCAGCAGGGCCATCGCCGCCGATTGAGCGAACGGGCCACCGGAACCGATCGCGATCAGGCCGTGCTCAGGCTCGACCACGTCGCCGTTGCCGGAGATCAGCAGCGAGGCTTCCTTGTCGGCCACCGCCAGCATCGCCTCGAGCCGGCCGAAGCGGCGGTCGGTGCGCCATTCCTTGGCCATTTCCACGGCGGCGCGGGTGAGGTTGTTGTTGTGTTTTTCGAGCTTCTGCTCGAACAGCTCGAACAGGGTGAACGCATCGGCGGTGGCGCCGGCGAAACCGGCCACCACCTCGCCGCTCTTGCCTAGCCGGCGCACCTTGCGCGCGTTGCCCTTCATCACCGTGTTGCCCAGGGTCACCTGACCGTCGCTGCCGATCACGACGCGGCCTTCGCGGCGCACGCAGACGATGGTGGTGGCGTGGAAGGATTCCATGGAAGCTCCGCAGATGTTTGGGCTGGAGCCGCAAACGTGGGGCCACAGCGAAGGCGGTTCAATGCCGGCGCCACCCGCGCTCGGTGTAGGAGCCCGCTCGCGGGCGATGCTTTGTTCTGGTCTCCGTTGTGCACCAGAGCAAAAGCATCGCCCGCGAGCGGGCTCCTACGGTTTGCGCCTGGCTCGCGGGTGCGCCGCGTCGTAGACCTTGGCCAGGTACTGGAAATCCAGGTGGGTGTAGATCTGCGTGGTGGCGATGTCGGCGTGGCCGAGCAACTCCTGCACCGCGCGCAGGTCGCCGGAGGATTCCAGCATGTGGCTGGCGAAGGTATGGCGCAGCAGATGCGGGTGGATGTGCTTCGGCAGGCCTTGCTGCAGCGCCAGCGTGTTCATGCGCAGCTGGATCGTGCGCGGGTTGATCGCCGCGCCGCCGCGACCGCGGAACACCGGGCTCTCCGGCGGCATGCCCTGCTCGGCACCCAGCGCGCGCAGTGCCGCCACGGCATGCCGGCCGACCGGCACGAGGCGGGTCTTGCCGCCCTTGCCGAGCACGCGCACTTCGCCCTCGTCCAAGTTGAGATCGAGCCAGTGCAGGCCGACCAGTTCGGACAGGCGCAGGCCACTCGAGTAGAAAAGTTCCAGCATCGCGCGGTCGCGCACGGCGAGTTTGCCGCCGCTGTCGCTTTCGACCAGGGCGCCGGCCTCGTCGACATCCAGCACCTGCGGCAGCTTGCGGCGCACCTTGGGGCCGCGCACGCCAAGCAAGGGGTCGTGCGTCATCAGGCCTTCGCGGTGGAGCTGGCGGAACAGGCTGCGACAGGAGGACAGCAGCCGCTGCAGGCTTTTCGGCGCCAGTCCGGCACGGTGCTCGGCGGCGATGAAGGTTCGCATCCGGTTCGCGTCTAGCGACTCGAACGAGAGCAGCCGTTCGGTGTCCATGTAGCGCAGCAGCTTGGCCAGGTCGCGGCGGTAGCCGGCGACGGTGTGCGGCGAGGCGTGGCGTTCACCGGCGAGGCGGCCGAGCCATGCATCGACCTGGCCGGCCGGGGTCATGGCCGGCTCAGGAGACATCCCGCGAACGCGCCAGCGCAGCGGTGATGGTGGCCGAGATCATCTTCAGGAACAGCGTGCCCATCCCGGGCTGGAACCGGTTGGGATCGGCGCTGCCGATGGCCAGGATGCCGACGTCGCCCAACTGCATCATCGCCACCGACTGGATGCCGCTGGCGACATCGCCGAACAGCCGTTCCAGCTTCTCGCCGGACAGCCGCCCGGAGCTGGGTTCGCCCTTTTGCAGGAACTCGGCGAACTCCGGCAGCGCCGCGGCACCGCCGGGAACCTGCCGCAGCCAGTCGGCGCGCGGCAGTTTGGGTTCATCGCCGAACAGCAGCAGGCGTACCTGCTCGGTATGGAAATCCGCGCTCAGGCTGGCGATCACCGTGCGCACGGTCACCTCGGTCGTGCTCGCCCGCAGCAGGGCCACGGTCAGCGCATGCACGCGCTCCATCAGCTTCTCGTTCCCGGCGGCGATCTCGATCAATTCGGCCAGCCGCCGCTCGAGCTCGGCGTTCTTGTCGCGCAGACTCTGCATCTGGTAGACCGCCAGCGACGCGACCGCGCCGCCCTGTTCGCGCGGCGGCATGGTCAGCTTGGCCGCCAGTTCGGGGTACTCGCTGAGAAACTCCGGATGGCGCTTCAGATAGGCGGCAACCACGCGGGCCTGGGTGGCATCGTCGAGCAGGGTGGCAGTCATGCGTGGAGGTCCTTGGAGCCGGAGCGGAACAACGGGGCGAGGGTGCCGGTTTGCTGCAGTGTGCGATGGACGCGACCGCGCTTCAACCGCGCCGCGGAGGCGTGCCGGCCGGAATCGGCCATTCGCCCTCGAAGACGAACGCCGCCGGCCCGGTCATCCACAGCGTGTGGCCAGCGCCCGCCCAGTCGATGTGCAGGGTTCCGCCGGGGAGTTCCACCGCGACATGATCATCCACTTCGCCGCGCCGATGCAGCACCGCCATGGCGGCGCAGGCGCCGGTGCCGCAGGCCAGCGTCCAGCCCGCGCCGCGCTCGTGCACACGCAGGCGCAGATGGCCGCGATCGATCTGTTGCACGAAGCCGGCGTTGGCCTGCGCGGGAAAGCGTTCGTGGCCGGAAAGCAGCGGGCCTAGCCGCTGCAGGGCGGGATCGGCCAAGTCCGGCTGCACCACGACCGCATGCGGATTGCCCATCGACACCGCGCCGATCCGGATCGACTCTCCGTCAAGGGGGATGTCGTAGGCGTCGTCGTCGGCCGCCGCTGCAAACGGAATGCGCGACGGCTCGAACACCGGCTCGCCCATGTCCACGATGACTTCGTCGACGCCGAGCAGGCGCACCGTGACGGGACCGGACGGGCTTTCGATCCGCACGTTCGCGCCGATCGCCAACGCGCCCGCCCGATGCAGCCACGCGGCGACGCAACGCACGCCGTTGCCGCACTGGCCGGAGGGCGAGCCGTCCGCGTTCCAGATCCCGTAATAGAAGGCGCAGGACGGATCGCGCGCCGGCTCCACGCTCAGCAGCTGGTCGAACCCCACGCCGGTATGCCGATCGGCCAGCGCGCGGATCTGCCTCTGGTCAAGCGGAAACGCGTGCTGGCGGCCATCGAGCACGACGAAGTCGTTGCCGCTGCCGTGCATCTTGGAGAAGCGCAGCTGCATGACCGTCGTGCTCAGGGTTGGCCGGTCGTCGTGCTGCTGCTCGCGGTGGCTGGCACGGCCGGTGCGGGGGCGCTGGCGGCCGGTACCGGCCGTGGCGGCGGCAGCACCAGGGGGCCCTTGTTGCCGCAGCCGGCAAGCACGGCGACGACGAGGGAAAGCGGCAGCAGCAACAGGGATCGACGCATGGCAGAGCTTCCTGGACAGAGCCGCAGTATAACGAGGCGGCGGCATCGCGCCGCAGGCCGTTATGATGACGCCATGGAATGCGTACTGCAGCAACGAGGAATCTGCTGATGGACTGGAGCGCCCTGCTGCGCATGCCGATGACCGTGCTGCTGGTGCTGGCGGTGGTGTTCGTGCTGATCACCCTGGTGCAACTGGTCGTGTTGCGTCGGCATCTGCGCGCGCGTCGGCATCTCGCCGCCAGCTGGCGCGCGCTGCTGTGCCTGCTGTGTTTCGCCCTCGCCCTGCTGCTCGCCGGCACTGGTGCGGCCCTGCGCGGCTATCGCCTGCTCGGCGAGGAAGCACCGGTGGTCGATATCGATGCGCACATCCTCTCACCACAACGCTGGGCGCTCACCCTCACCTGGCCCGATGGCGGCACGCGCGAGGTGCAGCTTGCCGGCGACGACTGGCGCGTCGAGGCGATCGTGCTGAAGTGGAAACTGCCGGCGCTGCTGGCCGGGCTGCCGCCGCTGTACCGGCTGGATCGCCTGTCCGGTCGCTACGACGATCCGGCGCAGGAAACGAGCGCGCCACGCACCGTGATCGGTTTCGACGATGCCGGCTCGTTCGATCTGGTCAAGCTCGGGCGCAAATACCCGCAATGGTTGCCCGAAATGGACACCGTGTACGGCAGCGGCGCCTTCCTGCCGCTGGTCGATGGCGGCCACTATTCGGTGAGCCTGATGCGCACCGGCGCGCTGGTGGCGCGACCGGATGCCGCCACCGGCGAGCAGATCAGCCACCCCTTGGGTAGATGAGGCGTGGGGTAGATGAGGCGAGGAGTGGAGGAGGCGCGCTTCGGTGGACCGATTCCCGCATGCGCCGGGGCGGTCACGGTCAATCAGGAATCGACGCCAGGCAGCTGACCCGCTTGGCTCACTCCAGCGCCTTCTGGTAACGCCATCCGTCCGCCCCGTCCTCGTAATATGCCGGGAGCCGGCCGATGCGCCGATAGCCCAGTCGCTCATACAGCGCGATGGCGCGATCGTTGTCGCCGCGCACCTCCAGCCGCAGTGCATAGCAATGTCGCCGTCGCGCGGCCACCTCGACCGCGGCGGCCAGCGCGCTGCCGATGCCGAGGCCGCGTCCGTCCAGGTGGCCGGCCAGAGAATACAGTCGAGCAACCCGGCTGCCCCGGCGAAAGAACACCACGGCGGCGCCGAGGAAGCGACGATGGTGGGCACTGGCGATCAGCACCTGGGCGGAGTCGCTGTCGAGGTGGCGGCGAAATTGCGCGCGACTCATGCGGTCGCTGTCGAACGCGTCCTGCTCCAGTGCCATCAGGTTGTCGAGGTCGGAAGTCTCGGCGCGGCGGACACATACGGAGGCGGTAGCTGGCGATGATTGCATGGAGCGCGGGACTTGGTCGTGGGGATGCCGCGCGGACTGTAACAGGCGACCCGCTCCGGCGGCACGGTATTTACGTGTCCTTCAGTGCCGACCCTTGTGTCGACGCGGTGCTGTGCCAGACTTCGCATCTTGCATGCCGCCAGCCCTTCGGCGCGGCATTCCGCGGCTGCCGTTCCGTTCGAGAGGTGTCATGACCCGCCTGGTCATCGTTGTGGAAAAAGCCTCCGACTGGAGCTCCTACTACCCGTCCGTCGACGTGATGAGTGCGATGGATTACCTGCGCCAGCCGGTGGCCGGCGACGAACGCACGCACGTGCTGAATCTCTGCCGCAGCTACAAATACCTGGGCACCGGCTACTACGTGTCCCTGCTGGCGGAGGCGCGCGGGCACCGCGTGATGCCCTCGGTACGCACGGTGAATGACCTGCGCCGGCGCTCGCTGTACGGCGTGGACATCGACGACCTCAACCAGAAGCTGACCCATTTCCTGCCGGCCGGCGGCCGCGACACCACCGACTTCGGCATCCTGGTCTACTTCGGCGAAACCGCCTACCCGGCGCTGCAGGACTTGGCGCGGCAGGTGTTCGAGTCGTTCCCCTGCCCGCTGCTGCGGATCGAGTTCGAGCGCGACCGCGTGTGGCAGGTCAGCGCGATCAAGCCGGTCGGCCTGCAGACGCTGGACGATGCCCAGGAAGACGCGTTCGCCGAGGAGCTCGACCGCTTCTCCAAGAAGCTGTGGCGCAAGCCGCGCACGCGCAAGCTGTACCGCTACGACATCGCGATGCTGGTCGATCCGGCCGAGCAGATGCCGCCGTCGAACAAGAAGGCGCTGAAGGCCTTCATCGGTGCGGGCAAGGAGCTCGGCATCGAGCTCGATCCGATCGGCAAGAACGACTACCAGCGCCTGGCCGAATACGACGGCCTGTTCATCCGCGAGACCACCGCGTCGGACAACCACACCTACCGCTTCGCCCATCGCGCCGAGAAGGAAGGCATGGTGGTGATCGACGACCCGACCTCGATTCTCCGTTGCACCAACAAGATCTTCCTCAACGACTTGATGGTGTCGCGCAAGCTGGCCGTGCCGCGCACCGAGATCCTGTATCGCGACGACAGCAAGGGCATGAAGGAAGTCGTCGCCAAGCTCGGTTTCCCACTGGTGCTGAAGATTCCCGACGGCTCGTTCTCGCGCGGCGTGGTCAAGGTCGAGGACGAAGATGCACTGGCGCAGGCGGCCAGCGGCCTGTTCCAGCACAGCGCCCTGCTGCTGGCGCAGGAATACGTCTACACCGAGTTCGACTGGCGCGTCGGCGTGCTCAACCGCGAGCCGCTGTATGCCTGCAAATACTACATGTCGCGCGGCCACTGGCAGATCTACAACCATGGCGCCAAGGGCACCGCGAAGTCCGGCGGCTTCGAGACGATCGCGGTGAAGGATGCGCCGGCCGAAGTCATCAAACTGGCGCTGAAGGCGACCCACCCGATCGGGGATGGTCTTTACGGCGTCGACCTGAAGCAGGTCGGCAGCAAGCCGGTGGTGATCGAGGTGAACGACAACCCGTCGATCGATGCCGGCGTCGAGGACGCCCATCTGGGCGACAAGCTTTACCTGCACATCATGGGCGAGTTCCTGCGCCGGATGGAGCGCAAGCGCCAAGGTGTCGCCTGAGAGTTTGTGATTTTTTCAAACTCGAAGCCCGGCCATGGATGGCCGGACGCGGATCGATCACGCAAGTGATTGATTCGCGTGAGCGAGTACGGACATGCGCCGGACTCGCGACTGAAGAAAACCACAGGAAGTGGTTTTCTTCACAAGCTCTGACCCGTCAGTGCCAGATCACGCCATGCACGGTGTGCACGACATGCAAGCGGTGCAGCCGCCGCCGCAACAATTGCCGCGGCAGGCCTGGCTCCAGCGTCAGCAACACGATCAGCGGCGCCGCCAGCAGCCAGAACACGGGCGTCCAGCCCAGCAGCGCCGTGCGTGCGGGCACCAGGGTGGTGAGCAGCAGGAAACCACCGGCGCACAGCCGCGACACGGTGACGGCCAGCAGGCGTTGGTGATGCGGGGACGGCAACAGCTGGGCTCGCATGGCGGCAATCTCCTTGGTGGATGGGAGGGCCAGCGTGCCGGCAGCGCATCTCATCGCCTGCGACGGATCGGCGCCCGCGCCGATGCCGGGCCGGCTAGTAGACTCGGCGTCCACCCGCCACCGGAAGCCACTCTGCATGACCGCAGCCCAGTTCGCCGTGTTCGGCCATCCGATCAGCCACAGTCTGTCGCCCAGGATCCACCACGCCTTCGCGCAACAGTTCGGCATCGAGCTGGAGTACCGCACGATCGATGCGGCACCGGCGCAGTTCGATGCCGCCGTGCGGCGCTTCTTCGACGCGGGCGGAGTCGGCGCGAACGTCACCCTGCCGCACAAGGCGGCGGCATTCGCGCTGGCCGGCGAACGCAGCATCACGGCGCGCCGCGCGGGCACCGCCAACGTGCTGACCCGCCTTGCCGACGACCGGCTGGCCGCGCACAACACCGACGGCGACGGCATGCTGCGCGACCTCACCGAACGCCATGGCGTCGACTTGCGCGGGCGCCACGCGCTGCTGCTCGGTGCCGGCGGCGCGGCGCGCGGCGTGGCCTGGCACCTGCTGGACGCCGGCGTACAAACGCTGACCATCGTGAATCGTTCGCCCGAAGCCGCCGCCACCCTCGCCGCTGCGATCGGCGAGCCGGCGCGGGCGCCCGCGCGTGGCTGGGACGAGCTGGACACCATCGACAGCCCCGACCTGATCGTCAACGCCACCTCGGCCGGCGTGCTTGGCGTGGCGCTGCAGTTGCCGCTCACCCTGCTTCGCAGCCGTGCGGTCTGCTACGACCTGTCGTATGGCAAGGCGGCGACCGGTTTCCTGAGCTGGGCCAGCGCGGCCGGTGCACGTGGCGCCTTCGACGGCCTCGGCATGCTGGTGGAAACCGCGGCCGATGCGTTCGCGCTGTGGCACGGCCGGCGTCCCGACACCGCACCGGTCTACCAATCCCTGCGGCGGCCGGCCGCATGAACGGCATCGCTTGTCGGATCGGTTGTGGTGCCTGCTGCATCGCGCCGTCGATCTCCTCGCCGATCCCGGGCATGCCGCAGGGCAAGCCGGCCGGCGTGCGGTGCGTGCAACTCACCGAGGACAACCGCTGCGCGATATTCGGTCGACCGGAACGCCCGGCAGTGTGTGCCAGCCTGCGCGCCGAGCCGGCGATGTGCGGGGCGGATCGCGCCCACGCGCTGGCCTGGCTCACGCAACTGGAACAGGCGACGGCATCGCGCTGAGGCCGTGCAGCCACAAAGCTGCAACACAAGCCGGCTAACGTGGCGGAATCCGCCGGGAGCACGTCGATGACGGACTGTCCTGCGCGCGGCCATCGTTCACGCAGCAGGTGTCATGCCCCGTTTCCATTTCAGCGTATCGCAGCGATACGCGCTTGCCCTCATTTCCGTGTTGGTGCTGACCGCGGCCGGCGGCATCTTCTGGTACAAGCGCGCGATGGCGAATGCGTCGTACGGCCCCGCCGGGTCGCCGACTTCGGCGCCAGCCGATGACGCGCAAAACGGCACCGGCATCCTGCTCGGACTGGCCCGCGACGCGATGCATGACGGCCGCCTGGTGGCGCCCGCGGGCAGCAACGCTTACGAGTTCTACCTCAGCGTGCTGCAGCTGGAACCGCAGAACCCGACCGCGCAGGAGGCGTTGCGCGAATCCTTCCCGCGCGCGGCGGTAGAGATCGAGCACACCATCAACACCTTCGACCTGGAAGAGGCGCGCCGGGAAATCGATCTGCTGCGCGAGTTCGACAGCAACAACTTCACCCTCGCCCTGCTCAGCGGCAAGCTCTCGGCGGCGCGCAATATCGCGACGAAGCAGCATGAGGCGGAAGCGGAACGCATCCAGCAGGCCAACGCCGATAATGCGGCGCGCATGTAACGTGGCATGGCGCATCAGCGCAGCAGAGGCCCGACCTTTTTGAGCAGCAACGCCACCAGTTCCGGTTGCATGAAGTCGTAGCGGTCGGGGATATGCAGGCAGACCACGCGCTTGCCCTTGAGCCGATTGCGATGGCGCGTCTGCAGGCGGCGCCGGTGGCTGGCTTCCATCACCACGATGAGGTCGGCCCAGTCCAGTTGTTCGTTGGTCAGCACCACCTCGGCGTCGTCAGCCAGTCCGGCGGAGTCCACTTCCAGATCCGGCCACGCGCCGAACACCTGCTCGGCGGTGGGGCTGCGCAGGCGGTTGCGGCTGCACAGGAACAGGGCGCGGCGGGCCATCAGGCGGAGGCCAGGTACTCGTCCTTCAAGCGCACGTAGTGATCGGCCGAGTAATGCAGCTGCTCGATCTGTGCGTCGCTGAGCAGGCGCACGAACTTTGCCGGATTGCCCAGCCACAGTTCGCGCTCGCCGACCACCTTGCCGGGCGGAATCAGCGCACCGGCGCCGACGAAACCGTGCTTGTGCACCACGGCGCCGTCCATCACGGTGGCGTGCATGCCGATCAGGCAGTAATCGTCAATCGTGCAGGCGTGTATTACCGCGGCGTGGCCGACGGTGACGCCCTCGCCAATCAGGCACGGAAAACCCGGGCCATACGGACCGGCGTGCGCGACATGCACGATGCTGCCGTCCTGGATGCTGCTGCGCGCGCCGACGCGGATGTGGTTGACGTCGCCACGCAGCACCGTGCCGGGCCAGATCGACACGTCGTCGCCCAGCACCACGTCGCCGATCACGCTGGCGGCGGGGTCGACGTAGACGCGCTGGCCGAGGCTTGGGGCGACGCCCTTGTAGCTGCGCAGGGAACTCATGGGCCCATTCTACCGGCGCCGTGGGCTCGTCGCAGGGCCACGCTTGATTTCGCCCGGCGCGAACGCCACGCTGACGGACCCAAGGAGATCGCATGAACCACGACAACCCGCTGCCGGACAATCCCTTGCTGAGCGAGGATATCTTGCCGGCGTTCTCGAAGATCCGTCCCGAGCACGTCGCGCCGGCGATCGAGAGCCTGCTGGCCGATTACCGCGATGCGATCGACGCGCTGGTCGCGCCGGGTGCACCGCGCGATTTCGCCAGTGTGATGTTGACCCAGGAGCGCCTGGAACAGCGTCTGGCGCGTGCCTGGGCGCCGGTCTCGCACCTGCATTCGGTCGCCGACAGCGAGGCCTTGCGCCAGGCCTACGGGCCGGCCGAGGAGAAGCTCACCGAACACGCGATCGAGCTTGGCCAGAACCGCGCGCTGTACGCGGCGGTGCAGGCTCTCGTCGATGCGTCGGATTTCGCCGCGCTGCCACGTCCCGAACGCGCCCTGGTCGAACATGCGCTGCGCGACTTCAGGCTTTCCGGCGTGGCGCTGGACGAACCGGCGCGTTCGCGTTACCGCGAGATCGGTGTGGCGCTTTCCCGGCTGTCCACCGAATTCTCCAACGCCGTGCTCGATGCCAGCGAAGCGTGGCAGGAACACATTACCGACGAGCGCGATCTCGCCGGCGTTCCCGAATCCGGCCGCGCGGTGCTGCGCCAGTATGCGAAGGAACAGGATCTGGATGGCTATCTGGTCACGTTGAAGCAGCCCAGCGTGCAGGCCGTGCTGAACTACGCCGACAACCGCGGGCTGCGCGAGCGGGTGTACTGGGCCTACCAGACGCGCGCCTCCGACCAGGGCCCGGATGCGGGCAAGTTCGACAACAGCGAGCGCATCGAGCAGATCATGGCGCTGCGCCACGAGGCGGCGCAGCTGCTTGGCTTCGCCAATGCCGCGGAGGAGTCGCTGGCGACCAAGATGGCGGCCTCGCCGACCGAGGTGATGGAGTTCCTGCACGACCTGGCCGCATGCGCGAAGCCGGTGGCGCAGCGGGAGCTGGCCACGTTGCGCGAGTTCGCCCATGGCGAACTGCGGCTCGATACGCTGGAGCCATGGGATGTGGGCTACGCGTCCGAGAAGCTGCGCCAGCGTCAGTACGCACTGGACGAGGAGCAGCTGAAGCCGTACTTCCCGCTGCCGGCCGTGATCGACGGCCTGTTCGGACTGACCACCCGGCTGTACGGCATCACCCTCGCCCAGCGCGACGGCGTGGATGCATGGCATCCGGACGTGCGCTACTACGACGTGCGCGATGCCGATGGGCGCGTGTTCGCCGGCGCCTATGTCGATCTGTATGCACGCAGCGGCAAGCGCGGCGGGGCGTGGATGGACGTGTGTCGCGCCCGCTTTGATGACGGCGAGCACCTGCAGTTGCCAGTGGCCTTCCTCACCTGCAACTTCGCGCCGCCCACCGAAGGCAAGCCTGCCTTGCTGACCCACGACGACGTGCTGACCCTGTTCCACGAGTTCGGCCATGGCCTGCACCACTTGCTCACCGCGATCGCCCTGCCGTCAATCGGCGGCATCGACGGCGTCGAATGGGACGCGGTGGAATTGCCCAGCCAGTTCATGGAGAACTTCGGCTGGAATCGCCAGGCGCTGGACCTGTTCGCCAGACACTACGAGACCGGCGAGCGTCTGCCCGACGAGCTGTTCGAAAGGATGCTGGCGGCCCGGCATTTCCACGCCGGCCTGTTCCTGGTGCGCCAGCTGGAGTTCGCCCTGTTCGATTTCCTGCTGCACCTGGAATACGACCCGGCGCAGGGCGCCCGCACGCTGGCCGTGCTGGAGCAGGTACGCAAGCAGGTCGCCGTGTTGCATCCGCCGGCGTGGCAGCGTTTTCCGCATGGCTTCAGCCACATCTTCGCGGGCGGCTACGCGGCCGGTTATTACAGCTACCTGTGGGCCGAGCTGCTCAGTGCCGATGCGTTCGGCGAATTCGAGGAGCATGGCGTCATCGACCGCGCAACCGGTGAGCGTTTCCGCCAGGAGTTCCTGGCCGTCGGCGCCAGCCGCCCGGCGCTGGAAAGTTTCATCGCCTTCCGTGGCCGTCGTCCCGAGCCGGAGGCCTTGCTGCGCAGCTACGGCCTGGCCTGATCCGGCCGCACCCTTCGGGAGACGAAAAAAAGCCCGCCGAAGCGGGCTTTTCCTTTTCAGGGGTTTGAGTCTTGCGACTTCAGGCCGCCTGGACTTCCTCGGCCTGCAGGCCCTTCTGGCCCTTGGTGACGATGAACGTGACGCGCTGACCTTCCTGCAGGGACTTGAAGCCCGTGCCCTGGATCGCGCGGAAATGCACGAACAGGTCATCACCGCTTTCCGGCGTGATGAAGCCAAAACCCTTGGCGTCGTTGAACCACTTGACTGTACCGCTCTGACGATCCGACATGTAACTTTACCTTTGAAGCATGGATGGTTTGCGGCTCGGAGCGAGATGCACTTGACCGCAAGATGGGCAAGCAATCCAGGTTGCCCGGGATGCTCGCCCGCGCAGCATACACCGGAACTGGCGGTTTCGGTGGCTTTCCGGGATAAATAGTTGATGGTGGCGCCATCGGGGCGGGTGGCCGCCCCCGGCGGCGGCCGGATCGGGGCATCCTTTACAATAACGGCATGAAGATCGCCTCGTGGAACGTCAATTCGCTGAAGGTGCGCCTGCCGCACCTGGTCCAGTGGCTGGCCGAGGCCCAGCCGGACGTGGTGGCGCTGCAGGAAACCAAGCTGGAAGACACGAAGTTTCCGGTCGACGAACTGGCCGCGGCGGGCTACCGGGCGGTGTATTCGGGCCAGAAGACCTACAACGGGGTGGCGATCCTGGCCCGCGAGCAGGTCCATGACGTGTTCAGCGACATCGTCACCGACATCCCGGGGCTGGACGATCCGCAGCGACGCATCCTGGCGGCGACCGTCGGCGGGTTGCGCGTGGTCGACCTGTACGTGGTCAACGGCAAGGCGGTCGGCGACGAGAAATACGCCTACAAGCTGGACTGGCTGGCCAAGGTGCGCGAGTTCCTGGCGCGCGAACAGGAACGCCACCCGAACCTGGTGGTGCTGGGCGATTTCAACATCTGCCCGGACGAGCGCGACGTCTACGATCCGGTCGCCTGGGGCGAGGACATCCTGTGCTCGCCGCCGGAGCGCGCCGCGCTCAAGGCGATCACCGACCTCGGCCTGCACGACAGTTTCCGCCTGTTCCAGCCCGAAGCCGGGCACTACAGCTGGTGGGACTACCGGCAGGCCGCGTTCCGCCGCAACATGGGCCTGCGCATCGACCTGATCCTGATCGGCGAGGCCTTGAAACCGGCCGCCACGGCGGCGGCCATCGATCGCGAACCGCGGCGCTGGGAGCGACCCTCCGACCACACCCCGGTGACGCTGGAACTAGGTATCTGAATGACCGCAAAAACCGAATGGCCCAGTTCGCTGGACGACAAGGAGCTGGACGAGCTGGATCGTTACCTGCGCGCACACACCGGCGACGGCGATCTGCTGCTGGATGGCGTACACGGCCTGCTCAGTGCGCTGGCGGTCGGCCCGTTGCTGGTGCTGCCCGACGAGTGGCTGCCCGAGGTATTGCACGAGCCGTTCGAGCACGAGGACGAAGGCAACCGCGTGCTCGAACTGCTGGCCAAGCTCAACGACTCGATCAGCGCCGAGCTCGACGTCGAAGCGTATGAGCCGATCCTCGGCGAGGTGATGACGGAGACCGGCCCGATGCTGTCGGCCGGGGGCTGGTGCGAAGGCTTCAGCCGCGGCATCGACCTGCGCGCCGCCCTGTGGGAAGGCCGGCTGTCGGAAGATCCGGAGCTGATGGAGCTGCTCGGCCCGGTGATGGCGCTGGCGGTGGACGAGGGCATCCTCAGCTCGGAGGCCGAGTTCGAGAAGCTCAGCGACGACGAGTACGACGAATGCCTGGCCCAGGTGCCGACGGTGCTGCATGCGGTGAACCAGTACTGGCAAGCCAAACCCGCAACCGAGGCGGAAGTGGAGGCGATGGTGCTGCAGCAGCGCCCGGGCCAGGACGACGAGACCACCCCGCCGCGCCAGCGCAGCGGCCACTGGGTGCATTGAAAGCAGGAGTGAGGGAAGAGGAGTGAGGAGTGAGAGAAGGGCGAACGTCGCCAGGCTCCTGTGCTCTCTCTCACTCCTCACCCCTCTCCACTCACTTCTCGCACTCTGCCGCTGTCGCCGCGGCGGAACGATCCGTTCCGGCCCGGGCACTTGGACAAGCCGGCGCACGGGGCCATCTTGGCGGGCAGTCATCCCTTATCGGAGCAAGCCATGAGCGATCGCCACATCACCCGCCGCATCCGCGGCACCGACACCTCCGACGGCGCCGGCGTGAAGCTGAAGCGCATCATCGGCCAGCCGGGGCTGGACATGCTCGACCCGTTTCTGCTGCTGGACGAGTTCCGCTCCGACCAGGCCGGCGACTACATCGCCGGTTTCCCGGAGCACCCGCATCGCGGCTTTGAAACCGTGACCTACATGCTCGCCGGCCACATGCAGCATGGCGACAACCACGGCAACCGCGGCGATCTGGTGCCCGGCAGCGTGCAGTGGATGACCGCCGGTCGCGGCATCGTGCATTCGGAAATGCCGCAACAGGAAGACGGCCTGATGTGGGGCTTCCAGCTGTGGGTGAACCTGCCGGCGAAGGACAAGATGACCGCGCCGCGCTACCAGGACATCGGTCCCGAGCGGATCCCCGTGGTGCATCCGGCCGACGGCGTCGAAGTGAAGGTGATTGCCGGCGAACTGGCCGGCGCCATCGGCCCGGTCGAAGGCATCGTCACCGCGCCGGTTTACCTGGACGTGAGCCTGCAGCCGGGTGCCGCACTGACCCTGGATCTACCGATGGGCCACTACGGTTTCGCGTACGTGTTCGAAGGCGAATCGGCCCTGGTCGGCGGTGAACGCCTGCATCGCAGCGAGCTGGGCGTGCTGTCCGATGGCGAGCACTTGCAGTTGACCGGCGACGACAAGGCCTCGCGCCTGCTGATCGTGGCCGGCCAGCCATTGCAGGAGCCGGTGGCGCGCTATGGCCCGTTCGTGATGAACACCCAGGCGCAGATCCACGAAGCAATCGCCGATTTCAGGGCCGGCCGGTTTTAATCAAGAAGCGCGCTTCTTGCGTTTGCTCCCTCTCCCTTCGGGAGAGGGTTGGGGAGAGGGTGCGCTCTGGTATCGAAGCCGATGCGGAGCGGCTTTGGAAGATTAGCTGCAGGCCCACCAGATCTCCCTTTGGGGCGACCATCGGAGGGGATTGTGGTTGAGGATGGCCGCTTACGTGCTGCTTTCAACAAAGCGTGCTTCGCATGAGCAGCGTTGGATCCGTGAACCCTCACCCCAACCCTCTCCCAAAGGGAGAGGGGGCAAATGCGAAGAGCGCGATTTCTCATTGAAGCAGCATCACCCCTTCACGCTGCCCAGCAACAGCCCTTGCAGGTAATGCCGCTGCAGCGCCAGGAACAGCAGCAGCACCGGCAGCACGGTGACCACCGAGCCGGCCATCATCAGCTCGGTGTCCTCGCTGTGTTCGCGCGCCAGCGAGGCCAGCGCCAGCGGCAAGGTGTAGTGCTCCTGGCCGGTCAGCACGATCAGCGGCCACATGAAATCGTTCCACGCGGCGAGGAAGGTGAACACGGTCAACGTCACCATCACCGGCTTCAGCAACGGCAGCACGATCTGCACGAAGATGCGCCACTCGCCGGCACCGTCGATGCGCGCCGCCTCCAGCAGTTCGTCCGGCACGCTGCGGGCGTATTCGCGCACCAGGTAGATGCCGAAGATGGTCGCCATGCCCGGCACGATCACGCCGGCATAGCTGTTGACCAGGCCCGCGTATTTCAGCAGCAGGAACAGCGGCAGCATCGCCACCTGGGCCGGCACCACCAGCGCGCCGATGAGTGCCTGGAACAACCGCTCGCGGCCGGCGAAGCGCAACTTGGCGAAGGCATAGCCGGCCATCAGGTTGCAGACCAGTGCGAACAACGCGATCGCGCTGGAAATGAACAGACTGTTGAGCACGTAGCGGCCCATGCCGGCGTGGGCGAACAGCTCGCGGTAATTGCCCAGCGTGGGGTGCGCCGGCAGCAGCGGTGGCGGCAGCGAACTGGCTGCGCCCGGTGCCATGAACGACACCGACAGCATCCACAGCAGCGGCAGTACGGCAACCGCGGCGCCGCCGAACAGGGCGCCGTTGACCAGCCAGCGTGCGAGGCGCGGACTCATGCCGGCTCCCCGCGTCGTGCCAGGCGCAGCAGCCCGATGGTGATCGCCAGGATGACGCCGAACAGCAGGAACGCGACCGCCGAGGCCACCCCCATGTTCCACCATTTGAAGCCGTCGTCGTACATCAGGTACAGCACGCTGACCGTGCTCTGCAGCGGGCCGCCTTCGGTCATCACGTAGGGTTCGGCGAACAGCTGGAAATAGCCGGCCACGGTAAGCACCATCACCAGCAACATGGTCGGTTTGAGCATCGGCAGGGTGATGTGCCAGAACTGCCGCGGTGCCGAGGCGCCGTCGATGCGCGCCGCCTCGTACAGCTCCGGCGGGATCGCCTGCAGCCCGGCCAGCAGGATGATCATGTTGTAGCCGAAGTTCTTCCACACCGCGAACGCGATGATCGTCGGCATCGCCCAGTGCGGATCGCCGAGCCAGTCGACCGGATGCAGGCCAAGCTCGGCCAGGCCGTAGTTCACCAGCCCGTACTTGGTATTGAACAGGTAGCGCCAGATCACCGCCACCGCCACCACCGTGGTCACCACCGGAGCGAACAGCGCGGTGCGATAAAATGGCTTGAGTCGTGCGAGCGGTGAGTTCAGCAGCAACGCCGCGCCCAGCGACGCGCCGATCGACAGCGGCACGCCGATCGCCACGAAGTAGAAAGTGTTGCCCAGCGCCGACCAGAACAGCGGTCGCTGCAGCAAGCCCCAGTAATTGTGCAGACCGACGAAGCGCAGGTTGCGGATATCCGCCAGCGCGTAAAGGTCGTAGTCGGTCAGGCTGAGTCCCAGTGCGCCGATCACCGGCAGCACGAAGAACACGCCCAGCACCAGCAGCGCCGGCGCAAGGAACAGCCATGCCGTGCGCGAGCGATTCATCGCCGTGCACCGTGCGCGTGGTCGAGCATCCAGCGGCGCTTCTCCAGGATCGCGTCGGCGCGCCGGTCCATTTCGGCCGCCGCCTGGTCCACCGTCAGCTCGCCATGCGCGGCCTGCGCCGCGACCAGCTGCATCTCGGTGACGATGCGCTCCCATTCCGGCACCGCCGGGGTCGGCTTGACCCGTTCCAGCTGGTCGCGGAACGCCTGCACCGCGGGATCGTTGCGCAAGGCGTCGCCCTGCCACGCCGAGCGGCGCGGCGGCATGTCGCCCAGCAGGCGGTAGAACTGCTGCTGCACCTGGGGTCTGGACAGGTACTGGATCAGCAGCCAGGCCTGCGCCTTCTGCCGCGAGTGACGGAAGATCACCAGGCTGGAGCCGCTGGCGATGCCCGCGCCGGGGCCGTGCGGACCGGGCAGCGGCGCGGTCGCCCATTCGGCCTGCTGCGATGGCGCCAGGCGATGGCGGAATTCGCCGATGTTCCACGGCCCGGAGAAATAGAACGCGTACACGTCGCGACCAAACTCGGTCCACGGGTTGGGTACCTCGGTATTCGCCAGCAGCGGCGCCTCGTGCCGTTTGAAGATGTCGACGTAGAACCCCAGCGCCTGCTTGAAGCCGGCGCTCTCGAAATTGCCGTAGCGGCCGCCATCGCGCAGCAGCGGCTCGTCCTGCTGCAGCGCCAGCGACAGCAGCTGCTCGAACTCGTTGGTCGGCAGCAGGATCGCGTAATGATCTGGTGCGGCGTGCGCCTGCAACGCCGCCATTTGCCGGGACCATTCGGCCCAGTCGCGCGGCGGCGCTTCGAAGCCGGCCGCCTTGAGCAGATCCTTGCGATAGAACAGCAGCCGCGTGTCGACGTACCACGGAATGCCATACAACGTTCCGTCGATGCGGTTGGTGGCCCAGATGCCGGCGAAGTAGTCGGCCGGCTGCACCACGCTGGAGTGATCCACGTACGGTTGCAGCGGCTCAAGCGCATGCAGCGCCCGCAATTCGGCGATCCAGGTGTTGCCCAGCTGGGCCACGTCCGGCGTGGTGTTGCCGGCGATCGCGGTCAACAGCTTCTGGTGCGCCGCCTTCCACGGCAGCTCCTGCACATCGACATGGATGTCCGGGTGCTCGCGCTCGAACGCCGGGATCAGCTGCGCCACCGCCTCGCCTTCGCGGCCCATCGCCCAGAACACCAGCGTATTCCGATCGTCCTGCCGACTGCGGCAGGCGGCCACGCTCGCCAGCGCGCCTACCAGCAGCAGCGCCGCGCCCAGGCGCGCCACCGCCGCCGGTCGGCAGCGCCATCTCACGGTGGCGTCACCGGTTGTTCCAGCCAGCCGCCGGTGAAGCCGGCCCGCTGCAACCCTTTGCGAATGTACGGATTGCGCCGCATCACCCTCCACACGAAATCGCTGCGCCAGTTCTCGATCATCAGCACGATCGGGCCCTGATCGATGCCCAACTCCTCGGTGTCGACCCAGCCCAGTCCTGGCACCAGCTTGCCGGTACGCAAGCGAGTGTGGACATGAAAGCTCGGATTGAAAGCATCGACGAATCCGTACTCGTTGTAGATGTACTTGCCATAGCGTTGCTTCATTTCGGTTAGCGCAGGTATCACGATTTCCGGCGCGAACGCGATCGAGCCGCCTGCTGCGGTCGGTGCCAGGGTGCCGTCGTCGCGGATGTAGTCGAGACCGGCACCACGGGCGGAATAGCCCTCAAATTCACGTTCGCCGTCGACGCTTTGTACCTTGAAGTCGCCGGGTCCGTTGCTGGCGGTCAGGCCCCAGACGTTCGCGCCGTAACCGGTCCATTTGCCCGGGTTGGCAATCGCATAATTGCGCTGGCTGAGGGTGGCGCGGCGGCTGTTCTCGAAATAGTCCAGGTTGTGCCGGCGGTTCCAGTCGTCGCGGATGCCGCGGAAGTCGATCCAGGTCTGGCTGTACTGGTGGCCGAACATCGGCGCAAAGGTGAGAAACGTCTGTCCGTAGAAACGGCCCCAGCTCAGATCGTTGGTCGATGTCCATGCCTTCCACGCATCGGCGCTCACCGGGTGCGTGGGCGAGCCGAGCGCGAGCACGTAGACCAGCATGCCTTCGTTGTAACCCTTCCAGTCGGCCGGGATGAACTTGCCGCCTGGGGTCCAGCCCATGCTGATCAGCGGCGCGCGGGGCTGCATCCAGGTCCAGTCAACATTGCGGTAGATGGTGTCGGCCAGCTGGCGGATCTCCTTTTCCTTCGGCGTGTCGCGGTCGTAATACGACTGTGCGAACAGCACGCCGCCAAGCAGCAAGGTGGTGTCGACGCTGGACAGCTCCACGTAGCGCATCGCGCGGTGGCCGGTCTTCATGTCGAGGAAGTGATAGAAGAAACCGTGGAAGCCGCTGGCGTCGTCTTCACTGTCGTTTTGTGGCGCATCCTTGAAGAAATGCAGCGTCGCCAGTGTCCTGTCCACCGCCTGCTCGCGCGTGATGTAGCCGCGTTCGACACCCACACCATAAGCCGTCAGGCCGAAACCCACCGCCGCAATGCTGGAAAACGATTCTCCGGGGTAGTGATCGGGTATCAGCCCGGTTTTCGGATCGGCGCTATCCCAGAACCAGCGGAAGGTGCGGTGTTCGAGATCCGCCACCAGCGCCCGTTGCTGCGGCGAGGCAACGAACCGGCTCGGCGCGTCCTTCGCCAGTGCCGACGTCTGGACGCCTGCGCCGACAACCAGCAGAGCGACGAAGAGGGTGGATTTAAACCGGTGAAAAAGATGATGCAGGGCCATTGCAGAACCTCTTGCGTGTCATGTTTGCCATGGGCGGCTCAGACGCCAGGCGCCTTGCAGTAGCGATCGATGAATGCCTGATGAGGCGGCATGGCGTCGACACACGAGGCAATCACCTGCTCGACGTGCGCGACAAACTCGTGCAGATCCTTCGGTGACATCTGGTCGACCGCGAAGTGATGGTTCTCGGGCATGATTCCCTGCCCCAGCATGGCCTGGACCCAACTCACCGGCCCGAAAAACTCCTCCCCGTTGCGGAAGAAGGCGCCGCTTTTCCTGAACAACGCAATCGTGTCCCGCAACGGTTCGGGGATATCCATGTTGCGGCAGTAATTCCAGTAGGGGCTGTCGTCGCGTTCGGTGGCGTAGTAATGCAGGATCAGGAAGTCGCGAACGCGTTCAAGCTCGAAACGTGACTGTGCGTTGTAGCGGTCGATCAGCACGTCACTGAAGTCCTGTTGCGGGAAAAGTGCGAGCAGGCGTGCGATGGCCGATTGCACCAGATAGATGCTGGTCGATTCGATCGGTTCGAGAAAACCGCTGGCCAGGCCAAGCGCCACCACATTCTTGTTCCAGAATTTCTTGCGCGTGCCGGAGGTGAAGCGCAGCAGTCGGGGATCGCCCAGCGGTTTGCCGTCGATATTCCTCAGCAAGGTGGCCGTTGCCTCGTCGTCGCTGATGTACTGGCTGGAATAGACGTGCCCGTTGCCGGTGCGGTTCTGCAGCATGATTCGCCATTGCCAGCCGGAGGGCTGCGCCGTGGCGCGTGTATACGGCGCCGGTGGGCCGACGCGCTCGCAGCCTACCGCGACGGCGCGATCGTTCTGCAGCCAGTGGGTCCAGTCTTCGTATCCGGTCTTGAGCGCCTGTTCGATCAGCAGGCCGCGAAAGCCCGAGCAGTCGATGAACAGCTCGCCACCGATCCTCTCGCCACTTTCCAGCACGACGGCATCGACGAAACCGTCAAGAGGACGAAGCACGGTTTCCTTGATCTTGCCTTCGGTTCGCCGCACGCCCTGCGCTTCGGCCAGACGGCGAAGGTATCGGCCGTACAGGCCGGCATCGAAATGATAGGCGTAGGGGATATTTGCCAGTGGCGTGTTGGCGGGTGCGTCGACCGCCGACACCATGAACTTGCCGAGCGGCGCGGCCAGCGTGTTCAGCGAATAGGCGCCGATATCCTTCGCGTGACCGGCCTTGAATGCCTTGAGCCAGTACTGGTGGAACGGCAGCGAGCCGAAATCCAGGCCGATGCGGGTCCCGAAGCCATGCACGTAGGAGTGTCCGATGCGGCTCCAGTCCACGAATCGCACGCCCAGCTTGAACGTGCCCATGGTCGATCGCACGAAGTCGGCTTCGTCGATGCCGAGCAACTGGTTGAACGTGGACAGATGCGGCACGGTAGCTTCGCCGACGCCGACGGTGCCGATTTCCTCGGACTCGATCAGACGGATCGAGCACTCGCGACCAAGGCTTTTGCTCAGCGCCGCGGCAGCCATCCAGCCCGCGGTACCGCCGCCGACGATGACGATGTTCTTGATGCGATGGTCGGTCATGATGGTCTGTACTTTGCGGTGAAAAATGAAAGTTGGAACGATTGTCCGAGTATCCCGCAATTGAAAGCTTGGCGGTCACCGCAACGGCTATCGGCTGCGCGGTCTGGCAAGCGGGATGCGGAGCCGCCGGCGTCGTGATTCGCCATAGAGCAAGGCCCGCCGGAGCGGGCCTTGCGAAACCACGATGTCGTCGCGGCGGTTCTTGTTGCCAACCGGTCAGAACTTGATGTCCGCCGTCAGCTTGTAGGTGCGCGGCGTGCCATAGATGTTGCCGATCGGGTTGTAGTACGGGTTGTACTTGGCGCCATTGTAGGAGTCGATGGTATCGCTGTAGTTCTTGAAGTTGAGAATGTTCAGCGCATCGAAACGGATCTGCAACGCCAGGCCATGACCCAGCTCGAAGTTCTTGGTGGCCTGCAGGTCGATGTCGCGATAGCCATAAATCGGGCCGCCGAACAGGAACTTGCCGCCCTTCGGCGTACCGACCACCGGCCATGCCGCCGACATCTCCCCCTGTGCGCCGACCGAGTTGGGCCACAGGAAGCAGCATCCGATAGCCGCAACCGGGGTCGGTGTGGCCAGGGTCAGCTTGCCGGCGATGGTGATGCCCCATGGCACATCGACCACGCCGGTCACGACCAGGCGGTGCTTGGCCACCGCACTGGAGGTTTCGAACGGATAATCCTTGATGCTGGGCAGATCGAATGCGTAGCCGTCCGAATACAACCGATTCTGGTTGGCGTGGGTGAAGGTGTACGCCACCGTTACGCCCCAGTGGCTTTCGCGGGTATAGGGCTTTTCTGCCGACACCAACAACTGGGTGTTGTGGGTGGTCTTGCCGTTGTCGAACAGGATCAGGCTGCCAATGCCCGGCACACCGGCACCACCCCACTGTGTATTGACGAAGTTCTCGTAGTTGTAGAACTTGCCGTTCGGGTAGCGGTTGCCCAGTTCGCCGATGATGCCGTTGTACTGGTTGATCCGCGCTACGGTGACACTGGTGTTCCAGTCGCCCAGCTTGTTGCGCATGCCAAGACTGAACTGGTCCGAGTAGGGCGCCTTGATGTTGTTGTTGAACATGTCCACTTCGCCGACACCACTGCCCAATCCTTGAAGATTGGCGGCGTTGAGGTATTTTGGATCCCACACGAAGCACTGCGTACCGTTTGCCTGGCCCGGGCCGCAACCATTGAGGGCTGTGGGGTTTTCGAAGTAGATCGATGGCTCGGATAACGCGTTCTTGCTGTTCTCCAGCGAGATCACGTCGAACAGGTTGCGATCGTAGGCGCGACCGGCGCCACCGAAGATCACGTGCGCTTCGTCGCCATTGAGATCGTAGGAAAAGCCAAGGCGCGGTTGAATCTCGTTCTTCGGCGCCTTGCGGTTGTGGCCCGTGCTGGTGTAGTTCGCAATGTTCACACCGCCCGCTGCCAGGCTTTGTGCATACGAATGGTTGATCGTCTCGTTGTTGAATGTGTACGTCGGTGCGTTGATGGCGTCGACGATGGATGGCAGGGTCTTGTAGTTGAGGAATTCCGGCGCTTCCTCGTAATCCCAGCGGACACCCAGATTCAGGGTCAGTTTGTCATTGACTGCCCAGTCGTCCTGGATGTAGGCGCCGAACTGCTTGTCTTTCGAGATAGCCGTCAGCGGCAGGCCCGAATTCACCTTGCCGAATACGACTTGATACGGTGTTGCTTCCACACCGCTCGGGCTCACGTTGTAGAAGTAGTTCGCGCCATCCGAGCTGTCGCGATCACTCAAGGTGATTTCCTTGTACTTCACGCCCAGCTTGATCACGTGGTCGCCGTGCCAGTTCAGGTCATTGAAGGTGAGGTCGTCCTGAATGCCGTTGCCTTTTTGCGAGGCTTCGAAGTACTGACGCGGGTCCTGGCCGTTGATCAGCAGGATGGTGGTACTCGGATTGCCCCACTGATATGTGGTGGCAGGGCTGTTGGTAATTGGCGAGGGCGTATCGAGCGTCTTCTCGTAGGTCCACAGCAGTTCATTGAACCAGGAATCCGTGCTGTGCTGCCAACGGCCATCAATGCGGGTGTCGTTGTTCTGGTAGTTGTAGTTGGCCGATGGTGCGGTCGTTACACCCGCACCGCTGACCTGAGTTTCCTTGCGGACCTTGGTGCTCAACTCGACGCGATCGCGGTCGGTGGGCTCCCAGTCGATCTTGCCGAAATACAGGTTTTCCTTGAACGGCAGGGAGCTTGGTCCCAGCTGCGACTGGACGGTGGCCGGCAGGAAGGAGTTGTACGGAACATTGTTATAGGAGCCAGTCGCTCCCGTCGTGGTGGTCGGTGTGCTGAAGGTCTTGCCTTCGTAGGTCAGGAAGAAGTGCAGCTTGTCCTTGATGATCGGGCCACCGATCGCGCCGCCGTATTCACGGCTGACCGAACGCGACTTGTCATGAGCAGCGCTTTCGGCCGGCGTTTCCATGCGGTACTTGTCGCTGGTGAACGTGTCGAACACTTCGCCGTGGAATTCGTTGGTGCCGGACTTGGTATCGGCGGTGATCGCCGCGCTGGAGATCTGGTCGTATTCCGCCTTGTAGTTGGAGGTGATCACCTTGTACTGGCCGATCGCCAGCTGCGGGAACGGGTTGCCGAGATCGCCATCGTGGTTCGGACCGGCCTGGCCGCTGATGCCGCCGCCATGGATGTAGTTTTTCTGGCCGACACCGTCGATGTAAACGTTTACATTACTGCTGGGCTGCGCCCCGCTCTGGATCGAGGTCTTGCCGCCCTTGTCGACAAAGACCATGCCCGGCACGGTGTCGGCGAATTCAAGGAAGTTGCGCGTGATCTGCGGCGTGGTGTTGATCTGATGCAGTGAAACGGTGCCACCGATTTCGGACGTCTTGACTTCCGTCAGGGTGGCGGCTGTCACCGTTACCCCGCTCAGCGTGGTCGCATTGGCTGCCGACGGAGCCGCGGTGGCCGCGGCAGCAAGATCCAGGGTGGCCGTCGATGCCACGGTGAGCGTGACCGTGTGTTCGGTACCCGGTCCGGCATCGACCTGGTAGGTACCCGGTGGCAGTCCGACCAGCGTGTATCGGCCGTTCGTGTCCGCCTTGGTGCGGCGAGTTGCACCGGTGGCAACGTTGCGTGCCGTGATGGTGCTGCTGGCGGCTGCTTTGCCGCGCAGGTTGGCGTTGGCGGTCTGCGCCCACGAAACTGTTGGCGCTATGGCGATAGTGGCCAGTGATGCGCCGATCAGACTTACGAGCAATTTCTTTTTGAAGTGCAATGGCATTTTCATGAGTACCCTCCCCGGCAAATTTGAACTGCGATCGGCGACTGCTATTGATGGACGCTCAGGTGACGCTGGCGCCGCACGACTCCCGTACGACGATTTCGCAGCCGAGCGTTTGCGCGGATGCGGTGGATGAGTCCGGGCCTTCCAGCAGCCCGGCAAGGTGCTCTAGCGCGACGCGCCCCAGATCGACGATCCGCACTCGCACCGTGCTAAGCGCTGGCGTGACATATCGCGCGATCGGGATGTCGTCGAAACCGGCCAGCGCGATGTCCTGCGGCACCCGCACGCCGGCTTCCTTGAGGGCGGTCAGGCAACCCACCGCCATCATGTCGTTGGCGGCGAACACGGCGCGCGGACGAACCTTCTGCGCCAGCAGCTCGCGACCGGCGCGATAGCCGGATTCCTCGCTGAAGTCGCCCGCCAGGATATTCAGCGGTGCCTTGGGCGCATGCTTCGCCATGGCCGCGCGATAGCCCTGCTCGCGCTGGCGCGCGTCGAAGTTGCCTTCCGGTCCGGCGATGAAAGCCACGCGGGCATGCCCGGCCTGAATCAGGTGCGCAACCATCGCCACGGCGCCGGCATGGTTGTCCACATTGAGCACGTGGTACATCGGGTTCTTCACGGCGCTGTTGAGCAGCACGACCGGCAGCTCCCTGGGCAGGTTGGCGCGCAGGAAAGCCGCGTCCACGCGGCCGGACAGGATCAACAGACCGTCGACGCGCCCCTGCATCGAGCGCACCGCCACTGCTGCTTCCTCGACGCCATCGTGGGAGCTGGAGACCAGCAGATGCAGGCCGCGCGCACGCGCCGCCAGATCGATGCCGCGGATCAGTTCTGAGAAGAACTCGCCATAAAGATCCGGCAGCAGTGCCCCGATGGTATGCGTACGGCGGGTGATCAACATGCGCGCCGCCGCGTGCGGGATGTATTGCAACCGATCAGCGGCGGCGCGGATGCGCTCGCTGGTGGCGGCGGTGACGCCGCTGCCACCGTTCAGCGCGCGCGACACCGAGGCCACTGACACCTTGGCCTCGCGCGCCACGTCTTTGATGGTTGCTGCCGCCATATTGAGCTCGCCCGGGGGTTCACGAACCCTTTGGTGGCGCCAACGTAAACGTTTTCATGGGAAGTTGTAAAGAGCTTGTTGCAATCGTCGGTGTTGCGGCGCGGAAGGGTTTTGTGCGGGGCTTGGGATGGCAAGGCGGAAATCGCGGCATGACTGGCTTGAGAGCCATCGGCGGACTGCTGAACGGGTTGTTGCGCCACAACAAGGGCCGGATGGAAACGAGACGGCGGCACCGAGTGCCCCGCGTGAGCCATCCCTTCAGGTCACAGATCCGGACCGCATCGGGCTGGCGGGTGAATCGGGCTGGTGTGATTCGCGCCGGCCCGCCGCATTCGACTCCCGGCTGCCAATGGCTGCGTTGGCAAGGTCGATGCTTGTCTACCGGACAGGAGTTTCAAAGGCGGCTTTTCCAGGAGGAAAACTGGCTATTCCCCGGTTGAACTGACCGGTTGCGGCCAACAACGACACCGGCGGTCACGCCTCACCTCGCATGAGGCCTTTGTTGAACTGCCAACCGCATCACTTGACTTGCTTCTCTCGATTGTTAAAGATTCGCTCGGTCGTTAAAACGTGGTTAATCTTCGCGTACTCAATCAGCTGTATGCTCAACCTCCCGTACAAGGCGAATAAACCTAGCACAAGTTGCTGATTTCACTATCATGATGACGTTCCTTACCCTCCTTGTTGCCTCGCTCGCTGTACTGATCGCCAGTGCAGTGAGGCGCGTGCCACAAGGTCAGGTCTACAGCCTGTATCGGCGCGGCAAGCCGGTGCGGCTGTTGCAGGCGGGCACACATCTGGTGTTGCCGCTGCTGGACCGCGTGACGCACAAGATCGACCTCGCTGGCCAGACCCTGCGTCTGGAGTACCCGCAGGCGGATGCGCACGATGTGCGTGGCACGGTGTACTGGCAGGTGCTGGAGCCGGAACGCGCCGATGCGGTGTTCGAGCAGGTCGATCAGCTGATCCGCCGTGGCGCGCAGGAGGCCCTGCGCAGCGAACCGGCGGTCGAACAGATCGATCGCCGTGATCTGGGTGTGCGGGTGAAGCAGTCGTTGAACCATGTGCTGCGCGAGCGCGGCATGATGGTGACGCGGGTCGAGCTCGACGCCGCCTGAACCATCGAATTGTGCCAGGCGTCCCAGAGCGCCTGCGCAGCAGGGGATTTGCAGCACTTCAAGCCCGCTTCGGCGGGCTTTCTTTTGGCGCATCCGGTCGGGATACTTGCCGCCCTGGATCACCCACGGGACTCACCGCCAGATGGCCGCGCGCGACGCCTTGCAGGCACAACTCGAACAGGGCATCGCCGCGCTGGGACTGAACCTGCCGGCCGCGGCCGTGCCGCGCCTGCTCGACTACCAGGCGCTGCTGGAACGCTGGAACGCAGCCTACAACCTCACGGCAGTGCGCGACCCGGCCGAGATGGTCACCCGACACCTGCTCGATTCCCTGACGATCCTTCCCTACGTGCAGGGCGCCAGTCTCGCCGACCTTGGCACGGGGCCGGGTCTGCCCGGCATCGTGCTGGCGATCGCCGCGCCCGGTCGGGAGATCCTGCTGGTGGATTCCAACGGCAAGAAGGTGCGCTTCCTGCGCGAGGCGATCCGCGCCTTGAAGCTGGAAGGCGTGCGCGCCGAACAGTCGCGGGTAGAGGACGTCGCGGGCCGCTTCGACTGCATCACGGCCCGTGCTTTCGCCAGCCTCGCCGACATGCTTGCCTGGGGCGGACACCTGCTGGCGCAGGACGGAATCTGGCTGGCGATGAAGGGCAAGCGACCGGACGACGAGTTGCCGGGTATCCCCACCGGCTTCGCGCTGCGCAGCACCCACGAACTGGCGGTGCCCGGACTGCCGGCCGAGCGTCACCTGCTGGTGCTTGGCCGTACCTGATGCCCTCGCTGCAGGAGCCTGCTTGCAGGCGATGCTCTTGCTCTGAACCCCACCACACCGGACCCAATTCAACGGCATCGCCTGCAAGCAGGCTCCTACGTTGCGGGGGGTGAGCGGCTTACGCGGATGAAGGCGGTGTTGCGATGATTGCGCGGGGGCACGCCGGCAAGATGGCTGCATGCCTTGCTTTCCAGACATCGGCCGCGTTGCCTTGCGGCGGGGACGCGTTTCGATCACCGGGCAGTGCTATCTGGTAACTGTCGCCACGCATCGCCGACGATGCCTGTTTCTGGACCCGCTGCAGGCGCGTATCGCAAGCCGGATCATCCACTCGGACGCAAGCTGGGGCGACGCCAGTCTGCTGGCCTGGGTGCTGATGCCTGACTACTGGCATGGCCTGGTGCAACTGGGCGACGAATCGCTCATGCGTGTGGTCAGCCGCTTCAAGGCCCATGTAACCCGCGCACTGCGTGCGGCGTGCGGCATCGAGGGTCCGGTCTGGGATCGCAGTTTTCACGACCACGCGTTGCGCGTCGATGAGGATGTGCGGCAAGCGGCGCGATACGTCGTGGCCAATCCGATCCGCGCCGGTCTGGCGACAAGTGCACGCGGCTACCCGTATTGGGACGCCATCTGGATCGGATCGGATCGCGACTCGTAGGAGCCTGCTTGCAGGCGATGCCTTTGATTGGATCTGCCGAGGATCGGAGGAAGAGCATCGCCCGCGAGCGGGCTCCTGCCGCTGCGAAATCCTCACGGCTCGTTCAATCGTCCAGCACGGCGCCGTTGCTCTCGATCACCTGGGTGTAGAACTTCGCGCTGGCCTTGGGCGTGCGCTGCTGGGTGGCGAAGTCGACATGGCACAGCCCGAAGCGCTTGGAGAAACCCAGCGACCACTCCAGATTGTCGAGCAGCGACCAGGCGTAGTACCCCTTGACGTTCACGCCGGCCTCGATCGCCCGGTGCAGCGCGCGCAGGTGCTTGCGCAGGTAGCTGCAGCGCAGCGGATCATCGATCGCATCATCTTCGGCCACCGGCGGGTCGTAGAACGCAGAACCATTCTCGGTGATGTACAGCGGGATGTCCCCGTAGCGTTGCCTGAACCAGGTCAGCGTGTCGGTCAAGCCCTGCTCGAACACTTCCCAGCCGGTTTCGGTGTGGGTCCTGCCGGCCTGGCGTACGGGCACGGCCTTCAGCGGATACGCGTCCGGGTCGTGCCGCACCACCGAGCGGGTGTAGTAGTTGATGCCGACGAAATCGACCGCCTGTTTGGTCAGCGCGAAGTCGTCCGCCGGAAACTCCGGCCATGCCTCGCCGAAGATCTCCTTCAACTCGGGCGGGTAGCTGCCGAGCAGGGCCGGGTCGGCGAATTGCTGGTTCATGTAGGCATGCGCGCGACGGGTGGCGGCCGCGTCCTCGGCGCGGTCCGAGTACGGATACTTCGGCTCGAAGTTGAACACCACACCGATCTCGTGCCGGCCATGTGCGCGGTAGGCCTGGATGCCGGCGCCGCTGGCGCGCATCAGGTTGTGCGCGGCGATCGGCGCCTCGAACTTGTTGCGGTGCCCGGGGGCCAGCGCGCCATGCAGGTAGCCGCCGTCGGTGACCACCCAGGGTTCGTTCAGCGTGGCCCAGCGCGGCACGCGGTCATCCAGCGCCTTGAACATCACGGCGGCGTACTCGGCGAACCAGTCTGCGCTGTCGCGGTTGAGCCAGCCGCCGCGATCGTCCAGCGCGGCCGGCAGGTCCCAGTGGAACAGCGTGGCATTCGGCACGATGCCGTTTTCCAGCAGCTCGTCGACCAGCCGCGAATAGAAATCCAGCCCCTTGCGATTGATCCGGCCGGTGCCCTCGGGCAGCACGCGCGCCCAGTTGATGCTGAAGCGGTAGCCGTGCAGGCCGAGCGACTTCATCAGCTGCACGTCGTCCTTGTAGCGCCGGTAGTGGTCGCAGGCGACATCGCCGGTGTCGCCGTTGACCATCATCCCCGGGGTATGCGCGAAGCGCTGCCATATGCTGGCGCCGGCGCCGTCCGCCAGCGGCGAGCCTTCGATCTGATAGGCCGAAGTGGCGGCGCCCCAATGGAAACCGTCCGGAAAGCGGAAACTGCGTGCGGTCATGGGGCTCCCTGCGACCCGATGTTTGATGTAAACGATTACATGGGCAGAATAGCCCAACGACCCACCGATGTGTGCAGACCAGTGCATGCTTCGGCGGAAGGGCCGCGAGCAGCCAGAGCCCACCTGGTTGCAAGGCCACCCGCAGTGGAGATGCCGATGGCCAAGATACGCCTGGATCAATTGCGCAAGGTCTATCCGGATGGCCATGTCGCCGTGGAGGGCGCCAGTTTCGAGGCCGCCGATGGCGAATTGCTGGTGCTGGTCGGGCCATCGGGCTGCGGCAAGAGCACCCTGTTGCGCATGATCGCCGGGCTGGAGCCGATCAGCGGCGGCACGCTGAGCATCGGCGGGCGCGTGGTCAACGACGTGGCGCCGAAGGATCGCGATATCGCGATGGTGTTCCAGAACTACGCGCTGTATCCGCACATGACAGTGGCCGAAAACCTCGGTTTCGGCCTGAAGTTGCGCGGGTACCGGCAGGCGGATATCGACGCGCGCGTCATGGCGGCGGCGAAGTCGCTCGAACTGGAGACGCGGCTGAACGCCAGGCCGGCCGCGCTGTCTGGCGGGCAGCGCCAGCGCGTGGCGCTGGGCCGGGCGCTGGTGCGCGACCCGCAGGTGTTCCTGCTGGACGAGCCGTTGTCCAACCTCGACGCCAAGCTGCGCCTGTCGATGCGGGTGGAGATCGCGCGGCTGCATCGCCAGCTCAAGGCCACCATGATCTACGTGACCCACGATCAGATCGAGGCGATGACCCTGGGCCAGCGCATCGTGGTGCTCGACGGCGGGGCGATCCAGCAAATCGACACGCCGATGAATCTGTACGCGAAGCCCGCCAATCTGTTCGTGGCCGGTTTCGTCGGCAGCCCTGCGATGAACCTGCTGCGCGGTACCCTGCGCCGACGCGATGGCTGGTGGCTGGGCACCGCGCACGGCGAACTGCCCCTGGGTGAAGCGCTGCCCGATCCGGCCTGGCCGGCCTGGTGCGATCGCGAGGTGGTGCTGGGCATCCGTCCGGAACACCTGCAGCCCGCGGAAACCGGCGCCGCCGCGCTCATCGCGCAACTGGAGGTGATCGAGCCGGTGGGCAACGAGATCTTCCTCAACCTGCGCTACGGCGAGCTGGCGCTGGTCTCGCGGGTCGCCCCGCGCACCCTGCCCGAACCCGGCAGCAGCGTGCCGCTGGGCCTGGTCAGCGGGCGACTGCACCTGTTCGACGGCGCCAGCGGCGCCCGGATCGGCACTTGAGGCGGGCTTCGCGCAGCTCGACTGGAGTGGGCGGCTGACGTTCTGGCTGAAGAGCGATTCCTGCCTGCGCAGGAATGACAGGGTGGCGGATGAGCGGTTTGCCGCCCCTTTGCAGTTTGTCATTCCTGCGCAGGCAGGAATCGCACCCCCGCCGCAACCGGCGGACAAGCGGGCCGGGCCAGGGCAGGCAAGGCCGGGCGGCAATGCTAATCTAGCCGTTCTTCGCGAACGGAAAGCCCTCCATCCATGGCCCGCATCATCGCTGTCGCCAACCAGAAAGGCGGCGTCGGCAAGACCACCACGGCAGTCAATCTCGCTGCGGCGCTGGCCGCGGCGAAGCGCAAGGTATTGCTGGTCGACCTGGATCCGCAGGGCAATGCCACCATGGCCTCGGGCATCGACAAGCGCGCGATCAAGGCCAGCGGCTGCGAAGTGTTGCTGGAAGAAGTGGAGATCGCCACGGCGATCGTGCCGACCGACGCGCATTACGACGTGCTACCGGGCAACGGCGACCTCACCGCCGCCGAGCTGAAGCTGATGGACGCGCTGGCGCGCGAACACCGGCTGAAGGACGTGCTGGCCAAGGTCGCCGCGAACTACCACACGATCCTGATCGACTGCCCGCCGTCGCTGAACCTGCTCACCCTCAATGCGCTGACCGCCGCTGATGGCGTGCTGATTCCGGTGCAGTGCGAATATTTCGCGCTGGAAGGGCTGTCCAGCCTGCTCGATACGGTCAAGGCGGTGCGCCACCGGCTCAACCCGAAACTGGAGATCGAGGGCCTGCTGCGCACCATGTACGACGTGCGCAACAACCTCGGCAACGAAGTCTCGGCCCAGCTCACCCAGCATTTCGGCGACAAGGTGCTGCGCTCGATCATCCCGCGCAACGTACGCCTGGCCGAGGCGCCGAGCCACGGCCAGCCGATCCATCTGTACGACCGCAGCTCGCGCGGCGCGATCGCCTACATCGGCCTGGCCGGCGAGATCATCCGGCGCGAACGCGGGTTGCCCGCCGCGGCGGAGCCGGATCACGACATCGAACCATCGGCGCATGGCGAAGCCGTCGCGCTGCTCAAGGCGCCTGCCGCCCATCATCAGGATTGAGAGCCTGTTCATGGTCTCCAAACACTCCGCGTTGCCATCAAGTGGCTGCCATGCAGCATGGCGGTCACTTGATGGCAACCCGTCGGGCCGGGTCTGTTTGCCCACATGCCGGCGTCATCATTCGGTCGTGGACGGACGTCCACCCCCTCACTCTTCCTTGGCCCGCGCGCAAACAGCTTCCGGCGCAGGGTGCTTGGAAACCATGAACAGGCTCTAGACATGGCAGCTGCGAAGAAACGTGGATTGGGACGCGGGCTGGATGCCCTGCTCGGCGGCGACGGCGACGCCGCACCGTCAGCACTGACCCGGGACGGCGAGCTGCGCAGCCTGCCGATCCAGCAGATCCAGCCCGGCAAGTACCAGCCGCGGCGGCACTGGAACGACGAGGCGCTGGACGAGCTGGCCGCCTCGATCAGGGCGCAGGGCCTGATCCAGCCGGTGGTGGTGCGCGAGATCGGCAAGCACCGCTACGAGCTGATCGCCGGCGAACGCCGCTGGCGCGCGGCGCAGCGCGCGCAGCTGGCCGAGATTCCGGCGCTGATCAAGCAGGTGTCCGAAGAAGCCGTGCCGGCGATGGCGCTGATCGAGAACATCCAGCGCCAGGACCTCACCCCGCTGGAGGAAGCCGATGCGCTGAAGCGGCTGATCGACGACTTCGAGCTCACCCACCAGCAGGCCGCCGACGCGGTCGGCCGCTCGCGTGCCTCCGTGTCGAACATGCTGCGGCTCACCGAACTGCCGGACTCGATCAAGAAGTTGCTCGACGAGGGCAAGCTGGAGATGGGCCATGCGCGTTGCCTGCTGACCCTGGAGGAGGCAATCGCCGTGCCGCTGGCGCGCCAGGCCGTCACCCTGGGCTGGTCGGTGCGCGAACTGGAGCAAGCCGCGCGCCGCGCGCAAACCGCGCCGAAGGGCAAGGCGAAGCATGCGCCGCCGCGCGATCCGAACATCACCGACCTGGAACGCGAACTGGCCGAACGCTTCGCCACCCGGGTCGAGCTGGCACCGGGCAAGGGCGGTCGCGGCAGGCTGGTGATCCACTACCACAGCCACGACGAACTCGACGGTATCCTGCAAAAGATGCGCTGATGCCCCGGGGGATGAAAGATGAAAGGCTTCGGCCCGGTCTCCTTGGTGGTGAATCCCCGACAACGACAATTCGAGGCGTTGACGCGCGCCCATGCCGGCGACCTGTATCGCTTCGCCTACTGGCTGTGCGGGCACGAGGCGCTGGCACAGGATCTGGTGCAGGAGACCATGCTGCGCGCCTGGAAAAGCCTCGATGCATTGCGCGAAGCCGAGGCCGCCAAGCCGTGGCTGCTGACCATCCTGCGGCGCGAGCATGCGCGTCATCACGAGCGCAAGCAGCTGGACACGGTCGAATTGAACGAGGGCATCACCGACGATGCCGCCTGGGCCAGCCCCGAGCGACACGGTGATGCTGCCGAACTGCGGGAAGCCATGTCGAAACTGCCACACAAATATCGCGAGCCGCTGCTGCTGCAGGTGCTGGCCGGGATGAGCTGCGACGAGATCGCCGATGAACTCGGCCAACAACCCGGCGCGGTGATGACCCAGCTGTTCCGGGCACGCCAGCAATTGAAATCCATCCTGCAGGGCGGACGCCCGGAGGTGCAGCATGGACTGTCTTGAGTTCCGTCGCCGGCTCGCCGCCGAACCGCTGTCGCACGATCCCGCGTTGCACGCCCATCGCGGCGAATGCGCTGCCTGCGCGGCGGCATGGGAGCGCGCGCAACAGGCCGAGCACGAGTTGCTTGACGCGCTGGCGGTACCGGTGCCGGCCGGGCTGACCGAGCGCATCCTGCTGGCCCAGGCCACCGGCGAACGTCGGCAGCACATGAGCCGGCGCCGCTTCGCGCTGGCGCTGGCCGCCTCGTTGCTGGTCGCCGTCGCTGGTGGCGAGTTGCTCTGGCGCCAGCACGATGCTCATACGTTGCCGGCGCTGGCAGTGGCGCACATGCCCGACGAGATCCACAGCCTTGAGCTGACCCGGCCGATCGACGCACAAGCCATCGCCGCCGGCTTCGCAGTGCGTGGACTGCATCTGCGTGGTCCGTTGCCGGACAATGTCACCTATGTGCACGATTGTTCGGTCGGACCGTACCGCACGGTGCACCTGGTCAGTCGTGTCGACGGCACCTCGGTGGCAGTGCTGTACGTGCCCGGCAAGCGCGCGGCTGCCATGCAGGATTTCCATCGGGGCGACTGGCACGGACGGGTCGTGCCGCTGCAGTCCGGCACCCTGGTGATGCTGACCGACCACGTCGGCCAGCGCTCGTTCGACCGTGTCGCGGACACCGTGGCGCAGGACTGGCAGGTGGCCATCGATGGCCTCGGCGAAGCCCGCGTCGGCCAGTTGTAGGCGGGCCGACGCGCTTCAACCAGAGGGAATGGCGATCAAGCATCGAGGATCATCGAGCCGTCATCCCCGCCCGCTCTTCGTAGGAGCCTGCTTGCAGGCGATGCTCTTCTCACGGGAATCGGGAATCGGGAATTGCGGGAATTGCAAGAGCAAAAGCATCGCCCGCGAGCGGGCTCTTACGGGTGGGTTGCTCGTGAGCGGTGCGGATTGAAACACGCTGGAGATTTATTCAGGACGGCTGTGCGCGTTCGCGGGAATGACGGGGGGGTCGCTTGGCTGCTCGCTCGAAACATCTCGACTTATTGAACGCAAATGGGTATCAGGCGGCCTGGCCGCGACGGCGCAGCCACCACCCAACCACGCCATCCAGCGAGAGCGGGCCGGGTCCGAACGCCACCAGGGCCAGGAACATCAGTCCCCAGGCTTTGTGATCGTCGAAGTCGCTGCCGATCAGGCCGGTCCAGAAACCGTTCGGCCACAGATCCGGATACGACACCACGGCGATGATGTTGTAGACGAACAGCATCGCCGCGACGACGCGCGTGCCCAGGCCGAAGATCAGGAACCACGGCGTGATCAGTTCGACCCAGGTGCCGAGCGTCGCCGCCAGCTGCGGTGCCAGCAGCGGAACGTGGTATTCGCTGGTGAACAGCGCCAGCGTGCCGGAGGGATCGGCCAGCTTGACCACGCCGGCACGCCAGAACGCCACCGCCACCAGCAGGCGAAACAGCAGCAGCACCAGCGGTTGCAGGTGGCGCAATGCGGCGGTCAGATCCTGCCAGTAACCCGGCGTCGTCGAGACGGAAGTATTCATGTGTCTTGCCCTGCAGTCAGTGGTCGGAAACGTGGTGGATCAGCGCCCGCGTCAACAGCGGACCGAGCAGTGCGTCGAGCGGTGCGTCGGGGTCGAGCGTGTGGGCCGCTTCCACGGCAGCGGATACGCGCTTGCCCTGTTTCAACGCAGTGACCAGGGCGACGATGGCCGGAATGCACGCCTGCATCGCCACCTGGCCATCCTCGCGCCACAACAACACGCCCTGCGCGCCGCCGTCGAGATCCACGGCCAGCGTCTGCGGTGATTCGCAGTGACGCCACAGGTCGAGCAGTGGGAAGGGGGCAGCGATCGCGCGCACACAAGGCAGCAGATGCAGCAACGGATCGTCGCCGGCCGCGAGCAGGGCGGCTTGCAGCGCAACCGCATCCAACGCGCGGGCGTCGGCGGCGAGAATCGTGCATTGGCGCAGCCAGTCAAGTCGCGCCAGCTCGCCGAGCCAACGCATGCCGGAGAGTTCCGCTTGCGTCTCGAGATAGTCGGCGAAGTCGTCACCAAGGTTCTGCAGGTTGCCGCTGCGGCTGCCATGCCAGGCGGCGTAGCGGGTGGCCCAGCCGTCGAAGCAGTCGACGCCGAGCATGCGTTCGACCGCGGGAAAGCTGGTGACCAGCGAAGCCACCTGGGTGGCCAGGATCGCGTTGCGGTAGATCTGCAATCGCGCGGCCGGTTCGATCCCGCGCATGCCGATCCACGGCAGCAGCGCGGGCGCGGCGCCGTCGATCATGGCGCGGGCGAAGCCCGCCTGCAGCTCAGACAGGCTCGGCGGCGCAGGCATGCAGATGCTCCGTGGCGATGCGTGCCTCGTCTTCGAGGATCTCGAAGGCAGGCAGTTGCTGATCCCATTCGATCAGGGTCGGCTTCGCGCCCACCCGTTCGATCGCGTGTGCATACAGGCGCCACACCGCGGGATCGACGCGATGGTCGTGGCTGTCGATCAGCAGCGGTCCGCCCAGGCCTTCCTGGCGGCTGAAGCCGGCCAGGTGGATCTCGCCGACCGCGGCGGGGTCGATGCTGTCGAGGTAACGCACGGCGTCGATGCCGTGGTTGATGCTGTTGACATAGACGTTGTTGACGTCGAGCAGCAGGCCGCAGCCGCTGCGCCGGGCCAGTTCACCGAGGAACTCCCACTCGGGCATCGTCGAATGGATGTAATGGATGTAACTGGAGACATTTTCCAGCAGCACCTGCCGCTGCAAGGTGTGCTGCAGCTCGTCGATGTGCTCGACCATCAGCGCCAGCGCCTCCTCGGTATACGGCAGCGGCAACAGGTCGTTGAAATGGCGCCCGCCGATGGCGCCCCAGCACACGTGCTCGGATACCAGCGCCGGTGCCGCCCGTGCGATCACTTCGCGCAGTCGCCGCAGATGCGCCGGATCGAGCGCGTCGGCACTGCCCAGTGACAGCCCCACGCCGTGCAGACTGACCGGATAGTCGCGGCGCACCTGTTCGAACACATCCCACATCGGGCCGCCGGCGCAGAACAGGTTTTCGCTGTGCAGTTCGAAGAACGGCACGGCCGGGCGCTGCTCCAGCACCCGCTCGATATGCGCTGGCCGCAACCCGATCCCGACGCCGGTCGGGATCGGCTGCGCACGCCGAAGGCGTGTCGACGGCATCGAATCAGCTCTTGTCCATCGCATCGTGATGCATCATCGCGCCGGCGGTGAGCGAGCCCCCGGCCAGTTTCTCGCAAAGTCCGGTCGGCACCTCGACGAACGAGGCCGGATCGCGCGCCTTGGACGACTGCCCGGCGCAGGAATGCGAGCCGGCCTTGCAGTCGTTCTTGTGCGCGGCGTTGACGCCATAGCATTTCTGCGTGCTGCTGGCGGCCATCTTGTCGGCGGCATGGGCGTTGCTGGCGGCGCCGATCGCGCCGGCGGCAAGCAGGCTGAGCAGGGTGGAGCTGATGATGGTCTTGGCTTGCATGGGTCTCTCCCGTGGATGCCGGACGATTCCGGCTGCACAAGGAGACCCGCCCGCCGCGAATTTCATTACAGGCCCCACGCCATTTCGCGCGCGGGCGGCGCATGGGCGATAATCCCGCCCTGACCGTTCCGGGAATGGATCCATGCCCCAGCTTGCCGTCGTCGTTCCCGTGTTCAACGAGCGCGACAATATTCCGCCCCTGCTCGCCGAGATCGCCGCCGCGCTGCGCGGCCGGGTCGACTATGAGGTGATCTACGTCGACGACGATTCCAGCGACGACAGCCGTGCCGTGCTCGCCGCCGAGAAGCCGAGCCATCCGGAATTGCGCGTGCTGCACCACCTGACCCGCAGCGGGCAGAGCACGGCGGTGTGGAATGGCGTGCGCGCAGCGGGTTCGCCGTGGATCGCCACCCTCGATGGCGACGGCCAGAACGATCCGGCCGACATCCCGAAACTGCTCGCCGCGCGCGATGCGGCGGCGGCCGAGGTCCGCCTGTTCGCCGGCTGGCGCACCACCCGCCGCGACAGCTTCAACAAGCGGATCTCCTCGAAGATCGCCAATGCCGTGCGCTCGCGCATGCTCAGGGACGCCACGCCCGATACCGGCTGCGGCCTGAAGCTGTTCGAGCGTGAGGTATTCCTGCGCCTGCCCTATTTCGATCACATGCACCGCTACCTGCCGGCGCTGGTCAAGCGCGCGGGCTTCCAGAGCACCAGCGTGCCGGTGGGCCATCGTCCGCGCACCGCCGGGGTTTCCAAATACGGCATGCTGGATCGGCTGTGGGTGGGGCTGGCCGACCTGCGCGGCGTGGCCTGGCTGATGCGCCGCGGCAAGGTGACCCGGGTCGAGGAGCTTTGATCCTGCGTCACGCCGCACCGATCCGGTGGTCGTATGCTGGAAAGGTTTCCTGCAGGAGAACGCCATGAGCATCGCGGTCAAACGCGCCTACGACGAGCCGGCGAAGGACGACGGCTATCGCGTCCTGGTGGAACGGCTGTGGCCGCGCGGCATGAAGAAGGAAGCCGTGCCGCTGGACCAGTGGGCGAAGGAGCTGGCGCCGTCCACCGCATTGCGCAAGTGGTTCGGCCATGATCCGGCGCGCTGGGATGGTTTCCGCCACCGCTACGCCGGCGAGCTGGACGGTCTGGTCGAGCACTGGCAGCCACTGGCCGAGCGCTCGGCGCGGCACAAAGTCACCTTGATCTACAGCGCCCGCGACGAGGAACACAACAGCGCCCTCGTGTTGCGCGACTACCTGCAGAACTGGCTGCGCACGCACGGCCCGCGGTGAACGCACTCAGGAGCGCAGCGGCGCACCCGAGCGTGGCCATGCGGCCAGCGCCTTGCGCGCCTGCACGCGTCCGCGTTCGATCAATTCGCGGGCGCGATAGAACTCGTAGACCGTGGCGATGTTGCGCGGCAACTCGATCAGCAGATCCGGCTCGTAGGCGGCCAGGCGCAGCCGCGCCAGGTTTGCCTGCATCAGGTCCATCGCCTGGTTGAGCGTATCCAGCGTGCCCGGTTCGCGCGGCTGATCCTCGCCATGCGGAATCAGCCGGCCGATGAATTCGCCGATCCGGTGCCTATAGCTGGTTTCGTCCACCGGCTCACGTTCGATCGTCGCCGGCGCGGCGATGGTCTCGGCCGGACCGTCCACGCTGATGGCCAGCAGGTAATCGGCCTCGACGCCGATCAGCGGCGTGACCGGCACCGGGTTGAGCAGGGCGCCGTCGACCATCCGATGCCCCTTGATGTGATGCGGCCGGAACACGGTGGGCACCGCGATCGAGGCGCGGATGGCGTCGAACAGGCTGCCGCGCCTGAGCCAGACCTCGCGCTCGCGGTCGAGGTCGGTGGCCACGGCAGTGAAGGCCATTGGCAGTTCCTCGATCAGGGTGTCGCCGATCAGGCCACGCAGGGTGCCGATGATGCGTTCGCCCTTGATCAGCCCGCCGCCGGAAAAGGTCCAGTCGACCATCCGCAACACGTCCAGGCGTGCCAGTGCGCAGACCCAGTCGCGATAGACATCGAGCTTGCCCATCGCATGGATGCCGCCGATCAGCGCGCCCATCGAACTGCCGGCGATTGCCACGATGCGGAAGCCCTGGGCCTCGATCTCCTCGATCACGCCGATATGCGCCAGACCCTTGGCCCCGCCGGCGCCCAGCGCCAGCGCCACCGTGGGTTTGTCGGCATCGTCCGATGCAGGCGAAGTTCCTGCGCCGGGGTTTTCTTCCTGTGTCATGCAATGACTCCGCTCACCGGCGCGTGCAACGGGCCGGCGGGCCCTTGGAAACCGGGGAAATGCGACCCGGACAGACACCGATCAATACAGCTCGCGCGCCGCCGGTTAGGATGGGCCTCGACACGAGCCACGGCAAGCCCGGAGCATGCATGCGCCATCACGATGACCCGATGATTTCGCACGGCCATGCGGCCGCACGGATGGCGCGCGCATGACCTGGCAGGCCTGGGCCACCGTGGCGGTGATCGCCACCGCAATGGCGCTGTTTGCCAGCGAAAAGGTGCGGATCGACCTGGTCGCGCTGATCACGCTGGCGGTGCTGGTGATCCTGGGCATCGTCAGCCCGGTCGAAGCCCTGTCCGGATTCAGCAACGAGGCCACCGTCACGGTGGCGGCGATGTTCGCGTTGAGCCTGGGCATCGAGCGCTCCGGTGTGCTGGAGCCGCTGAGCCGGCTGCTTATGAAGATCCGCCAGCCGTGGCTGCTGACCCTGGCGGTGATGCTGGTGATCGCGCCGCTGGGTGCCTTCATCAAGAACATTGCGCTGGTGGCGACCTTCCTGCCGCTGGCGCTGCGTGTGTGCCAGCGCAGTCATACCTCGCCGGCACGAGTGCTGATGCCGATGGCCTACGCCGCGCAGATGGGCGGCGTGTGCACCCTGATCGGCACCTCCTCCAACCTGCTCGCCGACAGTCTGGCGCAGAAGCAGGGGCTGCTGCCGATCGGCGTGTTCGAGATGACAAAGCTGGGCGCGCTGCTCGGCGTGGCCGGCATCGTCTACCTGATGCTGGTGGGGCGCTGGCTGCTGCCGAAACATATCGATGCGCAGCAGCCGGAAGAACTCGACATCGGCAAATACGTGACCGAGCTGGAGCTCACCGCGGAGTCGCCGCTGATCGGCAAGATGATCGCCGACGCGAAACTGGGCGAGAAATTCGGCGTGTACCCGCTGGAACTGCTGCGCGGCGAACGGCGCATGTGGTCGCCGCGCTCGCAGCAGCTTGCCGTCGGCGACGTGCTGCTGGTGCGTGGCGACTGGGACAAGATCGAGGAGTTTCGCCGCGACACCAGGCTGCGCAGCGCGCCGGAACGGCACTATGTGCAGGGTGACGGGAAGCCGCGCGTGCTGGCCGAACTGATCGTGGCGCCGGCCAGCCCGATCGAGGGGCGGCGCTTCACCGAATCGGGCATCGGATGGCGCTACAACGCCACCTTGCTGGCGATCCATCGTCGCGGCGTGGTGCTGCGCGACAAGCTCAGCGACGTCAGCCTGGCGGTCGGCGACGTGCTGATGATGCTGGTCGACGAAGACCGCATGCAGCAGCTGCGCGCCGAGGAATCCTTCATCGTGCTGTCCGAGCGCCAGGATGCGCGGCGCATGCCGCGCAAGGCCTTCGTCGCGGTGGCGATCATGGCCGCGGTGGTGCTGCTTTCCGGCCTGCACTGGTTACCGATCCCGATCGCGGCGATCTGCGGTGCCACTGCGATGGCGCTGACCGGATGCTTCGGCCGCAAGGATGTCTACGAAGGCATCGACTGGAAGATCATCATCCTGCTCGGTGCGATCCTGCCGCTGGGCATCGCGATCGAGAAAACCGGCCTGTCGAACGAGGTGGTGCAGCTCGGCATGGGCCTGGTCGGCGACCATGGCCCGCTGGCGGCGCTGCTGATGATCTACCTGCTGACCGCCCTGCTCACCGAGCTGATGGGACACAACCCGTCGGTGGTGCTGATGGTCGGCATCGCGGTGTCGGTGGCGCATGCGGTGCATGCCGATCCACGTCCGTTCGTGATCGCGGTGGCGTTTGCCGCGGCGACCTCGTTCGCCACCCCGGTCGGTTACCCCACCAACACCATGGTCTATTACGCCGGCGGCTACCGCTTCACCGACTTCATGAAGGTCGGCATTCCGTTGATCCTGATGTTCTGCGGCTTGTCGATGTGGCTGATCCCCCTGTTCTGGCCGTTTCACCCGCCCCAATAAGGCAACGCGCTCTTCGCGTTTGCTCCCTCTCCCTGCGGGAGAGGGTTGGGGAGAGGGTTCCGCACCAATAAGGCAACGCGCTCCTCGCGTTTGCTCCCTCTCCCTGCGGGAGAGGGTTGGGGAGAGGGTTCACGGATCCAACGCTGCTTACCCTGAGAACCAAGCCCAGATAAACCTCCCCGCGAGTCGCCCCGGACAGCCAGAGTCCGACCGCGGTTACGGGATACCAAACTCAGGGGCGAGGTCAAAGCGCGGCTTCGATCACCTTCATGGCGAGCACCCGCCCCCTCACCTTTCCGCAAGGGGATTTCCTTCGGTCACAATCCTCTCCCCTGGGGGAGAGGATGCGAACGTGCCGTGCGGGAGTCGTTGCTTCGTGCTCCAGGGCGTAGGAAACACTGCGGAGCCGATGGAGATCCATCTTCTGCTGTCAGGCATAGCCAGACAGCGCCAGCTGCAGCAAAATCTTCATCTCCTCGCGCAACGGCAGCGGCGCGATCACCTCGGCGTCGGGGCCGTACTTGAGCACGTCCATCAGCAACTCTTTCGAATTGGAATACGGCACTTTCAACTCGTAGCGCCCATCGCTCAGCCACTCGCCCTTCTGCTGCGAATGCCAGTGTTCGTCGGAGACCCAGCGCGCGGCGTGGGCGGAAAAACGGATCGTGGCCCAGGCCTTGGGCTTGCCCGCGAAGATGCCGTAGCTGGAGGCGAGCAGCTCGTTGAGATCGGCGTCGGCGACATCCCGCGCGACGGCATCCAGCGACTGCGCCTCGGCGATGCGGTCGACCGCGAAACTGCGCAGGGCCTCGCGGTCGTGATCCCACACGTCGAGATACCAGTTGTCGCGATAGTGGGTCAGCCGCTGCGGCGAGACGGTGCGCCGGCTGTCGGCGTTGGTGGTGCGCGCGCGGTAGCGAAAGCGCAGCTGGCGGCGCTCCAGCACCGCACCGGCGACGATGCGGAACACCTGCTGGTCGAGCTTGCGCTCGCCCCACGGGATCACCCGGATCCGCTCCAGCGGCAGCGCCTTGCCGCTGTCGTGATGCGACAGCAGGCCTTCGATGCGCGCCTTGAACGGCGCCAGGGCACCGGCCAGCACGCCCGGGCCGGAGCGGCTGATCAGTTCGTTGAGGGCCAGCAGCGAGGCCAGCTCGTCCGAGGTCAGCCACAGGCCGGGCAGCTCGAACTTCTCGCCTTCACCCAGTTCATAGCGGAACGCTGCCTGGTCGATGCCGGCGCTCTCGATCGGCGCGCCCAACGCGTCGCGCAGGAAGGCCACGTCGCGATAAAGCGTGGCGCGCGAGCATTCCAGTTCGCCCAGCAGGCGCGACAGCGGCACCGGATAGTGCGCCGACTTCAGCAGGCGATGCAGGCTCAGTATCCGTTCGTAGCGATCCATCAGGCGTCTCGGGCGGTGGCGGGAGGTCGCCGACTAGCATGGCGGCGGGCCGTGGTGGCCGCAAGGCGACACCCGCCTGCAACCGGGGCCATTCATTGCAAGTTCAAGCGATGTCGCTAAGGTAGCCGCTCACCAATCTTTAACAACTGGACAACCCGAAATGAACAAGACCCTGATTGCCGGCCTGCTGCTGGCCGGCCTCGCCAGTTTCGCCGCTCATGCCCAGGATGCTTCGACCGACGCTTCGGCGACCACCGGCAACAGTGGCGGCTGGAGCGGCTCGGGCGAATTCGGCTTCGCTTCGGCCACCGGCAACACCCGTTCGCAGAATATCGACGCCAAGCTCGGCCTGAAGCAGGAAAACGACCAGTGGAAGAACGCGTTCTTCCTCGACGTGCTGCGCACCAAGGCCGAACAGAAGCTGGTCGATACCAATGGCAACACGATCGAGCAGTTCAACACCACGGCCAACCGCTACGACGGCGGTGCCTCGGTCGGCCTGAAGCTGGACACGCGCAGCTATATCGTCGGCGCGGCCCGCTATGAGCACGACCAGTTCGGCGCCAACCTGTGGCAGGGCACGGTGTCGCTGGGCTACGGCTATATCGCCTTGAAGGATGAGCGCAACGAGCTGTCGTTCGAAATCGGTCCCGGCTACAAGCGCTACCGTCCGGCCGACGCCCAGCTGCTGGTGAACGGCGTGCTGGTACCGCAGCAGCAGCCGACCCAGGGCGAAGTGGTGGCCCGCGGCCTGATCAACTACAAGTTCAAGATCACCGACAACACCTCGTTCGAGGACACCTTCCTGACGGAAGCGGGCTCGAAGAACACCTACATGCAGAACGACGCAGGCCTGGCCGTCAGCATGACCAGGAAGCTGGCATTGAAGGTCGGCTTCCAGGTGCGCCACAACAGCAGCGTGCAGCCGGGCATCAAGAAGACGGACACGCTGACGACGACGAATCTGGTTTACAGCTTCTAAGGTCGGGATTCGGGATTCGGGATTCGGGATTGGCGTCGAAGCGCCACGCTCCTGGCCCCTCTCCCTTTGGGAGAGGGGTTGGGGTGAGGGTTCGGGCGGAGCGCGGAGCAGCGCGCTTGCCGCGAAGTTCGCGTTAGTACCTCACCGGTCGCAGCACTGTCCGTCAGGTGTTGCGTCGCCAACCTACTGCAACCACTGCGCCGCGCCCTGATCCAGCAACGCCTTGGCGACCTGCTGGCCCAGTGCGATCGCCTGGTCGGCGGGGGCGCTGGCTTCGGCGCGCAGCAGACGGCCGCTGGCGGCGTCGCCGACCAGGCCGCGCAGGTGCAGGCCGTGTTCACCCAGCACGCACCAGGCGCCGACCGGCACCGTGCAGCTGCCGCCCAGGGCCCGGTTCATCGCGCGCTCGGCGCTTACCGCGAGCCGGGTATCGGTGTCGTCCAGGGCGGCGAGCAGGGCCAGTGTCGTGGGCTGGCTGTCGCGTGCCTCGATCACGATCGCCGCCTGTCCGGGTGCCGGCAGCCAGTCCGGCGCGGCCAGCCGCGACGCGATGCGCCCGGCCAGTCCCAGCCGTTCCAGACCGGCGCAGGCCAGCACGATGGCGTCGTAATCGCCGGCGTCGAGCTTGCCCAGCCGGGTACCGACGTTGCCGCGCAGGTCGCGCAACTGTAGATCCGGCCGCAGCGCGCGCAGCTGCGCCTGACGGCGCAACGATGATGTACCCACCCGCGCGCCCTGCGGCAGCGCGGCGAGGTTCGCGTGGTGGTTGCTGACGAAGGCGTCGGCGGCATCGGCACGCGGCAGGATCGCCGGCAGCGTGAAGCCGGGTTCCAGCTCGGCGGGCACGTCCTTCAGCGAATGCACCGCCAGTTCCGCGCGGCCCTCCAGCATCGCCACTTCCAATTCCTTCAGGAACAGCCCCTTGCCGCCGATCGTGGCCAGCGGCTGGTCGAGGATCTCGTCGCCACGGGTGCTCAACGGCACCAGGGCCACGTTCAACCCGGGGTGTGCGGCGCGCAACAGCGCGGCGACGTGCTCGGCCTGCCACAGCGCAAGCGCGCTCTTGCGGGTGGCGATACGCAGGATGGAAGGGCTCATCGGAACTCCGCGGCATTCGGCAAGGTCGTATTGTCGCGTAGTTGACCGTGCCGGTGCAGCGTGGCGTATGGACACGGTGGCTGTCGCCACTGGCGCGCTCAGGCTACGATGTGTCGGCAAACCTCACGGAGTTCATCATGCAAAGCGGCAACCCGGCTCTCAACAAGAACACGTTCCTCGACGCCGCCAGCGGTGCGGTGGTGTCGCATGGCGACCAGGTGATGACGCTCAACGGCACGGTCAACAAGACCGGCCTGCTGCTGCTGCTGGTGGTGGTCGGCGCGGCATTCAGCTGGGGCCAGTTCCACGGTCCGGCCAGCCTCCCCGCGATGGGCCCGTTGATGATCGGCGGCGCCATCGGTGGCCTGGTGCTGGCGATGGTCACGATCTTCAAGAAGACCTGGGCACCGGTCACCGCGCCGTTGTATGCGCTGGTCGAGGGTGTCTTCATCGGCGCGCTGTCGGCGATCTTCGAGATGCGCTACCCGGGTATCGTGATGCAGGGGGTGGGCCTCACCTTCGGTGTGATGGCGGCCCTGCTGCTGGCCTATCGCAGCGGGCTGATCCGCGCCACCGAGAAATTCAAGCTCGGCGTGGTCGCCGCCACCGGCGGCGTGATGCTGCTGTACCTGGCCAATTTCGTGATGGGCTTCTTCGGCCATTCGATGGGCTTCATCAACGGCGCCAGCGGCATCGGCATCGCCTTCAGCGCGGTGGTAGTGGTGATCGCCGCGCTCAACCTGATCCTCGACTTCGACATGATCGAGCAGGGCGTCAACGCGCGCGCACCGAAGTACATGGAATGGTACGGCGCCTTCGCGCTGGTGGTCACCCTGGTCTGGCTGTACCTGGAACTGCTGCGCCTGCTGTCGAAGCTGCAATCGCGCAACTGAGGCAGGCCGACAGGCAGCAAAAAGGCGCGGGTGACCGCGCCTTTTTCTTTGGTGGAAGGGTGGAGAAGAGCGAAGTGCGATTCCTGCCTTCGCAGGAATGACGAGAAGAGGAGCCGTCATTCCTGCGAAGGCAGGAATCGCACTTGGCCCTGCAGAAACATCAGGACGGTGTCCGGTCACGCCACCGTCAGGGAGGCCTCCTCGCCCGGCCGGCCACCATGGTGGTCGGCGGCCAGCAGCATGTAGAACGCCGGCACCACGAACAGGGTGAACACGGTGCCGATGGCCAGGCCGGTGGAGATCACCAGGCCCATGTTGAAGCGGCCTGCGGCACCGGCGCCGGCCGCGATCACCAGCGGCATCACGCCGAGCACCATCGCCGACGTCGTCATCAGGATCGGGCGCAGGCGCACCGCCGCGGCGTGTTCGATCGCCTCGCGCTTGGTCATGCCCTGCATCTGCGAGTGGTTGGCGAACTCGACAATCAGGATGCCGTGCTTGCTGATCAGGCCCATCAGGGTGACCAGGCCCACCTCGGTATAGATGTTGAGGCTGGTGAACAGGTTGACGAAGATCAGCGCGCCGAACAATGCCAGCGGCACCGAGACCAGGATCACGATCGGGTCGCGCAGGCTGTTGAACTGCGCCGCCAGCGCCAGGAACACGATGATCACCGCGAACAGCAGGGTGGTGCCGAAGCCGCCGGATTCCTTCACGAACTGGCGCGACTGGCCGGAGTAGTCCACGTTGTAGCCGCTCGGCGCGACCTGATGCACCAGGTCGCGCAGATAGGCCAGTGCATCGCCCTGCGACATGCCGGACACGCCGGAGATCGTCGCCGAGTTCAGCTGCTGGAAGCGGTTCAGCGACTGCGGCACCACCTGGTGGGTGATCTTCGCCACGGTGGAGGCCTGGATCACCGAGCCGTCGGGTACGCGCAGGTAGTAGTCCAGCACCTGGTCGGGGTTGAGCCGGTCCACCTGCAGCACCTGCGGAATCACCCGGTACGAGCGGCCGGAGATCGAGAAGTAATTGACGTAGCCGCCGCCCAGCGCCGAGCCCAGCGCGGCGCCCACGTCCTGCTGGGTCAGCCCGAGGCTGGTGATCATGTCGCGATCCAGGTTCACCGTGGCCTGCGGTTTGTCGACCTTGAGATCGGAGTCGATGAAGTAGAACTTGCCGCTGGCCTGCGCCTTCTGCAGCACCTGCGTGGCGACTTCGTTGAGGTTCGCGAACGGCTCGGTGGTGGTGATCACCACCTGGATCGGCAGGCCCTGCGCGCCGGGCAGCGGCGGGAACTGGAACGCCGCCACCCTGGCGCCGGCGATGCCGTTCCATTTCTGCTGCAACTCCTGCTGCAGCTCGTGCGCGTTGTGGCTGCGCTGGCCCCACGGCTTGAACAGCACGCCACCGATGCCCTGGTTGACCGTGGGCACGCCGGTGAGCTGGAACATCTGTTCGTACTCCGGCAACTGCCGGGCCAGGTCGAACATCTGCGTCGCATACACATTCATCTGCTGCGCGGTGGCGTTCGGCGCGCCGACGATCTGGCCCACCACCACGCCCTGGTCCTCCTCCGGCGCCAGTTCCGACTTCGAGGTGATCCCGAGCGCCACCGTGGCCAGCAGCAACAGCCCGGCCATCACGATCACCACCACCCAGGTCGACAGCACGTTGTGCAGCACGCGCTGGTAGCCGTGGTGCACGCGATCGAACTGGCGATCGATGAACTGCACGAAGCGCCCGCTCTCCTGCTCGTTGCGGAAAAACCGCGAGGCCAGCATCGGCGACAAGGTCAGCGCGACGATCGCCGACACGGTCACCGCGCCGGCGAGGGTGAACGCGAACTCGGTGAACAGCGCGCCGGTCAGGCCCTTCTGGAAACCGATCGGCACGTACACCGCGATCAGCACCGTGGTCATCGCCAGGATCGGGCCGCCCAGTTCGCGCGCGGCCATCAGCGCGGCCTGCAGCGGCGTCTTGCCTTCCTCCTTCATGTGGCGGTCGACGTTCTCGACCACGATGATCGCGTCGTCCACCACCAGGCCGATCGCCAGCACCAGCGCCAGCAGGGTCAGCAGGTTGATCGAGTAGCCGAGCACCAGCATCACGAAAAACGCGCCGATCAGCGCCAGCGGCATCGCGAGGACCGGGATGATCACCGCGCGCAGGGTGCCCAGGAACAGGAAGATCACCAAGGTGACGATCAGCAGCGCCTCGACCAGGGTCTTGACCACTTCGCTGATCGAGCTGTTCACGAACTCGGTGCCGTCGTAGACGATCTTGCCGGTCAGGCCATTCGGCAACTGCTGCTGGATCTCCGGGAAGGCATCGCGCACGCGTTTTGCCACGTCGAGCACATTCGCATCCGGCGCCACCTTGATGCCGATGAACACCGAACGCTTGCCGCTGAAGGCCACGTTGAAGTCGTAGCTGTCCGAGCCCAGCGTGACGTTGGCCACGTCCTGCAGGCGCACGATCGCGCCATTGGCCTGCTTGACCGCCAACTGCTTGAACTCGTCGACCGTGTGCAGGCTGCTGTCGGTGGTCAGGTCCACCGTCACCGCCTGGCCCTTGCTGGAACCGACCGCGGCCAGGTAATTGTTGGCCGCCAGTGCCGTGTTCACGTCGCTGGCGGTGACGCCGTGCGCGGCCATCTTCGCCGGGTCCAGCCAGGCGCGCAGCGCGAAGTTGCGTGCGCCGAGCAGCTCGGCGGTCTGCACGCCCTCGATCGCATCGAGCTTGGGCTTGACCACCCGCGCCAGGTAGTCGGTGATGTTGTTGGTCGGCAGCACGTCGCTGTAGAAGCCGAGGTACATCGCATCGATGGTTTCGCCGGTCTGTACGTTCAGCACCGGCTGCTGCGCCTGCGGCGGCAGCTGGTTCTTCACCGAATTCACCTGGGTGGTGATCTCGGTCAGCGCACGGTTCGCGTCGTAGTTGAGGCGCAGCGTCGCGGTGATGGTCGATACGCCCGAGACGCTGCTGGAAGACAGGTAATCGATGCCCTGCGCCTGCGAGATTGCCTGCTCCAGCGGTTGCGTGATGAAACCGGCCATGGTCTGCGCGTCGGCGCCGTAATAGGCGGTGGTGACGGTGACGGTGGCGTTCTCGGTCTTCGGGTACTGGCGCACCGTGAGGCTGGTGACGGCTTTCAGGCCGAGCACCAGGATCAGCAGGCTGACGACGATCGCCAGCACCGGCTTGTTGATGAACAGGTCGGTGAACTTCATGACGTTCGCTCAGAGCAAGTGAAACTTTGACCGCCGTAGCGAGAGCGTCGCCCGGCGTTCGTGGCAAGGTGCGTTGTGGGCACTACGGCGAGTTGGTGAACGTGTGACTCGGATTTGCACGCGGCGCGCCGCCGGCACGGGCGTCGGACGACGTTCGCAGTAGGTGGGCAATTTTTCATTTGCTCTCAATGTTCCTGCGGCGTGGGGTGCGCGCTGTCGGCCGGCTGCACGCTGTTGTCGATCGCGATCGGCGCACCGTTCTTCAGCTTGATCTGGCCGCTGGTCACCACCTGGGTGCCGGCCTCGATGCCCTTGAGGATCGCCACCTGGTCGCCCCGCGTTTCACCGACCGTGACAAAGGTCTGCTGCACGGTAGGCGGCTGCGCATGGCCCTGGTCGTCCTTGCCCTTGGACGGTTGCACCACGTACACCGTGTCGCCGTAAGGGTTGTAGACGATCGCCGCCTGCGGCAGGGTCAGCTGTTGCTGCTGGCTGCCGACGTCGACCTCGAGCTTGGCGAACATGCCCGGGGTCAGCGCCTTGTCGCGGTTCGGCACGGTCGCCTCCACCTGCACGTTGCGGGTGCCGGCGTCGACCTTGGGGCTGATCGCGCTGAGCTTGCCGTCGAACTGGCGCCCGGCGTAGGCGTCCAGGGCGAGCTTCACCGACTGGCCGGCTTGCAGCCGGCCGAGTTCGCTTTGCGGCACGTAGAAATCGACCAGCAGCGGATCCAGCTGCTGCAACGTCACCACCGTGGTACCGGCACTGACATAGTCGCCGGGGCTGATGGTGATGATGCCGGCGCGGCCGGCGAACGGCGCGCGCAGCTGCTTCTTCGACACCACCACCTGCTGCTGTGCCACGGCGGCCTTCTTCGCCTTGAGGTCGGCGGCGGCGCCGTCGTAATCGGCCTGGCTGATCGCCTGCGCCGCGAGCTGCTTGCGCGCCCGCTCGAAGGTCAGTTGCGACAGCTGCGCCGCCGCCTGGAGTTGCTGCAACTGGGCCACCGCATCGTCATCGCGCAACTGCAGCAGCAGCTGGCCCTGCTTCACGTCCTGGCCGGATTTCAGGTTGATCGCGGTGACCAGGCCGGCGGCGTCCATCGCCAGGTCCGCGCCATTCGCCGCGCGCAGCGTGCCGACCGCGCGCAGCGAAGGCTGCCACGGCTGTTCGCGGGCACTGGTGGTGCTCACCGTGAACGGTGCCGGCTTGGGCATGCCGTGGATCATGCGCACGACCAGCAGCACCTTGATGCCGACGATCACGGCGATCAGCAGCAAGACGCCGCCGATCATCCAGAACATGCGTTTGGTGGTGCTGGGCCTGGTGGTACCGGGCTTGTTGTCGACGCGCGTGGGCATGCGCGGGCTCCTCGTCAGTGTTTGCGATCGTTCGTGATCGCGAAGATCAAAAGCGTTGTTTGTGCAATCGATCCGTGATCGTGAAATTCAAAGAGCGTGCATCCTGTCCGCACACCCGATAAAAGCTACGGATTCTGTTTGGCGACCTGTTGGCGGCTGTCGTCCTGCCAGCCGCCGCCAAGCGCGGCGTACAGCGCTGCGGTATCGGCCAGCCGGGCGGCGCGCGCCTGGATCAGCGCGATGCGCGCCTGCTGGTAGCTGCGCTCGGCGTCGAGCAGGTTGAGATAGCCGGTGGCGCCGACCTGGTATTGCTGGCGGGTCAGCCCAAGCTGCTGCGATGCCGCGCTTTCCGCGCCGGCCTGTGCGGCCAGCCCCTGCGCGTCGTACTCGAGCGCCTGCAAGGCATCGGCGACGTTCTGGAAGGCGACCAGCACGGTCTGCTGCCAGTCCGCCAGCGCCTTGTCCAGGCCGGCGCGGGCGGCGCGCTTCTTGTGCAGCAGCTCGCCGCCGTGGAACAGCGGCTGGGTCAGGCCCAGGCCCAGCGACCAGGCGCCGCTGCCGGCGGAAAACAGATCGCTGGCATGCAGCGCCTGCGAACCGGCACTCCCGGACAGCGAGATCTGCGGCAGCATCGCCGCCGTGGCCACGCCGACCTGGGCGGTGGCGGCGTGCAACTGGGCCGAAGCGGCGCGGATGTCCGGGCGCTGCTCGACCAGGCTCGACGGCAGGCTCACCGGAATGTCCCGCGGTAGGGTGATCGCGTCGAGCCGCAATGGCGACAACTCCAGCTGCGCCGGCGTGCTGCCGAGATAGGTGGCCAGCTGGTTGCGGGTGGCGGCGAGTCGCGCGCGCAGCGGCGGCAGGCTGGCCTCGGTGCTGGCCAGCTGGGTGCGCACGGCGAGCGTGTCGGACAGCGATTTCGCGCCGATCTGCTGCTGCTGTTCGGCGATGTGCAGGCTCTTGCGCTGGCTGTCCAGGATCTCCCCGGTGGCGCGCAGCTGTTCACGCAGCGAGGCTTCCTGCAGCGACGCGGTGACCACGTTGGCGGCCAGGGTCAGGTAGGTCGCGTCGGTCTGCGCGCGCTGCACATCCGCCAGCGCCGCCTGCGCCTCGATCCCGCGCCGGGTGCCACCGAACAGGTCGATGCCGTAGCTGACGCTGACCGAGGCGTTGTAGACGGTCAACGGCGCAAAGGTGAACGCGCCGCCGAAGGCCGCGCCGGACTGCTTCTGGCGGGTGACGCCGGCGCTTGCATCCACCGACGGGAAATTGACCGCGCCGGCGGCACGGGCATCTTCCTGCGCCTGGCGCAGCGCCGCCTGCGCCGAGGCGATCGAGGGGCTGTGGCGCAGCGCCGTGTCCACCCGGCGGGTCAGTTCCGCATTGTCGAACGTGGTCCACCAGCGCGCGGGCACATCGTGGCCCTGCATGAAGCGCTGCGCGTCACCGTCCCCGGCGTTCGCGGCAGCGGTGGCGGATGGCAACGGTTGCGCCGTGTAACGCTGCACCGCCGGCGCGTCGGGACGATGGTAATCGGGGCCGACGACACAACCGGCCAGGGCAAGGCCGGCCAGCAGCACCAGCACGCGCACGGCGCTCTGGCGCAGGATCGGTGCGGGGAGGGACAGGTCGCTGGGCAAGGGGAGTGGCCTGAAGGGGAGAGCCGGGCCGGGACAATAGCAGACTGATAAGTTCAGATATATAGGGCGATCGTCATCGCCGGCGCGACGCCATGCCGACGGGTCGGTTCAGAGCATGCCCAGCGCCTGACCCTGCGAAGAGAACCGCATCGGCAGCTCGCCGCTGAGACCGTCGGGATGGCCCGGCGGCACCGCGAAGCGCCAGCCACGCACGCTGCGCAGCGCATGTTCGTCCAGGATCGGGTCGCCGCTGGAGGCGACCACGCGGGCGCGGCCGACCCGACCGGTCGCATCGACCTGCACCTGCACGATCACGCGGCCGTCGAGATGGCCGCGCAATTGGGCCCAGCTCTGGCTGGTGTCGCCCGGCGTCGCCAGCGGTTGCAGGATGGCGGGTGGCGCCGATACCGCGGCCTGCACCGTTCCGGCGCCGCTGAGGTGAATTCGTCGATGCACCACCCTGACCGGGCCACCTCCGCGCGGCACCGTCGATGGCCTTCGTGGCGTGGCATGCGTGGGCCGAACCATCGCCACACGATCGGACGGTTGCTGCCACTGGCCGGTCAGGCCGCTGAGCCAGCTGGTACCGGCGATGCCGACCAGCAACGCCAGTGCGCTCAGTCCCGTGGTGGTGCGCAGGTGCGGCATCGATCCCGCTGCTACGGCCGCTCGAGGATGGCGGTGACGCCCATGCCACCGGCCGTGCAGATCGAGATCAGGCCGCGACCGGAACCTTTCTGCTCCAGCATTTTGGCCAGGGTGGCGATGATGCGCGCGCCGGTGGCGGCGAACGGATGGCCCACGGCGAGACTGGAACCGTGCACGTTGAGTTTCGCCGGATCGATCGTGCCCAGTGGTGCGTCCAGGCCGAGCCGGTTCTTGCAGTAATCGGCCGATTCCCACGCGCGCAGGGTGCACAACACCTGCGCGGCGAACGCCTCGTGGATCTCGTAGAAGTCGAAGTCCTGCAGGCTCAGTCCATTCCGCGCGAGCATCCGCGGCACCGCGATGGTGGGTGCCATCAGCAGGCCCTCGCCGTGCACGAAATCCACCGCGGCGACTTCCGCGTCGCGCAGGTAGGCCTGCACCTTCAGGCCGTGTTGCGCGGCCCAGGCATCGGTACCCAGCAGCACGGCCGCGGCGCCATCGGACAGCCCGGTGGAATTGCCGGCGGTGAGCGTGCCGTGGCCGGAGCGCTTGTCGAACGCCGGTTTCAGCGCGGCCAGCTTTTCCAGCGTGCTGTCCGGACGCAGGAAGCCATCGCGCCTGAGCCCGCGGAACGGCACCAGCAGATCGTCGAAGAAGCCGGCGTCGTAGGCGGCCGCCAGCTTGTGGTGGCTGTCCAGCGCCAACCGATCCTGTGCCTCGCGGCCGATCTGCCATTGCCGCGCCATCTGTTCGCAATGGTCGCCCATCGACTTGCCGGTGCGCGGCTCGGCCACGCCGGGGAAGGAGGGCTTCAGCTCGCTGAAGGAAAACCCGCGCAGCGCGGTCTTCAGCTTGTCCAGCGGGGTCTTCGCGCGGTTCATCGCCAGCAGCCGCTTGCGCAGGCGGGTGCCGTAGACGATCGGTACGTCGCTGGTGGTATCCGAGCCGGCGGCGATGCCGGCCTCGATCTGGCCGGCGGCGATCTTGTTGGCGATGATGATGGCGTTGTCGAGCGAGGTGCCGCAGGCACGCGCGGTGGTGATCCCCGGTGTGGTCGGCGCCAGCCCGGAACTGAGCAGGGCCTCGCGCGCGAGGTTCCAGTCCGATGAGTGCTTGATCACCGCGCCCAGCGCCACCTCGCCCAGTTCCACGCCGTGCAGGCCGAAGCGCTCGACCAGCGCGCCGAGCACTTTCACCGACATGCCGAAATTGCCCACGTCGGCGTAGGCCGTGTTGTTGCGACAGAACGGGATGCGTATGCCGCCAATGACTCCGACGCGCCGGTGCGTGTTGTCCATGCCCTGAAAAGTCCATCACTCGATTGCTTCAAGGCTAACCCGCCATGCCGCCGTGCGAAAGCCCAAGCGGCCTGCAGGATGCTGTTCCGTTCAGCCCTGTCGTGCGGAGCGTGAAGATCGCACTGATAGAATGCGCGTTCTTCAAGTCCCCTGGGTGGCCAATCGTGGAAGCGCAAACGCTGCTCGCCCTGCCCGTGCTGCTGGCGCTTGAGCCGGTGGCCGGCGAGCCACCGGCGCGGATGACGCTCGGCCGCGACGAGGCCGCCGAGCTGGCGCAGCTGGTCGCGACGGACCTGCTCGGCCTGGTGCCGCAGGTGGCAGCGGCGCGACTGGTGCTGGCCGGCGCGCTGTTCGATCCGGTGGAATTGCTGCGGCCGGGCTTTCCGGTGTGGTCCACGCTGGACGAACTGGCCCTGCGCGTGCCGCGCGGGACGCTGGAAAACGTGGTCGCCTTCGGCAGTCACGAGGGGCACATGCCGGCGCTGCCGCTGGAACCGTCGGCGGTTTATGCCGAGGGTCCGATGCGGCTGCTGCCGATCAGCCTGCTGGCCCCCACGGCGCTGGCCGACGAGCTCTCCACCCAGCTGGAGATCCAGCTGGTCGGCCGCGGCGAGGCCGGCATGCAGACCGCCGACTGGCTGATGCGCACGCTCGGCGTACGGCTCGAACACGTGCGTTACTTCAGCCGCAACGACCTGCTCGCGCTGACCTGCGTGCAATACGAACACGTCAACCTGGCGCCGCTGTGGGCACTGCTGGAAACCGCGCTGCTGACACCGGAGCGGGAAGAATCGACGCTGAGCGCACGCGGCCTGGCGCTGCGCTACGCCGATGGTGTCGTGCTGGCGCAGTCGCCGGCGCACTGGCAGGCAGGGCAGGGCGGCGACCCGGCGCAACGCGCCCATGATTTCGCCGGCATCGTGTTCGAGCTGCGCCAGTACGCCGCGTTGCTGGACGCCCACCGGATTCCGCTGCGCATGCAACCATCCGGCACGACGACCGAGGCAATGGACGGCTATCTGCTGGAAACCCATGCGGCGGCCGCTGCGGAATTCGGCTTGCCACGGCTGTTCGCGCACGAGGCGCCCGGCCTCGGCGTGGTCGCGGTGACCGCGGCGCAGGCAGCCGGGCCCGGTCGCGTCCGCGTGCTGGCGCACGGCTACCCGTTGCGGCCGCAGGCACTGGGTCCGCTGCTGCAGCGACTGGCCGAGCGCCATGGCGTTGCCGACGGGCTGCAGGCGCTGGGCCGGATCGTGCTGGACGCAGACGGTGCACTGTCCGCGCCGGTCGCTACCGCCCACTGAACCGGCCGGCGTCGAAGCCGGTTTTCCCGCCGTTTTCGACGGATCATTCGAGATCCGCATCGGCAGCGCGTTTTTCGACTCCTCGACGCGTCTTCCGGCGGCAGTTGTGCCGTGACGAACTGTCGGCGCATGATGAGCGCGCGTCGACAGGGGGCGCACTCAAGCTGACGGGATGACCATGCGGCCGCAAAAGCAAGCCGGGGGGTTGCCGACACTTCCAGACGGGCCGCACTGGCCCGCCAAGCTCCTGCATGGCGCGCCGGCCCTGCTCACCTATCTCGACGCCGAGCAGCGCTTTCGCTACGTCAACGACACCCATCGCAGCTGGCTCGGCATCGACCCGGCGGAGATGATCGGCCGGCGCCTGATCGATGTGGTCGGCGCGGACAACTACGAGCGTGCCCGGGTGGCATTGGAGCAGGCCTATGCGGGTCGGCTGGCCAGTTACGAAGGCGAGCTCCACGCCAACGGCGAGCGGCGCTACGCGCACGGCAATTTCCAGCCCGATTTCGATGCCGCCGGCCGGGTCTGCGGCGTGTTCACCGCCCTGATCGACATCACCGAGCGGCACCAGCTCGAACTGCAGTTGCACGAGAGCGAGCGGCGCTTCTTCAGTGCGTTCCAGCACGCCGCCATCGGGATGGCGCTGACCGGCCCGGACGGCCGCTTCCTGCGCGTCAACGCCGCGCTATGCCAGATGCTGGGTTATGACGAGGAAGCATTGTTGCGGCTGGGCATCGCCGAGGTGACGCATCCGGACGACATGGCCGCCGACGCGGAACTGATGATGCAACTGCTCACCGGCCAGCGTGAAAACTACCAGCTGGAGAAGCGCAACCTGCACCAGGACGGCCATGTCGTGTACATCCAGCTCAGCGTGTCGCTGGTGCGCGACGACGACGGTGCGCCGCTGTACTTCGTGTCGCAGGCGCAGGATATCAGCCAGCGCAAGGCGTTCGAGGACGCCCTGCACCGCGAGCGAGAACTGGCCGAGGTCACCCTGCGCTCGATCGGCGACGCGGTGATCACCACCGACCCGCAACTGCGCATCAACTCGCTCAATCCGATCGCCGAGGCAATGACCGGCTGGAGCAGCGAAGAGGCGCAAGGGCGCCCGGTCGAGGAAGTGTTCCGGCTGTTCGATGCCGTGCACGGCGAGCCCGTCGCCAACCCGCTGCACGTGGCGATCGGGCAGAACACCATCGTCGATCTCGCCGGCCGCACCCTGCTGCGCCATCGGCACGGTTTCGACACGCCGGTGGAGGACTCCTCCGCGCCGATCCACGACCATGCCGGCAATGTGATCGGCGGCGTGCTGGTGTTCCACGACGTCAGCGAGACCCGCGCGCTGGCGTTGAAGATGATCCACCTGACCCAGCACGACACGCTGACCGGCCTGCCCAATCGCAGCCAGTTGCACGAGCATCTCGCGCAGGCGCTGGCGATCGCCCATCGCCGCCAGCAGCGCGCGGCCCTGCTCTACATCGACATCCACCAGTTCAAGCGCATCAACGACCAGCACGGCCATGCCGCAGGCGACCGCGTATTGCGCGCATTCGTGGCCCAGCTGCAACGCAGCCTGCCCGGCGACGCCCTGCTCAGCCGCCATGCCGGCGACGAGTTCGTGGTGGTGCTGCCGCACATGGACAGCGTCGGCGAAGCGGCCAGCCTCGCGCAGGTCCTGCTCAACCAGGGTGAGCAGACGCAGGTGGACGGATTGACCGAGCTTGGCCTGCACGTCGGCATCGGCATCAGCGTGTACCCCGACGATGCACCGGATCCGGAAAGCCTGCTGCAGCACGCGGAAACCGCGCTGGCGGCGATCCGCGGCCAGGGCCTGCACGGCTACCGTTTCTTCACGCCGTCGATGAACGAGCGCACGCGCGCCCGCCGCGGCATCGAGGCCGCCTTGCGCCAGGCGCTGCCGCGGCGCCAGTTGAGCCTGCATTACCAGCCCAAGATCGACGCGCGCAGCGGGCGCATCGTGGGTGCCGAGGCCTTGCTGCGCTGGTACGCCAAGGGACAGGAACTGTACACGCCGGACCAGTTCATTCCGGTGGCCGAGGATACCGGCCTTATCCTGTCGATCGGCACCTGGGTGCTGCGCCAGGCTTGCCACCAGGCGCGACTGTGGCAGCAGCAGGGCCACCGCATTCCGGTCTCGGTGAACGTCTCCCCGCTGCAGTTCCAGCATGCCGATTTCCTCGACTGGCTGGACGAGGTGCTGGAAGAAAGCGGGCTCGATGCCGGCCTGCTCGAACTCGAACTGACCGAGCGCATGGTGATGTCCGGCGGCGATGCCACCAATGCGCTGCTGCAGCGGATCCGGCAGCGCGGCGTGCGCCTGTCGCTGGACGATTTCGGCACCGGTTATTGCAGCCTGTCCTACCTGAAGCACTTCCCGATCGACGCACTGAAGATCGATCGCGTGTTCGTGCGCGACGTGATCGGCGACCCGGACACCGCCACGATCACCGGCGCGATCATCGCGATGGCGCGCACGCTGGACAAGCTGGTGATCGCCGAAGGCGTGGAGACGGAGGAACAGGCCGCGTTCCTGCGCCAGGCCGGCTGCACCCAGCTGCAGGGATTCCTGTTCGGCGCCCCGGTACCCGCCGCCGAGCTGGAGCAGCGATTCGCCGAACCGGGCTGAGCATCAGCGCTCGGCGGCGTCCGCCAGCATCGCCTCGTACATCCAGTAGTGGCAGCGCTGCATGCCCAGCCCTTCGTAGGTCTGCTGGGCGTGCCGGTTCTCCGTCTCCACGTACAGGCGCAGGCCGACCGCGCCGGCCGCCGCCGCGCGTTGCTCGACCGCCGCGTACAGCGCGCGGAACACGCCGCCACGGCGCGCCGCGGGATCCACGTAGACACTCTGGATCCACCAGAAATCGCCGCCACGCCAGTCGCTCCACTCGAACGTCACCAGCAGGCAGCCGACGGCCACGCCGGCGTGCTCGGCGATCAGGTAGAAGCCGCGGCGCGGCTGCTCCAGCACACCGGCGACGCCACGCCGCAGGATGGCCGGATCCAGCCGCTTGCGCTCGGTTTCCCACGCCATCGCGGTGTTCCACGCGACCAGGTCGGCAACGTCGGCGGGCATGGCGGCCCGAATCAGCAGGGACACGGCGAGACTCCGGCAGGATGAGGCGGCCATCGTAGCGTGCGCGCTCTTCACATGCCGGCGGGTAAGGTGGCGGCACAAGCCGGTGGCTGCGCGCGGCAGCGTGCGCCACCCGGAGATCGCCGTGGCCGGCCCTTCGCGTGGCCTGGTCGCCATCCACCCCAAGGAACATCGCGCTTGAACATCGGCAGCCTTCTCGATCGGCTCAAGTGGCGCCGCCTGCAGGCGTTTCGCCGCCGCCGCGTCGCGTCGCGCACGCGACCGGAGCAGGAGCCGGCGCTGCGCGCGGAGCTGTTCAGCGCCGAACAGATGGAGCGGCACGGCCGGGTGCTGGCGGCGCAGCACCGCTTGCGCGAGCGTTCGCAAGCCGACCTCCTGCTGGGCCGGCTAGCCGACAACGAGGCGGTGATCACCCACAGCTGCGAGCGGCTGACCGACGCGACCCGGCGCAAGCGCCGGATCACTCCGGCCGGCGAATGGCTGCTCGACAATTTCTACCTGATCGAGGAGCAGATCCGCACCGCCCGCCGGCACCTGCCCAGGGGTTACAGCCGCGAGTTGCCGCGGCTGGACAACGGCGCCTCGGCGGGCCTGCCGCGGGTCTACGACATCGCGCTGGAAATCATCGCGCACGGCGACGGCCGCATCGACACCGCGGGTCTGCATCGTTTCATCCACGCCTACCAGGAAGTGACTCCGCTGAAGCTGGGCGAGCTGTGGGCGATCCCGATCATGCTGCGACTGGCCCTGATCGAGAACCTGCGCCGGGTCGCGGCGCGGGTGATGGCGGACTGGCGTTTTCGCGGCCGTGCCGTGCGCTGGGCCGACAGCATGACTGCCACGGCCGAACGCGATTCCAATTCGGTGGTGCTGGTGGTGGCCGACATGGCGCGCTCGAATCCGCCGATGAACGGCCCGTTCGTGGCGGAAATGGCGCGCCGGCTGCAGGGCCAGAGCCCGGCGCTGGCGCTGCCGCTGAGCTGGCTCGAGCAGCGCCTGTCCGAGTCGGGCCAGAGCATCGAGCACCTGGTCCAGCTCGAAGCGCAGCAGCAGGCAGCGGCGCAGGTCTCGGTGGGCAATAGCATCGGCAGCCTGCGCGCGCTGTCGGCGATCGACTGGCGTGATTTCGTCGAGCACGCCAGCCTGGTCGAACGGTGTCTGCGCGAGGATCCGGCCGGTGTCTACGCGGCGATGGATTTCGCCACCCGCGACCGCTACCGCCACGTGATCGAGCGGCTGGCGCGACAGCATCGGTTGAGCGAGGCCCAGGTCGCCGAAGCCACCATCGAGCTGTGCCGCGCCGCGATCCCGACGACGCCCGCGCCCGCACTGCCGCGGCATGTCGGCTTCTACCTGATCGACCGCGGCCGCCCGCTGCTGGAACGGCAGCTGGGGATCCGGCCGCGGCTGACCGAGCGCCTGCGCCGCACGTTCGACCGTGCGCCGGTGCCGATCTACCTCGGCTTGCTGCTGCTGCTGACCGTCGCCTTCGCCGAACCGCTGGCGCTGGCCGCCTCCTACGACGACGTGGCGACGTGGGCGCTGGTCGCGATCGCGCTGCTGGCACTGATCGTGGCCAGCCAGCTGGCGTCGAGCCTGTTCAACTGGATGGCCACGCTGGCGATTGCGCCGCAGCTGCTGCCCCGCATGAATTATGCGCATGGCATTCCGGCCACGGCGCGCACGCTGGTGGCGATCCCCAGCATGCTCGCCAGCGCGCAGGACGTGGAGGATCTGGTGGAGGCGCTGGAGGTGCGCTTCCTCGGCAATCGCGACGAACACCTGCACTTCGCCCTGCTCACCGACTTCACCGACGCGGACAGCGAGAGCCTGCCCGGCGACGAGGCTCTGCTGCAGCTGGCGCAACGGCGCATCGAGACGCTCAACGAACGCTACGCCAGCCGCGAGTCCGACCGCTTTTTCCTGTTCCACCGGCCGCGTCGCTGGAACCCGTCCGAGCGCTGCTGGATGGGCCACGAGCGCAAGCGCGGCAAGCTGGCCGACCTCAACGCCCTGCTGCGCGGCAACGCCCACGATCGTTTCATGCGCATCGTCGGCGACATCGCCACCCTGCCGCCGGTGCAGTACGTGATCACCCTGGATACCGACACCGAGCTGCCGCGCGACGCGGCGCAGGCCTTCGTGGGCAGCATCGACCACCCGCTCAACCGCGCGGTGTACGACCCCGAACGCCGGCGCGTGGTCAGTGGCTACGCGATCCTGCAACCGCGCGTGGGCATCAGCCTGCCCAGCACCGCGCGTTCGCGCTACGCCAAGCTGTACGGCAGCGACGCCGGCATCGACCCGTATACGCAGATGGTCTCGGACGTCTACCAGGACCTGTTCCACGAGGGCTCGTTCATCGGCAAGGGCATCTATGCGATCGACGCGTTCGAGCGCACCCTGGACGGCCGCTTCCCGGAAAACCGCATCCTCAGCCATGACCTGGTCGAGGGCTGCCACGCGCGTTCGGGCCTGCTCAGCGACGTGCAGCTGTTCGAGGAGTACCCGACCCGTTACGGCGCCGACGTCAAGCGTCGGCATCGCTGGATCCGCGGCGACTGGCAACTGCTGCCGTGGCTGCTGCCGTGGGCGCCGACCGCGCATGACGGCTGGCGCCGCAACGCGCTGACCGCCCTGTCGCGCTGGAAGATCCTCGACAACCTGCGCCGCAGCCTGGTCTCGCTCGCGGTGCTGGCGTTGCTGGTGATCGGCTGGCTGGCGTTGTCCCCGGTGCTGTCGTGGACGGTCGCGGTGCTGTCGATGGTGCTGGTGCCGCCGCTGCTGTCGGCCCTGCTGGAACTGGTGCAGAAGCCGAAGGACGTGCAGCTGGACCAGCACCTGCGCGCCGGCTTCATGGCCGGCATGCAGCATGTGGCGCGAATGGCGCTGGGCCTGGCCTGGCTGCCGCACGAGGCGCTGTACCACCTGGATGCGATCGCGCGCACGCTGTGGCGCATCGCGTTCAGTCACCGCCACCTGCTGCAGTGGCAGACCTCCAGCGACGTCGAGCGGCGCAGCCGCAACACGCTCGCCGCCGCATGGCGGCAGATGTGGATCGGCCCGCTGTTCGCCGTGCTGCTGACCGCGGCGCTGGTGTGGCAGCGGCCGCTGGTGCTGGTGCTGGCGTGGCCGCTGCTGCTGTTGTGGCTATTGTCGCCCGGCATCGCCTGGTGGATCAGCCAGCCACCGCGCCGGCTCGACGAGTTCGCGCCCAACGCGGCGCAGACGCGTTTCCTGCGCGTGCTGGCGCGGCAGACCTGGGCCTTCTTCGACAGCCACGTCAACGCGGCGGAGCACTGGTTGCCGCCGGACAACCTGCAGGAACAGCCCGGCCCGGTCATTGCCCATCGCACCTCGCCGACGAACATCGGCCTGGCCCTGCTGGCCAACCTGGCCGGTTACGACTTCGGCTTCCTCGGCGCCGGTCGGCTGCTCGAGCGCACCCGCGAAACCCTGGCCACGATGCGGCGATTGCCGCGCTACCGCGGCCACTTCTACAACTGGTACGACACCCAGACGCTGCAGCCGCTGGCGCCGCTGTACATCTCGGCGGTGGACAGCGGCAACCTCGCCGGCCACCTGCTGACCTTGCGCCCGGGCCTGCTCGAACTGATCGAGGCGCCGGTGTTCCGGCCATGCACATGGCAGGGCCTGCTGGATACCCTGCAACTGCTGCACGACGCGCTCGGCCACGACGAAAAGGCGCTGGATCGACTGCAGGGAGAACTGCAGGATGCGCTGGACAGCCCGCCCGCCACCACCGGCGCCGCGCTCGCCGTGCTGCAACGCCAGCGCGCGCAGGCGCAGGCGCTGGCCGAGGTACTGATGCCCGAGCCGGACAGCGACGCCGCGTTCTGGCGGGATGCGCTGTGCGCGCAGCTGGACGAGCTGTGCGCGGAGACGGCATGGTTCAACCTCATTCCACCCGCCGACGACGACGGTGGTTTTCGCGGCATACCCAGCCTCGACCAGCTTGCGCATATCGAGCCGCTGTGCTGGCCGGGCAGCTTCGATGCCGATGCGATCCGCGAGCGCGCCCGCGAGCGCATCGCGCTGATCGAGCAGCTGGCGCAGCAGGTCGACGAACTGGCGCAGATGGATTACCGCTTCCTGTACGACAGCGCGCGTGACCTGCTGGCGATCGGCTACAACGTCGACGCGCGCCGGCTGGATGCCGGCTACTACGACCTGCTGGCGTCCGAAGCGCGGCTGGCCAGTTTCGTCGGCATCGCCCAGGGCCAGCTGCCGCAGGACAACTGGTTCGCGTTGGGCCGCTTGCTGACCACCGTCGGCGGCGAGCCGGCGCTGTTGTCGTGGACCGGCTCGATGTTCGAGTACCTGATGCCGAACCTGGTGATGCCGGGCTACGAAGGCACCCTGCTCGATCAGACCTGCCGCGCGGCAGTGGCGCGGCAGATCGAATACGGCAGCCAGCACGACGTGCCCTGGGGCGTTTCCGAATCCGGCTACAACACGCTGGATGCGCACTTCACCTATCAATACCGCGCGTTCGGCGTGCCCGGCCTCGGCCTCAAGCGCGGCCTCGGCGACGATGTGGTGATCGCTCCGTACGCCAGCGCGCTGGCCCTGATGATCGCGCCCGCCGCCGCAACCAGGAACCTGCAGCGGCTGGCCGACGGCGGTGCGCAGGGGCGCTACGGCATGTACGAGGCGATCGACTACACTCCGGCGCGGCTGCCGGTGGGGCAGTCCTCGGCGCTGGTGCAATCGTTCATGGCCCATCACCAGGGCATGAGCCTGCTGGCGCTGGGTTACGCCCTGCTGCAGCGCCCGATGCAGCGCCGCTTCGGTTCCGACCCGCAATTCCGCGCCACCAGCCTGCTGCTGCAGGAGCGCATCCCGAAGACCGCCGCCGAATACCTGCATGCCTCCGGCTTCCCCGACGGCAATGCCGGCGCGTCCGCCAGCGAGACGCGGCTGCGCGTGTTCGCCGATCCGAACCGGGCACACCCGGCGCTGCAACTGCTGTCGAACGGCCACTACCACGTGATGCTGAGCAGCGCCGGCAGCGGCAGCAGCCGGCGCGGCGAGCTGGCGCTGACGCGCTGGCGCGAGGACATCACGCGCGACCATTGGGGCATGTTCTGCTACCTGCGCGACGTCGCCAGCGGCGCCTACTGGTCGGCGGCCTACCAGCCGGTGTGCCGCAAGACCGAACTGTTCGAGGCGATCTTCTCCGAGGCGCGCGCCGAGTTCCGCGTGCGCGAGCGCGAATTCGACGCGCACACCGAGATCGTGGTGTCGCCCGAAGACGACATCGAGCTGCGCCGCACCCATGTCACCAACCGCAGTCGCACCGCCCGCACGATCGAGCTGACCAGCTATGCCGAAGTGGTGCTGGCGCCGCCGCTGGCCGACGCGCTGCATCCGGCCTTCAGCAAGCTGTTCGTGCAGACCGAACTGGTGAGCGAACTGCAGGCCATCGTGTGCACGCGCCGGCCGCGCGCCCACGGCGAGGCGGTGCCGGCGATGTTCCACCTGCTCGCGGTGCACGACGCCGACATCGACGAGATCTCCTACGAAACCGACCGCGCCCGCTTCATCGGCCGCGGTCGCAGCGCGGCGGCGCCACTGGCGCTCGATCCCGCGCAAACGCGGCTGTCCGGCAGTGCAGGCTCGGTGCTCGACCCGATCGTGGCGATCCGCTGCCGCATCACCCTGCAGCCCGAACAGACCGCCATCATCGACTTCGTCACCGGAATCGCCGACCAGCGCGAAGGCTGCCTGCACCTGATCGGCAAGTACCGCGACCGCCATCTCGCCGATCGCGTGTTCGACCTGGCCTGGACGCACAGCCAGGTGCTGCTGCGCCAGCTCAATGCCGGCCTCGCCGATGCCCAGCTGTACGAGCACATGGCCACCGCCATCGTGTTTCCCAATGCCAACCTGCGCGCCGAGCCGGGCGTGCTGCGCGGCAACCGGCGCGGCCAGTCCGGCCTGTGGGGCCAGTCGATCTCGGGCGACCTGCCGATCGTGCTGCTGCAGATCGCCAGCCCCGCGCGGATCGAGCTGGTGCGCCAGCTGGTGCAGGCGCATGCCTACTGGCGCCAGAAAGGGCTGGCGGTAGACTTGGTGATCTGGAACGAGGATCGCGCCGGCTACCGGCAGGATCTGCAGGACCAGATCCTCGGCCTGATCGGCTCCGGCAGCGAGGCCGGCCTGCTCGATCGTCCCGGCGGCATCTTCGTGCGGCCGGCGCAGCAGCTCTCCGGCGAGGACCGCATGGTGATGCTGGCCAGCGCCCGCATCGTGCTGGCCGACCATCGGGGCACGCTGGCCGAACAGATCGGACGGCGCCAGCTGGAAACCCACGCGCCGCCGTTCGAGCCCACGCGCGTCGAGCGGCCGGCGCTGCCCGCGCCGATCGCCCTCGCGCCGCCGGGCCTGCAACTGCGCAATCCGCACGGCGGCTTCAGTGCCGACGGCCGCGAGTACGTGATCGTCTCCGCCGCCGGCGCGGTCACGCCGGCGCCGTGGGCCAACGTGCTGGCCAATCCGCACTTCGGCACGGTGATCTCCGAGAGCGGCGGCGCCTATACCTGGGGCGAGAACGCGCACGAGTTCCGCCTCACGCCGTGGCACAACGACCCGGTGGTCGACGGCAGCGGCGAGGCGATCTACCTGCGCGACGAGGAAACCGGCGCGCTGTGGTCGCCCACGCCGTTGCCCAGCCGCGGCGGCGGCAGCTACACCACTCGCCACGGCTTCGGCTACAGCGTGTTCGAGCACGCCGAGGACGGCATCCATTCGGAGCTGTGGATCTACGTGGCGCTGGATGCCTCGGTGAAGTTCTCGGTGCTGAAGCTGCGCAACGATTCCGGCCGGCCGCGCAAGCTCAGCGCCACCGCCTATGTCGAGTGGCTGCTCGGCGACCTGCGCGAGAAGACCGCGATGCACGTGGTCACCGAGTCCGACCCGGCCAGCGGCGCGCTGTTCGCGCGCAACAGCTACAACGTCGAGTTTCCCAACCGGGTGGCCTTCCTCGACGTCGACGATCCCGAGCGCGGCATCGGCGGCGACCGCAGCGAGTTCATCGGCCGCAACGGCGGCATGCATGCGCCGGCCGGGCTGGGCCGCCGGCAGTTGTCCGGCCGGCTGGGTCCCGGCCTGGATCCCTGTGCCGTGCTGCAATCGAAGCTGAGCCTGGACGACGGCGGCGAGCGCCAGCTGATCTTCCGGCTCGGCCTGGGTCGCGATGCCACCGACGCGGCCGCGCTGGTGCAGCGCTTCCGCGGCAACGGTTCGGCCGCCGCCGCGCTGGCGCGGGTGCGCGCGCACTGGCAGCAGGTGCTCGGCGCCGTGCAGGTGCAGACGCCCGAACCGGCACTCGACGTGCTCGCCAACGGCTGGCTGCTGTACCAGACCATCGCCTGCCGCATGTGGGCGCGCAGCGGCTACTACCAGTCCGGCGGCGCGTTCGGCTTCCGCGACCAGCTGCAGGATTCGATGGCCACCGTGCACGCCGCGCCCGAACTCGCGCGCGCGCAACTGCTGCTGTGCGCCGCGCACCAGTTCCCCGAAGGCGACGTGCAGCACTGGTGGCATCCGCCGCTGGACCGCGGCGTGCGCACCACCTGTTCCGACGACTACCTGTGGCTGCCGCTGGCCACCAGCCGCTACGTGCTGGCCAGCGGCGACCGCGGCGTACTGGATGCGCGCGTGGGTTACATCGAAGGCCGTCCGCTGCATCCCGGCGAGGAATCCTATTACGACCTGCCGCAGCCCTCGGCCCTGGTCGAACCACTGTACCGGCACTGCGTACGCGCGATCGAGCACAGCCTGCCGCGCGGCGTGCATGGCCTGCCGCTGATCGGCGGCGGCGACTGGAACGACGGCATGAACCGGGTCGGCGAGGCCGGTCGCGGCGAGAGCGTGTGGCTGGGTTTCTTCTCCTGCGAGGTGCTGCAGCGTTTCGCCGAGGTGGCGCGGCTGCATGATGACGAGCCGTTCGCGCAACGCTGCGAAACCGAAGTCGAAAAACTGCGGGTCGCACTGGAACAGCACGCCTGGGACGGTGCCTGGTATCGGCGCGCCTGGTTCGACGACGGCACCCCGCTCGGTGCGGCCGGCAACGAGGAGTGCCGGATCGACTCGATCGCGCAAAGCTGGTCGGTGCTGTCCGGTATGGCGTCGCCCGAACGCCGGCAGCAGGCGATGGATTCGCTCGACCAGCACCTGGTGCGCCGCGACGCGGGCCTGGTGCAATTGCTGGACCCGCCGTTCGACAAATCGCCGATGGACCCGGGCTACATCAAGGGCTACGTGCCCGGCGTGCGCGAGAACGGCGGCCAGTACACGCATGCCGCGATCTGGGCCACGATGGCCTTCGCCGAACTCGGCGACAGCCAGCGCGCGTGGGAACTGCTGCGCATGATCAACCCGGTCAACCACGGCCTCGATGCAGAACAAATGGACGTCTACAAGGTCGAGCCCTACGTGGTCAGCGCCGATGTCTACGCGGTCGCCCCGCATGTCGGCCGCGGCGGCTGGAGCTGGTACACCGGCTCCGCCGGCTGGATGTACCGGCTGATGATCGAATCCCTGCTCGGCCTGCGCCTGGAAGCCGGCAAGCTGCGCTTCGCGCCGGTGCTGCCGGAGGACTGGGAAGGTTTCACCATGGACTATCGCCACCGCGGCACGCTGTACCGCATCCACCTGCGCCAGAGCGACGCCGGCACCACCAGCACCGTGTGGCTGGATGGCGTGGCGCAGGCCGATGGCTGCATCTCGCTGGCAGACGACGGGGTGGAGCACAGCGTCGAGCTCAATTGGCCGCGTATGTAGATGATTCTTCGGGCTCGAGCCGCACGCGAGGCGATACCGACGGCATTGCACCTCACCGGTCCAGCGGGCTCAACACCCCATGTCCACCGCGATTGAGCACGTGCGTATAGATCTGGGTAGTCGCAACATCTTTGTGTCCCAGCAACTCCTGCACGGTGCGGATGTCATACCCCGACTCCAGCAAATGCGTGGCGAACGAATGGCGCAGCGTATGCGCACTCACCGGCTTGACTATGCCCGCGCGGCGGCAAGCGCCCTTCAGTGATCGCGACAGCAGCCCCTCATCGAAGTGATGGCGGCGTTCCGCACCATCCAGCGGATCGACCGAGCGTTGTGCCGACGGAAACACGAACTGCCAGCCAAATTCCCGCCCGGCCTGGGGATACTTGCGCGCCAGGGCATGCGGCAGGCGCGCTACGCCAAAACCCGCAAGCAAGTCACTGTCATGCAGCACGCGGGCGCGCTCGATCTCGCGCTGCAAAGGCTCGATCAGCCGCTTCGGCAATACCGTGCGCCGATCCTTGCCGCCCTTGCCGTCACGCACGGTGATTTCGTTGCGCGCAAAATCCACATCCTTCACGCGTAATCGCATGCACTCCATCAACCGCATACCGGTGCCATACAAGAGACTAGCCAGCAGCCATGGCCGCCCCTCCATCTGCGCCAGCAATGTTTGTATCTCGGTACACGACAACACCGTGGGGACGCGTTGCGAACGCTTCGCGCGTACCATCGTCTCCATCCATGGCAAGTCGATCCGCAACACCTCGCGGTAGAGAAAAAGCAACGCCGACAACGCCTGATTCTGCGTACTGGCCGCCACGCCTCCGCGCACCGCAAGCCCGGACAGGAAGCCCTCCACTTCCACTGCGCCCATGTCCCGCGGATGACGCTTTCCGTTCGCCAGGATGAACCGGCGTATCCATCCCACGTAGATGGTCTCGGTACGCAAACTGTAGTGTTTGAGCCGTAAACGTCGCCGAACCTCGTCGAGCAAGCGGGGCGCCGGCGCCCCCGGCTTGGCAGCTGTTATCACCGGCGAATGTGAGGGATAAGACATAGCGCCTCGATCCGTGAGATATGCCACGGCAGCATCACCCCCCGCCCGTCGCAGCCGCCATCCGGCAACCCCTTGTCCACTCGTAGGATTTGTACGCTTGACGACCGTCCGTCGAAAGCTGAACATCCATTGCATATGCCCCGAATTGGGGTCTACTAAGCGTTAGGCACCACAAGAAATGATTTCGCACGCCGAGCTTGTCGAATCCATTTTCGGTTACTGGCCCGAGTTCGCAGATGGTCGCATCGAACTATTCTCGTTCGAGCAACCTGGCATCGTCTGCCTCAGAATCTTCTACATCGACGCCAATATCAAAAGGGCTGCTACGGTCAGCTTGCGATTCACCGGTGTCACCGAAGTAGATCTTTCTGAGTTTCGTTCGGAAAACGTCGTAGACGCTCTAAGCATCTCTTCTGTGTCTCCTTCGGTCGTTACAATCGAGGGCTGTTACGGCCTGTGCGGCACCTTCACTTGTGCCTCTGTGGAGGTTACGGGCGCGGTGCCTAACAATTCGTTCAAGGCGGACGGCTTCGCCGCCGCTTAACTCTAGCGTTAGACCTAAACAGAAAGTATGGCAATCGACATCAAGCCTTCTCGAATTGCGCTCTGGTGCGTCGTACTAGGCGCTAGCGCTTGTCTGTTTGCGCTACTTAAATACGTCGTATCTAGTTCCCATCCCATGCCAACAAGGGCGCTTGTGTCATGCGAGCCGGTCCCGGCGTGGATAGACTGGGTGAGCCCCGAGCTCACGATTTCACAGCTGAGATCGAAACCGCCGACACGCACCACGGAAGGCCTTTCACATGCAGACTGGGAATATTTCCTTCAAGATCGTCGAGCAGGCGATTCTATTCACGGGTTCGCAACATCATTTTCTAAGGGTTACTTGATACTAAGGGGACAATGTGTGGTTTCTCGAATCACGGTAACAACCTGGTGTTGCGGCGGGCCTTAGGTCTAACATCTCATTCAAGCGGACGGCTGCGCCGCCGCTTAATTCCAGCGTTAGGCCTTAAAAGAAGAGCAACGATGCCAGCCATTCGCTCGTACAAAAGAGGTCTTGAGTTCCCACATGAAGGTTTCGTGCAGCTCTCAATCGAGGCGCATTTTCGAGCCGCTGGCTTCGACCTCATCAACGACGGCCAAGTAGATCTGCTATGTACTCACCCGGTAACTGGTGAGGCTTGGCACATTGAGGCAAAGGGGCTAACCACGCAGGTGGGCCTAGATTTTCGTACCGGCCTTGGCCAGCTCGTCCAAGGTATGCGCTCCGAGACTTCAAAGTACGGTGCCGCAATTCCGGACACCCCTGCGTTCCGCGCGCAAATTGCTAAACTCAGCCCATGGGTTGTTTCAGCTCTGCATATCCATTGGCTGCTCGTGTCACCAGATGGGTCAGTCCATATCGTTGCTCCGGGCGGGCCTAACAGTTCGTTCAAGGCGGACGGCTTCGCCGCCGCTTAACTCCAGCGTTAGGCGCTAGTTGGCAAGTCCCGCATACACAGCATCCGAATGAGAACTCTTCATGATGAAAAGCATTAATTGGGATGAAACAGGAACGCTCCGCCAAGTCTCTTGCGGTTATGACATACGAACGGACCCGCTCTGGATATTGGTAACAACAGCCATGCAGGGACACGAAGGCTCAGTCGAAGATATGGAGATTATTATGGAATCTGGGAGTCACTACGGACCCAACCAAATTCGCACTTTGGCAATACAACCTGACCGTAAAGCCTTTCTAAAACTCAATGAGCGCGCCTAACAAGGCATTCAAGCGGACGGGCTTCGCCCGCCGCTTAACTTAGGCGTTAGGCGCAAAAGGAGAGATTTTCATGGCTGATTTACCAACAACAGAAGAAGCAGAGCAAGAAGTTCTGAAGGTATTTGATAAGTTCGGAGTTAGACCCGACGAAATGCTAATGCTAAGAAGCCTTTTGGCTTCTTGGAACCACAATCGATTTCGAATGCAGGACCTCCAAGACGCGCTACAGTCCCTTGCCGACTCAGGCGCGATTTACGTCAAAGAGAATAGTCCTTCTGGATCTTTCTTCCTTACCAAAGAAGGCTATGCGCGCATCCCTTCCCGGGCTCCCGCCTCGGCCTCCATTCCGTCGGCATCCATTCCAGCAGCAATAACTATTTCTGGTCACAACGCCCGCATCAATATCAATTCCACGGACAATTCCGTCAATGTTATTCAAGTCAATGAGACGGTTCTCGACGACGTGATCTCAGCCCTAGCCTCGCTACCGGATCAACCGGGCAGAGAGGTAGCCGTTGCTGCAGCGAAAGATCTAAAGACACATGCCGGCAAACCCTCCTTCGCGGGAAAGTACAAGGATTTCATGTCATCCGTGTCTGATCACGTTAGTATTATTTCTGCAATAGCCCCATATCTGGGTGCACTTGCTCACATGCTCTAGGTTTGCGCCTAACAATTCGTTCAAGGCGGACGGCTTCGCCGCCGCTTAACTCCAGCGTTAGGCGGCAGAGCGTTTTCCCTGCGTAGTTCCTCGCGCGTTTCACGTCTTGGCTTCGTGTTGGCAAAGCGACGCTTGCTGTTCCTGGCCGGCCTGCGTTGCTGTCTTTCGCGCGCTTGGCCGTCTGTTGTGTCTTGCGCGCGCTGACGCACATCGCATCTTCGTACTTTGTCGTGCGCGCAGTTCGCTGCAACGTGGCGCTCGTTGCCAGCGGCTCGTTCCTCGCGCGCAGGCCGCAAGCTTCGTGGCATTGCCGGGCTTTCAAAGCAGCGCTATCGTGTTCGCACACGGCGGGGTAACCGTGCTGCCGTCTAACATCTCGTTCAAGGCGGACGGCTTCGCCGCCGCTTAACTCTAGCGTTAGGCACTCATGTCAAAGCGTGTTCAATTGATTGTGCTGGGTATCGTGTTGGCCCTTTCCATGGCCTCATTCGCTATCGCTCGCCTCTACTCGCCATCTTTGGCTTTCAAAATTGGCGTCGCACCGGTCGTATTCGCGGGGTTGGCTCTTTTTGGTCACCTCATCACACTCGATGACGACGCAAGAGGTGGCTTTTCCAATCCTCAGTCTTCGTCTGGCATCTGGCGCAGCTCGCTGTTGGCGCTTACGCTAAAGGCGGGGCTGTTCGGGCTCGTATGCTTTCTAGTTTTTTCGGGCCTGTAGCAAACATGCTTCGGGGTGCCTAACAACTCGTTCAAGGCGGACGGGATAGTTCCTTCGCTTTAGTGGACACCCTGAACTACCACTTCAGGAGTCCGCACCATGCCGAACCAGGTCCACGAACCACCTACCGGTACACCCACGAATTCAAGGCGACGGCCGTCCGTTTGAGCCAGCTGTCTGGCGTTGCGGTACAGGATGTTGCTGCGTCGCTTTACATCCATCCGTTCATGCTGTCTCGTTGGCGCAAACAGGCGCGCGAGGGTGTGATCATGACGAAGGGTGTGGCGGTGGATAAGGCCGTAGCGGCGGAGCTCAAGGAGCTGCGTCGCGTGAAGAAAGCCTATGAGCAATTGAAGATTGAGCATGACCTTTTAAAAAAAGCGATCGCGTTCACTTCCGCTCGAAAGGTGACATCTTCGCCTTCATCAAACAGCAGCAAGAGTTCCACCCCGTGAGGCTGTTGTGCCGACTGTATGGCGTCAGCGCGAGTGGGTTCTATGCGTGGCGTGATCGTCCGGCCAGCCCGCGGATCCAGGAGGATGGGCGTCTGCTCGGGAAGATTCGCCAGATACATGACGACAGCCGACAGACCTACGGCAGCCCGCGCGTGCATGCGGGGCTGCGCGACGAAGGCGAGTCGGTCGGACGCCGTCGGGTCGCGCGCTTGATGCGGGATAACGCCGTCCGAGGGTGTTCGGCCGATCTGTATCGACGCTGCCCGGGCGTGGATCGCTTCTTCTCCAGCGTCGACAACCACGTCCATGAGTTGACCGTGGATCGGCCTGATCAGGTGTGGGTGACGGACGTGACCTATCTGAAAGTGTCGGGAACATGGCGATACCTGGCGACGGTCATGGACCGCTACTCGCGACGCCTGCTGGGATGGTCGCTGGGCCCGGATCGAACCGCCCGCCTCACGCGCCGGGCACTGGCGGCGGCCCTGCGCCAACGCCAACCACCGCCCGGCACGCTGCTGCACAGTGATCGCGGCGTGGAGTTTCTGGCCAGCGACTTCAAGCAGGCGCTGGCCAGCGCCGGGCTGGTGCAGAGCGTGAACCGTCCGCATCGCATGACCGACAACGCACACATGGAATCGTGGAACAAAACCATGAAGTCCGACATGTACCACCGCCAGAACTTCACCAGCGAACCCAAGCTCAGAGCGGCCGTACGCAGCTACGTCGATTTCTACAACCACAAGCGCCTACACTCGGCACTTGGCTATCGCTCTCCCGTCGAGTTCGAAGCCTTGGCTGCCTAACCAAAGAGTGTCCACTTTTGCGTAGGAACTCTCCGGCTTCGCCGCCGCTTAACTCCAGCGTTAGGCATCACGAAGGAATCACCGTGTCACGTCAGCTATTGAGCCAATCATGCGCGTGCAGTTGCGGCGAATCGCGATTCGCGGTGAGCGGAATGCCAATCACTCGCCTGCTGTGTCATTGCACGATCTGCCAATCCGTCTGCAAGCAGCCGTTTGCAGATGTCACGGCCTGGTGGGGAGGAGCCATTACCTTGCCAGAACGTCACAACGTTCAATTCAAGAAGTATCGCGCACCGCCAGCACTGCGCCGAGGAACGTGCGGGTCCTGTGGCATGCCAGTCGTCGGTTTTCTGCGGCTGGCGCCGTTCCTGAGGTTGGCCTTCGTCCCTTCAGCGAACTTCCCCGACCAAGCTGCACTGCCGAAACCCAAGGCGCACATCTTCTATCACCGCCGCCTCACGGACGCCAGCGACAATCTTCCCAAAGTCAGCGGCTACTGGCCAAGTGAACTCACAGTCACGAAACTCGTCATGGGCGGCATGTTTGATGCAACAAGCAACGCCTAACTACTCGTTCAAGGTAGACGGCTGCGCCGCCGCTTAACTCCAGCGTTAGTCGGCATTGGAGAGTTCAATGATTTGCCGTATGTGGCATGGGGTCACCCTGCGCTCCAAGGCCGATGCTTACACGGCCTTTCTTGAGCAGCGCGCCATTCCGGATTACCGCTTGGTGCCTGGAAACCTAAGCGTTGCGATATTGCGCCGCGACGAGGCTGACGTCTCGCATTTCATGACGGTCACGCATTGGGAATCGGAGGAGAGCATTCATGCCTTCGCCGGAGAGGATCTGCTCACCGCCAAATACTACCCGGAAGATCGGGACTTCCTTTTAGAGTTCGAGCCGGAGGTCCAGCATTTCACGGTTACGGCGATCGAGATGCCGTCTAACCATTCATTCAAGCCGAAGCCGCTTCGCGGCTCGGCTTAATTCAGGCGTTAGGCATCAAGTAGCCATGCAAGACGAGATCAAAAATAGCGTTGTTGCCGTCGTCAAGTTCACCGCGTACTACATCATTTGGTCGTTCGTTCTATTCAATCTTGGTCGTGTGTCGCTGCTTCTTGTTACTCTCGGGCAGTATCCGCGAGGCCTTGATGCGCAACGTAACGTCAGCAAAATTTCGCTCGTTGGTATTCTTGTACTCGTCTTGGCTTGGTCGCTTGTTGCTATCTACAACAACACACTCGGCGTCCATGCCTAACATTTCGTTCAAGGTGGACGGCTTCGCCGCCGCCTAACTCCAGCGTTAGGCTGCAAAAGGATGATCACAGTACGCCCTGCAGAGCAAAAGGACGCCGACGCTGCGATTGGCGTCGTGCGCCGCTCGATTACCGAACTTTGCGCACCCGATCACCACCACGATGAGAAGACGCTCGCCACATGGCTGGCCAACAAGACGCCGCAGAATTTTCTCAGCTGGCTTTCTAACGTTGACAATTTCTGCGTCGTTGCAGAATCAAACGGTCACCTGCATGGCGTTGGCGTACTTCAACGCAGAGGCGAGATCCTTCTTTTCTACTTGGCCCCTGGCTCGCAGCGTCAAGGCATTGGTCGCATGGTCCATACGGCATTGGAGAGGAAAGCGGCTCAATGGGGGTTGGAGTCCCTGTACTTGGAAAGCACGGCTTTGGCTTGCTCGTTCTATGAGGCGCTGGGTTACCAGCCAACCGGTCGTCCGGTTTTACATTTTGGCGTGTTGCAGTGCTTTCCGTATGCTAAGCAGCTGCAGCCCAACAAGGCGGACGGCTGCGCCGCCGCCAAATTCCAGCGTCAGGCGCCGCAGTCATTCAAAGAACCCAAGACCACAACCCCCATGACTGAAATGAAAAGACCGGAAGCTGCGCCCGGCGCATTCCAGGCTGCCTGGAATGCCCACGACATGGCTGCCCTCGGTAGCCTGTTCGATGAAGACGCGACGTTCGTGAATCGCTTCGGACACTATGTCCAGGGCGTCGATGAGATCGTGGCGCTCCACGTTCCCATTCACGAAACGATCTATCGCGACTCCACGCTGGAAAACGAGCTGATCGATGTCGCTCACATGGCTGACGGCGTGGCGGTCATCCATTTCTGGAGTCGCCTGGCGGCCGGCGCCGCTCACCCGGCCGGGCCGCATGAGGTGGATACGCTTATCCTCGCCGTACTGACGAGGCGGAACGGGATCTGGCGCATTCGGGCGCTCGAGAATGTGACTCTCACAAATCCGCGGACCGGGGAGCCGGTTCTGCGCGGTTAAAGCGGCATGGCGACGTGGATGCATGTCGCAGTTACCCTGCGTTCCCGGCTTCCAGGCTTCGCATCAACATCAGTGCCTGATGGCACTTCGGGCCGGCCTGCATGATCGTGTTTCTGCCTCTGGTTGTGTGTTGCAGGTTGCGCGCCTCGTCGCGGCCCGACCCTTCGCGCGAGCGGACCGCCGCGGGTCGTTGCGATGTCCTCATGCCCTGCGCCGCCGCCCGGTCCGGCCGTCAGGCCGCGCAAGTGCGCACCGGGCCCGCTGCAATCCTTGCCCGGGAGGGAGCGCATGCTTGAAGGCTCATGTCACTGCGGTTCCGTTCGTTGGCAACTGTTCGTTGGCAACTGGATGCGTTGCCGGAGTCGGTCACCGCATGCAACTGCACGGCTTGCCGCAGGTATGGAGCGCTCTGGGCCTATGGTTACGAAGACGATACGATCAAGGTCAGCGGGCCGACCACGGCGTACGTACGCGGGGACGCGCTGAGTTTCAACTTCTGCTCCAGGTGCGGCAACGTCACCCACTGGCGTGGGCTGAAGTCCGATGAGCAGGGTCGTCGACGAATCGCCGTGAACCTCCGCACGACGGAGCCCGGGCCGATCGCGCATGTCCCGATCGATCATTTCGACGGGCTCGACAAGTGGGAGGACCTGCCTCGAGACGGCAGGTGCATCAGGGATCTGTGGTTCTAGCCAGGGCACGCGGCGGCAGCGCGGGCAAGGTGCGCGGCCCGCCACCGAGGACGCGCACCAACGGAGCGCAGGGACTTGCGGTATGACGTCTTGCATGGCGGGTCTGGGACCGAAGCGTCGATGGCACCTGCGCGTCCAGCCGCAAGACGCCGGCACGAAGCCGCGTGACACCAGCTTATGCATCCACTTAACCTGTCTGCATGCACGCTCGGCGGGGCGGGCCTCGGTTTCCGGCATGATCGCGTGCGCCACGGCGCCGTGCCGATCACCGCCCGGCCGACGCCACCCGCATCACCTCGACGATGGAGAACATCAGCACATGGCCCTGCCCCGCTCGGATGCCCTGGTATTTTTTGGCGCCACTGGCGATCTCGCCTACAAGAAGATTTTCCCGGCCCTGCTGGCGATGACGCGGGATGGCGACCTCGACGTGCCGATCATCGGCGTGGCGCATTCGGGCTGGAGCGTGAAGCAGCTACGCAAGCGCGCCCACGACAGCGTGAGGCAGGCGGCGAAGGACAGCGGCGAAAAGCTCGACAAGGCGGTGTTCGAGCGGCTCGCCGAACGACTGCAGTATGTCGATGGCGACTACGCCGACCCGGCCACGTTCGCGCAGTTGAAGAAGGCACTGGGCAGGGCGAAGCGCCCGTTGCACTACCTCGCGATTCCGCCCAGCCTGTTCGGCACGGTGGTCGAGGGGCTGCAGCAGGCCGGTTGCGCGAAGGATGCGCGGGTGGTGGTGGAGAAGCCGTTCGGGCACGACCTGGCTTCGGCGCAGGAACTCAACCGGGTGCTGCGTTCGGTGTTCCCCGACGATGCGATCTTCCGCATCGATCACTTCCTGGGCAAGGAGGCGATCATGAACATCCTGTACTTTCGTTTCGCCAACTCGTTCCTGGAGCCGATCTGGAACCGCAACCACGTGGCCAGCGTGGAGATCACGTTGGCCGAGCAGTTCGGTGTGAAGGGTCGCGGCGCGTTCTATGACGGCGCCGGCTGCCTGCGCGACGTGATCCAGAACCACCTGCTGCAGATCGTGGCGCTGCTGGCGATGGAACCGCCGGCCTACCAGGGCTTCGGCGCGGTGCATGCGGAGAAGACCAAGGTGTTCCAGGCGATGCGCCCGCTCGCGCCGGACGACCTGGTGCGCGGCCAGTACCGCGGCTACCGCAAGGAGCCCGGCGTGGCGAAGGGCTCGGACGTGGAGACTTATTGCGCGCTGCGCCTGTTCATCGACTCGTGGCGCTGGGGCGGCGTGCCGTGGTACCTGCGTTCGGGCAAGTGCCTGCCCGAGACCGTGGCCGAGATCGTGGTGGAGCTGAAGCCGCCGCCGCAGAAGCTGTTCGACGATGCGGCGATCAGCGCCGGTCGCGCCAACTATCTGCGCTTTCGGCTGTCGCCCAACACGGCGGTGGCGCTGGCGGCACGGGTCAAGCGGGTGGGCAAGGAATTTGTCGGCGACCAGCGCGAGCTGTACCTGATGGACGAGCAGTCCGGCGAGGAGACACCTTACGAGCGCCTGCTCGGCGACGCGATGGCCGGCGACGGCGCGCTGTTCACCCGCGAGGAGGCGGTCGAGGCGGCCTGGATGGTGGTCGATCCGGTGCTGGAAAAGCATCACAAGGCGATTCCGTACACGCCGGGCGGCTGGGGACCGAAGCAGGCCGACGATCTGATCGCGGCCGACGGCGGCTGGCACAACCCGGTGCTGGAGCCGACGGCATGAGCGAGGCGGCGGCCCTGGTGTTCCTGCTCGATGTCGACAACACCCTGCTCGACAACGACCGTTTTGCCGACGACCTGGGCGATACCCTGGCCCAGGCATTCGGCGCCGGCGAACGCGATCGTTACTGGTCGATCTACGCGCAATTGCGCGACGAGCTCGGCTACGCCGACTACCTGGGCGCGCTGCAGCACTTTCGCCGCGGGCTGGACAACGAGCCCGCGCTGCTGCAGATGTCGAAATACCTGCTGGAATATCCGTTCGCCGAGCGCCTGTATCCGCACGCGCTGGAGACGATCGCCCACCTGCGCACGCTGGCGCCCACGGTGATCCTGTCCGATGGCGACGTGGTGTTCCAGCCGCGCAAGATCCAGCACGCCGGGATCTGGGCGGCGGTGCGCGGCGAGGTGCTGATCTACCTGCACAAGCAGCGCATGCTGGTGGCGATGCAGCAGCGCTATCCCGCCGCGCACTACGTGATGGTGGACGACAAGCCGCAGATCCTGGCGGCGATGAAGCAGCAGCTCGGTGCCCGGCTGACCACGGTGTTCGTGCGCCAGGGCCATTACGCCGCGGACAGCGCGCGCGAGACCATCGCGCCGGCGCCGGATCTCGTCATCGCGTGCATCGGCGAGCTGCGCGGGCGTAAGCTTGAAGACTTCCTGCCGAGTGCGCCGGCGATTGCGCTGGCAGCCGACTGAAACCGATTGCGACCCATTGAAGCAACGTCCACGGAGCAAGCATGAAAGCGACCCGACAACTGCACGATCTCGGCCAGAGCCTGTGGCTGGACAACATCACCCGCACCCTGCTCGACGACGGCACGCTGGCGCGCTACATCAGTGAGGACTCGATCACCGGCCTGACCTCGAACCCCAGCATCTTCGACGCGGCGATCGGCGACGGCGACGCCTACGATGCCGGCATCCACGCCAAGACACTGGCCGGCCTGAGCGGCGAAAAGCTGTTCGTCGAACTGGCGCTGGAGGACCTGCGCCGCGCGGCCGACCTGTTCGCACCGGTATTCCAGCGCAGCGCCGGCGTCGACGGCTGGGTCTCGATGGAGGTCTCCCCGCTGCTGGCCGCCGACACCGCCGGCTCGATCGCCGCGGCCCGGCAGATCCACGCCGCCGGCAAGCGCGACAACCTGTTCGTGAAGATTCCCGGTACCCCGGAAGGCGTGCCGGCGATCGAGGAGGCGATCTTCCTCGGCATTCCGATCAACGTGACCCTGCTGTTCTCCTGCGCCCAGTACCAGGCCGCCGCCGAGGCGTACCTGCGCGGCATCGAGCGGCGCATCGAGGCGGGGATGGACCCGCGCGTGGGCTCGGTGGCGTCGCTGTTCATCAGCCGCTGGGACGTGGCCAGCAACAAGGCCTTGCCGGATGCGCTGCACAACACGCTGGGCATCGCGGTGGGCCGGCAGACTTATCGTGCCTACCGCGAACTGCTGGCGTCGGCGCGCTGGCAGAAACTGGCCGCCGCCGGCGCGCAGCCGCAGCGCCTGTTGTGGGCCAGCACCGGGACCAAGGACCCGAACGCACCGGACACGCTGTACATCAGCTCGCTGGCTGCACCGAACACCATCAACACGATGCCGGAGAAGACCCTGCATGCCTTTGCCGACCACGGCCAGCTGGCCGGCGTGATGCCGATCGACGGCGGCGACGCCGACACCATGCTCGCGCAGATCGGCAAGGCCGGCGTGGATGTCGACGCGCTGGCGCTGCAGCTGCAGCAGGACGGCGCGGATGCGTTCGTCAAATCCTGGAAGCAGCTGTTGCAGCGGATCGCGGACAAGGCCAGTGCGCTCGACGCCAAGGCCAAGGGACCGGCGATGCGATGAGCCAGTCAGCCTTGAGGAGACTGCCGGCGTGGCAGGCGCTGCAGCAGCACGCGGCGGTGATGAGCGAGCGCCACCTGCGCCAGCTGTTCGCGGATGACCCGGCTCGCGGCGAGGCCTTCCGCCTCGAGGACGTCGGCCTGTATCTGGATTACTCCAAGCAGCGTGTCGACGCCGACACCCTGCGCCTGCTGCGCGAGCTGGCCACCGCCTGCGAGCTGCCGCAGCGCACCGCGGCGATGTTCCGCGGCGAGCGCATCAACCGCACCGAGGATCGCGCCGTGCTGCACGTGGCGCTGCGGGCGCCGCGTGGCGAGCAGATCCTGGTCGACGGCCACGATGTGGTTCCCGACGTGCACGAAGTGCTGGACCGCATGGCGAAATTCGCCGACCGCGTGCGTGGCGGCCAGTGGCTGGGGCATACCGGCAAGCGCATCCGCAACGTGATCAGCATCGGCATCGGCGGTTCCGATCTCGGCCCGGTGATGGCGTACGAGGCGCTGCGCGACTACAGCGAGCGGGCGATGACGTTCCGCTTCGTCTCCAACGTGGACGGCACCGACTTCGTCGAAGCCACCCGAGACCTGGACGCGGCCGAGACGCTGTTCATCGTCTGCTCCAAGACCTTCACCACGCTGGAAACGCTGACCAACGCGCACGCCGCGCGTGCGTGGAGCGTGGCGGCGCTGGGCGACGCCGATCCTGAAAAGAGCGGCGCGGTCGCGAAGCATTTCGTGGCGGTCTCCACCAATGCCGAAGGCGTGGCGAAGTTCGGCATCGACACCGCCAACATGTTCGGCTTCTGGGACTGGGTCGGCGGGCGCTACTCGATGGATTCGGCGATCGGGCTGTCGACCATGCTGGCGATCGGGCCCGGGCATTTCCGCGAGATGCTGGCCGGCTTCCACGCCATGGACGAGCATTTCCGGCATGCCCCGACCGAGCGCAACCTGCCGCTGCTGATGGGCCTGCTGGCGATCTGGAACAACAACTTCCTGGATGCCGCCACCGTCGCGGTATTGCCCTACGAGCAATACCTGAAACGCTTCCCGGCCTATCTGCAACAGCTCACCATGGAGAGCAACGGCAAGCGCGTCACGCTCGACGGCACCGCGGTCGACTACGCCACCGGGCCGATCTACTGGGGCGAGCCGGGCACCAATGGCCAGCACTCGTTCTACCAGCTGATCCACCAGGGCACGCGCATCGTGCCGTGCGATTTCATCGGCTTCGGGCAGAGCCTGAACCCCTTGCCTGTTCAGGGCGGCGGCCAGCAGCACGACCTGCTGATGGCCAACCTGATCGCCCAGGGCGAGGCGCTGGCGTTCGGCAAGAGCGCGGACGAGGTGCGCGCCGAAGGCACGCCCGAAGTGCTGGTGCCGCATCGCACGTTTCCCGGCAACCGGCCCAGCACGACGATCCTGGCGCAGCGATTGACGCCGCATGTGCTGGGCAGCCTGATCGCCTTGTACGAGCACAGCGTCTTCGTGCAGGGCGTGATCTGGGGCATCGACTCGTTCGACCAGTGGGGCGTGGAGCTGGGCAAGCAACTGGCCAAAACCACGATTGCGGAACTGACCGCGAAGGACGAGCCGAAGCTCGCCCACGACAGTTCCACCAACACCCTGATCCGTCGTTACCGCCAGCTGCGCGACCACCCGACAACGGAACGTCCATGAGCCAGAAGATCAGCCCGCTCGCCGGCAAGCCGGCACCGAAGTCGATCCTGGTCGACGTGCCGAAGCTGCTGGCCGCCTATGTCGACCTGCAGCCCGATCCGTCGGTCGCCGCGCAACGCGTGGCGTTCGGCACGTCCGGCCATCGCGGCAGTTCGTTCGAGCGCGGCTTCAACGAATGGCACATCCTGGCGATCAGCCAGGCGATCTGCGAATACCGCAAGGGCAAGGGCATCGACGGCCCGCTGTTCATCGGCGCGGACACCCATGCCTTGTCGCAGCCGGCGCTGGAGAGTGCGCTGGAAGTGCTGGCGGCGAACGGTGTGCAGACGATGCTCTCCAGCGGTGGCGAGTTCACGCCCACGCCGGCGGTGTCGCACGCGATCCTGGTCTACAACAAACTGCATAGCAGCGGGGGACGCAACAGCGGTCTGGCCGACGGCATCGTGATCACGCCTTCGCACAATCCACCGGACAACGGCGGCTTCAAGTACAACCCGCCCAACGGCGGACCGGCCGATACCGACATCACCAACTGGGTGCAACAGCGCGCCAACGCGCTGCTCGAAGGTGGCCTGAAGGGGGTGAAGCGGATGCCGCTGGCGCAGGCGCGCAAGGCCGCCACCACGCACGACCACGATTTCCTCAACAACTATGTGGCCGACCTCGCCAACATCATCGACTTCGACGCGATCCGCGGCGCCGGCGTGCAGATGGGCGTCGATCCGCTGGGCGGCGCCGGCGTGCATTACTGGCAGCCGATCGCCGACCGCTACAAGCTCGACCTTACCGTGGTGAGCGCGGTGGTCGACTCGCAATTCGCGTTCATGACGGTGGACTGGGACGGCAAGATCCGCATGGACCCGTCGTCGAGGTACGCGATGCAGCGGCTGATCGGCCTGAAGGACAAATACGACGTCGCGTTCGCCTGCGATACCGACCATGACCGCCACGGCGTCGTCACCCGCAGCAACGGCCTGATGGAGCCGAACCATTACCTGTCGGTGCTGATCGATTACCTGTTCCGGCACCGGCCGCAGTGGAGCGCGAACGCCGCCGTCGGCAAGACCGTGGTCAGCACCGCGCTGATCGACCGCGTGGCGCAGCGGCTGGGCCGCAAACTCTACGAAGTGCCGGTCGGTTTCAAGTGGTTTTCCGAAGGCCTGTTCGATGGCTCGCTCGGCTTCGGTTGCGAGGAAAGCGCGGGTGCGTCGCTGCTGCGCCACGACGGCTCGGTGTGGACCACTGACAAGGACGGCCTGGTGCCGGCCCTGTTGTCGGCCGAGATCACCGCGCGCGAAGGCAGGGACCCCGGCGAACTGTATGTGCAGCTGGCCGGCGAACTCGGCAAGCCGTTTGCCAACCGCGTCGACGCAGCCGCCACGCCCGAGCAGAAAGCGAAACTGGCCAGGTTGTCGCCCGCGCAGGTGAAGAGCGACCAGCTGGCGGGCGAGAAGATCGAGCAGGTACTGGACAAGGCGCCCGGCAATGGCGCGCCGATCGGCGGCATCAAGGCGGTCGCCGCCAGCGGCTGGTTCGCCGCGCGGCCGTCCGGCACCGAGGCGATCTACAAGATCTACGCCGAAAGCTTCAAGGACGAGGCTCACCTCAAGAGCCTGCTTGCCGAGGCACAGCACATCGTCGATAGCGCGCTCGCAGCCGAATAAGCGCAAACTCGACATCATGCGTCGGCGCATGAAGACGCCAAGGTCATGCGCTTCCACCTTAGCGGAGTCCTGCCTTGCCCATCGACCAACCGAAGCCTCGCTTTGCGCCCGCCATTCGCCGGATGCACTGGCTGATTTTCTCTCTGGTGCTGCTGGCTTACGTGTTCATCAACCTGTTCGAACTGTTCGCCAAGGGCAGCCCCACCCGCGCCAACGTGCTTGGCGCTCACTACCTCGTCGGCCTTGCGGTGCTGCTGCTGATTCTGCCGAGGCTGGCGTTGCGCCTGCGCGGTGGTCGGCCGCCGGTGACGCCGGCGCCTCCGCGCTGGAGCGAGCTGCTGGGCAAGCTCACGCACGTGGCGCTTTACGCGTTCCTGTTGGTCCAACCCATCCTGGGGGTGATCACCCTGCAGATCGAGGGCAAGCCGGTCGCGCTGTTCGGCATGACCCTGCTGCCCTCGTTCGTGAGCCAGCCTGACCGCGCGTTGGGGCATCGTTTCGAGGACATCCATTCCACTCTCGGCACCGTTTTCTACTATGTCATCGCGTTGCATATCCTGGCTGCGCTGTGGCACCACTTCGGCCGCCGCGACGACACCTTGAAGCGGATGGTTTGATCCCATCGGCGCGTGAACAGCGCCGTGCCACTGCAGCCACGGAATCCACCGCATGCATCGACGCCGCCACCACGAACGTCACGTCACGGGTCGCATGGGTTGGTTGCGGGCGTCCGTGCTCGGCGCCAACGACGGGATCGTCTCCACCGCCAGCCTGGTGCTCGGCGTGGCCGCTGCGCACGCCGACCGCAGCAACATTCTGACCGCCGGCCTGGCCGGCCTGGTCGCCGGGGCGATGTCGATGGCTGCCGGTGAATACGTGTCGGTGCATTCGCAGGCCGATAGCGAAAAGGCCGAACTGGACAGGGAGCGCCACGAGCTGCAGACCGACGTCGACGGAGAACACCGGGAACTGGCTGCCATCTACATGGCACGCGGCCTGGAGCCGGCGCTGGCCCGACGGGTGGCCGTGCAGTTGATGGCGCACGACGCACTTGATGCCCATGCGCGCGACGAACTGGGCATCACCGAAGCATTGCGCGCCCGCCCGCTGCAGGCCGCCGGCGCGTCCGCACTGAGCTTCGCGGCGGGCGCGCTGCTGCCGCTGCTGGTGGCCGCGCTGGCCCCCGCCAGCGGCTTGTTGCCTCTGGTGTTCGCGGCCTCACTGCTGTTTCTGGCCGTACTCGGCGGCATAGCGGCCCGTGCGGGCGGCGCCGCCATCGGCACTGGCATGTTGCGCATCGCCTTCTGGGGTGCGCTGGCCATGATCATTACCGCCGCTGCAGGCAAACTGTTCGGCGCGATCGGGTAGGCGACACCTTTCGACCCATCAGTTGGCCGCCGATGGACGTGCCGGCAGGCGGGCGCGTGGCCTACGGGGTGATGATGCAGAACGAGCGACCGGGACCACCCTGACCCCCGACCTTGGCCAACAAGCATCCGCCATCATGGCGCCGGTCCGTGCCGTTGCCATCGCCGCCGTCTCCGCAAGGCAGGTTGCCGCGCAAACATTTTTTTCGCCGGATCAAGGGTAACTCCCCCGCGCTGACGCTGTTCGCACGGGTCGCGATCTGCCTGGTGGGCTGCCCGGCGGGCGGGCATCTGCATAACCGGCAGCTTGCCGCACATGGCCACGCACTTGCCCGCCATTGGCGGAACGTGCCAGGCAGCAGCTATCTGGAGAAGCCGGCGAGCATGAAACCGGCGACGCCAACGATTGCGTGCCGCGGCGCCCGTCGTTTGACGGCGGCTTTACCCGCACGCGATCACACTACCCACTCAAGGCGGCCGCCTTGCCTACCACGGGATCCCACATGACCGATTCGTCGCTGGACCAGCAGTGCATCAACACGCTTCGCTTCCTCTCGGTGGACATGGTGCAGAAGGCGGACAGTGGCCATCCCGGCCTGCCGCTCGACGCGGCGCCGATGGCCTATGTGTTGTGGACGAAGCACATGAAATATCACCCGGCCGATCCGCAGTGGGCCGATCGTGATCGCTTCGTGCTGTCCGCCGGACATGGTTCGGCCCTGCTCTACAGCCTGCTGCACATGACCGGCTACGGCGTGTCGCTGGACGACATCAAGCAGTTCCGCCAATGGGGCAGCAAGACGCCGGGGCATCCCGAATACGGCCACACGCCGGGCGTGGAAGTCACCACCGGCCCGCTCGGCCAGGGCCTGGCCAACGCGGTGGGCATGGCGATCGGCGAGGCGCAGCTGGCGGCGACCTACAACCGCGACGGCCACACGGTGATCGATCACCGCACCTGGGTGATCGTCGGTGACGGCGACCTGATGGAAGGCGTGGCGTCGGAGGCCGCCTCGCTGGCCGGCCATCTGAAACTCGGCAAGCTGGTGTGCCTGTACGACGACAACTACGTGACGCTGGCCGCCGGTACCGATATCACCTTCACCGAAGATCGGGCAAAGCGCTTCGAGGCGTATGGCTGGCAGACGATCAAGGTCGCCGACGGCAACGACGTCGCCGCGATCGACGCCGCGTTGAATGAAGCCGTGGCCGACACCGCGCGACCGACCCTGATCCTGGTGCGCACCCACATCGGCTATGGCTCGCCGAAGCAGGACAGTTTCAAGGCGCACGGTTCGCCGCTGGGCGTCGAGGAGGTGAAGGCGACCAAGCAGAAGCTGGGCTGGCCGCTGGAGCCGGATTTCCTGGTCCCCGAGCCGGCGCTGCAGCATTTCCGCGAGGCCCAGGCGCGCGGCCAGCAGGCGCAGGACGACTGGAATGGACGTCTGGACGGCTATGCCAAGGCCTTCCCCGAGCTCGCCGGCGAACTTCGCGCGCGGCTGCATGGCGAGCTTCCGGACGGCTGGGACAGCGACATCCCGGTATTCGCTGCTGACGCCAAGGGCATCGCCACGCGCGAGGCCGGCGGCAAGGTGATGAATGCGATCGCGCCGAAGCTAGCCGCGCTGTTCGGCGGCTCGGCCGATCTGGACTCCTCCACCTTCACCAACCTCAAGGGCTTCGGCGACTTCAACCCTGCGGTCACCAAGGGCGAAGACACTCAGGGCTCGGACAGCGCCGGCTGGAGCGATGCCGGGCGCAACCTGCACTTCGGCGTGCGCGAACATGCGATGGGCGCGATCGTCAACGGGCTCGCCGTGCATGGCGGCTTCGTGCCGTACGGCTCGACCTTCCTGATCTTCTCCGACTACATGCGCCCGGCGATCCGCCTCGCTGCGCTGATGGGCGTGCATGCGATCCACGTGTTCACCCATGACAGCATCGCGCTGGGCGAAGACGGCCCCACCCATCAGCCGGTCGAGCAGCTGGCCAGCCTGCGTGCGATTCCCAACCTCACCGTGATCCGTCCGGCCGACGCCAACGAGACGGCGGTGGCGTGGAAAGTGGCGGTCGCCACGACCGGTCGGCCGGTACTGTTCGCGCTGTCGCGGCAGAAGCTGCCCACGCTCGATCGCACGCGCTACGCCAGCGCGGACGGCGTGCGCCAGGGCGCCTACGTGCTGAGCGACGCGAAGGACGGCAAGCCGGCCCTGATCCTGATCGCCAGCGGCTCCGAAGTGAGTCTGATCCTGGAAGCCGCCGCGCAGCTCGAAGCTCGCGGCATCGCCGTGCGCTGCGTGTCGATGCCGAGCTGGGAACTGTTCGAGGCGCAGCCGCAAAGCTATCGCGATGAGGTATTGCCGCCGGACGTCAGCGCCCGGCTGGCGGTGGAAATGGGCGTGGCCCAGGGCTGGCGTCGCTACACCGGCGAGCATGGCGACATGCTGGGCATCGACCGCTTCGGCGCCTCGGCCCCGGCCGACGCGCTGCTGCGCGAGTACGGCTTCACCGTCGAGAACGTGGTGCAGCGGGCGAAGGCACTGCTGCAGAAATGATGCGCGGGGTCAGGCGCGCGCGGCCTGCCTGACCTCGTCAGAGGCGGGCCGCCTCGCGCGCCAGCAACTCGATGCCGGCCCAGTCGCCGGCGCCGAGTTTGTCCGCCGGCGTGAGCCACGAGCCGCCCACGCAGAGCACGTTGGGCAGCGCCAGGAAATCCGCGGCATTGGTCAGGCTGATGCCGCCGGTGGGGCAGAAGCGGATCTGCGGCAGCGGACTGGCCCAGGCGCCGAGCAGCTTGTGGCCGCCGGCCGGCACTGCGGGGAAGAACTTCAGGTGGCGATAGCCGCGTTCGAGCAGGCTCATCGCCTCGCTGGCGGTGGCCGCGCCGGGCAGCAGCGGCAGCGCGCTGTCCTCGGCCGCATCGAGCAGGTACGGCGAGATGCCTGGCGATACCGCGAAGCGTGCGCCGGCCTGTTGCGCGGCATGCAGGTCGGTTGCGCTCAGCACCGTGCCGACACCCACCACGGCGCCTTCGACCTCGGCGGCGATCGCACGGATCGCCTCCAGCGCCACCGGCGTGCGCAGGGTCACCTCGATCGCCGGGGTGCCGCCGGCGACCAGCGCGCGGGCCATCGGCACCGCGGCCTTCAAGTCATGGATCACCACCACCGGGATGACCCGGGCCAGGCGCATGGTGGCTTCGATTTGCTGCTGCTTCTGCTCGATCAGGCTCATGGTCGGTTCGCTGTGATCTGGTGGTAGGTAGGAGCCCGCTCGCGGGCGATGCTCTTCACACGGGATTCGGGATGACCAGACATTCGTCTGTTGAAAGCCGGGATTCGCAAGAGCATCGCCCGCGAGCGGGCTCCTACGACGAGATTGAGGTCAGAGTACGCCGGCGCCGAGGTCGGCGCTGGCCGCGGCCTGGCGGAACAGGCCGAACAACTCGCGCCCCATGCCGCTGTGCTGACTGGAAAGATCGGCCGTGACCGGCAGACGCGCATCCAGTTCGTGCGCTTCCATCAGGACGTCCAGACGTCCATTCGTCGCGTCCAGCCGGATCATGTCGCCGTCGCGGATCTTGGCAAGATTGCCACCGGCCACCGCTTCGGGCGTGACGTGGATCGCCGCCGGCACGCGGCCGGAGGCGCCGGACATGCGCCCGTCGGTGAGCAGGGCGATGCGGTGGCCGCGATCCTGCAGCAGGGCCAGCGTGGGGGTGAGCTTGTGCAGTTCGGGCATGCCGTTCGCGCGCGGGCCCTGGAAGCGCACCACCGCGACGAAATCGCGGTTCAGCTCGCCGCGCTTGTACGCGCCGGCGACCTCGTCCTGGTCGTGGAACACGATGGCCGGCGCCTCGATCAGCAGTCGGTCGTCCGGCACCGAGGAGACCTTGATCACGGCGCGGCCCAGGTTGCCCTGCAGCATGCGCAGGCCGCCGTCGGCGCGGAACGGTTCGTCCACCCCGCGCAGCACGCCGCGATTGCCGCTCTGCTTCGATACCGGCGTCCAGTGCAAGGCACCGGCGGCGTCGAGTTGCGGGATCTGCGCGTAGCCTTCCAGGCCGGCGCCGAAGATGGTCTGCACGTCGCCGTACAGCAGGCCGGCGCCGAGCAACTGGTCGATCAGGAAGGCCATGCCGCCGGCGTCATGGAACTGGTTCACGTCGGCGTAGCCGTTCGGATAGACGCGCGCCAGCAGCGGGATCGCGCCGGAGAGCGCGTCGAAATCGTCCCAGCGCAGCTGGATGCCGGCGGCGTGGGCGATCGCCACCAGGTGCAGCAGGTGGTTGGTCGAGCCGCCGGTGGCGTGCAGGCCGATCACGCCGTTGATGATCGCGCGCTCGTCGATGATGTGGCCGAGCGGCAGGTAGTGTTCACCCAGCGCGCTCTGCGCGGCGATCCGGCGCACCACCTCGGCGGTGAGCGCGTCGCGCAGCGGCGTGTCCGGCGCGGTGAAGCTGGCGCCAGGCAGGTGCAGGCCCATGATCTCCATCAGCATCTGGTTGGAGTTGGCGGTGCCGTAGAAGGTGCAGGTGCCGGCGGCGTGGTACGAGGCGGCTTCGGCTTCGAGCAGCTCGGCCTTGCTCGCCTTGCCGTCGGCGAAGGCCTGGCGCACTTTCGACTTCTGCTCGTTCGGGATGCCGCTGGGCATCGGGCCGGAGGGCACGAAGGCGCCGGGCAGGTGGCCGAAGCTCAGCGCGGCGATCAGCAGGCCGGGCACGATCTTGTCGCAGATGCCCAGGTAAAGCGCGCCGTCGAACATGTCGTGCGACAGCGCCACGGCGGTGGCCATCGCGATCAGGTCGCGCGAGAACAGCGACAGCTGCATGCCGGCGCGGCCCTGGGTGACGCCGTCGCACATCGCCGGCACGCCGCCGGCGACCTGGGCGGTGAAACCGCTGTCGCGCGCGATCCGGCGGATCAGCGCGGGGTAGCGCTCGTACGGCTGGTGCGCGGAGAGCATGTCGTTGTAGGCGGTGACGATCGCCAGGTTCGCGCGCTGGCCGCTGCGCAGTGCCTGCTTGTCCTCGCTGCCGCAGGCGGCAAAACCGTGGGCGAGGTTGCCGCAGGAAAGATGCCCGCGCTGCGGCCCGCTGCGATCCACCGCGTCGATGCGCTTGAGGTAAGCCTCGCGCGTGTCGCGGCTGCGTTCGCGCAGGCGATCGGTGACTTCGGCGACGACGGGGTGCAGCGTGGTCATGGTCTGGATCCGGAATCGTTGAGAGAAAAGGCGGAAGCGCAAGCAACAGCATGCGTTCCATGATGTCGACAAGGCGCTTTCCTGCGCCTTGTCGACTCGGCTCGTCCGGCTATCGCCTGACGAGCCTCCGACCGAGCAACGACTTGCGTCGTTACTCGGCGAGCGACCCATCCGTGGGTCGCTTAGCCGGCGGCTTTCAGCCGCCGGCTAAGGGCACCAGTACACCGCCACCGGCACGCGTTGCTGGGTCAGCACGGCGCGCACCGGGTAATCGCGCGCGGCGCCGAGGCCGAGCCGGGCATCGGCGAGCAGGTCGCGCTTCTTCTCGCCGGACACCAGCAGGTACAGCGCGCGGGTTTCGAGCAGGGTGGGCAGGGTCAGCGTGATGCGCGGCTCGCCGGCGTCGGGCGCATGCATCGGCAGCACGCGTGTCTTGCCGTGCAGATCCAGCGCCTCGGCCAGGTGATCGCCACCGGGAAAGAACGAGGCGGTGTGACCGTCCTCGCCCATGCCCAGCACCACCACGTCGAACGGCAGCGGCAGTGCGTCGATGCGCGCGTTGGCTTCGGCCAGGCCGGTTTCCGGGGTGGCGTCGCCGGTGTATAGAGGAATCAGTCGGGCACGGCTCGCGGCGTTTTGCAGCAAGTGCGATTTCACCAGTCGTGCGTTCGAGCGTTCGTCGCTGTCCGGCACCCAGCGTTCGTCCACCAGGGTCACCAGCACCTTCGTCCAGTCCAGCTTTTCGCGCGAAAGACGCTCGAAGAAATCCTTCGGCGTGCTGCCACCGGATACGGCCAGCACGGCGTGGTCGCGTTCGCTCAGGGCGGTGCGCAGGCGTTCGGCCACGCGCTCGGCCAGTGCCCGGGCCTGGGCCTGGCTGTCGGTGAAGCTGTGGGTGGTGACGTTCAGTGGCGTGCTCATGGCGGATCGGGCTACGGGGTGGGCGGGACGGGGCAGCCTGCCGCAACAGGTGCAGGCAGCGGGTGAAGCGCGGGTAAAGACGGACGTCTATTCATTGTCGTCGTGCCAGGTGCGACCGTCGCGCTCGATCAGCGCCACCGAGGCGCTCGGCCCCCAGCTGCCGGCCGCGTAGGGACGCGGCGTCTCGCCGCTGGCCGACCACGCGGCCAGGATCGGACCGGCCCAGCGCCATGCGGCCTCGACCTCGTCGCGACGCATGAACAGGGTTGGGTTGCCGCGCACGACGTCGAGCAGCAGGCGTTCGTACGCATCGGGCTGCTGCACGCCGAACGCCTCGGCGAAGCTCATGTCCAGCGGCACGTGACGCAGGCGCAGGCCGCCGGGGCCGGGGTGCTTGATCGTCAGCCACAGCTTCACGCCTTCGTCCGGCTGCAGCCGCAGCACCAGCCGGTTCTGTGCCAGCGTGCCGGAGCCGGCGGCGAAGATCGAATGCGGCACTGGCTTGAATGTCACCACGATTTCCGAGACCCGTTCCGGCATGCGTTTGCCGGTGCGCAGGTAGAACGGCACGCCGGCCCAGCGCCAGTTGGCGATCTCCGCCTTCAGCGCCACGAAGGTCTCGGTGTTGGACCTGGTGTTGCCCAGTTCCTCCTGGTAACCCGGCACGTGGTCGCCTTCGGCGACGCCGGCGCGGTACTGGCCGCGCACGGTGAGCGAGCCCACGTTGGCGTCGCCGATCGGCCTGAGCGCGTTGAGCACCTTCAGCTTCTCGTCGCGCACCGCGTCCGGCGCCAGCGACGACGGCGGTTCCATCGCCACCATGCACAACAGCTGCAGCATGTGGTTCTGCACCATGTCGCGCAGCGCGCCGGCATGGTCGTAGTAACCGGCGCGGTGGCCCACGCCGACGGTTTCGGCGACGGTGATCTGCACGTGGTCGATGTGCGCCGAGTTCCACAGCGGCTCGAACAAGGCGTTGCCGAAGCGCAGCACCAGCAGGTTCTGCACGGTTTCCTTGCCGAGGTAGTGGTCGATGCGGAAGGTCTGCGATTCGCTGAAGACCTTGCCCACCGCGTCGTTGATGCGGTTCGCGCTGTCCAGGTCGCGGCCGATGGGTTTTTCCATCACCACGCGCGATTGCCCCAGGTTCAGCCCGTGCTCGCCAAGGCGCCGGCACAGGTCGACGAAAAGCTCGGGCGAGGTGGACAGGTAGAACACCCGCACGTGTTCGGGCTCGGCCTTGATCAGCGCGGCGAAGTCGTCCCAGCCGTCGTCCTTGCGCGCATCGAGCGGACGGTAGAACACCTGCTTCAGGAATTCGTCGAGCTTGGCGGCATCGCAGATCTTCAGCAGCGCCTCGCGCAGTTGCGCGCGGTAGCCGGCGTCGTCAAGCGCCTCGCGGGCGATCCCGACGATGCGGCTGCTGGCCGGAATCTGGCCGTCGAGAAAGCGGTGGAACAGGGCCGGCAGCAGCTTGCGCACGGCGAGGTCGCCGGTGCCGCCGAAGATGACCAGGTCGAACGGTTCTACCGATTGCTGGGAAGCTGTCACGCGAGTACCTCGACACGTTGCCGGTGGTGGGCAGGGGCCTGCATCGCGGCGCCTGCGCCGGGTGGGCGATGATCATACCAGTGAAATACCACCAAAACTACCAGCCTGCATACGAATTCATTCCGGCGACCATGGCCGAAGAAATGGCATGCTGCAGGCGGGTTTTGAAAGCCCTTGTGTTCAGCCGACTTGCGGCATGTGGATATGTATTGGTATTGTTCGCGTCATGCAAACCGCCTTGACCACGGAATACCGCCGGATCTGCCATGACCCGGCCAATCACCAGCCGCTGGCTTATCTACGCCTGCGCCAGGCGATCCGCAACGTGGTGCAGCAGCGCGACATCGAGCCCGGCCATGCGCTGCCCAGCGAGCGTGACCTGTCGCATGCGCTGATGCTGTCGCGGGTGACCGTGCGCAAGGCGATCGCCGGCCTGGTCGAGGAAGGCCTGCTGACCCAGCGCCACGGCGCCGGCACCTTCATCGCCGAACGCATCGTCAAGCCGATGTCGCGGCTGACCAGTTTCACCGAGGACCTGCGCGAGCGCGGCCTGCGCCCGCGTTCGGAGTTCTTCGAGCGGGTGGTCGGCGAAGTCACCCCCGAGGAGGCGATGGCGATGAACCTGTCGCCGGGCACCCTGGTGGCACGACTGCATCGCGTGCGCTACGGCCAGGACGAACCGCTGGCGATCGAACGCAGCGTGGTGCCGGCCAGCGTGCTGCCCGATCCGCTGCTGGTGCACGACTCGCTGTACGAGGCGCTGGAAAAACTCGGCTGTCGCCCGCGCCGCGCCCTGCAGCGATTGCGCGCGGTGTCGCTCAACCTGCAGCAGGCGCGCCTGCTGCATGTCGCGGTGGGCAGCGCCGGGCTGAACATCGAACGGCGCAGTTTCCTCGACGACGGCCGCGTGGTCGAGTTCACCACTTCCTGGTATCGCGGCGACATCTACGATTTCGTCGCCGAACTGCACACCGACTGAAGGACGCGCATGACCGCCAGCCACACCCTGATGTATCGCGAAGCACACGAGTCCGCCGAGGTCGTGGCGCGTCAGTTCGCCGCCAACGAAGCGGTGGTCAGCGCACTGGCCGCCACGCTGCGCGCCGCGCCGCCGCGCTTCATCGTCACCTGCGCGCGCGGCAGTTCCGACCACGCCGCGGCCTACGCCAAGTACGTCTTCGAGACCCAGCTCGGCATCGTCACCGCCTCCGCCTCGCCGTCGGTCACCTCGGTTTACGCCGCCGAGCAGTGCTGGCAGGGCGCGTTGTTCATCGCGATCTCGCAATCGGGCAAGAGCCCGGACCTGCTGCGCAATGCGCAGGCGGCCAAGGTGGCTGGTGCACGGGTGGTGGCGCTGGTCAACGTGGAGGATTCGCCGCTGGCCGCGCTGGCCGACACGGTGATCCCGCTGCATGCGGGACCGGAGCGCAGCGTGGCGGCGACCAAGAGCTACATCGCCGCGCTGGCCGCGGTGCTGCATTTGTGCGCGCGCTGGCGCGGCGACGACGAACTGGCCGCGGCGCTGCGCGCCCTGCCCGATGCCTTGCGTGCCGGTTGGGATGCGGATTGGTCTGCGCTCAGCGAAGGCCTGGTCGACGCGCACAACCTGTTCGTGGTCGGCCGCGGCTTCGGCCTCGGCATCGCGCTGGAGGCGGCGCTGAAATTCAAGGAAACCTGCGGGCTGCACGCCGAGGCGTTCAGCGCGGCCGAGGTCAAGCACGGGCCGATGGCCCTGGTCGGGCCGGACTTCCCGGTGCTCTGCTTCGCCCAGGACGACGACACGCTGGCGAGCACGCTGGCGGTGGCGAACGAGTTCCGCGCCCGCGGCGCGCAGGTATTCGTGGCGGCGCCGGGCCAGCTCGGCGCCGGCGCGCTGCCGGTGCCCGCCGGCCTGCCGGCGTTGTGCACGCCGCTGCTGATCATCCAGAGCTTCTATCGTGCGGCCAGCGAACTGGCGCTGCGCCGTGGCTTCAATCCCGATGTGCCGCCGCATCTGAACAAGGTTACGGAAACGGTCTAGTCGAGAGCTGACCGGAACAGTCGTTCGCCCTGAGCGTAGGCCGCAAGGCCGAAGTCGAAGGGTGCGCGGAGACACTTCGACTTCGCTCGTTGGCGCGAGCTACGCTCAGTGCGAACGGGTTGGGAAAATCCTGGAATCCATCATGACGACCGCCCTCACCCACGCCCGCGTACTCACCCCCGAAGGTTGGCGCGATGATCTCGCCGTCGTGCTGGATGGCGGGCGCATTGCCGGCTTGCTGCCAGCGTCCGCTCCTGGCCTGCAAAACATGCCGCGACAAGACCTCGGCGGCGCGATGCTGCTGCCCGGTTTCATCGACGTGCAGGTCAACGGCGGCGGCGGCGTGCTGTTCAACGAGGCGCCGACGGTGGAGACGATCCGCCGGATCGGCACCGTGCATCGACGCTACGGCACCACCGGCTTCCTGCCGACGCTGATCAGCGACGAGCCCGCCGTGATGCGCGCCGCGCTGGTCGCGGTCGAGCAGGCGCTGGAAGAGGGCGTGCCCGGGCTGCTCGGCATCCATCTGGAAGGTCCGTACCTCGCGCCCGCGCGCAAGGGCGTGCACGACGCGAAGTATTTCCACGTGCCGGGCCGCGAGGAGCTGGCCTTGCTGTGCGCGCCGCATCGTGGCATCCGTCTGATCACGCTGGCGCCGGATCAGGTGCCACCCGAGAGCATTCGTGCGCTGGACGATGCCGGCGTGATCGTCTGCGCCGGCCATACCGCCGCCGACTACGCCACCACGCGCGTTGCGCTCGACGCCGGCGTGCGCGGCTTCACCCATCTGTTCAACGCGATGACGCCGTTCGGCAGCCGCGAGCCCGGCGTGGTCGGCGCCGCGCTGGAAGATCCGCACAGCTGGTGCGGCATCATCGTCGACGGCCACCACGTGCATCCGGCCAGCCTGCGCGTGGCGATCGCCGCGAAGGCGCCCGGCAAGATGCTGCTGGTCACCGACGCGATGCCGCCGGTCGGCGCCGACTCACCCGAATACGTGCTCAACGGCGAAACCATCATCGTCAGGGACGGCATATGCCAGACCGCGCAGGGCGTGCTCGCCGGTTCGGCGCTGGACATGGCCACCGCGGTGCGCAACACCGTGCAGATGCTTGGGTTGCCGCTGGAAGAGGCCGTGCGCATGGCCAGCACTTATCCGGCAGAGTTTCTCGGACTGCATGCCATATGCGGCCGTATCGATCCGGGCTGCAACGCCGATCTGGTGCTGATGGACGACGACTATTGCGTGCTGCGGAGCTGGATTGGCGGCATGGACGTGCCGGAGCGCCGGTAGGAGCGACTTCAGTGGACAGGGGTTTGGAAATCGGCGTCAGATACGAAATGGTCAGGCGGCGTTATCGAGCTGCCAGCCGGGAAACACCAACACGGCAGGATGGCAGTGAAGGGCGGTTGCCAGTGTCTTGGCCCGCTCCACGCCCAGGTTGACGCGTCCGTTCTCGATACTGGAGATGGTGGTCTGGGGAATGCCGCACAGTGCAGAAAGCCGGGTCTGGCTGAGGCCCTGAAGCTCACGGATGATCCGCACCGATTCTCCAGGCGAGACATCGATGCGCTTCTTGGCGGGAGTGTATTTACGCATATCAGCGTTTCCGATCGTCGTGTGGTGTAACGCGAACCACTTGCACGCTCATGACATCCGCCTCGATGGAATAGATGACAAGCCACTGCTCGTTCAAACGGGATGATCTGAAGCCTTTCCAGCCGCCTGAGAGGGATTCGTCCCGGAAGCCCTTGATTGAGCGGAGCCCTTGCGGTCCGGAAATCATGGCAATGTCTTTCCACTTCTCGTAGCGCTTGAGAATGTCCATCGGGACGCGGCCCGATGAAAGCTCCTTGTCCGCTTGACGAGACTCCAGGATTGTCCACATGGCATGTTATGGATAGTACAAATATGTACTGTCAAGCAGCCGGAAAAAGAATTCGGGATCAAAATCAGGGCCCCGAAGTCGGGGCCCTGTTCACCTTCCCCCGGGTAGCGGCAAGTCACCGCGCCTGCAGATCGGCGCAACGGAGCGCTGCCCCTCGGATTGCCAGCCGCACCCGTCGCCGCTACAGTGCGCAGGTTCAGGTGTCCCGACGGCCTCGCGCCCAAGGGATGAAACGGGAAGCCGGTGCGCAGTGCACATCACTGCAAGGCCGGCGCTGCCCCCGCAACGGTAAGCGAGAGACCGAACCGCGAATGCCACTGTGCGATGCACGGGAAGGCGCGGTTCGAGGCGAGCGGAGCACCGCCCGCCACTCGTGAGCCCGGAGACCGGCCTGGATGATTTCTGGTGGCTCGCGGTGGGCGAGGCCGAACCACGTGTGTGGCGCGCCTGCCTGCCCGTCGTTCCGTCTTCCTCCCTCTCGCCTGTTGCCAGCCCATTGGCCGATGGTGCCGTGCGCGGGTGCGCGGCATGAGGAAACGAACATGAAGAAGTCCTTGCTGACCGTGGCGCTGCTCGGCTGCACGATGGCCGCACAAGCCGCCGACCAAAATAATGCGACGTCGCTGGACCCGGTCGTCGTCACCGCCACACGTACCGCGATCACCGTCGACGATGCGCTGTCGTCGGTCAGCGTGATCACCCGCGCCGACATCGAGCGCTTGCAGCCGGCGTCGGTGATCGACCTGCTGACCGGCCTGCCGGGCGTGACCTTCACCCAGAGTGGTGGCATGGGCCAGCAGAGTTCGCTGTTTTTGCGCGGCACCAATTCCACCCATACCCTGGTGCTGATCGACGGTGTGCGGATCGGTTCGGTGACGGCGGGGCTGGCTTCGCTGGAGCAGATTCCGGTCGAACAGATCGAGCGCATCGAGATCGTGCGCGGCCCGCGTTCGAGTCTGTACGGAGCCGACGCGATCGGTGGCGTGGTCCAGATCTTCACCCGCCACGGCCACGCTGATGGTGGCATCGCCCCTTCGATGAGCATGACAACTGGCAGCCACGGTTTGTTCGGCGGCCAAGCCGGCCTGTCCGGCGGCGATGAACACGCCTGGTACAACCTCAGCCTCGGCGGCGAATACACCAGCGGCTTTCCCGGCTGCAGGATGGGCGCGGCCGAAGCATTCGCCGGCTGTTTCGTCGACGATCCGCGCGACGACGCGTACCGCAACTGGAATGGCGCGGCGAACGCCGGCTATCGCTGGGACAGCGGCACCGAGCTGACCTTCACCTGGTTGCGCAGCAAGAACGACGTGGAATACGCGGGCAGCCCGTACGGCGGCAACGACGCCGTCAACGAGCAGCGTGTCGCCGGTGCACGGCTGAGCTTCTCGCCGCTGGACAGCTGGAAGGTCACCTTGAACGCCGGGCAGAGCAGGGATCTCGCCACCACGTATTACCAGGGCACGTATTACGGCCAGTACTACCCGTTTGCGCAGACCGGCCATTCCAATTCGCGGCGAAATCAGGCGTCGTGGCAGAACGACATCGCACTGGCCGCCAACCAGCTGCTCACGGTCGGGGTGGATTACCAGCAGGAGCACGTCGACAGCAGCACCGGCTATCTCGCCAGCAAGCGCAACGACACCGGCACCTATGCGCAGTATCTGGGTACGTTCGGCCGCAACGAACTGCAGCTGTCCGCGCGGCATGACGACGATTCGCAATATGGTGGCCACGACACCGGTGCGCTGGCCTGGGGTTACCGCTTCGATCACGACCTGCGGCTGCTGGCCAGCTACGGCACCGCGTTCCACGCGCCGACGTTCAACGATCTGTATTACCCGCCGTACTACGGCATGCCGTCGGCCAATCCGGATCTGAAGCCGGAGAAGTCGCGCAGCGGCGAGTTGGGCCTGAACCAGAAACTAGGCAGCTGGAACTGGGCCTTGAATGCCTACCAGACCGACATCGACCAGCTGATCCTGCTCGATCCCAGCCAGAACTATGTGCCGTTCAACGTCAGCCAGGCGCGCATCCGCGGCCTGGAAGGCCAGCTCGGCGCGAACCTGGGTGGCTGGCAAGTGCAGGGTTATCTGACCCTGCAGCAGCCGAAGAACGACGACGGCGGCGCCAACAACGGCAAGCTGTTGCCGCGTCGGCCGGAGCGCACTGCGCGCATCGACATCGACCGCCGTTTCGGTGCGTTCGGCGTCGGCACCACCTGGTATGCCGCCGGCAAGAGCTACGACGACGCGGCCAACCTGCACCGTCTCGGCGGCTACGGCACATTGGCGCTGCGCGCGAGCTGGCATTTCGCGCCGGGCTGGCAGGTTGAAGGGCGCGTGGCGAACGCGTTCGATCACGATTACGAGACGGTGTACTACTACAACCAGCCCGGCCGCACCTGGTCGCTGACCTTGCGTTACAGCCCGGCGCTGCACTGATCCACGGACAGGGACGTCCACCACGCGCAGGGTTATCGGCAGGCTTCCGGCCAGTGGCGCTCTCCCGCTATGCTCCCGGGGCCAGGGAGAGCCCGTGAATATATTCGCACCGATGATCCGCCGCCCGGTCGGCACCTCGCTGCTCGCCATCGGGCTGATGATGGCGGGCGTATGGGCGTATCTGCTGATCGGCGTGGCGGCGTTTCCGTCGCTCGAATTCCCCGGCGTGGCGGTGATGGCGCAGATGCCCGGCGCCAGCGCGCAGACCATGGCGACCACGGTGATGGCGCCGCTGGAGCGCCATATCGGACGCATTCCGGGCGTCCAGTTCATCTTCTCCAATGCCAGCGAGGGCACTGCGCAGATCCAGGTGCTGTTCGACTACGGGCGCTCGACCGATGACGCCGCGCGCGACGTGCAGGCGGCGATCAACGCCGCCGCTGCCGACCTGCCGCCGGGGCTGCCGTCGCCGCCGCAGTACTTCAAGTTCGACACCTCGAAGGTGCCGGTGCTGCTGGTGACGCTGACCTCCAGCAGCCTGCCACCGGATCAGCTGTACGACCTCACCGACACCTTGTTGAAGCCCGCCGTGGCGCAGGTCGACGGCGTGGCCCAGGTCCAGGTCGGCGGCGGCACGCCGCACGCGGTGCGCATCGCGCTGAACGCCAACGCGCTGGCGATCAAGGGCATCACCACCAACGACGTGGCCAACGCCTTGCGCGCCGCCAACGTCACCTCGCCGCAGGGCATCCTCAGCGACGGCCTCACCCAGATGACGGTGACCGCCAACGATTCGCTGCACACGCCGGCGGATTTCGCCACGCTGGTGATCGCCAGCCGCCAGGGCGTGCCGGTGCGGCTGGCCGACGTGGCCACGGTCAGCAGCGGGCAGCAAGACAAGTACGCGGCGGCCTGGTTCAACGGCAAGCGTGCGGTGACCATGCAGATCAGCAAGCGCCCCGACGCCAACGCGGTGGCCACCGTGCAGGCGATCCGCGCGGCGCTGCCGGCGCTGAGCAAGGTGTTGCCGGCCGACGTGCAGATCACCCCGATCTTCGACCTCACCCCGACCACCGAATCGGCGCTGCACGAGGTCGAGGTGGCGCTGCTGATGAGCATCGTGATGGTGGCGCTGGTGATGCTGCTGTTCCTGCGCCGGTTGCGGCCGACCCTGATCGCGATGCTCAGCGTGCCGCTGTCGCTGGCCGGCGCGCTGATCGTGATGTGGATGCTCGGGTTCACCCTGAACATCTTCTCGTTGGTGGCGCTGGTGTTGTGCGTGGGCTTCGTCGTCGACGATGCGATCGTGGTGATCGAGAACATCGTGCGCCACATCGAGCAGGGCATGGCGCCGTTGCAGGCGGCGCTGACCGGGGTGCGCGAGATCGGCTTCACCGTGGTGTCGATCACGCTGTCGCTGATCGCCGTGTTCGGGCCGATGGTGTTCGGCGACAACATGTTCACCATGCTGATGCGCGAGTTCGCGGTGACCCTGGTCGCCACCATCGTGATCTCCGCGGTGGTTTCGCTGACCCTGACCCCGGCGCTGTGCGGGCGCAGCCTGATGCACGAGCCGGCGGGAACACGCACGCCGGGGCGCGTGGAGCAGCTGGCCGAGCGCTTCGATCGCTGGCTGCTCGGCCTGTACGAACGCTCGCTCGACTGGGCCATGCACCATCGCCGGGTGATGCGCTGGCAACCCGCGATCCTGCTGGTGCTGACCGTCGTGCTGGCGGTGGTGGTCGGCATCACCGCGGGCGGCGGCCTGATGCCGAAGGAGGACACCGGGCTGATGCGGGTGCAGATCACCGCGGGCCCGAACATCTCGCCCACCTTGCTGACCGCGCGCGCACGCGAGGTGGCGGCGGTTTTCCAGGCCGACCCGGCGGTGCTCGACGTGTCCACCATCGTCGACGGCAGCAACGGCGCGCACCTGTTCGTCGACCTCAAGCAACCGGGAGACAAGCCGGGCGACCGCCACGTCGAGGTGCAGCAGGTGGTCGATCGCCTGGCCGCCCACTTCAAGAATGTCAGCGACATCGATGTCGCGGTTTCCGCGGTGCAGTTCTTCGGCGGTGGCGGCGGCAGCGGCGGCAGTGCCGGTGGCGTCGGCCGGTTTTCGTTCCAGCTCAATAGCGTCGACGGCAGTCCGCTGCAGCAGCCCACCCTGCGGCTGGAGCATGTGATGCGCGGGATGAAGCAGTTCACCGACGTCACCAGCAGCTTCGACGATATCGGCACGCAGCAGATGATCGAGGTGGATCGCGCGGTCGCCGCGCGCCTGCACGTGGGCATGGGCCAGATCGATTCGGCGTTGTACAACGCGTTCGGACAGAGCCAGGTCTCCACCATCTACTCGGACATCAACCAGTACCGGGTGGTGCTGACCACCGACCACGCCGATGCGCTGAATCCGCAGGGCCTGCTTGGCACCTACGTGCGCAACAGCCAGGGCAGCATGATCCCGCTCTCCGCACTGGCGAAGATCCAGCCGCATCTGGCGCCGGCCAAGGTAAGCCATTTCAACCAGCTGGAATCGGCCTCGCTCAACTACAACCTGGCCAAGGGCATCACCCCGGCGGACGGGCTGAAGCTGGTCGACCAGGCGATCTTCGCCGCGCAGTTGCCGACCGGCGTGCAGAAGAAGTACACCGGCGAGAACCAGAACCTGCTCGACGCGCTGAACAATGCGCTGCTGATGCTGCTGACCGTGATCCTGGTGATGTACGTGGTGCTGGGCGTGCTGTACGAGAGCCTGATCCATCCGCTGACCATTCTCTCCACCCTGCCGGCCGCCGGCATGGGCGCCTTCCTGGCCATGCTGGTCACGCATACCCAGCTGACCCTGATGTCGATCATCGCCGTGCTGATGCTGATCGGCATCGTCAAGAAGAACGCGATCCTGATGGTCGACTTCGCCCTCGTCGCCGAGCGCGAGCGCGGGCTGTCGCCGCCGGCGGCGATCCGCGAGGCGGCGCTGGTGCGCTTCCGTCCGATCACCATGACCACCCTGGTGGCGATGGGCGCGGCGCTGCCGCTGGCGATCGGCTTCGGCTACGGCTCGGAACTGCGCCAGCCGCTCGGCATCGCGATCCTCGGCGGCCTGCTGGTGTCGCAGCTGCTGACCCTGCTGAGCACGCCGGCGATCTACCTGTGGCAGCACGACCATCGCGTGCGCAAGGCCGCGCGGCAGCAGCTGCGTGCCGAGATCAGGCGCCAGCGCGCGCTGCCGCCGCCGATGCCCGCGTTGCCGGAATAGCGCGATCCTCACCCCTGCCTTTCGACACGGTGTGTACTTCAGGCACATACGCCGGCGCGCGGCGACTGGCATAAGGTCGGCATGAAAGGAACTTCACTGCCCATCGCTGGTCTTGCGTGCGTGCCGGGAGCATGCGCGTTGCGTCGCTCCGGCATTCCGCCATGGGTGTCCGCATGAACATCTTCGCGCCGCTGATCCGGCGGCCCGCCGGTACGTCGCTGCTGGCTATCGGCCTGATCCTGGCCGGGCTGTGGGCGTACCTGTTGCTCGGTGTGGCCGCATTGCCGTCGCTGGATTTCCCCGGCGTCTACGTGGTGGCGAGCATGCCTGGCGCCAGCGCGCAGACCATGGCCAATACCGTGCTGGCCCCGCTGGAACGGCACCTGGGCCGGATCCCCGGCATCGACGACATGTACGGCAACGCCAGCGAGGGCCAGGCCTCGGTGGGCGTGCGTTTCAACTTCAGCCGCACCGCCGACAGCGCCGCGCGCGACGTGCAGGCGGCGATCAATGCGGCGGCGATCGACCTGCCTTCGGGCATGCCCGCGCCACCGCAGTACTTCAAGTTCGATACCTCGCAGATCCCGATCCTGTTCATCACGCTGACCTCGAAGGGGATGCCGCAGGACAAGCTGTTCGACCTCGCCGACACCCTACTCAAGCCCGCGGTGGCGCAGATCGACGGCGTGGCCCAGGTGCAGGTGTTCGGCGGCACCCCGCACGCGGTGCGCATCGATCTGGACAACCACGCGCTGGCGGCCAAGGGACTCACCGCGAACGATGTGGCGAATGCCTTGCGCGCGGCCAACGTCAACTCGCCGCAGGGCATCCTCAGCAACGGCCACACCCAGATGACGGTGAGCGCCAACGACGGCCTGCGCGAGCCGGCCGAGTTCGCGCAGCTGCTGATCGCCGAACGCAACGGCGCGCCGGTGCGCCTGTCCGACGTGGCCACCGTGTACTCGGGCCAGCAGGATCAGTACCAGGCGGCCTGGTTCAACGGCTCGCGCACGGTCGGCCTGCAGATCACCAAGCGGCCGGAGGCGAACGCGGTGGCCACGGTGGCGGCGATCCGCGCGCGCCTGCCGCAACTGGCCGCCTCGCTGCCGTCCAACGTGGCGATGATGCCGGTGTTCGACCTCACCCAGACCACCCAGTCGGCGCTGCACGAGGTCAAGGTCGCGCTGCTGATCTCGATCGTCATGGTGGCGCTGGTGATGCTGGTGTTCCTGCGCCGGCTGCGGCCGACCCTGATCGCCATGCTCAGCGTGCCGCTGTCGCTGGCCGGCGCCTTCGTGGTGATGTGGATGCTCGGCTACACGCTGAATACCTTGTCGCTGGTGGCGCTGGTGCTGTGCATCGGCTTCGTGGTCGACGACGCGATCGTGGTGATCGAGAACATCGTGCGGCACATGGAACAGGGCATGGCGCCGCTGCAGGCGGCCTTGACCGGCGTGCGCGAGATCGGCTTCACCGTGGTCTCGATCACCTTGTCGCTGGTGGCGGTGTTCGCGCCGCTGCTGTTCGGCAACAACATGTTGATCATGTTGCTGCGCGAGTTCTCGGTGACGCTGACCGCCGCGGTGGTGATCTCGGCGATCGTCTCGCTCACCCTCACCCCGGCGCTGTGCGGCCACCTGCTCAAGCACGAGCCGCAACCGCCGCGTCCGCCGGGGCGCATCGAACGGGCGGTGGAGCGTTTCGACCGCGGCCTGCTGCACCGCTACGAGCAGGCGCTGGACTGGGCCATGCGCCATCGCCGCATCATGCGCTGGCAACCGCTGCTGCTGCTCCTGCTGACCTTCGCGCTGGGCGCGGCGGTGGTGAAGACGGCCGGCGGCACCTTCATGCCGGACGAGGACACCGGCCAGTTGCAGGTCGACATCGAAGCCGATGCGAATATCTCGCCGACCGTGATGGCGGCGCGTGCGCAGCAGGTCGAGAAGATCATGCAGGCCGATCCGGCCGTGGTCGACCAGTTGACTCTGTTGGGCGGCAATGGCGGTGACGGTGGCGCCGTGGGCAACAATGCACGGATGTTCGTCGACCTGAAGCCGCGCGGCCACGGGCCCGGCGAGCGGCCGCAGAACATCAAGGCGGTGATCGAGCGCCTGTCGAAGCAATACGACCGCTTGCCCGACGTCAAGGTCTCGGTAAGCGCCTCGCAGTTCCTCGGCGGCGGTGGCAGCGGCGACAACGGCGGCCAGTACGAATTCCAGCTCACCAGCACCAGCGGCGGCGACCTGCAGCCGTGGGCGCTGAAGATGGTGCGCCAGCTGCGCACGATCAAGGAAATCCGCGACGTCAGCAGCCCGTTCGACCAGGTCGGCAAGGAGCAGCAACTGCATGTCGATCGCGAGGCCGCCGCGCGCCTGCACGTCAACATGGGCGCGATCGACACCGCGCTGTTCAGTGCGTTCGGCCAGCGCCAGGTGTCGCAGATCTATTCCGACATCAACCAGTACGCGGTGGTGCTCAACAGCAGCCCGGACGAGAATCTCAGCCCGCAATCGCTGCTCGGCATCCGCGTGCGCAGCGACCTGGGCCAGATGATCCCGCTGTCCGCGCTGGCGACGATGGAGCCGGCCACCAGCCCGTTGCGCGTGCGCCATCACAACCAGCTGCAGGCCGTCACGATCAGCTACAACCTGGCCAAGGACGTGCCGCAGGATCGCGGCATTGCGCTGGTCGACCAGGCGGCCTACGCGGTGAACCTGCCGCCCGGCGTCAAGGTGGAATACACCGGTGCCAACCAGCGCCTGCAGCAGGCACAGTCCAACGGCATGGTGTTGCTGTTGGGTTCGATCCTGGCGATGTACATCGTGCTCGGCATCCTCTACGAGAGCCTCGGCCATCCGTTGACCATCCTCTCCACCCTGCCCGCCGCCGGTGCCGGCGCCTTCCTGGCCATGCTGGTCACCCAGACCCAGCTTTCGCTGATGGCGATCATCGCGATCCTGATGCTGATCGGCATCGTCAAGAAGAACGCGATCCTGATGGTCGATTTCGCCCTGGTGCGGGAACGCGAACACGGCATGTCCGCCCCGGACGCGATCCGCGAGGCGGCGCTGGTGCGCTTCCGCCCGATCACCATGACCACCCTGGTGGCGATGGGTGCGGCGCTGCCGCTGGCGATCGGCTTCGGCATCGGTTCGGAAATGCGCCAGCCGCTCGGCATCGCCATCGTCGGCGGCCTGCTGGTGTCACAACTCCTGACCTTGCTCAGCACCCCGGCGATCTACCTGTGGAACTACGACCGGAAGATTCGCAAGGCGGCACGCAAGCTGCGGCGGGCGGAGAAGAAGCGGCTGAAGGCGATCGGTCGCCCGCAGACGGCATCCTGATCACGGTTCCGTCTGTCGTCACCGCTTTTTCAGCACGCTTCCGGTGACATTGGCCGCGACCGTGGTGCGATCTCCCTGCGCACCGGCAAAACCTCAGGCTGCCGCCTCCGCCCGCGCCGCGCCGATGCTGCGCAACGCCGGGTTGCCCATGCAGCTCAGCGCGATCGCGGTCAGCAGCAGGCCGGCGCCGGCGAACAACGAGGTCAGCGAAATCACTTTCAGCAGGCTGCCGGCGATCGCCGCCGAGATCGGGCCCAGGCCCATGAAGGTGAACATCAGCACGCTCATGGTGCGGCCCATCATCTCCGGCGCCACCCGGCGCTGGATCCAGCTGATGATGGCGATCTGCGCGATGCCCGCGAGCACGCCGGTGCCGGCCAGCAGCACCGCGCCGGTGATCGTCGAGTGCACCAGCGCCAGCGTGGCCAGGGCCAACCCGGCGAGGCTGTCGATGGTGAGCACCATCAGGCCGAGCCGTCCACGCACGGTGCGGCTGGCGATACCCGACAGGAAACTGCCGAGCAGCATGCCGCCACCGTTGGCGGTCATCAGGATGCCCAGCGAGGCGGCGCCCAGATCCATCCGCGTATCTGCCAGCACCGGCAGGCCGACCTGCAGCGGGCCGCCGACGAAGACCGAGACCACCGCGGCGTAGAGGATGAAGGCGCGCAGCGGCAGGTCGGCCCAGATCATGCGCACGCCGCTGGCCACGTTGGACAGCACGCCGCCGACGACAGCCTTGGGATGGAAGTCGCTGTGGATGCGGATCAGCAGCAGCGAGCCCAGTGAAAACGCGAAGCTGATCGCGTCGATGCTGAACGCCAGCCCGAGCCCGCCGGCATCCTGCACCGCTTGCGGCTGCGCGCCATGCGCGCCGACGCTGATCACCACGCCGGCCAGCGCCGGGCCGATGAACATGCTGAGCTGGCGCATGCCCATCACCAGCGCATTGGCCGGCTGCAACTGATCCTTCGGCACCAGTTGCGGCAGGATCGCCGAACCTGCCGGGTACGCGAAGGCAGTCGACAGGCCGATACCCAGCGCGATGACGTACACCAGCCACATGTGGATATCGCCCAGCAGCACCAGCGCGGCGAGCAGGGCCACCAGCAGCGCGTTGGCCCCGCGCGCGGCGAGCAGCACGCGGCGCGGCGACAACCGGTCCACCACCGCGCCGCCGATCAGCATGAACAACGCCCGCGGCAGCGCCATCGTGGCCAGCACCAGGCCCAGCGCCGCGGGGTTGCCGGTGAGCTTCAGCACCAGCCACGGCAACGCCACCAGGGTGAACTGATCGCCCAGCATCGAGATCGTGCTGCCGCCGAACAGCAGGCGGAAGTTGTGGTTGGCGAAGACGGAGTCGCGGCGGGCATTCGGCATCGGTGTGGTCTCGGGGTGGCAGGCCGAAGTCGTGGCGTTCCGGCGTGAATGTCGTCAGGGGCGGGATGGCATGGTAGTGCCGAACTCAGTCGGCCTGCGCGTTCCACGCGGTTGCGGCCAGTCGTCGAAGGTGATCGCGCACATCGACCGGCCACGCCGCGGTGAGTGCGGCGAAGCGTTCGCGCTCGCCGCGGTAAAAGGCCCGCGAGGCTTCTTCATAACCGACGAAGTTGCCGGTCATCGCCAGCATGAAGCGGTCCACCGCCTCGATCGCCAGCCGCGCGCGCTGCTTCGGTGTTGCATGCCGCGAAGCCTGCTCCACCAGCCGGCGCAACTCCGCCGAGGCGCCGCCGGATTGCCCGGCCAGCCAGTCCCAGTGACGTGGCAGCAGGGTGACCTCGCGCGCGATCACGCCAAGCTTCGGACGCCCCGGGCCACGACGGGCAGGCGCCGGGTCGGCAGGCAGCGGGGTCAGGCGCGCCTGTACCTCGGCCGGCGTGCCGCGCAGATCCAGCTCGAGCTGGCGGCTGCTTCGATCGTCGAAAATCAGGATCGGGCCCTGGGCGCCGGCGTCGATGGCTTGCCGAGTCGCCGCCGCCACGCCGGCAAGCTCGCCGGTGGCGAGCAGTCGGTGCCCGTCGAAGGCGCTGCACGTGGTCTCGGGGTTGGTCATGGAAACGGGCCGGGCACGGTGAGGTTGTGGATATTACCCGGGTTAAACATACTGTCAATAGCACCCGGGTAATTCATGGCCGGAGCCAGCCAGAATTCGGCAGCGGCCGGCCAGCTTGGTATGGTTGGCGACCACCCCCGGAAGGAACTGCAGGTAATGATCATGCGACTGCATCGCGTCACGCTGTTGGCCTCCCTGGTCCTGTTTGCCGCGACGCTCTCCCCGCCGGTGGTCGCCGCCACCGAGTTGAGCATCCCGCCGATCCAGTATCACCAGCGCACGCTGCCGAACGGGCTGCAGGTGCTCAGCGTGGAGGACCATGCCAGCCCCAACGTGGCGGTGCAGATGTGGTACCACGTCGGCTCCAAGAACGACCCGCAGGGGCGCTCCGGCTTCGCGCACCTGTTTGAACACCTGATGTTCAAGAGCACCAGGCACATGCACGCCGAGCAGTTCGACCGGCTGACCGAGGATGTTGGCGGCGCCAACAATGCTTCCACCGGCGACGACGTCACCAACTATTTCGAGATCGTGCCCAGCAATCACCTGCGAACCCTGCTGTGGGCCGAGGCCGAGCGGCTGTCCAGCCTCAACGTGGACGAGAAGAACTTCAAGTCCGAGCGCGCGGTGGTGGAGGAGGAATACCGCCAGAGCGTGCTGGCCCAGCCCTACGGCAAGCTGTTCAACGCGATCGACCCGCATTCGTACGCGGTGCATCCGTACCAGCGCCCCACGATCGGCAGCATTCCCGATCTGGAAGCGGCCTCGCTGCAGAACGTGATCGCGTTCCACGACACCTTCTACCGCCCCGACAACGCCACCCTGATCGTCGCCGGCGACTTCGACCCGCAGCAGCTCGACGCCTGGGTCGACGCGTATTTCGGCTGGATCCCGAAGCCGGCCACGCCGATCCCGCAGGTTACCGCGAAGGAACCGGTACGCAGGAAAGACATGCGCTACACCGTCACCGGCGAGACCGCGCCACTGCCGGCGGTGGCGATGACCTGGCTGATCCCGCCAGCCTCGGACAGTGCCGACCGCATCCCGCTGCAGGTCGCGGCGGCCTTGCTGTCGAAGGGCGATTCCTCGCGGCTGTACCAGTCGCTGGTATATCGCCACCAGGTAGCCCAGGACATCGGTGCCGATGCCGACGCGCGGGTCGGGCCGGGCCTGTTCACGGTCTACGCGATCCTCGCCAGTGGGCACCAGCCGGCCGAAGCGGAGAAGCTGCTGAGCGAGGAGATCATCTGGCTGGCGACGCAGCCGATCCCCGACGCCGAGCTGGACAAGGTCAAGACCCAGTTGCTCACCAGCGAACTGAAGCAGCGCCAGACCGCACAGGGCATTGCCTTCGCGCTGGGCCAGGCGAGCCTGATCGACGGCAACGTCGAGCATGTCAATGGCGACTTGCTCGCGTTGCAGCAGGTCAGTGCGAAGGACGTGCACCGGGTGCTGCAGAAGTACGTCACCGGCGCGAAAAAGGTCACCATCGATTACCTGCCGCAGGCCAAGGCCGCGCCGGCCACCGCCACGGGAGCAGCGAAATGAGCCGCGTCCATCCACTTCGCCTGGCCGTCTTTACGGCCATCCTGTCTGTCTCCGGCAGCGTGCTGGCGGGCGTGCCCGCGGCCAGCAACTTCCCCGCCACGCCACCGGCTCCGGGCCCGGCCCCGCAGTTGAGCGTGCCGACGCCGGCCACCCAGCGCCTGGCCAACGGCCTCGAGGTGATCAGCGTGCGCCGCGCCGGCCTGCCGCTGGTGACCGCGCAGCTGGTGGTGCGCCGTGGTGGCGAGATGGATCCGCCCGGCTTGGCCGGGCTGGCCGATCTCACCGCCAACCTGCTGAGCAAGGGCGCGGCGGGCAAGACCGCGCCGCAGATCGCGGCCTCGGCCGAGGCGCTGGGCGGCTCGCTGGATGCGTCCGCCGGTTGGGACGAGAGCGCGGTCGGCATCACCGTGACCACGCCGAAACTGCCGCAGGCCCTGGGCCTGCTGGCCGCGGTGGTGCGCCAGCCGGATTTCAGCGCCGCCGAATTGCAGCGCGCCAAGGCGCAGGCGGTCGACGACCTGCGCCTGCAACTTAGCCGGCCCACCGCGCTGGCCGCGCTGGCGGCCAGCCGCGGCGTGTTCGGCGAGGGCGCCTATGGCCACTCGCGCAACGGCACGCCGGACTCGATCGCACGCATCACGCGCGCCGACGTGCAGCACCTGCACGGCGAGTTGTACCGGCCGGACAACGCCATCCTGATCCTCACCGGCGACATCAGCGCGGCGCAGGCGCAACAGCTGGCGCAGGCCAGCTTCGGTGACTGGCAGAAACCGGCCACGCCGCTGCCGCCGCGACCGGCTGGCCGCACCGCCAGCGCGTTGCCGTCGATCCTGCTGATCGACCAGCACGGTGCCGGCCAGGCCGGCGTGGTTGCGGCCCACGCTGCACCACCGCGCAACGATGCGGACTACTACGTTGGCACCGTGGCCAATGCAGTGCTCGGCGGTTCGTACTCGGCGCGATTGAACGAGGAGATCCGGATCAAGCGCGGCCTGTCCTATGGCGCCAGCAGCCGGCTGCAGTCGTTCGGCGATGCCGGCATCTGGCTGGCTTCGGCGCAGACCAAGAATCCGTCGGCGCCGCAGTTGGTCGAGCTGATGCTCGGCCAGTTCAAGCTGCTCGGCAGCACGCGGGTGTCCGCCGACGAACTGGCCGCGCGCAAGGCGACCCTGATCGGCGGCTACGGCCGCAGCCTGGAAACCACGGCGGGGCTGGCCAACCAGGTCGCCGGGCTGGCGATCTACGGCGTCAGGCTGGACGAGATCGGCAAGTACATCGCGCGGGTGCAGGCGGTCACGCCGAAGCAGATCGAGAAGTACGCACGCAAGCACCTGGATGGCGACGACAGCCACGTGGTGGTGGTGGGCGATGCGGCGCAATTCGGTGCGGCGATCCGCCAGCAACACCCCAAGGCAGTGCTGCTGGAATCCACCGCGCTGGATCTGGACAGCCCCAGCCTGCAGGGGCCGCCGGCCAGCCGATAAGCCGTTGCACGAAATCTCCCCGAAAACCCCGGCTTCGGCCCGGGTTTTCGGGCGGGGGCGGGAAAGCATCGCGCGCGGTGCAGGCTCTACCTTTGGGTCCTTGGCGAGGCCGGACGATCCGGCGCGAAGAAGTCCCTTGGATTCACTTCGGTGTGACGCTATTTAGTGGACCATTCCGTTCATTAATACCCCACTGAACCGAGGTACCCATGCGCTTCCCTGCCAAAGCCCACCTTGTTGCCGTGGCGCTCGCGCTCCTGCCGGCGGCCTTTCCTGCCCACGCCGTCCATGTACAGATCGAGGCTGGACCCAGCTACATGGACCGCTACGCCACCGACGCGATCTTCGTCGAGGGCGTGTTCGATGCCCATCGGATCGGCGACAGCCGCTGGAGCTGGTCGCCGGATGTCTCGCTCGGCTGGATCAACGGCCGCGACATCGCCCGCTTCCACGACAGCCGCTACGGCACCAGGGACGACGCCTGGCTGGCGGCGGCGGGCGCCCGCTTCCAGTACGGCGATGCCAATGACTGGTATCGACACCTGTTCCTGAGCTTCCAGCCCGCGCTGAACAGCGCACGCACGCAGGCGCTGAGCAGCCCCTACGAATTCGTCAGCACGCTGGGCTGGCAGGGGCGCCGTTTCAGCGTGCAGATTCGCCACGTGTCGAACGGCGACCTGCACAAGCCCAATCGCGGCGAAACCATGGCCCTGGTCGGCTTCGGGTTCGATCTGTAACGGGTAACGTCGACGCCGGCCGGCTCAATGGCCGCCGGCGGCCGGCCCGACCTTGGGCGTGAACGGCGGCCTGGCCAGCCAGATCACCAGCACCAGGCCGATGAAGATCCAGCCCAGCGCGTGAAATACCTCGTTGAACGAGATCTGGAAACCCTGCTGCGTAATCATGCCGTTGATGATGCTGCCGCCCACCTGCGGATCGCCATGGCCCAACTGCTCCATCGCGGCCTGGCTGATCGGGTTGTACGGCGTGATGTGCTCGGCCAGTTGTTCGTGGTGGCTGACCGCGCCGCGGGTCCACATCAGGGTGGTGATCGAGGCGGAGAAGCTGCCGCCGAGCGTGCGCAGGAACGTCGACAGGCCCGAGCCGGCAGCGATCTCGTTCTGCTGCAGATCCGACAGCAGGATCGTCAGCGTCGGCATGAAGAACAGCGCCACGCCCAGGCCCTGCAGCAACTGCACCATGGCGACATGGTAGAAGTCGATCTGCAGATAGAAGTCCGAACGCATGAAACAGGTCGCGCCCATCACCAGGAACGAGGCCGCCGCGAGCAGGCGCAGGTCCATGCGGGTGGCGTACTTGCCCACGAAGAACGTGAGCAGCACCGGGATCACGCCCAGCGGCGCGGTGGCAAAGCCGGCCCAGGTGGCGGTATAGCCCAGGTTCTGCTGCAGCCACAGCGGCACCAGCAAGGCGATCGAGAAGAACGCCGCATAGCCGAGCACCATCGCCAGCGTGCCGGTGGTGAAGTTGCGGTGGCGGAACAGTTTGAGATCGACGATCGGATCCGGATCGGTCAGTTCCCAGATCAGGAAGATCGCGATCGCGATCGCCGAAACGATGCTGGTGACGATGATGAAGTTGGAGTTGAACCAGTCCGCGTCATTGCCCTTGTCCAGCACGATCTGCAGCGCGCCGACGCCGACGATCAGGGTGATCAGACCGACGTAGTCGATCCGCGGCCGCTCCAGCTTCTCGACCTTGCCGCGCAACTGGTTGGCGATCACCACGCTGGCGAAGATCCCGATCGGCACGTTGATGAAGAAGATCCATGGCCATGAATAATTGTCGGTGATCCAGCCGCCGAGGATCGGTCCGGCGATCGGCGCCACCACCGTCACCATCGCCAGCAGCGCCAGCGCCATGCCGCGCTTGGCCGGCGGGTAGATACCGATCAGCAGGCTCTGCGTGACCGGGTACATCGGCCCGGCCACCGCACCCTGGATGGCCCGGAACAGCAGCAGCATACCCATGTTCTGCGAGATGCCGCACAGGAACGAGGACGCCACGAACAGCAGCGTGCAGGCGGTAAACAGGCGCACCTCGCCGAAGCGCCGGGTGAGGAAACCGGTCAGCGGCAGCGAGATCGCCATGCTCACCGCGAACGAGGTGATCACCCAGGTGCTCTGGTCGTTGCTGACGCCGAGGTTGCCGGCGATCGTCGGCAACGAGACGTTCGCAATCGTGGTGTCCAGCACCTGCATGAAGGTGGCCAGCGACAGGCCGATCGTGCTCAGTGCCAGATTGGGCGGGCGGAATTGGGTGGTCATCGGCTTCTGTCAAAAGGGGAGCGTAGGAGCCCGCTCGCGGGCGATGCGGTTGCTCTGATGCTCTGGGAGAGATCAAGCCAGGAGCATCGCCCGCGAGCGGGCTCCTACGTGGCTCTATTTGTTGCCCGCCATATTGGCGTGGATGATTTCCTTGATCGCCGTGTCGGCGTGGGCCAGCTGCTGCTGGTAGATGTCGGTGCTGAACGCCGGCTGGGTCGGCGCCTGTTGCGCCAAGGTGGGGCCGTTCTGGTCGTGCAGGCTGACGTCCACGTTGAGCGACATGCCCAGTCGCAACGGATGCTTGTCCAGTTGCGCGGGATCGGTGAACACCACCCGCACCGGGATGCGCTGCACGATCTTGATCCAGTTGCCGGTGGCGTTCTGCGCCGGCAGCAGCGAGAACGCGCTGCCGGTGCCGATGCCCAGGCTTTCCACCTTGCCCTTGTACTTCACCGAGCCGCCATAGACGTCCGACTCGATCTCCACCGGCTGGCCGATGCGCATGTCGGTCAGTTGGGTTTCCTTGAAGTTCGCGTCGATCCACACGCCATGCAACGGCACCACCGCCATCAGCGGCGTGCCGGGCTGCACGCGCTGGCCGACCTGCACCGTGCGTTTGGCCACATAGCCGTCCACCGGCGCGAGCAGGGTGGCGCGCGCATCGGCGAGATAGGCCGCGCGCAACCTGGCCGCGGCCACCTGCACGTCGGGATGCGAGGCGACCACGGTGTCGTCGACCAGCACCTTGCTGGTCTGGTATTGCTGCTGGGCAGTGATCAAGCCGCTTTCGGCGGTGGTCAGCGCATCGCTGGCGTGCGCCAGTTCCTCGGCCGAGATCGCTCCCGACCTGGCCAGTGCCACGCGGCGGTTGTAGTCGGCACGGGCCTTGTCCACCGCGGTCTTGCGCGCGGCGACATCGGCCTGCGCGCCGTTGACGCTGGAGTACAGCCCACGCACCTTGCGCACGGTCAGTGCCAGGTTGGCCTTGGCCTCGGCCAGCGCCACGTCGGCGTCGCTGGGATCGAGCTTCACCAGCACGTCGCCGGCATGCACCAGGTCGCCGTCGTCGGCGCCGATGCTGACCACGGTCCCGGGTACCTGCGGCGTGATCTGCACCACGTTGCCGTTGACATAGGCGTCGTCGGTGCTTTCGTACCAGCGACCATCGAAGAAGTACCACAGGCCCCAGCCGATCGCGGCCAGCAGCACGACGATGCCTAGCAGGCGCAGCATGAAGCCGCGCGATTTCTTCGGCGGCGGCAATGCCGCCTTGGTCTCGTTCGAATCAAGGGTGGGTTGAGCGGACATGGGGACTGCCTCAGGAATGCGCGGAAGTTGAGGATGAAGGCGCGGGCGCGTCGGCCTGCGGCCGATAGCCGCCGCCGAGCGCCTCGATCAGTTGCACGGAGCGATCGACCTGCTGCGCCTGCAGCGCGGCCATCGCGCGATTGGCGAGCAGTAGTTGCTGGCGGACGCTGAGCGCCTCCAGGTAGCTGCCGATGCCCGCCTTGTAGCGTTGCAGGGCAAGATCCCAAGCTTGCGTCGCGGCGGTCTGCGCGCGCTGCTGGGCGGCGATCTGCTGTTGCAGCGATTGCAGCGCCGAGACGTCGTCGGCCACTTCATTCACGGCGCCGACGAGGGTTTGGTTGTACTGGGCCACGGCAAGGTCGTACTGCGCATCCTTGCCGGACAGGTTGGCGCGCAGGCGGCCGCCGTCGAAGATCGGCAGGCTGAGCGAGGGGCCGGCTTCGTAGAAGCGCGAGGGCAGGGTAAACGGATTGCCGCCGCCCAGCTGCAGCACGCCGGCCAGTGCGCCGATGCTGATGTTGGGCAGGAACTCGGTCTTCGCCGCCTTGATGTCCTTGCTCGCCGCCTCGACGCGCCAGCGCGCCGCGACCAGGTCGGCGCGGTGGCCGAGCAGTTCCACCGGCAGATTGTCCGGCACTGCCAGCTCGGCCGGGGTCAGCAGCTTCGGCCGGGCGATCTCGCCGCCGCGATCCGGGCCCTTGCCCAGCAGCACGGACAACGAGGAGCGCGCGGCGTCGACCGCGCGCTGGGCCAGCGCAGCGTCCTGCTCGGCCGTGGCCACTTCACCGTCGGACTGCTTCAGCGCGATCTGGTTGTCGATGCCGGCCGCCACGCGCTGCGCGGTCAGCGTGCGCGATTGTTGCGCGCGCCGCAGCTCGCCCGCGGCGAGATCCTGCTGCGCAAAGGCGTAACCGAGCTGCGCATAGGCACGCGCGACATTGCCGGACAGCTCGATGCGCGCCGCCCGCGCGTCGACTTCGGCCGCGCGCGAGGCGCCCAGCGCAGCCTGCCAGGCGGCCCGCTTGCCGCCCCACAGATCCAGCCCCCACTTGAAGCTGCCATACGCGTATTCGGCCAGCCCGAAACGACCGTTGCCGACCGGCGTGCCGGCGGGGAAGCGCGCGCCCGCGACGCTGGCGCCGGCATTCACGCTGGGGCCGCGCGCGGCATTGGCGATGCCGACCTCGGCCTGCGCGGCGCGCGCGCGCGCATCGGCCACAGCGAGTTGCGGGTTGTCCTTCAGCGCCTCGCCGATCAAGGCGTCCAGCTGCGGATCGCCCAACCCGGTCCACCAGTCGGTGGCCGGCCATGCCGTGGTCGACATGTCGACACCGCCGAGGCTGTGTGCGGTCTGCAGTGACGAGGGATCGATCGGCGCGTCGTTCGGGTGCAGGCCACCGCTGTTGGCGCAAGCGGCCAGCGCGAGGGTCAGGGCGGCCGTGGCCGCGAGCAGGTGCAGACGCATGGGAGTGGATCCAGGGAGGTTCATGGTTTGTCGCGCAGGGCGAGCAGTACGCGCCCCAGGTAGTCATACAGTTGTGCTTGTTCGGTGCTGTCGAGGGAGCGCTGCGCCGCGGCCATCACTCGCTCGCTGCAGACGGAGGCCGTGTTCTGCCAGACGGCCTCCCCCGCATCGGTGAGCTCGATGCGCAGCGCGCGGCGATCCTGCGCGTGCGGCGTACGGCGCAGGTAGCCCTTGCGTTCCAGCTGATCCAGCTGACGCGTCATCGCACCACCATCGAGCTCGACCGCGCGAGCCAGCTCGCTGGCGGAGGCCGCGCTCAGCTGGTGCGCCTTCTTGAGGATCAGGTACTGGGTGAAGCTGAGATCCAGGCCCTGGCCGGCCAGTTCGGCCTCGATCGCGCGCACCATTTCCGAGCGCACCATGGTCAGCAACATGCCCAGGCTGGGCGCGTGCGTCTCGTCGGATGCGGGCGAAGCGGAGGGAGGGGGCGCGGGGATCATGGCGGGCATTCTATTGCCCAAAGTATATTTGTCAAGGCAAATATGTGTTAGTTCATGTTTGTTTCAGCAAAGTTTGAGCCAGTCGCCTTGCGCGCCGTTTCCATGGCGTCCAGCTCATCAGTCAACCAGGCGCGCAGCGCCGGATGGCGCACCTCGAACAATTCGAATACACCGAGTGCGCGCAGTGCCGGCAACTGGGCCAAGAGCCGGGGCTCGGCCTCGCGTCGAACTGCCTCGGGCGTGGCCGGATCGAGCATCAACTGCGCCGAAGCGATGAAAATGGCACAGGCCTCGCTGGCCGTGGGCGCCGGCAGGGATCGAGCGATGGAATGAATATTCATGGACACCGGTTTCCTCTGGGATCGGAAGATAAGACGTTCCTGAAGACGTTCCTGTGACCGCGAAATCGACAGAACGCTCGAGGGTTGCGCTGAACTGATCAGGCCCGGTCTTCCTGGCGTCGCGTGCGCCGACGGCCCTTTGGCCCGCGAACAGGGCAAGAATTGATCGGAGCATCCATAAGTCCCGCTTATCGCGCTGATCACAAATACGTCCTTGGCCGATCAACCGCAGCGGGCATAGCATGGCCGGGCGCCATTCCGCGTTGCCGACAATTCAGCGAGGTCGCCATGATCCGTTCGCTCGCGCCCGTGTTGCTTGCACTGGGCCTGTTCTCCACCACCGTGCTTGCCGGCGACAGTTTCTGGCAGACCCCGACGATTGTCGGCGCCGGCAAGATCCATCCGATGCCGCAGGCGGCCTACCAGCCGGATCCCGCGGCCACCTACAAGGTGGTGTTCAGCCTGAGCCACTTCGGCGACAAGCCGACCGAGGTGAGTTCGTCGCTGGAGCATGTGGCGCGCGCGGTGAATCTGTATGTCAACGCCGGCGTTCCGTTGTCGCACCTGAAGTTCGTGGCGATCGCCGCCGGCCCGGCCACGCCGATCGCGTTGAACGATGCGCAGTACCGCAAGAAGTACGGCGTGGCCAATCCGAACCTGGCGGTGATCGCGCAGTTGCGCAAGGCCGGCGTCGACGTGGCGGTGTGCGCGCAGGCAGTGGCCGAGCACGATTTCCAGTACGACTGGATCGATTCGCACGTGACCGTGGCGCTGTCCGGCCTGACCACGGTCATCGACCTGCAGCAGCAGGGCTACGCGCTGATGCCGCAGTAAGTCCACCGGCAGGAGGAAACCACCATGCGTCCTTTGTTCCCGCGGCTGTGGCTGGCCATCATCTCGTGCGCGCTGGCTTTCGGTGCAAGTGCGGCGGCCCCGCAGGCGGCGCCCAGCCCGGATTTCCTGCCGCCTTGGAACCCGCCGCCGGAAGGGCTGCAGTTCAGCGTGCCGCCGTTCGACGCGATCGCGGATCTGCACGGCGATATCGTCGATCCGCAACTGGTGGTGTTCTTCGCCGGCAACCAGTTCATGGTGGTGCATGATCTGGTCGCCGCGTTCAAGCAGGCGCACCCGCAGTACCAGCGCATCTTCGTCGAAACCCTGCCGCCGGGGATTCTGGCCAAGCAGATCGAGAGCGGCGTGCTGGTGATGGGCAACCTGCGCATCGCGCTGAAGCCGGACGTCTATACGGCCGGCAAGGGCGCCATCGCCGAGAAGCAGAAACAGCACGACTGGTTCGCCGACACCTACGACTACGCGCGCAACCCGCTGGCTATCCTGGTCGCCAGGGGCAATCCGAAGCACATCGAGGGCTTGAAGGATCTTGGTCGCGCCGACGTGCGGGTGAGTATGCCGAACCCGGCGTGGGAAGGCATCGCCAGGCAGATCGAGGCCGGCTATCGCAAGGCCGGCGGTGACGCGCTCGACCACACGATCATGCAGACCAAGGTCGCCGACGGCACGACCTTCCTCACCCACATCCATCACCGGCAATCGCCGCTGCGCGTGCTGCAGGGCGAGTCGGACGCGGCGCCGGTGTGGTCGACCGAGGCGTATTTCCAGCAGCAGATCCTGCATCACCCGGTCGACACCGTGGCGATCCCGGCGGCACAGAATGCCGTGGCGACCTATACCGCGGCACGCATGAAAAATGCGCCGCACGGACAGGCGGCGAAGGATTTCATGGCCTTCATGCAAAGTCCCGCCGCGCAGGCGGTGTATCGGAAGTACGGATTCCAGAGCGCACACTGAAGGAGCGCGCCATGAGCCATCGCCTGTTTGCGCTGATCGTGATCCTCCTCTCTGGTGCGCCGCTGCTGGCACACGCCACCGACGCGGCGGCGATCACCCGCCAGGGCAACGGCAAGGGTGCGGCGCCGTGCATGGCTTGCCATGGCGTCGATGGCGCAGGCCAGGCCGCCGCCGGCAATCCGCGCCTCGCTGGCCTCGATGCCGCCTACTTGCAGAAACAGCTGGACGATTTCGCCAACGCCACGCGCGACAGCGCGGTGATGAAGGCGACCGCCAGTGCGCTCAGCGAAGATGAGCGTCACGCGCTGGCGCTCTACTACAGCAAACTGCCGCTGCCGCCGGCCCTCGCCAGGCCGGCGGCAGCGATGCCAGCGGCCGACAGCGCGGGCGCCGCGCTGGCCATCCGCGGCGACTGGAGCAAGGGGGTACCCGGCTGCGTGCAATGCCACGGGCCCGGTGGTGTCGGCGTCGGTGCGCACTTCCCGCCACTGGCCGGCCAGCCGGCCGTCTATATCGAGGCGCAGCTGAAGGCGTGGCAGAACGGCAGTCGGCACAATGATCCGCTGCAGCTGATGCAGCATCTGTCGACAGCGCTCAGCGCACAGGACATCGACGCCGTTGCCGCGTGGTTCGCCGCGCAGTCGCTGCCTGCCGCGGGAGCCACGCCATGAACCATCATGCGATCAAGCTCACGGGCCTGCTGGCGCTGGTTGCGCTTGCCGGCTGCACGCAGAAACCGCCCACCGCGCCCGCCAAGGCAGCACCTGCCGTCGCGGCGACGACGCATCAGGCCGCTGCCGCCACGCCGTCCACGCGGACGTTCGCACCGCCGCCAGAATCGTCGATTCCCGCCGGTCCTCTCGGCGACGTGATCCGCCAGGGCCGCGCGATCTTCATCGACACGCCTGCCAACGCGAAGGCTTACGTGGGCAATGACCTCAGCTGCAGCAACTGCCATCTCGACGCTGGCCGACTGGCGAATTCCGCGCCGCTGTGGGGCGCTTATGGCATGTATCCGCAGTACCGCAAGAAGAACGGCCACGTGAACACCTTCGGCGAACGGCTGCAGGGCTGTTTCAAGTTCAGCATGAACGGCAAGGCGCCGCCGCTGGACAGCGCCGAGATGGTGGCACTGGAAACCTATGCATGGTGGATGGCCAAAAGCGCACCGGTCGGCATCGAGCTGAAAGGCGCCGGCTATCCCAAGCAGGGCTTCAAGCCGTCGCAACCGCCGGATTACACGCGCGGCGAGAAGGTCTATGAAAAAAACTGCGCGTTATGCCACGGCAGCGACGGCCAGGGCCAGCAGGTCGCCGGGCGCAACGTGTTTCCGCCGCTGTGGGGAGCGCAGTCGTTCAACTGGGGCGCCGGCATGCACCAGCTGGACAATGCCGCCGCCTTCATCAAGGCGAACATGCCGTTCAGTCGCGGCGACACGCTGAGCGACCAGGATGCCTGGGACGTGGCGATGTTCATGGACGCGCACGAGCGTCCGCAGGATCCGCGCTTCAATGGCAGCGTCAGCGAGACGCGCAAGAAGTACCACGACACGCCGATGTCGCTCTACGGCATCGAGGTCAACGGCCATCTGCTTGGAACATCCACCAGCGATCGCTGAGGGATGCGTGCAGATGGCGGAGACCGGATTGGCGGATACTGCGAGGTGTTCGCCACCATGCATCAGTCTCCGGCGGGTAGACCGCGGCCGGGAAACAAAACCAGTCGACAGGGGCATCCAATGAAGATTCGGGCAATCGTGCTGATCGCGTGCGTGGCCTTGTTGTCGAATGTGCCGGTGCTCGCAGCTCCGCCACTGCAGGACCTCGATGCCTACGTCCACCAGACCATGCAGCAGTGGCAGGTGCCCGGCATGGCCGTGGCCGTGGTCAAGGACGGCAAGGTGGTGCTGGCCCGCGGCTACGGCGTGCGCGAGCTGGGCAAACCGGACAAAGTGGATGCCGACACGCTGTTCGACATCGGCTCCAACACCAAATCGTTCACCGCGGCGGCACTGGGCACGCTGGTCGCGGCGGGCAAGCTCGACTGGGACGCACATGTCGCCGATCACATCAGGGGCTTCCGCCTGCGCAGCCCCTATGTCACCCAGGAACTCACCCTGCGCGACCTGCTGAGTCATCGCAGCGGCTATTGCGATCCGGGGATGTGGTACAGCTCCGACGCCAGCGACGTGATCCGGCGCATGCGCTACCAGAAACCGGACTACGCTTTTCGCGCGCGCTTTTGCTACAACAACATCATGTACCTCACCGCCGCGCGGTTCATCCCGGCAGTGACCGGCGAAAGCTGGGATCAGTACGTGGCCGCGCATCTGTTCAAGCCGCTGGGGATGACCCGCACCGTCACCACCGATGCCGAAGTGGCTGCGTCGTCGGACGTCGCCGCGCCGCATGGCATGGTCGACGGCAAACCCGCGGTGATCCACCGCTACTGGGCGCACAACATGGACCTCATGTCGGCGGTCGGCGGCATCAATTCCAGCGCCGACGACATGAGCCGCTGGTTGCTGATGTTGCTGGCCGATGGCAGCTACGACGGCAAGGCCGTGCTCGACAAGACGACCGTCGCCGCGATGGAAACCCCGCAAATCCCGGTGCCGACCGATGCCGGCGTTGGCCGGGAAATCAAGGCATGGATGCCCGGCGGCGATTTCTACAGCTATGGCCTGGGCCTGCTGATGAACGACTACGCCGGGCACAAGCTGGTCTGGCACGCCGGCGACATCGACGGCATGGCCTCGGCGATGATCATGGTTCCCGATCAACATCTGGGCATCGTGGTGCTGACCAACATGACCGAAAGCGGTTCGCGTTTCGGCGTGGTGATGCATATATTGCAGCAATACCTGCAGCAACCTGCCAGCGATGTCGGGGCGGCGCTGTTCGCGCAGGCGCAGAAGGCCGAGGCCGCCGCCAAGCTGGCCGAAAAGAAACTCGCTGCCACGCGCAAGCCGGATTCGCGGTCACCGCTGCCGCTCGTCGACTACGCCGGCAAGTACGCCGACAGTTACAACGGCACCGCCAGCGTGACCTTGGAAAACGGCCATCTGGTGCTGCGCCTGGGCAATCCCGACTTCGTTGGCGATCTGCAGCACTGGCATGACGACACCTTCCGCGTGAGCTGGCGCTATCGCTATTACGGCGACAGCTATGTCACTTTTGGACAGGATCTTGCGGGTGTGGTGGACAAGCTGTCGTTGCCGCAAATGGATCAGAATTTCGAGCGCGCGAAGGCGTCGCAGGAGGTTGCCAGATGAAAAAGCTGCTGTGTTCGTTCGCCCTGTTCTTTACCGCCAGCGCCTTTGCCGCAACGGCGCATGACAGCTTCAGCATGGCGCAGGTCACCAGCGCGCCTTACCCATCGGACCTGGTCGCCGCGAAACACGGCAACCGCATCGCCTGGGTGCTCGACAAGCAGGGCGTGCGCAACATCTGGATCGCCGAAGCGCCGGCATTCACGCCGCGCCAGGTGACGAAATACACCGCCGACGACGGCCAGGAGCTGACTCAACTCACCTTCTCGCCGGACGGTGCCTATCTGGTCTACGTGCGCGGCGGCGACCACGATGCCAACTGGCCGGCCAAGGGAAATCTCGCGCCCGATCCGACGTCCACCCCGGTCGAGCCCCAGGTGACGATCTGGTCGATCGCGCTCGACAGCGGCAAGCTGGTCAAGATCGCCGATGGCGACGGGCCGGCGGTCTCCAGCACGCACCGACTCGCTTACATCAGCAAGCACCAGGTCTGGACCGCCGCACTCGACGGCAAGGGCAAACCGGAGCAGCTGGTGTTCGATCGCGGCGAGGATGATTCGCTGCGCTGGTCGCCCGATGGCAGTCGACTTGCCTTTGTGTCCACGCGCGACGATCACGCCTTCATCGGCGTGTTCCGCGGCAAGGATCAGCCGCTCGTCTACCTCGCGCCGACCACCAGCCTGGACGGCTCGCCGCACTGGTCGCCGGACGGAACACGGATCGCGTTCGCGCGTCAGCCTGGCCAGGGTGGCGCGCCCAAACCCTTCCTGCAGCTGACACCGCAACCGTGGTCGATCTGGGTCGCGGATGCATCCAGTGGTGCGGGTCATCTCGTGTGGCGCAGTCCGGACTCGCTCAACGGCTCCTATCCCGACACCGAAGGCGCGGACAACCTGCACTGGGCCGCCGGCGACCGGCTGGTGTTTCTCGGTGACATGGACGGCTGGCCGCATCTGTACTCGGTGCCGGCCAGCGGCGGCGATGCCCTGCTGCTGACCCCGGGCAAGTTCATGGCCGAGTTCGTCAGCCTGAGTCCGGATCGCCGCTATCTGGTCTACAACGCCAACACCGGTTCGACCCCGGGCGATGGCGATCGCCGTCACCTGTACCGCGTGCCGGTGGATGCGGCGCAGCCGCGGGTGCTGACCTCGGGCGCGACGATCGAATGGCTGCCGGTGGTCACCGGCGACGGCAGGCACCTTGCCTTCCTGCAGTCCGGCGCCCGCCGTCCGCCGCTGGTCGTGGTGGCGTCGACCGACGGCACTGACGCGCGCGCCATCAACGCCGACCAGATCCAGAGCGCCTTCCCGACCGACCGACTCGTCGTGCCGCAGCCGGTGACATTCAAGGCCGCGGATGGCTGGACGATCCACGGCCAGTTGTTCGGTGGCGACCACGGCGGCGCGGGCAAACCGGCGATCATCTTCGTGCACGGTGGCCCGCCGCGGCAGATGTTCCTCGGCTGGCACAACTGGAGCTACTACGGCAATGCCTACGCGGTGAACCAGTACCTGGCCAACCACGGCTTCGTGGTGCTGTCGGTCAACTACCGGCTCGGTATCGGTTACGGCCACGCCTTCCATTTCCCGGAGCACGCGGGGCCGAGCGGCGCGTCCGAATACCAGGACGTGGTCGCCGGCGCGAAGTACCTGCAAGGCCTGGCGAGTGTCGACCCGAAACGCATCGGCATCTGGGGCGGCTCCTACGGCGGCTATCTCACCGCGCTGGCACTGGCCCGCAATTCGGACATCTTCAAGGCTGGCGTGGACCTGCATGGCGTGCACGACTGGTCGGCCCTGTTTGACGATTTCGAAGGCAAGCCGAAAACGCGCTACGAGCAGGGCGACCGCAAGCAGGCGATGAAGGTGGCCTGGGAATCCTCTCCCGACGCCGATATCGCGAAGTGGACCTCGCCGGTACTGGTGGTGCAGGGCGACGACGACCGCAACGTCCCGTTCGAGCAGATGGTGGACCTGGTGCAGCGACTGGACAAACAGCAGGTGCCGTACCAGCAACTGGTCCTTCCGAACGAGATCCACGGCTTCCTGCGCCACGCGAGCTGGCTGCGGGTGGATGAGGCAACGGCGCAATTCTTCACCGAGCAGTTGCATCCGACGCCGTGAGGCGGCCAAGAGCCCGGCGATCGCCGGTGGCGACCAATCCTCGACGGGAATTCGCCGGCCGCCTGAAAATTCCCGGCGACGCCCGGCTGTTCCCTCAGTTCACGTGATCGAACTCCGGCATCGGCTTGAACTGCTGGCCGTCGCGCCAGCTGTCGGCGTCCGGCCGCTGGTACACGACCTTGCCGCCGACGATGGTGTACAGCACGCGCGTGCGCAGGATCTGCTCGGCGGGGATGGTCAGCAGGTTGCCGGAAAACACCGCCATGTCGGCGAGCTTGCCGGGCGACAACGAGCCCAGCTGATGCTCTTCGAACAGCGCGTAGGCGTTGTTCCAGGTGTAGGAACGCAGCTCCTGCATGCGGGTCTTGGCCTGCTCCGGGAAGAATGTCCTGCCGTTGCCGTAGGCGCGGGTCACGCCGCAGTAGAAGTTGGGGATCGGGTTGATGTCCTCGACTGGCGTGTCAGTGCCATCCAGTACGATCGCGTCGCTCTTGATCAGGCTTTGCCACATGTAGGCGCCTTCTCGGGCGCGCTGCTCGCCGAGGCGCGCGACCACCATCGGTGCGTCCGAGCAGGCGTGGATGGATTGCATCGAGGCGATCACGCCCAGCTGCGCGAAGCGCGGAATGTCGGCCGGGTCCAGGTGCTGCGCGTGTTCGATGCGCCAGCGCAGCGCGTGCGCGCCGGGATCGGCGCTGAAGATCTTCTGGAACACATCCAGCGTCTCGCGGTTGGCACGGTCGCCGATCGCATGCACCGAGACCTGGAATCCGTCGCGCGCCGCGATCTTCGCCTTCTGCTCGATCTCGCGCATCGGCACGACGTTCTTGCCGCTGATCGCGGGTGCGTCGGCGTAGGGCTGCAGGAACCAGGCGCTGTGCGTGCCGAGCGCACCGTCGGAGATGATCTCGCCGATGCCGCGTACGGTGAAATGCCCGTTCGCGAAATCGATCGTGCGGTACTCGGCCAGGTGTTTGTCCATGGCGGCAACCGACTCGCCCGCGATGTTGACGTACAGCCGCAGGGGCAGCCCGCTGGCCGCCTGTTGCTTCAGCCAGTCCACGGTCTTGAAGGACTCGCCCATGTCGACAAACGTGGTGACGCCCTTGCTGATCGCGTTCTGCATCGAAAGCTTCAGTTCCTTTTCGCGTCTTGCCGCGTTGTCCACGGCCGGCAGGCTGGACAGGTAGTGATCATAGGCAGCGGAGACCATGTCGCCGGCGGTGTCGCGCAGCATGCCCATGGGATTGCCGTGGGCATCGTGCAGGATGGTTCCGCCCACCGGGTCCGGCGTGCTGGCCGTGATGCCGGCCAGTTTCAGTGCGGCGGCGTTGGCATAGATGGCATGGCCGCTGGCGTGCGAGAGCAGCACCGGGTTGTCCGGCGATACCGCGTCGAGGCTGTCCGGCAAGGGCAGGCCATCGACATTCGGTTGCGGCAGCTTGTCCCACTTCGCCTGTTGCCATCCCTGTCCCACGATCCATTGTCCCGGCCTGGCCTTGGCGACGGCCGCCTTCACCATCGCCACCAGTGCGTCCCAGTTGGGCGCGGCGCCGAGGTTGAGCTGCATCAGCGATTGCCCGGTATCCATCAAATGGCCGTGCCCTTCGATGAAGCCCGGCGTCACGAAGGCACCGTGCAGATCCAGCACGCGGGTGCCTTTGCCGATGTAAGCCGCCATCGCCTCGTTGCTGCCCAAGGCCTCGATCCTGCCATCGCGAACAGCCAGCGCCTGCACTTGCGGTTGCAACGGATCGAGCGTCGCGATCACCGCATTGCGCAACACCAGGTTGGCGACGGGAAGCTTCGGTGGAAAACCGTCGATCGGGGCGCTGGCCGCAAGCGCAGTCATGGCAGGAGCAAGCAGGAAGGCGGAAAGCACCGGACGGAAGAATCGCATCACGCACCTCGTTGCAGGGATTTGAGTACGGAACCGCGTGGCGGAATGCAATTGCAATCCCGGCACGCCTGAATTCGCGGTCACCAGTCAAGCATCGCCATGGCATTCATCGGGATGAGTCGAGGTCGACGCGCGGGGCCGGCGTGTGATGGCGGGATCTGTCCTTGCGCAGCGCCAGGGCGTCATGCTTCGACATCACTATCCGATGGTGCGACCTGCCGACTATAGGCCAGGCCAGGCGCCAACCACGCATGAAAACGTCTGCATCATCCATAACCTCATGGCATGTATCCGCGCATGCCCGGCCAACTCCGCGAGGGCATCGTCAATCCGAAAAGCGGTGGGGCAAATCGACAGCGGAGACGGGACGCGTCTTGCGGTCGCCCGGACCACTTGCGACGACCCGTTTCACGTTTTATATTAGATAACCTGAATATACGAATTGACAAATATGCATTCCTGCTTGCTTGCCGCTCTCGGTGGTGTGCTGATCGGTGCCGCGGCCGTGCTGCTGATGGCCGCGCTTGGTCGCGTCGCCGGTATCAGCGGCATCGCCAGTGGCCTGATCCGCCGCCGCGTCGCCGACCGGGGCTGGCGGCTGGCGTTCGTCTTCGGCCTGGTGCTCGCCCCCGCGTTGCTGTGGCTGCTGCATGGCGATAGCGGCATCGGCGCGCCGCAGGTGGGTTGGTCGTGGATGGCACTGGCTGGGCTGCTGGTCGGCTTCGGCACGGGCATCGGCAACGGCTGCACCAGCGGTCATGGCGTTTGCGGCATCGCACGGTTGTCGCCGCGTTCGCTGCTGGCCACGGCGGTGTTCATGCTGTCCGGCATCGCCACAGTGTACGTGGTGCGCCATCTGCTCGGAGGCTTGTGAGATGAAGGCCCTGCTCGCGCTGCTTTCCGGCCTGCTGTTCGGTGTCGGGCTCAGCCTTGGCGGCATGACCCGGCCGGCGGTGGTGCTGGGCTTTCTCGACGTCTTCGGCCAGTGGGATCCGCGCCTGCTGTTCGTGATGGCTGGTGCGGTGTCGACCACGGCGATCGGCTACCGACTGGTGCTGCGGCGACGGCAGCCATGGCTGGCAGCGAGTTACCAGTTGCCGACTTCGCGTCGCTTCGATGCCAGGCTGGTCGGCGGCGCCGCCGTGTTCGGCATCGGCTGGGGCATCGCCGGTTACTGCCCGGGGCCGGCGCTGGCGTCGCTTGGCGCTGCGGATCCCTCGCTGCTGGTGTTGGTCGCCTGCATGATCGTCGGCTGGTGGCTGGCTTCGCGTGTGCCCGCCGCCAGGTCCTGAACGTAGCCATTCGAGGAAGCGAGCATGCAACATCCTGAGGTGAAGGCATTCTTCCACGAGCCGAGCAACACCTTCAGCTATGTGGCATGGGATCCGGCCACACTCGAGGCTGCGGTGCTCGATGCGGTGCTCGACTACGAGCCGGCGGCCGGGCGCACCCGTCACGACAGTGCCGACGGAATCATCGCGTTCGTGCGGGCGCAGGGGCTGGTGCTGGCGTGGGTAATCGACACCCACGTGCACGCCGATCATCTGTCGGCGGCGCCATATGTGCAGGCCCGCCTGGGCGGCAAACTGGCGATCGGCGAGCACATCCGCACGGTGCAGGAAACGTTCGGCACGCTGTTCAATGCGGGCAGAGGCTTCGCGCGCGACGGCAGCCAGTTCGATCACCTGTTCACCGATGGCGAAACGTACCTCCTGGGCAACATCGCGGCGAAGGCGATCCACACGCCCGGTCATACGCCGGCGTGCATGACCCACGTGATCGGCGACGCCGCCTTTGTCGGCGACACCTTGTTCATGCCCGACTACGGCACCGCCCGCTGCGACTTTCCCGGTGGCGATGCGGCCACCTTGTACCGCTCGATCCGGAAGATCTTCGCGCTGCCGGACGCGACGCGAATCTTCCTTTGCCACGATTACAAGGCGCCCGGGCGCGAGGAATTCGCGCACGAAACCACGGTCGCCGCGGAGCGCGCCGGCAACATCCATGTGCGTGACGGCATCGGCGAGGCAGAGTTCGTGGCCATGCGCACCGCCCGCGACGCCACGCTGAAGATGCCGCAGTTGATCCTGCCCGCGGTGCAGGTGAACATGCGCGCCGGCCGGTTGCCGCCCGCCGAAGACAACGGCCTGCGCTATCTGAAAATTCCGCTGGATGCGATCTGAGTGTCCGCGGCGCTCCATCCCCCACAGAGAATCTCCATGCAAGCCCATCAACTCACCGAGCAACTCAGTGTCGCCGCGCAGATCAGAGTGGACGACATCGCCACGATCGCCGCCCGCGGCTTTCGCAGCATCGTCAACAACCGGCCCGACGACGAAGCTCCCGGGCAACCGGCGAATGCCGAGCTGGAAGCGGCGGCGCAGCAGGCCGGGCTGAGCTGGCGGCATATCCCGGTAGTGTCGGGGCGGGTCAACGATGATCAGGTGCGGAGCTTCGCCGAGGCGCTCAAGCAGTTGCCCGGCCCGGTGCTGGCGTTCTGTCGCAGCGGCACGCGCTGCAGCGCGCTGTGGGCGATGCAGGCCGAAGGCACGGTCGACAGCATTCTCGCCACTACGCAGGCGGCCGGCTACGACCTCTCGATCCTGCGACCCTGGCTGGAAATGAGCGGCCGCGGCTGATGGGCTCCAGCGACAGGAGCAAGCCGCGCACGCGCCAGCTCAGCTTGGCGGCCGCGCCGGAGCGGTTGCACCGGAACGCCGACGAGGCGATCGCGGTGTTGAAGGCGATGGCCAGCCACAATCGCCTGCTGCTGCTGTGCGAGCTGGTGCCCGGCGAGCGTTCGGTGGGTGAGCTGGCGCAGTCGCTCGATCTCGCCCAGTCCACGGTATCGCAGCACTTGTCGCTGCTGCGTCGCGACGGCGTGGTCAGCGGCCGGCGCGAGGCGCAGACCATCCACTACAGCATCAGCGACCCGCGCGTGCGTGCGCTGATGACCACGCTGTTCGAGCAGTTCTGCAGTGATGACTGATGTCCACTCCGCCCGGGAATTCCGATGCCGCATCTGCTGACCCTGCAGGCCCTGCTCGCCGTCGTGTGCGGCTCGGCAGTGGGTTTTTCGCTGGCGCTGATCGGCGGCGGCGGTTCGATCCTTGCGGTGCCGCTGCTGCTGTACGTGGTCGGCCTGCATGACCCGCATCTGGCGATCGGCACCAGCGCGCTGGTGGTGTCGTTCAACGCGTTCGCCAACCTGATCCCGCACGCGCGCGCCGGCCATGTGCGCTGGAAGGTGGCGTTCACCTTCGCCGCGGCCGGCGTGCTGGGCGCCTTCGTCGGCTCCACCATCGGCAAGGCGATCAACGGACATCATCTGCTGGTGCTGTTCGCGCTGCTGATGCTGGTGGTCGCCGGATTCATGCTGCGCGGCCGGCGCGGTGGGTCGGGTCGCTATCCGTTGCCCGGGATGTATCCGCGGCTCGGCGCGGTGGGCCTGGGTACCGGCAGCCTGGCCGGCTTCTTCGGCATCGGCGGTGGCTTCCTGATCGTGCCGGGACTGATGTTCGCCAGCGGCATGGAGATCATCCACGCGATCGGTACCTCGCTGTTCGCGGTGGGCGCGTTCGGCCTGACCGCCGCCACCAACTATGCGGTATCCGGCCTGGTCGACTGGCCGGTGGCGGGCGAGTTCATCGCCGGCGGCATCGTCGGTGGCTGGCTGGGTGCGCTGGGCGCGAAGCGGCTGGCGAAGACGCGTGGCGCGCTGAACCTGATTTTCGCGCTGGCGATCATCGCGGTGGCGATATTGATGCTGGTGAAGAGCCTGCGCGGCTGATCCAGCGATGCCGGCCGCGCCGCGGCTTGCGTCACAATGGCGGCTGTTTGCCGCGGGAGTGACGAATGTTCTTCGTGTTGCTGAGCGTGCTGTGCAGCGTGCTGGTCTCGGTGCTGCTCAAGCTGGCGCGTCGCCTGCAGATCGACGTGGGGCAGGCGATCGCATGGAACTACGTGGTGACCAGCGTCCTTGCGGCCTGTCTGCTGCAGCCCACCTTGAGCAGCCTGCGCGGCCCCGGCGTGCCCTGGCTGGCGCTGGTCGCCCTGGGCATCCTGCTGCCGACGATCTTCCTTGCGCTTGCCGCGGCGGTGCGGCATGCCGGCATCGTGCGCAGCGATGCGGCGCAGCGCCTGTCGCTGCTGCTCTCGCTGCTGGCCGCCTTCGTGCTGTTCGGTGAGCGCCTCGATGCCGTGAAGCTGGCCGGTATCGTGCTCGGCCTGCTGGCCTTGCTGTGCATGATCTGGCGCAGCAGCGCCGCCGTCGCCGCCAGCGGTGTCGTCGCCTGGCTGTATCCCTTGCTGGTGTTCGTCGGCTTCGGCGTCATCGACGTCCTGTTCAAGCGCGTGGCGCTGGCCGGCATCCCGCTGGGTGACTCGTTGCTGGCGATGTTCGCGCTGGCGCTGGTGGTCGCTTTCGCCATGCAGCTGTGGCGACGCCGGCGCGATCGCGTTCGCTTCACCGCGCGCAGTGCGCTGGCAGGGGTGGCGCTGGGTGCGGCCAACTTCGGCAACATCCTGTTCTACCTGCGCGGTCATCGCGCCCTGCCGGGGCATCCGGCGCTGGTCTTCGCCGGCATGAACATCGGCGTGGTCGCGCTCGGCGCGGTGGTCGGCCTGCTGTTGTTTCGCGAACGGCTGAGCCGGCTCAATCTGGGCGGCGTGCTGCTGGCGGCGGTGGCGATCGGGGTCATTGCCTGGCCGTAGAACGGCACCGTGATTCCGGCCGGCAGACCGGTGTCGGAGTCGAGCGCGGCAATGACTTCTGGCGGATGAGACGCGATGGCCGGGAGGCCTATGCTTGGATCTGCTCTGCCCACCCAGGATGCCCCATGCGCAAACTTCCCCTCGCCGCGGCGCTCGCCGCGCTGCTGCTCAGCTCGGTCGCCCTGGCCGGCCCGGACAAGAAGGACGACAAGGCCAAGCCGGAACCGAAGCCGGATGCGGCGCTGCTGCAGCCGCAGTCGTCGACCAGCGAGGGTTCGGTGTCGGTGGAAGGCAAGCGGGTCGACTACAAGGCGGTGGCCGGCACGCTGATCATCCACGGCAGTGGCGACAAGGAGGACGAGCCCGAGATCAGCATGTTCTACGTCGCCTACCTCAAGAAAGGGGTGGATGCGAGCAAGCGACCGATCACCTTCATCTACAACGGCGGCCCCGGCTCGGCCACGGTATGGCTGCACATGGGCGCGTTCGGTCCCAAACGCGTGGTGACGGCCGATGATTCGCACACGCCGGCGGCACCGTACCAGCTGGTCAACAACGACTACAGCCTGCTCGACGCCTCGGACGTGGTGTTCATCGATGCTCCCGGCGCCGGTTTCAGCCGCCTGATCGCCGACGATGCCGACAAGGGCAAGCGCGCCGAGCAGATGAAGGAGCGCGAGAAGAAGATCTACGGCGTGGACGGCGATGGTCATGCGTTCGCCCAGTTCATCACCCAGTTCATGTCGAAGTACGGGCGCTGGAATTCACCGAAATACCTGTTCGGCGAAAGCTATGGCACCACCCGTTCGGCGGTGGTGGCGAACATTCTCGAGAATGAGGACAGCGTCGACCTCAACGGCGTGATCCTGCTCTCGCAGATCCTCAATTTCGACACCAGCATCGATGGACCCGAGTTCAATCCCGGCATCGACCTGCCGTACGAGCTGGGTCTGCCGACCTATGCCGCCACCGCGTTCTATCACCACAAGCTGCCGCAGCAACCGGCTGCGCTGGAACCGTTCCTGCAGGAAGTCGAACAGTACGCGATGGGGCCGTACGCGCAGGCGCTGATGGCCGGCACCCGGCTGGGTGATGCGCAGAAGCAGGCCGTGGCCGAGAAGCTGCACGAGTACACCGGCCTGCCGGTGGCCTACCTGGTCAAGGCGAACCTGCGCGTGAGCGGCGGCATGTTCGAGCACGAGCTGCTCGGCCAGGGCGACGAGACCACCGGGCGGCTGGACACGCGCTTCTCCGGGCCGTCGCTCGACCCGCTGAGCAAGAGTTCGGAATACGATCCCCAGTCCTCGGCGATCAGCTCGGCCTACGTGGCGGCGTTCAACGATTACGTGCGGCGTGACCTGAAATTCGGCGAGCATCGTCGCTACCGGCTGTTCGCCGATATCAGCCATTGGGATTTCTCGCACAAGGCGCCAGGTGTGCAGGGCGAGGCGTTGCAGTCGTCGACCAACGTGATGCCGGACCTGGCGATGGCGATGAAGACCAATCCGAACCTCAAGGTCTACGTCAATGGCGGCTACTACGACCTGGCCACGCCGTTCTTCGCGGCCGATTACGAGGACCACCACCTGCCGATTCCGGCCAGTCTCGCCGGCAACATCAGCTATTCGTGGTATCCGTCCGGACACATGGTGTATGCGCACGCGCCGTCGCTGAAACTGCTGCACGACAACGTGGCGCGCTTCATCGGCCAGACCGACAACCTGGGCGGTCGCTGAGACGCGAATCGCCGCAAATCTGCCCGCGGGCGATGCCTTTGCGAATCCGGGCTTTCAACAGACGTACGTCTGGTCATCCCGACGCAACAGCATCGCCTGCAAGCAGGCTCCTACGGTTATCGTTAATCCATCACCTCGCGTAGGAGCCCGCTCGCGGGCGATGCTCTTGCGAATCCGGGCTTCCAACATAACGAACATCTGGTCGTCCCGACGCAGAGGCATCGCCCGCGAGCGGGCTCCTACGCAGGTGGTTTGCGGGTCTGCCGCGGCGCGGTGGACCCGCGCACCACCAGCTCGGGGCTGAAGCCCTCGTTGCCCTCGCGCACCGGTTCGCCGTTGGCGGCGCGCTGCAGGTCGACGA
>NZ_MUNU01000007.1 GCF_002001085.1 Rhodanobacter sp. B05
CAACCAGGACGGCATTTACACGCTTTACTTCGCTCATCATCGGCTGGCCAGCATCGATATGCGTGAAGCCGACTAAACTGTTACCCATGTCCTGGCACGTCCGTTACCCATGTCATCGGTCTAAACAGCCACACAGAGAACGGTGGCTCGGCCACCGCAGGTGGACGAGACGCTTTTGATCCTTACTCTGCGTGACGCTCGGAGCGGTTTCAGCCGCGAGGCTCTTGTCGTTGAGCTTCAGGGCCAGGAGCATCGCGGCTAAAGCCGCTCCTACAATCGCTTCCGCCAAACCCGGCTGGCTCAGCGCCCCTGATGCGCACCCTCACGCGGCTGCCGCAGCAGCGTCATCACCGCCTCGCGCGCCTCATCCACGCCAGTGCCGGCGGACGACGAGAAAATCTGCGCGGTGGCGACCAGGCTTTCGGCCGCGAACTGCTTGCGCAGTGCCGCCAGCGCCTGCGCAGCCTGGCCGCGCGAAATCTTGTCCGCCTTGGTCAGCAATACGTGGCACGGCAGCTGGGTATCGAAACAGAACTGCAGCATCAAGCGATCGAATTCCTTCAGCGGATGGCGGATGTCGACGATCAGCACCAGTCCGCGCAGGCTGCGGCGCTGGTGCAGGTAGGCGTCGATTTCCAGCTTCCAATGCTCGCGCATCTCCAGCGGCACCTTGGCGTAGCCGTACCCGGGCAGGTCGATCAGGCGCACATCCAGCGCCGGCTCGGCGCCACCGGCGCCCGGCGACGGCAGGCTGAAGGCAACCATTTGCTGGGTGCGTCCGGGCGTCTTCGAGGTGCGCGCCAGCCCCTTGTGGTTGGTCAGCGCATTGAGCGCGCTGGACTTGCCCGCGTTGGAGCGCCCCGCGAACGCCACCTCGGCGCCATGGTCGGCGGGCAGCTGGCTGATGCGGTGCGCGGCGAGCACGAATTGCGCACCTTGTAAGAGCCTGCTCATGATCCCCAGATGCTCCGCGTTGTCGTTGAGTGGTCGCCAGGTGGTAGTGCGTGGCGCAGTGCCTGACTGGCCGTCAGAGCCCTGCCCCTGCGAAGGCAGGGGTCAAGCCGCGCGCTGCCGCATGGCGGCCACTCAACGGCAACCCGTCGGGCCGGGTCTGTTTGCACGCAGCCCGGCGTCATCACTCGGTCGTGGACCGACGTCCACTTCCTCGTTCTTCCTTGGCCTGCGTACAAACAGCTCCCGGCGCGGGGTATCTGGGGATTATGAGCAGGCTCTGAGGGATTGGGCATGGGAACGGTTTGACCAAGGTAGGATGGCACGGGATAATTCTCGGGTTTCTGTCCGCGGCAGGCTTCGATGGCCTGGTCGGCAGCATTTGCAAGTCTCTCGGGAGTCAAGTGTATGAGTTTTCGCTCCGCTGGTTTTCGGCCTACCGTTCTCGCGGCCGCCGTGGCGCTCGCGTTTGCGCTGTCCGCCACCGCCCTGATGGCCCAGCCGCAAGCCGCCGCACCCGCGGCCGCCGCTACCGCAGCGCCACCCGCCAGCACCGGCACGGCAGCCGCGCCTGCCGCTGCAGCCGAGGTCGCGGTCAAGCCTGGTGACGCCACCGCGGGCCAGGCCAAGGCCGCAGTCTGCGGCGCCTGCCACGGGCTGGACGGCAATTCCAGCGATGCGCAGTACCCGAAACTGGCTGGCCAGAGCGAGGAGTACATCGTGCGCCAGCTGACCGATTTCAAATCCGGCGCGCGGCAGAACCCGATCATGCTGGGCATGGCCACGCCGCTGTCCAGCCAGGACATGCATGACATCGGCGCCTATTTCGCCAGCCAGAAGTCGCGGCCCGGGGTGGCCGACCAGGCCCTGGTCGAGCACGGCCAGACCCTGTTCCGCGAAGGCGACCCCACGCGCGACGTCCCGGCCTGCATGGCTTGCCACAGCATCGACGGTCGCGGCAATCCGGGTGCGATGTACCCGCAGCTGGCCGGCCAGCATGCGCAATACATCGAAGCCACGTTGAAGGCCTGGCACGATGGCACCAGTTGGGGCAGCGATGCGCATTCGCAGATCATGCCGACGATCGCCAGGAAGCTGGACGCCGACGATATCGCCGCGCTGGCCAGCTACATCGAGGGCCTGCACGGCACCGATGGCCAGCCGGCCGCCGCCACGCCCTGATTGATCGAGCGCCGACCCCAGGTCGGCGCCGTCGGTCCCACGCTCCACCGATTACGAGGTTGCCATGTTCAAGCGTCTGCCACTCCTGTGTGCCGCCCTGCTCGCGCTCGCCGCGTGCAGCCATGACAACAACGGCAACACCGCCCAGCCCGCCACGCCAGCCGCCACCAGCAGCACGGCCACGATTGCCACCACGCTCGCACCGGCAACCAGCAGCCCCGCCGCGGCCGCCACCACCGCGACTCCGGCCGCCAGCAGCACGGCTGCCCCGGTCAGCGACGACAACACGGCCGCGGCGGAACCTGTCGCCGCTCCGGCCACGCCTTTCGTCGACAACGGCAAGTGGGTCGAGGGCAAGAACTACTTCCTGATCGATCCGGCCCAGCCGACCAGCCATCCGGGCAAGATCGAGGTCACCGAGGTGTTTTCGTGGGGTTGCCCGGCGTGCAACGCGTTCCACACCACCGCCGATCAGATCGCGAAGAGCCTGCCGGCCGGCGCCGTGATGAACTACCTGCCCGCTGCGTTCCGTCCCGACGAGAACTGGCCGGTCTACCAGCGCGCGTTCTACGCCGCGCAGGCAATGGGCGTGGCCGACAAGACCTACGATGCGATGTTCGATGCCACCTGGAAGACCGGCGAGACCGCCACCTACAACCTCAAGGGCACCGGATTGAAACCGAAGGAGGCGTGGCCGACGATCGACGACATCGCCGGGTTCTATGCCAAGTTCGGCGTGGATCCGAAGGAATTCGTCGGCATCGCCAACTCGTTCACCGTCAATACCAAGATGAAACGCGCGGACGACCTGATCAAGGCCTATGGCGTCGCCGGTACGCCAAGCATGGTGGTCAACGGCAAATACCGCTACGACGTGACGTCGGCCGGCGGTTATGCGCAAACGATCGAGCTGACCCAGTGGCTGGTCGCCAAGGAAGCGGCCGGCAAGTAAAGTCGCCTCGATCTGCCTGGCCGCTTCGGCGTCCCCGCGCCATTCCGCGAAGAGAACACCACGATGCTCAAGCGATTCGCCCGCCTGCACGTTCTTGCCCTGTTCGGCGGCCTGCTGCTGGCCAGCGCCTGCACCGCGCAATCCAGCGACTCGGCGCCGTACACCGAGGGCACCGATTACGTCACCCTGCCCGCCCCGCATCAGCGCTACAGCAACAGCGGCAAGGTCGAAGTGGTCGAGGTGTTCTCCTACGCCTGCATCCACTGCGCCCAGTTCGCGCCCGACGCGGAGAAACTGCGCAAGGAGCTGCCGCCCGGGGCCGAATTCAAGTTGATGCCGGCGCCGTTCAACGCCGAATGGGTGCCGTTCGCCCGTGCGTATTACGCCGCCAGGGAACTCGGCGTGGTCGACCGCACGCACTTGCAGCTGTTCGTGGCCAAGTTCGGCGAGCACTACCCGATCAACTCGATGGACGAACTTGCCGATTTCTATGCGCGCGAGGGCGTCAACCGGGCCGACTTCATGCGCATCGCCACGTCGGAAGCAACCACGGCGAAGATGAAGCGCGACCTCGACCTGATCCGCACATGGCAGGTCGACGGCACGCCAACCCTGGTGGTAGACGGCAAGTACCGCGTGCTCACGGTCGGCTCGCACGACAAGATGCTGGCCGTGGCGATGTGGCTGACCAAGCGTGAACTGGCCGGCAAATAGCCGCGGCGGTTCGCGCCCGCCGGCGCATCGGATCGCACGGCAGGCATCGCGTTCACGCGGTTGCGCGCATGCTGGCACCTGATGGCCTGCCCGGCACACCGGTGGAGGCGATCCCTTCCCCATTTCTGCCGTATCTCGCCATGAACCCCGCCGCAACCCATCCAGCAGCCATTCCTGCCGAGCGCCGTCTGCGCCTGCTCAGCTGCAATATCCTGGCGGGCGCCAGCGTGCAGCACTACCGCCAGTACGTCACACGCAGCCTTGCCGCGGTGCTGCCGGGGCGCAACAAGATGGACAACCTGGACCGGCTCGCCGAGGTGCTCACCGGGTTCGACGTGATCGGCCTGCAGGAAGCCGATGCCGGCAGCCTGCGCTCGGGCTTCCTCAACCAGACGCGTTACCTCGCCGAAACCTCCGGCCTGCCGTTCTGGAGCCACCAGCCGAACCGGCCGGTGGCCAAGCTGGCGCATTCCGCCAACGGTCTGATCAGCCGGCTCGAACCGACTTCGGTAACGGACTATCCGCTGCCCAGCCGGATTCCCGGTCGTGGCGCCCTGCTGGCGCAATTCGGCGAGGGCGAGCACGCGCTGGCGGTGATGATCGCGCACTTGTCGCTGAGCGCACCGGCGCGCGCGCGCCAGCTCGGCTTCATTGCCGAGCTGCTGCAGGATTTTCGACACGCGGTGCTGATGGGCGATCTGAACACCGAGCCTCACAGCGCCGAAATGCGCTACCTGTTCAGCAAATGCAGCCTGCAGCCACCGGCGCAGGCGACGCCCACCTTTCCCAGCTGGAAGCCGCGGCGGGCGCTGGACCACATTCTCACCTCGGAAGCGATCCAGCTGGAGAAGACCTGGGCGTTGCCGCAGGCATTCTCCGATCACCTGCCGCTGGCGGCGGAGATCCGCTTGCCGGCGCATGTCGGCAGAAAACCCGCGGCGCGGAAGCCACGATGAAGACGTCCTCGTGGCGATCGGCACTGCCCTGGCTGCTGTTGCTGGCTGTCGGGCTGGGCGCGGCGGCGCTGCGCTTCGGGCTGATCGAATCGAGTGCGATCGGGCAATTCTGCAGCAATCATGCTCCCTGGTGGTGCCGCGTACGAACCGGGCTGGTGCTGGGCTTCCTGCACAACGTCTACGGCTTGGCGGCGCTGCTCGGCGCGCTGCTGGCGTTGCTGTCCCGACACCGCGCGCTGGCCTGGCTGGCCGCCGCACTCGGCGTTTTTGCGCTGCAGTTGTATTGCGTCGAGACAGGCGCGCTGGCCGTGCTGATCGGCAGCCTACGCCTGCTGCGACTGCAGGCGGATGCGCGCGCTGCGCCAGTCGAGCAGCGCCGACGACGCCAGCAGCAGGTTCAGTCCCAGCCATAGCCACGCGACCGGATTGAGACCGGCCTCCTGCACCACCACGATCGCCCCCAGCAGCGGCAGCCACGCGGCCAGGAAACGCTGCTCCAATCGAGGCATCGCCCGCTTGCCTGGATCGGACAAGCCACCGGCCACGCAGTAGCCAACGCAGGGCAGCAGGAACAGGCCCAGCGGAAAATCCCGATAGCGCCCGTCGAAGATCAGCAACAGCCCGTAGTACGCCAGCGCAAACAGCCAGCCCAGCCGCAGCCGGCCGGGCTGGAACGGACGCGTCGCGCCGGCCAGGTGGGCCGCGATCCAGCGCGCCAGCCGCAACGCGGTGAACAAGGCCAGCAGGCAGGCAGCCAGCGATACCGCCCACTCCCAAAGGTTGCGACAGGCAAAAACCATTTGCCGGAATTGCCAGGCCAGCGCCGCGCCGCTGGCAAGACCGGCAAGCCCGAGCGCCAGCGCATCGCGCCAGCCGTGCCGATGCCGGCGCCATGCACCGGCCAGCAGGAACAGTCCGCCGCCTGCCGCTGCGGCCAGCCAGCCCAGCCACCAGCGCGGATCCTCGGTCACCGGCCCCTGCATCGCGAACTTCGGCCGCGCCTGCGCATCGAAGATGCCCCAGTAACCGCCGGCGGTGCCTTCCTGATCGCGCTTCCACGGCTGGTCGAACGCCTCGATCACGTTGTACGGCAGGTCAGCCTTCGCCGCATAGTCCAGGAACTCGCGCAGATAGCGCGCCTCGTTGACCACGCTGGCACTCGCCGCCTGGCGCGGCCGTCCGGCACTGGGCCAGCCGGTTTCGCCGATCATCACGCGCCGGCCCGGGAATGCCTGCTGCACCTGCGCGTAAACCTTCGCCACATGCTCCACCGCGCGCTCCGGCGGCACCGGCTTGTCCTCCCAATACGGCAGGATGTGGATGGTCAGATAGTCGACCGAAGCGGCCAGCTCGGGATGCCGCAACCAGAACTCCCACACGTCGGCGTAGGTCACCGGCTCCGGCACCGCGGCACGTACCTTGGCCAGATCGGCGGCCAATGCGACCGATGACAGATCGCCGCGCAGCAGCACCTCGTTGCCGACGATCACGCCACGCACGACGTTCGGGTGATCACGCGCGGTGAGGATGCCGAGCCGGATCTGCTCGGCGTTCGCCTTGCGGTCGCTGCCCAGCCAGATACCGAGCAGCACCTTCATGCCGTAACGTCCGGCAATCTGCGGCACGACACTCAGGCCCTGCCCCTGCGAGTAGGTGCGCACGCAGTCGAAGCGCTGCGACAGCGCGCGCAGGTCGGCATCGACGCGCTCGGGACTGATGAACGCACTGGCATCCAGCGGCGATTCGCCCGGCAGACGGAACGGTGCGTACGACACGCAGGCAATGCGCGCCGAGGGCGCGTCCGGCAGGTTTACCGGCTGGCCAACTGCCCACCACCAGTACATCGCGGCCAACGCCGCGACCAGCAACGCCGACCACGCCAGGCTTTCCCGACGAAAAACAGGCGCAGGTTTTGTCGACATGCGGGACCCATGGATGCTGAAGCAGCAGCGCATCAGCTTAACAGGGCATGCGGCGTGCTCACCGAATCCGAACAAGCCGGGATGAGCCTTCCACTACACTGCCGCAAGATCGAATGGCGGAGTTGCCATGCCTGTTTCCAAGCCCCCGTGTCGTCCCGCGTTCAATTGGCTGCTGATATGCACCTGGTTGCTCGCCGCCAGCCTGCATGCGGGCGAACCGACGGCCGCGCAGCGCGCCGCGTTCAAGCAGGCCTACGCGGCTGCGCAGCAAGGCGATGACAACTGGCGCAAGCTCGCCAGCGGGCTGCACCACTATCCGCTGTACCCGTACCTGCAGGCCGCTGCGCTGGAGCACGATATCCAGAGTATCGACCTCGACATGGTGCAGTCCTATCTCCGGCAATACCCGGACTGGATTCCCGCCGCCGACCTGCGCCGCAGCTTCCTGCGGGAACTGGCGCGCCGGCAGGACTGGACTGATTTCCTGGCGCTTTACCAACCCGGGCTGGGCGAGTCGCTCAGCTGCGACGCGTTGCAGGCAAAGCTGGCGCAGGGCGGCAGCCTGGATTTCGAGCGGGATCTGGCGACGCTATGGGCCAGGCCGAGCCTGCCCAATGCCTGCGATCCGGTACTGAGCGCCGCGCAGGCCCAGGGCCTGCTGACCGACGCCAGACTCTGGACGCGCATCGATCAGGCCGCAGACGCTGGCCAGGCCGGCACGATCGTCAGCCTCACCGACTGGCTGCCGGCCGCCGAACAGGCCAGCGCCCGACAACTGGCACTCGCGTTGCGCGATCCGGCAGGCGCACTGGCCACGGCATCGAATTGGCCGGACACGCCGCGCGACCGCCAGGCCGCCACGCTGGCACTGACCCGGCTGGCACGGCGCCAGTCAAGCAGCGCGGACAGCTTCTGGCAGCAATTGCAAACCCATTTCAGTTTCGGCCAGCAGCAACGTGACCAGGTCCTGCATGCGCTGGCCTTGTTCCATGCCACCGACTTCGATGACGGCGCACTCGCGCGCCTGATCGCGCTGCCGCCGGCCGCGCAGAGCGACAGCACCCGCGAATGGCGTGTACGGGTGGCACTGGCACGCATGAACTGGCCGGCGGTTCTGGCCGCGATCGAGGCGATGACCGCCGACCAGCAGCAGGACGGCGAGTGGCAATACTTCCGCGCCCGCGCGCTGGCCGCCAGCGGTCACGCCGGGCAGGCCCGGCAGCAGTTTGCGGCACTCGCCGACAAATCCACCTTCTTCGGTTTTCTTGCCGCCGACCAGCTGCAACAACCGTACGCGATCTGTCCGCTAACCCTCGCCGACGATTCACAACGCGAGCAGCAACTGCTGACGCGACCCGGCCTGCGCCGCGCGTTCGAGCTGTTCGCGGTCGATCTGCCCGCGCTGGCCCGGCGCGAATGGACGCAGGCGCTGCAGGGCGCCGACGGAGATACCTTGCGCATCGCCGCCGACCTCGCCAATCGTCGCGGCTGGTACGACCGCGCCGTGTTCACCCTGAGCAGCGGCGAGGCGTTGCGCCTGTACGACCTGCGCTTCCCGCTGGCCAGCCAGGATGGCCTGGTGCCGCAGGCCGAGCAGGCCGGCATCGAGCCGGCCTGGGCCTACGGCATCCTGCGTGCCGAGAGCGCGTGGATGAGCGATGCACGTTCCGGCGCCGACGCGCGCGGCCTGATGCAGCTGCTGCCCGCCACCGCCGCGCTCGTCGCCAAACGCAATGGCCTGGCCTGGAGTGGCGCCGCCAGCCTGTACGACCCCAGCGTCAACATCGCGTTGGGCACGCGCTACCTGGCGCAGATGGCGCAGCGGTTCAACGGCTCGCCATGGCTGGCCAGCGCCGCCTACAACGCCGGCCCGAACCGGGTCGACCAGTGGCTGGCCGCACGCGGCACGCTGGCGCCGGCACTGTTCGTCGCCACCATCCCGTTCAAGGAGACCCGCGAATACGTGGCGCGGGTGATGGCTTTCAGCGTGATCTACGACTGGCGCCTGCATGGCAGCGCGGTACCGCTGACGCTGCGCCTGAGCGCGATCGGCCAGCCGTATGGACTGCCGGACAAGGACACCCCGCGCCGCGCCATCAGCTGTCCGGCCGCGGCGCCGGCAGCGGCCTCCAGCGCGCCGGCGGCAGCGGCCACGGCAGCGGGGAACTGAACCGGCATGGCCGCGCAGCAGCTCGTCATCCTCGGCGGCACCGGTTTCGTCGGCGGCCGCCTGGTGCCCAGACTGGCTGCCGATGGCCATCGCATCGTGCTGCTCAGCCGCAACCGCGAACGGCGGCGCGCACTCGGCGTGTTGCCGGGCGTCAGCGTGCGCAGCGCCGACGTCTACGACGACAACGTGCTGCGTGCGCACCTGACCGGTGCCGATGCGGTGATCAACCTGATCGGCATACTCAACCCGGACGGACGCCATACCTTCCAGCGCGCGCACGTGGACCTGACCCGGCGACTGATCGCCGCCTGCGAGGCCAGCGGGGTGGCGCGCCTGCACCAGATGAGTTCGCTCAAGGCCGGCCAGGGCCTGTCGCACTATCTCAAGACGCGGGGCGAAGCCGAGGCGCTGGTCAAGGCCTCCGCGCTCGACTGGACGATCTACCAACCCAGCGTGATCTTCGGTGCGGGCGACGGACTGGTCACCCGGTTTGCCGCGCTGTTGCGACGCCTGCCGCTGCTGCCGCTGGCGCGCACGAAGTCACGCCTGGCGCCAACCTGGGTCGGCGACGTGGCGGAGGCGATCGCCCGCTGCGTCGACCGTACCGAACTCGGGCGACGACGCAGCTTCGAGCTGTATGGGCCGGAGGTATTCACGTTCGGCGAGATCGTGCGCCGCATCCGCGACCAGGCCGGCCTTCGCACACCGATCCTCGCGCTGCCCGACAGCCTCGGCCGGCTGCAGGCACAGGTCGCCGAACTGCTTCCGGGCAAGCCTTTCTCGCTGGACAATTTCCGCTCGCTGCGCACCGACTCGGTCGGCAAGACCGACGGCTACGCCGCACTGGATATCGTGCCCCGGGCCTTCAGTGCCGAGCTGCCGTCCCTGCTTGAGCCGTCCGTGCGACAACTCCGGCTGGATCAGGCGCGCGCGCGGCGACGCTGATCCGGCAGCACGTCCGGGTGCATTCAGCCGATGGTGACACCTGCCCGCAACAAGGCCCGCAAGCGATCCAGCTGGTCGCCGTAGGCGGCGCAGCGCAGGCTGTCCCGGCGCATCAACTCGCCCGCCGCCATGCTGCTGGCGGCGCGTTCGACACGCTGCGTGCGGTGGAAATCCACGCACGCCGGATCGAACGGCAGAGCACAGAATTCCAGCAGCCGGCGCACCTGCGGCTCGGGGTCCGATTGCCATGCCTCGTAGTCGTGATCGAGGAAACCGGCGGGAAACCTTCGTCGCCAATGCCGGGTGAGCCGGTCGTAGTCGGACCAGTAGCTCGCCACGTGATCGAGGTCGTAACTGAATTCGTGGCCGCCGACGAACAACTGCCGATAGCAGGCAAAACAGGTTTCGAGCGCGCCGCGACGGCTGTTCACCACGCGCGCTCCCGGCAGCATCGCCATGATCGCGCCGACCAGGCGCCAGTTGCGCGGCGTTCGCTCGACGAAGCGCGACCTGCGCTGGCGCACCGGTTCGATGCGGGCGAGATAGTCCTGCCCCAGCCGCTGCCAGTCCGATGGCGTCGCCGCCGCCATCCATTCCCGGAGCGGCTGTTGTCTGCGCGCCGACTCGGCGTCGATCAGCTGCTCCATCTCGTTCGATCCGTCGGACATCGCCACCTGTGGATGGGTGGCCAGGATCTGTCCGGTCAGCAGCGAACCGGCCTGCGGCATGCCCACCACGAAGATGATGTCCCCGCCCGGAGTCGCGTCGATCGCCGACCGCAACGGCTGGGCAAACAACTGGCGCATGGTCTCCGCCATCGCCGTCGCCTTCATCGCATTCCAGCCCAGTTGCCGGTGCATCAGGCCGTTGGCCTTGCGCAACGCACGGAACGCCTCGCCAAAATTGCCCTGCTCCTCCAGTGCGCGGGTCAGGGCGAAACCGAAGCAGACGCGCGCGTGCAGATCCGCCTCGGGCAAGCGCAGGGCCCGCTGCAGCTGCACCACGTCGTCAGCGCTGAATCGCGCGGCATCCAGGTCAGCCAGTCCGATCCAGGCGCTAGGTTGGTCGGGCTCAAGGCGCAGCACTTCGCGATAATTCTGGCTGGCCGGCAGCGTGGCACCCAGGCTCGCCTGCGCCTGCGCCAGCAGCATTCGCGCAGGCACGTGCCCGGGCTCGATATCCAGCGCGCGGTGCAGTGCCGTGACGGCGCCGGCCGGGCGCTCCTGCAACATGTACATCTTGCCCAGGTTGTACCAGGCCGGCGCGAAATCCGGTGCCATCGCGCAGCCACGCTGCAGGCCGGCCAACGCGGCATCGGCCTCCCCGCCGGCATAGCGCGAAGTCGCCAGGTTCATCTGGATCAGCGCGTCATCCGGCTTGAGGTCATGCGCCTGTTGCAGCAAGCCCACCGCGCCAGGAAAGTCGCCGCGCAAATGCAGCACCACCCCCTGCATGCGCATCGCCTCCGCACAGGCCGGCGCCAGCGCCAGTACACCGACCAGGGCCGCCTCGGCGGCACGCAGATCCTGCGCTTCCAGCGCGCTCGCCGCACGTTCAAGCAGATCCGCCGCCGCCACCGGCAAACCGGCGGCGCGATCGCGCATCAGCGGATGAACCCGCGTTTCCCCCATGATCGATTGTCCCCCGCCTGCCGCGCACGCGCCAGCTTACGCGAGCGTGGCGGCAGCATAAAGCAGGGGAGATCTCGGGATCGCCATTTCGCCGCCCGTATCCCGCCTGCCTGCACTGGCGTGGTTCCTCGACAGCTGGCGAACGGTGCTGCCTCGCGGTCCGACCATGCAGCATCGACAACTTCGGATCCGCGGCCGGACCAGCAGTCAAGTCGGCTCGGGGGGCGCACTCCACAGCACGCTGCGTGCGCGCCGGGTCAGGCCCATGGTTGCCGACTTCCAGCGATCCAGCGTGGGGTTGCTGCCGACCGGTCGCGGGCGCCAGCCGATGCCGCGCAACTTCGCGTTGAACTTGTGGGCGTCGGTCCAGATGTCGGAACCGTGCGTGCGGTAGGTGACGGCCAAGGTCACCGAAACCTCAGAGCCGGTGTACACGCGGTGTGGCGCGATGAATGGATGATGCACGCCCATGCCGGCTTGCAGGTCGAAGGTCTGCGCCTTGGCTTCGAATGATTCCTTGAACGTCGGCCGTTCACCGACATGGGAGAGCAGCAGGTCCTTCTGCTGGTCGGTCATGACGTCCTGGTCGGCCGGGTCCCACAGTTGCACCCGCTTGGTTCCGCGAACCTGGAACAGGAAGTTCATCTCGCGATCCATGTGGTAGGGCGTAACCGCATCTCGCGTGGAAAGGAAGATATAGGTCGAATACCAGGTCATCACCGGGTCGAAGGGCTCGGTATACGCGGCGATCTCGGCCAGCACGCCCTCGATGACCGTCTGGTACTCCGGATCCAGCTCGGGGTTGTAGATCACGACATAGGCGCGCCTTTCCTCGAACCGGTCCAGTGCGTCGGCCAGGCTCAGACCCTCCCGGTAGCGCTCGAAAGTGCTGTCGAAATGCGCGTCGCCGGGAATCTCGCCGATGCGGTACTGGATCTGTCGGGGATCCATGCGCCGACACAGCTCGAACAATCGCGGCAGGGCGAAATCCGTGTTGCCGGCCAGTCGATGGGTGAACGGGAACGGCTGCCGGTTGTAACGGCCGGCCAGCAAGCCGGGATCGCATTCGAGCATGCGCGAACCGGACTGGCGCCCACTCCCCAGGAGTTCGGCGTAATGCCCAGGTGAAATGAACCTGCCAAGCATGATGGCAACCTCACATGGGTGGCGAGCCACCCGATCACCCCGAGTCACGCGGGCAGGCAATCCGATCGAATCCAAGCTTGAACAGCTGCCCGTGCGGCCATTCGATAGCGTTGCGGCCCGCATGTTCCTGCAATCCCCCGCGGCAAGCAATGCCTTGCACGACGGGCGTCTTCGAAGCGGGTAGCCGGCGTGGTTACCACGAACTTCATTCCGACTGGAGCCGGCGACAACGCGCCGGCGCATGGCATCATCGCTCTCATGCAAACCTATTTGGTCGGCGGCGCGGTACGCGACAAATTGCTGGGGCGAGCGGCGGGCGACCACGATCACGTGGTGGTCGGCGCCTCGCCCGAGCACATGCTTGCGCTGGGCTACAAGCCGGTGGGCAAGGACTTCCCGGTGTTCCTGCACCCGACCTCGGGTGAGGAATACGCGCTGGCGCGTACCGAACGCAAGACCGGTCGTGGCTATCACGGCTTCGCGTTCCATGCCGACGCCGGCGTGACGCTGGAACAGGACCTGGCCCGGCGCGACCTCACCATCAATGCGATTGCCGAGGATGCGCGCGGCGTGCTGACCGATCCCTTCGGCGGCGTGCGCGACATCGAGGCGCGCGTGTTGCGACACGTATCGCCGGCCTTCGTGGAAGATCCGGTGCGCGTGCTGCGGGTGGCGCGGTTCGCCGCGCGCTTTGCGCCACTGGGTTTTGCCGTCGCGCCGGAGACCATGGCGCTGATGCGGCAAATGGTGCGCGCGGGCGAGGTGAACCACCTGGTGCCGGAGCGGGTGTGGGCGGAGACGCGCAAGGCGCTGGCCGAGGCGCAGCCGTCGGCATTCCTGCGCGTACTGCGCGACTGCGGTGCGCTGGCCGTGTTGTTCCCGGAAATCGACGCCTTGTATGGCGTGCCACAGCGCGCCGAGTTCCACCCGGAAATCGACTGCGGCGTGCATCTGGAACTGGTGCTGGACCAGGCCGCGCAGCTGGCGCCGGGGGATGACCTGGTCGGTTTCTGCGCGCTGACCCACGATCTCGGCAAGGCGCTGACGCCGACGCTGGAATTGCCCCGGCACGTCGGCCACGAGCATCGCGGCATCGCGCCGCTGCGTGCGCTGGCGGCGCGGCTGAAAGTGCCCACCGAACACGCGGCCCTGGCCGAACTGGTCTGTCGCGAACATCTGAATGCGCATCGTGCCTTCGAGCTGAAACCGGCCACGCTGCTGAAGCTGCTGAGCTCGCTCGATGCGCTGCGCCGCCCGGCGCGGCTGGATTCGTTCCTGGCGGCCTGCATGGCGGACAAGCGCGGTCGCCTCGGCCACGAACACGATGCCTACCCGCAAGCCGACTACCTGCGTGAGGCCCGCGCCGCCGCCGCCGCGGTCGATGCCGCGGTCTTCGTCGCCGGAGGGCTGACCGGTCCGGCGATCGGCAAGGCGATGGAGACGGCACGCATCGCGGCGATCGCCGCATTGAAAGCTAATCACCCCGAAAGCGGATCCGCGGTATAAAGCCCGGATCGCCTCGCCCGTTGCGGGTATCGGCCGACCTTGTTTTCGCTGGAGTTGCCCGTGTCCAACGCCTTCACCCCCACCTCACCGCTGCGCCAGCGTTTCCGCCCGTTGTGGTGGCTGGGCATCACCTACCTGGCGATCTCGTTCGTGACCCGGATCGTGCTGCTGGTCATGTCCGGCAGCAACGTCTCGCACACGCCGCTGAACCTGCTGTACGCCTTCGGAGTGGGGCTGGGCTACGACCTGGTCACCTTCATCTACCTGGCGTGGCCGATGGTGTTGTTCCTGTGGCTGGTGCCCACGCGGTCCGGCCGCGTGGCACCGCTGCTGCGCTGGCTGCTGTACGCCATCGGCGTGGTGCTCGCCTGCGTGCTCTGCGTCGGCACACTGCACCTGATGTATCACGCCAGCCTCAAGGTGACCTGGCCGGCCATCATTCCGTTCCTGTTCGTGCTGCCGCTGGCGGCTTTTTCCTATACCTCGCGCGCCGGCCAGTGGGTGCTGTACGGCTTCGGCCTGCTGCTGGTCTACGGCCTGCTGTTCGTGGCCGCGTCCGAGCTGGTGTTCTGGAACGAGTTCAGCGTGCGCTTCAATTTCATCGCGGTGGACTATCTCGTCTACACCTCCGAGGTGATCGGCAATATCCGGGAGTCGTACCCTATCGGCCGCTGGCTGGCCCTGCTGATAGTGCTGGCCCTGATGGTGTTCTTCGCCGGCAAACGCGGCCTGCGCGCGCGCGACGACGGCAGCCGGCTGTGGCAGCGCGGCAAGGTGGTGCTGGTGTGGCTGGTGCTCACGGTGATTTCCGTCGCCGCCGTGAACGGCAGCATGAAGGACCGCACCAGCAACAACTACGTCAACGAACTGGCCGGCAACGGCATCTACGAATTTTTCGCGGCGTTCCGCAGCAGCCATCTCGACTACGCCAAGTTCTATCGCACGCTGCCGGATGACCAGGCCTACGCGCGGTTGCGTCAGCTGCTGCAGACACCCGACGCCACCTTCATCAGCAACGATCCGCACGACCTCACCCGCGAGATCCGCCGCGTCGGCCCGGAGAAGCGCCTCAACGTGGTGCTGATCAGCGTGGAGAGCCTGTCCGGCGATTACCTGGGCACGTTCGGCAACACCGAACACCTCACGCCCTACCTCGATTCGCTGGTCGACCAGAGCGTGTTCTTCGACAACCTCTATGCCAACGGCACGCGCACGGTGCGCGGGCTGGAGGCGCTTGCCCTGTCGGTGCCGCCGACCCCGGGCGACTCGCTGATTCGCGAGCATGACAACGAAAACCTGTTCTCGCTGGCCGACATCTTCAACGACCGCGGCTACCAGTCGGATTTCGTCTACGGCGGCTACGGCCAGTTCGACAACATGAACTACTTCTTCGCCAACAACGGCTATCGCGACGTGGACCGGCGCGACATTCCGAAGACGGCCACGATCCACGGCCAGAACGTCTGGGGCGTCGCCGACGAGGACCTGTACACGCTGGCGCTGGGCCAGATGGATCAGATCCACGCCGAGGGGAAACCCTTTTTCCTGCACATCATGACCACCTCCAATCACCGGCCGTACACCTTCCCCGACGACCGGGTGAAGTTTCCCAATCATTCGCGTGCCGGCGCGGTGGCCTATACCGACTGGTCGATCGAGGATTTCATCAAGCGTGCGCGTGCGAAGCCGTATTTCGCCAACACCGTGTTCGTGATCACGGCCGATCATTGCGCCTCCAGCGCCGGCAAGACCAGCCTGCCGATCAACAACTATCACATCCCGCTGTGGGTCTACTCGCCGGCCAACTTCAAGCCCGAACGCGTGCACCGGCTGATGGGCCAGCTGGACATCCCGCCGACCCTGCTGGGCATGCTCAACTTCAGCTATCGCACGCGCTTCTTCGGCCACGACCTGTTCCAGCTGCCGCCCGATCGCGAGCATGCCTTCCCCGGCACCTACGAGAAGCTCGGCTACGTGCACGGCGACGTGCTCACCATTCTCGAACCGCAGCGCAAGCTGGAGCAGCTCAGGCCAGACTTCGCCACCGGCGACGCCACGCCGGTCCAGCCGCTGAACCAGTCGCTGGTCGACGACGCCGTGGCCTATTACCAGATCGCCAGCGAACAGTTCAAGGATGGCAAGCTGAGACGCCGGCCGAGCGATTCGACCAAGGTGGAACCGCTGCCCCCGCCGGCCTCTTCGGCCCCTGCGCCTGCTGGTTCCGCGCCGGCACCCGCCAGCTCCACCGGATCAGCAACGCCACCGGCGTACTGATCCGGTTGCAACACGCATCAACTCAGAGTCGGCCGCCCTGATCGGCGGCCAGTAGCTCGGCCGGCAGCGGCAGGGCATCGAGTCCGCGCGCCAGCAGCATCGCCTGGAAGCGTTCGCCCATCTGGTCGGGCAGCATCAACTTCCTGACCTGCTGCGACAGCCGATAGCGACCGTGTTCGTCCTGCGGCTGCATCTGCTCGAATACTTCCTGCAGGCCCGCGCCGATCAGGAACTGCGCCTGCGGCAGATACGCCACCACGCCGAAGCCGGCGCTGTTGCCGGCCTCGGCCAGCGCAGTGAAATCGACCGAGGCGGTGAGATCGTTCAGGCCGGGAAGATACAGCGGATCGTTGTGCGCGTGATGGCGGTAATGCGCCATCAAGGTGCCGTCATCGCGCTCGGGCAGGTAGAACTCGCGGCGCACGTAACCGTAGTCGACGAACAGCATCACGCCGGCGCTCAGCGAACCGGCCACAGCCTGGATCCAGTATGGCAATTGCGGCAGGACTTCCGAGCGGTAGCCGTCGGCGAATTCGGCGCCCAGATCGCGCTCGACATGGCGCACGGCACCGGCCACCAGGGCGTCGGCCGGTCGATCGAGGCGGCTCAGTCGACCGGCGCCGTCGAGCGCCACGTATTCCTCGTAGACCTCGCCCTGGCGCATGGCGAAACGCGTGGCTGGCAACGCGTCGATGACCTCGTTGGCGAACAGCACGCCGCGCCAGTCCTGCTCCGGCGGACGATCCAGCCAGCGCACGCGCGCGTTGACTTCCGCCGGCAGATTCGCCTGCAGTCGCTCGCGCTGCCGTTCGCGCAGGTCCGCACTGGGTTCCAGGATCAGGTAGTGCCGCGGCAAGGTGTCGGCGGCGGCCAGTGCATGCAAAGCCGTCTCGGCGAACGCGCCACTGCCGCCACCGAGTTCGAGGAAATCCGCCTGCTCGCCCAGCATCGCCAGCACCGGCTGCACCGCGTTGACCACGCAGCGCGCAAACAGCTCACCCAGCTCCGGCGCGGTGACGAAGTCGCCGGCCGCGCCGAACTTGGTGCGGCCGGCGCTGTAATAGCCCAGCCCGGGGGCATACAGGCAGCGCTCCATGTACTGCGCGAACGGCATCGGCCCGTGCGAGACGATCTGCTCGCGCAACAGTTGCAACAGATGATCGGAGTGGGCGCGCTCGTCGGCGCCCGGTTCGGGTAAGCGGGTTTGCATGCATGCGGCCCAGGACTTCAGCGCGGCAAGGATAGCGGATGGCAGCAGCCGATCCGCGTGATGGCCACGAGACCATCACGCGCAACGACAATCAGAAATCCTTCTGCAGACTCAGGTACACACCGCGGCGCGGGCCGAACTGCGGCGCGCCGACGCCGATGCCGCTGCCGTCGCGCAGTTCGTAGGTACGATCCAGTGCGTTGATCACCGCCAGCTGGGTGTGCAGCTTGCCGAAGCGGTCGAACGTGAAGTCGCGCGAGACGTTGAGGTTGAGCTGGAAGTACGCCGGCTGCGAGGCACCGTTCGGTACCCCGCCGTCCTTGCGCAGGCCGCTGCCAAACAGGTAATCGGCGCCGACGCGGGTATTGTCGTCCAGCGCATAGTTCACGCCGCCGGACGAGGTGAGCTTCTGGTCGTGGTCGAGGAAGATGTAGTGGCCGTCGATGTAGGCAAGATCCTCCGGCGAGAAGTTGTACTGGCTGGTGATGATGCGCTCGCCGATCGCCTTGCCGAGCGAGGCGTTGAAGTACGCCGACAGCGGTCCCTGCGCGTAGTTGGCGGTGAACTCCAGTCCCTTCACCCGCCCTTGGGCGTAGTTGAAGGTGGAATAGATCAGGGCCGCACCGAACTGGCCCTCGTCCTGCAGGCGCCGCACCTTGCGGTAGTAGGCATCCACGCCGATGGTCCAGGCCGAACCCAGGTTCTGCGAGATGCCGGCGTCGAAGTAGTCCGAGCGTTCGGCCAGCGGCGTATTGTTGCCGTTGTCGGGCACCGCATTGGTGGTCCCGTCGAACTTGGCGATGTTGGCGCTGGCGATCATCTCGGTCGCCGGCGGGGTGAAGTAGCGCGAGTAGCCGGCGTGCACGGTGGTGCTGCCGGTGGCCTGCCACACCAGGCCGACGCGCGGACTCAGCTGGCTCTCGGTGCGCGCCAGCTGGTAACGGTCGCCGCGCAGGCCGTAGTTCAGCGTCCAGTTGTCGGCGATATTCCACTCGTCCTGCACATACGCCGACCAGGTTTTCGCGACGAGGCGGCTGTCGTCGAGGATGTTGATCGGCGTGCTGCTCAGCTGGTTGCCGTCGGCATCGGCGGGAAACACCCAGGCGTCATTGCCGCTGGCGGAGTGCTCGAAGCTGCCGTACATCCCGTAACGCAGGGTGTGGCCATTGCCCAGGCGGGTGGCGAAGTCCGCCTGCAGGGTACTGGCCCGATTGCTGCGGCTGACGGCGGAAGCGACCCCGTTGAACATGAGTTCGCCGATCCGGTCGGGGGTATAGATCAGGCTGCTGTAACGCTGCCCCACGGACACCTGATAGTCCGTCGAACCCAGCTTGCCCTGCAGCGCCAGCACGCCGAAGCGGGTGTTCTCGCGCTGGCGTTCGTCGAGATCGGCAGAGTTGAAGTCAACCGTATCCAGATAACCGAACTGTGGCGTCTGGCCGGGATTGTTCGGAATCTGGAAGCGGTTGTTGGCCACGCCGAACAGGAAACTGAGGCGCGTATCGTTGTCGATCAGGTAGCTGATGTCGCCAAAGCCCTTCGCCTGGTTGGTGTGGTCGTGGATCGGCTTTTTGCTCGCCGTGGGATTCTCGATACCGGCATCGTCCTTCAGGTAGTTGCCGGTGAGGAACCAGCTCCAGCGATCGTTGCTGCCCCAGATCGACGCGTTCGGATTCAGCGTGCCGTTGCTGCCGCCGGTGATGCCCACGCTGCCGCCGTTGCCGAGGTCGTGCCCGCTCTTCGTGGTGATGTCCACCACCGCCGCCGTGCGCAGGCCGTACTGCGCCGGCAAAGCACCATCGAGCAGCTTCACGGTCTGGATCGTGCGTGCATCGAGACTTTGCCCGAAGCCGCCAATCGATTCGGGGATGATCACGCCGTTGATGCGATATTGCAGGTTCGCGTGATCGCCGCGCACGTGCAGGCCGCCGTACGAATCCTGCACCACGCCCGGTGCCTGCAGCAGCACCTGGTTCATCGGCGTGGACGCACCCAGCGGCAGCTGCGCGATCGCCTTGTGATCGATGACGTATTGGCTGCTGCCGGTGTCCGGTGACAGCGCGTTGCGTGCCTGGTCCAGCGCCGCCGACACCGATACCCCGGCCAGGTTCTGCACTCGCGGCAACCCGCCGCCACTGTCGCCGGCCGGATCGCCCGCGCCCGGAGCGGCAGCGGCCGGCGTCGGGGTCTCGTCGGTGGCGTGGGTGGCGGTCGTCGCCAGCGCGAGGGCCAGAGCCAGGGCAAGTGGGGCGAATTTCATCGAGGACTCCGGCAGCAAGGGAATGGATTGGATGTTATGTTATAACATATCTATGCAAGAAATTGCGACAACTGCCAGAAGTCATGGACCGCGGAAAATCGAACCGGCGCAGCGGTGACGCCCGACATTCGGCCCGGCGTCACGCAAGGCCACCTAGACTGGCAAGGACACCACGCCGTGTTCGTCGCCCTGCACGCCTGATGGAGCCCGCATGACCAAGTCCGGCAGCCAGCAACTCCCCGCGGTCATCCCGCCGGTCGACCACGGCCGGATCACCACGGCGATTCTCGATTTCGTGAGCGAGGTGCCGGGCAGCCGGATCGACAGCTGCGGCGACCCGGCCAGCGAAGCGCGCCGTCTGGCCAACCGTGCCGCGCGCCGCGCTGCACTCGCCGCCGGTTCACTGGCGCTGCCGCCGGGACCGCTGGGCTGGCTGACCCTGCTGCCGGAGCTGATCGCGATCTGGAAGATCCAGGGCCAGATGGTCAGCGACATTGCCGCCGCCTACGGCCGCCACGCCACGCTGGGGCGCGAGCAGATGATGTGGTGCCTGTTCCGGCACACCGCGGCGCAGGCGTTTCGCGACCTGGTGGTGCGCGTCGGCGATCGACTTGTGTTTCGTCAGATGTCCTGGAACGTGGCCGAGCGCGTGGCGAAGCAGGTCGGCGTCAAGCTGACCCAGCGCACGCTGGGCAAGGGGATATCACGCTGGCTGCCGGTGATCGGCGCGCTTGGGGTCAGCGCGTACGCGTATTACGACACCGGGCAAGTCGCCAGCACCGCGATCGAGATGTTCGAAAGCGAGATGACGGTGGAGGAGAGCCCCGAAACCCGTGCCGCGAAAACCGATAAATCGAAACCCGGATGAGCCATGCCGCGGATGACGCCAGCGCGCCTTTGCTGCAAGCTGCATGCAGCACATCTACCGGAGCCGCAACATGTCACCACGCCATGATCGACCCGTCGCGCTGATCACCGGCGCCGGCCGCCGGGTCGGCGCGGTGATCGCGCGCACGCTGCACGCAGCCGGCTACGACCTGGCATTGCACTACCGCCGTTCCGCCGACGACGTCCACGCACTGGCCGACGAACTGGAACGGCAACGCGGCGACAGCACCTTGCTGCTGCAGGCGGAACTCGCCGAGCTGCCGGCCTTGCCGGCGATGCTCGAACGGCTGCTGGCGCATTACGGGCGGCTCGACGCGCTGGTCAACAACGCCTCGGCGTTCTTCCCCACGCCGCTAGGCACGGCGACCCCGCAGCAATGGAACGAACTGTTCGCCTCCAATGCGCAGGCACCGTTCTTCCTCAGCCAGGCGGCGATCCCGGCGCTGCGCGCAGCGCGTGGCGGCATCGTCAACATGATCGACATCTACGCCGAGCGGCCGCTGGCGAATCACCCGATCTACTGCATGGCCAAGGCCGCACACGCCGCAATGACCCGCTCACTGGCGCTGGAGCTGGGCCCGGAGATACGCGTCAACGGCGTGGCGCCCGGTGCGGTGATGTGGCCGAGCGACGGCAAACCGTACGACGACCAGCAGGCGATGCTGGCACGCACGCCGCTGCAACGTGCCGGCACACCGGAGGACGTGGCCGGTACGGTGCTGTGGCTGTTGCGCGATGCGCCGTTCGTCACCGGGCAGATCATTCGCGTCGATGGCGGGCGCACGCTGTCGGTATGAGGTTCTTGCTCCGGCTATTTCTTCTTCGGCGCGAACGCCTGCTGCAGCAACGCCTGGTCGAAGCCGACACTGGCTTCGCCGGCTTCCGCATAGCGATATAGCGCGGCCGCGTAGATGCCCTGCAACGACGCCTGGACCAGGCTGAGCAGAACGAAGCCCATCACCACGATCACGCCAGCCACCACGATCGCGACCACCGACTGCATCGCCACCGCAGCGCCAATCAGGACGGCGCCGACCAGCACCGCCAGCACCATCAGCACAGCGAACACCACGCCGATGCCGCCGTTGCCGATCAGGTTCTCGCCCCAACTGCGCTTGAGCAGTTCCACGCTCTCCTTCACGGCATCGACCGGGCCCACCTCCTTGCTGGCCAGTACCGGCACCACCAGGAAGGTGGCCACGGTCCAGGCCAGGCCGATGAAGCCGACCACCAGGCGGCCGATCAGGCCGAGGCGTTCCTGGATCATCCGCAGCAGCAGGCCGACGGTGGCGGCGATCAGCGCGTAGCCGAAGATCTGCGGCAATTTCGCCCGGGCCAGTGCCAGGCCGGCGCCCACGCTGGTCGGCTCGCCGCGCAGATGCATCAGCGCCACGCCGGTCAGCGCGGTCTGGAAGAAGATGATCACGAAGTACTGCACCAGGTAGAACGCGAACATCAGCAGGTAGCTGCCGACCGACATGCGCTGGTGGAAATCCTCGCCGGCGTGCGCGCCGCCGATCACCAGCATGCCCACCGGGACCAGGAAACTGGCCGCCACCAGCAGCGTGCAGACACTGGACAACAGCGGAAACAGCAGCAACGACTTGTCCGAGCGCAGCACTGCCGCACTCGCCTTCAGCAACGCCCAACTGCGTGCAAACTTCCCGGCCATGCCTGTCTCCCCTTTGAGCGCGAATCGCGAATGCACCATTTCTAGCATCCGTCGCGAGAGTGCGAAAGTGCGCCCCGCTCAGCCCGCCGGGGGCTCGACCTGCAAGGGCTCGACCCGCAACGGTTCGCGCTGTGGCGGAAACGCCGCCCACAACTCGGCCATGCTCTGCCCGCTGACCGGATGCCGGAACCCCGGCGCGATATCCGCGATCGGCCGCAACACGAAGGCATGCTGCAACTCGTTGCGCGGGATCTGCAGGTGACCCGGACCGTCGAGCACCAGTGCGTCGTAGAACACGATGTCGATGTCCAGCGTGCGGTCCGCATAGCGCGGCACGTCGCGGCGGCGACCATGGCGATCTTCCAACGCGTGCAGCCACTCGTTCAACGCCTCGGGCGACAGGTCGGTATTTAGCCCCACCGCCAGGTTGACGAACTCCCCGCCATCAAACCCGACCGACGCACTGCGATACGCCGGCGACACGGCCAGCTCGCCGAAATGCGCACGCAACTCCGCGATCGCCGCTGGCAGATGGCGATGCGGTTCGAGATTGGAGCCCAGGCTCAGGTAGACCCGTACCATCAGCCCGGTCTCACGCCGCGTTCGATGCACACGCCGACCGACTTCGCGCCGCGCACCGCGCCGGGCTTGGACAGCTTCAGCCGCACCCAGCCCACGCCGAACTCCTCGCGGATGATCGCGGCGCAGCGCTCGGCCAGCGTCTCGACCAGACCGAAGCTCGACGCACCGACGTAGTCGATCAGGCGCTTGGAGACATCCTTGTAGTTCAGCGTCAGCGCGATGTCGTCGCTGGCCGCCGGTACGGTGTTGTCGAACGCCATCTCGATGTCGAACGCCAGCGTCTGCCGCACACGGCGCTCCCAGTCGTAGATGCCGATGACGGCGTCGATGCGCAGGTCTTCGATGAAAACGGTGTCCATGGCGGTAGTCGGCAGGAGGCAGAGCTGTACAGGGTCGGCGAGGCGGCGCGCGGATGCAAGTCGCGCCGGAGCGCCCGTGCGATCATAGAGGCATGACCGCCTTCACCACGCTCCCGCTCAAACCCGCCCTGCTCACCAGCATCGAAACACTCGGCTACACCGACATGACCCCGGTGCAGGCGCAAAGCCTGCCGCCGATGCTGGACGGTCGCGACGTGATCGCGCAGGCGCAGACCGGCAGCGGCAAGACCGCGGCGTTCGGGTTGAGCCTGCTGCAATCACTGGATGTCGACACAATCCGGCTGCAGGCGCTGGTGCTGTGCCCGACCCGCGAGCTGGCCGACCAGGTCAGCAAGGCGATCCGCAAGCTGGCGGCGAACATCCCGAACGTGAAGCTGCTGACGCTGTGTGGCGGCATGCCGCTGGGACCGCAACTGGCATCCCTGACGCACGACCCGCACATCGTGGTCGGCACGCCGGGTCGCGTGCAGGAGCATCTGAAGCGGGAAAGCCTGCACGGCGGCGGCATCAAGGTGCTGGTGCTGGACGAGGCCGATCGCATGCTCGACATGGGTTTCACCGAGGCGATCGACGACATCATCGGGCGCATCGCCAAACACCATCAGACCCTGCTGTTCTCGGCGACGTACCCGGACGAGATCCGTGCGGTGAGCAAGCGCGTGCAGAAGCATCCCGTCGAGGTGACGGTGGATGCGCCGGCCGATGAAAAGCCCGCGATCGAGCAGCGCTTCCACGAAGTGGAGCCGGCGCAGAAGCTCGACGCACTGGCGCAATTGCTGGGCGGCGCGCACGCCGCGGACGCTAAACGGAATCAGGCGCTGGTGTTCTGCAATATGCGCCGCGAAGTGGACGCGGTGGCGCAGGAGCTGGACCGCCGCGGGTTCTCCGCACTGGCCCTGCACGGCGACATGGAACAGCGCGACCGCGACGAAGTACTGGTGCGTTTCGCCAACCGCAGTTGCGCCGTGCTGGTGGCCACCGACGTGGCCGCGCGCGGGCTGGACATCGTGGCGCTACCGCTGGTGGTGAGCTATGACATTGCGCACGACCCGGAAACGCACACCCACCGCATCGGCCGCACCGGCCGCGCCGGCCAGACCGGCCTGGCGATCACGCTGTGCACGCCGCGCGAGCGGCCGAAGGCAGCGAACATCGAAGAACTCAACGGCACGCCGCTGCCGTGGCGTCCGCTGAAAGTGGCACCGTCGCGCGGCAAGACGCTGCATCTGGCGCCGATGAAGACCCTGGTGATCGACGCCGGCCGGCAGGACAAGCTGCGTCCCGGCGACATCCTCGGTGCACTCACCGGCGACGCCGGACTCGACGCGAAAGACATCGGCAAGATCGACGTGTTCGCCACCCGCGCCTACGTGGCGATCAGCCGTGCGCTGGCGAACAAGGCGCTGGAACGATTGCGCGCCGGCAAGATCAAGGGCCGGAATTTCCGCGTGCGCGCACTGTCCTGACCTCATCCACCTGACCTTCGGGCAACCCCATGCACCGTCTTGCGATCGTCCTCGTCCTGCTGCTTGCCACCGTCGCCTGCCGGGCAGCGATTCCGGTCTACGGCTACCAGATCGTGCACGCCTACCCGCATGACACCTCGGCCTATACCGAGGGTTTGTTCTACAAGGACGGCTACCTCTACGAAAGCACCGGCGAAAAGGGCGCATCGAGCATACGCAAGGTGCAACTGGAGACCGGCAAGGTGCTGCAGCGGCACGAGGTGCCATCGCAGTATTTCGGGGAGGGCATCGTCGACTGGAACGGCCAGCTGGTCCAGTTGACGTGGCAGAGCGAGACCGGCTTCGTCTACGGCCTGGACGACTTCAAGTTGCGGCACACCTTCAGCTACCCCGGCGAAGGCTGGGCGCTGACCCGCAACAACCGCCATATCTACATGAGCGACGGTTCATCCGTGCTGCGCATCCTCGACCCCGATACGCTGGCCGCGATCGGCAGCATCATGGTGACGGCCGACGGCGTGCCGGTCACCAATCTCAACGAGCTGGAATGGGTCGATGGCGAGATCTACGCCAACATCTGGCTGACCAACCGCATCGCACGCATCGATCCGGCGACCGGCCATGTCGTCGGCTGGATCGACCTGACCGGCCTGTTCGACGTGAACACGCTGCCGCGGCCCGTTGACGATGTACTCAACGGCATTGCCTGGGATGCGCAGCACGATCGCCTGTTCGTCACCGGCAAGAACTGGCCGAAGCTGTTCGAGATCAAGCTGGTGAAGCGGGTTGCGCCATAGCGCCGCGCCACGCCGCATCGACCGACCTCACAACGTGCCGAGGTAAGTCGACAACGCCTGCACGTCGGCGTCGCCAAGTGTTTGCGTTACACCTTGCATCACCTTCGCATTGCTGCTGCCGGCACGCATGCCGCTCCTGTAATCGCCCAATTGCTTGGTCAGATAGAGTCCGGACTGGCCTCGAAGATAGGGGAACGTGGCCCATGGGGGCTGTGGTGCGCTGCTCGGGTGCGGTTGCGGCCCCATTCCGGTCGGGCCGTGGCAACCCTGGCACGGCGGAATGCCTTGCGCGGGATCGCCGGCCAGATACAACTGCGCACCGCGTGAACTCGCATCAGCCTGACCGGCCGGCTTCGGAGCCAGCGACGCGTAATAGCTGGCCAGGTCGCGCATGTCGGCGTCGCTCAACGCGGCAGCCTGGCCCGTCATCACCGGATCATTGCGCTGGCCGTCGTGGAATTCCTTCAACTGCGCGTAGAGATAGGTCGCCGACTGACCGGCCAGGTTCGGAAAGGTCGGCGCGATCGCCACGCCCTGCGCACCATGGCAGGCCGCGCACACCGCGGCCTTGCCGGCACCGGCCTGGGCGTCGCCACTGATCGGCTGCATCCGGCGCTGGTCGAGCAACTTGACCGGCGTTGCCGCGGCATCGGCTGCCGGCTGTTGTGCCACGCAGCCCATCGCCATGCTGCAACCAAACAGGAACACGCCAAGGAGGCTTGTGCGATTTGTCATCCGGGCGCTCCTCACAACTTCAAGTTCAACATGACGCCGACCAGGCTCACGCTGTAGTGCAGCTGGCCGCCCTTGTCGGTGTAGAGGCGATGGTCGTAGCTGAGCGTGTTGTCGAGCCCGGCGTAGTGCCAGTCGCTGAACGCGCCGGTTTCGTAGCGACCGTACAGGCGCACGCCGACGTTGCGGTTGACGCGGAAGCTCAGGCCCAGGTCGAGCGTATTGGTGCGGTACTTGTTGTCCGGAAAACCGGCCTCGGCCGCGGCCACGCCGGCAGGATCACGATAGGCCAGTGCACCGATGCTGGCATAGGTGTAGCCGACATGCCCGAACGAGCCGGTGTAGTTGTAGCTGATATCGGCGCGTGCGCGGCCGAAGTCGTGACTGAAGCTCAGGCCCGCGTTGCGATTGCTCTCGCGATCGAACTCCCACCACTGGTTCGCGTACGGATACAGCGGCCCACCGAGGTTCGGATTGGTCTGGCCGATCGTGCCGAGGCCGGCGCCGTTGTCGGGCGCATCCGAATCGCCGACGTTGGAGATGCCCATGCGCGAGCCCTCCACACCGAGATAGGCGTTCATCGTGGTCGCCGGTGTCGGCTGCCAGTCCCACTGCACGGTGGCGCCGGTGGTGTTGGTGGTCTGCCGGCCGATCAGGGCATCGTAGTTGTCACGATTGCCGTAGAACGTGGCCGACAACGTGGCCGACTCGCCCCATGGATAGGTGACGATCGCGCGCGCCTTGCTCTCGGTGCGATTGGACAGGTCGTATTTGCGCATGTCGGCTACCGTGTGCGCCGGCAGACCGGTGGCCGGATCGACGAAACCCGGCAGCGACTCGGAGAAGAACTGCGCGTACGGATCGTAGTTGTACTTGTCGCCGTCGCGTTTGGCGTACTCCCAGCTCAGCCGCACGGTGGCGCCGATGACATCGCGACTGACCCAGTCGAACTTGATGCGCTGGTCATCGACGCGCTTGCGCTCGCGATACTTCGGCTGGTTGTGATCGTAGGTGTAGGTGACGCCGAGCGAAGTCTTGCGGCCGAGCTGCCAGTCGCTGCCCAGTTCGAAGATGCTGTCGGTGTACCCAAACGGATTGTTGCGCACGGTGACGTTGGACGACCAGTACAGCGGGTTGGTCGGGTCGAAGATGCCGGTCTCACCCGGCACCACGCTGCCCTGCGAGCCGTTCTCGGAGATGTAGCCGTACTGGCCGGTGAGCGGGTTGTAGGCGAGATAGCGGGTCTTGTCGTCCTCGCGATACCAGCGCAGGCCGGCATGCCAGCCGAACGCCGGCGCAGGCTGGAAGGTAACCCGTGCATCGAACAGGCCGGTGTCGATGCGCGCGTTCGCGTTCTGCCGCGATAGTGCCGCGGTAGTGTTCCAGTTCGCGCACTGGAAGGTGTAGTTCACCGGCGGTGCGATGAAGATGCCGCCGGTGCCGGTGCAGGCGGTCGGCGGCAGCAGCGCCGCGTTCTGGCGCATCGTGCCCCACGCGCCGGCCACGGTGAACTGGCCGTTCCCTTTCAGTTCGCGCGACAGATCCAGCCGGATGTTGTGGTAGTCGTTATCCGGCTCCAGCGAGAACTGACCGTCCTTGATGTCGGCCACCTGCGGTGTGCCGACCACGTTATACAGCGCGAACGGGTTTTCGAAGTCCAGATGGTCCTTGTGGTTGCGGAAGAACGAGCCGTTGTAGGTGGCGAGGAAGTGCCAGAGCTTGCCGACGTTGCGCACGCTGAGGTTGATGTCGGTGGTGCGGAAGTCGATCGGCCGCACCGTTTCCAGCACGCCACCGTTGTCGGGGAACGGGAAGTTGAAGAACATCGAGCCGCCCCACAGGCGGGTGCCGGTGCGCTTCTCGTTGGTGATCGCGGCCGAGCCGATCCAGTTGCGGTAGAGCACGCCTTCGTAGCTCAGGCCGCTGCGCGTGCGGGTGAGGCCGATGCTGCGCCGTGGCGTGGCGGCTGATACCGCAGCGACCTGCGCCGGCGTGCTGGCACCGGCGACCAGCGATGACGGCAGGGTCAGGTCGGTGCTGCCTACACCGTTCCAGATCGGGTACGCGCTGGTCGATACCGTGTGTGGCATGTCGCGATAGAAACCTTCGACCCGGTAGCTGCCGTAACGACCGCCGCGCAGACGGTAAAACTGGTCGTCACCGCTGATCCGGCTGCCGCGCAGATCCACATAGCTGCCGGTCTTGCGGTTATTGAAGTCGAGCGCGAACAGGCCAAGCACCGCACCGCTCTTCCAGTCGTCGTACTGGCGGAAATATTCTGCGTTGCGATCACCACCGACGTGCAGGTAGCCGAACTCCAGCAGGCCGCTGTAGGTCCAGTCACCCTGTCCGACCGGCTTGCCGGCATCGATCAGCAGTGGATACGGATACAGTGCGCCGGTGGGTGTGCGCAGCATGCCGGCGTGCAGGTAGGACATGCCGTCCGGGTCGGCCGGATACAGCATCGGCGTCCAGCCGCGCGGGTCGAGCCCGTTGCCGTATTGCATGTCGCCCACGCGCATGGTGCCGCTGGTGTCACCCGCCAGCGCGCCCTGCGTGCCGAACAGCCCGCACAGCAGAGCGAGCGCCAAAGTACTCAGCGTCGTGCGATTCCCTTTCAGCGCAAGCATCGTCCGCCTCCGTCACTCGTGGAACTTCGGTCCGGAAGGATTGTTCGAGCCGTGGATATTGCTGTGGCAACTCAGGCAGCCGCGCCCGATCAGCCGCTCGTCCGGATGCGGGCCGTTGGCGAGTCCGGCCGCACTCTGCAGATCATTCGGGTGACGCGTCATGGTGTGGCACTGCTGGCACAGCATCGGGATCGGCGCGACCAGCAGGGTCTGCTGGTTGGAACCGTGCACGTCGTGGCAGTTGAGGCAGTTCGCGCGTACCGGCGCGTGTTCGAACAGGAACGGCCCGCGCTTCTCGGCGTGGCAGGTGTAGCAGGTCTCGTTGACCGTATCGGTCTTCAGCAGCGGCTTGGTGATGCTGCCGTGCGGATTGTGGCAATCGGTGCAGGCGATCTGCCCTTCCGGCAACGGCATGTGCGAGCGGCGGTTGAACTTGGCGCGGATGTCCTGGTGGCAGGTCGCGCAGACCTCGTTGATCGACGACTTCGCCAGCACGCCTTCGGGCGACAACTTGGCCATCGGGTTGTGGCAGTCGGTACAGGACAGGCCGCGGTTCTGGTGGATCGAACCGATCCAGTGCTGTCGCGCGCCGCCGGCATGGCAACTCAGGCAGACGCCGGCCTGCACCTGCGGCGAGGTTTTCGCGTCATGCGTGAACGCGATGATCGAACCTGGCGCAGTGGGATTCTTGGCATGCTCGGAGCCCGGGCCGTGGCAGCTTTCGCAGGCGGCTTGCGGACCACTGTTCGCCGCACCGGCACGGAACGCGCCGACGTGCAGGCTGTGCGAGGCCTGCACGTTTTCCTGCGAATGACAGGCCACGCAGGTCTTCGCTCCCACCGCATCGGCATTTGGCGCCAGCGGGTTGACCGGTATCGAGGCCGCGTCGAACGGGGTGGCCTGGCTGTCGTCCACCGGCGCCAGGTGCGGATTGTTGGCGCGGGCCGCGTGGGCGCCCATGTCAGTGGCCGGCAGCATCTTTGCGATGTCGCTCTGGCTGAGCCCGCTGGACGGACTGTGCGAGGCATCGGTCGGCGACGTCGCGGCGGCTTGCTGGGCCTGCGCGTCGTGGGAACCCAGCACCATCCCGCCGGCGCCCAGCACGACGCAAATCGAGGCCGCAAGAAACAACGAAATCACACGCATGGCTTGAAGCCCCTTGGCTAGCGTGAATACTGCAAAGCGATCGGCCGGTCCGCCCTCGCTCGGCACGCACCCCCTCAGTGCATCCGGCCTTGTCCCATGACGGAGGAGTATTCACCTTGGATCGCGGGATTGATAAGCCCTGTGCATTGCGTTGAATGTCCACGATCGAAGAACAATCCATCAGGATTGCGCATCGCAGCAAGACATTGCGCCGTACTGCGCTAGCCTGTCCGGACACCTCGCAAGGACTTGCCGTGCAGGATCTCACCGACATCTACTATTTCGTGCAGGTGGTCGAACTGGGCTCGTTCACAGCGGCCAGCAAGGCGCTGGGCGTGGCCAAGTCGCAGCTCAGTTTCCGGGTGGCGCGACTGGAGGCCAGTCTCGACGTGCGGCTGATCCAGCGCACCACCCGCCGCTCGCACGTCAGCGAGATCGGCCGCCGCTATTACGAACAATGCCGGCTGCTGCTGGCCGCCGCCGAGCAGACCCAGCGCGTGATCGACGAAGCCCAGGCGGCGCCGCGCGGACGCATCCACGTGGCCTGCCCGGTGTTGTTCGCGCAGCTATTGCTGGCGCCGATCCTGGTCAATTTTCTGCGGCAGCACCCGGACGTGCAGGTCGACCTCGACATCTGCCACCACCAGGTCGACGTGATCGCCGGCGGCTACGACATCGCGTTCCGGGTGCGCGATTCGATCAAGGATTCCAGCCTGGTGATGCGCAGCTACGGCATGGATCCGCAGATCCTGGTAGCCAGCCCCGAGCTGCTGCTGCGCCAGGGCCGGCCGACCCAGCCGATCGAGCTCAAGCGGCTTGCCAGCCTCGGTGTGATCAACGCCGAGGGGCGGCATTTCTGGCACTTGCAGGCCGCCGACGGCCGCACCCAGCAGGTCGAACATCATCCGAGCCTGGTCAGCGACGACCTGCAGGTGCTGTACCAGGCGGTGATCGGCGGCGTCGGCATGGCGCAACTGCCGCAGTTCGTCTGCCGCGAACCGATTGCCGAGGGGCGGCTGGTGCCGCTGCTGCCGGCATGGTCGCTGCCACCGGGCAACGTGCACGCGGTGTATCCGTCGCGCCACGGGCATACGCCGGCGCTGCGCTGCTTCATCGACTTCGTGGCGCAACGCATGCCGCAGGTATTGCGCCGCACGCAGCAGGGCCTGCTGGCCGAAAACGCGCGACCGGTACAGGAACAACGCGCCTTCGGCTAGGCCGCCGACCGCGCCGCCAGCCAGTGTGCGACGCCATGGCCGGCAATTCGTCCGCTGGCAAAGCAGGCGGTGAGCAGGTAGCCGCCGGTGGGCGCCTCCCAGTCCAGCATTTCGCCCGCGCAGAACACGCCGGGGCGATCACGCAACATCAGGTACTTGTCCAGTGCCTCCAGCCGCACGCCACCGGCGGTGCTGATCGCCTCGGTCACCGGCCGCGGTGCGCGCAGGCGCAGCGGTAGCGCCTTGAGTTGCATGGCAAGGGCAAAGGGATCGGCCAGCGCAGGCTTGTCGACAAGCTCGAACACCAGCGCACATTTGGCCGCATCCAGCCCGGCGCGGCGACGCAGCCAGTCGCCGAGGCTGTGCTTGCCACGCGGCGCCGCAAGGCGCTCGGCCAGCGCCGGCTGCGTGTAACCGGGCACCAGGTCCAGCTTCAGCAAGGCCTCGCCGCGTTCGGAAATCTGTTCGCGCAACTCGGCGCCGATCGCGTAGACCAGGCTGCCCTCGATGCCGTATTCGCTGAGCACGAACTCGCCCTGACGCGCGTGCGCCACGCCGTGCCGGTCGTGCCAGTGCGCCACCACCGGCTTCAACGGCGCGCCGGCGAAGCGGCTGCGCAGAAGCTCGCTCCAGTCCAGCTCAAAGCCGCAATTGGCCGGCTGCAGCGCTGCGACATCCACACCAGCGCGCGTCAGTGGTGCCACCCAACCGCCATTCGAACCCAGCTGCGGCCAGCTTGCTCCACCCAGTGCGAGCACGACCGCGTCGACAGGCAGCGCGCGCTCACCGTGCGGCGTGGCGAAATGCAGCGTGTCGTGCGCCTGCCAGCCCAGCCAGCGATGGTGCATGTGGAACTCCACACCGGATTCGCGCAGGCGCCGCACCCATCGACGCAACAGCGGCGCTGCCTTCATGTCGACCGGAAAGACCCGCCCGGAGCTGCCGACGAAGGTCTCCACGCCAAGCCCGCGTGCCCATTCCCGCAACGACTGCGCGTCGAACGCAGCGAGCCAGCGTGCGATCTCGGCCTGACGCGCACCGAATCGCTCCACGAAGCGCGCCGGTGCCTCCGCATGGGTCAGGTTCAAGCCGCCTTTGCCGGCCAACAGAAACTTGCGGCCCACCGAGCCCATCGCATCGTACAGATCCACGCGCATGCCAGCCGCGCAGGCGGTCTCGGCAGCCATGAGGCCGGCGGGACCACCCCCGACAATGGCGAGTCGTGGTGGCGGAACGCGTGTCATCCGCCCATGGTCGCATGCGCCCGCATGCCCTCGCTGCAGTGATACCTGCGCCTGCCGACGGCGGCGAAGTCGCCAACGGGGTCCGGCGCCTGAATTGAAGCTGACCGACGATGGCAAAAAGGGTGGCGCGACCGTCACGGCGGATTCGCCGCCAGGGCGACAGCTCAACAATATATTGCGACTACAAACAGCATATTTTGTCACGCCGTAATTTCATTCGGCATGACCGAATATGTCCTGTTCCAATAAATCTGGCGCGATTTTGCGCGGATACATAATCGCCAAGTTCATGCGCGAAAAATCGGGCTGTCGCGGTAGATTTCGTACCGGATGCCTGCGACCGAGGGGGGTTTGTCCGGCCGCCCGGTGGCTGTTGCACAGGTGTCGCGCGAGCCTCCATCATCGTGCGGAAATCGCAATTAATTGCGCCATCGCCGAGCGAATCGGACGCCCCGATCCGATGTGACGCAAATCACTCCGGGCCGGAAAAAGTCCTATTGACCGTTTTGCGGCCGCCGCCATAACGTCGAACAGTTCGCCAATCGGGAGCTTGGCGAACGATCCTGTCACGGGGCCATGCGAACAGCCTGGTCCACAGCCGTCACAAGACAAAATGCCCGCATGCTGGTCCTCAGGGATTTACCGGGGGAGGGTCAACCGAAGCGGGTACGGGATCGCCGGTCAGTTCAAGAAACCACGGGTGCCGTGTCTGTCCACGGCATTTCATTCATGGGGCACGCATGGCCTCAGGGCCTCGTTTTGCCTTGAAAACTTCGGGAGCTACAAATGCCAAGTCATTTTCGTCTCAAGTTGCTGGTCGCGGCCATCGGTATCGCCGCCGCAGGTTCCATCGGCGCCACTCCGGCCGGCACGGCCGTCGGCAGCAATGCATTCGTCGCGCTGAACCAGCATGCGACCGCCCTGCGCCAGGGTGACGTGGTCACCGGTCCGCTGTCACCGGCGCAGCCGATACACATCGAGGTCGCATTGAAACTGCGCAACCCGGCCGAGCTGCACAATTTCATCGCCACCGCGAGGAACTCGACGCTGTCGATCGTGCAGCGCGCGATGACCACGTCGCAGTTCGCCACCAGCTACGCGCCAACCGCACAGCAGGCGAACCAGGTTGCCGCCTGGCTCAAGGCCGCCGGCTTCACCCATGTACAGATCGCGCCGAACCGGATGCTGGTGTCGGCCGACGGCCGCGCCGACACCGCACAGGCTGCGTTCAAGACCACGTTCGCCCAGGTGCACACGCACGATGGCCGCGCCGCCTTCATGCACAACGGCGACGTGCAGATTCCCGCGTCGCTGCAGGACGTCGTGCTGTCAGTGGTCGGCTTGCAGAGCGTGCACCAGGCACACACCTTCGCCAAGCCGATGCAGGCCGGCTACACGACCCAGGCGGTGACCGGCCACAACCCGACCGAGTTCGCCTCGATCTACGGCGGCAGCGGCGTGGCTACGGCGGCTGGCGTGCCGGTGGGCATCGTCACCCAAGGCAACATCACCCAGACCATCACCGACCTGAATACGTTCACCTCGCAGAACGGCCTGGCCACAGTGACCACGCAGACGATCAACACCAACGGCACCAGCAGCGACACCAGCGGGCTGGGTGAGTGGAGCCTGGACAGTCAGGACATCGTCGGCATGGCCGGCGGCCAGGTCGGCAAGTTGATCTTCTACAACATCCCGACCCTGTCCAACGCCAACCTTACCGCCGACTTCAACGCCATCGTCAACGCCAACGCGACCAAGATCATCAACGTGTCGCTGGGCGAGTGCGAAACCAGCGCGCAGGGCGACGGCTCGGCCGCGGCGCAGGACCAGATCTTCCAGCAGGCGGTGGCACAGGGCCAGACCTTCTCCATCTCCACCGGCGACTCCGGGGCCGACGAATGCGGCAATGGCGGCGTCACGCCGAGCTGGCCGGCCGCCTCGCAGTACGTGGTGGCGGTGGGCGGCACCACGCTGAATGCCTCCACCACGACCTGGAACAGCGCCACCGTATGGAGCAGTGGCGGCGGCAGCTCCAGCACCTTCGAGCCGCAGCCGAGCTGGCAGAACGGCGTGGCCCCCGGCAGCACGCGCGGCCTGCCGGACATCGCCTACGATGCCGATCCCAACTCGGGCTCGAAGATCATCGTCAGCGGCGCCACCCAGCAGTACGGCGGCACCAGCCTGTCCGCGCCGCTGTTCGCCGGGACCTGGGCCCGCGTGATCGCGATCAAGGGCGCCGGCGTCGGCTTCGCGGCACCGCTGCTGTACCAGTTGCCGGCGTCCGATTTCCACGACATCACGTCGGGCAACAACGGTGGCGAAAGCGCCAGTGCGGGCTATGACCTGGCCAGCGGCCGCGGCGAACTGATCATCAGCGGCGCCGCGAACGACATCGGCGGTGGCGGTGGCGGCGGCAACGTGCCGCCGGTCGCGAACTTCAGCGACAGCATCAGCAACCTGGTGGTGAACTTCACCGACAGCTCCACCGACAGCGATGGCACGATCGCCTCGCGCTCGTGGAACTTCGGCGATGGCGCCACCTCGACGGCGACCAACCCCAGCCACACCTACTCGGCCGCCGGCACGTACAGCGTCTCGCTGACGGTGACCGACAACAGCGGCGCGACCAACACCAAGACGCAGTCGGTGACGGTCACGGCCGCAGGCGGTGGCGGTGGCAATCAGTTGCAGAACGGCGTGGCGCTTGCCGGCCAGTCCGGTGCAACCGGTGCCCAGCTGTTCTACACGGTGGTGATCCCGGCCGGCGCCAGCAACCTGGTGATCTCCGAGTCCGGTGGCACCGGTGACGCGGACCTGTACACCAGGTTCGGTTCCGCGCCGACCCTGTCCAGCTACGATTGCCGCCCGTACCTCACCGGCAACAACGAGAGCTGCACCGTGGCTTCGCCGCAGGCAGGCACCTACTACGTCATGCTGAATGGCTACCAGGCCTTCTCCGGCGTCAGTGTCAAAGCGACCTGGAGCACCGGCGGTGGTGGCGGTGGTGGCGGCAACGTGCTGCAGAACGGCGTGCCGGTAACCGGCCTGACTGCCACGCGGAACAACGCCGTGTACTACACGATGGTCGTGCCGGCCGGCGCCAGCAACCTCAACATCAACATCGCCGGTGGTACGGGCGATGCCGACCTGTACGTGAAGCTGGGTTCGCAACCGACCACCAGCAGCTACGACTGCCGTCCGTATGTCTCGGGCAACAACGAGAGCTGCACGGCCTCGGCACCCACCGCGGGCACGTACTACATCATGGTGAGGGCTTACGCGACGTACAAGAACGTCACCCTGACCGGCAGCTACACCCCGTAAGCGAAAGCGCGATCCGGCTGCGCAGGGACGCGCAGCTTTCACCGGAAGCGAAGGACCAGGCTTCAGGCCCGCCCGGCGACGAGCGGGCTTTTTCATGACCAGCACGCAAAGGCATAGTCGTTGTATGGTCACGATTCTGCCGAGGAATCCGACCATGCGCCTGTTCATGCTGCCGTCCGCCCTGCTGCTGTTTGTCTCCACGACCGCCATCGCATCCACCGGGTTGCCGGCCGCGCCGCGCGAGCAACCGGCGCTGCATGCCCTGGCCGATGCGCCGAGCCAGGTCGAACTGCGCATGACGATCACCCGCCTGATCGGCTTCGGCACCCGCCACACCATGTCCGACACGAAATCCGACAGCCGCGGCATCGGTGCCGCACGGCGCTGGGTGAAGTCGCGCTTCGAGGCGATCTCGAAAGATTGCGGGGGCTGCATCGAGGTGGTCACGCCCGCACAGACTTTTACCGGCAAGCGCCTGCCCACGCCGACCGAGGTGATGGATGTGGTGGCGATCAAGCGTGGCAGCACCGACCCGCAGCGCGTGATCGTGATGACCGGACACCTCGATTCGCGCGTCACCGACGTGATGAACAGCACCAGCGATGCGCCCGGCGCGAACGACGACGCCTCCGGCGTGGCTGCCTTGATCGAAGCCTCGCGACTGCTGTCGAAGCAGGACAACGGCGCGACCCTGGTGTTCGCCGCGCTGTCTGGCGAGGAACAGGGGCTCTACGGCGGCAAGGTGCTGGCCGAATACGCCGTGGCCCAGGGCTGGAAGGTCGAAGCCGAGCTCAACAACGACATCGTCGGCAACAGCCATGGCCAGAATGGCGCGATCGACAACACCACCGTGCGCGTGTTTTCCGAGGGCACCAAGACCAACGAGACCCCGGCGCAGGCCGACTACCGTCGCTATCACGGCGGCGAGGTGGACTCGCCCTCGCGCAACCTGGCCCGTTACATCGACCACCTCGCGGACAATTACCTGCCCGATTTTCGCGTGCACATGATCTACCGCACCGACCGCTTCGGCCGCGGCGGCGACCAGGTTCCGTTCCTGCAGGAGGGCTACCCGGCCGTGCGCGTCACCGAGGCCCATGAGAACTACACGCGGCAACACCAGGACCTGCGCACCGAACGCGGCATCCGCTACGGCGACACCATCGACGGCATCGACTTCCGTTACCTGGCCCGGGTCACCGCGCTGAACGCCATCACCATGGCAAGCCTGAGCCGCGCGCCGGCGCCGCCCGGCGGCGTCACCACCGAGGGCGCGCTGGCCACCGACACGACCGTGCACTGGAACAAGGTGCCGGGCGCCGTTGGCTACCGGGTGCACTGGCGCGACACCACCGCACCGCAATGGCAGCATGCGCGCGCGGTAGGCGACGTCGACCACGCCGTCCTGGACGACGTGGTGATCGATGACTGGTTCTTCGGGGTCTCGGCGGTGTCCGCCGATGGTTACGAAAGCCCGGTGGTCTTCCCCGGTTTCGCCGGCAGCTTCGAGCGCTCGCCGGCAGCTCAAAAACCGTAGGAGTGCGGGACTGGCGCTGCCTGCGGTTGCCCTGCTAAAAAGGGCGCGCGGTCACGCCATGGGGGAGTGATCCGCCGCGACGCCACCTGGGTTTTTGCGCGCGACCGACGGAATCCACATCGATGCATCCCGACGACGACGGCCGCGCCTATGCGGGCGAGGGCCTTGCGACGGCAAGGTTCCCGCCAGTCGAACCACCGGTCCTCCCCGGCGCGCCGCCGCCGCTGCCATCGCCATCGCGCGCTGCTGCCAAACCACCAGAACGGCGCAACTTCCTGTCCGCCCACTGGCACGGCGATCTGTCGCTGCCGGTGAGCTACTGGATCAACCTGGTGCTGGTCACCCTCCTCGCGCGCGGGCTGCTCACCGGACTGGGAACGCTCGACTGGCAGCGCCATCCGCTGACCTGGGCGATCGCGGCCACGGCGACCGCCGTCCTCATCTGCCTGGGGATCGCCGTGTGGCAGTACGTCGGTGTCTGGCGCGCCGCGGGTCGCAGCGGCAGTGGCTGGGGTGTGGTGGCGCGGATCATGGTGGTCATTGGCTGCGTGGGCAGTTGCGTCGGCATGCGCACGAATGCCCGGGTGCTGGCCGACATGCTGCATGCGTCCAGCGAGCAGCAGAGCTGGAACGACTTCCACGTCCGGGTGGCGGCGGATGGGCGCGCCATCGACGCCAGCGGCACCATGGGCGTGGGTTTCACGGACCAGATCGAACAAGCCTTCGCCAGTCATGCCGGCATCCATCTCCTGCGCATCGCCAGCCGCGGCGGCAGCGTGACCGAGGGTGTGGAGCTGCACGATTTCCTGCATGCCCACCCGGACATCGCGGTGGAGGCCGATGGCATCTGCGCCAGCGCCTGCACGCTGGCCTTCATCGGCGCGGCGCAGCGCCTGGCCACGCCGCAGGCCTGGTTCGGCTTCCACCAGATGCGTTCCCTGCTGGCCACCACCCGCTCGGTCGACTACGTGAGCGAACAGCAGGACCGTTTCAAGCGCGAGCTGCACGAACTCGGCGCCACCCCGGATTTTGTCCGGCTCGCGTTCGCCAGGCAGGGCAACGATGTCTATGTTCCGGACCGCGCGGAGCTGTTCGACAACCACATCATCACCGCGATCGACGCCGACGGGCGCCACTGGCAAGCCGACGGCTGGCGCAGCGAACAGTTCCTGCAGGCATTGCGCCATGATCCGCACGGGCGCACGCTGGCCGCGGCGTTCGACCGGATCGCCCTGGTGCAGCCGGCCATCTACCAGCAATGGCTGCAACGCGACCTTGCGGTACCGGTTCGCCCGCACCCGGCTGCAGTGGCACGCTACAACGACAACTTCTGGCACGCGCTCGACGCCGCGCGTGCGCGTCAACTTGAAGTTGCCTCGACGCAGGACGTGCGCCGCTACGCCGTGAGCGAGCAGCAGACGCTGGAGATGCTGCGCCGGCAACTCTCGCCATCCGCCTGCGGCCGCTACGCCAGCGGCATCGCCATCACGCTGGGCAGCCATGGCGGCGCCTTCAGGGACGCCGTGGGTTCCGGTTACGTCGCGCTGTTCTCCGGCCAGGGCACCGTTCAACTGTCGACACCGGCCTGGCGCGCGAGCCTGGGCAGCGCCTTGCGACAGCATCAGGCGGAGCGCTGGACAGCGCACGGCGAACTCGCCGACGAGGCGCACTGGACGGCGGCGTGCAGCCGCCAGCTGGCTACGCTGGATCAACTGCTGGCCGCCCCCGGCGCCAACGGCGACCTGGCCTTGCGGGCCTATCTCCGCGTGCGTTGACGCGCACCATCAGTCCAGTGACCGGGTACGCGCTGCACGCGGAGCGCCCACGCTAAACTCGGCCGATGGCCCCGACTCCGCGCAAACGCAAACCCCGCAAGACCACCGCGCTCGACGCCCGGCCCCGGCCTGGCGCTGCGAGGCCTGTTGCCAAACCCAAGCCGCAGCCGGCGGACAGCTCGACGCGCGCCACGCGCGTGTTGAACTGGCTGCTGAAGAAGCTGCCACCGCGCCAGCGCGAGAAGGCGCTGGACTATCTGGTGCTGACCCGGATGGACCGGCCGATCGGTGCGTTGCTGCTGTTGTGGCCGACCTGGTGGGCGCTGTGGCTGGCCGCCGGCGATTTCCCACCGTGGAAGCTGTTGATCATCTTCACCCTAGGCGTGTTCGCGATGCGCGCAGCGGGCTGCGCGATCAACGACTATGCCGACCGCAAGCTCGATCCGCAGGTGGCGCGCACGGCCGGACGCCCGATCGCCAGCGGACGGGTGACGCCACGCGAGGCGCTGCTCGTGTTCGCCGTGTTGCTGATGTTCGCCTTCGTGCTGGTGCTGTTCACCAACCGGCTGACCATCGAACTCTCGTTCGCCGGCGCCGCGCTGGCGGCGCTGTATCCTTTCAGCAAGCGCTACACGCACCTGCCGCAGGTGGTGCTGGGTGCCGCGTTCGGCTGGTCGATCCCGATGGCATTTGCGGCGGTGACAAATACCGTGCCGCCGCTGGGCTGGCTGCTGTTCATCGGCAACATCCTGTGGTCGACGGTCTACGACACCGAGTACGCGATGGTCGATCGCGAGGACGACCTCAAGGCCGGCGCGAAATCCACCGCAATCCTGTTCGGTGATGCCGACCTGCCGATCCTCGGCATGCTGATGGGCACCTTCCTGCTGGCGATGCTGTTCGTCGGCCAGCGCGCGCATCTGGGCTGGCCGTACTGGCTGGCGCTGCTGCTCGCCGCCGGGCTGTTCGGCTACCAACTGTGGTTGATCCGGGCGCGCGCCCGCGAGGCCTGCCTGACCGCGTTCCGCCACAACAACTGGCTGGGGCTGGTGGTGTGGATAGGCATCGTGCTGGCGCTGGCGGTGCGTTGAACAGTACCGCTCACCCAAAGGCCCAACGGTCACTGGAGCCCCGTTCCATCGCATCCACTTCGTGGCGCGAGCGATGCAGTGCGCTGCAATGGGGTGCCTGGCTCTGCGCTGCCCTGCTTGCGGTCCTCCAGGGGCACTTCTTTCTCGACGGCTACCGGTTGACCGGTGACGATGTTCTTTTCGAGAACGTCGTGCTTCACGGCGAGTCCTTCCATTACATCGTACAGACCGCCTTGCAGCAGGGTCGCATCGGGGCATTCGTACTGGTGCCTTTGACGTTGCTGGGTTCGCACTATTCGGACTATTTGCTGTTCCGGATCGCCTGCGTCCTGCTCTGGTACGTCGATATGCTGCTGTTCTCGATATGGGTCGCCCGGGTCGCGCAGGCACGCCTAGCACTGCCCGTGTTCCTGGCATTGGTGGCGATCCAGCCCATGATCGGTTATCACATGCCGCCGGTTGGCTACCCGCTCGAACTTGGCCTGCCTCTGCTGGTCATGCTGGCAACGCGGCTGGCGTTCCCGGCGGAACATCCGGCAATAGCGGATAGCAGAGGGTCGGCTGCCCAACTCGGCGTCCATGTCGTCCATGTGCTCTATCTGCTTGCGCTGATAAGCAGCGAATACATGATCATCGTCGGCACGATCCTGCTGGCCGCGGAAATAGGCTCAGGCCGTTCGGGCCTTCGGTTCCGGCAGTTGCGGATGCTGGCTGGAAGATATCGGCGCGACATCGTGATCCTGGCGCTGGTGTACCTTGCCTACGCCTGGTTCCGGCAGAGCCAGCCGACGCATTACGACGGTGCGACCCTGGATGGCCTGGGCCACGGTGGTGACCTGCTGCGGACATTCGCGCTGCATGTCGCCTCTGCCACGTGGCTGCCGTTTCTTGATCGCTCGGCACTGGTGCCGACGGCCTGGCCAGGCGCCCTGCTCGCCGCCGTGCTTTGTGCCGTGTCGTTGCTGTCGTACTGGCGGTTCAGCCGCCAGACCGCCCGATCTCCCGCGCACGGCAAGTGGTTGGCCGGCGGCGCCCTGCTGCTCGGAATAGTCGCCATCACTCTACCGGTGGTTGCTGCCAGGAAACAGCAGATCTGGTGCGTGATTGACCACAACTGCAGCTATCTGGACAGTCGCATCTCGCTGTTCTTCATGCTTGCTGCCATCGGGCTTGCCCTGGTGTCGCTGTGCCGGTCAAACAGGACACGGGACCTCCTGTACGGATTGGCGTTGCCCTCGCTGGCACTGTCCAGCGCCCTGGGTCATGCCGTCAATGCACAACAGACACAGGGCATGAAAACAGCCGCCGCGGCCTGGACGCGCGCGCGCGCGATCGCCTGCATCGGCTCCGGAATCACTCCCGCGCAAGCCAGCCAGTACATCGATCCGGATCATTACATTCCCATGCACACCATGATGGACCGTAACGCGTTCTGGCACGACTACATGGCCCGACTCGCTCGCGAAGGACGTTGCTCCGGGGAGCCGCCCGCACGGCCGCCGTTCCTTGTCAGCGTCATGCATCCGGATACGGTTTACCCGGTTCACCTCGACGGACCGGGATTGCGTTATCTCGGTTCGGGCTGGAGCCACGCCGAAACCGGCGGGGTCTGGAGCGACGGGACGCCAGCGCTGATCGTGACCCGACTTGCCCCCTCGCCTGTTCCACTGAAGCTGATGCTGACCTTGCAGGCATACGCACCTGCAGAGGGCCAGCCGCAAGAGGTGGCGGTCGAGGTGAATGGCTCCCCGGCCGGCCACTGGAAAGTCGGCGCCGACCAGGCCGCCCTCTACGAAATCGACATTCCCACGGTGCCGGCAAAGACAGGCGGCCGGATCACCATCCGCCTGGACATCATGAAACCGGTATCGCCACTGCAGCGGCACCAGTCCACCGACGCAAGGCGGCTTGGCGTGTTGCTCAGCCATCTGGAGTTGCGGGCCCACTGACGGCAGATGCGACGCCGGATGCTCCGCAAGCCCCACGTTTCCGTCGATGTTTTCGGCCTCGGCAGCTGGCGTCACGACATCCTCCACGTGCCGCAGACAGCTGCTACATGCGAGACTTCTCCGGCAGGAGACCGACTGAACGATAACGCCCCTGACAGGCCGTATCGACCTGCGCCACCTGGAGCCCATGCCTTGCCGTCATTGCCAGCCCGAATTTTCGAAGCCTTCCGCAATGCGGCCAACCGGCGCGAACCGGCGACTGTCGATCCGGGCACCACGCCGTGCGATGGCGCGAAGCATGAACCACCATCCACGCTGCCTGCCGGGATTGCCGCCCAGGGTCTGTTCATCATCGGTGCCGCACGAACCGGCACCACGATCCTGCAGAATGCCCTGAACGATTCCGCCGATATTTTCCTGTTCGGCGAACCCCGCTTCCATCGCGATCCGGGCAGCGCGGATTTCGCCGAGCGCTACAATGGCATGCACCGTACCTGGGGAAACCAGGAGAACAAGAGCAGCCACTGCCCCGCGCTGTTTGAAGAAGATGCTCCGTGGTGGCGCTACTTGGAACGTCTGGCCGATCTGTACGGCCATGTCGGTTCGAAGATCGTCATCAACCCCACCGACGCGATGGACGAAAGCCGGCAGCTGTTCGATTTCCAGTGCCGGCATTTCTACATGGCGCATTACATCTTCACTTTCCGCAATCCGCTCGACGTGCTGATGTCAACGCGGGGCCTGGCGCAGCTCAACGGGGGTCGGGTTGCCAGCCATGTCGAGGTGCTGCGTGGATTCTTCTCGGTCGTGCAGTTGTATTTCCGCGCCCTGCGCAACCTGCCGCACGTACACGCCATTTTCCACGAGAGCATCGACGCCGGCGTGTTCGATGCCCTGCAGAACGCGCTGGCCGTTCCGTTGACCCGCGCCATGGACTACTACGACCGCGACAAGGTCCGCCACTACACCCTGGAGCAGATCCCGATGGCCCATCGAGCACTCACTGCCGAGGCGATGGCGCTCTACGAGGATTTTCGGCGCGAGGCGCTGGCCGGTTTCAGGCTCCTCCAGATCGAGCAGAACGACAGCCACCTCGACCCGGTCCACTTCACGGCGCTCGGGCGTCTGTCATGGCGCGTCACCCGCTTTCTTGACGCGCTCGTCGATCGCGACGACTAGACCGAGCCTGCGCAAGGCATCAGCCGCGCGGCGATGGTGCCCGCGCCAACGCCCACACATCCACCCGCGCTACGCCCGCGCGTCTCACCACGCGGGCGCATTCGGCCAGGGTGGCGCCGGTGGTCATCACATCGTCGAGGATCGCCACGTGCGTCGGCAGGACCAGGCCCTCGCGCAGAGCGAAGACACCACGCACATTGCGACGACGGCTGACCGCATCGAGTTCGGTCTGCGCATCGGTACGGCGCCGTCGTTGCAGCACGTCATGGCGCAGCGGCACATGCAGCGCGTGCGCCAGCGGTCGGGCCAGCTCCAGCGCCTGGTTATAACCGCGCTGGCGCAAACGGCTGCGATGCAGCGGCACGCTCAGCAGCAGGTCCGGCAGATCGACCGGACAGGACTCGCGCTGCCACATCGAGGACAGCACCCGGCCGGCGGCAAGGTCGCCGGAAAACTTGTAGCGCGACTCCAGCCGATCCAGTGGCCAGCCATAGCGGAATGGCGCCCACGCTGCGTCCCACGGCGGCTCGCGACGCTGGCATTCGCCGCACAGTGACGCCGACGTGGCCAGCGGCAGGGCGCAACGCGCGCAGCAGCTGCGGTTGCGCGGCAACTCGGCCGCACAGTCGCCGCACAGATCGATGCCGTTCGCCCCCGCAGCGCCGCACAACAGGCAGCGCAAGGGCAGCACAAAGCGGTGCAATCCGAACCAGGCTCGCCGCAACACGTCCTTGTGATTCATGCCCATCCCAGCTCCGCCGGCAGCCGAGGTTCGATCGTAACGGGATCGCGGTCAGCGCGCCTGTGTCAACTCTACCTATACCTTTTTGAGTTGACACAACGCAAGTCGACTTTCACACTTCCCATCCCATTCAACGGAGCAGGCAATCCATGGTCGACGACCGCACCCGCCACGACTGGAGCCGCGACGAGGTGCGTGCGCTGTTTGACCTGCCGTTCAACGAATTGCTGCATCGCGCTCACGAGCTGCACCGCACTCACCACGATCCGAACGCGGTGCAGGTATCCACCCTGCTGTCGATCAAGACCGGCGGCTGCCCCGAGGACTGCGCCTACTGTCCGCAGGCGGCACGCTACGACACCGGGGTGCAGGCGCAAAAGCTGATGGAAGTCGAGGATGTGCTGGAACGCGCCCGCGCCGCCAGGGCTGCGGGCGCCAGCCGCTTCTGCATGGGCGCGGCGTGGCGCGGACCGAAGGATCGCGACATTCCCAAGGTGGCCGCGATCGTGCGTGCGGTGAAGGATCTTGGCCTGGAAACCTGCGCCACGCTTGGCCTGCTCGGCGACGGCCACGCGCAGGCGCTGAAGGACGCCGGGCTGGATTATTACAACCACAACATCGACAGCGCGCCGGAGTTCTACGGCGAGATCATCCACACCCGCGAATACCAGGATCGCCTGGAAACCCTGGAGCAGGTGCGCGACGCCGGCCTGAAGACCTGCTGCGGCGGCATCGTCGGCATGGGCGAGACGCGCGACCAGCGCGCCGGCCTGTTGCAGGCGCTGGCCAACCTGCCGGCGCATCCGCAGTCGGTGCCGATCAACCAGCTGGTGCCGGTGCCGGGCACGCCACTGGCCAATGCGGAGAAACTCGATCCGTTCGAGTTCGTGCGCACGATCGCGGTCGCGCGCCTGCTGATGCCGCTGTCGATCGTGCGCCTGTCGGCGGGACGCCAGCAGATGGACGACGCGGTGCAGGCATTGTGCTTTTACGCTGGCGCCGGCTCGATCTTCCACGGCGAAAAGCTGCTGACCACCGGCAACCCCGACGTCGAGGCCGACCGCGCGCTGTTCCGCCGGCTCGACCTGCGCCCGATGGAAGTAAGCGGGACATCCGGCACCGTACACGCCGACATCATGGCGGCCGAATCCCGCACCATGGAACAACACGGCTGCGGCCACGCGTGCGGCTGCAGTGCGGTGGCGTAGCCGCGCGTCGGCGCGGTTGCGCGCCAAAGACGGGCTCAGCGGGAAGTCGCAAGCCACCTCGCCCGGCAGCGTGAGGCGCTTCTCGTCACCCAGCCGTGCCTCGTGGATCTCTTCTGTCTGCTGGCACGACCTCATCGACGCAACATGCTTCTTTGCCAGGCTGGCGTAGATTAGCGAGCCATGAGTCGACCCGATCTGTTGCAACGCCTTGCCGCCAGCACGGCCGAACGCGAGCGCACCCAGCTGCTGCGTCGGCTGCGCACGGTCGAGCATGCGGACGGCCCGTGGCTGGAGATCGGTGGCCGGCGCTTGCTGTCGTTCTGCAGCAACGACTACCTCGGCCTGGCCCGGCACCCGCAGCTGATCGACGCGCTGGTCCGTGCCGCGCGGGAGGAAGGTGTCGGCAGCGCGTCGGCACACCTGATCTGCGGCCACCGTGCCGAGCATGCCGAACTGGAAGAAGCGCTGGCCGTGTGGACCGGGCGCGAGCGTGCGCTGCTGTTCTCCACCGGCTACATGGCGAATCTCGGGGTGCTGCAGGCGCTGCTCGGCCCCGGCGACGTGTGCGTGCAGGACAAGCTCAACCATGCCTGCCTGCTCGATGGGGCCAAGCTCAGCGGGGCCGAGCTGAAGCGCTACCCGCACGCCGATGTCGCCGCTGCCGGACGGCAGCTGGACGCCCGTCCCGACGCCGTCGCACTGCTGGCTACGGACGGCGTCTTCAGCATGGATGGCGACGTGGCGCCCCTGCGCGAACTGGCAGCGTTGTGCGCGGATGCACAGGCCACGCTGATGGTCGATGACGCACACGGCTTCGGTGTGCTGGGCCCCCACGGCTCCGGCACCGTCAACGCCGCCGGACTGGGGCAGCACCAGGTGCCCGTGCTGATGGCCACGCTGGGCAAGGCGCTGGGTTGCGCCGGCGCCTTTGTCGCCGGACCGGCCGCGCTGATCGAAGGGCTGCTGCAGTTCGCGCGACCGTATATCTACACCACGGCGATGCCGCCCGCGCTGGCCGCCGCCGCGCTGGAGGCCGTGCAACTGGCGCAAACCGAGACCTGGCGCCGCGCCAAACTTGCCGCACTGATCACCCGCTTCCGTCGCGGTGCCGGTGAACTCGGCCTGCCGCTGCTGGCATCGAGCAGCGCGATCCAGCCACTGTTGCTTGGCAGCGCCGCGGCCACCTTCGCCGCCGCGCAGGCGCTGGAGCGGCATGGCCTGCTGGTCACCGCGATCCGCGCACCCACGGTTCCCGCCGGACAGGCGCGGTTGCGCATCACGCTGTCGGCGGCACACGAGACAGCCCATGTCGATCAGCTGCTGGGCGCACTGGAAAGCCTGCACTGGCCGGGCCATTCCGGCTGAACGCGGGCCGCCACGTATAATGGCCAGCTTGCTGCCGCGATGCCCCGCATGTCGATCGTCAATATCTCCGCGTACAAATTCATCAGCCTGGACGATCTTCCGGCGCTGCGCGAGCGGTTGCTCGCGCGCTGCGAGGTGCTGGCGTTGAAGGGCACGATCCTGCTGGCGCCCGAGGGTATCAACCTGTTCCTCGCCGGTGCGCGCGAGCATATCGACAGTTTCATGGCGCAGTTGAATCGCGACGCCCGCTTTGCCGACATCGTGCCGAAGGAGTCGCTGTCCGACAGCGTGCCCTTCGGCCGCATGCGGGTGCGCATCAAGCGCGAGATCATCACCATGCGCCTGCCCGCAATCCGCCCCGAAGGGGGCCGCGCGCCCGCGGTGGATGCGCCCACCCTGCGGCGCTGGCTCGATCAAGGCCATGACGACGCCGGCCGCGAGGTCCTGCTGCTGGACACGCGCAACGATTACGAAACGGATCTCGGCAAGTTCCCGCAGGCGGTCGACTACCGCCTCGCCAGCTTCACCGGCTTTCCCCGGGCGATCGCCGCCGATCGTGCGCGGTACGCCGGCAAGACCGTGGTGTCGTATTGCACCGGTGGCATCCGCTGCGAAAAGGCGGCGCTGCACATGAACGCGCTGGGCATGGAACATGTCTACCAGCTCGAGGGCGGCATCCTGAAATACCTGGAGCAGACGAACGCGACGCACTGGCAAGGCACATGCTTCGTGTTCGACGGCCGCGGTGCCGTCGATGCCGACCTGCTTCCCACCAAAAACGAAAGCACGCCGGCGTGAGCCTGTACATCGACAAGCGCGGCCACGGCCCGATTCCGTTGGTGCTGCTGCATGGCTGGGCCATGCACGGCGGTGTACTGCAACCGCTGGTCGACGCGCTGGCCGATCGCTGCACGATGCATGTCGTCGACCTGCCCGGACACGGCTACTCGCGCGATTGCGGCCTGCCGCTGGAACCACGCGCCTGCGCCGCGGCGATCGCCGCGATCACGCCACCGGCGATCTGGCTGGGCTGGTCGCTGGGCGGATTGATCGCACTCACCGCCGCGCTGGAGATACCGCAGCAGGTGCGTGGCCTGGCCATGCTGTGCGCCACCCCGAAGTTCGTGCGCGACGCCAGCTGGCCACATGGCAGCGATGCGGTACTGGTGCACCAGTTGGCCAGCGAACTGGAAACCGACTACCACGTCACGCTGGAACGTTTCCTCGCCCTGGAGGCGATGGGCAGCGCCGATCCGCGTGCCGAGCTGCGCCATCTGCGCGAGCTGGTATTCGCCCGCGGCGAGCCGGATCTGCGCGTGCTGCAGGAAGGCATCCGCATTCTCGAAGACGGCGACCGCCGCGCCGCCCTGCCCGACCTCGGCGTACCGAGCACGTGGATTGCCGGTCGGCGCGACCGGCTGGTGCCGCCGCAGGCGATGGCGTGGTCGGCCAGCCAGTGCGGCGGCGATTACCACGAGATCGCCCAGGCGGGGCACGCCCCGTTCTTCGGCCACGTCGAAGCGCTGGTGCAGGCGCTGCAGCCCCTGTTCGAACGGCAACCCGGCCGACCCGCCGCATTGAGTCTCCGCGATGAGTGATTTTCAACTGGACCGCCGCCTGGTGCGTCGTCATTTCGGCGACGCGGCGACCACCTACGAACAGCACGACGCCCTGCAGCGCGAGGTGCAGACGCATCTGCTGGAGCGCCTCGGCTTCCATCCGGGCACGCCACAACGCGTGCTCGACGTGGGTGCCGGCACCGGCCTCGGCAGCGCCCTGCTCAAGCAGCGCTATCCCAAGGCCGAGGTGATCGCGCTCGACCTGGCCTTGCCGATGCTGCGCGCAGCGAAGCAGCACAGCAGCTGGCTGAAGCCGTTTTCCCGTGTCTGCGCCGAAGCCAGTGCACTGCCATTGCCCGACCACAGCATCGACGTGCTGTATTCCAACCTGTGCTTCCAGTGGATCGACGATCTGCCCACGCTGTTCGGCGAATGCATGCGCGTGCTGAAACCCGGCGGCCTGATGGTGTTTTCCAGTTTCGGTCCGGACACCTTGATGGAATTGCGTGCTGCCTGGGCCGAGGCCGACCAGCAACCCCACGTCAGCCGCTTCCTCGACATGCACGATGTCGGTGACGCGATGCTCGCCTCCGGCCTGCGCGATCCGGTGCTGGACGTGTTCCGCTACACCCTCACCTACAGCGAGCCGCGCAAGCTGTTGGAGGAATTGCAGGGCCTTGGCGCCACCAACGCCGATCGCACCCGCGAACGCGGCCTCACTGGCAAGAGTCGCTATCACCGAATGCTCGCAGCCTACGAGGGGATGCGGGTGGACGGCCACATTCCGGCCACCTGGGAAGTGGTCAGCGCGCACGCGTGGGGGCCGCCGATGGGGCAACCGCGTCGTGTCGACGGCGGCGAGATCGCCAGTTTCTCGGTCGACAAGCTGCGCGGGTCACGGCGCTGAATGGATTCGCGTCACGCATCGAACGATGCGCGGTGCGACGGACACTCAGGGCATGTCTTCCGACTCTTCAGATGCCTCCTGGTGGATCTGATCCGGCTCCGGCACCTTCACTGCCGTCCGGCCCGCGCTGCGCAGGTTCTGGTTGAGCTTGGCGAGGTCGTTTTCGCGGATCTGCTGCCATTGCGCATTCGCCTTGCCATAGCGCGCCTCGCTCGCCGCGACCACCTGCCGCTGGCCATCGGTCGGCGCACGATCGGCGCCTTCCACATCGGTGGCGATATCGGTGAGGCCGTCGTTGATCGCGCGCAGATTCATGCTGTTCTCGCCGCTGCCGCTGACCAGTGGAGCGGTCTGCTTGAGCAACGCTTCGACCGATGCGCGCTGCGTGGCGTGTGCGGCATCGCCGGCCAGCTTGTCGTCGAGCGCGGTCAACTGCTTGCGCACGGCCTGCACTTGCCCGTAGTTCTGCCAGACCTGCAGCAACTGCTTGCCGATTTCCTGCGAGAACGCCAGACCGGCGCTCAGATCGGCCCGAGTAACCGCGGTCTCGCGCGGATCCATCACCACCTTCAGCGGTGCCTGGTACGACTTGCCGTCGACATGCAGCGTCAGTTGATAGGTGCCGGGCAAGGCCATCGGTCCCTCCGGCGTCACCGGCGTATCGGAATCCCAGCTGGTGGAAATGCTGTAGCCGTACTGGATCGCCTGCGGCCGTGCATAGCGCAGATCCCACACGAAACGATGCGCGCCGGCGGCCGCCGACAGCGGTGCGCCCGGGCGCAGCCAGCCCTTGGCGAAGTAGCGGTCGGCGTCGAGCTCGGCCGGCTTGTCGGCGCTGGAGAAACGACGCACCAGCGCGCCGGCGCTGTCGCGGATTTCCAGCGCCACCGGACCCCTCGCCGCATGCGCGAGGCGGTAGTCGATCACGGCGCCGGCCGGCGGGTTCTTGCCCAGCGGGGTTTCCGGTGGCAGCGGGGTGTCCTTGTTTTCGTTGGCGCGCACGCGCACGGTGGTTGCCGGCGTGTACAGGTGCGCCGGGGCGCGGGCGATCGCGGCGCTGGCCTGGCGCAGCGGCGTGACATCATCGAGCACCCAGATCGCGCGGCCCTGGGTCGCGGCGATCAGGTCGTTGTCGTGCACCAGCAGGTCGCGCACCCAGGCGGTGGGCAGGTTGCGCTGCAGCGACTGCCAATGGTCGCCATCGTCGAAGGAGACGAACACACCCTGATCAGTGCCGGCGTAGAGCAGGCCGGTGCGCACCGGGTCGGCGCGCAACACGGTGGTGAAACTGGTTTTCGGCAGGCCCGCGGAGATGTCGGTCCAACTGGCGCCGTCGTCATGCGTGCGCCACAGATGCGGGCTGAAGTCGTCCTGCCGATGGCCGTCAACCGCGGCATAGGCGGTGCCCGCCTGCGCGGCGGAGACATCGAGCGAGTCGATCCGGTCCCACGCGCGCAGACCTTTCGGGGTGACGTTGTGCCAGCTCTTGCCACCATCGGCTGTGCGCTGGATCAGGCCGTCGTCGGTGCCGATCCAGATCTCGTCGTTGCTGCGCGGCGACGGCGCGATGGAATAGATCACGCCGTAACCGCAGTCGCGCGCCTCGGCCGTCGTCGGGTTGCCATCGCAGTTCTTGGCACCGGCGCGCTTGCCATTCAATTCGGGGCTGATCACGTCCCAGTGCGCGCCCTGGTCGGTGCTGCGGAACAGCACCTGTGCGCCCATGTACAGCGGATACGGCGCCTTCGCGGCGAACGCGATCGGGGTGATCCAGGTGTAGTGGTATTTGAAATCGGTGGGGCGCTGGCCGTAGCTGTTGACCGGCCACGGCGTGACGTTCTGCACCACGCCGGTCTGGCGGTTCCAGCGCGACACGCGACCGCCGAGGCCGGAGCCGAACACCACGTTGGCATCGGCCGGATCGGGCAGGTCGTAATCGCGCTCGTCGCCGCCGACCGGACGCCAGTCGCGGAAGCTGATCGCGCCGTAGTCGCCGCGGCTGGCGATGCCGACGGTGCCGGAATCCTGCTGGCCGGAATAGACCCAGTACGGGAACCGGTTGTCGGCAGCGAGGTGGTAGAACTGACCGGTCGGCTGGTTGTACCAGCTGCTCCAGCTCTGGCCGCCGTTGACGGTGATCACCGCGCCCTGGTCGCTGGCGGTGATCATGCGTTGCGTATTGCGCGGATCGATCCACACGAAGTGGTAGTCGTCGCCGCCGGGCGCGCCCTTGAATACGTGCCAGCTCTTGCCACCATCGCTGGAGACGCGGATCGACTGACCCGCCGAATAGATGCGATCGGGATCGTTCGGGTCGACAGTGAGACGGCTGAAGTAGTCATTCTCCAGCCAGCCTTGCTGGCTCACCAGCTGCCACGTCGCGCCGCCGTCGTCGGAACGGTACAGACCGCCCTGGTCTTTCGACGCCGCGTGCGGAACGTTGCCGCTGTTCGGCGCGGCATTGATCACCGCATACACGCGCCCACCGCGACCGGTGGCGATGCCGATGCGACCGAGCGTGCCGGTCGGCCAGCCGTGACCACGGATGCGTTTCCAGGTCACACCACCGTCGCTGGAACGATACAGCCCGCTGCCCGGTCCCGCGTTCGGCTGGAAGTACGACAACCACGGATAGTTGCGCACCTGCCATGCCGCCGCGTAGACGATCGCGGGATTGGCCGGGTCGGCGGCGAGATCGACGATGCCGGTGTCGTCGTTTATGGTCAGCGTCTGCTGCCAGTGTTTGCCGCCGTCAGTCGAGCGGAACACGCCGCGCTCGTGGTTCGGTCCGAAGTAGTGACCGAGCGCACCGACCAGCAACGTATCCGGATGTTGCGGATCGACCAGAATCCGGCCGATATGGCGTGTCTCGTCAAGCCCCATGTGCTGCCAGGTTCGACCGCCATCGGTCGAGCGATACACGCCGTTGCCGGCGCCCACGTCATAGCGCGCGGCCACCTGTCCGCTGCCGACATAGATCACGTTCGGGTCCGACGGCGCCAGCGCCAGCGCGCCGATCGACGAGGCAGGTTGCTTGTCGAACAGCGCGTGCCAGGTGCGCCCGGCATCGTCGGTCTTCCACACACCGCCACCGGCGGTGCCTATGTAAAACGTGTCGGGTCTGGATGAGACGCCTGCGGCCATGGTTGCCCAGCCACCGCGGAACGGGCCGAGCTGACGCCATTCCAGCGCGCCGGTGACGCCCGCCGGCACCGGCGTTTCGGTGGCGGCGAGCTGGCTGCTGGCGCACAACAGCAACGCGCCGACAAGAATGGCCGGACGAAAGACATGACGAATCGACATGAAACCCCCGAGACAAGTACTCGCCGCACAAGGCATCGACGATACTCTGCCGTCGCTGGCCTCGCAGCAACGCAAGACTTTGCGCGGATCGCGGCGCTGAACCGCGCCCAACTTGCGTTCGGTGCGCGGTCGCCGCCAGGCAGGTTCGTGCGTTATCAAGGGCACACGACAACACCCAGGAGGTCGTCATGCAAACCCGGACCATCACGAGCAGATCTTCCTTGCGGCACAGCTGGCTGGTGCGGGCGGCAGGCGCCCTGCTTGCCATCGGTGCCATCGCCGCGCTGCCCACGCGCGCGCAGGCCGGCGTGTACGTCTCGGTCAACATCGCGCCACCGATCCTGCCGATATACGAGCAGCCGATCATTCCCGGCCCCGGCTACCTGTGGACCCCGGGCTATTGGGCCTGGGGCGGCGACGGCTATTACTGGGTACCCGGCACCTGGGTGCTGCCGCCTTACGTGGGCGCGCTGTGGACCCCCGGCTACTGGGGCTGGGGTGGCGGCGTCTACGTCTTCCATCGCGGCTACTGGGGCCGGCATGTCGGCTTCTACGGCGGCATCGACTACGGCTACGGCTATGGCGGCCGCGGTTACGAAGGCGGCTATTGGCGCGGTGGCGGCTTCTACTACAACCGCAGCGTGAACCATGTCGGCGGCAACATCCGCAACGTCTACAACCGGACCGTGGTTCGCAACACCACGATCATCAACAATCGACGCGCCAGCTTCAACGGCGGCCCGGGCGGGATCGCGGCACGCCCCACCTCGCAGGAGCGCGGCTGGGAACGCGATCAGCACCGCGGCCCGGTGGCGGCGCAACTGCAGCAGCGCAGCATGGCCAGCCGCACGCCGTCGATGCGCGCCGCCGTGAACCATGGCACACCACCGATTGGCGCCACGCCGCGGGCGGGTGCCTTCAATGGCCGTGGCATCCCCACCACGCATGGCGCACCACGCGGCGCGGCCATGCATGACGGCGACGCCATGCGCTCGGCAAGTTTTGCGCCGCATGCGAATCCGTCCGCGCGCTCGTCCGGCCCATCCCGCTACGGCGCGTCGACCTCGGAAGGCAGCTACGCAAGGCCGAACAACAACTACGCGAGGAATCGCGAATCCGGCGCAGAGCGCGGCACCGCGTACCAGCCACAGGATGCTCGCGCCATGCGCTACCAGCCACAGGTCTCCCGTGCCCCACGCTACCGGCCACAGGCCTCCCGCCCGGCACCCGACTACGCGCGTGGCGGCTATCGACCGGCGAACCCGCGTCCCGCCGCGGCGCACGCCGCCGCACCACGCGGACATGCCGCAGCGCCCGCGCGCGGTGATCACCGCGACGACCATCATCACTGATCCGGGCGACGCGTGAGCAAGACAGGGCCCGCCGCATGGCGGGCCTTGTCGCCACCGGATCAAGCCGGCGACGTCGGCAACTCGAACACGAGCAACGCCGGCTCGAGCATGCTGCCAAGGTATACCGAGCCCCGATGCTGGCAAACGCCGGTGACCATGCTGTAGCGGCCATCCTTCCAGCAGCAGTCATGCACGAGGCGGCCCGCGGAATCCAGCGCCAGCGCCCAGGCGATCTTTTCGGGCGCAGGTTGCAGCACCTCGGGCAGACGCGCGACTACCTTGCGCAACCACAACGGCAGCTTGTGGATCCTGTCCAGCAGCGCATTGCGCGACGAAGCGAGCGCCACCCAGAGCAGTCCATCCGCACTCATCGAGAGATTGTCCGGATACCCCGGCAGCTCGGCGAAGACTTCGTGCTGCCCGGCGCGCTCGCCTTTCAGCCAGTAACGCAGCAGTCGCGCCGCATTGGTCTCGGCGACGATGACGAACGACTCGTCGCGTGCCAGCGCCAGCCCGTTGCCGAACTGCAAGCCGTCGAGCAGCTTCTCCACGCGCCCATCGGGATGCCGATGCAGCAGCACGCCGGTGGGCAGGTGTTCGACAATGTCGAGTCGCCACTGCCGGAACGTGTAGCGCGCGCTCGAGGTGCTGACGAAAATGCTGCCGTCGCGCGCCGCCACGACATTGCTGCAGAACGGCAGCGGCCTGCCCTCGAAGCTGCTGATCAACGGCGTAACCGTGCCGTCGGCAGGATCGATCCGCACCACGCCACCGGGGCTGACGCAGGCCAGGATATTTCCATCGGGCAGGATCTCCAGCCCCAGCGGCCGGCCGTCCAGCCGGGCCAGCACCTGCACGTCGCCGCTGCGCGGATCGATACGAAGTACGCGGCCATCTTCCACGCCGGCGACCAGTCGGCCCCCGGCATCGACCACGACATCCTCGGGCCCGTTGCCGGGCAACGGGATCAGGCGAGTGCCGGGCAGCTCGGCGGACATGGGCGTTGGCTCCGTGATGACCCGCCCAGCATACGGCACCGCCATCGCCGGCCTACAACCCCAGCCGCACCCCCGCATACCACGACCGCCCCAGCGCCGGCTCCAGTCCGGTCTGCCACACGCGGTCGTAGTACTGGCGATCGGCGAGGTTGCTGACGCCGGCGAGCAGGGTGACGTGGCGGTTGAGCTGCCAGTCGCCGGCCAGATCCAGCACGGTATAAGCCGGGATGCGCGCCGGCAGGTAGCTGTTGCCGCTGCCCAGCGGCTGATCGGAGTCCTGCCAGAATTGCGCGGCAGAGGAGACCGCGGTGAGGCTCAGCTTGATGCGCCGCTCGACGCGCCAGTTCACGCCGGCCTTCAGCAGGTAACGCGGCGCGTACGCCGGAATCTTGCCGACCTGGCCGGGGATCACGCTGGCGGTGAAGCGCGCGTTGAGCAGGCTGGCGCTGACGAAAGCCTCCAGATGTTCGCCACGATCGGCCAAGGCGGTATTCGCCAGGAAATCGTAGTTGAGCTGGCCCTCGAAACCGCGGCTGCGGGTATCGCCGCTGTTCACCTCGATCACGTCGGTGGCGTTGATGTGCTGCGCCTCGATGCGGTTGCGGAAATCGATCCAGAACACGCTGACGTCGTAGTACAGGCCGGTTACCGGCACACCATGCACGCCCAGCTCGTACGACAGCGATTTCGACGGATCGGGCGCATGGCCGGGCACCACGTTGGCGAACGGCGAGGCCATGTCGAAGTAGCGCAGCGGGCGCCAGCCTTGAGATACGCTGAAGTAAGTCTCGTTGCCGTGGCCGAAGTCGTTGCCGACGCCGAGCCCGAACAGCGGCAGGCTGCGCGCATCCGCCTCGTGAATCAGCGGACGACTGAGGAAAGGCGGACGCACGCTTTCATCGACGGCCACCCGCTCATGCTCCAACCGCACCGAAGGCACGATGTGGAAGCGATGCGGCAGGCGGAACACGTTCTCGGCGAAGATCGCCGCGTAGTCCGACGTACGCGCCTGCACCAGCCGCGGCGTGCCGCTGCGGTCGTGGCGATCGACGTACAGGTCGCTGCTGCTCCACTGCCGGAACGGATCATCCCCGTGGAACAGCGTGGTGCCGATCGTGAACGCATTGCCCCGGCCCCACTTCTTGCGCAGGCGCAGGTCGGCGCCAGCGGTGCGGAACTGCTCGTCCTGCAAGGTGGTGCCGGTCGGTGGCGGTTGCGGCGCCAGCGCACCGTTCGCGCCGCGGCTGGCCAGATCCTGGTACGCAAACCACAGCTTGCCCTCGAACAGCCAGCCGTCGCCGAATGTGCGGCGGTGGCCGAGCACCAACTGGTCGCGCGTCACCCAGTCCCGGTTGTACGGCGTCGGCGTGGCACGCGGGTTGGCCTGCCATTGCGGATAGCCGAGTCGGCCCGCATCGCCGGAGGCCGCATTGATCGCGTGCAGGTCGATCCACCACAGCTGCCTGTCGTCCGGGCGGTAGTCGAGATACAGATCGGCCTGGCGCATCTGCGAGCCGGCGTTGGGCCGGCTGCCGTCGCTGCGGACATAGGCGGCGTCGGCGCGATACGTCCAGCGCCCGCTGCTGCCCTCGACCGCGTCGTAGGTCGAGTACAGGCCGTGGTTGCCGACCACCTGCTCGCTGCTCGCGGAGAACGGCGCGCCCGGCTTGGGGCGACGCGAAACCAGGTTGATCACCGGCGCAGGCTCTGGCCCGTACAACAGACTGGAACCGCCACGAATGAGCTCGACCTCGGACAAGCTCTGCGTCAGCGGCATCGCATACAGCGTGGGGAAACCGATCCAGTCGCTTTCCAGCGGAATGCCGTCCTGCATCACCAGCACGTATTCCGATTCCTGCGGATTGCCCAGGCCGCGATAGCTCAGGTTGAACTGGGTCGGCGTGGGCTGCTGCGACACCTGCACGCCGGGCGAGCGCGCCAGCAACTGGTCGAGGTTGTTGCCGATCACGGTCGGCTGGTCGGCCAGGTGGGTCACCGTGGTCTTCCTGGTCACGGTGATCTTGGTGCCATCGACCTCGGGCAGCATGTGTTCGAGCTTGGCCTTGAGCGTCTCGCGCCAGGCTTCTGAATTCACGTCGACCGGCGCCAGGTTGGTCGCCTTCCTGGGCGTCGCCCGAGGGGCATCCGTCGCGGACTGCTGCGCCCGCGCCGCGAACGCAGCGAGTGAGAGGACGACGGCAAGTGGCAACAAGGCATGGCGCGGAATCGGCACGGTTCATCTCGGGGAAAATCCAGCCGCACGTTATCACCCGCTTCGCGATCTGGCGCCATAGGCCAGAGGTTTACCCGCTGCCCCATCGCGGAGCGCCGCTTGCGGGCGTAAGCTTTCGGCTTGTCGCATGTCTCCGACGTTGCGCGAGAGAGGCATGCACCGTGCTGGCCGCCACCATGTTGCCAGTCGCTGCCCGCGCCTTGCGGGCGCCACCAGAGGGAGGTCTGGTTCCATGCGTATGCCCTTGCTGTGCTGTGCACTCCTGCTACTCGCCACGTCCGCGCGGGCGACGACGGCGGACGAACTGGTCGCGAAGAATCTCGCCGCCCGCGGCGGTCTCGACAAGATCCACGCGATCACCACGCTGAAGCTCGAAGGCAAGCTGCGTATCGGCGGCCAGTTCGACCTGGCGTTCACCTCCTACCAGAAGACGCCGGACTCGACCCGCATCGAAGCCACGATCCAGGGCCTGACCCAGATCCAGGCCTGGGACGGCAAGGATGCCTGGCAGATCTCGCCGTTCCAGGGCCGCCGCGATCCGGAACGCATGTCCGGCGACGACGCCAAGGGCCTGGCCGACGACGCCTCGATCGGCGGTCCGCTGGTTGATTGGAAGGCCAGGGGCAGCACGCTGGCCTACCTGGGCACCGAGGACATCGACGGCACCCCGGCACACAAGCTCAAGCTCACGCTGAAGAACGGCGACGTCGAATACGTCTATCTCGACCCGGATCATTTCCTGACCATCCGCACGGTCAGTCAGATGACGGTGCGCGGCACGTTGGTGAAATCGACAACCGACTATGGCGATTACGAACGGATCAACGGCGTGTACTTCCCGTTCTCCTCCACCACCAGCTCCGACGGCGGCGGCGACGGCGGTGGCAGCCAGCAGCTCTCCGTGCTGAAGGCCAGCGCGAACGTGCCGATGGCCGACAGCCTGTTCGCGTTCCCGGCAGGCGCCGGCAAAGGAGCGAAGTGATGAAACACCTCGTGCAGAAGCAACTCGTCATTTCGGCGCTCGCCGTGACCTTGTCACTGATCAGCGTTGTCGCCATCGCCGCATCCGCCAGCAGCGCAGGCATGGCCCGTTTCGACGCTGGCGCGATCTCCGGCCTCGGCGCGCGCAACATCGGTTCGGCCGCCATGAGCGGGCGCATTGCCGCGCTCGCCGCCGCGCCCGAGAAGGACGGCAAGCTGCTGATCTACGTCGGCGCCGCCAGCGGCGGCGTGTGGAAATCCGACGACGGCGGCACCACTTACACGCCGGTGTTCGACAAGCAGCCGGTACAGTCGATCGGCGACATCGAGATCGACCCGCAGCACCACGACACCGTCTGGGTCGGTACCGGCGAGTCGTGGACGCGCAACTCGGTGTCGATCGGCGATGGCATCTACAAGTCCACCGACGGCGGCGAAACGTGGACGAACATGGGGCTGAAGGGCTCCGAGCGGATCTCGAAGATCATCATCGATCCGCAGGACAGCAACACCGTCTACGCCTGCGCCCCGGGCAAGCTGTGGAGCGACTCGGCCGACCGCGGCCTGTACAAGACCCGCGACGGCGGCAAGTCGTGGACGCTGGTGCTGAAAGGCCGCAACCTGTCCACCGGCTGTTCCTCGCTGGCGATGGATCCGAAGAACCCGAATGTGCTGTTCGCCGGCATGTGGGATTTCCGCCGCAAGGGCTGGACGTTCCGCTCCGGCGGCGAATCGCCCACCGCGCCGTCGGCCAGCGGCCTGTTCCGTTCCGACGATGGCGGCAAGTCGTGGACCGAAATCACCAGTGCGGCCAACAAGGGTTTCCCGGTGAAGCCGTATGGCCGCATCGCGGTGGCGGTGGCGCCGTCCAATCCATCGATCGTCTACAGCCTGGTCGAGTCGCCGCATTCGGCGCTGTACCGCTCCGACGACGGCGGCAAGACCTGGCAGCAGCGCGACAAGAGCCAGTTGATGGTGTGGCGACCGTTCTACTTCGCCAACCTGATCGTCGACCCGCACAACCCGGAGCGCCTGTTCAAGCCCGACCTCAACCTGATCCAGAGCGTGGACGGCGGCAAGAGTTTCGCCAACGTCGGCGGCGGCGCCCATGGCGATTCGCACGTGGTGTGGATCGATCCGCGCGATACCCAGAACGTCATCGTCGGCGACGACGGCGGCCTGTGGTATTCGAAGGATGGCGGCAACAAGTGGTGGAAGGCGGACAACCTGCCGGTGTCGCAGTTCTACCACGTGAGCGTGGACAACGCCGATCCGTACCGGGTCTACGGCGGCCTGCAGGACAACGCCTGCTGGGTCGGCGATTCGGCCTTCCCCGGCGGCATCGCCAATTCGCAGTGGGCGAATTACTGCGGCGGCGACGGCTTCTGGATGTTCGACGATCCGGCCGACCCTAACTACATCTACATGGAAACCCAGGGCGGCACGGTGACCCGGGTGAATCGCCACACGCACGAGGCGCGCGACATCCAGCCCAAGCCGAACTACAACGAAAAGCTGCGCTGGAACTGGAACACGCCGATCGCGCTGAGCCCGAACGAGAAGGGCACGATCTACATGGGCGCGCAGTTCCTGTTCCGCTCGCGCGATCACGGCCAGAGCTGGGATCGCATCTCGCCCGACCTCACCACCAACGATCCGGCCAAGCAGCAGCAGGAGAAATCCGGCGGCGTCACCGTGGACAACTCGTATGCCGAGACCTACACCACGATCTACTCGATCAGCGAATCGCCGAAGCAGGCCGGCCTGATCTGGGTCGGCACCGACGACGGCAACCTGCAGCTGACCCGCGACGACGGCAAGCACTGGAGCAACGTGGTCGGCAACATCCACGGCCTGCCCAGGGGCGAGTGGGTGTCGTGGGTGCAGGCCAGCAGCTTCGATCCCGGCACCGCCTACGTCGCGTTCGACCGGCACAGCTTCGGCGACATGGCGCCGTACATCTACCAGACCCGCGACTACGGCAAATCGTGGACCGCGCTGGTGACGCCAACGCAGGCCAAGGGCCTGCGCGGCTACGTGCACGTGATCAAGCAGGATCCGGTGAAACCGAACCTGCTGTATGCCGGCACCGAATTCGGCCTGTGGATCTCGATCGACGACGGCGGCCACTGGGCACAGTTCAAGGGTGGCCGCTTCCCCGCGGTGGCGGTGCGCGACATCGCGTTCCAGAATCGCGATGCCGCGCTGGTGCTTGCCACCCACGGCCGCGGCATCTGGATCGTCGACGACATCACGCCGCTGCGCGCGCTCGATGCGACGGTGCTGGACAGCGAGGCAAGCTTCCTCCCTTCGCAACCCGTGCAGCAGCGCATCCAGGGCTACGGCGGCTGGCCCGGCGGCGATGCCGCCTTCGTCGGACCCAACCCCACCGACGGTGCGGTGATCACCTATTACCAGCGCAGTCGCCACCTGTTCGGCAAGTTGAAGATCGATGTGCTCGACAGCAGGGGTGATCTGGTGGACAGCCTGCCCGCCAGCGTGCGCCGCGGCATCAATCGGGTGACCTGGTCGATGCGCACCAGGCCGCCGCGGGTGCCGCCGGCGGCGCAGATCGCCGGCAACTCGATCATCGGTCCGCGCGTGGTGCCGGGCGTCTACACGGTGCGCATGACCAAGGGCAAGGATGTGTTCGAAACGAAGCTGACGGTGGTGCTGGACCGGCGCGACACGTTCAGCCTCGCCGATCGCCAGGCCCAGTTCGACGCGGCCACGCGGGTCAAGACGCTGTTCGGCAACATGAGCGACCTGGTCGCGCGCATCAACGCCGTGCGCAGCGCCGCCGACGCCGAAGCGGCCAGCCTGCCCGCGCAGGACGCCAGCCGCAAGCAGCTGGCCAGCCTCAGCGAACAGGCCAACGCGATCCGCCAGAAGATCGTGGCCACCACCGAGGGCGGCGCGATCACCGGCGAGGAACGCCTGCGCGAACACGCCGACGAACTGTACGGCGCGATCATGTCGTGGGATGGCCGACCCGCCGATTACCAGCTGGCCTACATCGACACGCTCAACCGCGAACTCGGCGACGTGCAGAAAGCCTTCACTGCGTTCCAGGACGGGCCACTGGCCAGGACCAATGCCGAGCTGAAGTCACACCAGCTCAAGGAAATCAGCGTGCCGGCCACGGTACCCGAACAGGACGGCGACTCGGGCGGCGGCAAGGAAGGCCTCGAAGCCCTGCTGCGCGGCCTCGACCGCGACTGAACGCGGCGCACCAAGACCGCGCCCGGATCGACCAGCGGTCAAGACCACGGGTTGGGGCATCTGCCCCTGCCCGTGGTCCTGCAATCAATGGCGCTGCAGCAGCTTGAAGACCTGCTGCGCGTCGGCGTGGGCACGCTCGAGCGTCGTCGCATGCGCGCCCTGTTCGGCCTGCTTCAGCGCCAACAGCAAATTGGATTCGACAGCGGGCTCATCCTTCGCATCGACGATGGCTCCCGCACCCATGCCATGACAGGGATTGGCCGCCTTCGCATCGAAGTCCTTGCCAGCCGGACCCTCCAGACAGTTGATGACATGGTGCAAGTGCAGGTGCACCGCCTCCAGCTCGGTGGCATCAAGCGCCATGTCGGCGTGAATACCCGCCACGCTGACCTGGTTGGATACCGCGCTGCTTGGCATCGCGGCGTGCGCCAGCGCGGGCAGCGCGAGCGCCGGAAGCAGCAGCAGGCAGCGGGAAACAGGTTTGATCACGTCACACCTCCGAACAGGAGCGGCATGCGCCGCAGTCCGTGCAGCATAGGACGGCAGCGCGTGGAGCAAAAGACGGAACCGACGCATCGTCGTGCGCGAGCAGCAGGCACCGGCGCAACCGCGTCGGAGTAATAACGTGCACCGCCTGCCACTCGACCTGGACGGTCCGGACAGCGAGCACGCGAAGCTCGACGTGGCAGGCGAATCGGACCGGATGACGTTGCGGTTTGTGAAACCTTGAGCAGCACCGGTGAACGCAAGGACACCTGCTGCCCGTGGCAGCTCTCAATGTGTTGCATCCACCGCTTGAATCCGCCGTCGAAAGCAGCCTTCCCCGATCGGCCCCATGACTTCCGACCCATAAGCGGGACCCATGGAACGGGCCTACACTGAACGTCTTGTCCAGATCCACACCAGGAAGCTTTCCATGCGCCTGCGTCGCTGCCTTGCCGTCTTCGCCCTCGGCCTCGCCACCACCCTCGCCGCCCATGCCACGGTCGATCCCTCGCTATACCAGGGCCTGAGCTGGCGACTGGTCGGGCCGTTCCGCGGGGGTCGGGTGCTGACGGTGGCAGGGATACCCGGCGACAGCCGGCATTTCTATTTCGGCGCGGTGGATGGTGGCGTGTGGGCCACCGCGGATGCGGGGCGCACCTGGCAGCCGATCTTCGACAGCGAGCCGGTCGGCTCGATCGGTGCGCTGGCGCTGGCGCCATCCGACCCGAAGACGATCTACGTGGGCAGCGGCGAGGCGGACATGCGCTCGGACATCGCCCACGGCAACGGCATGTACAAGACCGTCGACGCCGGCAAGCGCTGGTCGCACATCGGACTGGACGACAGTTACCAGATCAGCAGCGTGCTGGTCGATCCGCGCAATCCGAACGTGGTGTTCGTCGCGGCGCTGGGGCATGCCTACGGGCCGAATGCCGAGCGCGGCGTGTTCCGTTCCACCGATGGCGGCGCGCACTGGAGCAAGGCGCTGTTCAAGGACGACAACACCGGCGCGATCGACCTCGCGTTCAAGCCCGGCGACCCGGACACCATCTACGCGGCGCTGTGGCAGACCCGCCGGCCGCCGTGGAGCGTGTACCCGCCCTCGAACGGGCCGGGCAGCGGCCTGTATGTATCGCATGATGGCGGCACGCATTGGAGCCAGGTGCAGGGCAACGGCTTTCCCGCGCACCCCGGTCGCATCGGCATCGCGGTGGCACCGAGCCAGCCGGGCCGCGTGTATGCGCTGGTCGATGCCACCGGTGGCGAAGGTGGCCTGTACCGTTCCGACGACAGCGGTGCGCACTGGAACCACATCACCGCGGACCAGCGCATCTGGAATCGCGGCTGGTATTTCTGCCGGCTCACGGTGGATCCGAAGAACGCCGACCGCGTCTACGTGATGGATACCATCGTGTTGCGCTCGGACGATGGCGGCAAGCACTTCATCGCGCTGAAGGGCGACCCTACCGGCGACGATTTCCACCAGCTGTGGATCGACCCGACCAACCCGGACCGGCAGATCCTCGGTATCGACCAGGGCGCCGTGATCACCTTGAACGGCGGCAAGACCTGGTCCAGCTGGCTGAACCAGCCGACCGCGCAGATCTATCACGTCAGTACCGACAACCAGTTTCCGTACTGGGTCTACGGCGCACAGCAGGATTCCGGTGCGGTGGCGCTGCCCAGCCGTGGCCACAGTGGCGACGGCATCACCATGGAGCAGTTCCACGAGGTCACCGCCGGCGGCGAGAGCGGGATGATCGCGCCCGATCCGGACGACCACGACATCGTCTATGGCGACAAGGTCGACAAGCTCGACATGCACACCAACCAGACCCGCAGCGTCGACCCCACCCTGGCCTACCCGGCCGCGCATTACCGCAGCGCCTGGACGCTGCCGCTGACCTTCTCCAAACGCGGCACCAAGACGCTGTACTTCGCCAACCAGCGCCTGTTCCGCACCACCGACGGCGGTGACCACTGGGCGCCGATCAGCCCCGACCTCACGCGCGAGGATGCCGGCACGCCGGCCAATCTCGATCCGACCACGGCGGCCGACGACAACCATGTCAGCAAGCGGCGCGGCGTGATCTATTCCATCGCACCGTCACCATCGAGTGCCAGCGCACTGTGGGTCGGCACCGACGACGGCCTGGTCTGGCGCACCGATGACAGCGGCGCACACTGGCGCCAGGTCACCCCGAAGGCGCTGACGCCGTGGTCGAAGATCGCCGGGATCGAGCTGTCGCCGTTCGATGTCAACGTGGCGTACCTCGCAGTCGATCGCCATCGGCTCGACGACGACACGCCGTACATCTATCGCACCAGCGATGGCGGTGGCAGCTGGCAGCGCATCGACAGCGGCATTCCGCGCGACAGTTTCGTCAACGTGGTGCGCGCCGATCCGCAGCGCAAGGGCCTGCTCTACGCCGGCACCGAGCGCGGTATGTATGTGTCGTTCGACGACGGCGCGCAATGGCAGTCGCTGCAACAGAACCTGCCGATGACCTCGGTGCGCGACATCGCCCTGCACGGCGACGACGTGGTGCTTGCCACCCACGGCCGCGGCTTCTGGATCATGGACAACGCCAGCGCGCTGCGCCAGGTGGCGGACGTGCACGCCGATGCCACCGTGCTGTTCAAGCCGGCACCGGCGTTCCGCGCGCGCCCGGCCGGCTTCACCGGCACGCCGCTGCCCAAGGACGAGCCGATGGCGGCCAATCCCCCGGATGGCGCCTATATCGACTATGCCTTGCCGAACTCGGTGCGTGGGCCGGTGACGCTGGACGTGCTCGATGCGCAAGGCCAGCTCGTGCGCAGCTACAGCAGCAACGACAAGCCGCCGATGCTGGACCCGGCCAAACTGGCCTATGCACCCGAGTGGGTGCCACGGCCGATCCGGCTGGTCACGACGCCCGGCATGCATCGCTTCGTGTGGGATCTGCATTACACCGCGCCGGCTGGCATCGAATCGGAGCGGGGTCCGGCTGAAGGCGTGTGGGCGCCACCAGGGGCGTACGACGTGGTGCTGCACGTGGACGGCAAGAGTTACAGGCAGCCGCTGCAGCTGTTGCCCGACCCGCGGGTGAAGGTATCGGTCGCCGCGATGCAGCGCGAGTTCGCACTGGCACGCCAGGTCGAGGGCGCCCAGGTGCGCGCCGCCGCCGCGAGTGCCAAGGCGGCCAAACTGCTGAAGGCGCTGGATGCCCGGTTGCCACAGTCCGGCAACCCGCTGCATGCGCAGATCGAGGCGCTCATCACCAGCACGCAGGATCTGTCCGGCGTGATGTTGCACCCGGATCCGCGCAACGGCATGGGCAGCCCGCCGCAGAACACGGGCAGCCTGCGCGCGCTGTCGATGAACCTGGCCAAGCTTGAGCAGGCCGTCGATGGGGCCGATGCCGACCCCAGTGCGGATACGCAATCCGCATGGACCCTGCTTTCGCAAACGCTGGATAGCACGCTCGCCAGCTGGAACCAGTTGCAGCAGGCCGGTCTTGGCAGCCTCAACGACGCACTCAAGGCAAACGGCAAGAAGCCCATCTTGCTTTGATCCCGACATGCCCTGCGGCGCCACGGCCCGCAGGGCGCCGGATTCATCCGGGCATGCGATCCGGCGCACGCTTTCTCCACTGCATGTCTGGCGATCTCCCGCACGCATCTCGCTTTGGGCGGTCGAATTCAGGCATGCTGTCACACACAACTTGGTACACCAGCAGCGCGCACAGGGGGGCCTGATGATCGAGCTGGAAATCCAGGCCCTGTCGGAACGACGGGAGGGCCTGCTGATCGAAGTCGGCCGCATCGCGGTCGCGAACGGTTTCACCCTGCAGCGGCAACGCCTGGTCCAGGATCCGCACGGCATCCTGCTCACCATCGTGGTGCGCGGGCCGCCGCGCAAGAAGCGCGCGTTGGAAGCTGCCCTGCAAGCCTACGACCGCATCATCAGCTTCGAGATGGAACCCTTTGTCGAGGGCGAACAGCGACCGCATTTCGCCGCCTCGCGCGCCGCGCTCGATTATGTGCCGCCGCCCGTGCCGGAGCCTGAACCCGCCGCCGAGACCGCGGCGGTCGACAAGCTCAAACCCGCGGCGACGCCGGCTGTAGCAACCGTCGCCTTCGACGAGATCGAACCCGCCCGGCTCACCGCGGCACCGTCGCCGCCTCCTGCCACGATGTCGATCCCCGAGCCTGCGAACAGGCAGCAAGCGGAGCCGGAATTCGAATTCATCCTGCCCGAACCGACACGCGCACCCGCCGCGCCACCGCCCGTGGTGGAGGCGCCGTTTGTCGAGCTGATCCCGCTGGAACCCGACCAGGCCGCCGTCAACAAGGTGCTGTCGAAACTGCCCACCGAATACCCGCAGATCATGCCGCGCCTGCTGACCCTCGACCGCTCGGTACCTGAAGCGGCACGCGAATCGTCGTTGCGCCTGGCCGGCCAGCGTATCGGGCGCTGGGTCTTCGAGCGCGACCACGCACAAGCCGGCAGGCTGGACTTGAATGAAGCGATCGAGCAGATCGGCACGCCTGCACTCAGTGCCCTGGTCGAGATCGAGCAGGAAGGCGGTCAGCTGCATATCCGCAACAGCCCGCTGTGCGCCGAAGCCGGTCATTCCGGTTGCACCTTCTTCAGCGGCTTCCTGGAAGGCCTGCTCGGGCCTGTTCTCACTTCCAGCGAGCTGTCGATCTTTGCGGTGTGCTGCCGCAGTTATGGGGCGGATGATTGCGTGTTGGCGCTGTCGGATTGAGCGTGAGTGCGGCGGTTTCGGCCGCTGCCCGTTTCGAAGCAGGAGCGCTCAAAAATGAGCTAAAACGACATTTTGGAACGACCGCCTTCGGCCGATTCTGTTGAAAAACTCGCTTTTTGCACGGCGGATGCTTGGCCGGCGGCGTGATCGTCAATCCATCGGCGAAGAAAATCGGAGGGTCGAGCGCCCTTGAGCGCTATGCGGGGAGGCCTTTTGCTGCTTCTTGCACGGTTGGCATCAACCGCTTGGCCATTCGCCGCAGATTCTGGGCAATGGCTGCCATCAGAAACTCATCGTGCGCCCCATGCAGACCTCGCAGGCGCAATCGATCCAGCCGCAAGATGCGTTTGAGGTGAGCAAACAACATCTCGACCTTCTTGCGTTCGCAGCGTGACCGAAGATATTGCGGCGTCGTGGCAATCTTGCGTGCGACCTCGCGTGCATGTTCATGAATGCTGCGCGCGATCTTGCGCATCGGGGTGTTCGGACAGCATTGCTCTTTCAGGGAGCAGTCTCGGCAGTCATGCTCGCTGGCGCGATAGATGATCGTGTCGGCCTTGGTCACCCCGGAACGCGGCACTTTGAAGGCGCGCCAGTTCGAGCGCAGCTCTTTGCCGCCAGGACAGCCATAGGCGTTGTCCTGCTCGTTCCATGCAAACTCACTTCGCGAAAACGTGCCATCGGATCGCTCTGATTTATCCCATACCGGCACGTGCGGTTCGATCCCTTGCTGTTCGACCAGCCACTCCATCATGGGAGCTGAGCCATAGGCCGTATCGCCAATCAGGCGCTCGGGCTTCATACCCATGCGCGCTTCAGTCCGCTCCAGCATCGTGCGCGTGGCATTCACTTCCGCCGTGCGATGCGCGGGGCTCGCTTCCACATCGACGATCACGCCGGCCTTGGTATCGATCAGGTAATTGGTGGAGTAGGCGAAAAATGCCGGACCGCCTGGCGCGGCGGTCCACTGCGAGGCCGGATCGGTCAGCGACACATTCTTGGGCGGGGTGCGTTCCTCCTCCGCCGCGTCCAACGCTTCGAGGTACTCGCGCACGGGTCGGGTGAGCGGTGCTGTCTTGTCCCAGTGCGCCTCCGCGCCTGGCACGCCACGCTGACCGCTGGCGTCGGCCCTGATCACGCTCGCGTCCGTTGCGAATCCTTCGCCGCCGACCAGTCCCTCGCTCAGACAGCGTGCCAGCACCTGTTCGAATACGAACCGCAGCGTGTCGTTGTCGCGAAACTGGCCGTGCCGGTTCTTCGAAAACGTCGAGTGATCCGGGATCGAATCTTCCAGGCCCAGCCGGCAAAACCAACGATACGCAAGGTTGAGGTGCACTTCTTCGCACAACCGACGTTCCGAGCGAATCCCGAAGCAGTAGCCCACGATCAGCATGCGGATCAGCAACACCGGGTCAATCGAAGGACGGCCAGTGTGGCTGTAGTGCGCGGACAAATGCGCATGCAGCTCGCTCAGATCGAGAAACTGATCGATGCCACGAAGCAGATGATTGGCGGGAACGTGATCGTCAAGATTGAAGGCGTAGAACAAGGGGGATTGTGCAGCCTGCTGACGTCCCATCATCGCGAAAATCTCGCTCGGTCGATGGGTGATCAGTCAACCACTTCCATCACGCCGCGACAAGGGTGTTTTTCAACAGAATCGGCCATTTCCGGTCGTTCGCTTCGCTCAACTTGAAGGCAATTAGCTGCCGTTCGGATGAAAATCGGCGCCGAGGTTTCCCTTCGGCCAAGCCACCGCCTATGTAGGATGCATGCGCATCGAAATGCCGCACTTGGCGGTACCTGCAATTGGATCAATGTCCTCCGGTTACCCTCTCGCGCACCAGAGTCTTGAACGCTGCAGAGATCTGCTCGTCGGTGAAATTGCAGTGTCCATTGCCGACCGGCGCGAGCACGGTGAGCATTTTGCCGTTTCCCGCCACACGAACCTGGTCAGGATAGATCGGATGAAATCGCGAGGGGATGGTTTGATCGAAGACGTTCCACTGCATCACCAGCGGCACGTCGATACGGCCGGTCAATGTGACGTTGCGGCGGGCATAGGCCATGGCAGAGGGCGCGCCGGCATAGCGATGCACCTTGCGGTTGAAGGCAGCATCGTCGCCAAACCCGTGATAAACGGTCTTGCGGTTGTCAACCGGCATGCCGCCAGCACGCTGCTCGAATTCACGCAGCGCCATGTAATAGAGCATCAGTGAGCCGGCCGGCGCTTCTGGTGAGCCCTGCATACGCTTTTCCAGCAAGGCGGCCTGCTTCGGGTGCGCTTGCAGCGCCTTATTGAAGACAGCTGGAGATATGAACCGTGGCGAGTCGGGAGCGGCCAGATCGGGCAGGATGCCTGGAATTAGTGCGTCGAAGGCTACCAGCGGTGTGACCACGGCGCGCGATATGAATTCGGGTGTCGAGACGGTCACACCGCACATGACGAGCGCGCCAGCGTAGACATGCGGGTAGCGCTCGATGCTTGCCGCAGTCTCCAAGCCGCCCAGCGAGAACCCGTAAATGTAGGTTTGGGTCGGACGGGCGAAAGTGCGAATGAAGTATTGGCGCAGACGTTCGTTGTCGACGATAGCATCGCCTACGGCCCAACCTTGCGAGGCGTATTGGCTCTGCGCGACGGCGTAACCGAGCTTGAGAAAGTCGGGCGTCGCGTCAGCTGCCGTCATTGGCGTTTTGATCGGCGCGCCCACAGGCTGGTAGCCGTGCATCAGCATGATCAGGTCGCCGTTCCAGTCTGCCGGGATATCGATACGGTAGAGAGCTCCCTGTAGCATGCCGGCGTGAGTGCCCGGCTTCAGATTAGCGGCGTGCGCGGACAGAGAGCCGATGCCGATCCAAACTGCCAACACAAGCCAAATAGTGATCGGTCGAAAGGTAGCGTAGCGTGGTGCTGTACGTTTCATGTCACCACTCTTGATGGGGAACACGGGCACAGGGGTCTAGTTGCGGCCATCCGGAACTGGCCACAGGTGGATCGGATGCAGGCAGGGTGTCGGTCAGGTCCCCGGCATGAGGACCATCAGGGCAAACCGTCTGTGAAACGGACTCAACGGTGTCGGAAGGCGGTTACCAAGGTTCCTTTCTCGTCGAGCACCAGAAATACCGTTTCCGTACCGTGCTGGCGCTTGACGAGGTAGGTGTCTGAGCCGAACTGGCTGACGCCCGTGAACGTGTAGGATTCGACCGGCCCGAGCTCGGCGAGATACTTCTCTCTCGTCGCCTTCTGTTCGGTGCGTGCCCGGGCCAGGTCAGTACTCATGCCGGCGCCGCTGTCGGGATCGCTGAGCAACAGTCGCAACGCCTTCTCGCTGCCCGGGAACGGTTTCTGCGCCTTGATGCGAGCTGCAAGCGCATCATTGATCCGGTCGGCGGCAGCCTTGTCGATGCGCGGCACGTCGAGAACATCGCGTCCGTTCTGGTAGGCGACCAGTCGCAAGGCATGGCCACCGGCGTCAGTGATGAAGCGCACGGTGGCGGCGTCCTTGCCCTCCACAGCGAACCGGGTCTCGCCGAGGGGAACGATGTGAAATGGTTTCGACGCTGCGATCTGCCCGCTGATGCTGACGGTGAGACCGTTGCCGGCGCGCGTCACAGCAACGAGCGAGATGGGGCTGATCTGGTAAGAGCCTGTATAGCTGTCAAGCATATCGCTGCTCAGCACGACCGGGGCGTTAGCATCCCGGTGGCCTGTATCGGGCGGCGTTACCTGCGCAGCAAAGACCGCTATGCCCAGCGAAGCGCATACCAGTGCCGCCGCCGACGCGCGTGTCCACTTTTTCGGCTTGCGCAGCATGTGCCGAATCCGCAATTCCAGGAACGATGCAGAATCAGACATCGCTGGTACCACACCGATGCGGCTCGATTGGTGCTGGCCCACCTGGATCAGTGTCTCGCAATAGGCACCGACGTCTTGCCCACCCTGCAGGACGCGGGCGTCGCAGTCCACCTCGATGGCACGGCGCAAACGGCGGAACTGCCACCACAGTAGCGGATTCCAGGGCATCAGCGTCAGCAGCACCAGAGCAAGTGCGACGAGCTGCGGGTCGCGCGCATCCAGATGCGAGCGCTCATGGGCGATCGTGCATTGTTGCTGCTCTTTGCTCGCTTGCAGCAACCACGCCGGCACGACGACGCGCGAGCGCATCAGACCGACGACGGCCGGCCCCGCGTCCGGCGCGACCAGGACACGTTCGCCACACAGGCGTCCTTCGCTCCAACCACGCTTACGCCGATGCAAAAGCACGGAGCCTAGTGCGAGGATCAGCGACATCAGCACGGAGGCCGCTACCCATATGCCGCGCAACAGCGTATCGACGTGGGCGGATGTCGCGTATGGCTGTGCACCCTCGAGGTCAAGCAGCGCCGGCGGCATCGGTATTGATGTTGTGTCGCGCAGGACAATCGACGTCGACGCATTGCCGAACTTGAAGGCGTCGGGGAGCCGAATCGACACGGTGGCAACCACCGTCGGCAGCACCAGTGAACCGGCCAGCGTTGCCATCCACACCCACCGCGTCGCGGTCCGGCGGACCTTTGCCGCACGCTCGGCCGCAAGCGCCGCCGCACTCAGCGTGAGCGCGACCAGGGCGACATACATCATCCAGGCAATCATCTCGGCTCCTCCTTGTCGGAGCGTTCGGCCAGCAGTTGCCGCATGCGGCGTATCTGCTCGTGGCTGAGCTTTTGCTCCGACACCAGATGCGAAAAGAGCAACTCGGCTGAACCCTTGAACAGCTTGTCGGTCAGATGCTGCACGGCGTTCTTGCGCGCGGCTCGCTGCTTGACGCTTGCGAAGTAGCGATGCCCGCGACCCTCTTCTTCGTGTCCTACATAGCCTTTGCCTTCGAGCGTGCGCAGCACGGTGAGCACGGTCGTATAGGCGAGCTTGTCGCTCAATTGTTCGCGGACTTCGGCGACTAGCGATGGCCCGTGATCCCATAGCGCCTGCATGACATCAGCTTCGCGATCGGTGAGGGAAATCTTCATGGCGTCTGTTTGCCCGCTATCTACTATGGATGTAGTAGATACTAGGAGCTTTCCAGCTTGTCAACTATGGAAATAGTTGATCGATAGTCTGTCGCGCGGGGCAGTATGGTCCTTACGGTCCAGGTGACGGCCGGGCAAGCTGCGACGGTTGAGCGCAGACGCGACCAGCTCTTATGGGCCGAAACCGGACATGGCATGGCAATCGCACATTACGCCTGCGCATCCACCCGCAACACCAGCTTCCCCCGATGACTCCCATCAAACAACCGATTGAGCACCACCGGCGCATTCTCCAACCCCTCGGCAACGGTCTCCTCGGTCTTCAGTTTCCCTTCCCGAATCCACCCGGCGATGGCGCCCACGGCCTCCTTCGTCTTCGTGTAATCGAGCACCAGGAACCCGCGCATGCTGAGCCGCTTCATGATGAACGGACCGAAGTCGTCGCTCGGCCGCTCGCCGCTGTTGTAGCCGGCGATGAGGCCGCATAGCGCCACGCGGCCGCCGATGACCATGCGGCCGAGCACCGCCTTCATGACGTCGCCGCCGACGTTCTCGAAGTTCACGTGCACGCCATCGGGCGTGGCCGCTTTCAGCTGCTGCCTGAAGTCCGCCGCCTTGTAGTCGACCGCGGCGTCGAAGCCCAGCTCGTCGACGAGGTGGCGGCATTTGTCGACGCCGCCGGCGATGCCGACCACGCGGGCGCCCATGATCTTGCCGATCTGGCCGGCGATGGAGCCGACCGAACCGGCGGCGGCGGAGACCACCAGGGTTTCGCCCGGCTGCACCGGCGCGATGTCGGTCATGCCGTAATAGGCGGTGACGCCGCTCATGCCGCAGGCACCAAGCAGGGTCGGCAGCGGAATGCCCGGGTCGGCGGGCAGGCGCACGTAGCCCTTGGCGTCTTCGTGCAGCAGCAGATAGTCCTGCCAGCCGATGACGCCCTGGACCAAGTCGCCTTCGCCGTACTTCGACGAGCGCGAAGCCACCACGCGGCCAAGGCCCAGCGCGCGCATCACCTCGCCGATCGCCACCGGCGGCAGGTATTGCGGAATGTCGCGCATCCACACGCGGTTGGTCGGATCCATCGAGATGTACAGCGTGCGCACCAGCACTTCGCCCTCTTTCAGCTCGGGCACGCGCTGCTCGACCAGGTCGAAGTTGTCGCGCGTGACCAGGCCTTCGGGGCGGGACTTCAGGCGGAGCCGGCGATTGATCAGGGGCATGGGAATCTCCGGGGAATGGGGAAGCGTGGAAGGTTTCGAGGTCCGTCATTCCGCTGCGGGCGGGAATGATGGGCGCCTCGATCAAGGGCTCACACGGCGGAGGCGCCTCCGTCGACGCGGATCTCGGCGGCGGTGACGTAGCGGCTTTCGTCGGAAGCGAGGTAGAGCGCCGCCCAGGCCACGTCGTCGACTTCGCCCAGGCGTTTCATCGGAATGCCGCGGGTCAGCTTGCGCAGCGCCTCCTGTTCGCCCAGTTGTTCGAAGAACGGCTCGACGATGCCGGTGCGGATGAAGGCCGGATGGATCGAGTTGCAGCGCACATCGACCCGCTGGCGCGCGCAGTCGACCGCGATCGACTTGCTCAGCGCGGCGACCGCGGCCTTGGAGGTGTTGTAGACGCTGTAGTCCGGGTCGGCCTTGAAGGCGGCCAGCGAGGAGATGTTGATGATCGCGGCGGGCTGGTGTTGCTTGAGCAGGGGCAGCGCGTACTTGCAGCCAAGATAGACGGCATCGACGTTGACGCCCATCACCCGCGCCCACTCCTTCGGCGTCAGGCTCTCGACGCCACCAAGCGCGCCGATGCCGGCGTTGTTGACCAGCACGGACAAGCCGCCCATGGCCGCATCGGCTTCGGCCAGCACGGCCTGCCAGCGTTCCTCCTCGCGCACGTTCTGCGGTGCCGCCCATGCCACGTTGCAACCGCGTTCGGCATTGATCGATGCGGCCACCGCACGTACGCCGCCCTCGTCGATATCGGTGAGGAACACCAGTGCGCCGTGCCGTGCCAGCATGCGGGCAATCGCGGCACCCAGACCACCGGCGGCGCCGGTGATGAAGGCTTTCTTGCCGGCGACGCGGTGTGCGGATATTTCGGTCATCAGCTTTGCTCCACGCCGACACGGCGGATGCGGAAATCAGACGGAGAGGTAGCCGCCGTCCACGTTGAGCGCGGCACCGGTGGTATAGGACGAGGCCGACGAGGCCAGATACAGCGCGGCGCCGGCCATCTCGGCAGGCTGCGCCACGCGTCGCATCGGTACATGGGCCAGCGCCTGCTTGAGGATCGCCGGCGTATTGACCAGCACCGATGCAAACTTCGTGTCGGTGAGGCCCGGCAGCAGCGCGTTGCAGCGCACGCCGTCTCCGGCGCACTCCACCGCGAACGCCTTGGTCATCGAGATCACCGCGGCCTTGGTGATCGAATAGATGCCCTGCTGGAACCCCGGCACCACGCCGTTGACCGAGGCCACGTTGACGATGGAACCACCGCCTTTCCTCGCCATCAGCTTCGCACCATGGCTGCACATGTAGAAATAGCCGCGGATGTTCACGTCCACGGTCTTCTGGAAGATCGCCGGATCGGTCTCGGTGATCGGACCGAAGTACGGGTTGGTGGCGGCGTTGTTGATCAGGACGTCCAGACGGCCATGCTGCTGTTCGACTTGCGCGAACAGTGCCTCGATCTGGTCCAGCTCGCCGATATGGCAGGCGGCCGCCGCAGCCGAGCCGCCGGCCGCGACGATCTCGTCGACCACGAGCTGGCAGTCGGCCTGCTTGCGGCTGGAGACGATGACGTGCGCGCCATGTGCCGCCAGCAGTCTGGCGATTTCGGCGCCGATGCCGCGGCTGGCGCCAGTGACGATGGCGATCTTGCCGGAGAGGTCGAACAGGTCGGGCGCGCTCATGGTGGATGTCCTTGCACGAGAGTCAGCGATGGGTGGCGGGCGCGGATCGACGCCAGCGATGTCTGGCCGGCGCAACGCCCGTGGCGGTCAACGCGGTCGGCCTCCCCCGACGCCGTGTCGAAAGCACCCGACCAGATGATCATCGACCATCCCGGTCGCTTGCAGCAGCGAGTAGCAGATGGTGCTGCCGACGAAGCGGAAGCCGCGCTTCCCGAGTGCCTTGCTCATGCGATCGGACAGCTCGGTGCTGGCCGGCACCTCGCCCGAAGCACGCCAGCGATTGAGCACGGTGTTGCCACCGACGAATGACCACAGATAGGCGTCCAGACTGCCAAACTCGTCGATCACCCCGAGCGCGACAATCGCATTGCTGCGGGCGGACGTGACCTTCAGGCGATTGCGGATGATGCCCGGATCGAGCAGCAGCTTTTCCAGTTCGCGGTCGGTCATCGCGGCGACGCGGGCAATCTCGAAATCATGGAACACCTTGCGGTAGTGCTCACGTTTGGCCAGCACGGTGCGCCAGGACAAGCCGGCCTGGGCACCCTCCAGGCAGAGGAATTCGAACAGGGCACGGTCATCGTGCAGGGGCACGCCCCATTCGGTGTCGTGGTAGGCACACATCAAGGCATCGCTGGCAATGGCCCAGTGGCAGCGGATCGGTGCGGCGCTCTTGCTCATGGCGGCATCATGCGGGTGGCGATCCGCGAACCGTAGCCGACACCGCTACACTTGTCGCCTTCCTTGCGGCCCATTCCCCTGCCAGCCCATGCCGATGCCATCCATTTCGCCACCCCAGCGCGGTGCCGTGCTGGCCCTGCTTGCCACGATCGTGTTGTGGGCTTACAGCTGGATCGTGATGAAGCAGGTGCTGGCGTATGCCGGCCCGTTCGATTTTGCGGCGCTGCGCTACCTGATCGGTGCCGCCGTGCTGTTCGGGGCGCTGCTGCTCTCGCGGCAATCGTTGCGACCGCCGCCGCTGCTGCCGACGATCCTGATCGGCCTGTGCCAGACCGCCGCGTTCCAGGGACTGGAGCAGTGGGCCCTGCTCGATGGCGGCGCCGGCCATGTCGCCCTGCTCGCCTACACCATGCCGTTCTGGGCGGTGCTGCTGGCGTGGCTGATCCTTGGCGACACGCCGACGGCGCGGCACTGGCTGGGCCTCGCGCTGGCCGCGGCCGGCCTGTTGTGCATCATCGAACCATGGCATGCGCTGGGCAGCGCGACGAGCACGCTGCTGGCGATCGCCGGCGGCCTGGCGTGGGCTGCCGGGACGGTATTGAGCAAGCGCATGTTCCGCCGCCATGCGCCCGGTGTGCTCAACCTCACCGCATGGCAGATGCTGTCCGGTGGCGTGGCGCTGGCGCTGGTCGCGCTGGTCGTGCCGCAGCGGCCGATCACGTGGAGCCCGGCCTTCATCGGCGGCCTGGCGTACAGCGCGCTGCTGGCCTCGGCGGCCGCCTGGTGGTTGTGGTCGATCGTGCTGCAGCGGCTGTCCACCACGGTGGCGAGCGTGTCCAGCCTCGGCGTGCCGGTGCTCAGCGTGTTGCTGGCCTGGATGATCCTGCGCGAGCAGCCATCCCTGCTGGAAGCGGCCGGCATCGTGCTGGTGCTGCTGGGCTTGCTGGCGGTCAGTGGCGTCGGCGCGCGGCGCCGCGGCTGAGCAGCCGTTCAGCGCGCGGGATCGGAGGCGGCGATATGATGTGGCCATGCTGCCCTTGAATCCACGCTGCTCTCGAACACGTGCCAATGTTTGATCTTCCCTCGCTATGGCAACACCTGGTCGGCTGGCTCAGTACGCACGCCGTGGTGCCAGTCCTCGACCTGCTGCACCTGAACGGCCTCTCGGGCAACCCCGACGACATCGCCGCCTCGCTGCTGATCGCGGCGCTGCAGGTCGGCATCATCGGCTTGGTCTTCCGCCCGCTGGAAACCTGGTTTCCGGCCGAGCAGTGGAGCGACCGCAAGCTCACCCTGGTCGATCGCAACTACACCTTGCTGATGCTGCTGGGCATCTTCCCGCTGTTCACCTACCTGGTGCTGACCCCGTTCAGCCATCTGTTCGGCGGCGCCGACACGGCCACCTCGAGCACCGGTTCGCCGCTGGCGCTGACCCACTGGATGCCGTGGTTCAACCAGCATCCGTATCTGCTGTTCGCCGTCTACTACGTGGTCTACGACTTCGTCTACTACTGGATGCACCGCACCCAGCACGCGATTCCCTGGTGGTGGGCGCTGCACAGCATGCATCACAGCACGCGCCAGATGAGTTGCTGGACGAATGACCGCGGCAGCCTGGTCGACGGTTTCATCCAGTCGATGATCCTGGCCACGGTCGGCCTGGTGATCGGCGTCGACCCGGATGAATTCGCATGGCTGATGCTGATCGGCGAGCTGGTGCAGAATTTCTCGCATACCAATGCGCGCATCGGCTTCGGCCGGTTTTTCCAGCGCGTCTTCGTCGACCCGAAATTCCACCGGTTGCATCACATGCTGGTCGATCCGGAGCGACCGCGTCTGCATATCTGCAACTACGGCCAGGTGCTGTCGATCTGGGACGTGATCTTCGGCACCGCGCTGTACGGCCTGGCACCGCGACCGACCGGGGTGGGCGATCCGATGGTCGATGCGGACAACAACTACGGCCTGGTCGGCCTGCACTGGGTGGCGCTGAAACGCTTCTGGGGCGCGGTGCGCCGGCCGGCCGGCTGGAAGCCGGGCGAAGTGGCTTTCGACGAGGACTATCGGCCGATCCCGGTCAGCCAGCTCGACCTGCATGCGTTCAGCCATGCATCGCCGGCCACCGACACGGGCACGCCGACAAGGGTCGATGACGCCACGGTGGAAGCCGCGACGGGCTGAACCCGACCTACCAGGGCAACGCCTGCAGATCGACGTTGCCGCCGGTGATCACCAGACCAACGCGGCGACCGGCGAAGCGTTCGGGCTGCCTGAGAATCGCCGCCAGCACGGTGGCGCTGGACACCTCCACCACCTGCTTCAACTCCGACCAGATCAGCTGCATCGCGGCGATGGTTTCGGCGTCGGTGACGCTGATCACCTGTACCTGATGCCGACGCAAGGCGTCGAGATTGGAGACCCCGATCAGGGCGCGCAATCCATCGCACAAGGTATCCGGCACGATCCCGCTGACCCGCTCGCCGCGGGCCAGCGATTGCACCGCGTCGTCGGCACCTTGCGGTTCGGCGCCGAACAGGGCGAGCCCGGGATTCGTCGCATGCGCGGCAATCGCCACTCCGCTGGCCAGTCCGCCGCCGCCGACCGGCGTGATCAGCGCATCGAGTTCGGGCGCCTGCAGCAGCAGCTCCAGCGCCACGGTGCCCTGACCCGCCATCACGCGGGTGTCGGCATACGGATGCACCAGCTCGGCACCGGTCGCACGCTGTACTTCGGCGCACATCGCCTCGCGCGCCGCCTGGGTCGGCGCGCAGCGATGCAGGATCGCGCCGGCGCGCTCGATCGCCTCGACCTTGGCACGCACCGCGCCTTCCGGCACCACGACGTGCGCGGCGATGCCGCGGGTCGCCGCCGCCAGCGCCAGCGCATTGCCGTGATTGCCGGAGGAGTGGGTGACCACGCCGTGCGCGGCCTGCGCATCGCTCAGCGCCCACACCGCATTGCAGGCGCCGCGGAACTTGAACGCACCACCGCGCTGCAGGTGCTCGCATTTGAAATAGAGTTCGGCACCGCTCAACGCGTCCAGGGCGGCGCTGCGCATGACCGGGGTTACCCGTGCATGCGGTGCGATGCGGGCGGCGGCAGCGCGGATCTGTTCGATGTCGGGCAGGCTGTCGATCGGCTCGTTCATGCGCCGGCGACCTCGACGCCACAGCGGAAACGCCGTTCGGCGCCCGGCTCCAGCCGGATCGCCTCGGCACATTCGGGGCGGTTGAACGCATCGGCCATGCATTCCATCGGTTCCAGCGCGATCGCCCGACGCGCATCGCGGGCGAGCGTGTCGGCGGTGAAGGCATGCATCACGCCACGCTCCTGCCAGACCGTGATGCCCATTCCGCTGCGCGGATCGGTCAGGCGCGTGCGGATGCGACCATCGGCATCGACATCGAGGCCGGTGTAACCCTGGTCGAGGATGCTGTCGCCGACCCGGCGCGGCTCGCGAAAATCCAGCGCGGGCGCATCGTCCAGCGACACGTAGGCAGCATCCCCGGGCAGCGCGATGAGGTCGGCGCCGGTGCGGATCAGGGTCTGCGCCGGAATCCGCAATGCCCAGTCGTCGACCAGGCCGCCGCCGGGCAACCGGAAGTAAGGATGCCAGCCGAAGAAACATGGCGCGGGGCGGTCACCGACGTTGCGCATCCGCGCTTCCAGCACGATGCCGGTGTCCTCCAGGGTGAAGCTCACGCCGAGGTCGATCGCATGCGGATAGCCCGGCCGCGGGCGGATCGCCGCCGTGCCCAGCACGGCCCGGGCGCAGGCGTCGCTTGCCACCAGCTCGGCGACGGCGAACTCCGCGTCGCGCACGAAACCGTGCCGGCTCGCGCGCGCGCTGCCGACGACAGCGGGATCGAGATCCTGCGCGACACCCTCGAATCGATAACGCGCATCGGCGATGCGACCGGCAAACGGCACCATGATCGCGAAGCGCGAACCCGGCCGGTCGCGCACCTCGTTCGCGTCGCGATAACCGTCGGCCAGGTCATGCAGGCCACCCGCGAACGGCACCTCGAAACCCAGCACGGCGGCCCCGCGCAGGGCGATGCGCAAGCGGCGACGATCATGCCGGTCGTGCAGCACCACGATGGCCTGGTCGCCCAGCCGGGAATGCTCCACGCCATAGCGTGCCATGCCTGCTGCAGTCACCGGATTCTCCCGCGGTTAAAACACCTCATGTTAGCCTGATCCGTCCCCAAGCCAAGCCATTCCCATGCACGCAGCTTCCGAGCAAGCCCAGGCCATGATCCGGCTGCGCGACTACCGCGCACCCGCCTGGCGCGTCGAATCGATCGAGATGGATGTCGACCTCGGCATCGACGCCAGCGAGATTTCCGCGCGCCTGCAGCTGCGCCACGATCCCGCGCAACAGGCGGCGCTTCGGCTGGACGGCGAGAACCTGCAGCTGCTGTCTATCGTGCTCGACGGCCGGCAACTGCCCGCCAGCGCCTACCGCTACGACGACAGCGTGCTCGAAGTCGACGGCGCGCGTGACGGCAGCGTGCTGGAAACGCGGGTGCGGGTGCGCCCCGCGGCCAATACCGCGCTGGAAGGCCTGTACCTTTCCGGGCCGCGCGAGACGGGCTTCCTGCTCACCCAGTGCGAGGCCGAGGGCTTCCGCCACATCACCTTCTTCCCAGACCGACCCGACGTGCTGTCGCGCTACACGGTGACCCTGCGCGCGGAGCGCGCACGCTTTCCGGTGCTGCTGGCCGGCGGCAACCCGGACGGCGCCGGCGAACTGGAAGGCGGCCGGCACTGGGCACGCTTCGTCGACCCGCATCCAAAGCCGAGCTACCTGTTCGCCCTGGTCGCCGGACGGCTGGAACGGATCGAGCGCGACTACGTCAGCGCCGACGGCCACGCGGTACAACTGAAGATCTGGGCCGAGGCCGACGTGATCGATCGCTGCCACTACGCGATGGACGCGCTGGAACGCGCGATGCGCTGGGACGAGCAGGTCTACGGCCGCAACTACGACCTCGACGTGTTCCACGTCGTCGCCACCCACGATTTCAACATGGGCGCGATGGAGAACAAGGGCCTCAACATCTTCAACGCGAAATACCTGCTGGCGGATCCCGATTCCAGCACGGACGACGAATACCGCCATGTCGAAGCGGTGGTCGCGCACGAGTACTTCCACAACTGGAGCGGCAACCGGGTGACCTGCCGCGACTGGTTCCAGCTGTCGCTGAAGGAGGGCCTCACGGTCTACCGCGAGCAGAGCTTCTCGGCCGACATGAACTCCGCCTCGCTCAAGCGCATCGAGGATGTATCGCTGTTGCGCCGCGCCCAGTTCCCCGAGGACGCGGGTCCGCTGGCGCATCCGGTGCGTCCGGCGCAGTACAGCGAGATCAACAATTTCTACACCGCCACGGTGTACGAGAAGGGCGCCGAGCTGGTGCGCATGCTGGCCGGCCGGCTCGGCCGGGAAGGCTTCCGCCGCGGCATGGATCGCTACTTCGAACGCAACGACGGCCGCGCCGCCACGTTGGAGGATTTCCTCATCGCGCTGGGCGAAGCCAACCACACCGACCTGATGCCCTACCTCGCCTGGTACGGCCATCCCGGTACGCCGCGCTTGCGCGCGCACGGGCATTACGACGCGGCGCGACGGGAATACACGCTGAAACTGGCCCAGCAGGCACCCGGCGGCAAGCCCGCGCGTGCGCCGCTGCCGATTCCGGTCAAGCTCGCGCTGTTTTCCCGCGACGGCGACATGCTCGCGCTGCGGCTGGACGGCGGCCCGGCCGACGGCACCCGCGAACACGTGGTGGTGCTGGAGCAGACCGAACAGAGCCTGGTCTTCGGCGACATCGATGGCGCACCGGTGCCGTCCCTGCTGCGCGGCTTCTCCGCGCCGGTGATCCTGGAATGCGATTACTCGCCGGCCGAACTGGCCCTGCTGCTGGCCCACGACCCCGACGGCTTCAATCGCTGGGAAGCTGGCCAGCTGCTGGCCACGCGCGCCTGCGAGAGCCTGCGCGATGGCGCGGTCGGCGAGGCGCTGCACGCCTGGTGCGATGCGCTGGCGCGGCTGTTCAATGACGGCCTCATCGAGGATGCCCTGCTGGCCGACCTGCTCACCCCGCCGGGCGAGATCGAACTGGCCGAACACGAGACGGCGGTCGACCCCGAGCGCATTCACGAACTGCGTCAGGAGTTGCAGCGGCGACTGGCCGAACGGCTGGGCGCCGAGGCACTGATGCAGCGTTACGGGATGCTGGCCGCGCACACCACGATTGCCCTGGATGCGTCCAGCCAGGCTAGGCGTCGGCTCAAGCGCCGGGTCCTCGAACTGCTGGCGCTGTGCAACGGCGAGCAGGCGCGCCAGCTGGCCGCGACCCAATACCGCGAGGCGCCCGGCATGACCGACCGACTCGCGGCGCTGGCCGTGCTGCTGCGCGGACAATCCGCCGAGGGTGAAGACGCCGTGCTGGATTATCGCCAGCGTTACGCCGGCAATGCGCTGGCGCTGGACAAGTGGTTTGCCGTGCAGGCGCAGAACCCCGGCAAGGCGGCGCTGCCGCGCGTGATGAGACTGGAGAAGGACACTGCCTTCACCCTGCACAATCCGAACCGCGTGCAGTCACTGCTGGGAGCATTCGTGCGTGGAAACCCGAGCGGATTCCATCGCCGCGACGGTGCCGGCTATCGCTACCTGACCGAACGCCTGGTGGCGCTGGACGCGTTGAATCCGCAAGTGGCGGCGCGACTGGCCACCGCGTTCAACGGCTGGCAACGGCTGGAATCGGGGCGGCGTGCGTTGGCGCAGGCGGCGATCGTGGAGCTGGCCGGGCGCACCGGCTTGTCGCGCAACCTGGCTGAAATCATCGGCAACGTGCTGAACCACTGAATCGCTGCACGGAGGCTGGCGCGGTCAACACGGGGTTTTACTTCACCCGGGCGGGCGTGGCGGCGCCACGCACCGGCGCGGGGCGTTTCGTTCAGATGGCCAGATGATCGAGCGCTTCGAGCAGGCTCTGCATGCGCGACTCCAGGTCGGGCTGCAGCGAGTCGCGGTCGTCGTCGGCGTAGTCGTTCAGATGATCCATCGCCATTTCCACTTCGCCGATCTCGACCAGCAGATCGTGGTGCGGGTAAACGGGCTGGAAATCGAAGCTCATGTCCATGGCGAATTCCTCGGTGAGTGGGTTGGTGATTTGGTTAATGCATCACCCATGCCAATGTGTGACTCGTTTCACAGTCAGTCGACGCCACCCTTCGCGACACTGACGTCCCACGTCAGCTGTTGCCGTGGCCCGGCACAAAGTCCCCTTTCAGTCACCCCTTGTTCACGCGTTTGCGGTGAATATCAGCCACAAGTTCCGCCCAGTACGTTGAGGCAGACGCCAACACCATCGCTTTCTGGCGCCCGGCAATACGGTCATCCTGGATTCCCCCTGTTCCTGAGACCGCCTGGCGCCAGATCTATCAGCACGAAGCCCCGCGGCCACCATGCCGCGGGGCTTCGTCTTTCAGGGCCGGGGCGGCCCGGAAGGCGGTAAAAAGCACGGCGCGCAAAAGACGACGGCACCCCTAGGGGTGCCGTCTTGCTTCCTCTCACGGTACGCGATCGAACCCCTGTCCGCTCGACCTCGGCGCGCGTTCCTCGCGCAGCGTCTGCCCATGAAAGTGCAGCTCGGATGAAGCAGGATCCATGCCAGCGCCAACTGTCCTTCGGCGAAAGCGTGATGGCGCTACCATAGCGCCCTGTTTTGTCACTTTTTGCGTACTCGGGGCACAAGATGCGTCACCCGACCCACTACGACGTCATCGTGATCGGCGGCGGCCACGCCGGCACCGAGGCCGCGCTCGCCGCGGCGCGGGCGGGCGCGCGCACCCTGCTGCTCAGCCACAGCATCGAGACCATCGGCCAGATGAGCTGCAACCCCGCCATCGGCGGCATCGGCAAGGGCCATCTGGTCAAGGAGATCGACGCGCTGGGCGGCGCCATGGCACACGCGGCCGACCGCGCCGGCATCCAGTGGCGCACGCTCAACGCGTCCAAGGGCCCGGCCGTGCGCGCTACCCGCTGCCAGGCCGATCGCGCCCTGTACAAGGCAGCGATCCGCCATATCGTGGAAACCCAGCCGAATCTCGAGTTGTTCCAGCAGGCGGTGGATGACCTGATCATCGAAGCGGGCCGCGTCACCGGGGTGATGACCCAGATGGGGCTGTCGTTCGGCGCGCGCAGCGTGGTGCTCACCGCCGGCACCTTTCTCGCCGGAAAGATCCATATCGGTCAGGCGCAATACGCAGGTGGCCGTGCGGGCGACCCGCCGGCGAGCACGCTGGCCGCGCGGCTGCGCGAACTGCCGATCGCCGCCGACCGCCTGAAGACCGGCACGCCGCCACGCATCGACCGGCGCAGCATCGACTTCAGCGGCCTTGAGGAGCAGCCTGGCGACGCGCCGGCACCGGTGTTCTCCTACCTCGGCTCGCGCGACCAGCATCCGCGCCAGGTCAGCTGCTGGATCACGCACACCTCCGAACGCACGCACGAGATCATCCGCGGCGCGCTGGATCGCTCGCCGCTGTATACCGGCCAGATCGAGGGCGTCGGCCCACGCTACTGCCCGTCGATCGAGGACAAGGTGGTGCGCTTCGCCGAGAAGTCGTCGCACCAGATCTTCATCGAGCCGGAGGGGCTGGATACCTTCGAGATCTATCCCAACGGCATCTCCACCTCGCTGCCATACGATGTGCAGCTCGCCCTGGTGCAGTCGATTGCCGGCTTCGAGCGCGCCCACATCACCCGCCCCGGCTACGCGATCGAATACGATTATTTCGATCCGCGCGGACTCAACCCGTGGCTGGAGACCAAGGCGATTCCCGGTCTGTATTTTGCCGGCCAGATCAACGGCACCACCGGCTACGAGGAAGCCGCCGCGCAGGGCCTGCTGGCCGGTCTCAACGCCGCGCGCGCCGCGCAGGACAAGGCGCCGTGGTATCCGCGCCGCGACGAGGCCTATATCGGCGTGCTGATCGACGACCTCACCAGCAACGGCACGATCGAGCCGTACCGCATGTTCACCTCGCGCGCCGAATACCGACTGCACCTGCGCGAGGACAACGCGGACTTGCGCCTGACCGAACAGGGCTTCGAGCTGGGCGTGGTGCCGCAGGTCCGTTTCGACGCGCTGCGCGCCAAGCGCGATGCGGTCGAACGCGAAACGCGACGCCTGGGCGCGCTGTGGGCTGCACCGAACAATGCGCTGGGCACGGCGGTGCAGCGTGAACTTGGCGTGGCGGTGAGCCGCGAAACCAGCGCGATCGACCTGCTGCGCCGCCCCGAACTTGACTACGCCAGGCTTGCCCGCGTCGAGGGTTTCGGACCGCCGGTGCAGCGCGACGACGTGGCCGCCCAGGTCGAGGTGCAGGTGAAGTACGCCGGCTACCTGGAGCGTCAACGCGAGGAGATCGAACGCCAGCGCCGGCACGAGCACACCGCCATCCCCGCCGGCTTCGACTACGGCCGCGTGCGCGGACTGTCAGCCGAGGTACTGCTCAAGCTGAAGCGCACGCGGCCCGCCACGCTCGGCCAGGCCGCGCGCATCAGCGGCGTCACGCCGGCCGCGATCTCGCTGTTGCTGGTGCACGTGAAACGCCAGGCGGCCTGAGCAGTTCGCCCGGCGGCGCTCTCATGGCATCATGCGGACTTTGATCTGCATGGGGAGCACACAATGGAAATCTGGATCGGCCGCGACGGCGAACGGCATGGCCCATACAAAGAGGACGACGTGCGCGAGTGGCTGCGCAGCGGCAAGGTCAGCCCGGCGGATCTCGCGTGGTATGAAGGCCTCGCCGACTGGCAGCCGCTGTCGGTGCTGTTCCGCAACGACGTCCCCGACGCAAGCCCCGCGAGCGACGCGCCCCAAGCGACACCGGGTGCGCCGTTGCAGGCGCTGCCGCAGACCACCGCCGCCGCGCTGGAGGACCACGCCGGATTCTGGAAACGAGTGGCGGCCTATATCCTGGACGCGATCGTCATGTTCATTCCGCAAATGCTGATCTCAAAAGCAATGGGCGGCGACGCCGCGCAGGAGACCATGAAGCAGGCGATGCTGGCGGCACCCGGTGACATGCACGCGATACTGGCCGCCTACAGCCAGTACTACAGCACGATGGCCACTCCCATGCTGATCACCACGGCGATGGTCTGGCTGTACTTCGCCATATGCGAAAGCTCGCCGTGGCAAGGCACGCTGGGCAAGCTGGCGCTTGGCATCCGGGTCACCGACCTGCAGGGCCACCGGATCAGCTTCCCACATGCGCTGGTACGCTATCTGGCCAAGTTCCTCAGTGTGCTCACGTTCGGCATCGGCTTCCTGATGGCCGGCTGGACCCGGCGCAAGCAGGGCCTGCACGACATGCTGGCGCGCACCCTGGTACTGAACGGCCGCGCCAGCGAGTTCAAGCCGAACCCGGCCGCGCCTGGAAACAGCAATTCATTCAGCGCCTGATCCGGCAGGCGCACCCGACGGCGCCGCGAGTCAACTCGCGGCGCCGTTTTCGTGTCGGCCCGTCGCTGCCCGGGCGCCGGCACGCGCTTGGTATCATCAACGGCTATCCGCCCACCCGGCGCGCGAAGGTGTCGCCGCAGGAATTCGAAAGGCCCCATGCAAAGCATCGAACAACGTATTGCCCATGACATCGCCGCAAAAACCGAACAGGTACGCGCGGCGGTCGACCTGCTCGACGGCGGCGCCACCGTGCCGTTCATCGCGCGCTACCGCAAGGAAGTCACCGGAGGCCTCGACGACACCCAGTTGCGCCTGCTGGAAGAGCGCCTGCGCTACCTGCGCGAACTCGAAGAGCGGCGCGCGGCGATCCTGGCCAGCGTCGAGGAACAGGGCAAACTCGGCGAGGCCCTGAAGGCCGACCTGCTCGCGGCGGATACCAAGGCACGCCTGGAGGACCTGTACCTGCCGTACAAGCCCAAGCGCCGCACCAAGGCGCAGATTGCCCGCGAAGCCGGGCTGGAACCGCTGGCGCTGGGCCTGCGCGAAGATCCCACGCTGGCCCCGGAAACATTCGCCGAGTCCTTCGTCGATGCCGAGAAAGGCGTGGCCGACGTGCGCGCCGCACTGGATGGCGCCCGCGCGATCCTGATGGAGTCGATCGCCGAGGACGCCCACCTGGTCGGCGGGCTGCGCGACTGGCTGTGGGCACAGGGGCAGATCCGCGCCAAGGTGGTCGCGGGCAAGGAGAACGAAGGCGCGAAATTCCGCGACTACTTCGACCACGTCGAATCGATCGGCAAGATTCCCTCGCATCGCCTGTTGGCGCTGATGCGGGCGCGCAACGAGGGCGTGATCGAACTGGAACTTGCTCCCGCCGCCGACAGCGAACAGGGCCACGCCGAAGGTGAGGGCCGCGTCGCCGCGCACGCCAACATCCGCAACCAGGGCCGCGCCGCCGACGCGTGGCTGCGCGAAACGGTGCGGCTGACCTGGCGCGTGAAGCTGCACCTGCATCTGACCCTGGATCTGTTCGGCCGCGTACGCGAAGGCGCCGAGGACGAGGCGATCCGCGTGTTCGGCGACAACCTGAAAGACCTGATGCTGGCCGCGCCCGCTGGTGCGAAAACCGTGATGGGACTGGACCCCGGCATCCGCACCGGCTGCAAGGTCGCGGTGGTCGACGCTACCGGCAAAGTGCTGGCGACCGACACCATTTATCCGCTGGAACCGCGACGGCAGTGGAACGAGTCGCTGGCGTCACTGACGCGGCTGTGCAAGCAGCACCATGTCGACCTGATCTCGATTGGCAACGGTACCGGCTCGCGCGAAACCGACAAGCTGGCCGGCGAGCTCATCAAGGGCCAGGCCAAGGCCGATGCCTCGCATACGATCGCAAAAATCGTGGTGAGTGAAGCGGGCGCGTCGGTCTACTCGGCCTCCGAAACTGCTGCCAAGGAATTCCCGAATCTCGACGTGACCCTGCGCGGTGCGGTCTCGATCGCGCGCCGCCTGCAGGACCCGCTGGCCGAACTGGTGAAGATCGAGCCGAAGGCGATCGGCGTGGGCCAGTACCAGCACGACGTCAACCAGATCAAGCTGGCGCGCGCCCTCGATGCGCGCGTGGAAGATTGCGTCAACGCGGTGGGCGTGGATGTGAACACCGCCTCGGCCGCCCTGCTGTCGCGCGTGGCCGGCCTCAGCAGCGGCGTCGCCGAGAACGTGGTGAAACACCGCGACGCGAACGGCCCGTTTGCCAACCGCAAGGCGTTGCTGAAAGTGCCGCGACTGGGCGACAAGGCGTTCGAACAATGCGCCGGCTTCCTGCGCGTGACCGGTGGCGACAACCCGCTGGACGCCAGCGCCGTGCACCCCGAAGCCTATCCGGTGGTCGAGCGCATCATCGCCCGGTGCGGGCGCGAGGTGCGCAACATCATCGGCGACACGGCGTTCCTGCGTGGCCTGAAGGCCGAGCAGTTCACCGACGAAAAGTTCGGCGTACCGACCGTGCGCGACATCCTCAAGGAACTGGAGAAACCCGGCCGCGATCCGCGTCCCGAGTTCGTCGCACCGACGTTCGCCGACGGCGTCGAGGACGTGAAGGACCTGAAGCCCGGCATGATCCTCGAAGGCCGCGTCACCAACGTGGCCGCGTTCGGCGCCTTCGTCGACATCGGCGTGCATCAGGACGGACTGGTGCACGTCTCGGCGCTCTCGCACGGCTTCGTCAAGGACCCGCGCGACGCGGTCAAGGCCGGCGACATCGTCAAGGTCAAGGTGATGGAGATCGATCTGCCGCGCCAGCGCATCGGCCTCAGCATGCGGCTGGACGACGAGCCCGGGCAGACCCGTGGCGGACGCGGCGGTGGCGAAGCGCGCGACGGTGCCCGCGACGCGCGGGGCGCACGACCGCGCGAGAGCACCCCGAAGCCCGTGGCAGCCGTCCCCGCCAACAGCGCCTTCGCCGACGCGTTGTCGCGCGCCATCAAGCGCTGAAGCCGTCGATCCGGAGCGCTCCGATACCAACGGCATGCGTATCCGCAGCGCAGCATGCGCTAACGTATGGCATGCGTCAGGATTAGCTGTCATAGAACTTCTCGTCAACGAACACAGGAGCGTCACCATGTTCCATCCGCGCAAGCTCGCCAGTGCACTGGCCCTGGCCCTGGGTTGCGCCGGTGTCGCGCACGCCGGATCGGCACCGTTCGACAACGTCGTGGTGTTCGGCGACAGCCTCAGCGACACCGGCCAGTTCTTCTCCACCTCGCTCAACGAGTACTCCAAGTTCACGGTCAACCCCGGCAAGGTCGCCGTGCAAATCGTGGCCAACAACTACGGCTTCGACCTGCAGCCCTCGCGCGCAAGCGGCAGCGACTACGCCTTCGGTGGCGCTGGCGTGGTCACCGACGACGATGGCGCGGATCCGAGTATTCCGACCGTCACGCAACAGGTAACAGGCTATCTGGCCAACGGCGCGAAGGCCGATCCGCACAGCCTGTACATGGTCTGGGGCGGCGCCAACGACATCTTCTACCACTCGACCCAGTACGGCATCGGCACGATTTTCCCTGGTGCAGGTGAAACCCAGGCGCAGGCCACCGCCAACATCAACGCCGCGGCGACCCAGGAACTGGTACTCATCGACCAGCTCAAGCAGGCCGGTGCGAACTATGTGGTGGTGTTCAACCTGCCCGACATCGGCGCCACGCCGTCGGCACATGCGAATGAAGCCTTGGTGCCCGGGATCAGCGCCTACCTCACCGGCGTGTCGCAGTCCTACAACGCGACGCTCAACGCCGGACTGGGCACGCATACCCTCGGCGTCAACACGTTCGGGCTGTTCGAGCAGATCGTGGCGGATCCGGCGAAATACGGTTTCACCAACATCACCGCGCCCGCGTGCACCACGTCCAGCTCGCACGACTGCGACGGCAGCACCCTGGTGGCACCGGGCGCGGACCAGACCTACCTGTTCGCCGACGGCGTGCACCCCACGCCTGCCACGCATGCGATGCTGGCCCAGGTCGTGATGTCGGAACTGCAGGCGCCGCAACAGATCTCGCTGCTGCCCGAGGCGCCGCTGGCTGCGGCCAACGCCTATGACAGCAGCCTCAATACCCAGATGGCCAAGGACAGCCTGGGCGAAGGCACCCGCGCCTTCGTCAACGTCGGCTATGCCCAGCAACGCTTCGACGCCACGCCAAGCTCGCCGGCGCTCAGCAGCAACAATGCCAGTCTCACGCTCGGCTATGACTGGAAGGCCAGCGACAACCTCTCGGCAGGTGCCGCGCTCGGCGTCGCCCACGACACCGCGCACATACATGGCGGCGGCGGTTACCAGATGAGCGATTATTCGGCGCTGGGCTTCATGACGTACCACGTCGGCGGTGCCTATGTCAGCGGTTACGGCCACTTCGGCCAGTCCGATTTCAATGGTGTCGAGCGCGCCTTCCAGGTCGGCGCGGCACGCGTCAGCGAATCAGGCGACACCAACGGCTCGCATTACGGTGTCGGCGTGAACGGCGGCTGGTGGTTCAGCCTGGACAACATCAAGACCGGCCCGTTTGCCGGGCTGGACTGGCAGGACATCACCGTCGACAGCTATCACGAGCGCGGCAACGACGCGACCGCGATGTGGTTCGGGCGGCAGCACCGCCAGGCGCTGGTCGGGCGACTGGGCTGGCGTTTGCAGGGCCACTGGCAGGTCGCCAACCTGGTCATGGCTCCATACGCCGAGCTGGCCTGGAATCGCGACAGCAAGGCCGACGCGACGCGCCTGGTGACTACCGGGCTGAACACCATGAACGGCTCGTTCGCGATCAGCGGCTTCATCCCGGACAAGGCCTGGGGCAATGTCGCCCTCGGGCTCTCGGCCGAGCTGACCCCCAATGTCACCAGTTGGATCGGTTACGAGGGGCGCTTCAGCGACACCAGCCAGAGGAACAACAGCTTCAACATGGGCTTCCGCATCAAGTTCTGACGGATCGGCACCCCGCCAGCAAAAAGGCCGCCGGAAACCCGGCGGCCTTTTTGGTCTGGACGTCTGGACGGCTTACTTGTTCTTGCCGCCGGTCGCCAGGCCGAGAATGTCGGTGGCCTGCTTCTTCAGCTTCGCCGCCGCGTCCGCATCAAGCGGCTGCACGTCGCTGCCGGCCTCGTGCTGCTTCAGCACCAGGGTGCCGTCCTCGCTCCAACCCGCCCGATCGATGGCCGTGGGTTTGCCGTCACGGCTGGGCTTGGTCTGCTGCACGATCACCCAGGGCTTGCCGTCCTTGTAGGCGTAGTCGGTGCTGGTGAAACCATCCTTGCCGTAGTCGACCAGTTCGCGGATGAACTGCACCTGGCCATCCTGGCGGAACAACTGCCAGCCGCGCGAGGCATCCTTTTCCAGCCTGGTGCCGTGGCTGACCTTCATGGCACCGAGCTGGTCCTGCTCGGCCTTGAACGCGGCCAGCAGCTTCTCGCTCGGCGTCTGCTCGGCGACCAACTCGATCGCCACGCCGTCGTTCTTGCTGCCCTTGGCCAGCACCGGCGCCTGGATCGGCATCACGTAGCGGCGATCGCCGTCGGTCAGGATCGCCTGAATCACATACAGGTCGCCCGCCTTCACGTCGGCCGAGTTGAAGCCGAGCTTGAACGTCTGCGGGAACGCGCCGGCGGGCGAGGTCTTGCTGGCCAGCGGCGCAGAACCGGCGGCGCTGGACGAAACATCGGCCAGGTTCAGCACCAGGGTGGCATTGGCGGACGGTTGCGGCGACCCCGCGCGCAGAGAGATCGTGCCGCTCACTTCGGTGGCGGCCGGCGCCGGTGCCGTGCTGCTCGTCGAGCCCGGATTACCCGAGTCGGCCTGCTGCGAAGAATGGGAGCCATTGCAACCAGCCAGGGCCAGCGCCGTGATCGATACCAGCGACAAAACCGTCTTGCGCATGCGAAAACCTCTTCAACGGGAACAGGGAGCACGAGGTCGTTTGCGCGGCTGCGCGGCTCGACCTTGCGTGGGGGAGCTTGCAAGCATATCGCAAAAATGACGGGACGGAAAAGTCAATCCGTCCGATGGCCTACCATGCGCCGGCGTACGCCGGTCAGTGCCGGCGCAATGCGCGATGGGCAATATCGCGACGCCAGAATGCGCCGTCGTAGCGGATGCGCGCTACCGCGGCATACACCCGCTCACGCGCGGCGGCGATATCGCTGCCGAGTGCGCACACGGTCAGCACGCGGCCGCCCGCGGTCACCACACGCCCCTGCGCATCGAGCGCGGTACTTGCGTGAAACACTTTTGCATCGTCCGCTGCAGCGGCTTCAAGCCCCTCGATCGGGTCGCCGCTGCGCACCCGCGCCGGATAGCCTGCCGCAGCCATCACCACGCCGATTGCCGGGCGCGCATCCCAGCGTGCGCGGGTGCTTTCCAGCCGCCCGTCCAGCGCCGCGTCGATCAACTCGACCAGGTCGGATTTCAGTCGCAGCATGATCGGTTGGGTTTCCGGGTCGCCGAAGCGCACGTTGAACTCGATCACCTTCGGGGCGCCGTGCTTGTCGATCATCAGCCCCGCGTACAGGAAGCCGATGAACGGCGCGCCCTCGGCGGCCATGCCGCGCAGGGTCGGCTCGATCACTTCCTTCAGGATGCGCTGCTCGACCTCGGCGGTGACCACCGGTGCCGGCGAATACGCACCCATGCCGCCAGTATTGGGGCCGAGATCACCCTCGTCGCGACGCTTGTGATCCTGGCTGGAGGCCATCGGCAGCGCATGGCTGCCGTCGCTCATCACGATGTAACTGGCTTCCTCGCCGTCGAGGAATTCCTCGATCACCACCCGCGCCGAGGCGTCGCCGAAGCTGCGCGCGCCCAGCATGTCGTGCAACGCCAGTTCCGCATCGGCCAGGGTCAGCGCCACCACCACGCCCTTGCCGGCGGCCAGCCCGTCGGCCTTGATCACGATCGGCGCGCCCCCGCTCTGATGGGCTTGTTCGCGTACATGGGCCAGCGCGGGATTGAGTTCGGTGAACACCGCGTAGTGCGCGGTGGGGATGTTGTGTCGCTGCAGGAAGTCCTTGGCGAACGCCTTGGAGCCCTCGAGCTGCGCAGCGATCGCGCGCGGCCCGAAGATGCGCTGGCCGGCGCCGCGGAACCTGTCAACCACGCCGGCGACCAGCGGCACTTCGGGGCCGACCACGGTCAGGCCCACCTTCTCGCGCTTCGCCAGTTGCAACAGACCCTCGATGTCGTGCATCGCCACGTCGGCATTGCGCACGCCTGGCTCGCGCGCGGTACCGGCATTGCCTGGGGCCACGATCACCTCGTCGACCTGTGGCGATTGCCCGAGCTTCCAGGCCAGCGCATGTTCACGTCCGCCGCTGCCGATCACCAGAACCTTCATGCCTGCACCCTCGCGCGCCACACGACGCGGCTGCGCATTGTAGCGGCTGCGACGGGATCGCCGTGAGACCCTGGCCCGCGCTCAGCCGCGGGTTTGCAGGAGTTCCAGCAACGCCGCTCGCGGCAGCTTGCCGGTCTCGTTGCGCGGCAGCGCCTCGACCCGCTTCAGCGGGCGCGGCAGGAACAGTGGGTCGATCGCTCGGCGCAAGGTGTCGAGGATGGCGTGCTCGTCCAACCCCGGCGCGACCACCAGCGCTGCGATTCGGTGCACGCCGAGCGCGTCGCCGTCATCGTGCTGGAACACCACGCCATCGCGCACGCCGGGTATGGCCAGCAGGCGGCGGGTGAGGTCGGCCAGCGAGGCGCGCTTGCCGGCGATCTCCAGCATGTCGGCGTGACGACCGCACAGGCGGAAGCGGCGGCCACCGTCGGACAGACTGACGATGTCCGCCAGGGTGACCGGCGCGCGCAGTTGCGGCGCCTCGACCGCCGTACCGTCCGGCTGCGGGTGCAGGCTCACGCCGTCATACAGCGACCAGTCCTCGTCCACGGTGGGGCGACGGCTGGCGAATACGCAGGTCTCGGTGGAGCCGAACACTTCCAGCAACGGCGCGCCGAAGCGCCGCTCGGCCGCACCAGCCAGCTCGACCGGCAGCGGCGCAGTGGCCGAGACCATCGCCGCGATCGCCGGCAAGTCGATGCCCGATTCGATCAGCGCGCGCAGGTGCACCGGCGTGGTCACCAGCACCCGCGGCACCGGCACCGCGGCCAGCGCCGCGGCCACGTCGCCGGGGAAGAACGGACGGCCGGTATGCACGCCCACGTTGCCGAGCAAGGGCAGCAGGACGGACATCTCCATGCCGTACATGTGCTGCGGCGGCACCGTGGCGACCAGCTCGAAACGGTCGCCGACAGTCGCCTGCAGTCGCGCCAGGTTGCCGGCGTTGCTGGCGCGGAAACTGCCCCAGGTCTTGGGATTCGCGCTGGGCGCGCCGGTGGAGCCGGAGGTGTAGCCGATCGCTACCACCTGATCGGCGGGAAGCGACGGCCATGCGGCATCGGCCGTGACCGGCGGTGTTGCTTCCAGCGACGGCAGTTGCCGATAACCCGGCGGCGGCGGATCGAGCTTCTGCTCACCCAGCGCATAGCAACCGGGGTGAGCTCTCATCACCTCGTCCACCGCCTGCGGCGCGCGCGAGGAAGGCAACAGGTTGATCTGGCCGCGCAACGCCACTGCGCAGAACGCGACCAGAAAGGCATAACGGTCTTCGCAAAGGTTCACCACCGCCGCCGCACTTGGCAGGGAGGCGGACACCGCGCGGACATCGGCCAGGAAGCGCTCCGCACTGATCGCCTCGCCATGACGCCATGCCATGGTCCGCGCCGGGTCGGCGCCTTCCAGCAGCGGCAGCAGTGGCGGCAGCTCGCGCTGACACGGATCGTAGACAATAACCAAACTGCAAACTCCATGAATCTTGAATGTCTTGGCCTGCGCCAGCATCGCGCCGCCATGTGAACGGCGACCTGAACGACGGCCGTGGATGATTCGCATCCATTCGTGCCCCCTGGCGCGATCGACGTGCGCTCCCCCGCACGTTCAGGCGCGAATGATAGCGCCCGACAGCGCGTCGCGAATCACCGTGGGGCTGAGCTGGCCGCCCAGCGGCGCCTGCAGCACGCCGTCCAGTGCATCGCCGAAATAATCCGCCACCTGCTGAGCGGTACGGGCCGGCGGCCGCCCATGCGGGTTCGCGCTGGTCGACACCAGGGCACTGCCGAAGGCACGACACAGCGCGGCAGCCGGTTCATGCGCAGTGACCCGCAACGCAATGCCGGCATGCTGGCCGGCCACCCAGTCGGGCACCTCGGCCGAACGCGGGAAGACCCACGTATGCGGCCCGGGCCAGCTCGCGCGCACCTGCCGCAGCACCTCGTCCGGCACCGCGGTGAAGTCGATGTAACGCTCGACCTGGCCGAAGTCCGCAGCGATCAGCAGCACGCCCTGCGTGGGTGGGCGTTGCTTCAGCGCAAAGATCCGCTCGAACGCGACCGGATCATGCGGATCGCAGCCGAGACCGAACACCGCCTCGGTCGGGTAGGCCAGCACGCCGCCGTCGTGCAGCAACGAGGCAGCGGCATCGAGCTCGGCGAGAGTGAAACGCCGCAGCACTCAGGCCTCGACTTTCTCTGCCACGGCTTTCTTCGTCGCCGCTTTTTTGGTGGCGGTTTTCTTGGTTGCCGTCTTCTTGGTCGCTTTCTTCTTCGTCGCGGCTTTCTTCACGGCAGCCTTCTTCACCGCCGGCGTTGCTTTCTTGGCGGCAGCCTTCTTGGTCGCGGTTTTCCTGGTGGCGGTCTTCTTGCCGAAGCGGCCCTTGCGCACCGGTGCGGCCGCCAGCAGTTCGAGACACTGCTTCTCGGTCAGTTCCTTCGGCTCCTGCTCCTTCGGGATGCGCGCATTCTTCTCGCCGTCGGTGATGTAGGCGCCGTAGCGGCCGTTCAGCACTTGCACGCCGTTGCCGAAATCGAGGATCAGCCGGTTCGCCAGCATCTCCAGTTTCTCGGCCACGATCTGCAGCGCGCGCGGTAGCTCGATGGTGTACGGATCGTCCTCCGGCTTCAGCGAGGCATAGGTGCTGCCCTGCTTCACGAACGGGCCAAAGCGGCCGATCGCCACGCTGACCTCGTCGCCGTTTTCCGCCTGGCCCAGCTTGCGCGGCAGCTTGAACAGTTCCAGCGCGTCGGCGAGCTCGATAGTGTGCATGCTCTGGCCCGGACGCAACGAGGCGAACTGCAGCTTCTCGTCGCTGTCCTTGTCGCCGATCGCGGCATACGGCCCGAACCGGCCCAGCCGCACGAACACCGGCTTGCCGGTTTTCGGATCGGTGCCCAGTTCGCGCGCGCCGGTCGCCTCGCTGCGGTCGACCGACTCGGCCTTCTCGTCCACCTGCTGCTTGAACGGCTTCCAGAAGCGCTCCATCAGCGGCACCCAGGCCTCCTCGCCGCGACTCACCGCATCGAGTTCGTCTTCCAGTTTTGCGGTGAAGTCGTAGTCGACGTACTGGGTGAAATGCTGGGTGAGGAACTTGCTGACCGCGCGGCCGACGTCGCTGGGCTTGAAGCGGCGGCTGTCAAGGAATACGTACTCACGGTTCTGCAGCACCTGGATGATGCTGGCATAGGTCGACGGGCGGCCGATGCCATGTTCTTCCAGCGCCTTGACCAGGCTCGCTTCGGAATAGCGCGGCGGCGGCTCGGTGAAGTGCTGGTCGGCCACAATTTCCTTGAGCGGCACCGCCTCGCCTTTCTCCAGCCGCGGCAGGCGGCGGCCTTCGTCGTCGTCCTCGGCGCTCTTCTGGTCGCGACCTTCCTCGTACACGGCGAGGAAGCCGGGATCGACCACGGTGGTACCGCTTGACCGGAACGAGGCATCGCCACCGGCCGCGTCGGGCAGGGCGAACTCGACCGACACGGTGTTCAGCGTGGCATGGATCATCTGGCAGGCGACGGTGCGCTTCCAGATCAGCTCGTACAGCTTGCGCTGGTCGTCGTTGAGGTAGGCCGCCACCGATTTGGGCGTGTGCATCGCCGAGGTCGGGCGGATCGCCTCGTGCGCCTCCTGCGCGTTCTTGGACTTGGTCTTGTACACCTGCGGCGCATCCGGCAAGGCCTTGCCGCCGAAGTCGCGGGCGATCAGCTGGCGCAGTTCGGCCATCGCGTCGTCGCCGAGCATGGTCGAGTCGGTACGCATGTAGGTAATCAGGCCGACATTGCCCTCGCTGCCCAGCGCCACGCCTTCGTACAGGCCCTGCGCCACCTTCATCGTGCGGCTGGTGGTGAAACCGAGCTTGCGCGCGGCCTCCTGCTGCAGGGTGGAGGTGGTGAACGGTGCGGCCGGGCGGCGCTTGCGCTCCTTCGAGCTGACTTCGCTGACGGTAAGGCGACCGCGCGCGGCCGCCTTCAGCGCGTCGCGGGCAACCGTCGCGTCGGCTTCGCTGGTGAGGTCGAACTGCTCGAACTTCTTGCCGTTGAGCCGCGACAGCCGTGCGCTGAAATCACCGTCGACGTGCTTGAGCTGCGCCTCGATGGTCCAGTATTCCCGGGCCTTGAACGCCTCGATCTCCTCCTCGCGCTCGACGATCATGCGCAGTGCCGGCGACTGCACGCGGCCGGCGGACAAGCCGCGCTGCACCTTGCGCCACAGCACCGGCGACAGATTGAAGCCGACCAGGTAGTCCAGCGCACGACGCGCCTGCTGCGCATCGACCAGGTCGTGCGAAAGCTGCCGCGGCGCGGCCACCGCGGCCTTGATCGCCTTCGGCGTGATTTCGGAGAACACCACCCGGTGCATGCGCTTGCCCTTGGTCAGGCCGCGCTCCTGCAGAATCTCGCTGATGTGCCAGCTGATCGCCTCGCCTTCGCGATCCAAGTCGGTCGCGAGGTAGATGTCGTCGGCCAGCTTGGCCGCCTTGGCGATCGCATCGACGTGCTTCTGGTTGCGCTCGATCACCTCGTAGGCCATCGCGAAACCGTGCTCGGTATCGACCGCCCCCTCCTTCGGCTTGAGATCACGCACGTGACCATAGGAGGCGAGGACCTGGAAGTCCTTGCCGAGGTATTTGTTGATCGTCTTGGCCTTGGCCGGCGATTCGACGATGAGCAGGTTTTTTGCCATGAAGCTGGATATCCGAAAGTGAACCACCGGCGTTTCCGTGCCGGGCATATATATAGTTGAAACCACGTGATGCCAGCGGCTGTCAAGCGCGCACCGTCGCGGGGCGGCCTGCGCCGGCAGCTCAGCGGGCCGCGCGCGCCGCCGGCAAGCGCTGGTAGCGGTTGCCCGGCAGACGCTCGATCCGCACATCGAGTTCGAGCATCAACAGCATCGACGACAGCGCCGCCGCCGGCAGCTCCGTACGTTGCACAAGTTCGTCCATTGTCGCTGGCTCATGGCCAAGTTCGTCCAAAAGACGACGATAATCGGGATCCGCCATATGCCCCGTGCCGACTGGCAAATCAGCTTCGGCACCGTCGCCGGGCTGGCCCAGCCGTACCGCCAGTTCGCCACCCAGCGCACGCGCCAGCGGGGCCAGCACCTCGACGATTTCGGCCGCATGCTCCACCAGCCGCGCACCATCGCGGATCAGCCGGTGGCAACCGTGCGCGAGCGGATTATGGATGGAACCGGGCAGGGCAAACACCTCGCGACCCTGTTCGGCGGCAAGCCGCGCCGTGATCAGCGAACCCGAACGAAGGCCGGCCTCGATCACCAGGGTGCCCAGCGCCAGCCCGGCAATGATCCGGTTGCGACGGGGAAAGTGATCCGCCCGTGCGGCCGTACCGGGTGGAAACTCGCTCAACAACACGCCGTGCGCGGCGACCCGCCGGGCCAGTTCCCGGTGCTTGCGCGGGTACACCCGATCCGGCCCGGTGCCCACCACCGCCAGCGTCTTCGCGCCGGCGTCCAGCGCGGCGATGTGGGCCGCGCCATCGATCCCGTCGGCCATGCCGCTGGTGATCGCGAAACCCGCCTCGGCCAGCGCGCGCGCGAATGCCCGCGCATGGGCCTTGCCGGCCGCGCTGGCCGCGCGCGCACCCACGATTGCCACCTGGGGATAGAGCAACAGGCTGGCGTCGCCGACCACGAACAGCGCCGCCGGCGGTTGCGGGATATTGTCCAGCTGGGGCGGAAAATCCAGCTCGGTGCAACGCAGCAGGCGATGACCCGGCGCGGCCAGCCACGCCTCGTCGGCGACCAGTTGCCCTTCGTCCGGCTGGGCCAGCCAGATCCGTGCGGGCTCACCCAGCGGCGCGGAATACGCCTGCAATCCGGCCAATGCGGCATGGATGTCACCGCCGGCCGCATCCAGCCGCTCGCGCAGGCCGCCGGGACCGAGGCCCGGCGTGCGCAGGGCGATCAGCCAGGCGCGCAACTCATCCTTGTCGTCGATGTCCATCGCCTGCAGTTTACGCAGTGGGCACCAGCAGAAACGGCGCGGTGTGGGCCGCGCCGTCCTGTAGGCAGATGCCGTTGTCGTCGCCGGCGCCGATTATTCCGGCAGGATCAGCCGGCCACCGACATGCACCGGACGCAGGCTGTCCATCACCAGGCCGTAGCTGACCCGGTCGAAGGTGCGGAACACCATCACGTGGCCCACGTACTCGTCCGGCAGCTTCACCGTCTTGCCGACGCCACGGTTCCAGCTGTTGCTGGCCACGTCGTCATGGATGGTCTCGCCCGGCTCGGAGATCGAGAACGTGGTGCCGTTGTCGACCCCGTCGCGGGAGCCGACCGACAGCAACACCACCTGGCGCGATCCGGCCGCGTCCAGCGCATCGGCGAAACCGATCACCTTGGCATCGGCAGGAACCGACTTCGGCGGGTGCGGATAGTAGAAAGCGTCGTAGGGCTTGTCGTCGACCGGCATGATGCGGTCGCCACTGCGGATTTCCTTGGTGGAATCGAGCAGCAGCAGGGTGGACGGGTCACCCGTGCGCAGGGTCTCGGCGGTGCCGATCACGCTGACCTCGACGCCGAGATCGTCGCCCTTGCCGTAGTGGCCGTCGTTGCGCGAATCCTCGCGCCACGGCGCATTGACCATCGCCGCGTTGCTGTCCAGGTCATGCGCCACCAGATCGGCATCGGCCTTGTTCTCGTCGAAGCCACGGAACACATGGCTGGGACGCACGATCGCCCAGCGCTGCCCCGGCTCGCCCTGCAGGCCGCGCACGTAGATGTTCTGACCGACGGCGCCACGCAGGCGGTTCTCTTCCAGACCGACCACATAAGGTGCGGAACTGACGGAGTTGGAATCCATCACCCGCATGTCCTTGAGGAACATCTTCAGCTGGTCCAGCGGGATTGCCGGAATCGCTTCACCTTCGCGATGCACGCCCGGCTCCAGCCGCAAGCTCGGCCCATTGATGAAGGACAGGTTGAGCACGTCGCCCGGATAGATCAGGTGGGGGTTGCGTACCTGCGGGTTGGCCTGCCAGATCTCCGGCCACAACCAGGGCTTGGCCAGGAATTTGGCGGATATCCCCCACAGCGTATCGCCACGGCGGACGGTATAGCTGTCGGGGTGATTGGCCCTCAGCTGCGCGCCCGCCGCGTACACCGCCACGGTGACCAGCATGCTGGCCAGCAACACGATTGTCTTTCTGATCATTGGCGGGAATCCCCCTTCCCCAGGTGCTCGGTCGAGTGTAACCGAATGGTTAACGCGCGCAACAGGCGCGGGTTGGCAAAAATCGTCTGCGCTCGCGTGCTTGCCGACGTACAATGATGCACATTCTAGATCGCGCCCGGGCGGGTTTTTACCAAATCGCCCGCAGTTTTGGCGCCGAGGTGAGCCATGTCCATCCTTTCCATCCTTGAATTCCCCGATCCCCGCCTGCGCACCCGCGCCGAGCCGGTCACCGTGTTCGATGCGAAGCTGAAACAGTTCGTGGCCGACATGTTCGAAACCATGTACGCCGCCAACGGTGTCGGCCTGGCCGCCACCCAGGTCAATGTGCACCAGCGCGTGCTGGTGGCGGACATGAGCGAGGGGCACAACCGGCCGCTGGCGCTGATCAATGCGCAGATCCTGGAAAAGGACGGCTCGCAGGTCTACCAGGAAGGTTGCCTGTCGTTTCCGGGCCTGTATGCCGATGTCACGCGGGCGCTGGCGGTCAGGGTCAAAGCGCAGGATGTCGACGGCAAGGAGATCGTCGTCGAGGCCGAAGGCCCGCTGGCGGTGTGCATCCAGCACGAGATGGACCACCTGGAAGGCAAGGTGTTCGTCGACTACCTGTCGTCGCTCAAGCGCAGCCTGCTGCTGAAACGGCTGGACAAGCAGCGCAAGCAGGCGGCCAGTGCTTGAACGAATCCGCCTCGTGTAGCCGGACCCTGCGGCTGGTCTTTGCCGGCACTCCGGAGTTCTCCGTGCCCTGTTTCGAGGCCTGCCGCGCCAGCGGCGCCGAAGTGGTGGCCGTCTATACCCAGCCCGATCGTCCGGCGGGCCGCGGGCGCAAACTCACACCCAGTCCGGTCAAGCAGGCCGCGTTGGCTGTCGGCATCACGGTCGAACAACCCGAGTCGCTGAAATCCGCCGAGGTGCAACAGGCACTGGCGGCGTACCGGCCGGACTTGCTGGTGGTGGTCGCTTACGGCCTGATCCTGCCGCGCAAGGTGCTGGCGATTCCGCGACTCGGTTGCTGGAACGTGCACGCCAGCCTGCTGCCGCGCTGGCGCGGTGCCGCGCCGATCCAGCGCGCGATCCTTGCAGGCGACGAGGCAAGCGGGGTCGACCTGATGCAGATGGAGGCCGGGCTGGATACCGGCCCGGTGATGTTGCAGCGGCGTACCCCGATCCGCCGCGACGACACCGGTGGTTCGTTGCACGATCGCCTGTCCGTACTCGGTGCCGAGGTACTGGCCGAAGGGCTGCGTCGCACGCTGGCCGGCGAGGTGCTGCGCGCGATGCCACAGCCGGCGGACGGCGCGACCTACGCCCACAAGCTGGACAAGGCCGAGGCGAAGCTGGACTTCGGCCGCGCGGCGATCGAGCTGGAGCGCCAGGTGCGCGCGTTCGATCCGTGGCCGGTCGCCGAGGGCGCGATCGCCGGCGAGATGCTGCGGATCCACGCCGCCCACGCGATCGCGCGGGATCACCACGCCGAAGCCGGCCGGGTGCTGGGCGCGGGACGGGACGGCATCGAGGTCGCCTGCGGCCAGGGCGTGCTACGCATCACCGCCGTGCAGCGCGCCGGCGGCAAGCGGATCAGCGCCATCGATTATCTCAACGCACGGCCCGAGTTGCGCCAGCCACGATGAAGACCGACACCCGCGCGCTGGCCGCCAGGGGACTGGCCGACGTCGCCTTGCGCGGCGCCTCGCTGCGCGAGGTGATGGAACGCTCCGCGCCGAAGCTGGCCGATCCGCGTGACCGCGCCCTGCTGATGGCCCTGCTCAGCGAAGGCGCGCGCTGGTGGCTGCGTTTCGATGCGGCGATCGACGGCCTGCTGGAAAAGTCGCTGCGGCACAAGGACCCCGCCGTACACGCCCTGCTGGTGCTGGGTCTGGTTCAGCTGGAAATCCTGGAACTGCAGGACTACGCCGCGGTGGCCGCCACCGTGGAAGCCGTGCGCACGCTCAAGCGCCCGCAGCTGGCCGGGTTGGTCAACGCGGTGTTGCGCCGCTGGCAGCGCGAGCGCGAAAGCCTGCTGGCGAAGCTCGACAGCAAACCGCAGACCCGCCACGCCCACCCCGCGTGGCTGGCCGCCGCGTTGCAGCGAGACTGGCCGGCGCAGGCCGACGCGGTGATGGACGCCGACAACCGCGAGCCGCCGCTGATGCTGCGGGTCAATCGCCGGCGCAGCGAGCGCGACATCCTGATCGACCAGTTGCAGGCAGCCGGGTACGCGGCGACGCCACACCCGTGGCTGGCCGATGCGCTGGTTCTGCCGCACAGCGCCGATGTCACCCGCATGCCCGGTTTCGAGGATGGTCACTTCGCGGTACAGGACGGCGCCGCCCAGGTGGCCGCCGATCTCGCCGACCTGCGCGATGGCCTGCGCGTGCTGGATGCCTGTGCCGCGCCCGGCGGCAAGGCCTGCCACCTGCTCGAGCGCGCCGACATCGACCTGACCGCGCTGGAGTTCGAGCCGGCGCGGGCCGAACGCATCCGCCAGAATCTGATGCGCCTGCGCCTGAATGCGAAAGTGCTGATCGGCGATGCCGGCGCGCCAAAAGCCTGGTGGAAGGGCCAGCCGTTTGACCGCATCCTGATCGACGCGCCCTGCTCGGCCACCGGTGTACTGCGCCGCCGGCCGGACGTGCGCCTGCATCGGCGCGAGAGCGACATCGCCGGCATGCAGGCGCAGCAGCGCCGTATCCTCGCCGCACTGTGGCCGCTGCTTGCCCCGGGCGGGCGGTTGATCTACATCACCTGCTCGGTGCTGCGCGCGGAGAACGAGGCGATCGTCGGCGAATTGCTGGCCGCGCAGGCGGATGCGCAGGTCGTGGCATTCACCCTGCCGACGGGCCAGCCCGCCGCGACCGGCTGGCAGATCCTGCCGGGCGATGGCGACCTCGACGGCATGTATTACGCGGCACTTCGCAAGCGGGATTGATTGCCATGTCACACCTCGAAGACCGCACCGGCCGGCTATGCTTGGCAGCACCGCTCCCCTCGCAGACAGAATGCCGCACGTCGTGAAGCCCCTGCTGCCCCTGTCCCGCGCCCGTCCGTTGTGGCTACGCGATGCCCGCGGGGAGCTGCTGCTGTTCGGCGTATTTGCCGTGCTGTTGCTCGGTCTCGGCATCGGCCTGCGCGATCCGTGGCCATCGGACGAACCGCGTTTCGCCCTCGTCGCGCACTGGATGGTCGAACACGGCCAGTGGCTGTTTCCGCATCGCGGCCACGAGCTGTACCCGGACAAGCCACCAGTGTTCATGTGGCTGGAGGCGCTGGCCTACCTGCTGACCCGCAGCTGGCGGGTGGCCTTCCTGCTGCCGTCCCTGCTGGCCGGCCTGGGCGCGCTGGCGCTGGTCTACGACCTGGCGCGGCGCTTGTGGAACCATCGCAGCGCACTGCTGGCCGCAGCCACCTTGCTGGTCACGATCCACTTCACCTACCAGATGCGCAACGCGCAGATCGATCCGTTGCTGTTGGGCTGGATCACCCTCGCCAATTACGGCCTGCTGCGCCACCTGCTGCTGGGGCCGGCGTGGCGCTGGTTTGCCGTCGGCTGTTTTTTTGCCGGTGTCGGCGTGGCGACTAAGGGCGTCGGTGTGCTCGCCCTGCTGATGCTGGTCCCTTACCTGATTGCCCGGCGCGGTGGATGGCGCCATCTGGCACGGCCTGCCGGCGGCTGGCGCTGGGCCGGTGGCGTGGCCATGTTCCTGCTGCCGATCCTGGGCTGGCTGCTGCCGATGCTGCTGGTGGCCCGTGCCGACGGCGATCCGCAGCACGCCGCCTACGTGCAGAACATCCTGTTCGGGCAGACCGTGCATCGCTACGCCACGCCGACCGGGCATCTCCATTCGCCGTTCTATTTCCTCGGCATCATCGCGGTCGACTGGCTGCCGCTGTCGTTGCTGCTGCCGTGGGCACTGCCGGCGTGGTGGCGGCGACTGCAGCGGCGCGATGCACGCTTCCTGCTGCCGCTGGGCTGGATCGTGCTGATCCTGCTGTTCTTCTCGATCAGCCCGGGCAAACGCGATGTGTACATCCTGCCCGCGCTGCCGATGGCCGTACTGGCGCTGGCGCCCCTGCTGCCCGGCCTGCTGCGCCGGCGCGGCGTGCGCCTCGCGGTGTTCGCACTGACCACGCTGCTGGGCGCGTTGCTGACCCTGGGCGCCGCACTGGCCTTGCTGCGTCACCCGCCCTGGGCGCTGAAGATCGAGCAAAGCCTGGATCCGCAGATCTGGTGGCTGGGGCTGGTCATCGGCTGTGCCGGGCTGGTCATCGCATCATTCACCCGTGTACGCCGGGCTCCGCTGGGTTGGCTGCTGTTCGCGGGCGTGCTGTGGAGCCTGTATGGCCTGTGGGGCTACCCCATGCTCAACGGCGACCGTTCGGCGCGCGACGTGATGGTCAGGGCGCGTGCGATCGCCGGTCCGCAGGCCAGCATCGGCCTGCTGGCCTGGAAGGAACAGAACCTGCTGATGGCGCAAGGTCCGGTCACCGAGTTCGGCTTCCTCAAGCCGTGGCCGCAGCAATACGCCGAGGCCGTCGCGTGGCTACGGCAGGATCCGGCGCAGCGCTGGATCTTCAGCCTGGATACGGCGATGGGCACCTGCGTGGACCGGCGTCGCGCCACCTACGCCGGCCACGCCAACCGGCGCGAGTGGTGGATGTTCAGGCTGGACGCGGTATTACCTGGCTGTATTCCCCGCGACAATGGCGACGACGACGAATGACCTCCGTGACGCAACCATGGATTGCCACAGGCGCCGGTGCGCCCGACCTGCGCGATGCCCCACAATGGCAGCCGTGCATCGACGACCCGTGTGCCCGCCCAGTTGTCCCGATGGAAGATCACCTCGTGCAGGCAACCCTGAAACCCTGGCAAGCATGGGTGCTCTCCATCCTGGTGGCCCTGATGCCGCTGTCGTTCTCGATCGACCTGCGCCTCAAGGCGGTGCCCACCGGCTTGTTGTTTCTGATCGGGCTGGCCCTGCTCGTCGGTTCCGCCAGCACGCGCCGCAGCTTCCGCGCGGCGTGGCTGCCGGTGGCAGCGGCGTTGCTGATGACCGGGTTCGTGATCGTCAACGTGCTGGTCCACCAGCTTGGCTGGCGGCCGCTGGACCGCCCCGGCCACATCCTGTTGTTCCTCGCCACGGCGGCATGCTTCAGCCTGCCGCTGCGGATGCGACTGGTCTGGGCGGGATTCAGCCTGACCGCGATCGCGCTCGGCGCGGCAGGGTTCGTGCAATACCACGTGCTGGGGATCGATCGCGCCTACGGGCTGAACGGGGGCGCCTCTGCCTCGATCGAACTGGCCACCATCCTGCTGGGGCTTTCCGCGGTGGCCCTCGTGCAGTTTCTGGTCCCCGCCAGCCGTCGATGGGAAAAGGTCCTGCACGTCGTCGCCATGGCCTTCGGCATGTATGGCGCCCTGCTGACCCAGAGTCGTGGCCCGTTGCTGGCGTTTGCGCCGATTTTCGTGTTGCTGGTGCTGCTGCACGCACGCCGCACCGGCCGCTGGCGATCAAGTTTGCTGCTGGCCGGCGCGGTGTGCGTGGTTGCCGGCGGAGCGACGTTCGGCATGCGCCACGAGATGGTGTCGCGTTTCGAGGCGATCGCCCCGGAAGTGACCAGTTTCGATCATCGGCACGATGCCACGGGTGCCGTGCGCGAACGGCTCGAGATGTGGCGCACGGCCGGGCGTGCCTTCATGGCCCATCCCGTCGCCGGCATCGGCATCGGCCAGTTCGCCGCCTACACGCATCAGGAGATCGTCGCCGGTCGCAGCAATCCGATCATCGGCCGCTACAACCAGCCGCACAACGAATACCTGGAGGCGGCCGCCAGCGGTGGCATCCCCGGCCTGCTGGTGCTGCTGGGCGTGTTCCTCGTGCCACTGTGGTATTTCAGCCGCCACGTGCTCGACCCGGATGGCGACATCGCGACGCCGGCCTCGATCGGGGTGGCAGTGATCGGCCTGTACATGCTGTGCGCGCTCACCGACAGCGTCTTCTACCGCATGATGACGCAGTCGTTCTATTTCTTCCTGGTGCTTGGGCTCGCCTTGCGGATCGGCGCGCTGAGCCGGCCGGACGAGGGCTGACAGCCGGCGCGACGAGCTCAGGCCACCGCAGCCCGCCCCACCGCGATCCGGCCCGGCGGAATCGGCGGCAGGCTCAGCGCCGCTGAGTGGACAGTGCGAAGGTCCATCGGCGCTTCGGCGAATTCAAGCATGCACTGCTCCACGCCGCGCTCGCAGCGAATGAGGCCCAGACGCTTGGTCTCTTCCAGGATGCGATCGTTCGGATTGTCGACGAGGTGCTTGCGGGTGCGATGGTAAAGATGCACCGCCAGACCGCCCAGACGCAGGTCGCGCCGGGCCACGCCGGCATGGAAGGCGCGTACCGCCAGTTCGGTATCCTCGCGGCCCCATCCGGTCATCGTCTCGTTGAAGCCGTTGAGACGCAGCAGGTCGTCGCGCCAGAACGCCATGTTGCAGCTCTTGATGCCGCGCTGCCGGGTGCTTGGCCGCGCAAACAGGCGTGCCAGCAGCGGCAATCGCAAGGTATGTCGCCGTCGATCGATGCCGCGGCGGAAAAACTCCGGGAACGAGGGACCGCGCCCCAGCATGTCCTTGACCGAGCTTGCGTCGGTCAGCACGCGCGAACCTTGGGCGAAACAGCCGCGTCGCGCAAATGCCCGGTGATCGGCGATGAAGTGACGCTCGGCCACCATGTCACCGTCGAGCAGGATGACGTAGTCGCCCCGGGCCGCGGCAATCGCGCGGTTGCGTGCGCGACTCATCCGCGCGCCGTCATCCGGCTGCCACAGATGCACCAGCCGAACCGGATAATCGCGTGCGAGGCGCAACAGCAACTCGCGCGTGGCGGGTTGCGAGCCATCGTCCGTGACGATGACTTCATACGGCAACTCGGTCTGGCTGGCGAGCGCCCGCAGCACCAGCTCGAGCGCCTCGGGCCAGTTGTAGGTGATTACGGCAACGCTGATGCGCATGGGCTGCCCCGGGCTGACGATTCGTGCAGATTGCTGTTGGCGCGACCTCCAGCCGCAAGCAGACACATCCAGAGCCCGGTCCTGTTCCGCCAAGCCATCCAGGCCCGATATCTTGCTGTCAGACGACCACCTGATTGACAGACGACCCTCAGAGTCTCTCGTCGAGAGACTCTGTCCCGAGGCTTGCCGTCCGTGTGATGTCCCCGGGGATGATCGGTCGCTGCGTGTCGCGTCCGGTTCAGTCGACGCCGGCATCGGTGCTCGTCCCATGGGCGAATGATAACTCCATGCCGGGCGGACCGCATGCATCGGCTAGAATCCGCCCATGCCCGCCCTTCCGCTGACCCTCGCCGTCATCACCCACAACGAGGCCGACACGATTGCGCGATGCCTGGACAGTGTCCCGTTCGCGGCCGAAAAGCTGGTGGTCGATTCGGGCAGTGACGACGACACCGTGGCGATCGCGCAGGCGCACGGCGCGCGCGTTGTGCACCAGGATTGGCTCGGTTTCGGCGCGCAACGCAACTTTGCCAGTGGCCAGTGCAGCCATGACTGGATCCTGGTGCTGGATGCCGACGAATACCTCAGCCCCGAACTCGCCGGCGAACTGCAACAGCGCCTGCCCACGCTGATGGCGAGCGACACGCCAGCCGCCTGGCTGCGCCGCAGCACGATCTACATGGGCCGGCCGATGCGCTGGTACCGACCGGCCGTGGGCGAAAAGCTGGCGCGGCTGTATCACCGCGGTCGGGCGCGCTGGAGCGATGCGCGCGTACATGAATCGTTGCGCTTCGACGGCGCCGCGCCAACCCTGCGCGCGACCTTCAACCACACCAACAATCCGACCCTGGTGCACAAGCAACTCAAGGTGCTGCGCTACACCGAACTGAAGTGCCGGGACTGGCTGGACAAGCGCAAACCGGTGCGCATGTGGCAGGCGCCCTTCGTGTTTGCGCTCGCCTTCCTCAAGGATTACGTCTTTCGGCTGGCCTTCCTCGACGGCTGGCGGGGTTTCATGATCGCCCACACGGCGGCAAGCTACGCCATCTACAAGCGCATGCGCCATTACGAAATGGTGCACAGCCCGGATTCGGTGGCGCGCGCCGCCGGCCTGCTGCACAAGCATGAAATCGATCGCTGATGACTGGTCCCAAGCGCTATCTCCTGTACGGATCGGAGCGTTATGCGCTGGCCATCCTGCGCCCGGTGCAGGAGGCGATTCGCGCCCGTGGCGGCGAGACGGGCTGGTTTTTCGACGGCCCAGGGGCCGCGGACCTGGTCGAGGGCGAACGCCTGTTGACCGTGTCGCAAGTGCGTGCGTGGAAACCGTTGGCCGTGCTGACGCCGGGCAACCACCTGCCGCATTTCTTTCCGGGCGTGAAGGTCGAGGTGTTTCACGGCTTCGACGCCGGCAAGCCGCGGCACATCTACATCCGCGGCTTCTTCGACCTGTATTGCACCACCGGTCCGCGCGACACCGCGCAGTTCGAGGCGCTGGCCGAGCGGCTCGGCCACTTCGCCGTGACGGAAACCGGCTGGCCCAAGCTCGACCCCTTCATGCGTGACATTGCCGGCCCGCTGCCGGCGCTGCGCCGGCCACCGGTGATCCTGTACCACTCCACCTTCTCGCCTTCATGGAGCGCCGCCGAGACGCTGTACGAGGAAGTGAAGCGGCTTTCCCGCGACGGGCGCTGGCGCTGGATCGTCACCTTTCACCCGAAGATGAACCCGGAGACCCGCGCGCGCTACCAGGCGCTGCAGAACGAACACCTCGCGTTCGCGCAGAACGACAACATCCTCGAGCTGTTCCCGAAGGTCGACATGATGTGCTCCGATACGTCCTCGGCGCTCAACGAATTCCTGCTCACCGGCAAGCCGGTGGTGACCTTCAAGAACCGCCGGCCCGGCCCCCAGCTGATCGATATCGACGATCCGGCCCAGTTCGAGCCTGCGATCGAGCGCGCGCTGGCGCGACCACCGGAGCTGATGCAGGCAGTCCGCGACTACGCCGACGCGATCCATCCGTATCGCGACGGCCGTTCCAGCGAGCGCGTACTTGACGCCATCGATGCCTTCGTCGCGCGCGGCGCAAGAAACCGCCGACGCAAGCCGCTGAATCTGTGGCGCAAACTCAAGTTGCGCCGCCGCATCGGCTACTGGGGGCCAGCCTGACCGCGCTCCGGTGTCGGGCTCCCGGCACCGCGCAGGCTAGAATCACCGCAGTCCACCAAGAGCCTGCCCGTGTCATCAAGCTCCCATAACCGTCTTGAACACCTGCGCACCATGTGGCCGTGGTTGCCGCTGTGGATGCTGGTGGCGCTGCTGGCGATCTTCTCGCACGGCCCGATGCCGCTGTATTCCACCCGCACCCTGGCGGTCGCGTGGGAAATGTGGAACCAGGGCCACTGGCTGGTGCCGCACATCAACGGCCAGCCTTACAGCGAGAAGGCGCCGCTGCTGTTCTGGCTGATTCAGGGCGGCTGGTTCGCGTTCGGCGTCAACGACGTCTGGCCGCGCGTGCTCGAGGTGCTGATCGGCGGCGCGCAACTGGTGTTGATTTCGCTGCTGGCGCGGCGGCTGTTCCCGAGCCGGCCGTGGATGGCCAAGGCGGCGCCATGGATGCTGCTGGCGCTGGGCTGCGCGTTCCTGTTCGCCTTGCAGATCATGTACGACGGGTTGCTGGCCATGTGGACGCTGGCCGCCCTGCTGTGCCTGACCCCGAAGATGCAGCGGGCCGAACCGCGCTGGTTGCTTTTCGGTCTGTGCATCGGTCTGGGCTTGCTGACCAAAGGGCCGGTGATGTTGCTGCACATCATCTTTCCGTGGCTGCTCGGTCCGCTGTGGAACGACTGGGCACGTCAGCATCGCGCACGTTGGTACGGCGGCGGCACGCTCGCGCTGCTGCTCGGCGCCGCGATGCTGTTGGCATGGGCGCTGCCGGCCGGGTTCTCCGGCGGCGAGGCATACCGGCAACGACTGTTCTTCACCCAGACCGCCGGCCGCGTGGTCGACAAGCTGTCAGAAGGCAAGAACCTGCAGAACCATGCCGAGCCGTTCTGGTTCTACCTGCTGTGGCTGTTGCCGCTGCTGTTTCCGTTCAGTGGCTGGCCACGCGTGTGGGTGGCCATCACCGGCTTGCGCCGGCCGCTGGAGCCGGGTCTGCGCTTTGCGCTGTGCTGGCTGATACCAAGCTTCATCGTGTTCTCGCTGATCAGCGGCAAGCAGCCGTATTACCTGTTTCCCGAGGCTGGCGGTATCGTGCTGTTGATGGCTGGCGCGATCGCGGTGTTGCGCGAGCGCCAACCGGCACTGGCCAACAATGGCTGGCTCGGCACCTGGCCGCTGGGTGTGGGCGGCATCGGCTTCGCCGTGTTGCTGTTCGCGCTGCCCCTGCTGGTGGATCGCAACATGGTGCATGGCGACTGGCCCAATGCGGCCGCGCCATACAGCCGCTATTTCAGCGTGATCTTCCTGCTGCTGGGCATCCTGCTGCTGCTGCGTGGCCGCGGCGAACTGCGCCGGCTGGCGGTGGCCGGGCTGGTCGGCGTGTTCGCGCTGAACGCCCTGTTCACGCTGACCTTGTGGCCGCGCTGGGATCTGCGCCCCGCCGCCCATCTGCTGGGCGACGCCGAGCGCGCCGGTCATCCGCTCGCCAACCTCGGCAACTACGAGGGCGAGTTCCATTTCGAGGGCCGGCTGACCCAACCGATCACCGAGCTGTACGGCAACCAGGCCTTGCAGGACTACGCGCGCGACCATCCGGACGGCCTGGTCGTGGCGCACCCGGGAAAACTGACCCCGGCCGACCTGCGTTACGCCCTGCTGGCACAGCCGTTCCGCTCGTCCTGGGTGGTGATCTGGTCGGCGACTTCGCTGGCCGATCTCCGCGCGGGGCATACCCCGCCGGAACCGGCACAGCCGACCCAGGTGTACACGGCCGACGACTGGCGTTATCGAACCGAGCCTTGAGGTCGGCATGAGCGCCCTGGTCGACAACCTGCGCCAGCAACGTGGCGGCCCGCGCGATGGTGCGCTGCTGCGGTTCTCGCTGGGCAATGCCCTGCTCGGCGAGAACGACTCGACGGCGGCGATCGAGGAGTTGCAGCGCGCCGTGGTCTTCGACCCGACCTACTCGGCGGCATGGAAGCTGCTGGGCAAGGCCTGCCTCGAAGCCGGCCAGTCCGATGCCGCTGCCGATGCCTGGCGTCGCGGCATCGCCGCCGCCAACCGTCGCGGCGACAAGCAGGCCGAGAAGGAAATGACCGTGTTCCTGCGGCGCCTGGACAAGGCCCCACCGTAAGGCCATCTTACGTAGGAGCCCGCTCGCGGGCGATGCTTTATCTTTCGGGATTCGGGATTCGGAAGAGCATCGCCCGCGAGCGGGCTCCTACGAAACACCGTCGTGCGTACCTGCCGATGGCACGGTTGCATAACGAGGAGCGAGACGGTATCTACCCGTTCTCGCGATCGTATGGGCTGACCAGGCCATCGGCCGACCAACGTTTGTATTGCCATTGGTACTGGGTAAACGCCAGCTCGACACAGTCCTGCACGCCACGATTCAGCGCCGTGCAGGCGACCTGCGCATCAGGGTCGTCGATGCCGGATGGTGCCGCCAGCAGATGGATGCGATAGCCCGCGCCCGCCGGCAGGCGCTCGGCGAACGCGAACAGCACGGTGGCACCCGTGCGCGCCGCCAGCCGCGGCAACAACACCATGGTCAGCGCGTCGCGGCCGAAGAACGGCGCCAGCCGGCCCTCGCCCGCCCGCGGCTTCTGGTCCGGCAGGATGCCCACCGTGCCACCGGCGGCCAACCGTTTGTACAGGGTGCGCACGCCCGCGCCATCGGCTCGGATCTGCTCCGGCGCCAGCGCACCGCGGACCTCGCGCAACAGTCCTTCCACGGCGGCGATGCGCGGCGGCCGGTACAGGATCGCCATCGGCGTCTTGCGGCACAGCCAGTAATTCAGCAGTTCCCAGCAACCCAGGTGCGGCGCGGCGATGATCACGCCCTTGCCCGCGGCCAGCGCAGCATCGAACAGGTCTTCACCGCGCACCTCACGCACCAGCGTCAGCGCGCGTTCGGCGTCGCTGCCCCAGACCTTGACGATCTCGCTGATCGACTTGCCGCCCTCGGCCATCACTTCGCGCAGCAGTGGCGCGCGGTCGTCATAAGGCAGCGCTGGCCGCGCGATGCGCAGGTTCACCGCGGTGTGGTGCGCCGTGCGCCCGCCTCGCCACAACACCAGCGTGCCGAGAGCGGCACCGCAGCGATGGAGCACCCGCAACGGCAGCAAGGCCAGCAGGCGCAGACAGAGATAGATCAGGTAGATGTCGGGGCGCATGTCCGTAAAGTGTAGAGGACCCATCCCGCCACCGGCCGGCCGGACTTCGCTTATGCTCTTGCGAATCCCGAATCCCGAATCCCATGATCTCCCTGATCCAGCGCGTAACCTCCGCCAGTGTCCAGGTCGGTGACGAGACGATCGGCTCGATCGGCGCGGGCCTGCTCGCCCTGGTGGCGGTGCAGCCGGACGACGGCGAAGCGCAGGCCAGGCGCATGCTGGAGCGACTGCTGGGCTACCGGGTCTTCGCCGACGAAGTAGGCAGGATGAACCGCTCGCTCAGCGACACCGGCGGCGGTCTGCTGCTGGTCAGCCAGTTCACCCTGGCCGCCGACACCCGTTCCGGCATGCGCCCCAGCTTTACTCGCGCGGCGCCACCCGAGCAGGGCCGACGCTGGTTCGAGCGCCTGCTGGAACTGGCACGGGCCGCGCATCCGGGGGTGGAAACCGGGCGCTTCGGTGCCCATATGGTGATCCGGCTGGTCAACGACGGCCCGGTCACGTTCTGGCTGGACACGGCCTGAGCGACGCTTCCCGGCACGACGCACGCGGCGCTTGCCAGTACCGCGGTTTGGCGCGAATTTTGCGTGCCCGAACTGCAGAATCTTTCCCTTGAAAACTGGTCAAAAAAGCAGCACATCGCTATAATGTCCGGTTCTTGCACCCCCTTGGCAGTCGGTTAATCCATGAACAGCAAAGCTCCCCACGAGCAACAGTCGGAAATCAAGGCCCTCATTTCGAAGGGTCTGGAGCAGGGTTACCTGACCTACGCCGAAATCAACGACCACCTGCCCGACGACATCGTCGATCCGGAGCAGATCGAAGACATCATGGCCGTGCTCAAGGGCGTCGGCATCGAGGTGCACGACGCGGCGCCGGATGGCGATACTGTGGCCGACAAGGCCGACTCCGGCGCGGACGACGAAACCGCCGCCGAGGAAGCCGTCGCCCTGCTCTCCGCCGTCGACGCCGAAGTGGGCCGCACCACCGACCCGGTGCGCATGTACATGCGCGAGATGGGCACGGTCGAGCTGCTCACCCGCGAGGGCGAGATCGCCATCGCCAAGCGCATCGAGGAAGGCCTCGGCCAAGTGCAGACCGCGCTCGCCAGCTTCCCGCTGACGATCGAACTGCTGCTGGAGGAATACGACCAGCACCTGGACGGCAAGCGCCGCCTCAGTGAGATCCTGGCCGGCTTCCTCGACCTGGAGGAAGCCGCCGACCTCGCCCGCAAGGAGAAGGAAGCCGCGGCCGCCGAAGCCGCCGAGCTCGGCCTCGACGAGGAATCCGACGGCGACGACGAAGAAGAGGGCGCCGCCGAGGAAGAGGAAGAAGCCGGCCCGACCGGTCCCGACCCGGAAGAGGTCAAGCGCCGCATGGAGCTGCTGCGCGACTACTACGCCAAGTTCCAGAAGGCCGCGCCGAAAGCGGCCAGCATCACCGACAAGAAGATCGTCAAGCTGCGCGACCAGATGGCCGAGGAATTCCTCAAGCTCAAGCTGCCCAGCGCGCTGATCGACGGCTTCGTGCGCAAGCTGCGCGAAGTGGTGGGCGACATCCGCCATCACGAGCGCGTGCTGCTGGACATCTTCGTCAAGCAGGTGAAGATGCCCAAGGCCGAGTTCATCAAGACCTTCCCCAGCAACGAGGGCAACCTCGAGTGGGTGGCCGAGCTCAGCCGCAAGCGGCAGAAGTGGTCGCCGAACATCAAGGTGCACCGCGAGGCGATCGACGCCGAGCAGGAAAAACTGGCCGCGATCGAGCGCAAGCTGTTCCTGCCGCTGATCGACATCAAGGACATCAACCGCGCCATGGCCAGCGGCGAGGCGAAAGCCCGGCGCGCCAAGAAGGAAATGGTCGAGGCGAACCTGCGCCTGGTGATCTCGATCGCCAAGAAGTACACCAACCGCGGCCTGCAGTTCCTCGACCTGATCCAGGAAGGCAACATCGGCCTGATGAAGGCGGTCGACAAGTTCGAATACCGCCGCGGCTACAAGTTCTCGACCTACGCCACCTGGTGGATCCGCCAGGCGATCACCCGCAGCATCGCTGATCAAGCCAGGACCATCCGCATCCCGGTGCACATGATCGAGACGATCAACAAGTTGAACCGCATTTCCCGCCAGATGCTGCAGCAGTTCGGCCGCGAGGCCACGCCGGAAGAACTGGCCAAGGAAATGGAGATGCCCGAGGACAAGATCCGCAAGGTGCTGAAGATCGCCAAGGAACCGATCTCGATGGAAACCCCGATCGGCGACGACGAGGACTCGCATCTGGGCGATTTCATCGAGGACGGCAATGCCAGCTCGCCGATCGACTCGGCCACCGAAACCGGCCTGATGGAAACCGTGCGCGACGTGCTCGCCGGGCTCACCCCGCGCGAAGCCAAGGTGTTGCGCATGCGCTTCGGCATCGACATGAACACCGATCACACGCTGGAAGAAGTCGGCAAGCAGTTCGACGTCACCCGCGAACGCATCCGCCAGATCGAGGCGAAGGCTCTGCGCAAGCTGCGTCACCCCAGCCGTTCCGAACAGCTGCGCTCGTTCCTCGACGTCGAGTAATCACGGTGCCAGCTTGACCAAGAAGCCCCGCCGATGCGGGGCTTCTTCATTTCAGTCAGGAGTTCAGCCGACGTCGTAGAAGAACTGCTCGCGCACGATCTTGCCGCCATGCACGCGGTACACGCAGATCTCGCTCATGTTCACCCGGCCACGTCCCTTCATGGTCACGTCCATCGCCAGCGCGACGCTGAACCAGTTCTCCGCGATCACCGGCTCGCTCACGCTGCCGCCATGCACGGCCTCGATCATCGCGCCGAACTGCCGTCCCTTCTCGTAGATCGCCGCCAGTCCCTGCACACTGCCCAACGCGCCAGGCGGCAAACCGTCCGGCTCGATGCTCACTGCATCATCCGCATACAGCTCGCGCTGCGCGTCCTCGTACTTCCCTTCGCGGCACAACTCGACCAGCCGTTTCGCTATCGCTTCGGTGTTCATGCGTACTCTCCGGTCTGTGGGGGAGGACTAGCCTACCCCTCGCCCCATCGCATGCACCACTGCGTTCTGCCCCGCTATCCTCGTATGCAAGGCGCACGCTACGGTAAACTGACGCCCTTGCACGGGCCTATAGCTCAATTGGTTAGAGCATCGGACTCATAATCCGCTGGTTCCAGGTTCAAGTCCTGGTGGGCCCACCAGATCCGGAAGCCGCAGCAGCAGTTGCCATCCGACTCGCGGCCCGCTGCGATCGCCCGCACGCGCCATGCCGACAACCCGGATCCACCACTACGGTGTGCTTGCGGTGCCCTCGAGCATCTGCAGAACCTGCTGGTGCTCGCTCTCGATCTTCCGCAGCCGCGCCTGCATGGCGGCATCGCTCACCCAGCGCACATTCAGCGCGCGCCGACGGTCGAGGTGATAGTCGATGTCGGCGAACGGTGTCAGCACCACGTTGCTGGCCGGTGCGAAGCCGCTGATGTCGTGGATCCGCTTCAGCTTGGCCAGCTCCGACGCGGCATTGCGGCCATCCTTGGCATAGTGGGTGATGAAGGCGGCGATATCGGCCTGCAGCGTAGGGGCAAGACCCTGGCGCACGATGATCACCGCATGCGGAATCAGGGTGGATTTCCACAGGATATGCAAGCGCGCATCTTGATCGGGAAAACGTTGCGCGAAGCGCTCCAGGTCCGCCGTGTTGTTGGTAGCCACATCCACTTCGCCATTGGCGACGGCGAGTGCGTTGTTCTGGTGGTTGTCCACCTTGACAGTGGCAAAGAAGGTGTCCGAATCCAGTTTGTGGCTGGCAAAGAGTTCGGTTTCCGGCACCAGGTAACCCGAGGTGGACAGTGTTTCGCTCCGCGCGAAGCGCCAGTGGCCCGGCTGGGCATAGAGGTCTGCCAGCGTGCGGATCGGCGAGTCCTTCCGCACCAGCAGCACCGCATAGTAGCCGTGCGAACCGTCGCCGCGCGTCAGCTGGGCGATCACTTCCATGCGATCCCGGGTCACCGCCTGCAGTGCCATGCGACCGGATACGAAAGCCACGTCCACGCGGTCCTCGGCGATCGCCTGGGCCAGACCCTCGTAGGTGCTCACCGAGATGCTGCGCACGTGTTGATGCAGTGCCTCGCTCATGTCGTCCAGCATCGGACGCCAGGCGACCAGCGATTCGGACGGGCCACCGATCGGCAGGATGCCGAAGGTCAATGCCCCGGTGTCCTTGTTCTGGCCAGCCGCCATCAGCGGCCAGCAGACCAGGCCCAGCAACAGCATGCAGATGAGCCGGTGCGCGATGCGCCAGCCGGCGGTGCTGCGACCCGGTGCGCCGCTGCGCCCGAGCCACGCCATGTTCACCTGGAGAACCATTTTTCGCCTCCCCCGGCAGCGTCCCATTCGCCGCAAGCACCCTGCCTTCCCTCTCGACGGGCCGAGAATACCCGAAGTCATCGCAACCCATGGATGGCCCGGCCCGACCGGGCGACCCCAGCCAGAGCTGCAATCAACGGTTCGCAGGGCCGCCAGCGGCGGCGACTGACTCACCGCTGCGCCACGGCACCCGCACGGCACGGGCTGGCCGATGTGATGACGCAGCCGCCGCTGTCCGCGGGGCTACGCCGGCGCGCCGGATGCGATCCGCGGGCCGCGGGCGCCGCTCAACCGGACACGTGCAGCGGCAGGGTGGCAAAAGCGCCATCCGCGGCCAGCGCGGTCACGCGGTAGTCACCGGCTTGCGGGAGCGCGAGCAGAATCGACGCCGCGCCCACGCTGCTGCCTTGCAGCCGACCGTTGAGCAACCATTGCACCGCGCCCTGCGTGCCGATCGCGTTGAGCGTCACGCGCAGCGGATGATCGCTGTTCGGCGCGCGGCGCAGGGTGACGCCGGGGTTGAGGCCGGCGATGCGGATCGGGTTGGCGAGATCGAGCGAATCGGCGGCGCAACCCGAGGCCAGCGGTGGCAATGCCGCGGCGCGACGATCGTCGACGCTCAACCAGGGCGTGGCCAGCACCGGCCAGCGTGCGAGCTGGATCATCTGTTCGTGCGCGGCGTGACAGGCGCCGCTCAGCCGCTGGCCGTGCCGGTTGACACGCAGCGTGAGCAGGCCGGATGACCAGGCGCCGAGATCGCGCTCGGCGAAGGTGGGCGGAATCGCATCATCGAGCACCCATGCCGTGCGGCGCTGCCGGCACAGCGGTGCCGGCGTAGTTGCCGCGGCGGCGCCAAGCGGCCAGCAGATGTCGATCGCACGCACGCTGGTCGGCTGCGCTGCATGCGTGCGCCCACCGCGTTGCGGCAACATGTCGGCGATCTGGAACAGCAGCGGCAGCGCGGTCACCGCGCCGTACTGACCGGGCGACGGCGTGCCATCCGGGCGACCGATCCACACGCCGATCGTCCACCGATCGGTGACGCCGACCGCCCAGGCGTCGCGGTAGCCGTAGCTGGTGCCGGTCTTCCAGGCCACGTTGGCATGCCGGTTGATCACGCCGGCGAGCGGCGCGCCTTCGACATCGGCCGGGTTGCTGCCGAGGATCTCGCGGATGATCCAGGCCGCGCCCGGCGACAGCAGCCGACGCAACCTGGCCGGCTGCTGCGGGGTGTAGCGTGGCGTGCCGGCGATGCCGCCATTGGCGAACGCGGAGTAGGCACCGACCAGGTTCTCGAGTCGCGTGGCCGCGCCGCCGAGGATGATCGACAGATTCGGCTTGGCACCATCGGGCAGTCCCAGGTCGATGCCGCCGTTGGCCAGCCGCGCCACGAAGCGGGTCGGGCCGACACGGTCGAGCACGTCCACCGCCGGCACGTTGAGTGAGCGCTGCAAGGCCTCGGCGGCGCTGACCGGACCGCTGAATGCTTCGTCGAAATTGCCTGGCTGGTAGCCGCCGAAATCCTGCGGTGCGTCGACCAGCAGGCTTTGCGAATCGATCAGGCCGTCGTCCAGCGCCAGTCCGTACAGGAACGGCTTCAGGGTGGAGCCCGGCGAGCGTGGCGCACTGACCATGTCGATATAACCATGCCGCTGCGGGTCGGCAAAGTCGCTGGTGCCGAGATAGACGCGCGTTTCCAGGGTGGCATTGTCGACCACCAGCAGCGCGGCGGTGCTCTGCGCCGGCAGGCGCGACAGATAGCTGCTGACCCGATCCTCGGACGCACGCTGCAGGTTCGCATCGATCGTGCTGACGATGCGCCGCTCTCGCGGATACTGCCGATGCAGGCGCTCCGCCAGCAGTGCCGCCGACAGCGGGGCACGCAGCGAGCGGGCGACCACCGGCTCGATCTCCGCTTCGCGTACCTGGGCGGCGCTCCACACGCCGAGATCGCGCATGCGACGCAGCACCTTGTCGCGCGCGGTGCGCGCTGCTTCGGGATGGCGATCCGGCCGCAGCCGGCTGGGCGATTGCGGCAATACCGCCAGCAGCGCCGCCTCCGCCCGCGACAGCTGGCTGGCCGGTTTACCGAGGTAGGCCCATGACGCCGCTTCCACGCCTTCGATCGGGCCGCCGAATGGCGCGTGGTTGAGATACAGGTCGAGGATCTGCGCCTTGCTCAGGTGCGCTTCCAGCTGCAGCGCACGGAAGATCTGCACCAGCTTGCCGCGAAACGTATGCGGACGGAACCAACCCGAGCCGGGCTCGATGATGCGCGCCACCTGCATGGTCAGGGTGGAGCCGCCGGACACGACGTGCCCATGCACGATGCCGCCGGCGAGGCCACGCAGCAACGCATACGGGTTGATGCCGGGATGACGGTAGAACCAGCGATCCTCGTAATGCAGCAACGCGGTCAGATACAGCGGCGACACTTTCTTCGCGGTGGTCGGGTAGCGCCACACGCCATCGCCGTCGGCGAACGCGCGCAGCGGCGTGCCATCGCGCGCCAGCACCACCGTGCTGCCGCTGTCCGGCGGCGGCAGGTGCAGCGGGAACAGGCGGTCGAGGACGAAGGCGAGCAGCAACAGCGCGGCGCCCGCTATGACCACGCCCCGCAGCCAGCGCCGCGTGCGGGAGCGGAGTGACGAAGTGGAACTGATCATGAAAACGTCCATGCCCCTATCGTCGTAGGAGCCCGCTCGCGGGCGATGCTCTTGATCTGATCAATGGTGTGCATCTGGAGCAAGAGCATCGCCCGCGAGCGGGCTCCTACGGGTATCGCGAGGTCAGGGTTCCACCACCGTGATCTTCGCTGGATCGACTTTGCCGATACCGCGAATCGCCGGCCGATACATGTCCTCGACCAATGGCGGCGGCACCGTGTACGTGCCCGGAGTCACCGCGCGCACCAGGTAGAACACGTGGGCTGCGTCGCCGCGACTGAGGTTGAGCGCGGCGGCGTAGCGATCGTCGCGGTATTCCTCGTGCACCACCTGCGCGGCGGAGTCGTGCTGGTCGAGGTTGATGCCGTCGATCACCACCCCGGTCCATTGCTGCGCGCCGCCGAGGTTGAGGTTCTCCACTTCCAGCCCGCCAGGCAGCAGGTCGGTGACCAGCGCATCGGGGATGTCCATGCGCGCCTCGATGCGCAGCTCGACGATCAGGGTGTCGCCTTCCTTCAACTGCGTACCGCTCCACGGCTTGCCGTCGGTGGTGAAGTAACTGCGGCGCACGTCGATCTGGCTGTCGTCCGGCATGGGCGCCGTCTTCGGGATGCCGGCCACGTCGAGGGTGGCGAAGATCGCCGCCGGGCTGGTCGGCTGCACGCTGACCCCGGCGTCGAGATCGGCGGCACGGAGCTCGCGGCTCCACACGCGACTGTCCGGGGCGGTTTCGCTCTTGCCGGCCACCGTCATCGAGGCGGCCAGCGGTGCGTGGCTCTTCGCATCGAATGCCGCGGCCACGCGGGCGATCGCCGCCTGCTCCTGCGTGCTGAGGTACGACCACGACCAACGGTAGTTCTTGTCCTGCTGCTGGCGCTGGCGCACGTTGGCGCTGGCGTTGCGCGCCCAGTCGACCAGCCTGGCGTCGTACTCGGGCTTGTTCATGCCGTAGGTGTGCGTGAGCGCCACCATCAGCGCGAGGTCACGCAGTTCCGAACCGTAATCGCCGACGTACCACGGCCGTTCCTTGCTCCAGGCGAACGCCTCGGCAATCGCCTTCTGCGCGCGCTCGTTGTCGCCCATCAGCTTGAACGCGATGCCGAAGTGCAGCAGCGGCAACGGCGCCACCAGTTTCTGCCGCTCGTTGTCGAAGATCGCCCGCAGCGTGCCCAGCGGAGCCCGGTTGACGCGCGCCAGCACGAAGCCCGAGTAGGCCTCGTCGGCGAGGCGCAGGTGGTCGTGGCGCTCGTAGCCGTAGTACGGATGGCCACCGGCGAGCAGGTCGTCGTTGAGCCGTTGCAGCGCCTTCTGCAGCACGTCCTGCGGCACCGCGAAACCGGCGTCGCGTGCGTCGAGCATGAAGTCGACCACGTACGGCGTGGTGAAGGTCTCGATCGGACTGGAGCCGCCCCAGAAACTGAAGTGGCCGTTGCTGGCCTGGAACGAGGCGATCCGTGACAACGCACTTTCGACTGCTGCCTTGCGCACCTCGTCGCTCATCACCGGGCCACCCAGCGCCTTGGCCGTGGCGCCGTCCAGAACCAACGCGGCGTAGCCCTTGCTGGTGGTCTGCTCGATGCAGCCGTAGGGATAGTCGAGGATGCCGCGCAACGCGGCGCCATACGGCAACGGCGGCAACGTGCTGAGGGTGAGCCGCGCACGCACCGTGGCCGGCAGCAAACCGGCGATCGCACTGGCGCCAAAGTGTTCGGGCTTGCCTGCCTCCAGCGCCAGCGGCGTGGTGCGCACCACTTCGGGCCACGCCGGCCGCACCGCGAATTCGAAGTGGCGGTTGACCTGGTAATCGTTGAGCTGGGCATGAATGTCGGCGGTGGCTACCGCGGCGCCCGCCGCGGCCGTCACCGGCATCTGCAAGGTGGTGCCGGCGCCGTCCTTGAGGGCCACGCTCTGCGTGGCCTGGTTCACCTTGATCAGGCCGCCGCCGGTGACCGTCACCCTGGCCATGCCGTCCTTGCCGGAGAGGTTCTTCAGGTCGAGGCTGATCACCGCCTGGTCGCCGGCGGCCATTACCCGCGGCGTGCTCGGCTCGACCACCAGCGGCGCGCGCACGGTGACGTTGCCGTCGGCGTTGCCGTAGCGGCTGTCGGTATAAGCCAGCGCGGCCAGACGCAGGCTGCCGTTGAAATCGGGCACCTCGACATGCAACTGCGCCCTGCCCTGCGCATCGAACGCCAGCGGGCCGGCGAACAGGTCGACGATCTGCACCTTCGGATTGAGCCGCGCCGCCTTCGGCAGCGCCTTGCCGCTCATGTCGCCGCCGTAGCGCAGCTTCGCCTGCGCGCCATCCATCGCCTCGATGATGCGGCTGTACAAGTCATAGGCGTCGATGCCGAGCGCGCGCTTGGCGAACATCCAGGCCCAGGCGTCCGGCACCGGGTAATCGGTGATGTTGAGCACGCCCTGGTCGACCGCCGACAGCGTGACGAATGCCTGCTGCCCGGCCAGTCCGCTGGCCTGCACGCTGACGTCGAGCGGGTTGCCCGGGCGCATCAGCGCCGGCGCGTCGAGCTTGAGCGGGATGCGCCGGTCGTTGCGGTCCATCGCCACGTATTCGATGCCCACCGCACGGGCCGGCGTGGTGTGCTCGTCCGCCTCGCCGCCGCGGAACACCAGGGCGGTGACATACACGTCGTGGCGCTCCCAGTCCTTCGTCACCGGGATCTCGAACGTGCTGCCGGCTTTCGCGTCGATGTTCTTCGTGTAGAGCAGGTGATCCGATTCCACCAGCAGCACGCCGGGCCCGTCATGAGGCGGTGTCACGGTGACCTTCATGGTGTCGCCGGCGCGATAGCGTGCCTTGTCCAGCTGCAGCTTGACCTTGTCCGGGCGCGCCTCCCTGCCGAGGTTCTCGTCGTCCCAGCTGTAGCCGGCGAAGAACGGAAACACCGTGGTGAGTTTGGTGGCCGGGTCGTACACCTCGATCCGGTAGCTGCCCCACTCCACCGGGAATTCGACGTGGACCGACTTGCCGGCGGCGACGTCGATGTCCTTTTCGTCGATCAGCTGCAGGCGCTGGTTGGCATCGGATTTCCAGCCGCCGTTCTGTTCGTACAGCCAGTAGAAATCGCGCAGTTCGCGCTGCAGGCGCACCTTCAGGTGGCTGCCGGCGACCAGCTGGCCGTCGACGTTCGCGCGCGCGATCTCGAAGCCGGCCGGGGCTTCGCTCGCGGCGCCCTGCTTCGGGTCGAACAGCGGGCGCACGCCGACCAGCGCATCCGCGGGCCAGTAGGTGCGCTTGAGCAACCGGGTGACGGCGCGGCCGCCGCTTTCGTATACGCTGCCGGACAGGGTCACCGCCAGCGGCGCAACCGGCTTGACGTCATCGGGCAAGGCCACATCCTGCTCCAGCACACCCTGCGCATCGAGCTTGGCATCGACCGCGTCGGCGGCGCTCTTGGGCAGGTCGACCAGCGGATCGCCGAAGAAGGTGTCCTTCATCGCCGCGATCGGATGCACCTCCGGCGCCACCATCAGCTTGGCGGTGAAGCGATTGCCGGCGGCCGGCGCACCGTACAGATAGCTGGAGGCCACTTTCAGTTTCAGCGGCTGATCCGGCAGCAAGCGCGCCTGCGGGCCGGACAGCTCGACCTTCAGCCGCTCGGGCAGGAACTCCTCGACGTGGAACGGGAACGCCTGCACCGTGTCCTTGCTGGCCGGATCGAGTCGAAACTCCAGTTGCCACAGGCCGGTCGGCGCATCGGCCGGGATCGCCTGGCTCAGCTCGAAATAATTGAGCTGTTGCGGCTTCAGCTCCTTCTCCACCAGGGTGCGGCCATCCGGCTGCTTCACGCGCACGAACAGCGACTGCGGCTTCATCGGCTTGCCGTCGTCGTCGCGCAGCAGAGCCGAGGCGCGCAGGGTCTCGCCGGGGCGATACAGGTCGCGGCCGGACCAGGCGTAGACTTCGAACGGCGCCTGGCGGCGCCCGCTGATGTCGAAATTGGATACGTCCAGTGCCGGCTTGTTGAACGGCAGCACCGACACATCCTTGCCGTGGCGCGCCACCAGCACGTCGGAGGCCTTGACCTTGTAGGCAAGCAGCGCGTTGCCGTCGGCGCCGGTGGCGGCCTTGAGCTTGCTGCGGCCGGACGCATCGCGGATGTCGATATCGACCCCGCTGACCGGCGACCCGTCGCGCAGCGAGGCCACGTGCAGCAACGCATTGTCGCGGTACACGCGCAGGTGCAGGCCAAGATCGCTGACGAAGAAAGTCGCGGTGTCGTAGCCGCCCTGGAAGCTGCCGCCCGCCTTGACCACGGCCATGTACACGCCCGGCTGCGACAGTTCCCTGATGTTCTGCACGGGCAGATAGGTCACCGTGCGCTCGTTCGGTTCGCCGCCCAGGGTGTAGTGGTTGGCATACACCGAATCGGCGATCTCGGTGATCGGCATGCGGCTGCGGCGGTCGTCGCCTTCGCCACACTTGTTGTAGTAGCTGACCTCGTGATCGAGTTCGTAGCTGTCGCGATGACCATTGCGCGGATAGGCACAGAACAGGTCCGACAGCGCATCGTCGTGTACGCGGAAGAACTCCACGTCGGCGTCGTGCACGTTCATCGACACCAGCGGCAGGCCGCGCGTGCCACGCGCCGGCAATACGCTGCCGTGCGAGGCGAAGCCGACCGCTGCCGGCAGGTTGCCCGAATAGATTTCATGCTTCAGCGCATGGCCGAGCGTGCGCCCGTCCGCCGCCAGCAAGCCGGGCTTCAGCTCCACGACATAATGCGTGTTGGCCTGGACGAACGGAAAACTCAAGGTCCTGCCGTCGTCGAGCAGGCTCCAGCTGCCACTGACGACCTCGCCCCTGGGACCGGTCACCGCGATCAGCTCGTCGAAGCTCTGCGCCGAGGCCAGCGGCGCGTTGAAACGCAAGGTCAGTGCGGTGCGCGAATCGCTGGTCTTCGAACTGGCCGAGACCAGCGCGAACGCAGACGTCGCAGCCGGATGCGCGGCCGTGCCGGCGGTAGCGGGTGCGCCCTGCAATGCGGGCGGATGACCGTCGTGGCTGCGCCCGCAGGCGGCAAGCAGCAGGCCCAGCAGCAAGGTGGCCAGCACGCGTGGCGCGTGCGCGATCGATCGTCCGGACATGAAAACCTCTCCCTGGGTTTGCTCCGAAGTATTGCCGACATTCATGGCCGGCACGGGGCGCGATTCGGGCGCACGTCTATCAGTGACGCAATTGTCGTCCCAGCCAGTCGCCCAGCTGCATCAGCACCTGGCTGCGTCCCGGCTCGGCCTCGTTGAACAACTCGTGATACAGCGAGGCGAAAAAGCGCGTGGTCAATCGCCCGGTGCCTGCGGCGGCCCTGGCGAAGGCGCGGCTGCCGGCGGGATCGACGAGCTCGTCGCTGTCGGCCACCAGAAGCAGTGTCGGTACCTCCAGGCGGCCGGCATCGGCGATGCTGGTCGCCCCATCGCTGAAGATGAAGTGGGCCAGCCGCGGCGTGATCCAGCCATGCCGCAAGGGGTCGCTGCGATAGTCGGCCACCACCTGCGCGTCGTGCGACAGCTTGCTAGCGTCGAGCCCGTTGCGCAGCGGCAGGTTGGGCAGGAGGTGACTGAGGACCTCGGCCAGCCGGATCATCCGCGGCGATTCCCAGCTGCGCAAGGCCGGCGACGACAGCACCAGCGCGCCCGGGACCACGCCGCCATCCAGTACCGCGCGCGCAGCCACCAGACCGCCCATGCTGTGGCCCAGCAGCAGCGGGAGATGCGCCGCCGCCGCGGCATAGTCGTTGTACACGGCAGCCAGATCCGCCAGCAGATCATCGCCGTGCCGCAGCGCACCGCGTCGGCCGGGTGACTGGCCGTGGCCGCGCTGGTCGTAGCTGCGCACCGCGTACCCGCGCTGGTTGAACCATGACGCCAGCTGCGCGTAGCGGCCGCTGTGCTCGCCCAGCCCATGCACGATCAGCACCGCCCCGCGCGCGTGGGGCTGCGGCCAGTCGCGCAGGAACAGGCGTTGACCATCGGCCATGTCCAGCCAGGTGGTAACGCCAGCCGTTTCCTGATGCGAAGACAACCCTGCCCCCTTCTGCACCACGCTCTCCTGTTCAACCACGGTCATGCTGCGCCCCCGCGCATGGTTTGCCTGCCGAATGTGAATACTGACATGCCCGCCACGCGCTTGCATCGAACCAGTCGCCAATTGAGCACCGCGCCGCACACCCCATCTATGCTCCAATGAATGTTCCATCGCCCCCGCGCGGATCTCCACCGATGCGCATGGATTCCAGTCCGCTCGATGCGTTCCACCCGGCCCTGGCCGGCTGGTTCCGCCAGTGCTTCCGCGCGCCCACCGCGGCGCAGGCGGCGGCGTGGCCATCGATCCGGGCCGGCCAGCACACCCTGGTGGCTGCGCCCACCGGCTCGGGCAAGACGCTGACCGCCTTCCTCGCCGCGATCGACGCGCTGGTGCGCGAAGGCGTCGCCCACGGCGGCGTGCTCGCCGATGCCACCAGCGTGGTCTACGTGTCGCCGCTGAAGGCGCTGTCCAACGACATCCACGTGAATCTGGAAGCGCCGCTGGAAGGCATTCGCGCCGAGCTGCAGAAGCTCGGCCTGCCCGACGTGGTGATCCGCACCGCCGTGCGCACCGGCGATACTCCGCAGGTGGAGCGCAACCTGCTGCGCAAGCAACCGCCGCACATCCTGGTGACCACACCCGAATCGCTATACGTGCTGCTCGGATCGGCGTCGGGCCGCACCATGCTGGCGGACACGCGCACGGTGATCGTGGACGAGATCCACGCCATCGCCGGCAGCAAGCGTGGCTCGCACCTGGCGTTGTCGCTGGAGCGGCTGGAGTCGCTGTGCCAGCGACGCTTGCTGCGGATCGGGCTGTCGGCGACGCAGAAGCCCATAGAAACGATCGCCGACTTCCTGGTCGGCGCTCCGGCTTCCCTTCTCCCTCCGGGAGACAAATCGGCAGGACTGCCGATTTGCACGGCGGATGCCGCCCGCAGGGTGAGGCACATGGATGTGCCGAATGAAGGTGCCCGAAGGGCGGATGAGGGTTCGGGGTCACGGGAAAGCAACAACGAAGAAGCCTTCGAATATGAGGTTGCGACGCACACCACCCCCTCACCTCAATCCTCTCCCCAGAGGGGAGAGGAGGCGAACGCGAAGAGCGACGTCACCATCATTGACACGGGCCACGCTCGCCCGCGCGACCTCGCCATCGAAGTCCCCCCGGTGCCGCTGGAAGCGGTGATGTCGAACGACAGCTGGGAGCTGGTCTACAACCGTCTCGCCCAGCTGGTGCAGGCACACCGCACCACCCTGGTCTTCGTCAACACGCGACGGATGGCCGAACGCGCTGCGCGGCATTTGTCCGAGCGGCTGGGCAAGGAACACGTCGCCGCGCATCACGGCAGCCTGGCGAAAGAATTGCGGCTGGATGCCGAGCAGCGGCTGAAACGCGGCGAGCTGTCCGTGCTGGTAGCCACGGCCTCGCTGGAATTGGGTATCGACATCGGCGAGGTCGACCTGGTCTGCCAGCTCGGTTCGCCACGTTCGATCGCTGCCTTCCTGCAGCGCGCCGGCCGCTCCGGCCACAGCATCGACGGCACGCCGAAGGCGCGCCTGTTCCCGGCGACCCGCGACGATCTGGTCGAATGCACGGCCCTGCTCGATTGCGTGCACCGCGGCGAGCTGGATGCGCTGATCATGCCGCCGCAACCGCTGGACGTGCTGGCCCAGCAGATCGTCGCCGAGGTGGCCTGCACCGAGTGGAGCGAGGATGCACTTTATGCGCTCGTACGTGGCGCACATCCATATCGCCAACTGGCCCGCGCCGAGTTCGACGCCGTGGTGCGCATGCTGGCGGAGGGTTTCACCACCCGCCGCGGCCCGCGCGCGGCGTACATCCATCGCGACGCCGTGCATGGACAACTGCGCGCCCGGCGCGGCGCACGGCTCACGGCCCTGACCTCGGGCGGCACCATTCCCGATACGGCCGATTACAAGGTGGTGCTGGAGCCGCAGGCGATCATCGTGGGTACGGTGAACGAGGATTTCGCGGTCGAGAGCATGGCAGGCGACATCTTCCAGCTCGGCAACTCCAGCTACCGCATCCAGCGCGTCGAGCGCGACCGCCTGCGCGTGGAGGATGCGCATGGCGCGCCGCCGAGCATCCCGTTCTGGTTGGGCGAGGCGCCAGGACGCAGCAACGAGTTGTCGTTCGGCGTGTCGCGACTGCGCGAAGAAATTTCCGCCTTGCTTGAGCCCCTCTCCCCTTGGGAGAGGGGTGAGGGTACGGGGTTCGCCCAGCATTCCAGCACGCCCGAACCCTCTCCCCCAACCCCTCTCCCGCAGGGAGAGAGGAGCAACGCCCGCGCGCTCGCATGGCTTCGCGAAGAACTCGGCTTGGACGAATCCGCGGCCCAGCAACTTGTCGATTACCTGGCCCGCGCCAAGGCCGCGCTCGGCGTGCTGCCGAGCCAGCACACCCTGGTGCTGGAACGCTTCTTCGACGAATCCGGCGGCACCCAGCTGGTGATCCATGCGCCGTGGGGCAGCCGGATCAATCGCGCGTGGGGCTTGGCGTTGCGCAAGCGCTTCTGCCGCCAGTTCAATTTCGAGCTGCAGGCGGCAGCCACCGAGGATGCCATCGTGCTGTCGCTGTCGACCAGCCACAGTTTCCCGCTGGAGGAAGTCGCACATTACCTGCATTCGAACACCGCCGAGCATGTGCTGATCCAGGCTCTGCTCGATGCCCCGCTGTTCCCGGCGCGCTGGCGCTGGAACGCGGTAACCGCACTGGCCCTGCCGCGCTTCACCGGCGGCAAGAAGACACCGCCACCATTGCAGCGCATGAAGAGCGAGGATCTGCTGGCCGCGGTGTTCCCCGACCAGGTCGCCTGCCTGGAGAACATCGTGGGCGAACGCGAGGTGCCGGATCATCCGCTGGTCAACCAGACCATGCACGACTGCCTGCGCGAGGCAATGGACATCGATGGCCTGTTGCGGGTGCTGCGCGATCTCGAAGCAGGCAGCATCAAGATCGTGGCGCGCGACCTCGCCGCACCGAGTCCGCTCGCCGCCGAAGTATTGAACGCCGCACCGTATGCCTTCCTCGACGATGCGCCGCTGGAGGAACGCCGCACCCGCGCCGTGCAGACGCGCGGGCTGAGCGGCACGGAGAGCGCCGACGACCTCGGCCGCCTGGATGCCGCGGCGATCGATGCCGTGCGCGCCGAAGCATGGCCGCAGGTACGCGATGCCGACGAGATGCACGAGGCGCTGACCCTGCTGGGTTTTGTCGGCGCGGACGAGATCGCTGCCAACGATGGCTGGGATGGGCGGCTGCAGGCGCTGGCCATGGCCCAGCGCGCCACGCGGCTGCAGTTCGCCGCGGGAGCAGCTGCGATGGCGTGCTGGGTGGCGGCCGAACAGTTGCCGTTGTGGCAGGCACTCCATCCCGGCGCATCGATGCAGCCGCCGATCGAGGTACCCGCCGAATATGCGGCGCAGCCATGGGCGCGCGAGGATGCCTTGCTGGAACTGGTACGTCGCCGACTGGGCGGGCTCGGTCCGACGACCGCCGCCGCGCTGGCACTCCCCTTCGGCGTCGCGGCGGATGATGCGGAACAGGCGCTGCTGCGTCTGCAGTCCGAAGGCTATGTGATGCAGGGCCGTTTCAGTGCCGATGCCACGGACACCGAATGGTGCGAGCGTCACCTGCTGGCGCGCATCCATCGCTACACGCTCGGCCGGCTGCGGCGCGAAATCGAGCCGGTCAGCCGGCGTCAGCTGATGCGTTTCCTGTTCGACTGGCAGCATGTATCCGCGGCAACCCGGCAGAGCGGGCCGGATGCGCTGGTCGCCACACTGGCGCAGCTCGAGGGCTACGAGGCGGCGGCCGGCGCCTGGGAATCGGAGATCCTGCCGGCGCGCATCGACGACTATTCGATCAGCTGGCTGGACGAATTGTGTCGTGCCGGCCGGATCAGCTGGGCGCGCTTGCGCACCGGCAGCGGCGGCGGCGGTGGCCCGGTGCGCAGCACGCCGATCGTGCTTCTGGCGCGGCGCGACATGGCCGTCTGGACGTCCGTCGCTGCCGGTAACGATCCGCAGGAAATCCTGCTGTCGTCGCGTGCGCAGGCCGTGGTCGATGCGCTGCGCGAACAGGGCGCGCTGTTCTTCGACGAACTGCTGGATGCCACCCGCTTGCTGCGCGCCGAACTGGAGGACGCGCTCGGCGAGCTGGTCGCCGCCGGCCGGGTCAGCGCCGACAGCTTTGCCGGCCTGCGCGCGTTGCTGCTGCCGGCAGCGAAGCGCGACGGCGGACGGCACCGGCGCCTGCGGCGACATCAGTTCGGCGGCATCGAGGATGCGGGGCGCTGGTCGCTGGCGCGCACGCCCCTTCCCCTCTCCGGGCGACCCCTGCTGAGCCCCTTTGCGGGTGAGAGGATGTCCGTAAGGACGGATGAGGCGCGGGTGCCCGCAGGCAAGTCAGGTGAAGGGTCACGGCAAGAGCAGCCCCTCACCTCAATCCTCTCCCCACAGGGTAGAGGAGGCGATGGTGGCGCTTCGCGCCGCCTCGATTCAGATGAAGCAGAACACGTGGCGCGTGTTCTGCTTCGCCGTTACGGCGTAGTGTTCTGGAAGCTGCTGGAACGCGAGGCGCCGTGGCTGCCGTCGTGGCGTGAACTCCTGCGCGTCTATCACCGGCTGGAGGCGCGCGGCGAGATCCGCGGCGGGCGCTTCGTCGAGGGCCTGGTCGGCGAGCAGTTCGCCCTGCCCGAGGCGATCGCGCCGTTGCGCGCGGTACGATCCCGCGACGACGACGGTGAGCTGGTCTGCCTCAGCGGCTGCGATCCGCTGAACCTGGTCGGCACCGTGCTGGTCGGCGACAAGGTGCCGGCCCTGGCCGGTTCGCGCGTGCTGTATCGCGACGGCGCGGCGATCGCCGCGCTGATCGGCGGCAAGGTCATACCGCTGATCGAGTTGTCCGTCGCCGACACCCAGCTGGCGAAGCATGCGTTGCTGCGCCATCCACCCTCGCTGCCGGATACGCTGGCGGCGGCGCGCTGAAGGATCGACGGATGGGATGCCTGCCGCTCCTGCTGCTGTTTCCGTTGGGTTTTGGCATCGGCTATCTGGTGGCCGGAGCGATTGGCGGTTTGTGGGGGGCTGGCATCGGTTTCGTGCTGGGCGTGCTCGCGATGGCGATGTTCATCAAGGCGCTGCGCGGGCGGCGTTGATCGTCAGAGCTTGAGATGGATCTGTCGGCGAGGGAACGCAGGGACCAGATCGCGGCGTCATCCAGTCATCCGGACCATTGACCAACAACGTCGCCGCCACGGTGCAGCCGTGCAACGCGGCGAGGCGTTTGCTCATGTAACCGCCCTCTTCATCGACGCTGAGACACCGTCCTGTCGGGACTCATGGCGTGAGTGTCGCCCGGCCAATCGCATACAACGGCCCGTCGATCGGCGCGGTGTAGATCAGGCACAGGCCGTGCTCGCCCTGCTGAGCTGGCAGCCTCGCATCCAACGTGAAGTTGCGCGCGCTGTGCGCCGGATCGGGCAGCGGCATGCTGGCCAGCACCGGCCCGTCGCATTGGTCGGCATGCACCACCAGCTCGCCGAACGGCGTGGCGTGCGGGCGCGACACCACCAGCTTCTGCTCGTGCGCGAGTGCGAAGTTGCGCGGCAGGCGCACCGCATCGACATGGATCGCGGTGACGCCATCCATCCAGGTGACGGGAAACAGCTGGCAGGTGTTGAACACGTTCACCGCGTACACCGGCTGAGTACTCTTCGCGTCGGGCGTGGGTTGCAGGCGCAGGCGGAAATCGCTGGCGGGACAGTTCGGCAGCGTGTTGCCGGGCAGGCTGAGCAGGGCAGCGCGATCCAGTACGCGTTCGCGCGACGCGGCAAGCGGGCTGCCGTCGTCGGCGAAGCTGGCGGCGCGCACGGTGACCGGCAGGGTCACGTTGAACGGCAGGTCGTAGCGCGGCGCGGCAGGCGTGGGTGCGCTGCCGTCCAGCGTGTAGTGAATGGCCGCGACACCGACCTGGTCCGTCAGCGTCACCGTGGCCTTGCCGGTGGCCAGTGCCAGGTTGCGGTCGGTGGCGATGTCTACCGCGAAGGCGCCGTCGGCGACGTTGACGTGCTGTGCGCGGTAACGCTCGAACTGCGCCGGCAGGCGGGCGAGGAAGCTCGGCCAATGGTTCGTGGCTGGCGGCGACCAGGCCACTTCGCTGAGCGCATCCAGCCGCGGGAAGACGGCGTGTTCCACGTGGGCGAACGTGGGCAGGTGTTCGGTCCACAGGTTGGCCTGCACGCCCAGCACGTGCTTCGCCTGCGTCGCGCTCAGTACGCCGGGTACGACCTGGAAGGCATACACGTCCTTCAGCGATTCCACGCCGAGGCGGCCGGAGTATTCGTCGGCGAGATCGCCTTGCACGAAGTCGAAGTAGAGAGCCGGCGCGGGCGACATCACCACGTCGTGACCGAGCAGCGCGGCCTTGATCGCACCGTCGGTGCCGCGCCAGGACATCACGGTGGCGTCGGCCGGCAGGTTGTCGCCTTCGAGGATCTCGTCCCAGCCGATTAGCTTGCGACCGTGCTGATCGAGGTACCGGCCGATGCGGGCGATGAACCAGCCCTGCAGCGCGTCCTCGCTGGTGATGCCCAGCGCGTGCATCTTCGCCTGCACGGCGGGCGAGGCCTGCCACTGATCCTTGATCGCCTCGTCGCCACCGACATGGATGTACTTCGATGGGAACAGTTCCATCACTTCGTCGAGCACATGGTCGATGAAGGTGAAGGTGTCGTCGTCGACGTTGTACAGCCAGGGATTGATGCCCCAGTCGACCGAGACGGCCGGCCGCTGGCCGGTGACGCCGAACTGCGGATACGCGGCGACCGCGGCCTGCGCATGGCCGGGCATGTCGATCTCCGGCACGATGGTGATGTAGCGCGCGGCGGCATAGGCCACCACCGCGCGAATCTCATCCTGCGTGTAGAAGCCACCGTAGCGTTTCGGCTCGCCGTCGTGTCCCGCGTCCGGCGGCGTGCGCCAGGCACCGATGCGGGTCAGTTCGGGATAGCGCCTGATCTGGATGCGCCAGCCCTGATCGTCGGTGAGATGCCAGTGGAAAGTATTGAGCTTGTGCTGCGCCATCTGGTCGAGCAGCGTCTTGATCTCGGCCACGCTCTGGAAGTGCCGCGCGGAATCCAGCATCAGGCCACGCCAGGCGAAGCGCGGCCAGTCGCGGATGTGCATGCCAGGCACGTCCACCGCGCCGGTTCGTGCATCGGGCGTCAGCAACTGCCACAGCGTGATCGCGCCGTGGAACAGGCCGGCGTCATCGCGTGCGTGGATGCGGATGCCCTGCGGCGTGACGTCGAGCGCATAACCACCGGCCTGCGCCACGGGTGCCTGCGGGTCACGCTGCAACACGATGGCGGGTGACTCAAGCTTGCCGGACGTCACTCGCAGATGCAGGCCGCGGGTGCGTGCCAGCAAGTCGATCAGGTAGCTGGCCGTATGTCGCGTGGCGCTGGAGTGGTCGATGACGACCGGCGTGCGCGCGTCCACCCGAAAACCGGCATCCGCCAGTGTGAGCTTTGCCGGCAGCGGAATCAGCGCGGGTGGCACGACCGCCGGTGCAGCGCGCAATGAGGGCAGCAGGCCGAGCAGCAGGCAGGCACAGACGGCGAGTAGCGGGCGGCAGGTCATCGACGTTCTCCGGCGCGGGCGATCAGCATGCCATGCACGTCACGACATGCGGAAAAAAAACGGGCCCGTAAACAACCGCGGGCCCGTCAGGGGGAGAGGGCGGGCCGTCCGTGGCCCGCGATGATGCAGCGGTGGATCAGAGCTTGAAGTTCACGTTGAAGTAGTACTGGCGGCCGTTCGTGTAGAACGCCTCGGGTACCTTGCCGAAGCCCAGGCCGGCCTGTGAGCCCAGGACGTAGTAGCGCAGCGTCGGGTTGTTGAGGTTCATCGCGTCGAACGAGAAGCTCACGTGGTCGTTGAGCTTGTAGCCTGCCGAGAACGACAGGTAGCCCGTGCCCGCCTGGTAGTACGGCAGCAGCGGCATGGTGTTGCCGAGCAAGCCGCCCTGGACCGCCATCATGCCGTCGTAGAACGACGAGCGGTAGGTGTAGTTGATCCGCGCGTTCCAGCGACTGTCCTCGTAGTACGCGGACAGGTTGGCCGTATTCCTGGAGCTGCCGAACAGCGGACGATTGCCTGCCACGTTGCTTCCCGGCGTTCCATCGGGGTTGTACAGGAAGGTGCCGCCGGTCGAATGGCCATTGGCGTACGTGTAGTTGACGCTGGCACCGAAGTGGTCGCCGATCGGCTGGATGTAGTTCAGCTCCACACCCTTGAGGTTGCCGTTGACGTTGACCGGGATGCTGACCAGGTAGTTGCTGTAGACCGGTGTATGCGACGGATTTGTCCCGCCACCACCATAGGTCAGGTAATTGTTGAGATAGGTGCCGTTGACCGTGCCGTAGTCGTAGTAGTTGCTCATGTCCATCTCGTACACGCTGGCCGAGAGCAGACCGCGTTCCGAGAAGTACCACTCCAGCGACGCATCGAAGTTGGTCGAGATGAGCGGCTTCAGGTTGGGGTTGGGACCCGAGCCGGAACCGGTGCCGGTGGCGCTCTGCGGATCGCTCAGGCTGAGGAACCCGGCCAGTTGGCCGTAGTCTTGCCGGGTCAGCGTTTGCGAAGCGGCGAAGCGCGCCAGCAGGCTGCCGTCGTCATTCAGGTTGACCTTGAAGTTGAAGCTCGGCAACAGCTTGCCGTAGTGATGCTTGCTGTAGTTCCAGTACCAGCCATTGGGATAGAAGGCCGAAGGCGGTGAACCGTTTTGGTAGTCGGTTCCCTGGATCGTCGGACTGGTGTAGCCGATGTTTTCTTTCGTGGCGATATAGCGCACGCCGAAATTGCCACCCCAGCTGGAGTTGCCGAAATTGAGCTGCATGTACGCCGCGCTGTTGTTCTCCGACATCGAGTAAATATCGTTCGGATAGAAGCGCGAGCTTCCCGGATCGTTGTTCACCACCCGGTTCGCATACTTCGCGTTCAGTGCCGCCAGCTGGCTGGGCGTCCAGTACCAGATGCCGGAAGGCATCGAGCCCACGCCCAGATCGCTGCCGAAGCTGCCGGGATAGTTGCCGCCAACAGGGGGCGGGTTGAGAAACCCTGAATTTGCAGCACCCATCGGAACACCCGGATTGATACCGGAGCCCCAGTTGATGCCTTGTGCGATCGCCGTCGGGCTGTCATGCGTATGCCTCGCGTAGCGCACGCCGAATTGCAGCGAGGACAGCGCGCCGTCATCGAAGTCGAATTCGCCGTCGGCCTTGAACCAGTTCTCCTTGTCGACCACCTGGATGGCCTGGTCGCCGAAGATCCAGTCGAGGCCGACGGTGCTCGGGTCGTAGGCGCTGTTGTTGCCACCGAGCGCCCAGTTGAGCGGTTTGCCCAGGCCATTCATCCCGTAGCTGGCCGCCTGGCCATAGCCCGTATCCATCTCCATCACGTCCTGGGTCGGCGTGCTGCCGGTGCCCTTGGTGGTACCCGCCTGGAACTTGAAGCCGAGGTTGCTGGTGGCCTGCCAGTCCGCGTCGAGCGTGAAGTACCGGCTGGATTCGGCTTCACCCGGGCGCGAGATCATGTCGTAGATGCCCTGCGACACGCCGGGCTCCGCCGCCATCGCGGCACTGGTGAGGATATTGCCCTGCAAGGTGTAGCTGGTCAGCGTATCCCCCGGCAAGCGGTCGCGCGCGCGCAGCATGTAGTTGCGGTTGTAGTCGGTGGCATCCATCTTTGAGTAGAAGCCATCGAGGTTCAGCGTCAGGTTGTCGAGCGGCTTCCACTCCAGATCGATCGAACCACCCTTGCGCTTGCGCGTCTGCGTGAACAGCGCGGCACCCGGCAGGTTCGGGTAGAACACGCCGGTGCTGTTGCTGCCGGGCGTGGCTGGGCCGAGGCCCAACTGGGTGGCGACTGCCGAACCGGTCGGCACATACGAATAGCCGAGCATTTCCTGCCCGTTGCGCTGGAGGTTGCGTTCCTCGTAGAAGCCCTGCACCAGCACGCCGAACGTATTGGAATCGTTCTTCCAGTTGACCAGCCCGTTGAACTGCGGCTTGGTGCTGCCTGGAAGGTCGGCGTACGCGCCACCCAGGCTGGCCTCGGCGGAAAACGGCTTGCCGAATTCCAGCGGCTTGCGCGTGATGATGTCGATCGTGCCGGCGGCGCCGCCCTCGAGCAGGCTGGCCTCGGAGGTCTTGTGCACGACCACCTGGCTGACGACTTCCGACGGCAGCAGGGCGTAGCTGACGCTGCGGCTGCCACCACCGCCAAGGATGAACCAGTCGCCCGAGGCGATACCGTGGCCATCGACCGTGGTCAGGGTCAGCGATGGCGCGCTGCCGCGAATGCTGGCGCGATCGGCCTCGTCGAAGCCGCCTTCGGCGCCGGCGGCATCGGCGATGTTCACGCCGGGCAACTGCGCGATGGTGTCGGCCACGTTCTTCGCCGGCAGCTTGCCGATATCCACGGCCGAAACCACTTCGACGTGCGAATTGGCATCGCGCTTGGTATCCAGCGACATCGCCTGGGTCGCGCGGATGCCGGTGACGACCACCGTGTTGAGCGTCTTGACGTCCTTGAGCTCCCGGGCCTTTTTGGCGGCATCCTGTTGAGCCTGGCTGGTGCTGTCGGCCTGAGTGCTGTCCTGCGCATAGATCGCACCGGACATGCACAAGCTGGTGATGATGCTCGCGGCGAGCAATGTCTTGCGGTAGTTCATGGTGTTCCTCCCCTCAGAGGCTGGCTCGAATCAGAGTCGTCTTGACGACGGTCCGGTGCTGGTGGTGATGGTCAGGTGGGTTGACGTCGGGTACTGCGGGCGGCTTGGCGCCGTGGTGCTGGATCGGGCTCATGTCATGTTCCCTGCCCCTTGTCGCGCTCTTCGTCCAGGAACCAGCCTGCGGCGCCAATCACACCAAGCTGGCCGTGCTCGATCAGTCGAACCGGAATCTGTTGCAGCCAGGCGCGCATCACGCCCTTGTTGAAATAGCGCTCGGCAAACGTGCTGACGAGCAGGAAAGGCTGGATCTGCGGCAGGATGCCGCCGGCCAGGTAGACGCCACCGCTGGCGCCGTACAGCAGCGCCAGGTCGCCCACGAAGCTGCCGAGCAGGCCGCAGAACAGCTCGAGCGTCTCCACCGCATTCGGGTCCTGGCCCGCCATCGCGGCGGCGGTGACCTCGGCCGGCGTCAGCCAGCGCGGATCGGCGCCGCGCAGCTCGCACACCGCGCGATAGAGCTTGAGCAGGCCCGGACCGGACAACGCATCCTCGACCGGCACGTACGGCCGGTCGCGACCGAGCAGGCGCAGGATTTCGATCTCGCGCTCGTTGCCGGGCGCCAGCGAAATCTGCCCCGCCTCGGTGGCCAGCACCTGGGCGCGCGGATGACCCGGCAACAACACCGCCGAACCGAGCCCGGTGCCGGGGCCCATCACCAGCTTCGGACCACTGGACTTCGGATGCACGGCATCGATGATCGGCCGCGTTTCGGCCGCGTCGATGAACTGGGTGGCGTAGGCGACCGCCTCGAAATCGTTGATCACCGCCAACCGCTGGATACCCAGGCCCGCGCGGATGTCGCTGATGGACACGCGCCACGGCAGGTTTCCGTTGACGATCTCGTCATCCAGCACATAGCCGGCACAGGCGACCGCGCAATCGCGGATGCCGGCGGCGGCCGCCGCGTGCGGCGTGTGCGCCAGCTGCGCCACGAAATCCAGCAGCATCGCGGTGAGGCTGGCCCAGTCGGCGCAGCCGTAGCGGTGGTAATGCAACACGCTGACCGGACGCCGGCCATCGGCATGCCCACTGACCAGGCCGATGCGGGCATGCGTGCCGCCGACATCGGCGGCGAGGAACGGCTGGCCCGGATCGGGCGCCGACGCGGCCGACGTGCCGGTTGTCGACGCCACGCCGACAGGCGTCGTTTTCGACGGCGCTTCCGCGTGACGCTGGTTGGCGACTTCCCCCACTGCGAGATCTCCCGTGATCGGCGTGGCCCCGGTTTGCCTGGCGCGGACACGCCGCGGGCCGGGCATTGGCCTGATGTGGGGCGAGTCTGGAATCAAAATGACAACGTTGTCAACAGGGCTGACTGCATTTGCACGAAGTTTCGATGCGGCGATGCAGCGTGGCCGGCGCGGGAATCCGTGATTTCACCTGAACTGATGGCCTGGCGGCTTTGTACGGCGCCACGCCCGATATGTCCGTGAGGTCGTGCCGCACTAATGCGTTGCCACAAAAGCGGCCAGATCAGGGTCCCCCGCGGAACGGTCCGGGTGGCCGGGGCGTCCGTCCGGCGAGCCACGGATTGACAACGTTGCACTTTTTGCGGAATAAGGAGACATTCCTGTCAGCCCCGGTCATCCTGCCGGAGCGGCACGGCCGACCCGGGGAGAACTTGCATCCATGAGCACCACACTGGCGGCGACGCCATCCCAGCGCAGCCATCTCGGACCGATGCTGATCATCGGCGTGCTGTTCTTCATCTTCGGTTTCGTCACCTGGCTCAACGGTCCGCTGATCACCTTCGTCAAGCTGGCGTTCCAGGTCAGCGACGTGTCCGCGTTTCTGGTGCCCTTCGCGTTCTACCTGTCGTATTTCTGCCTCGCCCTGCCGGCGTCGGTGGTGCTGCGTCGTACCGGCATGAAGAAAGGCATGGCGCTGGGCCTGTTCGTGATGGCGATCGGTGCGGCGATGTTCGGCCAGTTCGTGGTGGCGCGGGTATTTCCCGGTGCGCTGACCGGGCTGTTCGTCATCGGCGCCGGGCTGGCGTTGCTGCAGACCGCGTCCAATCCCTACATCAGCATTCTCGGCCCGATCGACAGCGCGGCGCAGCGCATCGCCTTCATGGGTATCTGCAACAAGCTGGCCGGGGCGCTGGCGCCGCTGGTGTTCGGTGCCCTGGTGTTGAGCGGCATCGACAACATCGATCAGCAGGTGAAGGCCGCGCCGGATCCGGCCGCCCGCGACGCCCTGCTCAACGCGTTCGCTGCCAAGGTGCACGTCCCCTATCTGGTCATGGCCGCCCTGCTGGTGGTGCTGGCGATCTGGGTGGTTCGCTCGTCGCTGCCCGAGGTCAAGCCCGCCGGCGCGAACAGCGAAAGCGGCATCGGCCACCGGGACGGCAGCATCTTCAGCTTTCCGCATTTGTGGCTGGGCGTGTTGTGCCTGTTTCTGTACGTCGGCGTGGAGGTGATGGCCGGCGATGCGATCGGTACCTATGGCGCGGGCTTCCATCTGCCGCTGGGACAGACCCGCTTCTTCACCACGTTCACCCTCGGCGCGATGCTGCTCGGCTATCTCGCCGGGCTGGCGCTGATTCCACGGTTCGTCTCGCAACAGCGCTACCTGGCGCTCTCCGCCGTGCTGGGCGTGCTGCTTGCCATCGGCGCCTACGCCACCAGCGGCTACGTTTCGGTGGGTCTGGTGGCCGCACTCGGCTTCGCCAACGCGATGATGTGGCCGGCGATTTTTCCGCTGGCGATCAAGGGACTTGGCCGCCACACCGAAGCGGGCTCCGCGCTCCTCATCATGGGCATCGCCGGCGGCGCGATCGTGCCGCAGCTGTTCGTGCACCTGAAGCAGCACATCGACTTCCAGCTTGCATTCGTGGTGCTGATGGTGCCGTGCTACCTGTACATCCTGTACTACGGCCTGGCCGGTCACCGGGTCGGCCAGGCGCAGTCCTGATTGGCTGCGCGTCCCCGCGCATGCGCTAGGATGCGTGCACGGCGTCGCGCATTCCCGCGTGGCGATACACTTCACGATGCATGAGGTTCAACGGGTGCGCAGTGCCACCATCAAGGATGTCGCGGAGCAGGCCGGCGTCTCGCTGAAGACCGTGTCGCGAGTGATCAACAACGAGCCGTCGGTGCACGCGCGCACGCGCGAGAAGGTGCAGCGCGAAATCGATGCGCTCGGCTACCAGCCTGATCCATCCGCACGCAGTCTGCGCAGCACGCGCGCCTACGCGATCGGCCTGGTCTACGACAACCCCAACGCGCACTACGTCATCAACCTGCAACACGGCGTGTTGTCGGTGTGTCGCTCCAGCGGCTTCGGCCTGCAGATCCATCCCTGCGATTCGTCCTCGCCGCGGCTCGCCGACGAGCTGAGCGCGCTGGTGCGTCGCTCGCACCTGGCCGGACTGGTGCTGGCGCCGCCGATGTCGGAACAGCCGGAGCTGATCCGCAGGCTGAGCGAGGCGAAGGTTCCGTTCATGCGCATCATCTCGGCGCGCAAGGATCCGCAAGACGGTTATCCCTGCGTCTACGTGGACGATCGCGATGCCGCCTACGCGATCACCGAGCACCTGATCCAGCTCGGCCACCAGCGCATCGGCTTCCTGTGGGGCGGGCGCGAGCATCGTTCCAGCCCGGAGCGCTACCAGGGCTACGAGGATGCGCTGAAGGATTACGGCATCGCGTTGGATCGCAAGTTGATCCTGCCCGGCGACTACACCTTCGACGACGGCTTCCGCGGCGCGCGCAAGCTGCTGGCGCTGAAGGACCGGCCCAGCGCGATCTTCGGCTCCAACGACGAGATCGCCGCCGGCGTGCTGGCGGCGGCGCATTCGGACGGCATCAACGTGCCGTACGAACTGTCGATCGCCGGCTTCGAGGACAGTCCGTTCTCCAAGCAGTCATGGCCGGCGCTGACCACCGCGCGCCAGGCCACCGAGGAAATCGCGCGGCATGCCGCGCAACGGCTGATCGGCGACCTGCAGCGCGCCGCCAACGGCGAACCGGTGCGCGAGGGCAACGAGGGCTTCAGCCCCGAGCTGGTGGTGCGCGGGTCCACCGCGCCGCGGCAGACCCGCAAACCACCTGCGTAGGAGCC
>NZ_MUNU01000004.1 GCF_002001085.1 Rhodanobacter sp. B05
GGGTTGGGGACCCTCACCTCAATCCTCTCACCCGCAAGGGGACTCCCTGCGGTCGCCGACGGGAGAGGAGGCAAACGAGCGCGCTACGCGCGTGCTTTTATTCCATAAGAGCACGGACATGTGCGCTGGCACTGCTGGCCAGGGCGTCCAGGGCATAGCCGCCTTCCATGGTCGAGATCAGGCGTCCGCCCGCATGCCGTCCAGCCACGGCGAGCAGGCGCTCGGTGATCCAGGCGTAATCCTCATGACTGAGCCGGATATCGGCCAGCGGATCGCTCCGATGCGCATCGAAGCCGGCCGAGACCAGCACCAGCTGAGGCCGGAATGCGTCCAGCCGCGGCAACAGCACGCCGTCCCAGATTTCGCGAAACTCGTGCGAGCCGGCGCCCGGCGGGAGTGTCGCATTGACGATGTTGCCGACCCCGCACTCGTCCTCGCGGCCGCTGCCGGGATACAGCGGCGATTGATGACTGGAGGCGAACAGCACGCGCGGTTCGCGTTCGAAGATCGCCTGCGTACCGTTGCCGTGATGCACGTCGAAGTCGGCGATCGCCACCCGCTGCAGCCCATGCGCGGCGAGCGCATGGGCTGCAGCCACCGCGATGTTGTTGAACAGGCAGAAACCCATCGCCTGGTCGCCGGTGGCATGGTGGCCGGGCGGACGCACCGCACAGAACGCACGTCGGGTGGTGCCGCCGAGCACCGCGTCGACTGCCGCCACGACCGCTCCTGCCGCGCGCAGGGCGGCCTCGGCCGAACCGGCTGACATCACCGTGTCTTCATCGAGCCGACTGCTCTCGCCGGCTGCCGGAGTGCAGGCCAGGATGCGTTCGACGTGGCGGGCATCGTGTACCCGCCGCAACTGTTCACGAGTGGCTTGCGGCGCCTCGATCCGATCGATGGCGCTGAACCGGTCCCGATCCAGTGCATCCAGCACGGCGCGCAGGCGCGCCGGGCGTTCGGGGTGCCCCGGGCCGGGATCGTGCTGCAGGCAGGATGGATGGGTATACAGCCGCAGCATGCGTCGACCTATCCGGCGGGCTGGGGTTTGCGCCGTCGTTCGTGCTGCCACAGCACTTCGCCGTGGCCGCTGGCGCGAGCCAGCACGCGCGAGATCACGAACAGCAGGTCGGACAGGCGGTTGAGATAGCGCTGCGGCTGGCCGCGGATCTCCTCGACTCGCGACAAGGCGATCACTTCGCGCTCGGCGCGGCGGCATACCGTGCGCGCCAGATGACCGCAGGCCGCGGCCATGCCGCCGCCCGGCAGGATGAACTCCTTCAGCGGCGGCAGCGGCTCGTTGAGCCGATCAAGGATCGTTTCCAGCCGTGCGATATCGCTGTCCTCGACCATCGCCATGCCGGGGATGCACAGCTCGCCGCCGAGGTCGAACAGGTCGTGCTGCACCTGGACCAGCGCCTCGCGTACATCGTCGCCGACACCGTCGGCGGCCAGCAGCATGCCGATCGTGCTGTTGAGCTCGTCGACCGTGCCGTAGGCGTTGACCCGCAGCGAATCCTTGCCGACCCGCGAACCGTCGCCGAGGCCAGTGCTGCCGTCGTCACCGGTGCGGGTGTAGATCTTCGAAAGGCGGTTGCCCATTGCCGGTCAGCGTGTAAGACCCGCTTGACCGGACCGCTTCAGCGCGCGCGCCAGCTGGATGGCGAACACGTGGATCAGCGCGCCGATGCCGACATAGAGCGCGGTGGTCTCGAGGAACGGCAGATACCAGTCACCCAGGTTGGTGAACCAGCTGCCGAAGCTGCGTGGCGACGGCACGCTGTTGCTGAGCCAGTAGAAGCTGCCGTTGGACACCAGGTAGCACGCGGCCCAGCTGGCCAGCAGCGCCACGGCGGCCATACCCAGCGTGGGCAGGCGCAGGCCGGCCTGATGCTTCGCCAGCCAGCTGCCGCCCAGCCACAGGCTGAAGTACGACGGGATCAGGAACCAGTAGGCGGCCGAAACGCAGTAATGACTCCAGAAGTCGATGCCCTGACCGCTGATCACCAGGTAGTCGACCAGGACCGCCTCCGCCATCAGCAGCGGGAAGGCCCAGCGGCCAGCCCCGCGCAGCCAGAAGCCGGCGAGGAAGAAAATCGCCCACGACGCATCGAGCACGTTGTGATGCAGCAGGGAGAGATGGATGCGGGTCACCGCCATCACGGCGGCGAGTGCGAGCAGGATGACGATGCGCTGGGTCAATGTCTTGACCATGGGTAACTCCATACGGGCGTCCGATTCAGACCGCTAGTCTAGCCCAAGCGGCCACAACGCAGGCGGCCCGACGCGTATCATGACCCGCATGACTTCTTCCGCATCCCTTGCCAGCGGCCAGCCCGGCGTCCTGATCATCGGTGGTGGCCTGGTTGGCGCCAGCCTCGCCATCGCGCTGGATGCAGCCGGCATCGCGGCGACCCTGGTCGAAACCGCGGCGCCGCGCGCCGATGCCCAACCCAGTTACGACGAACGCAACCTGGCGCTGGCCCGCGCCAGCGTCAACGGGCTCGACGCGATCGGCGTATGGCGTCATGCCAGTGCCGCCGCCACGCCGATCCGGCATATCCACGTCAGTCGCGCCGGCGAGTTCGGCAGTGCGCGGATCGACGCGGCAAGGCACGGCGTCGAGGCGCTGGGCTGGACCCTGCCGGCGCGCGAGCTGGGCGCCGCCCTGTTGCGTCGACTCGATGAATGTACCCGACTGACCCGGCTGGCGCCGGCGACCCTGGCCGCGATCGAGCCGCTGGCCGACGGCTGGCGCGCACGGATTCATGCCGCGGACGGCGAGGTCAGCATCGATGCCGCGCTGCTGGTCGGCGCCGACGGTAGCGAATCGTTCGTGCGCGGCCAGCTCGGCATCGCGGCCGAGCGGCACGACTATCGGCAGACCTTGTTCGTCTGCACGGTCACGCCGGAACGCGATCACGCCCATCGCGCCTGGGAACGCTTCGCGGATGAAGGGCCGGTGGCCTTGCTGCCGCTGGCCGAACGACGTTGCGGGCTGGTGCTTACCGCAAGCGCCGACGAAGCCGAGGCGGTGGCGGCGCTGGATGACACCGGCTTCATCGCACTGGCGCAGCGCCGCTTCGGCTGGCGGCTGGGTCGGCTCGGTCGCCCGGGTCGGCGTCATTCGTACGCGATTCATCGCGTCGCCGCCGACCAGCTCACCGCGCCGCGCGCGGTGCTGGTCGGCAATGCCGCACAGACCGTCCATCCGATCGGCGCGCAGGGTTTCAATCTCGGCCTGCGCGATGCGCTGACCCTGGCCGAACTGGTCGCTGCCGCCAGCGATCCCGGCGAAGCCACCTTGCTGGCGCGCTACGCCGCTCGCCGGGCACCGGATCGCGAAGCCACCATGGCGATGAGCCACGGCCTGGTGCAACTGGCCTGTTTGCCGCAGCCGCTGCTGGCGCCGCTGCGCTCGCTGGCCCTGCTCGCCTGCGACCGGCTGCCGCCGCTGCAACGCGCGCTGGCTCGCGGCGGCATGGGTTTTCGCGGCGAGCCGCCGCTGGCGGTGCTGGAGCGTCTGCCATGAATGTCCGTGCTGGCGAATTGGCCACCCGGCGCCGCGCCCCCGAGCTGGATGTGGCCGTGGTCGGTGGCGGCATGGTCGGTGCGACGGCTGCCTTGGCGCTGGCGCGCTCCGGTTTTCGCGTCGCGCTGCTGGAAGCGCGTCCGCCGACGGCCTGGAGCGCACGGAACGAGCTGGATCTGCGCGTGGTCGGGCTGGCGCCGTCGTCGCTGGACCTGCTCGGTGAGCTGGACGTCTGGACGTCCATTCGCGATGCGCGAGCTTGCGCCTATAGGCATATGCACGTATGGGATGCCGAGAGCGGAGCGGCGATCGATTTCGACGCGGCCAGCGAAGGGCGCGCCGGGCTTGGCTACATCGTCGAGAACAACCTGATCCAGTGGACTTTGTGGCAGGCGCTGGCGGAGGCTGGCGCGCGCCAGCTATGTCCAGCGGAGGTCACCGGCTTCGAGGCGGGCGAGGATCGCATCCAGCTGCAACTGGCCGACGGCGGGAGCTTGTCCGCGGCCGTGCTGGTGGCTGCCGACGGTACGGCCTCGCCACTGCGCCAGCTGGCCGGTATCGGCACGCGCGGGCGCGATTACGGGCAGCGTGCGGTGGTGGCCCACGTGGCTACCGAGCGCGCGCATGAAAACACGGCATGGCAGCGCTTTCTGCGTAGCGGGCCGCTGGCGCTGCTGCCGCTGGCCGATGGCCGCAGCTCGCTGGTGTGGTCGTTGCCCGAAGCCGAAGCGCAGCGGGTGCTGGCCTTGGACGACCAGGCGTTTCGCGACGAACTGGGCGTGGCCAGCGATTTCCGGCTGGGCCGCATCACCCGCACTACCGCACGCGCCGCCTTCCCGTTGAAGCTGCAACTGGCCGAGCGCTACCAGGCCGAGCGTTTCGTACTGCTCGGCGATGCTGCGCACGCGGTGCATCCGCTGGCCGGGCAGGGCGTCAACCTGGGCCTGCGCGACGTCGCCGAACTGCGCGACACGCTGCTGGCAGCTCGCGCTGCCGGGCGCGACATCGGCGCTGCCCATGTATTGCGCCGCTATGCGCGGCGCCGGCGCAGCGCCGATACGCTGGATGCGCTGGGCTTCGACGCGCTGGCGCGCATGTACGCCTGGCAGTCGCCGCCGCTGGTCGCCGCGCGTGCGCTTGGCGTGCGTCTGCTCGATCATGTCGCGCCGCTGAAGCGGCGTATCGCCGAGCACGCGGCCGGACTTTAGCGTTTCCCCTCCGCGCTGGCGCGGAGACGCGACACCCACCTAGCGGAGGAAGCCGTCATGCGCATTGCCCGATTCTGCTGTCTGCTGTTGCTGGCCGGTTCAAGCTTTGCCGCGCAGGCGAAGATGGTGCATCGCCCGGTCGAGTGGACGCTGGACGGCACGCGTTTTCACAGCGTGCTGGTCTACGACGATGCAGGTGCGGCAAAGCGCCCCGGCCTGGTGATGGTGCCGAACTGGTACGGCATCAACGAGGCCGCCGTGAAGAAGGCCGAGATGATCGCCGGCAAGGATTACGTGATCCTGCTCACCGACATGTACGGCGCGAACGTGCGCCCGCAGCAGGGCAACGCCGCGCAGGCGCAGGCTGCGGTGAAGCCGCTGTACGGTGACCGTGCGCTGATGCGCAGGCGGATCGATGCCGCGCTTGAGCAATTGAAGGCACAGGCCGGCAGCGCACCGATCGACCTGTCGAAACTGGCCGCGATCGGTTTCTGCTTCGGCGGTTCGGCGGTACTCGACCTGGCGCGCAGCGGCGCCAATGTGGCGGCGGTGGTTTCGTTCCACGGCGGACTGACCACGGACAATCCGGCGCTGGCGAAAAACATCAAGGCCCGCGTGCTGGCCATGAACGGCGCCGACGACAAGGGCACCATGCCGGACGCCGACAAGTTCATGGACGAGATGCGTGGCAGCCCGGCCGACTGGGAGTTCGTGGTGATCGGCCACGCGGTGCACTGCTTCACCGAGGTCGACGAGCATTCGCCCGGTTGCCGCTACGACGCGGCGGCCGCGGCGCGCAGCTATCGGCTGATGCACGACTGGCTCGATCACGCATTTGCCGGCAAGCCCTGAGCGGGTTCAGTCGACCATGGCAGGTCGAATCCCGGCTGCGCCCCGGCCGCGAGGCGGTCAGCCGGCGCGCAGCGTGCGTCCGTACGCGTGCACTTCGTCGACCAGCAGCTTGACGCATTCGGGATCCACTTCCGGCGTGATGCCATGGCCCAGGTTGAACACGTGGCCGGGATGGTTGCCATAGCTGTCGAGCACCACGCGCGCCTCGCGCCGGATCACCTCCGGGCTGGCGCGCAGGATCGCCGGATCGAGGTTGCCCTGCAGCGCGACCTTGCCGGCGACGGTGCGTCGCGCGTCGGCGAGATCGATGGTCCAGTCGACCCCGAGCGCCGCGCAGCCGGTATCGGCCATCTCGTGCAGATGCGCGCCTGCGCCCTTGGAGAACAGCACCACCGGCAGTTCGCGCGACACCGGGTCGGCGTTCAGGTCGGCGACGATCTGCGCCATGTAACGCAGGGAGAATTCGCGGAACGGCGCCGGGCCGAGCAGGCCACCCCAGGTATCGAAGATCATCAGCGCCTGCGCGCCGGCGCCGGCCTGGGCGATCAGGTACGCCGCGACCGCCCGGGCCAGGGTATCGAGCAGCTGATGGGTGATCTTCGGTTCGTTCCAGCAAAGCGACTTGAGCGTGGCGAAATCCTTCGAGCCGTGGCCCTCGACCATGTAGCAGGCCAGCGTCCACGGGCTGCCGGAAAAGCCGATCAGCGGTACCCGGCCGTGCAGTTCCCGGCGGATCAGCCGCACCGCGTCCATCACGTAGCGCAGCTCGCCGTCCATGTCGGGCACGGCGAGTTTCGCGATGTCGGCGGCGCTGCGCACCGGCCGCGCGAACTGCGGACCTTCACCGTGCGCGAACGACAGGCCCAGGCCCATCGCGTCGGGGATGGTGAGGATGTCGGAGAACAGGATCGCCGCGTCCAGCTCGAAGCGCGCCAGCGGTTGCAAGGTCACCTCGCAGGCGAATTCCGGATTCTGCGCCAGCCCCATGAAGCTGCCGGCGCGCTCGCGCGTGGTGCGGTATTCGGGCAGGTAGCGGCCGGCCTGGCGCATCACCCAGATCGGCGTGGTGTCGGTGGGCTCGCGCCGCAGCGCGCGCAGGAAACGGTCGTTCTTCAACACATCGGGCATGGTGATCAACTGGTGGTGGGGTGTCAGCGGCCGTAAGGGCCTTCCTGGCCCTGCGCGAACATCACGCGGAAGCCCCGCTTGAGCTGGGCGTCGCGGGTCTTCTCGAACGCGGCGATGGCCTCGTCGCGTTCCAGGAACTGCTCGCGCTTCATGCTGGCGCGGCCGCCCTGGGTGCCGGATTCGCGATACAGCGTCCAGCCGCCGAGCAGATCCTGCTCCAGCGTGATCTGGACGTAGCGGGGTGCGTCGGCACTGCCGGGCACGGTTTGCAGGTAGAGGCGCATGGCTTCCCGGATCAGTGCGACGAGAGCTGCCGCAGACTGCGCATTCTAGAAGGCTGGCGCCCGCGTAGCGAGCGCGACCGTCATTTCTCCAGCCGGTAGTTCAGGCTGGCGCGGCTGAATTCGGTGGCCTGCTGGGCCTCGAAGTTCCAGCGCTTGCTGAAGCGGTAGCGCAAGGTGATCACCTCGCCCGGTTCGAACAGGCCCACGCCATAGCTGAGATACAGCCGTGGCGAGAGGTACTTGCCGACGGTGAACGCCGAGTTGCCGCCCAGCGCCTCGTTGCTGGAGACGCCGATCTCATCCACGCCCAGCCTGGAGCCGATCCGCTTGGCCAGCAGGTCGCCGGCGGCCGAGCCCAGCGCCTGGGCCGCCGCGCTGACCATGCTGCCCTCGCCGCCCTTGACCTCGGACAACGGCTTGCCGGTGATCAGGTAGGAAAGCGCGTCCGATTGTTCCATCACCGGATTGGAGAACACCGTGAGTATCGGTCGCTGCGCGGTGCCGGAGACGTACAGGCCCACTTCCTGGCCTTCGTCGATGGTGGCGTTGGGATTGAGCTTGCGCACGGCGCGGATGTTCAGGCCGGGGTTGTCGATCGGCGTGCTGGCGAACAGCAGCTGGCCGCGCTGGATCTGCAGGTTCTGGCCGTAGGCGCGATAGGTGCCGTTAACCGTCAGTTGGCCCCGGCCGGTGGTGGCGCGGCCGGGCTGTTCGACCACCGTCAGCAGGCCGCTTACGCGACCGTCCAGACCCATCCCGACGATGTGCGTCTTGCGGCCGAGATCGACCTTGACCAGGGCGGAAATCGGCAGCTTGCTGGCGGCCTCCTGCTGCTGCTTTTCATCGACCACCACCACGTCGGGCGAGGCCTGGGTGGCGCCGGCGCCTGGCAGCTTGTCGGCGTTCACGTCGGCGCTGTCGATGCTGAGGGAGCCGCCGATGTCGATGCCCTTGGCGTCCTGCTTCACGGTGAGATCGGGCGAGACCATCACCTTGGCAGCGGGAATATCGGCCGCGGTGAACTGGCTGCCCTTGATGGTCAGCAGGGTCTGTGCGCCCGCGCCGATACCTGCTTGGCCGTTGATCGCCACGCTGCCCTTGCCCGATTGCATGGCGCCCTGGATCAGGAACTGCCGCGCGTCGGTGGTGCTTACGGTGAGCCGGCCCTGGCTCAGCTTGAGGCCGGCCGAGGGCACTTCGGCAGCGAAACCGCGCACGTTGGCCTGGCCGGTGACGGCGGGTTGCTTCAGCGTGCCGGCGAAGCGGAAATTGCCGTCGACACCGCCCTTGACGTTGGCCACCTCGCTGGTGAACAGCTCGATGAAGGCGAGGTTGTTCAGACGCATGTCGAGCTGGCCGGCGAGCGATTGCCGGGCGCCGTTGATCGTGACCTGGCCGTCCAGACGTCCACCGTCGTCGAGACCGGCGTGCACGTCGACGCGCTGGCTGGCGGGAGCCAGTTCGGCCGTCAGCCGCAACTGGTCGTAACGCAGCAAGGGCTCATCGGGGCGATCGGTGTAGGTGACGCTGCCTTGCGCGGATTGGATCGAGGCGTTGCCGCTGAGCGCGCCCGCAGCGCTGCGATGAATCTTGCCGTTGCCTTCCAGCGTGCCGTCGGCACGCATCGGCAGGTCGGCGTCGCCGGCCGCGTTGAGCAACAGCGCCAGCGGCAGTGCCTGCAGGCGATAGCTGGCGTCGAGGTTGCCTGGTTTGTCCTGCTTCGCAGCCACGCACAATTGCGGATCGCCCGCCGTCAGGCACAGTTCGGACAGGCTCATCGCGCCGTCGTTGTAACTCAGTTGCGACGGTTGCAGCAGGCGCCAGCCGGGCATGCCCTGCGGCTGCAGGTTGAGGGTGGAAAGCGTGCCGCTCCAGACCGAACCCTTCAGTGCGCCGTGCAAGGCCAGTTCGCCGGACAACTGGGCGCCAAGCGCGTCGACGTCAAGGCGATGATCGCCCTGGCTGCCCTCGGCGAGCAGGTTGAGATGCTGGAACATCAATCCCTGCAGGTAGACGTTGCGGGTCTGCAGATCCAGCTTGCCAGCCGGGTGGCTGATGTCGGGGATGCCCACGATCAGCTGCAGTGCATCGGCCTTCTGTTGCTGCCAGGCAAGCGCATAACCATGCAACTGGCCGTTGACGCTGAGCTTCGGTTGCTTGCCGCGGATGTTGAAATGGCCGTCCATGCGCCCGTCGGCATTCGGCAACCAGTCGCCCAGCGAGGCGATTGCCGGCTGCAGGTCGATGTCGTTGCTGGCGCCGGGCCGGGCATCCAGTTTCACCGTGCTGCCGCCGGAAGCGAGCTTGAGCTGGCCGTCGACGACTTCGTCCGGAGACAGGTGCAATTTGCCGGAGCCACTGACCGCACGCTCGCGCAGCTTGCCGGCCAGCTTGCGGATTTCGAGCGTCGCGTCGGGACCGTTGGCCGGCAGGGTGCCGCTGGTGGCGATATCGAAATCCAGAGCGCCTTTCCAGTTGGCAAACAGCTGGCCCGGATCGAACTTGTTGGCGGTGGCCTCGGCCTGCCATGCAAAGGTCGGTTGCAGGGTCAGCGTGCCGTTCGCCTGCAGGCCGCCCTGGGCCTGCTTCAACGCCAGCGTGTGCAGGGTGATCCGCTGCGCGGTGCCATCGAGATCCAGCGCCAGCTTGGCCGGTTTGCCGGGCGGACCGATGTCGACATCGCCGGCGGCGTGGTACTGCTCGGCGCTGCCGCTGGCCTTGAGTTGACCGTGGCTGGCCAGTTCCTGACCGGCCAGGTCCGCCGGCAACAACAGATCGTTCCAGCGGATGTCCAGTTCGGCGCTGAGCGGCTTCGCCGCCAGATGCACCGTGCCGCTGGCTTCCACGCGACCCTTGATCTGCGGCGAGCCGAGATTCAGTTGCTGCAGAGTCAGCGTGTCGAAGTCGTGGCTGAAAGACGCGCGCAACGGCTGCAGCAACAGCTGGTAATCGTTGAGGTCGACCCGACCGTCGAGCGTGCCGCTGTAACGATCGCCGTGTCCCTGCACGGCGATCGCCAATGCCTTCAGCGAGCTGTCGCCAAGGATCGGCCTGGGATCGAAACGTGGCGCGTCGAGCTTGCCGGTCCAGGCGTAATCGCCGCTCTGGGACAGTTGCAGCTGCAGTTGCACCACGGCAGGTGCGCTGAGCTTGAGCTCGAGCTGCGCCTGCTTGCCATCGCTGTGTGCGTCGAGGCTGCCGGCATAATTCGTGTCGCCGACTTTCCAGGCGAACGCGGCCTTGCCGTTGCCCTGGTAGCTTTTGCCGACTGCCAGCCGGCCGTCGAGGTTGGCGTGGCCGTCGGGTGCCTGCAGCACCAGCTGGCGCAGTTCGATGCCGCGGTGGGTCCAGCTGCCGGCCAGGTCGAGTTTGTCCGAAGCGAACAGCGGCAGGTCATTCCGCGTCACCTTCAAGGTGCCGACGTGGACGCGGTCGAGCACCAGCTCGATCGGTGGTTGCAGCGACATGCTGCCGGAGCTGCTGCCTTCGTCAGTCGACTTGGGCAGCGCTACGTCGACGCCATCGACATCCAGCGCCAGCACATGCAACCGCCTGGACAGCAGTGGCCAGAAGCGCAGATCAAGCTGCGCCTTCGCCACTTTCACCACGGTGCCCTTGCCGTCGTCGTAGCGCGCGCCGACCAGTTCGAGTGGGCCGATCAGCCGCCCATGTGCCTGCTGCACATGCAGCGCGCCGTGGGTCGCGCCTTCGGCCCGCGCCAGCGCAAAGCGCAAGCCGGTGCCGGTGCCGAGCAGCCACCACAGCGCCGCCGCCACGAGCAGCAGCAAGACGGCGAAGGCGATGGCGGTGCGCTTGAACCACTTCATGCTGTCAGCGTGCTCCACGTGTCTTCGTGCGAACGGTGGCGGGTGTGTTGTTCAATGGATGAGCCTTTCCGATTCCCGTTCCATCACAAATCCGGCCCGATCACCACATGCAATTCGATGCCGTGGTTGCGCGAGTCGTGGATCGGCGTGCCGAAATCGACCCGAATCAGGCCCACCGGCGAACGCCAGCGCACGCCCAGGCCGGCGCCGATCTTCGGCCGGTAATCGGTGCCGCTGAACGCGTTGCCGGCGTCGACGAAGGCGGCCATGCCCCAGTTGCGCGTGAAGTAATGCTCCACCTCGGTACTCGCGACCAGCAGGTTCTTGCCACCGATCACGCGACCATCGCTGTTGGCCGGGCCAATCGACTGGTAGCCGTAGCCGCGCACCGAGCGGTCGCCGCCGGCGAAGAAGCGCAGCTGCGGTGGCAGCGCGGTGAAATCGTTGGTCCAGGTGACAGCGGCGCTGCCGCGCAGGATCAGCCGGTTGCGCTTTTTCGCGCCGAACGCGCGGATCCATTTCGCGTCGGCAGTGAGCTGGCTGAAGCCGGCGTCGGACAACAGGCTGCCGGCGGTGCTGCGCGCGGCCAGGCTGAGCGACCAGCCACGACGCACGAAGCCGGGATTGTCGGCCTGCTTGCGGCTCAGCGAGGCTTCGGCGAAGACCTCGGTGCTGCGTCCGTGTTCGATGCCTGGCGTGTTGTCCGGCTCGTTGCCGCGCTTGCCCACGGTGAAGGTTCCATCCAGTGCGTGCAGGCCCAGCGTGCGGGTCCAGCCATGCCACTGGCGCGTTTCGTTGCCGACCAGTTCCAGCGTGCGCGACTGCGAGGTGGTGGTGTTCGCGTCGCGGTAGTTCGCACCGAAGTTGTAGCTGCGCTGATTCGGGCCGGGCAGCGGAATCGAGTACAGCGTCGACAGCGTCTTCAGCCGTTGCGCCAGCACCAGCTCGTTCTTCCATTTGTGCCCGCGCCGGTTGACCCAGCGCCGCTCGATGCCCCCGCGCACGCCGACGCCGGTGTCGGTGCCGATGAAGGGGCCGCCGGTGTAGATCGTGCGCTTGGCCGGTGCCAGCTGCACGGCGACATCGACCACGCCGTTCTTCGCCTCGTCCACGTCCGGCAGCACGTTGACCACCGCGAAGTAGTCGGCTCCGTTCAGCGCCTGCTGCAGGGCCAGCAGCTGATCCTGCGAAAAATAGTCGCCGGACTTGAACGGGACGTAGCGATCGAGGAAACCCTGGTTGAACTGCGAGCCCTCGAAATCCACCTTGCCATAGCGGTAGCGCGGGCCCGCCTCCCAGGCCAGCTTGATCACCGCGCGGCGATCGTCGCGGTTCACCTCCACCCGATGGGTGATCAGCCGGGCGTCGAGAAAGCCATTGGCCGTGAGCTGGGCGCTCAGGGTGTCGCGCGTCTCCTCATAAGCGGCATCGTTCAACGTGGTGCCTTTCAGGTGCTCGATCGCGCGTTGCGCGCGTCGGATCGGTGCGATCCCGGCAGCCGTCTTGTCCAGCTGCAGCTCGACTCCGGCGATCTTCACCGGTTCGCCAGGCTTTACATGCAGCGTGACCTGCCAGTTCTTGCCGATCTGTTGCAGGTCACCGGTGACGGTGGCGTCGTAGTAGCCGTAGGGCTCCAGCGAAGATTTCACCTGAGCCGGCGCGCGCCCGTACAGACGACGCAACTGCGCGTCGCTGACCTCGCGGGTGGTGTACTGCGACAGTTCGACGCCCGAGATCACCGCGCCTTTCAGCGGATCCGCGACCCCATCCACCGTCAACTGCACGCCGGCGAGGGCCTGTGTCGACAGCAGCAACAGCGGCAGCAACAGCAAACTCAGGCGTCGGAGGATTCGGCGCATGCGTGGGGTTCCGTCCTCGAGGCGTCTTCGCGGGAATGACGAGAATAAAGCAGTTACTCGAGGTTCCCGTGAGGGCAGCTTAGCTAAAGAGTTGTTGGCTTCGTATAAAACGGCCACTTTCCGGCAGTAGCAGAGCCAAAGCATCGTGCTTGATTTGTGAATATCGCCGAGGCGATATTCACGGCAGAGCGGCATGCCTGATTTGCCGATGCGGCCGAGGCCGCATCGGCGGGCCGCATCAACCCGCCTTGTCACCCGCCCGGTGCGCGATCCACGCGCCGATCACCGCCGACACATACGGGATCGATTGCGCCGCCAGGATGATGATCCACAACGTGCCCTCGATGTAGCGCGTGCCGAACGCCTCGGCCATGCCGGCGATGCACAGCGCCAGCGCCACCGCCATCAGCAGTTCCTCGCGCACTGGTGCAAACGCGGCGAAGTTGCTGCCGCCCAAGCGCCGGCTCTTCGCGGTGACCACGAACGAGGTCTTCTCGCGCGTGAGGCCGTGCAGGATGCCGCGGGCGATCGCGTGCGACAGGCCCATGCTGGCCAGCGAGGCCATCAGCGTGTCGCGCCAGCCGCACGGCACGCGGGCGCGGTACAGCACGATGCCGAAGATCGCCTTGGCGAAGAAGAAGCCGATCACCGGGATCAGGAACAGCTGCATCGGCAGGCTGAAGTACTGCGGGAAGGCCACCATGCCGGCGGTCCAGAACAGCGCCATCAGAGTGAAGATCAGGTGCAGCGCGTCGGCGAACCAGCTGAACCAGCCGGTGAGGAAGTGGAAGCGCTGGCCGGCGCTGAGCGGGCCTTTCTTCGTCATCCAGCTCCAGCGGCCCTTGAGGATCTGCATCGCGCCGAACGCCCAGCGGTAGCGCTGGCTCTTGTACGCCTTGAAGTCGGCCGGGGTGAGGCCCTTGCCCATCAGTTCGTCGACATAGACCAGATCGTAGCCGGCATGCATCAGGCGCAGGCCCAGCTCGGCGTCCTCGCAGATGGTCCACTCCGACCAGCCGCCGGTGCCTTCCAGCGCACTGCGCCGGACCATCGTCATGGTGCCGTGCTGGATGATCGCGTTGCGCTCGTTGCGATGGTGCATGCCGATGCGGAAGAAGCCGTCGTATTCCCACGCGGTCATCCGGCGGAACGTGTTGTGCTCGAACTCGCGGTGCGCCTGCGGGCACTGCACCACGGCTACCTTGGGATCGTGGAAATGGCCGGTGAGGGTGGCCAGCCAGTCATGCCGCACCACGTAGTCGGCGTCGATCACCGCCACCACGTCGGCCTCGGGCGCGGTTTCCTTCAGGCCGAAGTTCAGCGCGCCGGCCTTGTAGCCGGGCCACGGTTCCAGATGGAAGAAACGGAAGTGCTTGCCGAGTTTCTCGCAGTATTCCTGCACCGGCTTCCATACCGCCGGATCCTTGGTGTTGTTGTCGATCACCAGCACTTCGTAGTTCTGGTAGTCCAGCGCGGCCAGCGAGTCCAGCGTGACGATCACCATTTCCGGCGGCTCGTTGTAGCAGGCCAGGTGGATCGACACGAACGGCTGCCGGTCCGGGTGGTCCGGCCGCAGCATGCCGGCGTGGCGTATCCAGGTCGGCCGCCACAGCACCTCGGTGAACTCGAAGCCGTTGATCAGCAGGATCGCCAGGATCGCGATCTGCGCCGGGAACAGCAGCGTGAGCATGGTCCAGTCGACCCAGCTCAGGTAGAAATTGAACGGCAGCGTGGCGGCCCACACGATCAGTCCACAGGCGAGCTGGATCAGGGCGCAGAAGAAGAACCGCCCGACCAGCTTGAAACGGCTGAAGCGACGCGCGAACAGGATCATCGGCAGCAACGCCAGCAGGCTGGCGGCCAGCGCCTTCCACGGCCACGCGGTGTCCTCGGTCACCGGCCCGGTGAACGGGAACTTGGGCTGGCGATCGGCATTGAACATGCCCCAGTAGGCTTCGGTGCGGCCGGCCAGCTGTTCCTTCCACGGCTGGTCGAACGCTTCCATGATGTAGTAATCAATGTGGTCGAGCTTGGCCACGTTGAGCCAGTCGCGCAGGAAGATCGCCTCGTTCGACACCGACGGCGTGGCGTACTGGAAGCGGTCACCATTCGACGGCCAGCCGATTTCGCCGATCACGATCGGCTTGCCCGGATACAGTTGCTTCAGGTGGTTGTAGCGGGCCAGCGCGTCGGCGATCGCGTCCTTGCGGGCAATCCCGTTCCAGTACGGGAACAGGTGCACGGTGATGAAGTCGACGTGCTGCACCAGCTCGGGATACTTCTCCCAGATATGCCACGGCTCGGCCGTCGACACGGGCTGGTGCAGGGCGGCGCGCACCCGGTCGAGGTAGGCCATCAGGTCGTCGGCGCTGATGTCGTTGCGCAGCAGCACCTCGTTGCCCACGATCACCCGGTTGATCGTGCCCGGGTAATGCCGCGCCTGGGCGATCAGGGTGTCGATCTCCTTCTCGTTGTTGTCCAGCCGGCGGTCGATCCAGGCGCCGGCCATCACCTTCAGCCCGTACTTCTCGGCCAGTCGCGGCAGCTGAGGGTTCTGCAGCATCGAGTAGGTGCGCACGCGCGAGGTATAGCGACTGAGCAGCCGGAGGTCGCCGTCGATCTGGTCGTCGCTGGGGAAGTCGCCCTTCAGCGGGCTCTGGTAGCGCTGGAATACCGACAGGGCGAAGCCGTCGATCTTGCCGTGCCAGTCTCCCGGTCCGTGCGGGTAGTTGCCCCACCACCACAGCCCGATGTTCAGCGCCGCCGCGACCAGCGCGAGCACGATGGCGGTGAGTAGGGGATGCCGGCTGTTGTGATTGGCTGCGGTGGCGCTCAAAAAAATCCCCGGCGAAGCCTGCGCGACAGGCGGTGGAACCCGGGGAGCTTAACCAATGCAGGGCACCGGGCTCAATAAAGATCGTCGGGCGCGGTCAGCACAAGGTCAGCCGGGGCGGAGGTTTTCGGACGGGGCTTGCCCCGGCTGGAGGGATTGGCGAATTGAGGCCGGCCTTGTTTGACGGGATGGGAGGCGCGACTCAACGCAGCAGCGAGCGCAGCATCCACGCGGTCTTCTCGTGCTCCTTCAGGCGGCCGGTGACCATGTCGGCAGTGCCGTCGTCGCCGGCGGCATTGGCGGCCTTGAGGGTGTCGCGCGCGGTGGCGGCGGCGACCTCGTGGCCTTCGACCAACTGGGCCACCATGTCTTTCCACTCCGGCACGCCGGGCTCTTCCTTGATCGAGCTCAGCTTGGCGAACTGGCTGTAGGAGCCGGGCGCGAACACGTCCAGCGTGCGGATGCGTTCGGCCACTTCGTCGGCGGCCAGCCACAGTTCGTTGTACTGGGTCTCGAACATCAGGTGCAGGCTGTTGAACTGCGGCCCGGTGACGTTCCAGTGGAAGCTGTGGGTCTTGAGATACAGCGAATAGGTGTCGGCCAGCAGCCTGGACAGGTGTTTGGCGACCGCTTCGCGGTCCTTCCTGGCGATACCGATGGAAATGGCCATGTGCTGCTCCTTCCGAGTGGTTGAATGCGATGGATCAACAGTAGCGGGTCGGTGATCGCGAATGAAATGAAACCTTTGGATGCCTTCGATAGCCGGCGACTATCGGATCGGCTGGATGCCAGCGGCTATCATGTGCGACCCGATGAACGATACCCATCCGTCTCCACCCGAATCCATCCCCGATCCGGGCCTGCGCGAACTGCGCCGGCAACTGGATACGGTGTCCAGTCGTGACTTCGGCCGCCTGCTGGGACGCTGGCGCACGCTGTCGCGCCGACCCGACGAGAACAAGCTGATGGCGCTGCGTGCGGATATCGAGCGCTCCGCGACCAAACGCCGCGCCCGCGTGGCCGCCAAGCCGGCGATCCGGCTGGACGAATCGCTGCCGATCAGCGCGCGCGGCGAGGACATCGTCAAGCTGATCCGCGAGCATCAGGTGGTGGTGATCGCCGGCGAGACCGGTTCGGGCAAGACCACCCAGTTGCCGAAGTTGTGCCTGGCCGCGGGTCGCGGCGAGGCCGGCATGATCGGCTGCACCCAGCCGCGCCGGCTGGCCGCGCGCTCGGTGGCGCGCCGCGTGGCGGAGGAACTGGGCACGCCGCTGGGCGAGCTCGTGGGTTTCCAGGTGCGCTTCAACGACCAGGTGTCCGAACGCAGCCTGGTCAAGTTCATGACCGACGGCATCCTGCTCGCCGAGACCCAGGGCGATCCGTGGCTCTCGGCCTATGACACGCTGATCATCGACGAGGCGCACGAACGCAGCCTCAACATCGACTTCCTGCTTGGCTACCTGAAGCGGCTGGCGGTGAAGCGACCGGAGCTGAAGATCATCGTCACCTCGGCGACGATCGACACGGCGCGTTTTTCCGAACATTTCGACGGCGCGCCGGTGGTCGAGGTGGAGGGGCGCGCGTATCCGGTCGAGCTGCGCTGGCGACCGATAGACCTCGTAGGAGCGCACCCTGTGCGCGATGGCTCTTCGCCGGCATCGCAGAAAGAGCATCGCGCACAGGGTGCGCTCCTACGGGGATCGCGCGACATGCAACAGGGCAGCGCCGAGCACATCGCCGCGGTGCTCGACGAAATCAGCCACGACGACCCGCGCGGCGACGTGCTGGTGTTCCTGCCCGGCGAGCGCGAGATCCGCGACGCGCACCAGCTGCTGTCGCGCCGGCAATACCGCGAAACCGAAATCATGCCGCTGTACGCGCGGCTCTCCGCCGGCGACCAGGACCGCGTGTTCAAACCCGGCATCAAGCGCCGTGTGGTGCTGGCCACCAACGTGGCCGAGACCTCGCTGACGGTGCCGCGCATTCGCTACGTGATCGACACCGGCACCGCGCGGGTGAAGCGCTACAGCCAGCGCAGCCAGCTCGAACGGCTGCACGTGGAGCCGGTGTCGCAGGCCGCCGCGGACCAGCGCAAAGGCCGCTGCGGCCGCGTGGGGCCGGGCATCTGCTACCGCCTGTACGACGAGGCCGATTTCGCCGGCCGTGCCGCGTTCACCGACCCGGAACTGCTGCGCTCGTCGTTGGCCAACGTGATTCTGCGCATGCTGGCGCTGCAGCTGGGCGAGGTGGACGAGTTCCCGTTCCTGGAGGCGCCCGACCCGCGCGTGGTCGCCGACGGCTTCCGCCGGCTCACCGAGATTTCCGCGGTCGACGATGCGCGCAAGCTCACGTCGATCGGCCGCACCCTTGCGCGGCTGCCGATCGACGTGCAACTGGCACGCATGCTGGTCGAAGGCGAGAAGTTGCACTCGCTGCGCGAGCTGCTCACCATCGTTTCCTTCCTCAGCATCCAGGACCCGCGCGAGCGCCCGTCGGATGCGCGCCAGCAGGCCGACGCCGCGCACGCCGTGTTCGCCGATCCGAAGTCTGACTTCGTCGGTGTGCTGAACCTGTGGCAGGCCTACCACCATGCGCACGAGGACCTGACCCAGTCGAAACTGCGCGACTGGTGCTCGCGGCATTTCCTCAGCTTCATGCGCATGCGCGAGTGGCGCGAGCTGCATCGGCAGTTGTTGCTGGTGGTGGCCGAACTTGGCTGGAAGCTGGATGTTTCGCCTACCGTTCAGAGCGAAGCGCAAAATGCGCGCTCTGCTCCTCCCCCTGCGCGCAGGGGGAGTTTAGGTGAAGGGAGTGAAGCTCTTAAGGTCGAAAACACCCCACCCCAACCCTCCCCTGCGAGCAGGGGAGGGAGCGAGGATGCGGCCGATCGTCTTTACGAATCCACGCATCGCGCCTTGCTCGCCGGTCTGCCCACCCAGGTCGGCCGCAAGGACGAGAAGGGCATCTACCAGAGCACGCGCGAGCGCAAGTTCCAGATGTTTCCCGGCTCGGCACTGTCCAAGGCGCCGCCGAACTGGGTCTTCTCCGCGCAGATCCTTGACGTCGGCGGGCGCGTGTGGGGCATGGCGAATGCGCGCGTCGAGCTGTTGTGGATCGAGCAACAGGCGGCGCATTTGCTGCGCATGCATTGCCGCGACGCGCACTGGTCGAAGAAGCGCGGCTGCGTGGTGGCGTATGAGCAAGTGAGTCTGTTTGGCCTGGTGCTGGTGGAGAAACGACCGGTGACGTTCCAGCAGCAGGATCCGGCGCTGGCGCACGCGATCTTTCTGCGCGAGGCGCTGACCCGCGGAGACATCGACAGTCGTGCCGACTTCGTGCGCGCGAACCAGCGCGTGTTGGAAGACGCCCTCGGCATCGAGGCGAAGCAACGTCGCGAAGGGCTGATCCGCCACGAGGACGAACTGGTCGCGTTCTTCGAGGGCAAGCTGCCTGAGGAGATCGCCAGCAGCCGTGCGCTGGATGCGTGGTATCGCAAGGCGCGGCCGGCCGAGCAGGCGGCGCTGCGCTGGTCGCTGGACGACGTGATGGTCGGTGGCGCGGGGCTGGATGCGAAAGCGTTTCCTGCCGCGCTGGACATGGATGTCCGAGTGCCGCGGGCGCAGGCGACGGCAGGGATGCCGGAGGTAGAGCAATGCACGGAGCAATTGCCGGATGCGCAAGAGCGGCCACTCGAAATCCCGCAGCAAAGGTACAAGCTGGAATACCGCTTCGTACCCGGTGACGAAGCGGACGGCGTCACCTTGCATCTGCCGCTGGCGATGTTGAACGCACTGCCGGCCGCCCGTTGCGAATGGCTGGTGCCCGGCCTGCTGGGCGAGAAAGTGGCCGAGCTGATCCGCGGCCTGCCCAAGGCGCTGCGCCGCAACTTCGTGCCCGCACCGGATTTTGCGCGCGCGTTCGTCGAAGCCGAGTCGCCACGCGACGAGTCGCTGGCGAAGGCGCTGGCGACGTTCCTGAGACGCACCACCGGCGTCGATATTGCCGCGGCTGAATTTTCCGCCGCCGAGCTGCCGCCGCACTTCCTGATGCGCTACCGCCTGCACGACGAGCGTGGCAAGACACTGGCCAGCGGCCGTGACCTCGCCGCGTTGCGCGGCCAGTGGGAAGGCCAGGCGCGCGAGGCGTTCTCGCGCAAGACCGACATCGAGCTTACCCGCGAGGATGTGGCCAGCTGGGATTTCGAGGCGATCCCGGCGCAGGTGCGCTCCGATGGCGGCCTCACCGCATTCCCGGCGCTGGTCGACCTGGGCGAGGCGGTGGCGCTGCGCGTGTTCGAGCGCAGCGACGAAGCGCTCGCGGCCCATCGGCAGGGCGTGGTGCGGCTGCTGCGCAACGCACTCGCCAGCGAGGCGAAGCAGGCGCGCCGGCGCTTGCCGATCGGCAATGCGCTGGCCTTGAAATACGCGCCGCTGGGTGGCGTGGATGGATTGCGCGAAGACCTGCTCGAGGGCGGCTTCGCCGACCTGCTGGAACGCCATGAGTTGAATGTGCGCACTGCCGGCGCGTTCGAGTCATTGCGCACGCAATGCACGCGCGAGCTGTTTGCTGCCGGCGTCGAACGGCTGAAACTGGCCGAACCGATCATCGAGGCGCAGGCCGAGATGAAGCCGTGGCTTGAACCGCCGCTGCTGGGATTCGCCCGCGCCAGCTACGACGACCTGCGCGAACAGGCAGATGCGCTGCTCACCCCCGGTTTTTTACGCGAGCTGCCGCCGTCACGATTGGTCCACTATCCACGCTACCTGAAGGCAATGCGCCTGCGTGGCGAACGGCTGCGCCAGGATCCGGCGAAAGACCAGCAACGCATGTTGCAGGTGATGCCGTACTGGCGTGCGTACCTGCAGCACCGCGCCGTCGGCACGGATCCGGCCAAGCTGGCCGAGTTGCGCTGGCTGATCGAGGAGTTGCGCGTGTCGCTGTTCGCGCAGGAACTCAAGACGCCCGAGCCGGTCTCGGCCAAGCGCCTGGCGAAGGCGCTGGCCGCGATCGGCTAGGAGCGTGGGCGGTGTCGTCAGGACGTCAACGAATACGCTTGACGTGGACGCTTGTATAGCAGGACGGTACGTACATCATCCAGAAGTTCATGAAGGAATGGCTGATCTTCACCGCGGTATGGTCACTCGGCCGACAGGAGTGCGGATCGGGATCGGTCACCTCCCATTGCTGGTTGTTGGCCAACGTGAAGCTCTGCCCCTTGCTCCAGCCACTGAACTGTCCGCTGATCGTGGAGTTGATGGTGCTGCGCGACTTGTCGCCCGCATAGAACACCGGCTTGCCGCTGGAATCGACCACCTTGGTCTTGACCTTGGCATGCGTGCTCAGCCAGTTGTCCAGGTTCTGCAGTTCCTGCGGCGACAGCTTGTCCAGGCCGGCGGCCTTGAATTCGGCGCTGCTCATGCGTTGCTGCAATCCGTTGGACGGCTGCTGCGCCAATGCGGTCAGGCCACACAGGGGAAGGATCAGCAGGAACGGCAGCAAGTGGCGAGGGCGGATCGGCATGGGTGACTTCCTCTGGATGCGGGCGGCAGGTGTCGATTCTGCGCGTCAAGCCACCTCCAAGCCAAGCGGGCCCCGAACCGAACGTCGCGCGCGGGGCGATCCGCGCTCTCGCTACTATGCTTGCACGCAAGGAATCCTGGTCGACATGCCACAGCCCGTACCTCCAACCAGTCTGACGCCATGGCGCGAACGTGCCGGCAGCTTGCCGATGGAGCTCGTCGAGGCCCTGCAAGCCACGGCCACGCTGTCACTGCGCGAAGCCGAATGCGGCGACACGCTGGACCTGCTGGGCATGCTCGGCTGCGATGCGCAGACCCAGGCGGCTGCCTTGTGGTTCGAGCTGGCGCGTGCGGATCCGGCGCTGTGGGCGGCGCGGCGCGCCGCACTGCCGACGGAACTGCAACGTCTCGTGGCCGGCCAGCAGGCGGCCGAGCAGGTGTGGGCGCTGCATGCGCAACGGGCGCCGGATGGTGCGGCCGAGGGCCTGCGCCGGCTGCTGCTGGCGATCGTGCGCGACCTGCGCGTGGTGTTCGTGCTGCTGGCGCGGCAGCTGGCGCGGATGCGTGCCGCGGTGGCGTTGCCGGCGGAGCAGGCCGCCGCACTGGCGCGGCTGAGCCGCGACATCCATGCGCCGCTGGCCAATCGCCTCGGCATCTGGCAATTGAAATGGGAGCTGGAGGATCTGGCGTTCCGCTTCCTGCAGCCGGACACCTACCGTCGCATCGCGAAGCTGCTCGACGAGCGGCGCGTCGACCGCGAGGGTTTCATCCGCCAGTCGCTGGACGAGCTGCAGCAGGCGCTCGACGCGGCCGGCCTTCGCGCCGAGCTGGCCGGGCGACCGAAGCACATCTACTCGATCTGGAAGAAGATGCAGCGCAAGTCGCTGGACTTCTCCGACCTGTACGACATCCGTGCGGTGCGCGTGCTGGTCGACAGCATCACCGACTGCTACGCCGCGCTGGGCGTGGTGCACGCGCGCTGGCCGCATCTGCCGAACGAATTCGACGACTACATCGCGCGGCCCAAGCCGAACGGCTACCAGTCGCTGCACACGGCGGTGATGGGTCCGGCCGGCAAGACCCTGGAGGTGCAGATCCGCACCCACGAGATGCATCGCGCCAACGAGTTGGGCGTGGCGGCGCACTGGCGTTACAAGGAAGGTGGCGGCGGCGATGCCGAGTTCGAGGCGAAGATCGCCTGGATGCGCAAATTGCTGGAGCCGCGCAGCGGCGACGACAGCACCCTCGCGGCGGAACTGCAGACCGAGCTGCTGGAGGACCGGGTCTATCTGCTCACGCCCAAGGGCGAGGTGTTCGATCTGGCGCGTGGCGCCACCGTGCTGGACTTCGCCTATCTGATCCACACCGAGGTCGGCCATCGCTGCCGCGGTGCCAAGGTCAACGGCCGCATCGTGCCGCTGACATTCCAGCCGCAGAGCGGCGACCGGGTCGAGATACTCACCACCAAGCTGGCCGAGCCCAGCCGCGACTGGCTGTCGCCGCACCATGGCTACCTCAACACGGCGCGCGCGAAGGACAAGGTGCGTGCGTGGTTTCGCCGCATCGCGCACGACGCCAATCTCACCGTCGGCCGCAGCATGCTCGAGCGCGAACTCAGGCGGCTGGCGCTGCCGCAGGCCGAAATTGGCAAGCTGCCCGCGCTTTTCCATCTGCAGACGCAGGACGAGCTGCTGACGGCACTGGCGCTGGGCGAGGTCACGCCCGGCCAGGTCGCCCGCATGCTGCAGGAAGCGGCGCAACCGCCGATGCCGTCTCCGGCGCCGCAACCGGCGCGCCCGACCACGCTCGATCGAGGTGCGCTGAGCATCGAAGGCGTCGGCAACCTGCTGACCACGCTGGCACGCTGCTGCCAGCCACTGCCGGGCGATACCGTGCGCGGTTACATCACCAAGGGGCGCGGCGTGTCGGTGCACCGCGCCGACTGCGGCAGCCTGGCGCGGCTGCTGCGGCACGACCCGGATCGGGTGATCGCGGTGAGCTGGGGGCACGCCGCCAGCCAGGCCTACGAAGTGGATATCGAATTGCGCGGCTACGATCGCAAGGAGTTGCAGAAGGACGTCACCAACGTGATCAGCAACGCCGGCACCCACATCATCGCCTCGTCCAGCCGGTCGCAGCCGCAGAGCGGCGAAGTGGAGATGCGCTACACCCTGCGCGTGCGCGATTTCGAGCAGTTGTCGACCCTGCTGGGCAAGTTGCTGGCGCTGCCCAACGTGACCGATGCGCGCCGGATCGGCGTCGGCTGAATGCTGAACGCCGGTACGCGCGCCGCGAAGCCGCGCGCCGGCCCGATGTTAAGCTGCGGTCGGTACATTCAGCGCCAGGGATCATGAGCACTCGCCGGGACCCGCACGACAACAGGCCACACCTTCGCAACGAGCCCACCCTGGGTGATCTCGACCGCGTGGACGACCCGCGCGCACGCGCCGCCGACGGCTTGCCGGAGGTCACCGTCGAACCGCGTCGTTCCCGCCATGCGCGGGCGTCCTCGATGCGGTCTTCGCGGCGAGGCCCGGGCTGGCTGGTTCCCGTGTTGTTGCTGCTGGTCGTGGTGATGGTCGGTGCGCTGTGGCTCAGCCAGAACCGCCTGCGCGGCATGCTTCCGCGCACCGACCTCAATACCGTGCTGGAGCAGGCGCAACAGGCCCTGAAGGATGGCCGTCTGGACGGCCAGGATGGCACCAGTGCGCGCGAGCTGTTCCAGCAGGCGCTGGCACAGGAGCCGGACAATGATCGCGCCCGCGACGGTCTGCGCCAGGTGGGTCAAGCCGAATTGTCCGGCGCCGATGCGGCGTTGCAGGCCGGCAAGCTCGCCCAGGCGCAGCAGCAGGCGGCGGTGGCGCGCGAGCTGCTCGGCGGCGGCAGCGACGTCGACCGGCTCGATACGCTGATCAGTCGCGCGCAGGCCGCGCAGGTGCAGACGGTGGACCTGGTCGACCAGGCGCAGCAGGCACTGGCCGCGGGCAAACTGGACGGCCCGCAGGGCGCCGGCGCGCTGTACCAGCGGGTGCTCCAGGCCGACCCCGGCAATGCCGTGGCCACGCACGGGCTGGATCTGGTGGGCAGTGCACTGGCGGTGCAGGCACACGACGCACTCGAGTCCGGCGATCAGGCGAAGGCCAGCGCCAGCATCGAGCAGCTCGCCGCCTTGCAGCCCAACAACGGTGCGCTGCCGGCCCTGCGTGCACTGCAGGCGCAGTCGCGCCAGCAGCAGGATGGCGCGTTGCAGGCTGCCCTCAAGCAGGGGCAGGACGCGCTGCGTGCGGGCCGCATCGCCGGCGATGGCGACGATACCGCGCTGGCTCATTTCAAGGCCGCACTCGCGCTGGATCCCGACAACGCATCCGCCAAATCCGGCCTGGGCGACGTGGCCCAGGCATTGACCGTGCAGGCCAACGCGGCGATCGACGCGGGCGACCGGGAACATGCGACCAGCCTGCTCGATGCGGCGGCACAGCTGGCACCGAAGTCGGCTGATCTCGCGGCGGCGCGCGCACGCCTGCGCAGCAAGGCCGCGTCGCCGCCACGTAGCGCCGCAGCTGACCAGAGCGAGGATGCACCGGTGACCACCGCCGTGTTGTCGCCCGAGCAGAGCATCGCGGTGGCGCAACTGGTACAGCGCGCGCAGCTGGCCACCCGCAACGGCAACATCATGATGCCGCCCGGCGACAGCGCCTACGACCTGTATCGCAGCGCGCTGGCGATCGACGGCAACAACGTCGCCGCCGCGCAGGGCCTGCAAGGCCTGGCGGGCGAGGTGGCACGGCAGTTCAGGCAGGCGCTCACCGCCGGCAAGCTGGCGCAGGCCGACGACATGCTGATCGATCTGGCCGAGCTGGCGCCGGGGGATCCCGCGCAAGGGGGACTCAACAACCAGCTGGCAAGCGCCTGGCTGGACCGCGCCGAGCAGCAGTTGGGCAGTGGCGATCGCATCGGCGCCGGCCAGTCGCTGGCGCATGCACGCAAGCTGGCGCCGAATCACCCGCGCCTGCTCGACCTGAGTGCCCGCCTGCAGGGCGGGCACTGAGCGCTGCATGACCATCCTGGTCATCGGCGGCAGCAGTCAGATCGGCCATTTCCTGCTGCCGCGCCTGGCTGCTGGCGGCGAACCGATCGTGGCCTTGAGTCGCATCCCGCGGCCGACACGGGATGGCGTGGAGTGGCTGCGCGGAGCCCTGCCGCACGCCATGCCTTCGCTGCCCGCGTTGTCGGCGATCGTCAGTTTCGGTCCGCTGCAGGCGCTGGCCGACTGGCTGGCGCAAGCCACCCTGGTCGACACGCCGCGGGTGATCGCCACCAGCTCGATGAGCGCGGAAACCAAGCGCGACTCGGCGGTGCCGGCCGAGCGCGAAATATCCCGCCAGCTGCGCGCCGGCGAAGCCGCGCTGGCCGCCGCCTGCGCGCGTCTTGGCTGCGCCTGGACCGTGTTGCGGCCGACCCTGGTCTACGGCGCGGGGCTCGACAGGAGCCTTAGCCCGATCGCCCGCCGCGCCTTGCGCACGCGTCTGTTTCCGATCCCCGCCGGGCGCGGCCTGCGCCAGCCGGTGCATGCCGATGACATCGCGCAGGCGGTGCTGGCCGCACTGGAATGCCCGGCCGCCGCCGGGCGCATTCTGTCGATCGGTGGCGGCGAGCGCCTGCCCTACCCGCAGATGTTTGCGCGAGTGCGCCGAAGCCTGCCGCGCGCCACCGTGCCGGTGTGGCTGCCGGCGTGGCTGCTGCGGCTGGGCCAGCAGATGTGTCCGCCGCTGCGTGGCCCGTTGAGCCGGCTCGACAGCGACCTGGTGGCAGACAACGACGAACTGCAACGTCTGCTGCATGTCCAACCACGGCCATTCCAGCCCGAAGCCGCGATGTGGGTGGAGCCGCGGCAGGCTCCATGAAGCAGACCGCACCGATTGCCCGCGTTTTGCCCGCAAACGGGCCGTCACGTTCATGGGCGCGCCGGGATGCAGGCCCTATCATCGAACCACCTGATCGCCGGATTTCCCCACGTTGGCCTTTCTGACCCGCACCCGTTCGTTCGCCCGCCGCAGCTGGCCCTGGTTGCGCATCCCGTGCTGGATCGGCCTGGGCCTGCTGGTCGGGTTCGTGCTGCCATACACGCTGGTGCTGAACAAGCGCGTGCAGGATCGCTTCAGCGATGTGGTCTTCGCGGTGCCGACCCGCGTGTACGCGCGGCCGCTACCGCTGAGCGCGGGCGAGCCGATGTCGTCGGCCGCGCTGGAGCTGGAGCTGACCTTCGCCGGTTACAGCCATGACGGCCGCGGCGATGTCGCCGGCAGCTGGATGAAACAGGGTTCGCGCTACACGATCTCCTCGCGTGGCTATGCCGGACCGGATGGCGGCGAGCTGCCGAAGCGGATCCGGGTGACCGTGGGCAGTGGCGAAGTGCAGTCGGTGCAGGATGCCGCCAGCGGCAAGCCGATCGCCTTGACCCACCTCGATCCGGCCCGCATCGCCACGCTGTACGGCGCCACCCAGGAAGAACGTCGCTTCGTGCAGCTGGCCGACGTGCCGCCGCTGCTGCTGAGCGGATTGCAGGCGGTCGAGGATCGCAACTTCAAGCACAACATCGGTATCGACTTCGGTGCGATCGCACGGGCGGCGTTCGCGAACCTGCGTGCCGGCCATACCGTACAGGGCGGCTCCACCCTGACCCAGCAGCTGGTGCGCAACCTGTTCCTCAGCCGCGACCAGACCTTCACGCGCAAGATCAACGAAGCGCTGATGTCGCTGCTGCTGGAGGCGCATTACAGCAAGGGGCGCATCCTCGAGGCTTACGTCAACGACGTCTTCCTCGGCCAGCAGGGCGGCCAGGCCGTGCACGGCTTCGGTGCCGCGTCGGAGTTCTATTTCGGGCGCCGCCTGCAGGAGTTGCGCCCGCAGGAGATCGCGCTGCTGGTGGGACTGGTCAAGGGGCCGAGCTACTACGATCCACGCCGTGCACCGAAGCGTGCACTGACCCGACGCAACCTGGTGCTGCAGGAATTTTTCGACACCGGTCTGCTCAGCGCGGCGCAGCTCAATGCGGCGCAGGCGGCGCCGCTGGACGTGATCCAGGATGGCCAGCTGCCGCATAACCGGTTCCCCGCATTCATGGAACTGGTGCGCAGGCAGATCACCGCCGACTTCGACGAGAAGGCGTTGCGCGAGGGCAACCTGTCGATCTTCACCACGCTCGACCCGGCCGCGCAGCTGTATGCCGAGCAGGCGATCAGCAGCAGCCTGAAGAGTCTGGGCAAGCGCGGCGACGGCGTGCAGGCCGCGGCGGTGGTGACCGACGCACAGACCGGCAACGTGCTGGCCGTGGTCGGCAGCCGCAGCCCGGGCGATCCGGGCTACAACCGTGCGCTGGACATCCAGCGGCCGATCGGCTCGACGATCAAGCCGTTCGTCTACCTGGTGGCACTGACCCAGCCGCAGCGCTGGAACCTGGCCAGCCTGCTCGACGACAGTCCGATCAGCATGCGCCAACCGAATGGCAGCGTGTGGACGCCGCAGAACGACGACAACCGGAGCCACGGCATGGTGCCGATGGTCGATGCCCTGGCGCAATCGTGGAACCTTGCGTCGATCCGGCTGGGCATGGCGGTGGGGCTGCCGCGGATCAGGGCATTCCTGCAGTCGTTTGGTCTCAAGGACGTCAACCCGGGCCCCTCGCTGCTCATCGGCGCGCTCGACCTGGCCCCGCTGCAGGTGGCCCAGCTCTATCAATATCTCGCCGCGGACGGGCATGCGCTGCCGCTGCTGGCGGTGCGCGGCGTGCTCGACGGCAACGGTCGCACGATCAAGCGCTACCAGGTGCAGGGCGGCGCAGGCGAATACCAGGAAGCGGTGCGGCTGGTCACCTGGGCGATGCAGCAGGTCGCCGAATACGGCACCGCCAGCGCGATCGGCAACTCCGCGCTGGCCTCGCTGCACGCCGCCGGCAAGACCGGCACCAGCAACGACATGCGCGACAGCTGGTTTGCCGGTTTCACCGGCGATCACCTGGCGGTGTTCTGGATGGGTCGCGACGACAACAAGCCGACCACCTTGTTCGGTGCCACCGGCGGCCTGCGCGCCTGGCGCGACCTGTTCGCCAAACTGCCGACACAGCCGCTGTCAGCAAGAGCGGGCGCGGGCCTGGAAATGGCCTGGATCAACCCCACGGACGGCAAACGGACCGAGCAACAGTGCCAGGGCGCGCAACAGGTGCCGGTGGTTGCCGGCAGCCTGCCCGCCGACACCGATGGCTGCTTCTGGCAGGGTGTGCAGAACCTGTTTGGTGGCGGCGATTCCTCTGCACCGGCCGGCACACCGCCCGCGCCATCTTCCTCCAGCACCCCGATCCGGAACTGATCATGCGTATCCCATGCAAGCCCTTCTTCCTGTTGCCGCTGCTGCTGGTCGCGATCGCGGCGGCCGGCTGCAGCATGTTCTCGCACAAGCAGGAAGCGGCCCCGCCGGCGGCATCGGGCTACGACCTGGTCGCGGCGATCCGCGCCGCCGGCGCAAAGGACGACTCGGTCATCGACGTGCAGCCGTTGCGCGATCCCGGGGTCGCCGCGCTGGTTGATGCCGCGCACCAGGACGAGCAGGCCGGCAAGTATGCCGACGCGGCCGCCAAGCTCGATCAGGCGTTGAAGATCACCCCCGACTCGCCCGGCCTGCTGCAGGATCGCGCCGAGATCGCGGTGCGGATGAAGGATTTTGCCGTCGCCGAACGACTGGCCCATCAGTCGTGGTCGCTGGGTCCCAAGCTGGGACCATTGTGTGCACGCAATTGGCAGACCATCGTGGAGATGCGCCTGCAGGCGCACGATCAGGTCGGCGCGGACACCGCGAAGAAATGGGTGCAGCAATGCCACAAGGCGGCCATTCCGCGTTACTGAGTCGGGCGCCCGGGCTCTCGCCGCGCAGCCCGCCGTGGCGCAGTACGTTGCTCGGCAGCGGCGACGTGAAACCGACACGGAAGCGCTAGCGACGTCGCCGCCGTCTGCCTGATCCGGCCGTCGCAGGGTCAATTACTGACGGGCAGGAGGCCTCACCGGACCACGCGCTTGTCACGGTGTCCCTGGTGCCCGCCGCCACGAGCACGGGTGGAAATCAGAGCAGCGCCACCAGCACCAGCACGATGCCCACGATGCTCGCCGCCCAGATCAGCGTGCGCAGGTAGGGAATGCCGGCGGCGTAGACCGGCACGTAGGCCAGCCGGGCCCAGAAGTAGAGCTGGGCGCCGAGCACGGTCGTCGCGTCGTGATGCTGCAGCAGCTGCGCGGCCAGCACCGCGGCGGCGAACAGCGGAAAGGTCTCGAGGAAGTTCGCGCGGGCGCGATCGAGGCGGCCGCCGATGCCGTTGAGTGGTGGCTTTACCTCGTCGCGCGGGCTGGCGGCCCAGCCCAGTCCGCGCTGGCCGACCGAGCAGGTGGCGGCCAGCGCAACCTGCACCAGACCCAGCACGACACTCCACAACAGCATGCACAGTTCAGTCGTCATGATGCTTCCCCGGTGACGGTGCCGGCATGGTGAACCATTGCCGGCGCTGCTGCCAGTGGGCAGCTCAGGCGGCGCGCCTGATCTTCTCGCGGGGAAGCAGCCGCTCCACCCGCTCCAGCGGAATGCGGTCGCCGGCGTCGCTGCCGTAGTACGCATCGATGATGCGTCCGTGCGGGTCGATCAGGAAGTCGGCCGGCATCAGGTTGCTGGTGTTCAAGCCTGCCAACCCAACTAGGCGCATGCCGCGGATCAGGGTCGGCACGCGCGTCACGATCGCCTTCAGCTTGCGCCACAGCGAACGCTCGATGCCGTAGATTTCGTGCGCGCGCGAGGTGGGATCGGCGGCCAGCGGGAACGGGCGTGGGCGGTGTCCGGCGAAGCGCAGTACCTCCGCCTGCGAGGCGCTGAACACCGCGACGATGTCCAGCCCGAGCGCGGACAGCTCTTCATGCCGATGGGTCAGTTCATAGATACGGAAGTTGCAGAACGGGCAGGCGGCGTCGCGGAAGAACGAGAGCAGGGTCAGCCTGCCGTTGCCGCCGATCGCGATCGGCTTGCCATGGATGTCGACCAGGTCGAGGGCGGGTGCTTGCGCAGGTGCGAACAGTCTCACGTCGGTTCTCCTTCGGTCGGGCACGGGGACGCTGCTCAATGGATGCGCCGCGAGTCGCCAGGGTTCCCGCCATCGTTTTGCCGTGCGTGGCTGCTCCGCCATACTTGCCGGATGACTGATCCTGACGACACCGCGTCCGGCGACGTCGGCAGCCTGCTCGGTGCCGAAGGTCCGTTCGCGCGCGAACTGCCGAACTTCGCACCGCGGCTGGCCCAGCAGGCGATGGCGCGGGCGGTGCAGCAGGCGATCGCCGGGCGTGACACGCTGATTGCCGAGGCCGGCACCGGCACCGGCAAGACCTACGCCTACCTGGTGCCCGCGCTGCTGTCGGGCGAGCGGGTGATCATTTCCACCGGCACCAAGGCGTTGCAGGATCAGTTGTATTTCCGTGATCTGCCGAAGGTGCGCTCGGTGCTCGGCGCACGGCTGAAGACGGCGCTGCTGAAGGGCCGCGCGAATTATCTGTGCCTGTACCGGCTCGACCAGACCGTGCGCGAAGGTGCCACGTTCGAGCGCGCGCAGGCCGCGCAGCTCGCCACCATTCGCGCGTGGTCGGCACGCACCCGTCGCGGTGATCGGATGGAGCTGGCGGAGGTGCCGGAGGAATCGCCGCTGTGGCCGCGGGTCACTTCCACGGCGGAAAACTGCCTGGGCGTGGAGTGCCCGTTCTACGACGACTGCCACGTGTTCAAGGCGCGCCGCGAGGCGATGGAGGCGGACGTGGTGGTGGTCAACCATCATCTGCTGTTCGCCGACCTTGCGTTGAAGCAGGAGGGCTTCGGCGAGATCCTGCCCGGTGCGGCGGCCTTCATCCTCGACGAGGCGCACCAGATCCAGGAGCTGGCCGGGCAGTTCTTCTCGCAAAGCCTCAGTGCGCGCCAGCTCACCGACATGACGCAGGACGTGCTGACCGAATGCAGCGGCGTCACCGGCGCGATCGGCCTGCTGCTGGAGCCGGTGGAAGCGCTGCAGGACGCACTGCGCAAGCTGCGCCTGGCGATGGATGTGTTGCCCGCGCGCGGCGCGTTCCAGTTACTGGAAGACCGCGCCGACGTGCGCAGCTCGCTGCGCGACCTGCGCGAACTGCTCGCCACGCTGGCCGAACTGCTCGCCTCGCAGGCCGAACGCTCGCGCGGCTTCGCCAACCTGCACGAACGCGCCGAATTGTTCGCCGAACGGCTGGACCGCATCGTCGAGTCGCACGGCGACCACGACGTGCGCTGGTACGAAACGTTTCCGCGCGGTTTTGCGCTGTATGCCACGCCGCTGGATCTCGCCGTGCCGATGCGCGGCCTGCGCGAACGCACCCAGGCGGCGTGGATCCACACTTCGGCCACGCTGTCGGTGGCCGGCAATTTCGACCACTTCGCGCGCCAGCTCGGCCTCGACGAGCCGCGAACGCTGAGTCTGGACAGTCCGTTCGACTACGCGCGCCAGGCACTCTGCTATCTGCCCTCCGGCTTGCCCGATCCGAGCGCGCGCGATTACACCGAGCAGGTGATCGGGGCCGTGCTTCCCGTACTGCACGCATCGAACGGTCGCGCCTTCCTGCTGTTCACTTCGCATCGTGCATTGCGCCGCGCCGCCGAACTGCTGCAGGACAAGGTGCCGTGGCCGCTGTTCGTGCAGGGCACCGCGCCGCGCCCAAGGCTGCTGGAGGAATTCCGCGCCAGTGGCCACGGCGTGCTGCTCGGCGCGGCCAGTTTCTGGGAAGGCGTCGACGTGGTCGGCGAGGCGCTCAGCGTGGTGGTGATCGACAAGCTGCCGTTCGCCGCCCCCGACGATCCGGTGCTGATGGCGCGTCTCGCCGCCCTCGAACAATCCGGCATCAGCCCGTTCATGGGCTGGCAGGTGCCCAGCGCGGTGATCGCGCTGAAGCAGGGTGCCGGCCGGCTGATCCGCGACGTGCACGACCGTGGTGTGCTGGTGCTGTGCGACCCGCGGCTGACCACCAAGGGCTACGGCAAGCTGTTCCTCGCCAGCCTGCCGCCAATGCCGCGCACGCGCGAGCTGGTGGATGTGCAATCCTTCTTCGCCGACGCGGCGACAATTCCCGTAGGAGCCCGCTAGCGGGCGATGCTTTTGGGGGGATTCGGGATTCGGGATTCGGGATTCGGGATTCGGGATTTGCAAGAGCATCGCCCGCGAGCGGGCTTCCACACACCAGGCACAGTACGAGGCACACCATGGCCAAGGTCACCGGACTCGGCGGCATCTTCTTCAAATCACGCGATCCCGTTGCACTGTCGGCGTGGTACGCGAAACACCTTGGAATGATTGCCGAGGAGTGGGGCGGCGTGCGCTTCAACGAGGACGAACAGCGCGCCGGCTATACGCTGTGGTCGCCGTTCGCCGCCGACACCAGTTATTTCGGTTCGGGTCCGCAGTCCTGCATGCTCAACTTCCGCGTCGACGACCTCGACGCGTTGCTGGCGCAACTGCGAGCCGACGGCGTCGTGGTGGATGAACGCGTCGACCAAAGCGAATTCGGCCGCTTCGGCTGGATCACCGACCCCGAAGGCACGCGCGTCGAATTGTGGCAGCCACCAGCCTGATCGCCGGGATGGAGCCCGACCTCGTCACGGCGCCGGATCTGATCTCCGTGCTGAACGAACTGCGCCGGCGCGAGCCGATCTTCCATCGCCCCGAATTTGGCAGCACGCGTGCCGACTTCGAGCGGATGACCGCCGAAGACTTCTGGGAAATCGGCGCCTCCGGCCGGCGTTACAGCCGGCGGTACCTGCTGGACGTTCTTGACGAACGCCGCGGCGCAGCCGAGCCGCATGCACTGGAAACCAGCGATTTCCAGTGCCGTCAACTCGCCGTGGACTGTTATCTGCTGACCTATACCTTGCGTCAGGACGCGCGCGTCACGCGCCGTTCGACCATCTGGCGGCGCGCGTCGGATGGCTGGAAGATCGTGTTCCACCAGGGAACCGAAGTGGCGGGCGGCTGAGATCTCAGTCGAGCGGCATGCCGAAGCGGTGGCTTCGCGGCAGATAGTGATTGGCCGGATCGAGCGACGCGACCACGTAGCGCGCACGTCCGACGATCTCGTTGCGCGGAAAGTAGCCGAAGTAGCGCGAGTCCATGCTGTTGTCGCGATCGTCGCCGAGCAGCAGGTACCGGCCGCGCGGGACTTTCACCGGGCCGAAATTGCTGGCGGGGCTGGGGCGGAAGTCGGACAGGCGAACCGCGTGGTGCATGATGTCGTAGCGTTCGATGTCGTAGTGCGCGGGATCACGCAGGTCGTCGCGGATGCCGACGTAGCTGCTCGCCGCATAGCTGGCTGGACGGCCGTTGATGAACAGCACGTTGCCGCGCATCGCCACCTCGTCGCCTGGCAGGCCGATCACGCGCTTCACCAGGCGCTCATTGGCGGCATGCGAATCCAGCACCACGATGTCGCCGCGTTGCGGGTCGGCCAGGTGCACGAGTGAGACGTGGGTGAGCGGCAGGCGCACGTCGTAGGCCAGCTTGTCGACCAGGATGCGGTCGCCGATCTTGATGGTGGGCTGCATCGAGCCGGTCGGCACCACGTTCCAGTCGGCCACCGCGCTGCGGAACACCAGCATGCACAGCATGAAGGTGATGAAGCCCTTGTTGCGGGCCAGGAACCTGGCGATTGCGTGCATGGCGTTCCCCGATTCGGGCCGGCTGGCTTGTCTTGGCAATGACCGCGCCCGCGGCGTGAAGTTTCGCGTCATCGGCCCGCCATCTTGTGGTCAGCAGGCGGGCCGTGCTTGCCCGCGTTGGCGCCCCCCGGACTGTTGTGCTTGAAGCTCCGGATCAAGCCGAGGCCAATGACATGGGCAAGTGGATGCAGACGGTGACTGCCAAGGTGCTCGGCATCGGCGTGCTGGCGCTGCTGATGACCATACCGCTGCTGCAGGTGAGCGGGCTGGTGCGCGAGCGCCAGCAACTGCGCGAACAGGCGATCGCGCAGATCGCGCAGGGTTGGGGTGGCGACCAGGTGCTGGGCGGTCCGGTGCTGGTGGTGCCGACCATGCGCCAGGTCAGCGCAGGCGACAACCAGCCCTATCAGTTGAAGGCCGGCAGCGAGAGCATGCTGGCCGATACGCTGAGCATGGATGTGGCGATGGCGGTGCAGACGCGCAGCTACGGCATCTACAGCGCGCCGGTGTTCGTCGCCACGGTGAAGCTGGGAGCTCGCTTCAACGCGCAGGATCTGGCCCAGTTCCAGCATGACAGCGCCGCGGCATGGCAGGCCGGCAAGGCCGAACTGCGACTGCCGGTGGGCGACCTGCGTGGCCTGCAGGAGGTCACCGATTTGCGCATCAACGGCAAGCCTGCGCAGTTCGATTCGTCGGCCGTCCGGCTGGGAACATGGCCGAACGTGGTCGTGCCGATCGACCTGGATGCGTTGAACGGCCAGTCGATCGACGTGCAGATCGGCCTGAAGCTGGCTGGCACCGAGTCGCTGCGCCTGCTGCCGCTGGCACGCAGTACCGATGTGAACATGCGCGCGCCGTGGCATGACCCGAGCTTTGTCGGTGCGGCATTGCCGCTGGAGCATCGGTTCGACGCCAATGGATTCAGCGCGCACTGGCATCTGCTCGATCTCAACCGCAGCTATGGCCAGCACTGGACCGATACCGAAGACATGAATGCCGCGTTGCAGGCCTCGACTTTCGGCGTGCAGCTATACCAGCCCGTTGACGTGTACCAGCGCAACGTGCGCGCGGGGAAGTACGGGTTGCTGTTCATCGCGATGACCTTCGTCGCGTTCTTCCTGTTCGAGGTGCTCAAGCGGCTGCGCGTGCACCCGGTGCAATACCTGCTGGTTGGCGCGGCGCTGGCCACCTTCTACGTGGTCCTGCTGGCGCTGTCCGAACAGATCGGCTTTGGTCTGGCGTATGCGCTGGCGGCGGTAGCGGTGGTGGTGATCGTGGGCGGCTATGCAATGGCGGTGTTGCGCGCGCGTCGGGCCGGCATGCTGCTGGGCAGCGTGCTTGGGCTGATCTATGCGATGTTGTATGGACTGATCGCGGCGGAACAGTACGCCCTGCTGATCGGCGCCTTGGTGCTGCTGGTGATGGTGGCGCTGATGATGTATCTGACCCGACGCATCGACTGGTACGCGGACGCACCCGCGTCGAGCGAGCCGCCAGCCGCTATCATGGAGCGGTCATGAACCTGCTCGCGATCGAAACCGCCACCGAAGCCTGCTCCGTCGCCCTGATCCACGGCGACGAACTGATCGCCCGCAGCGAGATCGCTCCGCGCCGCCATACCGAACTGGTGTTGCCAATGGCCGACGAGCTGCTGGCCGAAGCCGGCATTGGTCGGCTGGCGCTGGATGCGATTGCCGTAGGCCGCGGCCCCGGTGCATTCACTGGCGTGCGGCTGGCCGTGTCGCTGGCGCAGGGCATGGCGCTGGCGCTGGACTTGCCGGTGATCACCATTTCCTCGCTGGCCGCGCTGGCGCTGGAAGCGCCGGAAGAAGAAGGCACCGCGATCCTCGCCGTAATCGACGCACGCATGGGTGAGATCTATGCCGCGGGCTACCGGCGTGACGACAACGGCGGGCTGGTCGCGCTGGACGAAGAACGCATCTGCACCGCCGAGTCGCTGCTGTTGCCCGAAGCCGACGCGTGGCAGGTGGTCGGCAGCGGCTGGGGCACCTATGCCAGCGCGCTGAGCCAGCGCCTCACCGGCACCCTGCATTCCGCGGATGGCCTGCGCTATCCGCAGGCGGCCCATGTCGCCGAACTGGCATTGCGCGAGTTCAGGGCTGGCCGCACCCAGCCACCCGAGCTGGCACTCCCTGTGTACCTGCGCGACAAGGTGGCGTTGACCCTGGTGGAACAGGGCAGGGCTTGAGCACAGTCGGCTGCTGTGGCGACTGGTGCCGGAAAGCATTTTCCACGCCACGAGTAGCGTGGGGACAACGAATTCTCCAAAAATATATTTTCATGCGATCCCGTAAACGCCGGAAAGGCGCGCGCATACTTTTGCGGTTGGTCCCGCGTCACACCCGTGGCAGCGGCAGATGATCCAACGCCAATACGGGCAGGGCATCGACCCTGCGAGGGGAACTCATGAAAGTCATTGCACTTTGTGTGTTATCTGCGGGCGTATTGTTGGGCATGGGCAGCGTGCTTGCTGCCGCAGCACCTGCGAAGGTCGCCCGGATCTACACCGACACCGTGGCACCGGCGGGTCAGGAGGCCTACCTGGCCGGCATCAAGAGTTACAACAAGTGTCTTGCCGAGCATGGTTTCAAGTACAAGTGGACGGCGTTGGCGCACGAGACCGGCGACGTCTTCTCGTACTCGTATGTGAGCGACCCGGCGAGCTGGGCTGCGTTCGACGACATGCACAAGCAGGGCAAGGCGTGCGACGCGACGTTCCAGAAGGCGGTCATGCCGCATCTCAAGGGGGAGACCAGCGCCTTCATCGAGGAGCAGGTCGACCTGAGCCGCATCGACCCGAAGAAGGGCACGTCCGGTGCCCTGATGGACATCACCTATTTCAAGCTCAAGCGCGTATCCGGATCGGACAAGGCATTCACCGATGCGGTGAAGAAGATCACCGCGGCGGCGGACAAATCCCACTGGCCCTACTACTACCGATTCGTCAGGGTGAGGGAGGGCGGTGCCGATGCGCCGGATTTCATGGTGGTGAGTTATTCCGCCAGCTGGGCCGAGCTGGGGGCCGAGGCTGAACCTTCCATGTGGAAGATGGTCGAGAGCGCGGAAGGCAAGGATGCGGCCGCGGATCTGCGCAAGGCACTCGGCGCTGCGATCGAGGACGAGTCATCGCATGTGGACAGTGTGGACGAAGAGTTGACCTACACGCCTTCAGCTCACTGAGTGCTTCGCCTCGCGGGAGTGACGCACAAGTTGGCGTCGCTTCCGCGGATTTGCCGGTGCGTCTATGCGGGAGCGGGTCGGTTCGGATATCTGTTCGCGGCCGCCGGATCAACTGTCACGGGGCGGCGACAGCGCCCGCCTGCGCGCCATCGCGCGGCCGAAGTCCTTGCGGAATGCCCCGGCAATGCCCGCCACGGTGACAGGTCCGCTTGCGCGGAAACACGCGCGCCACATCCACCATGTCGCTGCGGGCGGATGATCCGGCACGACCTCCCTGTACGCCGGGCGCGAACGGCGTAGGATGAGTCACGACGGGTCTCGCTGGACATCTGCGGGATGGATGCATGGACGCCTTTGCGCCTCGTTCGGGACGCCAATCCGCAACCGGACAACGCGTGAGGCTGCCTCCGGCGACCCCCGATCCGCAGCGTCAGCACGCGCTGCACCGATCTTGACGATCAATCGTTACGCCGTAGGGAGGCAATCATGCGCTACACCTTGTTCGAGAATTGGAGAGACCAGCTGATCCTGCTGGCCCGTATCCTGCTGATGGTGTTGTTCGTGAAGTTCGGCCTCGACAAGATGCTGGGCTTTACCGCCACCGTCACCAACATGACATCCACCGGCATGCCGTTGCCCGGCCTGATGGCGCTGATCGCGGTGGTGATGGAGCTCGGGGTCGGCATTGCGCTGGTGCTCGGCTTCTATACCCGCCCGCTGGCGCTCGCCATGGCGATCTACACGCTCGCCGCGGCGTTGATCGGCCACCCCTACTGGAACATGGAGGGCATGGAGCGTTTCTACAACATGATCAACTTCTACAAGAACATCAGCATCGTGGGTGGCCTGTTGTTGCTGATCGTCACCGGGCCCGGGAAATACTCGCTGGACAAGCGCTGACGAATGACAGGGAGCAGCGCGTGGCATGTTGCCGCGCGTGTCTCACAACTGCCCGATCACCAGTTGCACCAGCAGGCTGCTGACCGACACCGCGGCCCACACGCCCAGCCCGAGCAGGATCGGCCGCGCACCGCTGGAGATCATCCGGCGCAGGTTCGCCGACAGGCCGATCGCGGTGAGCGCCACGATGATCAGGAATTCGGCCAGCATGTGCAGGGCCGGCTGGATCGCCAGCGGCAGCAGGCCGGCCGTGCGGATGCCCGAGGCCACCAGGAACCACAGGATGAACCAGGGGAAGATGCGGGCCAGGCTGAAATGGCCTGCGCTGCCGGCTTGTGCATGCTTGCGTTTCTCGCGGGCGGCGACTACGAAGGCGAGTACCAGGCAGACCGGGATGATCAGGGTGGCACGGGTCAGCTTGACGATAGTGGCGTAGTCGCCCGCCGCGTGGCTGTAGCTGTAGCCGGCGGCAACCACCGACGAGGTGTCGTTGATCGCGGTACCGGCCCACAGGCCGAAGCCGAGATCAGACAGGTGCAACAAATGGCCGAGCAGCGGAAACAGCAGCACCGCGACCACGTTGAACAAAAAGATGGTGGAAATCGCGAACGCGGTGTCGTGGTCGTCGGGGCGGATGATCGGCGTCACCGCGGCGATCGCCGAGCCGCCGCAGATCGCGGTGCCCACGCCGATCAGGATCTTCAGCTTGTCGTGCACGCCGAGCCAGCGGCCGAGCAGCCATGCGCTGAGAAAGGCCACGCTCATCGTGATCAGGGTCACCCACAGCGACTCCAGACCGGTCTTCGCCACCTGGGTCAGGCTGAGCCCGAAGCCGAGCGCGATGATCGACCACTGCAGCACCTGCTTGCCGCCGAACTGGATGCCGGGGGTGAAGCGCGCATCCGGCGCGAACACGTTGCGCACGATGATGCCGAGCACGATGCCGAATACCGGGCCGCCGATCAGCGGTGCCCAGCGCCCGAGCAGCAGCGCGAGCAGGCCGATCGCCACCGCCAGCAACAGGCCGGGTGCGCGACTGCGCAAGGTCGGGTGGATGGTGGCGGCGATGGATGGGGCGTTCACGCGGTACTCCAAGGATGGCGCCATTGTCGGCGCCGTCCTCCATAAAGGAAACTTGGAATATCTGATCAAGGATATAAAGTAGGCTGATGATCAATATCAGCCCGCGCCAACTCGAGGTGTTCGTGCAGATTGCGCTGCTGGGCAGCGTGCGCGCTGCCGCCGAACGGCTGCACCTGACCCAGCCGGCGGCCAGCATGGCGCTGGCCGAGATGGAGCGTCAGCTCGATGCGCCGGTGTTCGACCGCGAGCGCGGGCGTCTGCATCTGAATGCGCGTGGGCGCGAGCTGCTGCCGCTGGCGCAGGAGCTGCTGGAACGCCATGCCGAATTCGGCCGTCGCGGCAGCGAGGACGGCACTACGCTGGGCGGCGAGCTGCGTATCGGCGCCAGCAACACGGTGGGCAATTACCGCGTGGGTGAGCTGCTCGGATCGTTCGTGCGCGCGCATCCGCAGGTGGCGATCCGCTTGCGCGTGGCGAATACCGAGGCGATCGCCGCCGGCATGCTCGACCACAGCCTGGACATCGGCTGCGTCGAGGGACCGGTCACGCATCCGCAACTGGAAGTGCGAGCGTGGCGCGACGACCTGCTGGCGGTGTGTGCTGCACCGGGGCATCCGCTGGCGCGCAAGCGTGGCCTGAAACCCGCCGACTTCGCCGGCGCGCGCTGGGTGTTGCGCGAGCCGGGTTCGGCCACGCGCGCCACCAGTGAGCGCGTGCTGGCGCAGTTGCCGCCCGGCGAGACGGTGCTGGAGCTGGACCAGATAGAGGCGATCAAGCAGGTGGTGGTGGCCGGGCTGGGCATCGCCTGCCTGCCCGCGGTGGCGATCACCGACGCCGTCGCCGCCGGTCATCTGAAGGCGCTGAACACGCCGTTCCTCGACTTGCGCCGCAAGCTCTCGTTGCTGCTGCACCGGCAGAAATATCGCGGCGCCCTGCTCGATGCGTTTCTGGATGAGTTGTGATCGCGGCAGGTCGGAAGTAGTCCGCCGATCGGGTCGCCGATGTCAGCCGACGATCTCGGCCAGCATCGCCTCGGCCTGCTCATGCGTATGCGCGCGCAGCAGCTGTGCCGCGTGCCGGCGCAGGTCGGCGTGGTCGAGCGTGGCGAGACGATCGCGTACATGCAGGATCTGGCTCGGGTGCATGCTGAACTCGTGCAGCCCGAGCAGCAGCAGCAGGGCGGTGAAGTTCATGTCGCCGGCGATCTCGCCGCACAGGCTGACCGGTTTCTTCGCCCGTCGGCCGGCGCTGATCACGTGCGAGAGCAGTCGCAGCAGCGCCGGCTGCAACGGGTTGTAGATGTTGTCCAGCGCGTCGTTGCCGCGGTCGGCGGCGAGCACATACTGGGCCAGGTCGTTGGTGCCAATGGCGAGGAAGTCGGCGTGTTCCAGCAGGGCGCGCACATTGATCGCCGCGGCCGGCACTTCGATCATCGCGCCCAGCGGCAGTTTTTCCGGCAGGTCGATGTTCTCGCGCTTGAGTTCCTGGCGCGCCAGCTTGAACAGGGTGCGCACCGCGATGAGTTCGTCCGGCTGGGTCACCATCGGGATCAGCACGCGCACCGGGCCGTAGCAGGCGGCGCGCAGGATCGCGCGGATCTGGGTGGTGAACACCGACGGGTGGCGCAGCGACAGGCGCACGCCGCGCACGCCCAGTGCCGGATTGTCCTCGCCGCGGGCGACCAGCCCGGCGGCGTCGGCCTTGTCGGCGCCCAGGTCCATGGTGCGGATGGTCACCGGCAGGCCGCCCATGCCCATCACCAGGTCGCGATAGGCGATGAACTGCTCGTCCTCGGACGGCAGCGCGCGCTTGCGCAGGAACAGGAATTCGGTGCGATAAAGGCCCACGCCATCGGCGCCGCGCGCGCGCGCCAGCGCCACGTCGGTGGCGGTTTCGGCATTCGCCAGCAGGGCGATCTCGACGCCATCGCGGGTGCGGGTGGGCGCATTGGCGAGCTTGGCCAGGCGCCGTCCCTCGTTGACTGCCTCGCGTTGCCAGGCGCGATAGCGGGAAAGATCCTGCGCGGTGGGATGCACCACCGTCTCGCCGCGTTCGGCGTCGAGCAGGATCAGGTCGTCGTCGTGGATATTGGCCAGCGCGTCGCGCGTGCCCACCAGCATCGGCAGGCCCAGGCTGCGCGCGAGGATCGCGCTGTGCGAGTAGGCGCTGCCGGAACTGGCGACCACGCCGAGCAGGCCGTTGCCGGCGAGCTGCGCCATGTCGGCCGGCGCGATGCTGTCGGCGATGAGCACTTCGCCCACACGGGCGGCCAGCTTGCGTTCTTCCGGGCTGGTCTGCCGCTGCAGCGCGGAGATCACCCGGTTGATCACCTGCTCGACGTCTTCCTTGCGGCTGCGCAGGTAGGGATCGTCCATCGCCTCGAACACGGCAGACAGGCGGTCGCGCTGTTTCTTCAGCGCGGCACCAGGGCGGTAGTGGCCGATCTTCACCAGGTCGTCCAGCCCGCGCAGCAGCTCGGCATCGTCCAGCAGCAGGCTGTGCGCGTCGATGAATTCATTGACCTCGCGTGCCAGCGCACCGTGCAGCTTGCCGCGCAACTCGCGCAGTTCCAGCCGCGCGGTATCCAGCGCCTGGTGCAGCTTGGCCAGTTCGCCTTCGATCTCGCTCTCGTCCAGCGGGCGGCTGTCGACGGTGTAGCGGCTGGGCTGCACCAGCCGCGCACGGCCGAGCGCCATGCCATGGGCGGCGACGGTGCCGCTGAGCACATGCCTCATGGGTGGCTCCTTGCGGAGCCGGGAATTCCGCAAGGGGACTTCTTGGCGGTCGCAAGGAATGAGAAATGGGGAATGGGAAGAGCAGGCAGCATGGAAGCGGCGGCGAGCCTGCGACAAGCCTGCGCCTTGCCGATTCCCGATTCCCGATTCTCCATTCCCATACGAATCATGCTCCCTCGTCGAACTTGCGCTCGAACAATTCGACCACCGCTGCCAGCGCTGCTGTTTCGTCCGCGCCGTCGGCGCGCACGCTGAGCGTGGTACCGATGCCGGCCGCCAGCATCATGACGCCCATGATGCTCTGCGCGTTGACCTCGCGGCCCTTGCTGACCAGCCACACGGTGGATTTGAAGCCTTGCACCAGTTGCACCAGCTTGGCCGAGGCGCGGGCATGCAGGCCGAGCTTGTTGGAAACGACGATCTCTTGTTCAAGCATGATGAAGGATGCCCTGATCTATTCCACACAGGCGGCATGATGTCCAGATGGTTCGCAGGTGGTGGTGCGTGGCGCAGCCAAGGCTGGTTGCCTTGGCAAACCGCGCGCTGCCGCCTGCGGGCCATCTGGACATCACTCCATCATTTGTTTTTAGTCGGCGGGGGCCGACTCTGTCTGCCCACATCCCCGCGGTGCACCTCCTCGACAGGCGGCCAGCCTGCTTTCGTCGGTGCACCACGAAGCTGCGAGCAGACAGAGCCGGTGACGTCTGTGTGGAATGGATCAGGGCATCCTTGAGGTCAGGCATGGTCAATGAAGATTCCCCCGCGCCCGCCGCTGGCGGCGACCTCGGCCAGTTCGTCCAGTGGTTTTTCCGCATAGTTCAGTACGCGCAGCAGCATCGGCAGGTTCAGTCCCGAGACGCAACGCAGACGCACGCCGAGCGCGCCAAGCGACAGCCCGATGTTGCACGGCGTGGCGCCATACAGATCCGCCAGGATCAATACGCCGTCGCCCTGGTCGAGATCGCGCGCGTGATGGGCGGTGAGCGTGCGCATCACTTCCGGATCGGATTCCGGCGGCACTTCCACCGCGGATACGCGCAGCGGCAATTTCGGCATCACGTGGCTCGCCGCGGAAATCAGCGCCTTGCCTACCGCCTCGTGGGTCATCAGCAGCACGCCCACGCTCATGTGCGCGACTCCGCAGGCCATCTCCAATCGGGCAGCATGGTCATCATTCGAGCTCGCGGTGGAAGGTGAGCACGCCTTCGCGCTGGCTCCGGTAGTGGGCCGCCAGTTTCTCGACGAGGTAGACCGAGCGGTGACGACCGCCGGTGCAGCCGATCGAGATGGTCAGGTAGCTGCGGTCGTCCTGTTCGAAGCGCGGGATCCAGGCGTCCAGCCAGCGCGCGGTGTCGCTGAAGTATTCGCCGACCAGGGGTTCGCCATCGAGGAATTCGCGCACCGGCGCGTCCTTTCCCGACAACGGCCGCAAATGTGCCTGCCAGTGCGGGTTGGGCAGGCAGCGCGCGTCGAACGTGAAGTCGGAATCCAGCGGCAGGCCGCGCTTGAACGCGAACGACTGGAACATCAGGGTCAGCCCCTCGGTCGCCTGGGCGTAACCGGTGGCGACGAGCCGGCGCAGCTGGTGCACGTTGAGTTCGCTGGAATCGATCACCTTCTCGGCGATCGCCATCAGCGGGCGCAGCAAGCGGCGCTCCTCGACGATCGCATCGGCCAGCGACACCCCGCGCAAGGCCAGCGGATGACGCCGGCGTGTTTCCGAATAGCGCTTGATCAGCACCTCGTCGCGGCAGTCCAGGAAGATCAGATGCACCTGCACGCCGGCCGCGGCCAGCTCCGAAAGCACGCTGGGCAGGTGGCTGAAATCCTCGCCGCGGTTGCGCACGTCCATGCCTACCGCGATGCGCCGGCGCCGGCTGCTGCGATCCTGCAGCACCGCCTGCACCAGGTGCGGCAGCAGGCTGCCGGGCAGGTTGTCGACGCAGTAGAACTCCAGATCCTCCAGTGCGCGCAGGGCCACCGTCTTGCCGCCGCCGGAGAGGCCGGTGAGCACGATCAGGCGGATCGCCTCGCGTGCATTGAATGGAGCCAGCGACTCGTCGTTCTCGTTCATGCGTTCACCATGGAGGCAGCCGACGCAACTGGTGCGCCTGGCGATCGATGAAGGTCTGCGCGGGATCGATGCCCTTGCTCTTCAGGGCATGGCTGCGCACCGCCGCTTCCACCAGCACCGCGATGTTGCGTCCTGAAGCCACCGGAATGGTGATCATCGGCACCGCCACGTCGAAAATCTGGCGATGGCCGATGTCGCCGGTGAGCCGGGTCAGCGCGTCGCTGCCGTCGTCGGGATTGCCGTCGCCTTCGCGCAGCGGCTTGAGGTGCACCACCAGGCGCAGGTACTTGGAGGTCTTGACCGACATGTGGCCGAACATTTCGCGCACGTTGAGCACGCCAAGTCCGCGCACCTCGAGCAGATCCTGCAGCAGTTCCGGGCAGGTGCCGTCGATCACGTCCGGCGCGATCAGGGTGAACTCGGTGGCGTCGTCGGCGACCAGGCGGTGACCGCGGCTGATCAGTTCCAGTGCCAGCTCGCTCTTGCCCGAGCCGGCCTCGCCGGTGATCAGCACGCCGATCGAGAACACTTCCAGGAACACGCCGTGCAAGGTGGTCTTCGCCGCCAGCATGCGCGCCAGGTGGTATTGCAGGTAGGTCAGCAATTCGTGGCCGCGCTTGGGGCTGATCCACAGCGGTGTGTTGGTTTCCTCGGCCACCTCGCGCAGGTCGGCGGGTACCGACTGGTCCTTGGTCACGATCAGCGCCACCGGCTGGTAGGCGGCGATCTTGTGCATCACTTCCCAGCGCTGGCGCGAATCCAGCCCGTCCAGGAAGTTCAGCTCCTCCGAGCCGATGATCTGGATCTTGTTCGGGTAGATGACATTGAGGTAGCCGATCAGCGACGGGCGGCGTGCCTGCGCCGCGCCCGGTTCGAGCACGCGCGCCTCGCCGCGCATGCCGGACACCCAACGCAGCGCCATGCGCTCGTGGACGCCGTCATAGAGTTGCCGTGCGCTGATCCGATCCAAGCCGAGGCCCTTGCGTCGCGTGATCCATCCGCCGGGTTGCGCGGAGTGGCGACCATTGTGCCAGCTTGCGGGCGAACGGTATGCAGTGGAGAAAACGGCCCGCCTCGAGGGGCGGGCCGTCCTGACTGGCGAACCGGTGGGTTCAGCCGTACTGGCGCTCTTCGCGGGCCTCGCGCTGGTGCTTGTCGGCGACCTTTTCGCGGTATTTGCGCAACTGGGCGACCAGCTTGTCGAACAGCACGTCGATGGAGGCATACATGTCGGCCTCGGTGGCCTCGGCATGCAAGGTACCGCCGACCACGTTCAGGGTGCCGTCGGCGCGTTGCTGGAGCTTGTCGAGGGAGAGCACGATCACGAGACTTTTGAGCTTGTCGTCGAGGCGGGTGAGGCGGTCGAGCTTGGCGGTGGCGTGATCGCGCAGCGCGGGAGTGACTTCAATCTGCTGGCCGCTGAGTTGGAATTGCATGGGCGCCTCCTCTGGTGGTGCAGTGCCGCTTTCGCGGTGGATGGATGTGCCGGGGTCGGGACGACCCCGGCACATCGTCAATCATCTCTTGGTAAGGGATGGGAACACTTTCGTGAGAACCAAGTTCCCGTACCTGTCATGCGTTGGCCTGTCACGCCTTGGCCTGTCCGGCGTTGCCGTTCAGCTGGCGCGCTGACGTTCGCTGGATGTGGGAATGCGCAGCCCCTCCCGGTATTTGGCGACGGTGCGGCGGGCCACCTGGATGCCCTTGGCTTGCAGTTCCTCGGCAATCGCCTGATCGGACAGCGGTTTGCGCGAATCTTCCGCGTCGATCAGCTTGCGCAGCATGGCCTGGATCGCGGTGGCCGAGGCGCTGCCGCCGTCTTCGGTGGAGACGCCACTGGAAAAGAAGTATTTCAGCTCGAACGTGCCGCGCGGCGTGTGCAGGTACTTGCGCGTGGTGACGCGGGAAATGGTGGATTCGTGCATGCCCACTTCCTCGGCCACTTCGCGCAGCACCAGCGGGTGCATCGCTTCCGGGCCGTAGTCGAGGAAGGCGCTTTGCCGCCGCACGATCGCCTCGGCGACCTTGAGCAGGGTCTCGGCACGCGACTCCAGGCTCTTGATCAGCCAGCGGGCCTCCTGCAACTGGCCGCGCATCCAGCTGGCATCCTCGCCGCGCGCTTTCGCGATCAGGCCGCAGTAGTGCTGGTTCAGCCCCAGCCGCGGTTGCGAGTCGGGATTGAGGCTGACCCGCCAGCGACTGCCGTCACGCAGCGCGTAGACATCCGGCGCCACGTATTCGACGGGCGTGGTATCCAGCGCGGCGCCGGGGCGCGGGTCGAGGCTGCGGATCAGCACGGCCGCCTCGGCGACTTCGTCCGGGCTGGCGTGCAGGCGGCGTGCGAGCCGGGCGATGTCGTTGCGCGCCAGCAGCTCCAGTTCGGTGTCGACGATGCGCAGGGCCAGTTCGCGGTGCGGCGTATCCGGGTCGAACTGCTGCAGTTGCACGGTCAGGCAGTCGCGCAGGTCCAGGCTGCCCACGCCGGCGGGATCGAAGCCCTGCAACTGGCGCCGCACCGCTTCCACCTCGTCGAGGCTGGCGTTGAGATCGACCGGCAGCGCGGCGAGCACCGCGTCCATGCCTTCACCCAGGTAGCCGGCCGGATTGAGCGCATCGATCAGCACGGTGGCGATCAGGTGCTCGCGCGCATCGAACGAGGCGAGGTTGAGCTGCCACAGCAGGTGTTGCTGCAGGCTTTCCGGGGCCGCGTTCTGCGGTTCGAAGTCCTCGTCGCCACGCGAGCTGCTGCCGTTGCCCAGGCTGTTGCTGGAAAAGTCGATCGGCGATTCGGCAGCGCCGCCGCCATCGGCCCAGTCGACTGCAGCTTCGTCGGTGTCGCCGTCGCTGCTGGCAGCCGACTTGTCGGGGATCTGGTATTCGCTTTCCGGGGTGGCGGTGTCTTCGGCCTCGTCGTCCTCGACCTCCTCGGCGAACTCCAGTAGCGGGTTGCTTTCGGCGATCTGGCGCAGCTCCGCTTCCAGTTCCAGCTGCGACAGCTGCAACAGGCGGATCGCCTGCTGCAATTGCGGCGTCAGGGTCAATTGCTGATGGAGGCGAAACTGCAGTGCGGGTTTCATGCCAGCCGGGTCGAAGGAACTCGCGGCCATCCTAACGCTTGCCCGCAGCTGCAGCCATAGCCAGGCGACGCATCCGAACAAGCCACGACAGCTATATTGGCAGGATGTTGAAAAACAACCTGCCAATGCGTGCCATGGATGGCTCGCCGCGAATCAGGCACATCAAGTGCCTGGTTTGCGTAGCCAGGTCCGGAGATGCGCCAGACTTGGCGCGTTGAAAAAGGCAGGACAGCCTCTTCAACAACTTGTCAGAGGCGGAATTCGCGCCCGAGGTAGACCTCGCGCACCTTTTCGTCGGCGAGGATGTGCGCCGGGGTGCCGCGGGAGAGCACCTCGCCGTCGTTGAGGATGTAGGCGCGGTCGCAGATGCCCAGGGTTTCGCGCACGTTGTGGTCGGTGATCAGCACGCCGATCCCGCGCTCCTTCAGGTGGCGCACGATGCGCTGGATCTCGCCGACCGAGATCGGATCGACGCCGGCAAAGGGCTCGTCCAGCAGCATGTAGCGCGGATTGGCCGCCAGCGCGCGTGCTATTTCGACACGGCGGCGTTCGCCGCCCGACAGGCTGATGCCTTTCTGGTCGGCGATGTGGGCGATCTTCAGCTCATCCAGCAGGCTTTCCAGCTGGCTGCTGCGCTGCTGCGCGCTCAGCCCCTGGCGCAATTCCAGCACCGCCATGATGTTGTCCGCCACGCTGAGCCGACGGAATACCGAGGCCTCCTGCGGCAGGTAGCCGATGCCCAGGCGCGCGCGCGCGTGCATCGCCAGGCCGGTGATGTTCTGCTTGTCCAGCGTGATGCTGCCGGCATCGGCCTCGATCAGGCCAACCACCATGTAGAAACAGGTGGTCTTGCCGGCGCCGTTCGGGCCGAGCAGGCCGACTACCTCGCCCTCGCGGATCGAGAAGCCGAAATCGCGCACGACCTGGCGTGCCTTGAAGCTTTTCTGCAGACCTTCGGCGGAGAGCATGGACTTAGTGATGTCCCTGCGCGGCCGAGCTGTTGTTGGCGGGTGCAGGCACGGCCGGTGCACTGGCTGCCGGAGCGGGCTGGCTGGCGGGAGTCGCCGTCGCGGGCTTCGGCTTGGGCAGGAATACGCCGTGCACGAGTCCGTCGCCGCTGGATTCGCCGGTGATCTGGCTGGTGTCCGTGTTGTAGGTCAGCTTGTCGCCATGAAATTCGCCGCGGCCCTGTTGCTTGACGACGGCACCGCCGGTGAGCACAGCAATACCGTGGATGTTGTCGTAGTCGAGCTGGGCGGCGTCGCCCGTCATCAGGTTGTTGTTCTCGTCCAGCTGCTGGATGTGAGCGGGCTTGCCGGTGACCACGACATGCGAAATCTGGGTGTCCGCATCGAGATGGATCCTGGCGAGGTCGCCGGTGAGCAGCAAGGTGCCCTGGGTGATCTTCACATTGCCGGTCAACGTGGTGACCGTGTTCGGCGCGTTGTACGCGTCGGTCTGCTTGGACACGTAATTCATCGGCTGCTGCCGATCGGACTTCTTGGCCACGACCAGGCTGGGGAGCATCGCCAGCGAGCAAGCCGCGAGCAGGCCGGCGGCGAACTTGCGACTAGCGCTTGCGCGGCGGGAACGTGCCGTGGCTGTCATCGAGCAACTCCAGGTGATTGTCAGTGAGGTTGGCACGCATGCCGACGCCGCTCATTCTACGGTCGCCTTGGGTCATCTGTACCGGCTCGGCGCTTTCCATGCGGTTTTCCTTCGGCCACGCAGTCACCTCCGAGGTATGCATGGTGGCCTCCGGCTGCGCCACGCCGCGGGCATCCGTGAATGCAGGTCGGTGCATGTACACCGGGCCCTGCAGCTTGAGCAGGGTGCCGGGTTTGTTCACCCAGCCGTACAGCGATTGGCCCTGCCAGTCGGGTACGCCGGGCTTCCTGGCCGGCATCTGGAAGGTGGGTGCGTTGAGATACAGCGACTCGTCGCCTTCGCGGCGCTCGAGGTGCGGCGACTGCACATGCAGTCCCGGCCGGCCATCGATACCGTATTCGATGACTTTGGCGTTGGTCAGGGTGTAGCCCGAGCGCGGCGGCCCGACGAAGTCGTGGGTGCGCGGCGCCGGCCCCAGCCACCACAGCAGCAACTGGCTCACGCCGGCGGCCAGTGCGACGACGACGATGGCGAACGGCAGGCGTCGATCACGCAGCCACAGACGCAAGTTCACTGCCAGCGCTCCCGCTCGGCGTCGCCCTTGCCCTGGGCCAGCAGGATCAGGTCGCACACCTCGCGGGCGGCGCCTTCGCCACCGCGTTGGCGGGTTTGCCAGTGTGCCTGTTCGGCAATCCAGGGGTGCGCGTTGGCTACCGCCACGGCCAGCCCGGCCATGCGCATCGGCGCCAGGTCGGGCAGGTCGTCACCGGTGAAAGCCACCTGTTCCGGCTGCAGGTGCAGCGCGTCGAGCAACTCCTGCAGGCAGGCCCGCTTGTCGACCTGGCCCTGATAGACATGGGCGATATCCAGTTCCTCGGCGCGCAGCGCGACCGGGTGGCTGATCCGCGCCGTGATCAGCGCCACCTGCACGTCATGCGCCTGCAATCGCTTAAGGCCCAGCCCGTCGTGCACATGGAAGACCTTGATCTCGTGGCCGTCCTCGGCATACCAGAGGCGCCCGTCGGTCAGCGTGCCATCCACGTCGAACACCGCCAGGCGGATTTTCGCGGCGCGGGCGAGGATGTCGGGGGTGAGGTTGGGGAGGTGGGTTTCGGGCACGGGTTCAGGGGTTGCGTCTGCGTGGGGTGTGTCAAGAGCCGGTTTGCTTGATTTGTTTGATTTGTCGAGACAAATCAAATCAAACCACACGAGCGCGGAGCAGATCGTGAATGTTCAGCGCGCCGACCACGTGCTGTTCGTCGTCGACCACCAGCAGGGCGTGGATCTGGTGTTTCTCCATCAGCTGCGCGGCTTCGGCGGCGAGCTTGTCGGCACCGATGGTCTTCGGGCCGCGGGTCATCAGTTCGGCCACGGTGGCGCCACGCAGGTTGACGCCCTCGTCGTCCAGCGCGCGGCGCAGGTCGCCGTCGGTGAACACGCCGAGCAGGCGCTGTTCGGCGTCGACCACCGCGGTCATGCCCAGATGCTTGCGCGTCATTTCGACCAGGGCGGCGGTGAGGTTGGCCTCGGGCGACACCCGCGGCACGTCGTCGCCGCTGTGCATCACGTCGCTGATGTGCAGCAGCAGGCGGCGGCCCAGCGCGCCGGCCGGGTGCGAGCGGGCGAAGTCGTCCGAGGTGAAACCGCGCGCTTCCAGCAAGGCGATCGCCAGCGCGTCGCCCAGCACCAGTGCGGCCGTGGTGCTGGTGGTAGGTGCCAGGCCCAGCGGGCAGGCTTCACTGGAGATGCTGCCGTCCAGATGCACATCGGCCTGGCTGGCCAGCGAGGAGCCGGGCCGGCCGGTGATCGCGATCAGCGGAATGCCCTGGCGCTTGATCACCGGCAGGATGAGCAGCAACTCGTCGGTTTCGCCGGAGTAGGACAGGGCCAGCACCACGTCCTGCGGCAGGATCATGCCTAGGTCACCATGGCTTGCTTCGCCGGGATGCACGAAGAAAGCCGGCGTGCCGGTGGAGGCCAGGGTGGCGGCGATCTTGCGCGCCACATGGCCGGACTTGCCCATGCCGCTGACTACCACGCGGCCCTTGCAGGCCAGGATCAACCGACAGGCCTCGACGAAGTCCGGCCCGATCCTCGGCTCCAGCGCGTGGATCGCGCTGGCTTCGGTGGCGATCACCGTGCGCGCGCTGCGCATGATCGCCTCGGGGCTCAGGTCGTTCGGGGCGGGCGGGGCAATGCGTGCGTTCATGGGTGCTCGGGTGGGAGGCGAGTCGACACCGGAAAGCCGATACGGCGTCCGCTGTCGTTTCTGTGCCAGAAGAATTCCATTACCATGGCATGTTCGCATTTTAACGTCATATGCCAGCCACATGGTGCCGCACCACGCGGAATCCATGACCGAAGCCCGCCCGCCCCATGGAACGCCCGATGGACCCCAGCCGCATACAGGCATTGATCGAAGACGGCCTGCCCGGTGCGCGGGTCGAGGTCGCCGGTGCCGACGGCGTGCATTTCGAGGCCACCGTGGTGGCCAGCCAGTTCGCCGGCAAGTTGCCGCTGGCGCGGCATCGGCTGGTATACGCGACCCTCGGCGACCTGATGGGCGGCGCGATCCATGCGCTGGCACTGAAAACCCTGACTCCCCAAGAAGCCGGGATGACCAGCCGTTCGGCTGTTGAAAACCGGGATTCGTGATTTGGGATTCGCGAAAGCTGAACCCTGCCACCATCTCGCCCCCTTAGGCTGTTCCGAATCTCAAATCACGAATCCCGAATCCCGTAAATTATGGCCAAAATTCTGATCAATGGCGGCGTGCCGCTCCAGGGCGAGGTCGGCATTTCCGGCGCCAAGAACGCCGTGCTGCCGATTCTCGCCGCCTGCCTGCTGGCGGACGAGCCGGTCAGCATCGGCAACGTGCCGCACCTGCACGACGTCACCACCTTCATCGAACTGCTCGGCCAGATGGGCGTGCAACTGGTGCTGGACGACCGCATGAAGATGCACGTCGATCCGCGCACCACCAGTACCTGCGTGGCGCCCTACGACCTGGTGCGCACGATGCGCGCCTCGATCCTGGTGCTCGGCCCGCTGGTGGCGCGCTTCGGCCAGGCCGAGGTCTCGCTGCCGGGCGGCTGCGCGATCGGTTCGCGCCCGGTCGACCAGCACATCCGCGGCCTGCAGGCGCTGGGTGCCGACATCAGCGTGGAGAACGGTTACATCAAGGCCAAGGCGTCGCGGTTGGTTGGCGCGCGCGTGATGATGGACATGGTCACCGTCACCGGCACCGAGAACATCATGATGGCGGCGACCCTGGCGCGGGGCACCACCATCATCGAGAACGCCGCGCAGGAGCCCGAGGTGGTCGACCTCGCGAACTGCCTGATCGCGATGGGTGCGCAGATCGAGGGCGCGGGCACTTCGACCATGGTGATCCATGGCGTCGAGCGACTGCACGGTGCCCAGCACGACGTGTTGCCCGACCGCATCGAGACCGGCACCTACCTGGTGGGCGCCGCGATGACCGGTGGCAAGGTGCGCGCACGGCATGCGCGCGCCAGTACGCTGGAGGCGGTGCTGTCCAAGCTGGACGAGGCCGGTGCGCATATCTCCTGCGGCAACGACTGGATCGAGCTGGACATGGGCGGGCGCCGGCCGAAGGCCGTCAACATCAGCACCGCACCGTACCCGGCCTTCCCCACCGACATGCAGGCGCAGTTCACCGCGCTCAACTGCGTCGCCGAGGGCACCGGCGTGGTCACCGAAACTGTGTTCGAGAACCGTTTCATGCACGCTCACGAGCTGCAGCGCCTGGGTGCGAACATCCATCTGGAAGGGAACACGGCGATCGTGCAGGGCGTGGCGCAGATGAGCGGTGCGCCGATCATGGCCACCGACCTGCGCGCCTCGGCCTGTCTGGTGCTGGCCGGCCTGGTGGCCAGTGGCGACACCATCGTTGATCGCGTCTATCACATCGACCGCGGCTACGAGAACATCGAGGAAAAGCTCGGTGTGCTCGGCGCGAGGATCCGCCGGCTGCCGAACTGAGGTATCAGCCCGAAAGGAGATGCCGCATGGACTTCCACTGGCGATTGAAGAACATCCCGGAACTGCGCGGTGTGCCGGAGAAGGATCGGCGTCGCGAGTGGAGTGAAGCGGCGAGTCGCAGCCACACGGCGCGAGGAGTACTGGCGATATTTCTGCTGTTCGGTGCGGGTGTCGTTGGCGGAGATCTGGTCGCAAGGTGGTCCGGCCATGCCACGGGCTGGATCAATATGGGCAGCACGCTGCTGGGTGCGATGCTGGCGAGCATGGTCAATGCCTACGGACTGGTTCAACCGCGCGCCCGCCGCTGGCTGCGAGAGCACGCCGGCGAACAAAATCGCCACGCGCCGCCTTGAAGCCCTAGCCCGCCTTGTAGCTCACCAGTTCCATCACCATGTCGCCGCCATCGTGCTGCGACAGCTTCACCGGCAGCGGGTAGCGTGCGGGAGCGTACCAGGCGCTGAAGCCGCGGTCGGCGTCGGTGCGGTCGACCCGTTCGGCCTGGAAGCTGCCGGCGGGAACCTGCACCGTCTCCTTGCCGCTCACCTTGAATTGCTGGGTCTGCACTTCCTGGCGTACCGCAACCGCGAGCGCCACCTGCTGCTTGCCCGCCTGCAGGGCCACGCCCAGCGCCAGCGGCAAGGTATTGCGCTCGACGATGCCGGGTTTGGCCGGGTAGGTCTGCGCGCCCTTGCCGTCATCGACACTGACCTGGCTGGTGTTCCAGTCGACGCGCAGATGGCGCTGCTTGTCCTTGATTCCGGTGTGCAGTTCGTAGTCGTAGCTGAGTGCTTCGGGCAGGTCGTTTTTCCAGCGGAAGCGCGAGGTCTCATCCACGCTGGCGCCAAGCATCGCCGCCAGGCCGCCGGTGCTCTTGACGCTCTTGCGGTAGGTCCACTCGCCGTTGCCGTCGTCGTGCAGGCTGATCGTCGCGGTGCCCATCGGGCTGTCGCCGCGCAGCACCTTGTAGGTGGCGGTGAAGGCGGTCGGTGTGGTCGCGGCGGCGCTGGAGATGCCGGTCAGCAGGGCGAGGCCGAGCAGGGGAGCGAGCAGGGATCGGATAGTCATGCGTCGAGTCTGCCGAGGCCGGGCTGAACGGCGGATCACTCCAGGCCGTGTTCGCCGAGAATCAATGGCGTGGGCAGCGGTCGGCGGTCGAACTGCACGGCATCGGCGCGCCATTGCAGGCGCCCGCTGGCCAGCAGGGCGAGCACCGCCGGCAGCAGCCGGTGTTCCAGCGGCAACAGGCGTTGCGCCAGGCGCTGCTCGTCGTCCCCGGGCTGGATGGCCAGGCGCGCCTGTGCGATCACCGGGCCGCCATCGAGTTCGGCGGTGACGAAGTGGACGCTGGCGCCGTGTTCGGCGTCGCCCGCCTCGAGCGCGCGTCGATGCGTGTGCAGGCCGCGGTATTTCGGCAGCAGCGACGGATGGATGTTGATCATCCGGCCGACCCATGGCGTCAGCGCTTCACCGTCGAGGATGCGCATGAAGCCGGCCAGCACCAGCCACTCGGCGCCGCTGGCGCCGATACGTGCGAACAGGTCCAGATCGAACGCACGTCGGTCCGGATAACCGCGCGGATCCAGCGCCAGCGTCGGGATGTTGGCTGCCTCGGCCAGCCGCAAGGCACCGGCGCCCGCCTTGTCGCTGCCGACCAGCACGAACTCGATCGGCAGTTCGCCACGCGCGCGCGCGTCGAGCAGGGCAGCAAGGTTGCTGCCACGGCCGGAGGCAAGGACGGCGATGCGCGGTGGTGAGGACATGGGATGATTTCTGCCGTTCGCCCTGAGCGTAGACCCGTAGGGTCGGAGTCGAAGGGTTCACTCGGCGAGTCCCTTCGACTTCGCTGCGCTACGCTCAGGGTGAACGGTATGTCGGCGCAGCGCTGATTGGCACGATGCCTTAGCCGATATGCACGCGTTCGTCGCCCTGCGCGGGCACGATCTCACCGATCACCGAACTGGCCAGGCCATGCTTGGCCAGCAGCGCGGACGCGGCGGCTACCGCATCGCGCGGCAGGATCACGGTGAAGCCGATGCCGCAGTTGAACGTGCGCCACATTTCCTCGCGCGCCACGTTGCCTTCGCGCATCAGCCAGTCGAACACTGGCGGCAGCACGATGGCCGAGGCATCCAGCGCGATGCCGAGACCGCCCGGCACCACGCGGACGATGTTTTCCTTCAGGCCACCGCCGGTGATGTGGGCCATGCCGTGCACCGGGCCTTCCTTCAACAAATCCAGCATCGACTTCACGTAGATCGTGGTCGGCGCTATCAGCGTGTCGGCCAGCTTCACGCCGCCAAGGTCGAGGTCGAGAGGATTCCCGGCGCGCTCGAGGATGCGCCGGATCAGCGAATAGCCATTCGAATGCGGGCCGCTGGAGGCCACGCCGAGAATCACATCGCCGGCAACGATGGCATCGCCGCTCAGCATCCGCGATTTCTCCACGGCGCCCACGGTGAAGCCCGCCAGGTCGTATTCGCCCGGCGGGTACATGTCCGGCATCTCGGCGGTCTCGCCGCCGATCAGGGCGCAGCCGGCCAGCTCGCAACCCCGGGCGATGCCGCCGACGACGGCCACGGTGGTTTCCACATCCAGCTTGCCGGTGGCGAAGTAGTCGAGGAAGAACAGCGGCTCGGCGCCCTGCACCAGCACGTCGTTGACGCACATGCCGACCAGGTCGATGCCGATGGTGTCGTGACGGCCGAGGATCTGCGCCAGCTTCAGCTTGGTGCCGACGCCGTCGGTGCCTGAGACCAGTACCGGTTCCTTGTAACGTCCGGAAAGGTCGAACAGGCCGCCGAAGCCGCCCAGCCCACCCATCACCTCGGGCCGGAACGTGCGCTTGACCAGCGGCTTGATGCGTTCGACCACGGCATTGCCCGCGTCGATATCGACGCCGGCGGCGCGGTAGGTGAGGGCGTCAGACATGGCGGAAACCGGCGGGGGTGAAACGTGCAATTCTAGCAGGATGCAGCCTGGATGCCCGACGCGCCGGTGCTGTCTCGAATCCGCCGGGCGTGCGCGGATGGACGCTGCGAGCCGGATTGGGCAGACTTCGCGGGAGTTTCCCGAGGAAGAACCCGTGACCATGCGCCTGCCCCGCCTGTTGATCGTTTTCCTGCTGCTGGGCGTTGCCGCGCTGTCGCCGCTGCGTGCGCAGACCGCCGGTTCGCCGTATTCGGTCACCGTGCCGGTCACCGATACCACCGATGCGCAGCGCGACCAGGCCTTTGCCACGGCCCTGGGGCAGGTGATGACGCGGGTCGCCGGCGGCCAGGATCTGCGCAGCAACCCCGGCTACGCCGAGGCGTTGGGCAGCGCCAGTTCACTGGTGCAGAAGTTCCAGTACCAGCGCGCCGCCACCGGCCTGGTGCTGGAGGTGGATTTCGCACCGTCCTCGGTGCGCCGGCTGGTGGCCAAGCTCGGCGTGGCCAGCGCGGGGATCAAGCCGCCCGTGTTGTTGCTGGTGCAGCGCGCGGACGGCAGCATGGTCGACCAGGCCGCGCTGGCAAGCCTGGCCTCCACGGCGGCTGCGCGCGGCACCAACGTGGTGTATCCGACGCCGTCGGGCCAGTTCGACGCCGCCAAGGTGGCCGCGGCGGATCCGGCGACGTTGGCGGCGATCAACCAGCAGTACCACACCGGCCTGGTGCTGCTGGGCAAACTGCACGACGGCGCGGCCGACTGGACACTGATCTCCGGTGGACAGGTGCAGCACTGGAACAACCAGGCTGCCACCGACGACGCCTTGCTGGCCGCTGCCGGCAACGGACTGGTCGATCGCCTGGGCAAGCAGCTCAACGTGATCGGCGCGGGTGCCAGCGTGGGCAAGCTGTGGGTGAACGGACTGGACTCGGCCGCCGACTATGCCAACCTGCTGGCCACCTTGAATGCCGATCCCTCGGTGCAGCATGTGACCACGCTGGGCGCGCAGAACGATGGCGTGCTGCTCGAGGTCAAGGCCTCGGTGCCGATGGAGGCGTTGGCCGCGAACCTCGCCGCCGGCGGCCGCCTGCTGTTGCAGGGCGAGCCGCATGCCGGCGCCGACGCCAACCTGCGCTGGTTGCACGGAAGTTCGCCATGAACCCGACCCGCGACGCGTCGCGTCGCTGGCAACTGCTGGCGATCGCGGCGGTCATCGTCTACCTGATCTGGCTGCTGGCGCCGGTCCTGATGCCGTTCGCGGTCGCCGCCATGCTGGCCTATCTCGGCGATCCGCTGGCCGACCGGCTGGAGCGGCTGGGACTGAGCCGGACGTGGGCGGCCACGATCGTCTTCGTGGTGCTGCTGGTCGTCGTGGTCGGCGTGCTGCTGCTGCTGATACCGCTGATCGCGCGCCAGGTCGAGAACCTGGTCAACAACCTGCCGCGTTACGGCGACTGGGCGCAGAACGTGGCCTGGCCCTGGCTGCAGGCGCGGTTGCATCTGGACCCGCACACCTTCGACAGCGATCGCCTGTTGCAGCTGATCAAGACCCACATCGGCTCGATCGGCGACGTCGCCACCACGGTGCTGGGCAAGGTGTCGCGCTCCGGCGTGGGCATTGCCGTGTGGCTGACCAACCTGGTGCTGATCCCGGTGGTGGCGTTCTACCTGCTGCGCGACTGGGACCGGCTGGTAGCCACCATCGACGGCATGCTGCCGCGCTCGCTGCAGCCGACCATCGCGCACCTGGCGCGCGAGTCGGACAAGATCCTCGGCGCCTTCGTGCGTGGCCAGTTGCTGGTGATGCTGGCGCTGGGCGTGTTCTACGCCGCCGGCCTGGGGCTGACCGGACTCTCGGTCGGGCTGCTGATCGGCATGGTCGCCGGCCTGCTCAGTTTCGTGCCGTACCTGGGTTTCATCATCGGCTTCGTGGCGGCGATGATCGCCGTGCTGGTGCAGTTCGGTGACTGGACCCATGTGCTGCTGGTCTGCGGCGTGTTCGCGGTGGGCCAGCTGCTGGAAGGATATGTGCTGGTGCCCAAGCTGGTCGGCGACAAGATCGGTCTGCATCCGGTGGCGGTGATTTTCGCGGTGCTGGCCGGCGGTTATCTGTTCGGCTTCCTCGGCGTGCTGCTGGCGCTGCCGGCGGCCTCGGTGATCGTGGTGCTGTTGCGTTATCTGATCGAGCGCTATCGCATGAGCGAGCTGTACAACGAAAGCGGACCGGACGACCCGGTGATTGCCGAAGTCGAGGTCGACGTGCACAGGGACGGCGAGGTCGAGACTTCGGTCGAGCCCGCACCGGACGACCGCGCCGCCCCATGATCCCGCAACTGCCGCTCGCACTGCGCTGGCCGCGTCGCCAGCGTTTCGAACATTTCCATGCCGGCGCCAACGCCGCCGCACTCGCCGCCGTGCAGGCGCTTGCCAGCGAACGCGGCGCGCCATGGGTGTACCTGCACGGTGCCGGCGGCAGCGGCCGCAGCCATCTGCTGCTGGCGGCCTGCCAGGCGGCCAGCGCGGTCGGTCGGCGCGCGCAATACCTGCCGCTGGCCACGATGAGCGATCACGTGGCCGCGTTGCGTGGCGTCGCCGGCAGCGAACTGCTGGCGCTGGACGATCTCGGCGCCATCGCCGGTAACCGCGAGGCCGAACACGCGCTGTTCGACCTCTACAACCGCACCAGGGCGGACGGCAACGCGCTGCTGTTCGCGGCCGATGTCACGCCCGCGCAACTGGGCATCGAATTGCCCGACCTGCGCTCGCGGCTCGGCGCCTGCACGCAGTTCGCACTGAAACCGCTGGATGACGACGAGCGCCGTGCGGTGCTGAAGGCGCAGGCGGCATCGCGTGGCATCGAGCTGGACGACAGCGTGCTGGACTGGCTGTTCGCGCGCCATGCGCGCGATCTCGGCGCCTTGCTGGATCTGCTGGAGCGGCTGGATCAGGCGTCGCTGGCGGCGCAGCGACGGATCACGATCCCCTTCCTGCGTGGTGTGCTGCGGGAGGATGGGCAGGAGAGTCCGTGAGCGGATGAATGCCGCGCCCGTGGCGGGAACCCGTGATGTCAGGCGTCGGTCGCCTCGGCCTCCAGTCGCGCCATCACTGCTTCGGTGACGCGGGCGCAGCGCTGGCCCATGAACGGGAATGCCTCGCCCATGGTGCCGGCCAGTCGGTCATGCAGCGATGAACGCAACAGGCGGCGCGCGCGGTGCAGGCGGGTCTTCACCGTTTCCGGCTTGATGCCGAGCTGGCTGGCGGTCTCTTCCACGCTGCATTCTTCGACCTCGCGCAGCATGTAGACGACGCGGAAGCCCGGCGGCAATTCGTCGATGGCGTGTTCGAGCAGGTGGCGGATCTGCGTGCGCGCGGCGAAGGCGGCGGGATCCTCGCTGCCGAATTTCGAAGGGAAGCGGATGATCTGGTGCGTGTCGTCAGGTGCCACGTCGACCTGCTCCAGCCCGACCATGGTGTGGCGCTTGCGCAAGCGGCCGCGGGCCTCGTTCAGCACGATGGTGGTCAGCCAGGTCGACAGGCTCGAATCGCCGCGGAATGAATCCAGCTTGTCATAGGCACGCATATACGACTCCTGCAACACGTCTTCCGCCTCGGAGTCCTCGCCGATCACGGCGCGCGCGACCCGGAACAGGCGCTGGTTGCAGCGTTGCATGATGTGGCGGAACGCCTCGCGCTCGCCGCTGCGAACGAGCGCCACCAGCGCGTGGTCGTCCAGCGCGGTGTAGTCGACGGATGCAACATGGGCATGGCCTTGCATGATTTTCTCCTTTTACACCCGATACGATGCATCTGCATGCCCGGAGGTTCCCGGCTCAACCCGCGAGAGTGGCCAGGATTTCCGCCCGGCGTGGTTCCTGCGCGAATTCGCCCAGCAGGCGCCGGGTCTGCATGGACACGCCATGCAGGCGCACCCCGCGTGACGACAGGCACTCGTGGCTGGCCTGCACGATCACCGCCACGCCGCGCGGTTGCAACACCTGGGCCAGAGTGTCGGCGATCTCCGTGGTCAGCCGCTCCTGGATCTGCAGGCGTCGACCGAATGCCTCGACCAGCCGCGCCAGCTTGGAAATGCCGACCACGCGCCGGCGCGGCAGGTAGGCGATGTGCACCAGGCCGCGGATCGGCGCCATGTGGTGCTCGCATGTCGATTGCAGCGGGATGTCACGCAGGATCACGGCGTCGTCATAGCCGCCGACTTCGCCGAACGTGCGCTTGAGCAGGCTGGCCGGATCCTGCCGATACCCGCCAAACCACTCCTCGTAGGCACGCACCACGCGCGCCGGCGTGGCCAGCAGGCCCTCGCGTGCGGGGTCGTCGCCGGCCCAGCGGATCAGCGTGCGCACGGCGGCTTCCGCTTCGGCGCGGGAGGGCTGGGGATTCTCACGGGTGACCACGGGCGCGGTCGGCGTGAGGTCGAGGGTCTGGTCGGATTCGAGCATGGGCGTGGCTTCGTGGGTGGTGACAGCCATGCGATGCAGACACCGTCGCCGCGGTTCCCGTGACCGGGCGGGAACCTGCGTGCCGGTACTGCATCAGATGGGTACCGGCGCCTGTCGTGCGCCTTCCTCCACGCAAGGAAACCTCCATCATGAACAAGCCGCTGTTTGCCCTCGCCCTCGGTCTTGCCTTCGTCGCAGCCTCGGTGACCGGCGCCAACGCCGCCACGCCGGCGCCCGCCATCAACGACGCGCAGATCGCGCATATTGCCTACACCGCCGGCGCCATCGACGTCACCGCCGCAAAGCAGGCGCTGCAGAAATCGCACAACCCGCAGGTGCGCGCGTTCGCCGAGGAAATGGCACGCGATCATGCCGCGGTGAACGACCAGGCGCTGGCGCTGGTGAAGAAGCTGGGCGTGACGCCGCAGGACAACCCGACCAGCCAGTCGCTGGCGAGCGCCGCCGCCGCCGAGCAGACGAAACTCGCCGCGCTCAGTGGCGCGGCGTACGACAAGGCCTATGCGGCGAACGAAGTCGCCTTTCACAAGACCGTCAATGGTGCGTTGAGCGGCACGCTGATTCCGGCGGCGCAGAACCCGGAGCTGAAGTCGCTGCTGGAAACCGGCCTGAAGCTGTTCCAGTCGCACCAGATGCATGCCGAGCATCTTGCGCAAGGCCTGAAGTAAGGAGCACGCCATGTTGCGCATCATGATCATGCTCGCCGGCCTCCTGCTGCTGTTCGCCGGGGCGATGCCCGCCACGGCGACCGGCACCGCGCAGGCGCCGCGCGTGCATGTGATCGTGGTCGACAAGATGGCATTCGGTCCGATGCCTGCCGGTGTTCGCGCCGGCGACATCATCGAATGGGTCAACCACGACATCTTCGAACACAGCGCCACCGCCCGCGACGGCAGCTTCGACGTCGACCTCAAGCCCGGCGCCAGCGTGCGCACCACGGCAAAGCCCGGCACCGTCGCGTTCTTCTGCAAGTTCCACCCCACGATGCAGGCGACCCTGGTGGTGAAGTAGCAGATTCGCCGTACGCACATGCGGTAGCGATCCAGCCTGCACTTGGTGCAGGTTGGATCGCGATTGGTGGGTGGAGTGGGCCGGTTGGAGAGGCGTGTTCGTGGGGCAGCGAAGGTGATTACGGGCACCCTCGTTGGTCTCAGCTGGTCAGGTCGCTCAAGCTTTGAGCAACCCCGGCGTCGCCTGCTGTCCGATCGCGTCCACCATCGCCTTGGCCACGTTGAGGTTGCCGGCGACGATGTTGCCGCTGGCGGGGATGCCGTCGCGGCCGGCGAAGTCGCAGTAGCGGCCGCCGGCTTCGTGCACCAGCAACACGCCGGCGGCCATGTCCCACGGTTTCAGGCCGATCTCGAAGTAGCCGTCGTAGCGGCCGGCGGCGACGTAGGCCAGATCCAGCGCGGCGGAGCCGGAGCGGCGGATGTCTTCGGCCTGGCCGAGGATGGCTCGAGTCATGTCGAGCTGGGCGGTGAGGTGTTCGCGCTGGCGGAACGGGAAACCGGTGGCGATCATCGCGCCGCCGAGGTTCTCGCGCTTGCCCACGCGCATGCGGCGGTCGTTGATATAGGCGCCGTCGCCCTTGCTGGCGGTGTATAGCTCGTCGCGCAGCGGGTCGAACACCACCGCGTGGATCGGCACGCCCTTGTCCAGCAGCGCGATCGACACGCTGAAGTGCGGGATGCCGCGCAGGTAGTTGTGGGTACCGTCGAGCGGGTCGATCACCCAGGTCAGCGGGCCCTTGCCGGTCTGGCCGCTTTCCTCGGCGAGGATCGCGTGGTCGGGGTAGGCGCGGCGCAGTTCCTTGATGATTTCCGCCTCGGCCAGCTTGTCGACCTCGGAGACGAAGTCCATCTGCTGCTTCTCGACGACGTGCAGGCCGTCGATTCGGTTCATGTAGCGCAGGATCACATTGCCTGCGGAACGCGCGGCGCGCGCCGCGATCGTGACGTGTGGTCTGGCCATGGTTTCGACTTTGGAAGAGAGCGGGGTTGCGGCCGGCGATTCTAGCAGAGGCGGACCCGGACCGCCCCGCGTCCGTTATTCTTGTGCGCTCCGCCCGCCATGCCACAGCACGAATGACCGACTTTCAGGACCTCGCCGCGCGCTTCCGTTTCGTGCTGGCGCGCACCTCCCATCCGGGCAATATCGGCAGTGCCGCGCGGGCGATCCGCACGATGGGTTTCAATCGGCTGGAGCTGGTGCTGCCCGCGCGGTTTCCCGACCGCGAGGCGAATGCGCTGGCCGCCGGCGCCGACGAGGTGCTGGTCAATGCCGGCGTGCATGCCGAACTGGTCGACGGCCTGGCGGGTTGCAACTTCGTGCTGGGCCTGTCGGCGCGTCGGCGCGGCGTGACCCTGCCGGAGTTGAGTCCGCGCGAGGCGGCGCGGCAGGCACTGGCCGCGGCGGCCCGCGGCGAGCAGGTGGCGCTGCTGTTCGGCAACGAGCGCAGCGGTCTGGAAAACGAGGAGCTGGCGCGCTGCCACGCGATGGTGCGGATTCCCAGCGTGGACGATTTCAGTTCGCTCAACCTGTCGCAGGCGGTGCAGGTGATGGCCTACGAGTTGCGCATGGCCATGCTCGGCGACGAGCTGCCGGCAGCGCCGCCCGAACACGACGAGCCGCCTGCCGACGCAACGCAGATGGAGCAGTTCTACCGACACCTGGCGCAGGCGCTGGACGACATCGAGTTCCACAAGGGGCGCGAGCCGACCACGATCATGCTGCGCCTGCGCAAGCTGTTCCAGCGCGCCCAGCCGGACGAACGCGAGCTGCGCGTGCTGCACGGCATCCTGGCCGATGCGCAGCGCATGGCGGGGTTGGCGAAGAGCGAGAAGTGAGTGGAGAGGAATGAGGAGTGAGGAGTGAGAGAAGGCCGATGCCGGGCCGGTTGTTGCTTTCTCTCACTCCTCTCCACTCACTCCTGTTCCTCAGCCCGTTTCCTCGTCGCCGGTGGTGTCGTTCGCCGATGGCGCGGGAGTGACCAGCAGCTTGTCGATGCGTGCGCCGTCGAGGTCCACCACCTCGAAACGGATGCCGCGCCAGGCGAACACCTCGCCGGTCTGCGGCACGTGGCCAAGCGCGGTCATCACCATGCCGGCGGCGGTGCGGTATTCGTGTTCGTCCTCGCCGGGCAGTTCGCCGACCTGCAGCAGTTCGCGCAGGTCGTCGGTGGGCAGGCTGCCGTCGATCAGCCAGCTGCCATCGGCGCGCTGCAGGATCGGACCCTCCTCGTTGCCGCCGTGGCCGATCTGGCTGGCGCCGACCACCGCCGCCAGCAGGTCGTTGACGGTGACCACGCCCTCGATGTCGCCGTATTCGTCGACCACCAGGGCCAGCGGCGTCTCGGCATCGCGAAACTCCTCCAGCAGATCCAGCGCGCGCGCCGCGGCCGGCACGAACAGCGGCTTGGAGAGGTGGCCGAACAGCTCGGGACTGCCGGCAGCAAAGCTGTGCAGCATCAGCTTGACTTCGACCACGCCGACCACATCGCTCTCGTCGCCGCGATAGACCGGATAGCGCGAATACGGCGTCTGCCGCATCACCTCGATGTTTTCCTCGCGCGGTGCGGCCATGTCCAGCCACGCGATGCGCATGCGCGGGGTCATCACGCTGTCGACGGTGCGGTCGCCCAGGCGCAGCACGCGGTTGACCATGTTGTGCTCGTCCTGGTCGAGCACGCCCTGTTCGGCGCTTTCGGCCACCAGCAGGCGGATCTCGTCCTCGGTGACCACGCCACGACCTTGCGGGTTGATCCGCAACAGCCGCAGCAGCAGGTTGCTGGACATGTTCAGCAGCCACACGAACGGCGCGGCGAGCCGCGACAGCAGCAGCATCGGGATCGCCACATAGGAGGACAACTTCTCCGGCGCCGACAGTGCCAGCCGCTTGGGCACCAGCTCGCCGATCACCACCTGCAGGAACGAGATCAGGATGAAGCCGAGCACGATGCCGATGATTCGCGCGTAGGGCAGCAGCCAGGCCAGCTGTTCGCCTTGCAGGGCCTCGGCGATGTGGCCGCCCAGCGCGTCTCCGGCCACGGCGCCGGTGATCAGCATCACCATGGTGATGCCGACCTGCACGGTGGACAGGAAATACTCGGGCGCTTCGGCATGGCGCAGCGCCAGCGCAGCCTTGCGGCTGGTCCTGGCCATCTGCTTGAGCCGGCTCTTGCGCGAAACCACCAGCGCCATCTCCGACAGCGCAAAGAAGCCGTTGCACAACGAAAGCACGAGGACGAGCGCGATTTCGGTCAGCATCGCGGCGATGATGGCGGAGGGTGCATGGCCACAGTGTAAGGGCAGTCGGGCCCGCACTTCACCCCGGGCCGGGTGCGGCTGGGTACGGCCGTCCTGTAACATTCCGGTCATCCCGTTCACTCAGGCATGCCGAACCATGTTTTCCCTGCAGACGATTTTCGGCAAAGGCGACAAGTTCTACGGCCTGCTGGAACAGAGCGCCGCCACCGCCTGCGAGAGCGCCCAGGCGCTGCACGACCTGCTGACCAAGCCGGACCAGGGCGCGGTGATGGCCTCCTTCGCGGCAACCCGGGCGCGCGAGAAGGAGCTGGCCGCGCAGATCAGCGAGGGCCTGGTGAATACCTTCGTCACCGCGCTCGACCGCGAGGATATCGAGGCGCTCAATTCCTCGCTGTACAAGATTCCCAAGACCATCGAGAAGTTCGCCGAGCGCTACGAGATCGTCGCCTCGCGCCTGCTCGGCGTGGACTTCGCCCAGCGCGCCCTGGTGCTGCAGCGTTCCAGCGAAGTGGTCGCCGAGATGATCGGCGAGCTGCGCCGCGGCCTGCGCATCGATCCGGTCAAGAAACTGCAGGATCGGCTGCAGGCGCTGGAATCGGAAGGCGACCGCATGCTGCTGGCGCCTTACCGCACCTTGTACGTCGAGGGCAACGACGCGATGCGCGCGATGCTGGCCAAGGACCTGTTCGAGCTGATCGAGAAGGCCATCGACAAGTGCCGCGACGTCGGCAACATCGTCTATTCGATCGTGCTGAAAAACTCCTGAGGGCGTCACCGTGACCGAGCGCAATCCGCTTCGCGAAGTGCCGCCGATGTCGCCTTGCAGCAATCGCGTTCCCGTGGGGAGCGCCGCATGAGCGTGGTCATCGCGGTGGTGGTGATCGCGCTGCTGTTCACCTACATCAACGGCTTCCACGACACCGCCAACTCGATCGCCACCGTGGTGGCGACGAAGGTGCTCACGCCCGGGCAGGCCGTGTTGATGGCCGCCGGCACCAACCTCATCGGTGCCTTCCTCGGTACCGCGGTGGCGGCCACCATCGCTTCCGGGCTGATCAATGCCGGGGTGGTCGAGATGAGCTCCCAGCTGCTGATCTGCGCCCTGCTGGCGGCGATCGTGTGGAACCTGATCACCTGGTGGCTGGGCCTGCCGTCGAGCTCCAGTCACGCCCTGGTCGGCTCGCTGGTGGGAGCGGCGATTGCCGCCTCGGGCAACGATTTCGGCTCGGTGATCTGGGAGCAGGGCAGCTGGCTCAAGGGCCATGGCGTGATTCCCAAGGTGGTCGTTCCGATGGTGCTGTCGCCGCTGGCCGGGTTCATCATCAGCTTCATCCTGATGGGCTCGCTGTATGCGCTGCTGGCCTGGTTCGCGAACCGGCAAGGCTGGTCGCGCCGGTTCGGGCGCACGCCGTTCGTCAACTTCTTCTTCGGCAAGGCGCAGATCATCTCGGCCAGCGCGATGGGCGTGGCGCACGGCATGAACGACGCGCAGAAGAGCATGGGCATCATCGCGCTGGCGCTGGCCGGCGCCACCGCGGCGCACCAGTTCGATCACCTGCCGGCGGTCTTCGGTTTCCTGCGCATCGACGAGAACCCGGCCGGCGGCTTCGTCATCCCGGTATGGGTCAAGGTGGTATCGGCGCTGACCATGGCGGCCGGCACCGCCGGTGGCGGCTGGCGCATCATCAAGACGCTGGGCCACAAGATGGTCAAGCTGCATCCGATCAACGGGTTCGCCGCCGAAACGAGTTCCGCGCTGGTGATCCTCACCGCCTCGGTATTCGGCATCCCGGTGTCGACCACCCACAACGTGTCGGCTTCGATCATGGGCGTGGGTGCGGCCAAGCGCTTCAACGCGATCCGCTGGTCGGTGGTCGAGCGCATGGTGTGGGCATGGATCCTGACCCTGCCGGTCACCGCCTTGCTGGCCTACGGGTTCGTGGTGGGGTTCCGGCTGCTTTTCTGAGACTGGCGCCGTTCGGGTTCCGTGGCGCTACAGCGAGTCGTCGCCGCTGGCGATCACCTGTTCCAGCTGGTCGCCCAGCGAGCCCAGCTCGTGGATCACCCGTTCCAGCTCCGGCGCATCGAGGAATTCGTACAGGCGGTTTTCGCACAGGTGCAGGTAGGGCGAGCCGTCGAGGTCGGCCACCGCCAGGAAGCCGGTGCGCTGCTGCCAGTTGAAGCGCAGGCAGCGTTGTGGATCGGTACCGGCGAGCGGGCCGATCGGGGTGGACACGCGCAGGTAGCGGCGCCCGGCGTCGCCTTCCAGCTCGGCCAGGTAGATGCCCTGGTGACGATCCTGCCCGAGCTTCAGGTCGAAGCTGATCAGGTAGGGATCGTTGTGATGCAGCTGGTGCCGGCTGCCGATGTGGGAGCGCACGGCTTCGAAGTGGCGCATGGTGCCGTTTCCGTTGGGAGAACCCGAGGTTACTCTGTCACGGATGACATTCCGAGTCGCCCCGCCGGAGTACCCATGAAGGATCGCAACGCCCGCATCTACGCCGCCATCGCCGCGATCCCGCCGGGTCGTGTGGCCAGTTACGGCGCCATCGCCGCCCGCGCGGGCCTGCCCGGCCGGGCGCGGCTGGTGGGGCGTCTGCTCGGCGAGGTGCCGGACGGGATGGTGCTGCCGTGGTTCCGCGTGCTGCGCGCCAGCGGCTACATCGCGATGCCGCCGGGCAGCCGCGGCTTTCGCGAACAGTGCCGGCGGCTGCGTGCCGAAGGCGTCGAGGTACGCAACGGCCGGGTGCCGCTGTCGCGGTTCGGCCTGGACGGCAACCTCGACCACGCGCTGTGGGGACTGCCGGATCGGTAAGACGCCGGCTCAGGCCACCGCCGGCGCATCCCCGGCTCTGCGCACCAGCGTCGCGGCCTTGGCCGGCTGGTCGAACTGGCGGATGAAGTCGCGCACCTGCGGATAAACCGTTTCGCGCCAGCGTCGACCGCTGAAGATGCCGTAATGGCCGGCCCCCTCGATCACCCGGTGCGCGCGTCGTTTCGCCGGGATGCTGCTGCACAGGTCGTGCGCCGCCTCGGTCTGGCCAAGGCCGGAGATGTCGTCCAGTTCGCCTTCGATGGTCAGCAGGGCGCTGCGCCGGATCGCGCCCGGGTCCACCCGTTCGCCGGCCACGTCCCACAGCCCGCGGGGCAACAGGAACTGCTGGAACACCTTCTCGATCGTGTCCAGGTAGAACCGCGCCGGCATGTCCAGCACGGCGTTGTATTCGTCGTAGAACTTGCGGTGCGCCTCGGCGTCTTCCTGGTCGCCGCGCAGCAGGTCCTGGTAGAAGTCCCAGTGCGAACTCATGTGCCGGCCCGGGTTCATCGCGATGAACCCGGCGTGCTGCAGGAAACCGGGATAGACCTCGCGCCCGCGGCCCGGGTAGTTCGGCGGCACCGTGTGGATCACGTTGCCCTTGAACCAGGACAGCGGCTGCTGGGTGGCCAGGTTGTCGACGCTGGTGGGGCTGCGGCGCGGATCGATCGGGCCGCCCATCATGGTCAGACTGCGCGGCGTGGGCTCGCCGCGCGCGGCCATCAGCGACACCGCGGCCAGCACCGGCACGGTGGGCTGGCATACCGAGATGACGTGCAGCGACTCGGCGCCGATGTGCCGGATGAAGTCCTCCACGTAGGCGACGTAGTCATCCAGGCCGAACGTGCCTTCCGACGCCGGCACCATGCGCGCGTCGACCCAGTCGGTGATGTACACCTTGTGGTCGCGCAGCAGGGTGCGCACGGTGTCGCGCAGCAAGGTGGCGTGGTGGCCGGACAACGGCGCCACCAGCAGCACGACCGGGTCGTTCTTCATCTTTTCGATGGTGGCCGGGTCGTCGCTGAAGCGCTTGAACCGCTTCAGCTGGCAGAACGGCCTGGCCATCGCCACGCGTTCGATCACCGCGATCTCCTGATCGTGGGCGCTGGCCACGTGGATGCCGAATTCCGGCTTCTCGTACTCCTTGCCCAGGCGGTAAATCAGTTCGTTGCCGGCGGCCAGCCTTGGCACGCCGGGAAACTGGGCGAACGGGTTGCCGGGAGCGCTCAGCATGCGGGCGTTGGCTTCGGCGAAATAGCTCAACGGACCGAGCAGCGAGCGCTGCCACTCATGGATTTGATAAAGCATCGAGGAGGGTGACCCCTGGGACGGAAACGTTTGCATCTTAGCGGGTTTGCCGCTGTCGTGTTGCGATGCCGCAGAGACAGGCTGAGAGGCTGTGAAACGAACAGCCTCTCAGCCCGGCCATGGCGAGGGCATGGATGCCCGAGTTGAGGCAATGCAGGAGCAGTTGCCCGATGGCCGGACGCGAAGTCAGGCATGCGAGTGCCTGACTTCGCGGGAGCGAGTACGGACATGTGCCGGACTCGTGACTGAAAGAAACCACAGGACGTGGTTTCTTTCACAGGCTCTGCGCCGTTTCTCAGCCTGCGTAACGGCAGCGCAGCAGCAATTCGTCGACACCGCGGGTGTCACCGAGTCCTTCGCGCCAGCGCAAGGGTTTCTGGAAGCACAGGCCCAGCGGCATGAACACGCGGTTGTACCACCACATGGCGCGCTCGCGCCGATGGGTGAGATACCACTGGCCGAGGTCGAGCAGGCGCGAGGACTTCGGCTGCATGCCGTAGACCGCGCTGTGCTCGAGGCGAAAGCCGTGTCGTTCCAGCAAGGCGGGAATGCCTGCCGGGTCGTAACGGCGACAATGCCCCACGAACTCGTCGAAGGCCGTCCACGCCTCCGGGTGCAGCGGCACCGACAGCAGCACGCTGGCGCCGGGGGCGGCGACCCGTGCCAGCTCGGCCAGGGCGGCATGGTCGTCGGCCACATGTTCGAGGATGTCCAGCGCACAGATCAGGTCGAAGCAGGCATTGCCGCAGGGCAGCGCACCGATCAAGCCGTGAACCGCGTCGGCGCCGTTCGAGCGCAGCCGGCGCAAGGCGGCCCGGCTGAGGTCGACGAAGCAGGTGCCTTGCAGCGGCAGCCGCGGACGCAGGCCGGGCGCCACTTCCAGCCGGCGTGGGGCGCGCTGCGCCAGTTCATGCAGCAGCGGCCAGGTGTTGAAGCGCGCCGGATCGATCAGCCTCGCCTGCGCCCACAGCGATTCGTAGAAGCCGCGGTTGCTGCGGATCAGTTCGGCGTCGCTGCGGTTTTCGGTGGAGCGCGCTGGCGGCATCGCCGGATTGAACCGTGCCGGCCCTGAGCGCCATGTGAAGTTCAGCCCAGCCGGCGCAGCTCGGTCGCGGCGACGATGTCGTGCAGCGCGCGTCGGCGCGGATCGACCAGGGCCACCGCAAACCACGCGGCCCACGCCGCCAGCGAGGTCCACAGCGTGCTGCGCAATCCCAGCGCCGGCGCCAGCATCAGCAGCAGCATCGGCGTCGCCGCCACCAGCAGCCGCAGCACGGCCTGCTGCAGGGTCGGGCTGCCACCGTCGCGGCCGGTCAGCCGGATATGCCATGGCCGCATGCCCACGGTCTGTCCCCCGCGCAGCCAGGAGCTGACGAAATACGCCGACACCACCAGCCCCTGCAATGGCCGGTACCAGACGGGAATCACCGCGTGCCCGTCGGTGCGGATCAGCTGGCCGCCGGTCGCCAGCTGGCACAGCAGGCCCACCACCATCACGATCGCCAGCACGATCAGCAGGTCGTAGAGCAGGGCCAGCAGGCGGCGCCACAACGGGCAGGGCGCGGAGGAAACGGCATCGGGAAGGGTCGGCATCGGCATCGAATCGCTTGCGTGGAGCGCGCGCGATGGTCAGCATCGTGCGCATGAAGAATGGAGAAAACCCTGCCAGTATCGCCGAAGCCGACCGGCGCAGCATCGCCACGTTCCTGGAGCGAGTGTGGTCCGAGGATGGCCTGGCCGAGCGCACGCTGGAGGCGTACCGGCGCGATCTGGAGGCCTTGGCGCGGTGGCTGGCCGCGCGCCGTTGCGATCTGCATGCCGCCACGCGCGAGCAGATTTCCGCCTACCACGGCGCGCAGCGGGGCGCCGTCCGATCGATGGCGCGGCGCCAATCGGCGTTTCGCCGTTACTACGCATTTGTCGCACGCGACGAGCCGGGTTTTGTCGATCCGACCCTGCTGATCGAGCGGCCGAAAATGCCGCGCAGTCTGCCCAAGGCACTGGCCGAGCGCGAGATCGAAGGCCTGTTGCAGGCGCCGGACCTCGGTACTCCGCTGGGCCTGCGCGATCGCGCCATGCTCGAGCTGATGTACGCCTCCGGCCTGCGCGTTTCCGAACTGGTCGAACTGCCGCTGGCCGCGCTGAACACGCGCCAGGGCGTGCTGCGGGTCACCGGCAAGGGCGGCAAGGATCGGCTGGTGCCGGTCGGCGAGCTGGCGCTCGAACATATCGGTACCTATCTGGCTGCGGCGCGCCCCGCGCTGGCCCGGGGTCGGCAGCCAGCGGCGCTGTTCCTCAGTAATCGCGGTGAAGGCATGAGCCGGCAGATGTTCTGGACCCTGGTGAAACGCCACGCACTGCAGGCCGGCATCCACGCGAAACGCATCTCGCCCCATGTATTGCGGCATTCCTTCGCCACCCACCTGCTCAACCACGGCGCCGACCTGCGCGCGTTGCAGATGCTGCTCGGCCACAGCTCGCTCAGCACCACGCAGATCTATACGCTGGTGGCGAAGGAAGGCCTGAAGCGGTTGCATGCGCAGCATCATCCGCGCGGGTGATGCGAAGGGGCCTTGCGTTGACCTCGGCCATTGCCGATCCCCGGCGAGCCGGGTCGCATGGCATGTCGATTTTCGCCAACGCCGTTCGTCGCCCGATCGAATACCGCGCAAAACGGAGCACCCTGATCGCGCAGGTCGCGTGATGCAGGCCGTCATTACTCCATCCATCCATTCCCCACCAGAGGAAACCGACATGCAACTCGTCAACTATCTGTTTTTCAGGAACCAGGCCGCGGAAGCGTTCGATTTCTACGCGCGTTGCCTCGGCGGCAAGATCGTGATGAAGGTGACGCTTGGCGAGATGCCCGATGGCGGGAACGCCTTGCCGGAGACACGCGACCTGATCGCCCATGTACGCCTGGCAGTCGGCGATGCCGTGCTGATGGGCTCGGACTGGTGCACGCCGACCGGCGAGCCCTATCCGGGCATCCACGGCAATGCGGTATCGCTGAGCGTGGATCAGCCCGGTGAGGTGGAGCGGCTGTTTGCCGCCCTGAGCGAAGGCGCCAACGTGAGCATGCCGATGGCGGAGACCTCGTGGGCACTGCGCTTCGGCATGCTGACCGACCGCTACGGTGCGATGTGGATGGTCAACTGCAACCGACCGGCATGATTCTCGCGGTGAAACCAGGTACCGACCTGCCGTTTACTCCTTTCCGACCCGGACATCCCATGAAACCGACATATCGCCGGACACCATCCTTGTCCTTGCTGGCCTTGCCCTGGCTGGCACTGCCGTTGCTCCTCGCTGCCATGACGGCCGCGGCGCAACCCGTCGCCTACACCATCGACCCCGCGCACACCTATCCGAGTTTCGCCGCCGATCACATGGGTCTCTCGACCTGGCGCGGCAAGTTCGATCACAGCGCCGGCACGATCACGCTGGATCGCGCCGCGCGCACGGGCACGGTGCATGTCGTGACCGAAACGGCCAGCGTCAACTTCGGCCTCGCCGAACTCGACAAGATGGTGCTGCGCGCGGCGCTGCCCGCATCACTGTGCAAGACGCAATGTGCCTTCTTCGATGCGGCGACCTTTCCGCAAGCGGTTTACGACGGCAGGCTCACGGATTTCGTCCATGGCGCACCGACGCGCGTGATCGGCAAGCTGACCCTGCACGGCGTGACGCGCCCGCTGGATCTCCAGATCGGGCACTTCAAGTGCGTGCCCGACTTCATGCTCAAGCCGCGCGAGCGCTGCGGCGCCGAAGCCTCGGCGAGTTTCGACCGCGCCACGTTCGGCGTCGACGCCGGCCAGTCGTTCGGCCTGGATACGAAGGTGACGCTGCAGATCCAGGTCGAGGCCGTGCAGGACAAGTGAGGCTGGGACGGCAAGGTGTCGCCCAGTCCGGGCTTCACGGCTCCGGCACGACATCCACGCTCTCGACATAGATCAACTCGCACGCTCCCGCACCGGTATCGTTGCGGGTCATCGAGGTGTTCCAGTGCCAGCCGCCGGGGCGGCTGGCGTCGACCAGGAAGCCTTCGAGGTGGATGATCTGGCCGGTGCGCACACTTTCCAGCTGGCTTTTCACGCCGGGATCGGCGGGAATCATGTGCATGTTGGCGCTGGAGGTCTCGATCTCGCGGCGCGGGATCGGGAACTCCTTCACGTGCCAATAGTAGAAGCGTCCGGACTGGCTGATGTCGATGTGCGCCAGCACGGCGCTGTCCGACATGCGGCCCCAGCCGAGGGCGAGGTCCAGCGGCACCAGGTCGGAGCCTTCGCCCCAGGAATAGTCCTTGCGCGAGAGCACGCGGGCGGTGATGTCGAAGTGTGCGCGGGTGGTGAGGGTGGTGTCGCCTTTCTGCAACCGGGCGCCGTGATCGAGGTCGACCTGGACCGGCGCCTCGGCGGCGAGCACGCCGGGCCCTGGCTGCACGGCGCCGTGCTGGTGGTGCTTGAGCACACCAAGGACTAGCAGCAGCGCGGCGGCAAGGATCAGGAGTTTGCGCATTCGGACTGCAGCGGTGGGAATGCGCGCAGTGTAAGTCAGGCCATGGTATCCGGCTCAGCTGAAGTCGGCCGCCAGCATGTCGCGTTGCGCGCTGGTCAGGGTGGCCTTTACCGGCATCGCGGGCAGGGTGGAGGCCAGCGTGACGGGTTTGCCGTCGTGCCAGTCCCTGATCATCGCGGAATCCAGTTCGAAGCGCAGGAAATGCACGGCGGCGGTCTTTTCGTCGTTGCTGCGATCCATGTCTTCGTCGGCGATCGCAACGACAGCTGCGTGGCCTTCCACCGTCAGTTCGATGGCATGCTCGATTTTCCGCAATCGCACCAGTTCGACGCGGCGCTGTTCCTCGTCGGGAAACTCGACCATCAGCGTGGCCTTGAGGTTGTGGCCGTCCGGGATCAGCGGGTTGTAGGCATCGAGTTCTTCCTGGATGCCTGCGGCCTCGAAGATCCGTTCGATGCGCAGCATCTCCTGCACCTGGTACTGCACGGTGAGGCGATCCTCGAAGATCAGGGTAAGGTGCTCGCCCAGATGCACCGTGCGCTGCTTCTTGTGCGCCAGCACGCGGGCGCGGAACTCGCCGCGCTGCTGGGCGTAGGCTTCGAGGGAGAGTAGGTCGGCGCGGGTGAGTTTGGTCATGAGGCGAAGAGCGAGGAGTGAGTGGAGAGGAGTGAGAAGTGAGCGAGGAGCGAGGAGCGAAGAGCGAAGAGCGAGGAGTGAGTGGAGATGAGTGAGTAGTGAGAGAGGAGCGAAGAGCGACGTGATGACCGGTGGTGGCTTTCTCTCACTACTCACTCCTCATATCCCGTAGGCCTTGCGTAGCAGGCTCAGCGGATGTTCCGCCGCGGGTTTGTCGTCGAGCCCGTGGGCGATGTGGCCGCCGGCCATCGGGCAGTCGCTGGTGAAGTGATCGGGGGCCGCTTCGGCGACGCGCTTCTCCACCGGTCTGGCCAGCTTGCGCGACAGTGCGTAGGTCTTGTGCTTGACGCCGTAGGTGCCGTCGTGGCCGGAGCAGCGCTCGATCGTGGTGACTTCGGTGTTCGGCACCAGTTGCAGGATGTCGCGGGTTTTCGGTCCGATCTTCTGCACGCGCTGGTGGCAGGGCACCTGCCAGGCGACCTTGCCCAGTGAAGTCTTGAAGTCCGTCTTGAGCAAGTCTGCCTTGTGCCGTTCGGCCAGGTATTCGAACGGGTCGAAGAAGTGATCGTGCACCAGCGCAACCTCCGTGTCGTCCGGAAACATCAGCGGCAGCTCCTGCTTGAACATCAGCACGCAGGAGGGAATCGCGGCGATGAAATCCCAGCCTTCGCGGGCCATCTTCGCCAGCACCGGGATGTTGCGCTCCTTGTACTTCTTCACGGTCTTGAGGTCGCCCAGCTCCAGCTTCGGCATGCCGCAGCAGGCTTCCTGTTCGACCAGCCGGGTCGGGATCTCGTTGTACTGGAGGATGGCGGCGAGGTCCTCGACCACGCCGGGTTCGGAATGGTCGCAGTAGCAGGTAGCGAACAGCGCAACCTTGCCGCGCGTGCGTCCCGCCGCGATCGCCTCGCCGCTGCCGTCCAGGTCACGCAAACGCTTGCGTGCGGTAGGCGAGTGGTATTCGGGCACGCGCGCCTTCGCGTCGACGCCCATGGTTTTTTCCAGCAGCTTGCGTGCGCCCGGGTTGCGGTTCGCCGCATTGATCACCTGCACCACCACCGGGATCGACGCCAGCTTGCCGACCGCGCGCGTGCTGGACAGGATTTTTGCCGACAATGGCGCGCCATCACGCTCGAACGCCACCGCCTTGGCGCGCAGCATCAGGTGCGGAAAATCCACGTTCCACGGATGCGGCGGGGTGTACGGACACTTGACCTGATAGCACAGGTCGCACAGATAGCACTGCTCGGTGACCTTGGGGTAGTCGGCCTTGTCGACGCCGTCGATCTCCATCGTCTTCGACTCGTCGATCAGGTCGAACAAGGTGGGGAAGGCGTGGCACAGGCTGACGCAGCGGCGGCAGCCGTGGCAGATGTTGAACACCCGCTCCATTTCGGCGTCCAGTGCCTGCTGATCCATAAATTCCGGATTGAGCCAGTCCAGCGGGTGCCGGGTCGGCGCCTGCAGGTTGCCTTCGCCCTTCTCGTGGATCAGGTCCATCGGTGGCCTCCGGTAGTTGGCGAGCACGATCCACGGTGGGGTGGAAGGGGACACTCTGACCCCGATCCGCTGTAGCCGTTCGCCCTGAGCGTAGGTCCGCAGGACCGAAGTCGAAGGGCAGCCCTTCGACTTCGCTGCGCTACGCTCAGGGCGAACGGTTACTGAAGTACGACGCTGATCGTGATTTCGTTCAGCCCAGGTCGCCGAGCGCCTTGGTGAAGCGGTTCGCGTGCGAGCGCTCCGCCTTGGCCAGGGTCTCGAACCAGTCGGCGATTTCCTCGAAGCCTTCCTCGCGCGCGGCTTTCATCATTCCCGGATACATGTCGGTGTACTCGTGGGTTTCGCCGGCAATGGCGCTTTTCAGATTCAGGTGGGTTTCGCCAAACGGCAATCCGGTGGCGGGGTCGCCGACCGCTTCCAGGTATTCGAGATGGCCGTGCGCATGGCCGGTCTCGCCCTCGGCGGTGGAACGGAACACGGCCGAAACATCGTTGTAGCCTTCGACGTCGGCCTTGCCGGCGAAGTAGAGGTAGCGCCGGTTGGCCATCGATTCGCCGGCAAAGGCGTCCTTCAGGTTCTGCTCGGTTTTGGATCCTTTCAACTTGCTCATGACATCACCTCGTGGCGTGTGGCTGGGAGGGAAAAGTCTGCGCGGCCTTGCGGTCGTCTCAGCCGGAGCCTAGCCCGCGCTGGCCGAATGATGAAATTGACTGTTTCGATGGAGTACATAGCCTCCGGCTATCAGTGCACGCGTGCGTGCTTCGTCGGAATGCTCTTCGCTGCCGGCATCGGGGTGGCCGCGGGGTGTGCGTCGAGCAGTTCGGGCGGCAGTTGCCGCAGCACCCCGGCCAGGCGCTTCAGGAACTCGTCCATCGCCGAGCTCTTGCGCCAGACCATGGCGATGCGCCGGCTCGGCGGATGGCCCTTGAATTCGATCAGGTGCAGGCCGTCCACGGGCGCTACCGGCGGCTTCACCGCCATCACCGGCAGCAGGGTGATGCCGACGTTCGCGGCCACCATCTGGCGCAGCGTCTCCAGGCTGGTCGCGCGGAAGCCGCCGTGTTCGCCGGCGCCCGACAGGTGGCAGACCTCCAGCGCCTGGTCGCGCAGGCAGTGGCCATCCTCCAGCAGCAGCAGGTTCTGGTTGGACAGGTCGCGCAGCTTGAGCAGGCCCTGCTTGTGCGCCAGCGGATGTACGTCGGAAACGGCAAGCAGGAACGGTTCCTCGAACAGGAACTCGCTGTGCATGCTGTCCTCGTGCAGGGGCAGGGCGAGGATGCCGGCATCAAGCCGGCCTTCGCGCAGCAGGCGCAGGAGCGCTTCGGTTTTCTCCTCGACCAGCAGCAGTTCAAGCTTCGGAAACGCGGCCCGCACCAGTGGCAACGCATGCGGCAGCAAATAGGGCCCCAGGGTCGGGAAGATGCCCAGCCGCACCGTGCCGGATTCCGGGTCCAGCGTGCGCCGGGCCACCGCGCGGATCTGCTCGACGCCGCCGAGCACGTCGCGTGCGCGGATCGCGATGTCGCGGCCCACCTCGGTCAGCAGCACTTTGCGCGGCGTGCGTTCGACCAGCGGCACGCCGAGTTCCTCCTCCAGCTTCTTGATCTGGGTGGACAAGGTCGGCTGGCTGACGAAGCAGGCTTCGGCTGCGCGGCCGAAATGCCGGTGCTCAGCCAGGGCCACCAGATATTGGAGATCGCGCAGGTTCATCGGCGAGTCCGTCCAGGCAATAGTCAAAAACTATGGTGCTGATGCCAACAATCAATTGGAACAATACACCGGCGCGCCCTATCGTGCACCGCGTATCCCCGTGATACCCCGCGCGTCGGAGCCCCTCCCTCTCCCCCGCAGACGCGCGGGTTGCACCCCACCGGCGCGAGCCTGTCCTCGTCGCCGGTTTTTTTTGCGCGCGGCCACATCCCTGGCAAGCCGGCCGTGCCTTCTGGCACTGTGTCGAAAGTCATGCGGATCCTACGGTGGTGCTCTTTGGATCGCCTGGGGGTCTCCTGATGCATCGTCTTGTCCGTCCGCTCCTGTTCACTGCGCTGGCCAGTTGCTGCGCCGCTGCGTTTGGTAATGCCACCGACCACGCGCCGCAGGGTCGCCTGCCCGGCTGGGCGGTACCGCAGTCGTACCGGATCGCGTTCAAGGTCGATCCCGCCCGGCAGGATTTTTCCGGCACCACCACGATCAAGGTCAAGCTGACCAAGGCTTCCGATCACCTCTGGCTGGACGGCAAGGAGCTGAAGGTGTCGAAGGTGACGATCACCGACGCCGCCGGCAAGCTGCATGACGGCGAATACGTCGACGTCGACCCCGCGGCCGGCGTGGTGCGGGTGGATTTCGGCAGTACGCTCCAGCCGCAGGAATTGAGCCTGAAGTTCGAATACAGCGCACCGCTGAATGCGCAGTTGCAGGGCCTGTACAAGGTCAGCGCCAGGGGCCAGCCGTATGCGATGACGCAGATGGAGCCGATCAGTGCGCGCTATGCGTTCCCCGGCTTCGACGAGCCCGGCTTCAAGACCCCGTTCGACATCAGCCTGACCATTCCGAGCAGCGAGGTCGGCATCGCCAATACCAGCCAGGTGAGCGACACGCCTGCCGGCCAGGGCTGGAAGACGCTGACCTTCGCGCAAACCTTGCCGCTGCCGACCTACCTGGTCGCCTTCGGCGTCGGTCCGTGGAGCATCGCCAACGCGCCGGACATCGCGCCGGATGCCTATCGTTCGAAACCGCTGCCGCTGCGCGGCGTGGCACCCGCCGGCCAGGCCCATCGCATGCAGCATGTGCTGAGCGAGACGCCGAGCATCATTCATGCGCTGGAGAACTACTACGGGTTCGGCTATCCGTGGGACAAGCTCGATCTGCTCGCCGCGCCGGATTTCTCCGCCGGCGCGATGGAGAACGCCGGCCTGGTCACGTTCCGCGACTGGCTGCTGCTGCTCGACAAGGATTCCCCCGCGCGCAACGTGCGCGGATCGTTCAACGTCACAGCGCATGAGTTGGCGCATCAGTGGACCGGCGACACGGTGACGCTCGAATGGTGGAACGACATCTGGCTCAACGAGGCGTTCGCCACCTGGATGCAGCAGAAGGTCACCATGGAAGTGCATCCCGAATACCGCGCCGACCTTGATCGCGTGCGCGGTTCGGAAGGGGCGATGAACAGCGATGGGCTGGTCAGCGCGCGCAGCATCCGCCAGCCGATCACTGGCAACGGCGACATCCTCACCGCGTTCGACGGCATCACCTACCAGAAGGGTGCCGGCGTGATCGCGATGTTCGAGAACTATGTCGGCGACAAGACCTTCCAGAAGGGCATGCGTGCCTATATCCAGGCGCACAAGTTCGGCAACGCCACCGCCAGCGACCTGGTCGGTGCGATCGCCACCGCGGCGGGCAAGGGCGAGGCGTTCAAGCATGCCTTCAACAGCTTCCTCGACCAGAGCGGCGTGCCGTATGTGCAGACGAAGCTGGTGCAGAAAGACGGCAAGACCGTGCTGCAGCTGAGCCAGAGCCGTTACCTGCCGCTGGGCAGCAAGGGCGATGCAAAACGCAGCTGGGGTGTGCCGGTGTGCGTGCGCTACGGCACGACCGCCAACGGCAAAGACAAAGCACAGTACAGCAAGGTCGCCTGCGAGATGCTCGACAAGGCCAGCGGCTCGATGGTGCTGGCCGGCGCCAGCACGCCGACCTGGATCATGCCCAACGCGAATGCCAGCGGCTATTACCGCTTCAGCCTGGACAAGCCGCAACTGGTCCGGCTCACCGCCGAGGTCGGCAAGCTCGGCGACGCCGAACAACTGGCCTATGCCGACGCCGTCGGTGCCAGCTTCCGTCGCGGCGATCTCGATGCCGGCGATGTGCTCGCCGCCTTCAAGCCGCTGACCGCGTCGAAGGTTCGCGACGTGGCCACCGCGCCACTGGGCCAGCTGGAATGGATCCATCAGCACGAGGCGCGCACCGATGCGCAGCGTGCCCGCCTCACTGCGTGGGTGAAGGATGCCTACCTGCCGCGCCTGCAACAGCTCGGCTACCAGCGCAAGGCTGGCGAATCCGAGGACGACTCGCTGTTGCGCAGCACCCTGGCCAGTGCGCTCGCCTTCGATTTCAAGGTGCCCGAAGTACGCGCTGCCCTGCTCGAACAGGGTGAGGCGGTACTCAAGCCCACCGCCGATGGCAGCCTCGACTTCGCCGCTGCCGATCCCGACCTGCTCGGCGATGCGCTGGGCGTGGCGGTGCAGACGCAGGGAAAGCCCGCGGTCGATGCGTTGATCGGCGCGTTGCCGAAGACCACGGATGCGGCCTTGCGCAATGGCATCCTCGGCGGACTCGCCCGCGTGGAAGTTCCGACGCTGGCCACGCAGGTGCGCGACTTCGCGCTGGACAAGCAGGTCAAGGTCGGCGAGATGGGTTCGCTGCTGATGGGCGGTCGCGAGACCCGGGCGAGTCGTGATGCGATGTGGCAGTGGTTCACCGGCCACTACAAGGAAGTGCTCGGCCGTACCGGCAGCTTCGCGGGTGGTTATCTGCCGCGCCTGGCCGCTGGCGGCGGTTGCTCCACACCCGAAGTCGAGCGGCTGCAGGCGTTCTTCAAGCCGCGCATGAACGATGCGGCAGGCATCGCGCGCGGACTCGCGCAGACGGGTGAATCAATCCAGCTGTGCGCGGCCTTGAAAGGGGCGCAGGATCCCGCAGCCATCCTGAAATAAGCGCTGCCGCATCGGCGGGGTGCATATGGCGTGTCAGTCGTCCGGCTGGCGCGCCATATTTTCCTTGATCATCGCCGATCCTGTTCCGGGGCCTTCCTCGCAGGCGCCTGATGAACGTCACCGCATCATCGAGCACCGGCGCCTTGCCGCGGAACGGTCGCGACATGGCCAGCAGGATCGCGGCGTGGCCGATGTCCGGATACATTTTCACTTCGACCGGCTCGCCCATGCGCTGCATCGTGGCGGCGAGTGAGCGGAGGTGGGCTTCGGGGTTGCGAACATGCGCTCTCCTGGCGGGGCGACTGAAGGTGATGTGCGGGCCTTGACCCCATTCCGCCGCGTGCTGCGTTGAATGGGGAGTGCAGCATGCGCATCGATAGATACGTGTTACAGCCGCCAGAAAATGCAGGCCGCTTCGTGTGCCTGACGTGTTCCACTTACACTGCGCCGGCCGACCGGCATACATGGGGGAGAGCGGCATGCTTCGTCGATGGTGCACCTTGCTGGGCCTGGGACTGTTGCTGGCCGCGCCGCTGCTGGCGCAGGACATACCGCCGCCGCTGCGCGACTGGCAGGGCTGGGTGCTGCACGACGTGCCGCGGCATGCTTGCCCGTTCCTGGCCAACCAGGCGCCGGGTTCGGACAGCTACCGTTGCGCCTGGCCCGGCCGGCTCGTGCTCGATGCGGACAAGGACGGCGGCCGCTTCAGTCTGGACGTGCATGTGGATGCGCCGAGCTGGGTGGCCTTGCCGGGCGACAATCGCCATTGGCCGCAGCAGGTGAGCCTGGGCAAGCAGCCGGCCACGGTGCTGCTGCATGACGACGCGCCGATGCTGTGGCTGGCCGCGGGTGACTACCAGATTCACGGCCAGCTGCCGTGGACATCCCGTCCCGCCGATCTGCGCGTGCCGGACACGATCGGTCTGGTGAAGCTCAGTGTCGACGGCGTCGCGGTCACGCGGATCGAGCGTGACGGCCAGCAACTCACGTTGGGCGAGGCCGCCAGCGCGCAACGCGCGGCGGATGCACTCTCGCTGCGTGTCTATCGTCGCCTGGGCGATGGCCTGCCGGCCACGCTGGAGACGCAGCTTCAGTTCAATGTCACCGGCAGCGCACGCGAACAGCTGCTGGGTCCTGCCTTGCCGAAGGGTTTCGTGGCGACCGCGCTGAGCGGCGATCTGCCGGCGCGGCTGGAGAACGATGGCCATTTGCGCGTGCAACTGTGCCCGGGCCGCTGGACGCTCACCCTGCTGGCGCGCAGCGTCGCGCCGCTGCAGAAGGTCGGCGTGAGTTTGCCGCCCGCGCCGTGGCCGAAGCAGGAAGTGTGGAGCTATGCCGACGACAACGCGCTGCGTGGCACGCGCATCGAAGGCAACGCCGTCGACGCCGCGCAGGCCGGGGTGCCGGACGACTGGGCCAGCTTGCCGGCCTATGTGCTGGACGACCGTAGCGGACTGCGCGTGGAGCAGGGCAATCGCGGCAACGAGGGCGGCCAGGGCGACGCGCTGCATCTGCGGCGGGAGATGTGGCTGGACTTCGACGGTCGCAGCTTCAGTGTTTCCGATCAGCTGAGCGGCGAGCTGCGCCATCACCAGCGGCTCGATGTTGGCGCACCGTGGCAGTTGCAGCGCGCCTCGGAAAACGGCGATCCGCTGCTGGTCACCCGGGATGCCAAGGGTCAGGCGGGGGTCGAGCTGCGTGACCGCCGCATCGATGTCTCCGCCGGCCTGCGACTGCCGGCACATGCCGGTGCGGTGGCCAGTTCCGGCTGGCAACTGCCGCTGGACGGCATCGAGGCCACCGTGCACCTGCCGCACGGTTATCGCCTGCTGGGGGCGATCGGCGCGGATCGTTCGAACGATACCTGGGCAGCGCAATGGAGCCTGCTCGACCTGTTCGTGGTGGCGCTGATCGCGCTGCTGGCCGGACGGCTGCTGGGCTGGCCGTGGGCACTGCTGGCGGCCGGCTATCTGGCGCTGGCCCAGCACGAGGCGATGGCGCCACTGTGGACGCTGGCACTCGCGCTGGCGTTCGCCTTGCTGCTGCGCGCCTTGCCCGAGGGTCGCCTGCGCACGTTCGCACGCGGTGGCGCGCTGGCACTGTTCGCCCTGGCAGCGCTGTGGGCGCTGCCGTTCACCGCCGCGCAATTGCAGTACGCGTTGCATCCGCAACTGGAGCAGGGTTCGACGGCGCGTGCTGTTTCCGTGGCCTTCGTGCCGCCAGGGCAGGACATGGACAAGGCCCGGGCAGGCATGCCGGCACCGCCGCCGCCACCCTCGCCGCCGGCTCCCATACAGGAGATGAGCGCCAATGCCGTTTCCACGGGCGCTGGCGTCTTGCAGAGCGTGGTGGTTACCGGTTCCACCATCTCGGTCAGTCAGCTGGTCGGCGAAGATCAGGACAATCGCGCCGTGATCCAGGCCGGTGCCGGCAAGCCGCATTGGAACGAGGGCAACAACTATCGACTCGGCTGGTCCGGGCCGGTGACACCGCAGCAGACGACCCGACTGGTGATCGCGCCGGTCTGGCTGGTGCGAATGATGCGGGTGTTGATGGTCGGTCTGCTGGTGATCGTGCTGGGCCGGCTGGCGATGAATCTGGTGCGGCCGCTGCGCGGGCGCTGGATGCCCACGCGTGGTGCCGGCGTGGTCGGGGCTGCCTTGCTGGCGATCGCCCTGATGCCTGCGGGCGTACGTGCCCAGGCGCTGCCCGACGCGCAGATGCTCAACCAGCTGCGCAACCGCCTCACCGAGGCACCGAAATGTGCGCCGCAATGCGCCGAGGTGGCGCAGGCGCAACTGCGGGTCAGCGGTGCGGTGCTCGACGTGGAGCTGGAAACGCATGCCGGCGCCGCGGTCGCCTTGCCCTTGCCGGCGCCCGACGAGGCGATGCCACTGATCGACGTCAGCCTCGATGGCCAGGCCAGCCCCGCACTGCTGCGCAGCGACGATCGACTTTTGCTGCGCGTCGATCGCGGCGTGCACCGGGTCAGCCTGCATTACCGCCTGGACGCCGTGGAAAGCGCGGCACTTCATTTCGCCTTGCCGCCTCAACGCATCGACTTCAGCGGTTCGGGCTGGTCGCTCGAAGGTGTCGATGGCGATCGGCTGCTCGGCGACAGCGTGACCCTGCGCCGCGTGCAGACGGCGGCCGACGGGAAACAGTTGCCGACCGTGCAGAGTTTTCCGCCGTATGTGCGCCTCACCCGCAGCATCGGTTTCGGGCTGGACTGGATCGTGCTGAACCGGGTCGAGCGCATCGCGCCGCAGACCGGGGGATTCAGCATCAGCCTGCCCTTGCTGCCGGGCGAGCATCCGAAGGGCGAGGGCGTGCTGGTCAAGGACGGCCGGATCAACGTCACCTTCAAGGCCGGTGAATCGGTGGTCACATGGAGCAGCCAGCTCGATCGTTCCGCGCAGATCATCTTGCAGGCGCCGCCCTTGAACGAACGTGCCGAGGTGTGGGAAGTGGGCGCCGCACCGATGTGGCATGTCGATGCCACCGGTGTACCGACAAGCGCCAGCGATGACGGTTTGCGTTTCGATCCGTTGCCGGGCGAAAAGCTGCAGCTGGCGATCACGCGGCCGGTGGCGATTGCCGGCGACAGCCTGGCCATCGACAGCGTGCGGCTGGACAGCGGCATCGGCGAGCGCGCCGGCGATCTGCAGCTGAACGTGCATGCACGCAGCACACGCGGCGGCGAGCATGCCATCGACGTGCCGCCCGGCAGCGAGTTGCTCGATGCCAAGCGCGACAACCAGGCGATCAACCTGGCCATACGCGATGGCAGGATCAGCCTGCCGTTGCTGCCCGGCGAACACGACTACGCCCTGCATCTGCGCGAGCCGCAGGGCGTGGCCGCGCGCGTGCGCACGCCAGCGCTGGACCTGCATGCACCGGTGGCGAACATCGACCTCGCCGTGCACCTGCCACAGGATCGCTGGGTGCTGTGGACCTGGGGGCCGACCGACGGCCCGGCCGTGCTGTACTGGTCGCAACTGCTGGTACTGCTGTTCGCCGCGTGGCTGCTGGCGCGGTACGCACCCACGCCGCTGCGTTTGCGTCACTGGTTGCTGCTCGGGCTGGGGTTCTCCGCGTTTGCATGGACGGCGTATGCGCTGGTGGTGATGTGGTTGATCGCGCTGGGCCTGCGTGCGCGCATGCGTGCGCCCGAGCAGATGCCAGGCGTGCGTTTCGACCTGCTGCAGCTGGGACTGGTGGCGTTGACCGTGCTGGCGCTGGGTGTGCTGATCGGCGCCATCCCGCAGGGTTTGCTCGGGCTGCCGGACATGCATGTGGCAGGCAACGGATCGAGTGCTGGCACCCTCCGCTGGTTCTCCGACCGCAGCAGCGGCGCGCTGCCGTCGGCCGGCGTGCTGAGCCTGCCGCTGTGGGTGTACAAGGTCGCCATGCTGGCGTGGGCGCTGTGGCTGGCGAATGCCCTGATCGGCTGGCTGCGCTGGGCCTTCGATGCCTGGACGCACGGCGGCTACTGGCGCAAGCGTCAGCCGAAGGTGGGCGTGGCGCCGCCGCAGCTGCCGCCCTCGGCAAACGGGTCGGGCGCCGATGTCTGATGTGCGTGATGCGCTGGCGGCGGCGACGCGACGGCTCGGTGAGCGCGCCGATGCCGAGCTGTTGCTGCTGCACGTGCTGCACAAGCCGCGCAGCTGGCTGTTCACGCATGCGGACGACACGCTGGACGTGGATGCCGAGTCGGCCTACGACGCCTTGCTGGATCGTCGCGAGGCGGGCGAACCGGTTGCCTATATCACCGGTCGCCGTGGCTTCTGGACGCTGGAGCTGGAGGTGACCCCGGCCACGCTGATCCCGCGCCCGGAGACCGAACTGCTGGTCGAACTGGTGCTGCAACGCCTGCCACCCGACTTCAGCGGCAGGGTGGCCGATCTGGGCACGGGCAGCGGCGCGATCGCGCTGGCCATCGCGCGCGAGCGGCCGCGTGCGCAGGTGGTCGCCACCGACGCCAGCATCGCGGCACTCGAAGTCGCCAAGCGCAATGCGCAGCGTCATGCGATCGGCAACGTCGATTTCGTGCACGGCGACTGGCTGCTGCCGCTGGCCGGAAAGCGCTTCGAGCTGATCGCCTCCAACCCGCCGTATATCGAAGCGGCCGACCCGCATCTGGCGCGCGGGGACCTGCGCTTCGAGCCGGCCTCCGCACTGGCTTCCGGCAGCGACGGTCTGGACGATATCCGTCGCATCGTCGACGGTGCACGCCGTCACCTCGATCCTTCCGGCTGGCTGCTGCTCGAGCACGGCTGGAACCAGGGCGCGGCGGTGCGTGCCTTGCTGCTGCACGCCGGCTACATGCAGATATTCACGGTGCAGGATATCGAGCGACGCGATCGCGTCAGCGGAGGCCGCGTGGCCGGTTGATGGCCGAGCAGACTGTGGACCGGGTCCGTGGCGCATAAACGACGTGATGTACCGCAACGTCCGATCGCAAATTGCCGGGACCGTTGTCCGAACAACCCGGCGAGGGTGATGTCCTACAGGTTCTGGTAATTCGGCCCGGAGCCACCCTCGGGCGTGACCCAGGTGATGATCTCGTACGGGTCCTTGATGTCGCAGGTCTTGCAGTGCACGCAGTTGGCGGCATTGATCTGCAGGCGTTTGCCGGCGCCATCGTCGACGATCTCGTAGACGTTGGCGGGGCAGAAGCGGGTGCACGGGTTGCCGTATTCGGTGGTGCACTGGTCGATGCAGATGCTGGTGTCGGCCACGTGCAGATGGATCGGCTGGTCCTCGTCGTGTTCGGTGGCGGCGAAGTAGACGCCGGCGAGGCGGTCGCGCGGCGGCAGCGTGCGCTGCACGTAGTCGCGCTTCGGTTCCTCGCATTCGCTCAGCTTGTGCAGACTCGACCAGTCGGCCTTGTTCTTCAGCGTCCATGGCGACAGGCCGGCCGTGACGGTTTCCCAGGCGGCGTTGAACAGGCCGAACCACAGTCCCTTCTTGAAGGCGGGCTTGATGTTGCGCACCTTCTTCAGCTCGGCCATCACGTCCGAGCCGCGCAGCTTCGCATCGAAGCCGGCCGGGTCCAGCGCATTCGCCGTCAGGTGCTCGGCGGCAAGCATGCCGCTCTTGATCGCCTGGTGGGTGCCCTTGACCTTGGGCACGTTGAGCAGGCCGGCGGTGTCGCCGATCAGCAGCGCACCGGGCATCTCGCACTTCGGCAACGACTGGTAGCCGCCGGTGACGATCGCGCGTGCACCGGCCGAGAGGATCGTGCCGTCCTCCAGCAGCGGCTTGACCATCGGATGGTTCTTCCATTGCTGGAAGGCCTCCCACGGCTTGTAGTCGGGATCGCTGTAGTCGAGCCCGCTGATATAGCCGAGCGCGATGCGATCGCCATCCAGGTGGTACATGAAGCTGCCGCCATAAGTATGCGTATCGGCTGGCCAGCCGAAGCTGTGCACGATCCGGCCCGGCGTGACCCGGCCGGGCGGCAGTTGCCACAGTTCCTTGATGCCGATCGAATAGCCCTGCGGATCGCAGTCGGCATCGAGCTTGAAGCGTTTGACCAATTGCTTGGTCAGGCTGCCGCGCGCGCCTTCGGCGAGCACGGTGACCTTCGCCTTGATGTCGATGCCTTCGGTATAGCCGGGTTTGTGCGAGCCGTCCTTCGCCACGCCCATGTCGCCGATGCGCACGCCGGCGACCGAGCCATCCTCGTTGTGGATGGTGTCGGCGGCGGCGAAGCCGGGGAACACGTCCACGCCCAGCGCTTCGGCCTGCGGCGCCATCCAGGCGCACATCGCGCCCAGCGAGACGATGAAATTGCCGTGGTTCTTCATCCCTGGCGGCACCGGCAGCTTGCGCCCGCCGGTCTTGTTGAGCAGCCAGAATTCATCCTCGCCCGCGGGCACGCAGATCGGCGGTGGCGCGTCGCGCCAGCCCGGCAGCAGGGCGTCCAGCGGTTGCGGTTCGATCACCGCACCGGACAGGATCTGTGCGCCGATCGTCGAGGCCTTCTCGATGACGCACACGCTGACGTCCGGCTTGAGCTGCTTCAGGCGGATCGCGAACGACAGGCCGGATGGGCCGGCGCCGACCACGACGACATCGTATTCCATGGTTTCGCGTTCGCTCATGGCGGCCTTCCTCGGGTGGTACGGTGAACGGCATGCTCGGCGCGTAATCGACGCACGATACCCTGCCGCATTGTCCGGGTTCGCGCCGCGCGGGGCAACGCGTGCTGCGTCACGGCTTGCAATCGTTGCCGGTGGCGCGGCGATAATCGAAGCCGATTTGCAAGGAGATTTCATGAATTCGATGCCGCCGATCGCCGATATCGACCTGCGCCGCGCCTCGCTGTGCCAGCTGCTGCACTGGCTGGCGGCAGGCAGGGTGCAGCCGGAGGCATTGGCCGACGTTTACCAGGAGGCGATCGAGCGGCTCGATCCGCAGCTCAACTGCTATGTCGACCAGCGCTCCGGCCTGATGCAGGAACAGGCGCACATGGCCGACCGGCGTCGCCGCGACGGCGTGATCGGGCGGCTGGACGGCATCCCGCTGGCGCTCAAGGACAATTTCGACATGGCCGGGTGGCCGACCCGGGCCGGCCTGCCCGGGCGACGCAAGCCGGCGGAGAACGATGCGCACGTGGTGGCGCGCCTGCGCGCGTCGGGTGCGGTGGTGATCGGCAAGACCAACATGGACGAAGGGGCGCTGGGGGCGGCGACGGACAATCCGCATTTCGGCGCGACCCACAATCCGCATCGACATGGCTACAGCGCCGGTGGATCCTCCGGCGGCGCGGCGGCCGCGGTGGCGGCTGGCCTGGCCGTGGCGGCGGTCGGCTCTGACAGCCTGGGTTCGATCCGCATCCCGGCCAGCTATTGCGGTGTGTATGCATTGAAGCCCACGCATGGCGAGATTTCCGCGCGCGGTCTGGTGCCGGCGGCGCGGCGACTGGATGCGGTGGGTCTGCTCGCGCGCAGCGTCGAAGACCTGACCGTGCTGCTGCAGGTGCTGGCCGGCTACGACGCCGACGATGCCCGCTCGCGCCGGCGCCGGGTGGCGTTCGCGCTGCCGGACTGGGACCCGGGCCACCTGCGTGCGGGCCTGTTGCCGGACCTGGCGGCGGTCGGCGTGGAGGCCGAGGTGATCGAGGTATTCGAGCGCGCCATGGCCCGATTGCCGCATGCGCTGGGCGACCGTCGCACGGTCGACTTCACCGACTGGGATTTCGCGCGTACTCGCCGCGCTGGCCTGCTCCTGATGGAAGCGGAAATGCTGGGCACGTTTGCCGACGATCTTGCCGACACCTCGCAGCACCCGGTGTCGGATCGCTTCCGCCGCATGCTGGGCTATGCCGCCGGCAAGGGCGCCGCCGACTACGCGATGGCCGACCGCGTGCTCGATGCAGCCACTCTGAAGATGCGCCGACTGTTTTCCCAGGTCGACGTGCTGGTGCTGCCGACCACGCCGCAAGCCGCGTTTGCGCTGGATGGCCCGGTGCCGGATTCGGTCGCCGACCTCACCAGTTTCGCCAGCCTGGCAGGGTGTCCGGCGGTGAGCCTGCCGATGGGCCACCTGTCCAGCGGACTGCCGGTGGGGCTGCAACTGGTCGGTCCACGCGGGTCGGATCTGCGTCTGCTGGAACTGGCCGCGGCATGTGCGTCGACGCTGGACGTCGAGCCGACCTACCCGGTGCTGGAATGACGTCGTGGCGGCGTTGAGCTGCCGCCGGCCCCGTGTCCGTCGTGCAAGGTATGGTGCGCAGGCATGTCGATATGAAAAGTCGTTTGGACGTCCATTCGGTGGGGAGGTCCGATGCGGCCTATAATCCACGTCTTCGGGACGCCGCCAGATCCGTTGTCGATGCCGTTCCCCACGTAACAGCCACCGAGTTCGCCACGTCATGACGGCCACCGCCCTCAAGCTGCATTCCCATCTCGACGACCTCGAGGCCGAGAGCATCCACATCTTTCGCGAGGTGCAGGCGGCCTTTCGCCATCCGGTGATGCTGTATTCGATCGGCAAGGACTCGTCGGTGCTGTTGCACCTGCTGCGCAAGGCGTTCCATCCGGCGAAACCGGCGATGCCGATGCTGCACGTCGACACCACCTGGAAGTTCCGCGAGATGATCGCGTTTCGCGACCAGGTCGCGGCGGCGGGCGATGTGGAGGTGCTGGTGCACATCAACCAGGACGGCGTGCGCCAGGGCATCTCGCCGCTGACCCACGGCGCCACCATGCACACCGACGTGATGAAGACCCAGGCGCTGAAGCAGGCGCTGGACCAGCACGGCTTCGACGCCGCGATCGGCGGCGCGCGCCGCGACGAGGAGAAATCGCGTGCGAAGGAGCGCATCTTCTCGTTCCGCAATGCGCAGCACCGCTGGGATCCGAAGAGCCAGCGCCCCGAGCTGTGGCACAACTACAACACCTTCATCCGCAAGGGCGAGAGCGTGCGCGTGTTCCCGCTGTCCAACTGGACCGAGATGGACGTGTGGCTGTACATCCAGCGCGAGAACATCCCGGTGGTGCCGCTGTATTTCGCCAAGCCGCGTCCGGTGGTGGAGCGCGACGGCGCCCTGATCATGGTCGACGACGATCGTTTCACCCTGCGCGAGGGCGAAACCATCCGGATGCGCGAAGTGCGCTTCCGTACGCTGGGCTGCTATCCGCTGACCGGTGCGGTGGAGTCCACGGCCGATACCTTGCAGAAGGTGATCGACGAGATGGCCGCCTCGCGTACCTCCGAGCGCCAGGGGCGGGTGATCGACCAGGACCCCACGGCATCGATGGAACGCAAGAAGCAGGAGGGGTACTTCTGATGGGCGCGCAGACACAGGACGCGCCCGCTGCGCAGGACAAGGGGCTGCTGCGCTTCATCACCTGCGGAAGCGTGGACGACGGCAAGAGCACCCTGCTCGGGCGCCTGCTGTACGACGCCGGCATGCTGTCCGACGACCAGCTGGCGACGCTGGCACGCGAGAGTCGCCGCCAGCACGCCGATGCCGGCGAGGACGTGCTCGACTTCGCCCTGCTCACCGATGGCCTGGATGCGGAACGCGAGCAGGGCATCACCATCGACGTGGCCTACCGCTATTTCCATACCGCGCGGCGCAGCTTCATCGTGGCCGATTGCCCGGGCCACGAGCAGTACACCCGCAACATGGCCACCGGCGCCTCCAACGCGGAGCTGGCCGTGGTGCTGGTCGATGCGCGCAAGGGCCTGCTGCCGCAGACGCGCCGGCATACCTATATCTGTGGTTTGCTCGGCATCCGTCACGTGGTGCTGGCGGTCAACAAGATGGACCTGGTCGGCTATGACCAGGGCACCTATGCAGCGATTGCCACGCAATACCGCGAGCTCGCACAAACCCTGGGCATCCATCACGTGCAGTGCCTGCCGGTGTCGGCACTGACCGGCGACAACGTGGGCAGTCGCTCGTCGAACATGCCCTGGCACGACGGCGGCAGCCTGCTCGACGCCCTGGAGACGGCGGATGTGGCGCGCTTCCGCGCCGCCGACTTCCGCATGCCGGTGCAATGGGTGAACCGCCCGGATCAATCGTTCCGCGGCTACGCCGGCACCATCTGCGGCGGCAGCGTGGCCCGCGGCGACGAGATCGTGGTGCAACCGGGCGTGCAGCGCGCGCGCATCGAGCGCATCGTCACGTTCGACGGCGATCTGGAGCGCGCCAGCGAAGGGCAGGCGGTGACCCTCTGCTTCGACCGCGAGCTCGATGCCAGCCGCGGCGACGTGGTCGCCGACGCCCTGCGCCCGGCGCCGGTGGCCGACCAGTTCACCTGCCACCTGCTGTGGATGGGCGACAACGCGCTGCTGCCCAACCGCACCTACCGCCTGAAGATCGGCACCCGCACCGTGAACGCGCGGGTGATGTCGATCAAGCACAAGGTGGACGTCAACAACCAGGCCAAGCTGGCGGCCCGCCATCTCGAACTCAACGAGGTGGGCTACTGCACGATGGGCCTGGACGATGCGATCGCGTTCGAGGCCTATGCGGCCAACCGCAGCCTGGGCGGATTCATCCTGATCGATCGCCAGAGCAATGCCACGGTGGCCTGCGGCATGCTCGACTTCGCGCTGGGCCGATCCAGCAACGTGCACTGGCAGCATGTCGACATCGACAAGCGCGTGCGTGGCGGCAGCAAGGGCCAGCGACCGTTGTGCCTGTGGTTCACCGGCCTGTCCGGCGCGGGCAAGTCGACCATCGCCAACCTGGTCGAACGCAAGCTGCATGCGCTCGGCTTCCACACCTACCTGCTCGATGGCGACAACGTGCGCCACGGCATCAACAAGGATCTCGGCTTCACGCCCGAGGATCGCGTCGAGAACATCCGCCGCATCGCCGAGGTGGCGCACCTGATGGTCGACGCGGGGCTGATCGTGCTGGTCAGCGCCATTTCGCCCTACCGCAGCGAGCGGCGTTCGGCACGCGAGCTGTTCGATGCGGGCGAGTTCCTGGAGGTTTTCGTCGACGCCCCGCTGGAGGAATGCGAGCGGCGCGATCCCAAGGGCCTGTATCGCAAGGCGCGGGCGGGCGAGATCCGCAACTTCACCGGTATCGACGCGCCTTATGAACGGCCCGAGGCGCCGGATATCCACCTGCTCAGCGGCGGCCATCGCGCCGAGCAGCTGGCCGAACAGCTCACCGCGCAACTGCTGGCCAGCATCGAGCAGGATGGCGCCGGCGACTGAGCGGGTTGTTGCGGCGTGGCTTGGATTGCCGCTGGCCGGCGGCGATAATGGGCGCTCACCCTGCCAGGCGCCGCCGCGATGACCGAAAAGACCGTACTCAACGCCACCCACCGCGCGCTTGGCGCGCGGATGGTCGATTTCGGTGGTTGGGACATGCCGATCAACTACGGTTCGCAGATCGAGGAGCATCACGCGGTGCGTCGCGATGTCGGCATGTTCGATGTCTCGCACATGACCGTGGTCGACCTGCATGGCGCGCGGGCGCGAGACTTCCTGCGGCACCTGCTGGCCAACAATGTCGACAAGCTCAAGGTGCACGGCAAGGCGCTGTATTCGTGCATGCTGAACGAGCGCGGTGGCGTGATCGACGACCTGATCGTGTATTTCCTCGGCGAGGAACACTTTCGGCTGGTGGTCAATGCCGGCACCCGCGCCAAGGACCTGGCCTGGATCGAGAAACAGGCCGCCCCGTTCGAGGTGCAGGTGAAGGAGCGCCCCGAGTTCGCGATGATCGCGGTGCAGGGGCCGCACGCGCGGGCGAAGGTGCTCGACCTGCTGCGCGAGGTGGATCGCCCCCGCATCGAGAAACTGGGCAAATTTGCCGCGGCGGCCGCACAGGGTCCGCATGGCATGCCGCTGTTCGTGGCCCGCACCGGCTATACCGGCGAGGACGGCTTCGAGATCATCGTGCCGCAGGAGCATGCCGTCGCCCTGTGGGAAGCGCTGCATGCCGCCGGCGTGGCACCGGCCGGGCTGGGGGCACGCGACACCTTGCGGCTGGAAGCCGGCATGAATCTCTACGGCCAGGACATGGATGAGAGCGTGACGCCGTGGGAAGCCAATCTAGGCTGGACGGTGTCGCTGGACGAGGGGCGCGCCTTCATCGGCCGCGCCGCACTCGAACAGCAGAAGGCCGCCGGCGTGCCACGGGTGATGGTCGGCCTGGTGCTGGACGGCAAGGGCGTGCTGCGCCACGGCCAGAAAGTGCTGGCGGCGAACGGCGAGGGCGAGATCCTCTCCGGCAGCTTTGCTCCCACCCTCGACAAGGCGATCGCCTTCGCGCGCATTCCCGCCGGCGAGGCGGGCGACCTGCGCGTCGACATTCGTGGCCGCGAAGTCCCGGTGCGTCAGGTGAAGTATCCGTTCGTGCGCGACGGCAAGGCCTGCGACGGGATCTGAGCCGGCATCTTGCGCTTTCCCTCACGGCGGATGCGGCTAGAATCTGCGCCTGTACCCAAGACCCACCCCAACGACTGGACCCGATCATGAGCGAGATTCCCGGCGATCTGAAATTCCTCAAGTCCCACGAATGGGCCCGCGTCGAAGACGATGGCCTGGTTCGGGTGGGCATATCCGACCACGCACAGGGCCAGCTCGGCGACCTGGTCTATGTCGAGCTGCCCGAGATCGGCGCGGCCATCCAGGCCGGCAACGGCGTCGCCGTGGTGGAGTCGGTCAAGGCCGCCTCGGACATCTACGCACCGGTCTCCGGCGAGATCGTCGAGGTCAACGAGCTGCTCAACGACAAGCCCGAGACGATCAACGAGGATGCCTTCGGCGCTGGCTGGATCTACCTTGTACGCCCCAGCGATCGCGCCGAGCTCGACGAACTGCTTGATGCCAAAGACTACGAAGAGTTGATCGAAAGCGACGATCACTGAATCATTCTCCGTGGGGAAATGCAGCCGGCCGCCGTGAGCGGCCGGTTGCATTTCCGGCCTGCCGGCGTTCGATGCGTGGGTGCGATCGCCTGACGAAATCCGCGCGTGCTGCACCGATCGTCGCGGCGTTTCCGCGAATCGAAATGATGGTTTTCGCACATCGATCGATGATCGCCAGACCGGTTTTCACCATCGCCTTCGTGGGCTGTCCGGTCGCTGCGCCGGAATGGTCCGGGTCCTGTTCGAGTGGCGCATCACTCCCGATATCCCGGATATCCGACGCCGGTCGGGGGTCGGCTCAATTCCTCCCGGTCGTGTCCCGTTCATTTGCCGAAGCACCCGCGCGGCCATCAAAAATCGCGGCTGCGCTTGAAGCCTGTTCAAATAGGTATCAGGAACACATTTCGACAATGGCTTCGACAAAAGCGCGGTTTTCAAGGTGTTTTGTGCGAATTTCGATCAAGGCGATGAAATGGTTGTAGACGTATAGACGTCCATGCATAAGCTCCCTTATGGAGCCCGGAGTCGCGTGGCTGCTGGGCTCCGACCGGTTGGGGGTGATCGGGGCGGTCGAATTTGATTGTTGAAATCAATTGACAGCCGAAATCTTCGGGGATAGCTTTCGCAGCAGATCACGGGGAATGCGTTTTATGGCGACAGCAAAATTCATCAAACCCTATGTCGAGCACGGTGAGAAAGCCAATGCAGTTCGCAAGATCACCGTCTCGATTCCACTTCATGTTCTGCGACGTCTTTCCGATCTGCGCACCCACCGCCAGGTGAACAATCTTCGGCACGCTACGAACAGCGATTTGCTGGTTGAAGCGTTCCTGCATGCTTTTACTGGGCAACCACTGCCAACTGATGAGGAGCTGAGACGAACTATGGCCACTGCCAAGAAATCCGCTGCAAAGAAACCGGCCGCCAAGAAGGCTGCTGCCAAGAAATCCGCTGCCAAGAAGCCCGCCGCCAGGAAGCCGGCGGCGAAGAAGGCCGCCGTGAAGAAAGTCGCCAAGAAGCCGGCGGCAAAGAAAGCTGCCGCCAAGAAGCCGGCTGCTGCCAAGAAAGCTGCCGTGAAGAAAGTCGCCAAGAAGCCGGCGAAGAAAGCCGCAGCGGCCAAGGTGGTGAAGGCCACCAAGACCGCGAAGGCCAAGACCAAGGCCAAGAAGTAAGCAACAGGCAACATGCGTTACCACCAATAAGATACGTTATCGACTTCTCTCCCCGCGGTGCCCAGCGCGGGGAGAGCACTTCGAAAAATTCGTCCCGGCCTGGCCGGGACGCTTCGTTTCCGGGGACGCAAAAGCCGTTCTCGAGCGGCTCCACCCGACTCGTCACGGATTCTGCCGGCGCTTCGTCGCGAGCGCCCGCGTGGCCCGCCATTGCCGTGATGCGCCAATGGAGTTACCTTTCGCACATCCGCGCCGCGGTGCATCCGGGGGGTGCGCCGCTCCTACAGGGGGAAAAAGCGCGGGTATCTGTCGACACTCAGCGAGAGACCATGGATACCCGATTCTTACTAGATACGCGTCGGCGTGCGCGTGGGGCGATCAAGCCCACCTTCATCGCCATCATTGCCGTGTTCGTCCTGCTTGCCCTGGGCGCATGGTTCCTCATCATCAAGCCGCACCAGGAACTGCTCATGGCCGACTCCGGTGGCCATCCGTCCACCCCGGTCACCACCGCGACGCGAGCAGTTGCGCCGCCCGTCAACGTGGCGGGCATGGACGTCAACCAGCTGGTCAGCGAGGCGCGGTCCGCGATGGGCTCGCAGCGTTATCTGGCACCGGCCGGCAACAACGCGTTCGAGTTCTACCTGCGGGTGCTGGAGAAGGACCCCGGCAACAAGGTGGCCTCCGATGCCTTGCGCGAGACATTTCCGTTTGCGGCCAACCAGGCGGAGCAGGCGATCAACTCGCGCGACTTCGGCGAAGCCCAGCGCGAGATCGACCTGCTGGCCAAGGCCGATCCGACCAACTTCACGCTGACCATCCTCCGCTCCAAGCTGGACGCCCAGCGCAAGACGCTGGACCAACAGCAGCAGAAGGCGCTGGACGACCAGAAGGCCGCGGCACTGGCGGCACAGAAAGCTGTCACCGAGAAGGCCGCCGCGGACCAGTTGGCACTGCAGGAGCAGGTCACCGCGAAGCAGAAGGCGACGCAGGAAGCCGCCGCAACCCAGACCCACAAACCGGCAGCAGCCAATCCGGCCGAGCCGGCCAACGCTGCGCCCGACAACACCGCCGCCGCGACCACCGGACCGACCACCGAGGCGGTGCTGACCAAGGCGGCGGCACCGAGTTATCCGTCGTCGGCGGTGCGTTCGCACCAGCAGGGCTGGGTGATACTGTCGTTCAAGGTCGATGCGGACGGTCGAACCAGCGACATCAAGGTGGTCGATTCACAACCTCGCCGGGTCTTTGATCGGGCCGCGATGGATGCGGTGGAACGCTATCAATTCACTCCGGCGATGAAGGATGGCGTGGCCGTCGCCAGTACAAGGCAGCAGCGGATCGAGTTCAAGCTCTGATAGCTGGCAATTCGCGATGTCCCGACGGCGCATGGATTCCATGCGCCGTCTTTCTTTGCATCGAGGCGCACAGCGGTATTTCCTGATCTCAGGGGTGCCGTTTCGAGCGGGTCTTGCGCTGTTTCCGGCGCGGCGCCGCCGCCTTCTTTGCATCGCTTTCGATCCGTGCCCAGTCCACATGCGGCAGGCCGAGCAGGTCATCGAAGACCATCGGCATCAATCCGCTTGGCGTTGGCCCGCTGGAATTCCACAGGGTCACTACTCCGGCGTGGTACTTCGGAAAGAAGCCGATCATGGTGCGATAACCCGCCACGGCGCCGGCGTGGTAGACCAGCGTTTCGCCGGCGTATTCGTAGACCCGCCAGCCCAGGGCGTAGTGTGCGTCGGTCAGACGTGCGCGGCGCCATGGCGTGGCGCGCAATTCACTGGGCGTGACGATGCCGGGGGCGTGCAGGACGTCAAGCAGCGAGGTCGGCAGCACGTCCTGACGGCCGCCCATCTGCGCGATCAGCCAGTTTTCCATGTCGCGCAGGCTGGCGTTCACCCCGGCAGCGGGAGCGACCCGGTAATAGGCTTCGCTCGGTTCGAACGGCACCCAGCCATGTCTCGACGCATGATGTGGGTGCGCCCAACTCTCGCTCGACTCCAGCGCGGCGCGGCCGTAGCTGGCCGTGCTCATGCCCAGCGGATAGAACAGGCGCTTGTCGACCTGGTGGTAGAAGAAGTCGCCGGTGCGCGCGAGCACCACGTCGCCGATCATGCTGAAGGCGACATTCTGATAGCCGTAGCATTGGCCAACGCCGCAGGTCATGTCGACTTCGTCGAGCTTTCGCACCAGCTCCTGGTACGGGATGTCTCCCTCCAGCATCTTGTCGTAGGTGTTGCGTGGCAGGCCGAGCTTCTGGCCCAGGATATCGCTGACCGTGGCCTGATCGGACGCCTGCATGTCCTTGAGCTTGAAATAGGGCAGCACGTCGATCAGCCTGGTGTCCCAGCTCAGCCTGCCGTCGTCCACCAGCAGGCCGGCGAGGGCCGTGGCAAATGCCTTGGACAGCGACGCCAGCCGGAACACCGTGGTTGGAGTCACCGGTTCCTTGGTGGCGGCATCGGCATAGCCGATGGTTCCTTCGAAAACCACCTTGTCGTCGATCACCACGGCGGTGGCCAGGCCAGCCACCGCGTCGCGCTGCTCAACGAGGTCCAACCATCGTTTGTAGTCGGCGAGGGTCTTCTCGATGCGAGCTGCAGGCAGCGGCGTCGTCACGGAAACGACGGCCGATGGCGGACTCGTGGCTGTTGGGGGGCTGGCGCAGACGGACGTGCAGGCAAGGCCGAGCACGCCTGCGGACAGCAGGAAAATCTTGCGAAACGGCATGGTATTCTGGCGACATTCCGGCGTGGGGATACGCCTTTGGGTGGAGAGCGTGGCGATGGGTCTGATCATCTTTCTGGTTATCGTCGTTCTGATTGTCTTGTACTTCGTGGCGATCTACAACGGACTGGTCACGTCACGCAACAGCTACAGAAACGCTTTTGCGCAGATCGACGTGCAACTGACCCGACGGCACGACCTGATCCCGAATCTGGTCGAGACGGCCAAGGGTTACCTCGCGCATGAACGCGGCACCCTCGAGGCCGTGGTGCAGGCGCGCAACGCGGCGGTCAGCGGACTGGCCGGCGCCAAGGCCAACCCGGGCGATCCGGCCGCGATGCAGCAGCTCGGTGCCAGCGAAAACGCCTTGACCCAGACGCTGGGCCATCTGTTCGCGCTGCAGGAAGCTTATCCCGATCTGAAGGCCAACCAGACCATGATGCAGCTCTCCGAGGAGCTGACCTCGACCGAGAATCGCGTGGCATTTGCGCGGCAGGCCTATAACGACTCGGTGTTGACCTACAACAACAAGCGCGAGGTCTTCCCGGCTTCGTTCGTGGCCAACAGCTTCGGTTTCGTTTCCGCGGAGCCCCTCAAGATCGAGGATCCGGCCGTGCGCGACGTGCCGAAGGTCTCCTTCAGCTGACTGCGCGGCATTGCGGCCGCGGCCGCAATGCCGATGATCGGTCGCCGGAGCCCGCATGGATTTCTTTGCCCAACAGGCGCGCGTGCGCGGCAGCAGTCGGCGGCTGGTTGCGCTGTTCGTGCTGGCGGTGGTCGCGATCGTGGCGACGATCGACGCGGTCGTGTGGCTGACGATGGGGCACCGTCCGGTCGATGGGGAACCGGTGGCGTCGAACCTGCCATTACTGTTCGCCAGCAGCCTGATCGTGCTGGCCGGGATCGGGTTCAGTTCGCTGTTTCGCATCATGAGCCTGTCCGGCGGCGGCAAGAGCGTGGCCGAGAGCGTCGGTGCGGTCCCGGTGCCGCCGGATACTTCCGACCCGGCCCTGCGCCAGTTGCGCAACGTGATCGAGGAGGTGGCGATCGCCGCCGGCGTGCCGGTGCCGGACATCTACCTGATGGCCGACGAACCCGGCATCAATGCGTTCGCCGCGGGCTACTCGGCGTCGGACGCGGCGGTATGCGTGACCCAGGGCTGTCTCGACAACCTCAGTCGGGACGAACTGCAGGGCGTGATCGCGCATGAGTTCAGCCACGTGCTCAACGGCGACATGCGGCTCAACATCCGCCTGATGGGCCTGCTGTTCGGCATCCTGGTGCTGGCGATCGTGGGGCGCCGGGTGATCTGGTTCGGCGGCGGCCGCAGCAGCCGCCGCGACGGCGGCGGTGGCCAGGTCTGGATGATCGGACTGGCGCTGATCGTGGTCGGTTACATCGGCTATTTCTTCGGACGTCTGATCCAGGCGGCGGTGGCGCGCTCGCGCGAATCGCTGGCCGACGCCTCGGCGGTGCAGTTCACCCGCCAGACCGACGGCATCGCCGGCGCGCTGAAGAAGATCGCCATCCTCAGCGAAGGCTCGCAATTGCAGGCTGCCAACAAGCAGGAAGTGGCGCACATGCTGTTCGGCGAAGCCGGCAGTTACAGCGCGCTGTTCGCGACCCATCCGCCGTTGCTGCAGCGAATCCAGGCGCTGGAGCCGGGCTTCCGCGAACAGGATCTGGTCCAGTTGGCCGCGTCGATGCAGCGTGCTGCCGAGACGTCACCTGCGGCCCCATCCCCGACCCCGCCGACCAGTCAGTTGGGAGTGCCTGGCGTGCGGCTGCCACCGGTGTTGCCCGCCGTGCTGGCCGGGGCGGCAGCTGTCGGCAACAGCGCGGGTTCGCCGGCCTTCCAGCACGCCGCGGCAGTGCAGCAGGCGATCCCGGCCACGTTGACGGCTGCCGTGCAGCAGCCCGAATCGGCACTCTGCGTGATGCTGGCATTGGCGCTGTCGCTGGAAGCGGAACTGCAGCCGGCACAGCGGCGCATCGTCGCCGACGCGTTCGGCGATGATGTGCAGCGGGCCGTGCAGGCGCAGACCGTCGAGTTGGCGACCCTGCCGCCGATCGCGCGCCTGCCGCTGGTCGCGCTCGCCTTTCCCGCGCTGAAACAACTGCCGGATGGACGTCAGCAAACCCTGCTGGGTGCGCTCGATGGTCTGGTCAAGGTGGATGGCCGGGTCGATCTCAACGAGTATTGCCTGGCGCGGTTGCTGCGTATCCAGTTGCAGGAGGCGCGCCAGCCCCGTCGCGCGCCGGTCGATGGCCTCAAGAAACTTCCCGCATGTCGGGACAGCATGATCCTGGTATGCACCGTGGTGGCGTCGGCGGGTTGTTCGGACGAGGCGAGCGCCCGGCGCGCTTGGCTGCTCGCGATGCAGCAGGCATTCCCGGGGGAGGCGATCGAGTGGTCGCCACCGCCGTCGGCGTGGCAGGCCTCGTTCGAGCGCGCGCTGGACGATCTTGACGGGTTGAGCCCGGTGGCGAAGGAACTGGTGATCCAGAGCCTGCTGCGTGCCATCCAGGCCGACGGCATGGTCAGCGTGGAGGAGGCCGAACTGCTGCGGGTGATTTGCGCCAGCCTGCATTGCCCGGTGCCGGCAGTCTCCGCGTAGGAGCCCGTTCGCGGGCGATGCGGTTGCTCTATCTTCTATCGTGCATCAGAGCAAGAGCATCGCCCGCGAGCGGGCTCCTACGGCTTGCCAGCCAGGATCAATGCGCTGACCCGCTCGGCAATCATGATCGTCGGTGCGTTGGTGTTGCCGGTGGGCAGGCACGGCATGATCGAGGCATCGACCACGCGTAGTCCCTCGACACCGCGCACGCGCAGTTCGCTGTCGACCACCGCGCGATCGTCACGGCCCATGCGGCACGAGCCGACCGGGTGATAGACCGTTTCCGCCTTGCGCCGGATGAACTCGATGTATTCGGCGTCGGTATCCAGCTCGCGCTCGGGAAACACGGGGACACCCCGGCAATGATCGAACGCTCCCTGGGCGAGGATCTCGCGCGACAGCCGCGCCGCTTCGATCATCCGCTTGAGGTCATGGCCTTCGGCATCGCCGAGGTAGTTGGCGTGGATCGCCACGGGCTGCGCCGGGTCGGCCGAACGCAGGCGCAGGCGCCCGCGGCTGCGCGGATGCAGATGGCACGCATGCACGGTGTAGCCGTCGCCGGGCAGGCGGTGGCGGCCATGGTCGTCCAGCTGCGCCGGCACGAAATGGAACTGGATGTCGCAACGTTCGTCGTCGGCCAACGCGCTGCGCACGAAACCGCCGGACTCGGCGATATTCGAGGTGCCCGGTCCGTCACGATGACGCCACCAGCGGATCGCCGTGCCGAGTTGGTTGAGATGATCGTAGGTGAGGTGTTTCCGGCGACTGCCCACCACGGTGCAGATGTCCAGGTGATCCTGCAGCTCGCCGCCGACATCGGGCAGGTCTGCCACGACCGCGATTCCGTGTTCGCGCAGGTGGTCGGCCGGGCCCAGGCCCGAGAGCATCAGCAATTGGGGCGAGTTGATGGCGCCGCCGCAGACCAGCACTTCGCCCGCCTCGATGCGCTCGCTGCCATGCCGTCCCCGGCGCAACTGCACGCCCACCGCGCGCCCGTGTTCGAGCCATACCCGCTCGACCAGCGAGCCTGTGCGCACGGTCAGGTTGCCGCGATCGCGCACCGGCTTCAGAAAGCCGGCCGCGGTCGAACACCGCGCCCCGCCGCGCTGGGTCACCTGATACAGGCCGAAGCCGGCCTGCTGCGCGCCGTTGAAGTCGTCGTTGCGTGCATGGCCGGCGCTGGTCGCCGCCTCGATGAAGTCGTCCGAGAGCGGGTTGTGATAGCGCAGGTCGGAGACGCCGAGCGGGCCGCTGACGCCGTGCATGGCGCTGGCGCCGCGGCTGTTGTCCTCGCTGTGCAGGAACCATGGCAAGACCTGTTGCCACGACCAGCGTGGATCGCCGCTGGCGTCGGCCCAGCTGTCGTAGTCGGCCGGCACGCCGCGCACGTAGCACATCGCATTGATCGAGCTGGAGCCGCCCAGCGTCTTGCCGCGCGGCCACCACAGGCGGCGTCGGTCCAGCGCCGGCTCCGGCTCGGTTTCATAGCACCAGTTCATCGTGCGCTTCCTGGCCAGCTGCGCCAGGCCCGCCGGCATGTGGATCAGCGGATTCCAGTCGCTCGGGCCTGCTTCGAGTAGCAATACACGGGTGGCCGGATTCGCGCTGAGCCGGTTGGCCAGCACGCAGCCGGCGGAGCCGGCACCGACGATCACATAGTCGTAGTTGTCCAAGCAGGATTCCCCGGTGCGGCCGAGCGATGCCGGCATGTTAGTCTTTTTGCGTTTCCCACTGGATGCACCCTTGAGTCCGCCCCGTCCCGCCGTCGAGGAACAAGCCAGCGCGCCGTGGTTGTCCGCGCTGGCGTTTTTCTTCGTGATGACCTCGTACTACATCGTGCGGCCGGTGATGAACCAGCTCGGTGGTGCGGTGGGCTCGCAGTCGCTGCCGCTTTTCTACGGCGCGGTATTCGTGGTGATGCTTCTGCTGACGCCGGTCTTCGGCATGCTGGTGGCGCGCGTCCCGCGTCGCCGGCTGGTGGGCTGGAGCTACAGCTTTTTCATCCTGTGTCTGCTGGTCTTCGTGCCGGCCTTTCTCGCGCAGGACCGCATCGGTGCGCGCGCCTTGGGGGTGGTGTTCTTCGTGTGGGTCAGCGTGTTCAACCTGTTCGTGGTGTCGCTGTTCTGGAGCTTCATGGCCGACATCTTTTCCAGCGGCGAGGCGCGCAAGGCATTTTCGCTGATCGCGCTGGGCGGCATGGCCGGAGCCATCTTCGGCCCATTGGTGACCAAATTCCTGGTGCAGCTGATCGGGGTGGCTCCGCTGCTGCTCGTTTCGGCACTCGCATTGAGCGCGGCGATGGTATTGCTGCTGCGATTGTCCACGCAACACGATCGGCAACCCGGCAGTCGCGGCGGCGAGGCGATCGGCGGTTCGTTGTGGGCCGGCGTCAAGGAGCTGTGGTCGCGTCCGTTCCTGCGCTACATGGCCTTGCTGATGCTGTTCGGCGACGGCATCGGCACGCTGGCCTACGCGCTGGTGGCCGATTATGCCAAGGCGCACTTCACCGGCGAGGTGGCCCGCACGCAGTTCTACAACGACCTTGACCTGGCCACCAACCTGCTTGGCGCGGTGTTGCAGCTGAGTGTGACGCGCTGGCTGTTGGTCCGACACGGTGCCGGCTGGGGACTCGTGGTGCCATCGTTGGTGAATGTGGCGCTGCTGGTGGCGGTAGTAGCAGTCGGCGCAAGCAGCAGCCTGATCCTGTTCGGTGCGAGCGTGCCGTTGCTGGCCTTGATGATGATCGTGACGCGCGGCTTCGCATACGGCATGACCAAGCCGGCCACGGATGCTCTATACACGCGGGTGCCGCGCGAGACGCGCTACAAGGGCAAGAACTTCGTCGAGACTGCCGTATGGCGGTTCGGCGATGTGGTGGTGACCAGTGCGGTGAGCGGCCTGCGCATGCTGGGCTGGAGCGTCGGTGGCATGGCCCTGATCGGAGCCGGTGTCGCCACCCTGGCCACCGTGGTGGCTCGCCGTGCCGGCTGGTCGCCCGATTTGCTGCCGGACGAACGCTCGCTCGTCGGTGACGCGAGAACCTCACGTACTTGAATCCGGCAGGTTCCCCGTTGCCCAGCCTCAGCTGGTGATGTATCGCTGCAGATGCTCGATCTGTTCGGCCTGCGCGTCGATCACCGCCTTGACCAGGTCGCCGATCGAGATGACCCCGATCACCGCCCCGTCCACCACCACGGGCAGATGGCGGATGCGTCTGTCGGTGCATAGGCGCATGCAGTCGAATACATCCGTGTCCGGGCCCACGGTGAGCGGACTGCCGGTCATGATGTCGGATACTGCCGTTTGCGACGAGGATTTTCCCTGCAGGATGACCTTGCGCGCGTAATCGCGTTCGGACATCACGCCGACCAGTTCGGTACCGCGCATCACCAGCAGCGCGCCGATCCGGTGTTCGGCCATCTGCTTGATCGCCTCGAGTACGGGTGCGTCCGGCGTGACGCTGAAGATCGCGCTGCCCTTGCTTTGCAGCAGATGTTTGACCTGGCTCATGCTTGGGTCTCCCAGCGGCCCGGGCGGCGGGCCGTCTGGGACGAGTCTAGCGCCGGTGCCGACCCCACGTGTAGCGAAGTTGTGAAGCGGCCTGGCCGGTGCGCCGAACCCGGTGCGATGCGCGTTGCGCCTTGAGGGAATGCGGCAGTCGCCGCTCACCTTCGGTCCGATTCAATGCTTCGGTCTTGGCGGGGCGCGACCTTCGACATAGCCGGGACCACCCAGCTGTCCCATCTGCTGCTGGATCCAGTTGGCGCGGCGCATCACGTACGCGCTGGGTCGATCCGCGTGCAATCGGCGCGGGCTCGGCAGCACCGCGGCCAGGCGCGCGGCCTGGGCCGGGCCGAGCTGCGCCGGCGCTGCATGGAAATACGCTTCGCTGGCCGCCCCCACGCCATAGATGCCATTGCCGAATTCGGCGATGTTCACGTAGACCTCCAGGATGCGCCGCTTCGGCCAGGTCAGCTCGATCAGCACCGTGAAATACGCTTCCAGCCCCTTGCGCACGAAGCTGCGGCCGTTCCACAGAAACAGGTTCTTGGCGGTCTGCTGGCTGATCGTGCTGGCGCCACGCAGGCGTTTGCCATCGTCGGCGGCGTCGATCGCCTTGTCGATGGAATCAAAATCGAAACCGTGATGGTAGGGAAACTTCTGATCCTCGCCGGCTACCATCGCCAGCGGCACCCAGGGCGATATGTTTTTCCACGACACCCAGTGCTGGTGCAGCCGGAAATCCCTGTCGCCGTGAATCCACGCACTGAACTGGCGCTCGACCATGACGGCCGAGGTCCACGGCGGCACGAAGCGCAGCACCAGTACCACCAACCAGGTCGACGCCAGCCAGGCCAGTGCAAGGATGCCCAGCCAGCGCGGCAGTTTGCGCCATCGGATTTGGCGGAACGGAGAAGCCATGGGGTGCACCAGCAAGGACAGCACAGTATAAGAGGCGTTGTACGGCCACCGCCGCGCCCCCATCTGATGTGGCCGCTCCCAACGAGAACCCCGATCGTGCAAAGCCAGCCTCATGATGATGTCCTGCACCGCTTTCTGCTGCCGCGCGCCGGTGTGCGCGGCGCCCTGGTGCGGCTGGGTTCGTGCTGGCGCGAGGTGGCCGGACGGGCCGAGTATCCACCGACGTTGCGCACCTGCCTGGGCGAGGCGTTGGCGGCCAGCGCCTTGCTGACGGGCAATATCAAGCTCGATGGTTCACTATCGATCGAACTGAAGAGTTCGTCGGCCTTGCGCCTGCTGTTTGCCGAATGCAGCGATCAGGGCCATCTGCGCGGATTGGCGCGCTGGAACGAACCGTTGCCCGAGCCGCTGGCACTCGATGCGCTCGCCGATGCCGTGCTGGCGATCACCTTGGGCAATGTCGAACGCGGACAGCGTTATCAGGGCCTGGTCGAGTTGCGCCATGCTGGTCTGGCCGAGTCGCTGGAGAATTATTTCGTCCAGTCCGAGCAGTTGCCGGCGCGAATCCTGCTCGCCGCGAACGCGGAACATGCAGTCGGTCTCATGCTGCAGAAAATGCCCGATGAGGGAGGCCATGCCGCCGCTGCGGACGACGATGCGTGGAACCGTGTGGTGCACCTGACCGCCACGCTGGGCCCGGAGGAACTCATTGCCACACCGGCGGACGCCTTGCTGTATCGGCTCTACCACGAGGAGTCGGCGCGCCTTATCGATACGCGGTCACTGGCCTTCGGCTGCAGTTGCAGTCGCGAGCGGGTCACCTCGATGTTGCGTTCGCTCGGTCGCGACGAGGTGGAGGCGGCGCTGGCCGCACGTGGCGATGAAATCGAGGTGGTCTGCGAGTTCTGTGCACAGCGCTACGCGTTCGACCGGATCGACGCCGAGCACTTGCTCAGCGAAGGCGCGGTGCCCGGCGCGCCGGACACCGCCCAGTAAACCTGCTCAGGCGAGCAGCAAGGGCTTGTCCGCACTGAGCCATGTGCTGGCCGGCTGCGGCGTGGCGAACAGGAAGCCCTGTCCGTAGCGGCAACCCACGCGCCGCAGGGCCTGGCGCTGGGAATCCTGCTCGATGCCCTCCGCGATCACCTTCATGTGCAGCGAATCGGCCAGCACCTGGATCGCGCGAACCAGCGCCAAGCCCTGGGTTTCGCCGTCATCCAGCGGAAGCTCGGTGATGAACGAGCGGTCGATTTTCAGGCTCTCGAACGGATACTGGTGCAGGTAGCTGAGCGAGGAATAGCCGGTGCCGAAATCGTCCAGCGAGATACCGACGCCCTTGTTGCGCAGGTTCTGCAGCATCTGCTTGACCTGGGTTGGGTTCTCCAGCAGCGCGTGTTCGGTGACTTCGATGTGGATGCAATGGGTGGGTACGGCGTATTGATCCAGCAAGGCGAGCAGGCGCTGATCGAGATCGACCGATCGGAAGTGCCGGCCGGATACGTTGATGCTGATGAATCCCTCGGTGCCGATCAGGCGCACCGCCTGGATGCACACTTGTTCGAAGATCTGCCAGTCGATCGCCTCGGCGCAGCCGCATTCCTCCGCGATCAGCAGGAAATCATGCGGTGACAGCAGCCCGCGCTCGGGATGGTGCCAGCGCAACAGCGCCTCGTAGCCGATCACGCGACCATCGGCCAGCTCGACGATCGGCTGGTAATACGGCTCGAATTCGTTGCGACTGAGTGCGTGGCGAAGATCGCTCTCCATGTCCAGCAGCGACAGCGCTTCGCGGCGCAGGCGATCGTCGAACATCGCCGCGCGATGGCGACCGCCGTCCTTGGCGTTGTACATCGCCGCATCGGCGTCGCGCAGCAACTCCTCCGGCTGGCGGTAGTGCGGCGCCGACAGCGCAATGCCGATCGAGGCGGAAGTGAATATCTCCTTGGTGCCGAGCCGGAACGGCGTTTGCAGTTCGCTGATGATGCGTTCGGCGATCAGCGAGGCCTTGCCGGTATTGGCGATGCCTTCCAGCAGCACCGCAAATTCGTCGCCGCCCAGGCGCGCCACCACATCCCGGGTCTTCAGGCAGGCGCGGATGCGGCCGCCGACCTGGAACAGCAGGTCGTCGCCGACCAGGTGGCCGACCGAATCGTTGATGACCTTGAAACGATCGAGGTCGATGAACAGCACGGCGAACTGCTCGTTCGGATTGGCGCCGTAGCGCTGCATCGCCTGTTCCAGCCGCTGCAGGAGCAGGGTGCGATTGGGCAATCCGGTGAGCGAATCGTGCAGGGTCTCGTACTTCAGCCGACGCTCCACCCGCTCGCGTTCGGCGATCTGTTCGCGCAGGTCGCGGTTGGCCAGCGCCAGCGCGCGGGTGCGTTCGGTGACGCGGCGCTCCAGGCTGGCGTTGGCCTGCTTGAGCGAGGTGGCGGTCTGCTTGCGCTGCAACGCGTTGGCGATGTGGTAGCTGACGAAGGTCAGCAGTTCCTGGTCGCGCTCGTTGTAGGTGTGTTCCGGCGAGTAGCTTTGCAGGGCAAGCACGCCCATCGCCTTGCCACCCCAGATCAGCGGCACGCCGAGCCAGCACACCGAGCGCGTGCCGAAATGGGTGATTTCGCCCAGGGCATGCAGCTTTTCGATGTCCGCCGGCGTCGCCAGCAAGGGCTTGGCGTGGCGCAACACGTATTCGGTGGCGCCACGGCCATGCACGCGCGCCGGCCGCACGCTGTCGACTTCGTCCACCGAGTAGGGAAAGCTCAGCTGGTCGGTTTCCTCGTCGACCAGTGCGATGTAGAAATTGCGCGAGTACAACAGGCCGCTGATCACCTGGTGCACGGCGGCGTAGAACTTGTCCAGGCTGTCGGAGGTGCTGGCCAGTTCGGCAATCCGGAACAACGCCGCCTGCAGGCGTTCGCCGCGCTGGCGTTGCAGCACCTGCTGGCGCAGCACCCGATTGGCTTCGCGCAGCGCCGCGGTGCGATCGGTCACACGGCGTCCCAGCTCCAGATGCGCCTCACGCCGTTCCAGCGCGGTCTGCACATGCTGCGCCACGTAGTTGAGCAGCTCCAGGTCGTGCCGGGAGTAATGCGTGTCGGCGCGGTAACTCTGCACGATGATGCCGCCGACCACGCGCCCGTCACGCAACATGGGTACGCCCAGCCAGTCTTCGCACGGCGGGCCGAGCAGGACAAAACGGTCACCGAGCTGTCGCTTCAATTCGTCGATCGACCCCATCAGGGGTCGACCCTCCCGCAACAGATTCCAGGTCAGGCCATGCAGCATGTCCTGCAGCGGCAGCGTCTCGTCTCGTGGCGGCAGGTCGGTGTCCAGGACATCGACGCAATAGGGGAAACGGACGCGGTCGGTGGCCGCGTCGTACAGCACGATGTAGAAGTTTTCCGCATACATCAGGCTGCTTACGATCGCATGCAGCGAACGCATCATCTGCGGCATGTCGTGTTCGGCGCTGGCCTGGTCGGCAATCGCGTACAGCGCTCGCTGCAGGCGTTCGGCCAGGGCCAGGCGCGAGATCGCTTCGTACAGGCGACTGGTCTCGGCCAACTGGGCCAGACGGATGCCGGCCAGACGACTCACCCATTGCAGCGATTCATGCGCCGAACCCGACAAGGGCAGGTCGGTCAGTTCGAGCGACAAGGTTCGGCTGGACAGCGGATCTTCGGCCAGGTCGTGCCAATGTTCGGCCGGATTGACCGCGGTGTCATCGCGAAGTCGCCAGCGCAGCCGGCCGTGCGCGCTCAAATGGCCCAGCATGAACTCGCAGATTTCCATCACGCTGGCGGCATCGGCGGCTTCGAACAATCGCTCGACGGCGCCGTCAAGGCCCGCAAGATCCCGCACCAGCCGCGGCGGCTGGGATGAGCGGATCGTCGGCGTGGCGTTCATGGGCGGCGGTCAGTTCCGGAACAATTCCGACGGGATCAGGGTCAAACCGCTTTTATACAGGGTAAGGCGGCGCCCTTGCCAGCCGGATCATAACGGGAACCAGGCCGTCTCGAACGAGTCAGAACGTGAAACAGGCCCGCATGAATTTGTGCGTTGGGGCGGGTTTTTGGCTGTTAGCAAAACGTAAAATGAAGTACACTCGGCCTCGACAAGTCCCACCCTATCGTGTGATCGCTGAAACCCTCATGCGCCGTCCGTATGCCCTGCTGTTGATTGCCCTGTTGCCGTTTGCCGCGGCGGGTCAGTCCGTGGGCGGCGACAGCGCACAGGCGGAGCACCTGCTGGCGCAGCCGCAGGCGGTATCGGCCGCGACGGATGCCGGCATCAGTGTGCCGTTGTGGCGTGGCAAGGGCAATCGCATGCTGCTGCTCAAGGCGGACAGTGGCGATGCGGGCGACCCGATGTCGGCCCTGAAAACACCGTTGGCCATGCATCCGGGCGATGCGGGCAGCGTGGTTCGGACGGGCCTGCAGTACGGCGTGGGTCCGCTCACGGCGCACGCCGAGGTCAGCGAGCATTCATGGCTGAACCAGAACTCCAGGATGCTCGGCAGTGAAGTGGGCGCCACCTACGATGCCGGCGATTACAGCGTCGGGCTGAGTGTCGGCACCACCAGCACGCCACATCGCGATGTGGTTTTGCCACGCGTGCTGCCGGGTGTCGTCACCGGGGTTGATGGCCTGTCCGCTTTTGACAGCAGCAGTCAACTCAATGCGCGCGGTCGGCTGGCGCTTGGCAACAAGAGCGGCATCGACCTTGGTGCCAGCGTCGGTCGCGTCTATCTGTTGCCGGGCAACCTGCTGGGCGTCAACGCGCTTGACCAGAAGGCCTTGAGCTTCGGCGTCGACCACGGCCCCCTGAGCGGCGTGGTGACGGGTCGAACCATGCAGCCCGAAGCTGGCATCCCGGGTGGTCTGTATGCCGACAAGCGCTGGAACAGCATCGACCTGGGTGTGACCTGGCGCCTGCCGTGGCGGGGCTCGCTCAGCGTGGGCGCGCAGAACCTGTGGTCGTCCGGCACGCCGGCGAATACACCGGTCGGTCCGGAGCCGGATCAGTCGCGCACGCCTTACGTGCAGTACCACCAGGATCTCTGAGGCCGCCAGCTCGGCCGCCGTGCCCTTGACGCCACCGCCAGCGCGGTGGCGTTTTCGCATCCGTTCCCGCTGCCGGGATGGATGTTTCGCTTGGCTCAGTCCTGTTTGCGCAAGCGCAGGTCGCCGCTGAAGGTCTCGATGCGGATCTTGCCGTTGCCGGCGCCGAGGTGCGCGTCCAGCGAACTGCCGGGACCATGTTCGGGCTTCGTCGGCGTGCCGAAATCACTGCGCAAGTCACCGCTGAAACTGCTGGCATGCAGGTTGGCGGAGGTGTCTGCAGGCAGTCTCAGTTGAACGTCGCCACTCATGCTGTCGACGTCAACGGTGCCGCCCGCGGTCAATCCGCCGGCCAGTTGCACGTTGCCCGACACCGTACTCAACGAGAACTTCTGCCAGGGACCACCGCTCGCCTGGACGCGGCCGGAAATGGTTTGCAGCCTGGCTTGGCCGCCCAACGCCGGGGCCAGGATCTCGCCGCTCACGGTTTGCAGCGAAGCCTGCTCGGCGTGGCCGGAAAACTCGATGCCGCCGCTGACACTGTCCACGTCCAGCGAAGGCGTGCGCGCGTTGATGCGGGCGTTGCCGCTGACGGTATTGATCTTGATGCGGCCACCGGCAAGGCCGTCGATCACCAGCGGCGCGCTGATCACGTTGACGTCCATTGACGAGGCCCGTGGCACGTGCAGTTCCAGCGTGGTCGGCGCCATTCGGCTGTCGCCGCCGAAGTTGAACCAGCCGGAACCGCCGTTCGGCTCGACCTTGATCACCAGGTGGTCGTTGTCGCCGGTGATCGCCAGCGGCTTGGCGCCTTCGCCCAGCTCACCGCCGACCTGCACTTCGTTGCGATCCCACGCGATCACGTTGACCGAGCCGGCGATGTTGCTGACGCTGATCCGGGCGGCGGCGCTGGCGGCATGCTGCAGCTGGATCGGCGTACCGGCCAGCGCATCGCTCATGCACAGGCAAAGCAGCAGGGGCAGATAGCGGGTGGTCTTCATGGTCACTCCTCATGCTTGATCAGCTGGCGCGATCGGCCAGTTGGCGCAGTTGCGCCTGTTGTTGTTCGGTGCGGCGAAGCAGGCGCTGCAGCCCGGCCGAGTCCGGTGCCTGCCGGATCGCCAGCTCCAGTTCCATGCGCGCGGCGTCCAGTTCGATGGCGGCGCCGGCGAGGCGCGGGTCGGCGGGCTTCCAGTTCGATGTTGCTGTCGCGCCTGCGTTGCCGGGCGGCGCCTGCAGCAGTCGCCAACCCACGCCGCCGGCCACGCACAGGGAAGCGGCGAGGCCGGCGCCAAGCAGCCAGCGCTGCCGACGGGACGGCTGTGTCCGGGTGGCGGGTGTGCCTGCCTGTGCCGCGCGGTCCAGTGCGGAATCGATGGCCGGCCACAGGTCGTGGTCCGGTGCGCGCGGCTGGCGCAATGCGCGCAATTGTCGACGCCATTCGAATTCGTTCATGAGCGTTCTCCGAGTGCCTTGCGCAGCAGGCTGCGCGCACGATGCAGTTGTGCCTTCGACGTACCCACGGCCATGCCCAGCTCGTCACCGATGTCCTCGTGCCGCCAGCCTTCGATGTCGTGCAGCACCAGTACGGCGCGGGCACGGGGCGGCAGTTGGCCGATCGCCTGCTCGAGTTCCTCGCGTTCGGCGGCGCAGAATGGCGTTTCGCCGGGATCCGGCAACAGTTCGTGGTCGCGCACGCTGACCGGGTCGGCGCCGCGCGCACGGATGTCCATCAGGGCCACGTTGACCGCCAGCCGGTACAACCAGGTGCCGAACGCACTTTCGTGGCGAAACCCCGGCAACTTCTGCCAGGCGCGGATGAATGCCTCCTGGGTGAGGTCTTCGGCGCGGGCGTGGTCGTAGCCGGCGAGGCGCTGCAGCGCGCCATACACGCGGCCCACGTGCAGCGTGTACAGCCGCTGGAACGCGTGGCGATCGCCGGCGGCCGCGGCGCGTACATCGTCGCTGTCATGCGCGGCTGTCGGGACAGGCGGCATCGGACTTCCGGAGGCGGGGCAGGCAGCAATCATCTTGCCAGCTTGGATGCGGCGTTGCGCGAAAGGGTTTGAAGCGGAGGGTGCCGTGGCATCACGGGCAGGTTCGACGTACCTGCCCGTGATGCGTGCCTCAGGAGGCGGTGGCGGCGCGAGGCGATGACCGTGCGTCGTCTTTCCGCAACGCCTGGACCACGCGCTGCTGTTCGCGGCGCAGGCGTTCGGGCAGGCGCGGAGCGAAGCTTTCGAGATAGTCGCCGATGGCATTCAGCTCGGCCTGCCAGCCTGCATGGTCGACGTCGAGCAACTCGTCGAGGCGGGCGCGATCGAGCTTGAGTCCGTCCAGCTTCAGCTCACCTTCTGCGGGCAGGATGCCGATCGGCGTTTCCACGCCGCCGACGCGGCCCTCGGCGCGGTCGATCATCCACTCCAGCACGCGCAGGTTTTCGCCGAAGCCGGGCCACAGGAACTTGCCATCGGCGCCCTTGCGGAACCAGTTGACGTGGAAGATCTTCGGCAGCTTCGCGCCGGGCTGGTCGAACGACAGCCAGTGCGCGAAGTAGTCGCCGTAGTGATAGCCGCAGAACGGCTTCATCGCCATCGAGTCGCGGCGCAGCACGCCAACCGCACCGGTGGCGGCGGCGGTGGTTTCCGAACCCATCGCGGCGCCCATCAGCACGCCGTGGCTCCAGTCGCGCGCCTCCATCACCAGCGGCAGCAGGGAGGGGCGGCGGCCGCCGAACACGATCGCGCTGATCGGCACGCCTTGCGCGGCCTCGGCCATTTCCGACCAGGTCGGGCATTGCTTCGCGCTGACCGTGAAGCGCGAGTTGGGATGCGCCGCCGGGCCGTTCGCCGGATCGTACGGACGTCCCTGCCAGTCGGTGACCGGCGTGCCGGGCAGACCTTCCCACCACGGCTGGTTGTCGGCGGTGACGGCGACGTTGGTGAAGATGGTGTCGTGCGAGATGCTCTTCAGCGCGTTCGGGTTGGTGTTGTCGCTGGTGCCCGGTGCCACGCCGAAGAAGCCGGCCTCCGGGTTGATCGCGTACAGCCGTCCATCCGCGCCGGGGCGCATCCAGCAGATGTCGTCGCCGACCGTCCATACCTTCCAGCCATCGCGGCGATAACCTTCGGGCGGGATCAGCATCGCCAGGTTGGTCTTGCCGCAGGCGGACGGGAAGGCGGCGGCGATGTAATGCGTCTCGCCTCGCGGATCCTCGATGCCCACGATCAGCATGTGCTCGGCCAGCCAGCCTTCGTCGCGGGCCTGGTTGCTGGCGATGCGCAGCGCGTGGCATTTCTTGCCCAGCAGTGCGTTGCCGCCGTAGCCGGAGCCGTAGGACTTGATCGACAGCTCGGCCGGGAAGTGCATGATCCAGCGACGCTCCGGATCGAGTTCCCCCTTGGAATGCAGGCCCTTCACGAAGCTGCCTTCGCGTTCGATCCGCGCCTGTGCGGCGGCGCCCATGCGGGTCATGATCTTCATGTTGGCCACGACGTACGGGCTGTCGGTGATCTCCACCCCGCAGCGCGACAGCGGCGAGTCGATCGGGCCCATGCAATACGGGATGACATACATGGTGCGGCCTTCCATGCAACCGTCGAACAGCGCATCGATCTTCGCGTGCGCCTCGGCCGGGTCCGTCCAGTGGTTGTTCGGACCGGCGTCGTCCTCGTCCGGATGACAGACCAGGGTGAGCTGCTCGACCCGGGCCACGTCCTTCGGATCGGAGCGGTGCAGGTAGCAGCCGGGGTGGGTTTGCTGGTTGAGCTCGATCAGGGTGCCGTCGCCCAGCATCTGCTGTACCAGCGACCGGTATTCCGTGTCCGAGCCATCGCACCAGTGAATCTTCGCAGGGCGCGTCAGCGCCGCCACCTGATCGACCCACTGCGTGAGCGCTTCCAGCTTGCTGGTCATCTTGTTCCTCGGCGGATTGCGAAAAAATGAAACCGGCACGGTAGTTTGCGTGCACTGGTATTGCAAGGCACGACGCAACAAAAACGGCGCCAGCAGGCGCCGTTCGGGGGTTGTTGCGGGAATCCGTCAGGCCGGGATCAGGGTCGCGATCATGTGTTCGACGTAGGCCTCGAACTCTTCGTGGTTGATGCGCGGCAGGCCGAGGGTGAAGTTCAGCTGCAGGAAGCCCACGTAGGCCGCATAGGTCAGCCGCGCCCGGTTCAGCGCCTGTGGCGGGGCCAGGCCGGCCTCGCGATAGGCGGTGGTCAGGAACTCCATCCGCCGCTGCGACACCCGCGCCATCACCGGCACCACCTGGGGATGATCCAGCGCCTTGAGCAGGGCGGCGTAGACGCGGTGCGGCTGCAGCTCGTGCGCGACGCGCCGGAACAGCTCGGGCAGACGTTTGCGCGGGTCGCTGATCTGCGCGATCTCGTCGATGATCTCGCGCTCGCCGTACTGCTCCCAGCGTTCGAGCGCCGCATTCAGCAGCGCCTCGCGGGTGCGGAAATGCCAGTAGAAACTGCCCTTGGTGACGCCGAGCTGGCGGGCCAGGGCCTCCACCGCCAGTGCGCCGACGCCTTGTTCCGCGATCAGGCCCAGGGCGGCGACTTCCCAATCCTCCGCCGACAGGCGGGTACGTTCCGGTTTGCTGCCTACATTCATTTGCGTATGGTAGCCATACGCCGTGTCTTTTGTAATGCGGGCGTTCCGGCCCGCCACGTCCGGGCCGCGAACGAATCACGGGCATGGTTGACGGCGGCCGGCCAGGCAATCCATACTCAAGCGTATGGTAACCGACAGCCTTTCCAATGCCGTCAGCAAACGCTTCCGGGTCGCCGACCTGGATCTCGCCGTGCAGGTGCGCAACCCGACGGGCAAGCCCTGCCTGCTGTTCGCGCATGGCTTCGGGCAGACCGGTGGCGCCTGGAACGGCGCGGCGTCTGCGCTCGCCGCGGCGGGCTGTCGCTGCGTGACCTACGATGCGCGCGGCCATGGCGAAAGCGATCGGGTAGCGCGCGGCGCGGATTCTGCAGGTGCGGATTCTGCAGGTGGTTATCAGATGGACCAGTTCGCCGATGACATGCTGCGGCTGGCTGCCGCGCAGCCGCAGCCGCCGATCCTGGTCGGCGCGTCGATGGGCGGACTGCTCGGCATGGTGATCGCCGGGGAAGTGCGTCCGGTACCGTTTCGTGCCCTGGTGCTGGTCGACATCACGCCGCGCTGGGAAACCGCCGGGGTCGAACGCATCCTCGGTTTCATGCAGGCGCACCCCGACGGCTTTGCCGATTACACGGAGGCGGCCGAACGGATCGCCGCCTATCAGCCGCAGCGGCGCGAGCGCAAGAGCGAGCAGCAGCTGCGCCCGCTGCTGCGCAAGGGCAGCGACGGCCGGCTGCGCTGGCACTGGGATCCGGCCCTGCTGGCCGGCGGCATGGTCGACGAAAGCGAACGCTACCAGCCACGCCTGCTGGCCGCCGCCGCGAAGATCGGGATTCCCGTGCTGCTGCTGTCGGGCGCGCGCAGCGACGTGGTGTCGCGCACCACCGTCGACGAGTTCCTGCGCCTGGTGCCGCAGGCGCAGCACATCGAATTGCCGCAGGCCACGCACATGCTGGCCGGCGACGCCAACGACGCATTTACGCGCGAAGTGATCCACTACGTGCAAGGTCTTGATTCCCCCGCGATGCCGCGACACGCCGGCGTCGTTCAACCGTGACGAGGTGCTTCAGATGTCCGTGTTCCTGACCCTGCTGGCGGCACTGCTTGCCACCGGCGCCTGTGCCTACCATCGCAGCAGCCTGCGTACCTGGGCGATCGTCGCCATCATCACCACCCTGGTGGTCGGGCTGCTGGTGCACGCACCGGTGACCATGGTGATCCTGCTGATCATCGAGCTTGTCATCGCCGTACCGCTGCTGCTGGTGGATTTCCGCCGCCGCCAGATCAGCGCGCCGCTGCTGAAGCTGTTCGCCAAGGTCACCCCGAAGCTGTCCGAGACCGAGCAGACCGCACTGGAGGCCGGCACGGTCGGGTTCGAGGGCGAACTGTTCTCCGGCAAGCCGGACTGGCACGAACTGCTGAAGCAGCCCAAGCCCGAACTGAGCGTGGAGGAACAGGCTTTCATGGACGGCCCGGTGGAAGAGCTGTGCGGCATGATCGACGACTGGCAGATCACCCACGAACTGGCCGACCTGCCGCCGAACGTGTGGGAGTTCATCAAGAAGAACAAGTTCTTCGGCATGATCATTCCCAAGCAGTACGGTGGCCTGCAGTTCTCCGCGCTGGCGCATTCGGCGGTGCTGCAGAAGCTTTCCACCATGTCGGCGACGGTGTCCTCCACCGTGGCGGTGCCGAACTCGCTGGGCCCGGCCGAACTACTGCTGCACTACGGCAGCGACGAGCAGAAGGATTACTACCTGCCGCGCCTGGCGGTGGGCGAGGAGATTCCCTGCTTTGCGTTGACCGGCCCGTATGCCGGTTCCGACGCCACCTCGATTCCGGACGTCGGCATCGTCTGCAAGCAGCTGGTCGACGGGGTCGAAACGCTGGGCATCAGGCTCACCTTCGACAAGCGCTACATCACGCTTGCCCCGGTGGCCACCGTGGTCGGCCTGGCCTTCCGCATGTACGACCCGGAGCACCTGCTGGGCGACAAGGACGATCTCGGCATCAGCCTCGCGCTGCTGCCGCGCTCCACTCCCGGCCTGCAGATCGGCCGCCGCCACTTCCCGCTGAACATCCCGTTCCAGAACGGCCCGGTGCACGGCAAGGACGTGTTCGCGCCGCTGTCGGTGCTGATCGGCGGCCCGCAGATGGCCGGCCACGGTTGGCGCATGCTGGTCGAGGTGTTGTCGGTGGGGCGTGCCATTTCGCTGCCGTCCAACGCCACCGGTGCGATGCGCGCCTCGGCGCTGGCCACCGGCACCTATGCGCGCATGCGCAAACAGTTCGGCCTGGCGGTGGCCCGTTTCGAGGGCGTCGAGGAGGCGCTGGCACGCATCGGCGGGCTGACCTACGCCACCACTGCCTTGTCGCGCGCCACGGCGGCGGCGGTGGATCGCGGCGAGAAGCCGGCGGTGACCTCGGCGATCGCCAAGTACCACGCCACCGAATGGGCGCGGCGGATTGCCAGCGACACCATGGACGTGCACGGCGGCAAGGCGGTGCAGCTGGGTCCGAAGAATTACGCCGGCCGCGGCTGGTCGAGCGTGCCGATCGCGATCACGGTCGAGGGCGCCAACATCATGACGCGCAGCCTGATGATCTTCGGCCAGGGCGCCATCCGCTGCCATCCATACGTGCTCAAGGAAATGCAGGCGCTGTTGATCGGCGATCGCGGCGAGCAGCTGAAGACGTTCGACCGGCTGCTGTTCGGCCATCTCGGCTTCGGCATTTCCAACGCAGTGCGCAGCTTCGCGATGGGCCTCACCGGGTCGCGCATCGGCGACAGCGCAGGTGATGCCTACACGCGCCGCTACTATCGCAAGTTGAACCGCTACTCCGCCGCGCTGGCCTTGTGCGCGGACGTGTTCATGGGCGTGCTCGGCGGCAAGCTGAAGTTCAAGGAAAAACTGTCGGCGCGCCTCGGCGACGTGCTCAGCTATCTGTACATCGCCAGCAGCATGCTCAAGCAGTACGAGGACAACGGCCGGCCGGAAGCGGATCGACCGTTCCTGGCGTGGGGCTTCCACGAGTGCATGTGGCTGATCCAGAACGCGCTGGACGGCGCGATCCGCAATTTCCCGGTGCGCCCGGTGGCGTGGTTGCTGCGCGGGCTGGTGTTCCCGTTCGGCCGGCGCGAGGTGCCGCCGTCCGATCGCCTGGGCCGTCGCGTTGCGGCGCTGCTCACCGCGCCGAATGAGGCGCGCGATCGCCTGGTCGAGTGGGTCTACCGCACGCCGACGCCGAACAACACCGTCGGTCGCATGAACGCGCTGCTGCCGGACGTGATCGCTGCCGAGCCGGTGGATCGCAAGTTCGGCAAGGCCTTGAAGGCGGGTCAATTCAAGTCGCACGACTACATGGATCAACTGGCCGAGGCCGAACAGGCCGGCGTGCTCAACACCAGCGAGGCAGCGCTGCTCAAGCGCGTGCGCGAGGGCGTGTTCGAGTTCATCTCGGTGGACGATTTCGATACCGACGAGTTGCGTGCATTCAAGACCCGCGCCGATGCCTGAAGACCGGGGGAGGCCTCGATACCGGTAATCCCGGGTAACCACTTGGTTGCCCGACATTCCTGCGCAGGCGGGAATCCATCTTCATCGTGCGGCACGGCAACCGGGATGACCCGCTTTGCTGTGGTGGAGCTGTTCCCGCCTGCGCGGGAATAATGTCATGGGGGCGAGATCCGCTTGCGGGATCGCATCACTGGGAGGGCTGGTCAATGAGCACACCCGTACTGCAGTCGTATCGCCGCATCACGCGCTGGCCGGCGGGGCACTGGCTGTTCTCGCGGTTGGTTTGCCTCAAGGCGCCGTACTTCGCGACCATCGCGCCGCGCTTCGTGGCGCTGGAGCCGGGTCGCTGCGAGATTCGCCTGCGCGACCGCCGCCGCGTGCACAACCACATCGGCACGGTGCATGCGATCGCGCTGTGCAACCTGGCCGAACTCGGCGCTGGCGTGATGACCGACGTGACCGTTCCCGCGGACATGCGCTGGATTCCCAAGGGCATGACGGTCGAATACCTGAAGAAGGCGACAGGCACGATGCTTGGCGTCGCCACCCCCGAGGCACCGGCGCGTTCCAGCGCCGAAGGCTATGAGTGGCCGGTGGACGTACGGATCAGCGATGCCGATGGCGAGGTGGTGTTCCGCGCCCGCGTGAACATGTGGGTATCGCCACGCAAACATGCCTGAACGCGCGGAGCGACCGTCTCAACGCCGCCAGCAGGGCGGCACGATGCTGCCCCGCCGCCGCGCGACGATCAGCAGGGCCAGCGAAAGCAGCAAACAGACCAGCAGCGCCACCACCGAGGCTTCGGCGCCGAACGCACCGCCGCTGAGCCAGTCCGGGCCGGTTCGCTGCGACACCAGCCAACCATTCACCTTGCCGCCCGACACCGGGATGCCGTACACCGTGCCTTGCATGATGTTCCACGCCGCATGCAGGCCGATGCAGGCCCACAACGAACGGGTAACGGCATACAGCAGTGCCAGCAGCACGCCGGCCTCGATCGCGATCGCCGCCGAACTCCACGGCGTGGCGCCGGGATTGAAGATGTGCGCGGCGCCAAAGAACAGCGCCGAAATCACCAGCGCCCACCAGCTGCCGAGGCCTTCCTCGACGATACGGAACAGCACGCCGCGCACCACGATTTCCTCGCCGATGCCGGCGCCGATGCCGGCCACCAGTACGCCGGGCAACCAGTTCACCTGCGGGTCGGTGCCGGTGACGTGGTAGCTGCCGGCCAGCCACAGCACGGCCACCACGAGGCTGAACAGCACCGCGCCGATGAGCAGTCCGGCGGCGCCGAACCTGGGGATGTCGCGTGGCGAGAGTTCGCTCACGCGGCGCTGCTCGATCAGCTTCACCAGGATCAGGTAAGCGGCCAGGGCTGGCAGCAACTGGATGCTCAGCGTCGCCAGCGCATGCTGCAACGGGCCGGCCGACGGGATGGCCCAGCCCCATGCGACGACGAGTGTTTCAACCAGGAAACCGAAACCAAGCAGCATCGCGGCGAAGAACAGGATGCGCGCGGCCGGTGAAAACACCAGCCAGCGCAGCCAGCGCGGAGAGTCGGGTGGCGTGCTGAAGGCGACGGTGCTGGCGGGCATGCTTGCGAGGCTCGGCGGATGGAGCCTGCAGATTATCAGCGTGGCGGGGCGAGAACGGATCCCTGGCGAGCGCGTCTCAGACTTCCGCGGCGGCCGCGTGCTCGCGCGTGTTGGCAAAACGCACCTGCGGCCAGCGCTCCTGCGCCAGCTGCAGGTTCACCCGCGTGGGCGCGATGTAGACCAGTTCGCCGGCGCCGTCGATGGCGAGGTTCATCGCGTTTTTCTCGCGGAACTCCGCCAGCTTCTTCTCGTCGTCGCAATGCACCCAGCGCGCGGTGGTCACCGTCACCGGCTCGAAGCTGGCGTCGACGTTGTACTCGTCCTTCAGCCGGTAGGCGACCACCTCGAACTGCAGCACACCGACCGCGCCCAGAATCAGGTCGTTCGACATCAGCGGGCGGAAGAACTGCGTCGCACCTTCCTCGCTCAATTGCGCCAGGCCCTTCTGCAGCGCCTTCATCTTCAGCGGATCGCGCAGGCGGGCACGACGGAACAACTCCGGCGCGAAGTTCGGGATGCCGGTGAAGCTGACTTGCTCGCCCTCGGTGAAGGTGTCGCCGATGGTGATGGTGCCGTGGTTGTGCAGGCCGATCACGTCGCCCGGGTAAGCGGTCTCGACGATCTCGCGGTCGCTGGCCATGAAGGTCAGCGCGTTGGCGATGCGCACCTCCTTGTTCGTGCGGCTCTGGATCATCTTCATGCCGGCGTTGTAGGTGCCCGAGCACACGCGCATGAAGGCCACGCGGTCGCGGTGCGCCGGATCCATGTTCGCCTGGATCTTGAACACGAAGCCGGAAAGCTTCTCCTCCTCCGGCTGGATCTCGCGCGTGGTGGTGGCGCGCGGACGCGGGCTGGGTGCGTTCTCCACGAAGAAATCCAGCAGCAACTGCACGCCGAAATTGTTCACCGCCGAGCCGAAGAACACCGGCGTCTGCCGGCCGGCCAGGTACTCGTTGATATCGAACGACGGCGCGGCGCCCTGCACCAGTTCCAGTTCCTCGCGCAGTTCGCGCATGGCCTCGTCGCCGATCTTCTCCAGCAGGCCGGGCGCGTCGAGGCCCTTGAGGATGGTCGAGTCCTGCCGCGTGAAGTTCTTGCCCGACTCGAAGATGTGCACTTCGTCCAGCGCCAGGTGGTACACGCCCTTCAACCGCTTGCCCATGCCGATCGGCCAGGTCAGCGGCGCGCAGGCGATGCCCAGCACCGACTCCACCTCGTCCAGCAGCTCGATCGGCGAGCGACCCTCGCGGTCGAGCTTGTTGATGAAGGTCATGATCGGTGTGTCGCGCAGCCGGCAGACCTCCATCAGCTTGATCGTGCGCTCCTCCACGCCCTTGGCGCAGTCGATCACCATCAGCGCCGAATCCACCGCGGTCAGCACGCGGTAGGTGTCCTCGGAGAAATCCGCGTGGCCCGGCGTATCGAGCAGGTTGACGATCTTGCCCTCGTACGGGAACTGCATCACCGACGAGGTCACCGAAATGCCGCGCTCCTTCTCCAGCGCCATCCAGTCCGAGGTGGCGCTGCGCGACGTCTTGCGACTCTTCACCGAACCGGCCATCTGGATCGCGCCGCCGAACAGCAGCAGCTTTTCGGTCAGCGTGGTCTTGCCCGCGTCAGGATGGCTGATGATGGCGAAGGTGCGGCGGCGGCGGGTTTCTTGGAGATGGGTGGACATGGGGGCGGGTCAGCGAGAACGCGAACCGGCAATTGTAGCGTGGTTCGGGGGCGGGCCTTTGCTACTCCTGCGGTATCCGCTGCGTGGTCAACTACGGGTGGACTGCTGTAGCAAGTGCGCGCTGAAGACGGTCATTCCTGAAGCGTCGGGCGCTGCTGCAGATATCGCGCTTCACGGTTGAACCCATCGACCATTGCTTGAGGCCCACCGGAATTATTCAGCACGCTTTACCGTGCGATTGATGATACGATAAACAGCGCGCAAAGTTTCGACGAGGAGCCCCCATCATGAGTTCGATCAGTGCCAACGAATTGAAGACCCAAGGCGTCTCGGCGATTGCCGAGGCCTTGTCCGAGGCACCGGAGGCGATGGTGTCGGTGCGTGGCAAGGATCGCTTCGTGGTGATGGGTATCGAGCACTACCACTATCTGCGCGAGTGCGAGTTGACCGCCGCGCTGGCCGAAAGCCAGGCCGATATCGCCGCCGGTCGTTTCGTCAAGGAGTCGGTCGACGCGCACATGAAGCGTCTGGCCAAGCTGTCGTGAGCCATGTGCTGGTCTTTACCGACCAGTACAACCGGCGCGCGGCGCGGTTCCTGAAACGCCACCCGCAGGTACGCGAGCAGTACCGCAAGACCTTGTTGCTGCTGCAAGCCAACCCGCAGCATCCGTCGCTGCGACTGCACGCGTTGTCCGGTCGGTTGAACGGTTTGCATTCGGTGTCGATCAATCTGTCGTATCGCATCACCCTGGAACTGGTGATCCGCGACCGGCAGATCGTGCCGATCAATGTAGGCGATCACGACGCGGTGTATTGAGCGTCGGTTGCGTGATGCGATGCGACCTGTAGGAGCGCACCTTGTGCGCGATGCTCTTGGCTTGGAGCGGCAGAAGACGATCGCGCAGAGGGTGCGCCGCTGACGCAGCTCTGGTTGTTCGTTGTCGTTACCTAGATCAAGGGCTTTCGTGCGCCTTCGGCGCCCGAGTCACCTTTCTCTTGCGTGGCCAAGAGAAAGGTAACCGAAAGAGAAGGCTACCCCGCTTGGCGCTTGCCGCCCATCCATGGGCGGCAAGTCCGTGAGGTGGGGCCGGGCTTTTCGACAGCACATCCATGTGCTGGCGAAAAGGAGTCGACCTCCTGTCGACTCCCGCTACGCGGCCTGTTGTCCCCACCTCACCGCCGCACAGGGGCCCCGGGTAGAGCAGCGCGCCATCCTGGCGCGCACTCGGTGTGCCACCGCTGCGCGGTAGTGGAAGAGCCGAGCCAGAGCATTTGCTTTAAGCACCATTCCCAAGCGTGCGAATGTCTTAATTCGGCGCCACTACCGGACATCGAAAATCACGGCTGTAAACCACGGTTGCCGCGCTCAGGCGTATGCTTCCAGTAGGGGCTAGGCGCGGGACCTAGAAGCAACCGGGGTAAGTTCTGATGGGGAAACGTTCGGTCGGGGTCGGTGTGTGGCTGGCCCTCGGGGCACTGGTGCTAGTCGCCATAGCGCCCAAGGAGGTCTGGATCTGGCTCGGGGTGATCGGCGTGAGTGCCCTGATCGCATACTTGGCCATCAAGCATCCGAGCCAAAAAGGGGGGCGCGACGCCCACCAGCATGAGCCTACTCTGGCCGAGCTGATCGCCAAGAGCGAGCCTCAGCGATCTACCCGTCGGCCTGCGGCCCCGCCCGCCGGTCGACCCCGCACAGCCCCTGAAGACCCGCTGGTGAAGAGTTCCGGTCAGTCATCCGAGTGGAGGGCAACTCGCCAAGCCACGATCGACGTGAACCGCGAGCATGCGCAAGCCTTGCGCGACAGGTTTCCTCCGACTTTGCCGCTAACGAATGTGCGGATAAACGCGCCAGCTCATCCCGCTCCGCCGGCATCGCCTCCGCCGCGCGCGCCACAGAACAGTATTCCCCCAGCAGACACGCCTTCCGGTTCGCAGACGACCGAGCTACCCGATCAGTCGGCTGAGTGGAACGCGACGCGCCAAGCCACGATCGATGCGATCCGCGAGCGTGCGCAAGCCTTGCGCGACAGGTTTCCTCCGACGTTGCCGCTAACGAATGAGCGGATAAACGCACCAACTCGTCCCCCTCCGCCGGCCTCTCCCATCACCTTGCAGCCCCCGACACCACCCAGAGTGAGCGAACGGGCAATCACACCCAGTTCGCCGCCAGCCCCTCTGTCTCCTTCCAGCACTACGGACGTGCTTGCGCCCAACTCCGAGCGCAGCCCAGTGGACTTCATGCGTGTGCTCCAAGGTTCGCCTGAGCCCGAAGACATGTACTCGGCAACAGGGATTACGAAGCCCCCTTTGACTCACGCTCTACCTGCAACCCCCGCCGGCTTTGGCGAGGGGCGCTGGGTGCCCCCTGGCGAAAGTATCCAAGTCGCCGGTGTGAACTTGCCGGGCGGGATGCTTTATGTCGGCGGGAGGCTGAAAGCGCTCAATGGTGGCACCGAGCCATGTCTGATCAGTGGCCAACACACCGTAGCGCGTGTGGGCAACTATCGCGCACGTCAGATGGGCTATTGGCCCAGCTACATCGAGGCTTCCCCAGAGGAACGGCGCGCCTACCTGAACTGGTTGTCGGAAGGTCGCTCGCATCCCGACTGTGACATCGGATACGTGTTCCTGTTCTTCTACGGGCTTGAACACCGCGTCGTCGTGGACTCGCGCGACGACCCCGCAGCGAGAAATGACTGGCCAGCCATCATCGTCGAGCTTCGGCGACTGCTTGCGATCTATGGCGAGAAATCGGGATCGTTCAATCGCTACGCCGGCGAACTTCTGAGTTGGATCGAGCTGGACGGAAAGTTCGGTCAGCTCTACAAGCAGCCCGTACCAGATTTCCCGAGAACCTATGAACTGCCGCCATATCTTCGCCTGGCTCTCGGCCAAGCCGCCGTCGATCGCGCTCCGCTTCCCGTGCATCTCGCGCTGGCTTGGCTCCGGTTGAGTCCGGAATGTTACCTGCGCACCGCAGCCACTCGTTGCCCCAACGAGTTCGAGCGCCTGTTCACCCAGCGCTATCACGAAATTCTCGGCCCAGGACTGGTTCTTCCGGAAAACCGCACCAAGCTCAAGTTCGTCTACCGAGCTGCCTCGGCGAGCCTGCGCGCCGCCAATATCACGATGGCGTTCGGGGATGTTCCGGACGTGATGGCCTTGACCGCACCCATCAGGAAGCTAATGGAGATAGCGAGCCAGTGCACGGACGAACTTGGTTCTTATAGCCGCCTCGTTGGAAAGGATCCTGATGCAGCCGGAGCGTTGGAAGGGCTGTTGCTGTTGCCCGCCACCCTCTGGCCCGATACCACGCAAGCAAAGTTGCAGGCGTTGACCGCACAGATGTACGAAGGCCGACTGTCGTTGCCGCTGAAGGAACTTCTTGCGGTGTTGGGAGGCGCCAATCAAGCGGTCAATCGCGATCGCGCGCGGGGCTTGGCGCGGGCGCTTGAAGGCGCCGAGATTGGGATGGAACCGCACGTCCTCGGTGGCGCCAAGACGCCAGGCGAACGGGACACGGTCGTGCTGTTCGCTCAACCGCTCATGGACTCGAATGTGGGTGCGCGTGCTGAGTATCAAACGGCTGCGTTGACGCTGCAGCTGGCCTCGGCCGTGGCCCAGGCCGATGGAGTCTTCCATGATCGGGAGGTCGCACATCTGCGGGCGGAAATCGAAGGATGGGCGCACCTCACCCTCGCCGAGCGCCGCAGGCTGCACGCGCATCTCCAATGGTTGACCGCCTCGCCAATGAACCTGGCGGCGCTGAAAAAGAAGTTGGAGTCATTGCCCACCGCAGCACGCGAGACGCTCGCTGCCTTCATGGCGACGCTGGCCCAGGCCGACGGTGTCGTCTCACCCGATGAAGTTAAGTTTCTGGAAAAGGTCTACAAGGCTCTCGGCGTAGAACCCAAGCGCGTCTTCAGCGACATCCACACGGCGGGTTCCGGCGGCACGCCTGTCTCCACTGTCCGGGCTGGGAAGCAGGGCTTCCGCCTGGATGCTGAGCGTATTGCGGCGTTGCAAGAAGACACGGTGCGAGTCTCGGCGCTGCTGTCAAAGATTTTTGCCGAGGAAGCTGACAGTACGCCCGCGCCCGCGGCACAGGCTCCGGAACCTGAGCTCGAAGACGAAGCCGATTCGCCGCTGGGCCTGGACGAGGATCATTCCGCTCTGCTGCGCCTGCTGCTGTCGCGGCCCGAGTGGACACGTGCCGAGCTGGAGGACGCTGCCGCCGACTTGAACCTGATGCTCGACGGCGCGATGGAACAGATCAACGAGGCGGCATTCGAGGCATTCGACGAGCCACTGTTCGAAGGCGAGGACCCGATTTCAGTGAACACCAAACTACTTGAGAAGATCGAAGCATGAATGCTGCCATTCGCCCGAAGGATCGCGACGCCGTTATTCAGTCCCTGCGTGCCGGCGTCGTGCCCCGTGCGGGCCAACACCTGATCCAGGTCGCCCGAGGGCGGGAGATCGAAGCGCTGATCGCGGACATCGACCGCGTTGCCGACGGTGGCTCATCGTTCCGCTTCGTCATCGGCGAATATGGTGCAGGCAAGACCTTCTTTCTCAATCTGATCCGCGCCATCGCCATGGAGCGCAAGCTCGTCGTGGCCAACGCCGACCTCAATCCCGATCGACGCCTGCACGCGTCCGGCGGGCAGGCACGGTCGTTGTATGCCGAGCTCATGCGCAACTTGGCCACGCGAACTAAACCAGAGGGTGGCGCCTTGTCCGGCGTGGTCGAGAAGTTCATCGCCACGGCCAAGTCCGAAGCCAAAGCGCAGAGCGTGTCCACCGAGCAGGTCATCCGGTCGAAGCTGGAACAGCTGACCGAGCTCGTCAGCGGTTATGACTTTGCCGATGTCATCGCGGCCTACTGCCGCGGCGTCGAGGAAGGAAACGAGCAGCTGAAATCAGACGCCGTCCGCTGGTTGCGCGGTGAGTTCGCGACCCGGACCGACGCACGCGCAGCACTGGGCGTTCGCACGATCGTCGATGACGCCTCGATCTACGATCAGCTGAAACTCATGGCCAGGTTCGTACGCTTGGCCGGATACGCGGGGCTGTTCGTGTGTCTGGATGAAATGGTCAATCTCTACAAGCTTGCCAACTCGCAAGCGCGCAACTCCAACTACGAGCAGATCCTGCGCATGCTCAACGACTCCTTGCAGGGCACGGCCGTGGGCCTCGGGTTCGTGCTGGGCGGCACGCCGGAGTTCCTTATGGATACGCGCCGTGGGATTTACAGCTACTCAGCACTCCAAAGTCGGCTTGCCCAGAACGCTTTCGCGACCAATGAGCTTGTCGACTTCTCTGGACCCGTGCTGCGCCTTTCTAGCTTGACGGTTGAAGACTTCTACCTGCTTTTGGAGAAGATCCGCCATGTATACGCCGCCGGGGACGCCGCTCGGTATCTGCTTCCAGACCCGGCGATCGCGAGCTTCATGGAGCACTGCGCCAATCGCATCGGCGACAGCTTCTTCCGCACGCCGCGCACCACGATCACGTCCTTCATCAATCTATTGGCCATCCTGGAACAAAACCCCGGCACCGACTGGAAGAACCTGATCGGCGAGGTCCGGGTGGAAGCTGATGAAGGCGGCAAGAGTGATGTGGCCGTGGATTCGGAAGACGAGCTGGCTTCCTTCAAACTCTGATGGCAGCGTCCCAAGCCTTCCTACAACTAGACCCTCGGATACAGCGCTACCTGTGGGCCGAGGGTTGGGGTGCACTGCGCGACGTGCAGGAACAGGCCATTCCGCTGATCCTGCCAGGCAACCAAGATGTCATCGTGGCTGCCAGCACGGCCTCAGGGAAAACCGAGGCCGCTTTCCTCCCGGCCTTGACTCATCTGCTCGGCCGGCCAGACGATGGCTTGATTGTCTACATCAGCCCGCTGAAAGCGCTGATCAACGACCAGTTTGGGCGGCTGGAGCGCCTCTGCGAGGACTTGGAGGTGCCCGTCTGGCCATGGCACGGGGATATCACCTCGACTTCCAAGCGGAAGTTCGTGCAAAAGCCGACTGGCGTGCTCTTGATCACACCGGAGTCCTTGGAAGCCACGTTGTGCAACCGTGGCACCAGCATTGCCGCCCTGTTCAAACAGATGACCTTCTTCGTCATCGATGAACTTCACGCATTCATTGGCACCGAGCGTGGGAAGCAGCTACAGGCACTGATGCACCGCATCGAAGTTGCATTGGGACACACGGTCCCTCGCATTGGTCTCTCCGCCACGCTGGGTGACATGAGCCTGGCGGCTCAGTTCCTGCGGCCCGACCGCCCTGTGGCGATGCTCGATGCGCCATCGACTGGGGGCCAGTTGCTGATCTTGGTCAAAGGATTTGAAGAGTTCGCGGCCGCGAACGGAACGGGCAGCAAGAACGATCCGGAAACGGAGCGTGCGCCGCTGGCAATCGCCCAGCACATGTTCAAAACCTTGCGCGGCTCCAACAACCTCGTTTTCCCGAACAGCCGCCGGGAGGTTGAACGCTACACGCATCTTTTGAATGGGCTGTGTGAGCAGGCCCAAATCCCCAACGAGTTCTGGCCGCATCACGGCAATCTGTCGAAGGAAATCCGCTACGAAACCGAGGCTGCGCTGAAACAGCGTGAGCGCGCGGCAACTGCCGTTTGCACAAGCACATTGGAGCTTGGCATCGATATTGGTGCGGTCAAAAGCGTGGTGCAAATCGGCACGCCGCCGTCCGTTGCAAGTCTGCGACAACGACTGGGGCGTTCCGGCCGACGCGAGGGTGAACCTGCAATCCTGCGCGGCTATGTCATCGAAGACGCCTTGGGCGAGAAGATCGACCTGGAAACGCGGCTTCGACTGGACACGGTGCAGACCTCAGCCGTCATCTCGCTTTTGCTGGAAAACTGGTTCGAGCCGCCTGCTGTCCATGGAGCGCACTACTCCACGCTCGTGCAGCAGCTTCTGTCTTCCATCGCGCAATATGGCGGCCTTCAGGCGGCTCAGGCCTTTAGCCTTCTTTGCGCCCCGCCCGGTCCGTTCGAACGAGTGTCCAAAGACGCCTTTGCCGAACTGCTGCGCACCTTGGGACAAGAGGAAATCCTGACGCAGGATCACTCAGGCCTACTGCTCCACGGCCGCATCGGCGACAAGATCGTTAATCACTATTCCTTCTATGCGGCATTCTCCAGCGACGAAGAGTTCCGCATCGTTTCCGGTGGCAAGGCATTGGGAACGCTACCTGTCTCGCAAATGATGACTCCCGGCCAGCGCATTTTGTTCGGGGGGCGCACTTGGCTCATTGAAGCTATAGACGAAGAACACAAGACGATCCATGTCGCGCCAGCCAAGGGCGGCGCTCCCCCGTTGTTCAATGGAGGCGGCGGGCGTGTACATACCCGTGTGCGGCAGCGCATGCGCGATATATATCTTGCACAAGACACGCCGCCCTTCCTTGACCCTACGGCACAACGCTTCCTGGGGGAAGGTCGTGAGGCATTCGCCACGCTGGCGTTGGCCGATCGTTTGCTGTTGGATCAAGGGAGTCAAGCGATCCTGTTGACTTGGCTGGGCGACGCGGCCAATGAGGCCATCGCTTGCGTACTGATGTCGCGTGGCGTGCAGGCATTCACAGGCAGGTTGGGGGTCGAGATCCAGCGCGCTGGCCGTAGCCTCGAAGAGATCGAAGACTTGTTGGGGGACATCGGTTCGCAGCCCGCTGCACCTGTGGACGAACTGCTAGCAAAAGCAAGCAATCTCATCCGCCAAAAATGGGACGGGTTGCTTTCACCGCATATGCTGCGGCAAAGCTATGCCAGCTCCAATCTGGATATAGATGAAGCACTGGACTGGCTTCGCGCGACGTCTGAATCGCGGTCATATCAAGCCATTGGCCGCACCTAACTCGCCTGCCAGCCGGGTCCCAACAACCCCTAGAAATAAAGAGGCCAAGTCATTTGAGAAATAAGGGGGGCAAGTTCATTTAAATCGTCGACCTCACGCCGCCTGAATCACGAATTCGCTGGCCGTGGCGACGGGCTGCACATTACGCAAGGTGCGTCGCATCTCGACCAGTCCATAGCGTTCCATCGTCTTGAGCGTCCGCGAAAGATTGCTGGGCGCGCGTCCAGTGAACTCCGCGAGCTGGCTCAGTGATTCGGGCCTCTGCTCCCTGATGAGACGCAGCAACGCGCGGTTGTCGTCGGACAGCACTTCGGCCAGCGAGCGCATGGAGGTGAACCAGATCTTCGGCTCGTTGGAGCGTGGCTGATGATCGCCGCGCGCAATGGCCAGTGCGCGAGCGCGGATGGCTTGCTGGGATGCGATGCCGATGACCAATTTTTTCATGACTTCGTTTCCTCAAGTATGCGGTCGACTTCGTTGAAGAAGTCCTCCAGCAGCTGTTGCGGGCTGGTGAATTCGTAAGGCACGCCCTTGTCGCGGACGTGACGATGGCGATGGTCGTAGGCCAGACGCCGACCTGCATAACGCTTGCGCTTCGGTGGCTTGACGGCATGCGCATTGTCGAAACCGAGTAATCGCGTGCCGTAGCGATCATGCAAGGTCAGCGCGTAGCGTATGCCGTGTGGCACATGCTCGTTTGTCTCGACACGCCAAGCCTCGATCTTGATCCAGTAGCTGTTGCCCTGATCGTAGATCTCGCCGTTGAGCAACAGCAGCGTTTCCAGTCCCACGTCTTCCTTTGACATGACTATATATCATCCGATGATAACTTAAATGAATCCCATCAAGGTTTGTGGCGGCTGGTCGCATGCCGCACCACGAAAACGGAGCCAGGTTCAGCTGTTCCAACGTCCGTCCGAGGTCGGGAGCCGACATTACGCCAGCTCCGCTACCCATATCACTTCGCCAACTGCACCAACACCCGATGCCAGAACTCCAGCCCGGCCGCAACTTCCGAAGCCGGCAGCTTCTCGTTGAGCCCATGCGCAAACGTGTCGTCCGGTTTGGTGAAGGCGGCATCGATGCCGTAGCTGGGCACGCCGGCGTTGCGGAAGTACATGCTGTCGGAGGCGCCGGCGGACATGCCGGGGACGATTTCCACGCCGGGGAAGCGGGCATGGACGGCGTCGGTGACGGCGGCGATCACGTCCTGGCGCAGGGGTGAGGCGGGGCTGGCCACCGGTGGTGGTGGTTGCACGGTGACGGTGGCGGTCTTGTCGGCGATCACCTTGATCAGGGTGTCGCGCACGCTGTCGACCGAGGTGCCGGGGAAGATGCGGCAGTTGATGTTGACGCTGGCGCTTTGCGGCAGCGCGTTGAGGGCGTGGCCGCCGTTGAGCATGGTGGCCACGCAGGTGGTGCGGATCTGGCCGACGTAGGCGGGGTCGGCGGAGATGGTGGCGGCGGCCGCGGCATCGTCGGGGTGGGCGGCGAACCGGGTCATCGCCGCGCCCAGCGCGCCGGGGGTGTGCGCACCGAGCGCGTGCAGCGAGGCGAGGGTGATCTCGTTGCTCTTCGGTGGAAACTGATAGGCGGCCACGCGATCGATGATCCGCGCGAGCCGGTAGATGGCGTTGTCGTGGTTGGGCTCGCTGGAGTGGCCGCCGGGCGAGGTCAGGCCGATGCGGATGTCGGCATAGGTTTTTTCGGCGGCCTGGATTTCGTACAGCACAGGCTTGCCGGTGGCGGGGTCCAGCGTGCCGCCGCCGGCATCGGCGTTGAGCAAGAATTCGGCGTCGTGATAGCGCTTGGCCAGCTCGCGGGTCGTGGCCATCTCGGTCTCCTCGTCGCCGGACAGCAGCAGGATCAGGTCGTGGCGTGGCTTGAAGCCTTCGTGCTTGAGCCGGATCAGGGTTTCGACCAGCACCACCACCGCGGTTTTCATGTCGGCGCTGCCGCGGCCGTAGAGGTAGCCGTTCTCCTCGACCAGGGTGAACGGGTCGCGGGTCCAGTCCTTGCGATTGGCCGCGACCACGTCCATGTGCCCGGACAGCAGGATCGGCTTGCCTTCGCCGGTGCCGCGATAGCGCGCCACCAGCGCGGCGGTTTCACCGACCGGGATGATCTCGACGTCGCTGGCGGCAAAACCGTTGGCCTTGAGCTTGTCGGCCAGATACGCAGCGAGCACCGGCACCTGGTGCTTGCCTTCCACCGTGGGAATGCCGATGGCGTGTTTCAGCGTGGCCATGGTGTCGGGCAGCGTCCCGGCAGTGGTGCCGGCGTGCACCGGTCCGATGCCGGCGCAGAAGACCAGGCTGGCTGCCGTGGCGAAGCCCATGATTCGTGGTGCTTTCATTCGTCGTCCCCTGTGCATGGCTTGAGTGATGCCCGAGTATGCGCGGCGGGCCGTTCGCTTGCATCTGCCTGAAGGCATCTGCCGGACTCGCCGCGCCGCCGTGCTAACCTTGCCGTCGCGCTGGCGGTGCTGCCGGCAGCGCGACACCCCTTGGGGAGTAGCCTGCCTCGTTGCGACGAGGCGTCTTCGTCAACATGCTCGGCACGTCTGCCGTGGCGAAGACACCGATCCTGGTTGGCGAGACCAACGGCTGACGGCGCCACGACGGTGGGGCGCGCCGTCGTGCCGTTGCGTCCAGCCCCGTCGTTCGAGACCACGCATGAATCCCGTTTCCATCCTGCTGCTCGGCTTCGCCATGTCCACCGACGCATTCGCGGCGGCGATCGGCAAGGGCGCCGCCATGACCCGGCCGCGGCTCAGCCAGGCGTTGCGTGCCGGGCTGATCTTCGGCGTGATCGAGGCGATCACGCCGGTGCTCGGCTGGCTGCTGGGCAAGGGCGCCTCGCGCTATATCGAAGCGTGGGACCACTGGGTCGCGTTCGGCCTGCTGCTGCTGCTGGGCCTGCACATGATCTGGAACGGCGTGAAGCCGGAGTCGGGCGAGCCGGTCGAAGAGGCGAAGAAGCACGGCTTCGTCGCTCTGGCGCTCACCGGTCTTTCCACCAGCATCGACGCGCTGGCGGTGGGCGTGGGACTGGCCTTCGTCGACGTGCCGATCGCCGAGGTCGCCGTGGTGATCGGCCTGTGCACCTTCAGCATGGTCACCCTGGGCATCATGCTGGGTCGCGTGCTCGGCGCGATGGTCGGCAAGCGCGCCGAAGTGATCGGTGGCGTCATCCTGGTCGGCGTGGGCGCGGTGATCCTGTACGAGCATTTGTCGGTGTGAGGGCGCGCCGGATTTCCGGCGACCTTGTCGACGGCCGATTGCCACAGCCGTTGAAACCCGGCAGCGATCGGAAGCGTCGCCGCCGTCCGCCCGCCTTCGGCAGCCCCGTCACCCCGTGATCAACGGTCCTGGCTCTCCAGGAACCGGTAGCCCACCCCGGGCTCGGTTTTCAGCCAGCGCGGCGCGCCCGGATCGTCGCCCAGCTTCTGGCGCAGGCGACCCAGCACGATGCGCAGGTAGTGGGTGTCCTGCACATGGGTGGCGCCCCATACCTCGCGCAGCAATTGCTGCTGGCTGACCACGCGGCCGGCATGGCGCAGCAGCACGGCAAGCACGGCGTATTCCTTGCGGGTCAGCGCGACCTCGCTGCCGCCGAGGCTCACTTCACGCCGCGCCAGGTCCACACGCAGCTGGCCATCGTCGTAAAGCGGCGGCACGTCGGCCGGTCCGGCGATCGGGTGGTGACGCAGCAAGGCGCGCAGGCGCGCCATCAGTTCCTGCATGCCGAACGGCTTGGTCACGTAGTCGTTGGCGCCGTTGTCGAGCGCACGCACCTTCTCGCTTTCGGCGCTGCGCACGGACAGCATCAGCACCGGCACCGCGCTCCACTGGCGCAGCTCGGCCAGCACCTCGTGGCCTTCGCGATCGGGCAGGCCCAGGTCGAGAATGACCAGGTCGGGGGACTGGGTGGCGGCGAGCGCGAGGCCCTCGGCCGCGTTGGCCGCCTGCAGCACCTGATAGCCCTCGGCGCGCAGGCCGATATCGAGGAAGCGACGGATCTGCATCTCGTCGTCGATCACCAGCACGCGTGGCGCGGAAGTGTTCAAGCGTTGGTCTCCGGTGCGGGTGGCAGCGGCAGGGTGATACGGATGGTGGCGCCGCCGCCGTCGCCCGGCAAGGCCTCCACCGAGCCGCCGTGTGCGCCGATCATGCCGCGGCAGATCGACAGGCCCAGGCCGATGCCCTTGCTACCGCGGTCGCCACGCGAGACCGAATGGAACATGTCGAAGATGCGCGCGCGCTCCTCCGGCGGAATGCCCGGGCCGCGATCGATCACGTCGATGCGCAGGTGTTCGCCGGCGACGCTCACCACGACATGCACGACCGCGCCGGGCGGCGAGAAGTGGGCGGCATTCTCCAGCACGTTGAACAGGGCCTGCTCGATCAGCGCCGGATGCACGTAGAGCAGCACGGTGTCGTGCGGCAGCGAAGTCGTCAGCGCGAGATTCGGAAAGAACCGGCGCAGCCGGTCGGTGGCGGCAACCACCACTTCGGTCGCGTCGACCCAGTCGCGGTGCAGCTTGAGCGCGCCGTGCCCGAGGCGGGTCATGTCGAGCAGGTTCTGGATGTAGCGATCCAGCCGCTGGCCTTCGTGCAGGATCGCCTGCAGCAGTTCCTGCCGCTCGTCGCGCGGCAACTGGGCCTCGTACATGGCGAGGGTGTCGGCGGCACCGATCATCGAGGCCAGCGGCGAGCGCAGGTCGTGCGATACGGAGGAGAGCAGGGCGTTGCGCAGGCGCTCGGTCTCGCCCTGCACGCGGGCCTGCTCCAGTTCCTGCGCCAGCCGGTCGCGCTCCAGCGCCAGCGCGATGTCCTGCGTCATGGCCAGCGTCAGTTCGCGCCGATCGGGATCGAGGCCGTCCGCGGTGCCGGGCGCAAACATCACGCTGCCGTGGTGGTGGGTGCCGACCACCAGCGGCACCATCCACTCGTTGCCGCGATCGGCCGGCGTCACCGCGGCGGGCGACTCATCCTCGGCAGGTCGCATGGTCGCCGTGGCGCCGGCGACCTGGCCCAGGGCGCGCGTGGCGACTTCGCGAATCGCCGCGGTGTCGGCCGCCGCGGCCAGCTGCTGGCCCAGTTGCAGCAGGGTGCGCGCACGCCACTGGGCCGCCCGCAACGAGATCACCTGGCTGGATAGCCGGGTGGCCATGCGGCTGCAGACCAGGGCGACGGCCAGGAACAGGCCGAGCGCCAGCACATCGTCGATGCTGTCGATGGCCAGCGTGTACCGCGGCGCGGTGAAGAAGAAGTTGTCGCCAAGGAAGCACAGCACGGCCGTGTAGACCGCCACGGCCATGGGCTTGCGGATGGCGACCGCGAGCACGGCCGTCAGCAGGATCAGCGCGAGGTTGGCGGCCGGGAAATAGCGGTCGACGGCAAACGCAATCGCGAAGGCGACCAGGGTCACTGCCGTGGCGAACACGTAGTCGGTCGCGCGGACGCGAAGGATCGGCATTGCGGGAGATAACGGTTCACGCATGCGGGAAGCTCTCCGTCGGGCCGACGCAGGCCGAGCAGTGAAGCCGTCGTTCGCGAATGCTTCGCACAAGCGTGTTCAGCAGATGCGGGGTGATCGACATGGCTGACCTCGATGCATATCTCGACCTCCGACCCGAGTTCGATCCGCCGATCGCGGGAAATCTGGGAGAAGGCAGTGGCGGACAGCGCATTGTGCGCCATGAAGGCGAACCGGCGGTCACGCCTCGAGGCCAAGCCATTGCCGGCCACCACGGACTCGCGCGAGAGGAAAACGCACAAAAAAGCCCGGGATACGCATCCCGGGCCTTTCCGTCCGCCGCCGACTGCAAGCAGTCGACGCCGATGCGAAGCCGCGACCTACTTCGCCTCTTTCTCCATCAGTTTCTCGACCATGCTGGCCGGCACTTCCTCGTAGTGATCGAAGATCATGGTGAAGTTGCCGCGGCCGCTGGTGGCCGAGCGCAGGAAGTTGATGTAGCCGAACATCTCGGACAGCGGCACGAAGCCCTGCACGAACGCCGACGTACCCTTCTGGCCCTGGTCGGTGATGCTGCCGCGGCGGCGGTTGATGTCGCCGATCACGTCGCCCAGGTAGGTCGCCTCGGTAACCACTTCGAGGCTCATGATCGGTTCGAGCAACTTCGGCTTGGACAGCCGCTGCGCTTCGCGGAAGCAGGCGCGGCCGGCGATCTCGAAGGCCAGCGCCGAGGAGTCGACGTCGTGGTATTTGCCGTCGAGCAAGCGCGCCTTGAAATCCACCACTTCGTAACCGGCGACCTGGCCCTGGCGTGATTCCACCGTGATCGCATGCTGTACCGCCGGGATGTACTCGCGCGGCACGCGGCCGCCGACCACCTCGTCGGAGAACACCACGCCCGAACCCTGCTCGCCCGGCTCGAAGATCATCTTCACTTCGGCGAACTGGCCCGAACCGCCGGACTGCTTCTTGTGCGTGTAGGTATGTTCGACCGTCTTGCCGAACGCTTCGCGGAAGCTGACCTTGGGCTTGCCCATGTTGGCTTCCACGCCCAGCTCGGTGCGCATGCGGTCGATGGTGATTTCCAGGTGCAGTTCGCCCATGCCCTTGAGCACGGTCTGGCCGGTTTCCTGGTCCACTTCCATGCGCAGCGACGGATCGGCCTTGACCATCTTGTAGAGCGCGGTGGACAGCTTGTCGACGTCGTTGCGGCTCTTCGGCTCGACCGACACGCTGATCACCGGATCGGGGAAGCGCATGCGCTCGAGCAGGGCCGGGTGCGCCGGGTCGGACAGCGAGTCGCCGGTCTCGGTTTCCTTCATCGAGACGAAGGCGCAGATGTCGCCGGCGCGCACCTCGTCGATCTCCCGGGTGGCGTTGGCTTGCACTTCCACGATGCGGCCCACGCGCTCCTTCTTGCCGCGCGTCACGTTCTGCAGGGTGTCGCCCTTCTTGATCACGCCGGAGTAGATGCGGCAGAAGGTCAGTGTGCCGAACTGGTCGTTGATCACCTTGAACGCCAGCGCGCGCGCCGGGGCGTCGTCCTTCACTTCCTGCACGCCGATGACGTTGCCGTCCTCGTCGACCATCGAGATGCCGCCGTTCTCGCCCGGGTAGGGCATGTAGTCGACCACGGCATCCAGCAACTGCTGCACGCCCTTGTTCTTGTACGACGAGCCGCAGAACACCGGCACCAGCTTGCCGGTGACGCAGCCCTTGCGGATGCATTCCTTCAACTTCTCCGGGTCATGCTCGCCGGTCTCGATCAGCTTCTCGAAAGCGTCGTCGTCCATCGCCAGCGCGGTTTCCAGCATTTCCTCGCGCAGCTTCGGCAGCCGGTCGATCCAGTCGTTGTCGACGGTGGAGCCGAACTTCAGGCGGCTCCTCGCTTCCTCGAACGACACCGTTTCCCAAGTGCTGTCCTTGTCGTCGGACTGCCAGATGTAGGCCGCATTGGCGACCAGGTCGGCGATGCCGCAGAACTCGTCGCTGCTGCCCAGCGGCACCTGACAGAGCAGGGCCGGCGCATTCAGGCGCTCGCGGATGCCCTTGACGCAATGCGCGAAGCTGGCGCCGATGCGGTCCATCTTGTTGATGTAGCAAACGCGCGGCACGTGGTACTGGTCGGCCAGGCGCCAGTTGGTCTCGGTCTGCGGCTCCACGCCGGCGACGCCGTCGAACACCACCACCGCGCCGTCGAGCACGCGCAGCGAACGGTTCACCTCGATGGTGAAGTCCACGTGTCCCGGGGTGTCGATCACGTTGATCTGGTGGCCCTTCCACTCCGCCGTCACCGCCGCCGACTGGATCGTGATGCCGCGCTTGCGCTCCTGCTCCATGTAGTCGGTGGTGGTCGAGCCCCTGCCGTCCTTGGTGTCGTGCACGTCGATGATCTGGTGCTTGCGACCCGTGTAATAGAGCACGCGCTCGGTGGTCGTGGTCTTGCCCGCGTCGATGTGCGCGATGATGCCGATGTTGCGGTAGAGCTTCAGGGGTTTCTGGCGGGCCACGATGCAGTTCCATTCGAATGGGTGGACCGGCGCGACGACGGGCCGGCGGTGCAAGCCGCCCATTGTAGCTGGCCCAACGACGAATGCCGCGCATGACGCGGCCCGGTTGCCGGGCGCGAGACCCGGCGGAAGGCGTTGAGAGGGACTCGCGTCGTTCGGGATCGCCCGCGACTAGCCCCTGATGCCGTACTCGCTGTCGTTCCTGGCCGGTTCGCCGAGCTGGCTCAGCAGGATGGCGGTGCGTACGGTGAAATCATTCCAGCTCGGCAACGCGGCCAGCTCCAGCCAGTCGGTCCACTCCGGCAGGAGCGAGCGATCGGCGCGTCGGGCCGCCGCTTGGCGGCCGGTCATGATCGCCTCGCGGATTTCGGGCATGCACTTGAGGAAGTGACGCAGGGTCTCTTTCTCGCCGTGGGAAAGCCGGCTCGCCGGCGATTCGACCAGCCAGGTGCAGGCCATCTCCATTTCCCACTGGTACTCGCTGGCGAGGAACCAGGTGAAAACGTCGCCTTCCGCCTCGCCGGCCGCTATCGCGCGGGCATGCTCGAGGAAGTTGCGCACGGTCGCACCGTGTTGGTCGGATGTCGCCTGGTAGTCCCCAATCATTGCCAGCATGTGCGCGTCCTCGCCCGAAGTGTCGAACGGCTGGATGGGCGCCCCCGAACCGGAGCGGCCGCCGTTCGTATGGCGAAGACTCATGCATGAGCGATGCCAAGGGCATCCGCGGCGGTCGTGGCCCGTTGCGCCAGCGTGCGCAACAAACACGCACCGGATTCCCGTGCGGCCGGCCGGTCCCGCCGGTCGACAGCGACGCCCCGCGTCAGATTCTGACCGGGCGCGGGTTCAGGCTGCCGTGGTCAGATCGAGCAGATCCTCGTAAAAGGCCCCGAACGGCCGGTCCGGGTGCGCGATCTGGATTTCCAGTATCCACAAGCCGCTGGCTGGCGCCTGGTCCAGCTCGCCGAGATCGCCACCCTGGTGGATCGCATGCGGGTAATCGCAGACCCGGTGGCCCTTGACCGCATGGTTGAGCCGCCAGCCCATGGCCACGGCACGCTCATCGGCAAATGCGTACAGCGCCTGACCGCTCAGTCCCTGCGTACGCCATGCGTCGGCCACGTCGCCGAACAGTGCACGCGCCGCGTCGGCGCAGGCTTGCCGCTCTGGCGCATGACCGACCACGAACGTGTCGCCAACATCGCCTTCGTGCCCCTCGAACACCAGGCCAAGGTCGATGAAGTAGCTGTCGTTCTCGCCCAGCCTGACGTTCGGGTCGGAGCGCTGGCGATAGGTCTTCACCGTGTCCGCGCCGATGCGGATCAGCACCGGATGCCACAGGCGCTCGCAACCCAGCTCGCGGAATACCTCGGCCGCCTCGCGCTTCGCCTCGTCCTCGCTGATGCCGGGTCGCATGCGCTCGCGGATGCCGCGCAGCGCAGTCCAGCTGCGCTCGCGGGCACGCTGCATCAGCGCGGGATCGAAGCGTTGGCCGACAGCTTCGCGTGATGGAGTCGTCATGAGCGCACGCCTGATCAGGCCAGGTGGATGAGTACCAGCGCGATCAGTGCCGGCAACGCCTGTATCCACAGGATCTTCCGGCTCGCGGTCAGTCCGCCGAAGATGCCGGCGACCAGCACGCAGCCGAGGAAGAACACGTTCACGCTGAAGCCGGCGGCACCGCCCAGACAGAGGCCCCAGACCAGTCCGGCGGCAAGGAAGCCGTTGTAGAGGCCCTGGTTGGCGGCGAGCGCCTTCGACTGCTCGGCGAATTCCGCGGTGAGGCCGAACGCGCGGCGACCCGATGGTTTGGTCCACAGGAACATTTCCAGGATCAGGAACCACAGGTGCAGCAGGGCGATCACGGCGATCACGACGTTCGCGGCAATGGACATGACGCAGGCTCCCCAGGGATCGTGGTTGTGGCGGCGTCCGTGCCTCGGCGCCGTGCGATGGAGTGTCGCAGCCGTTTCAGATCATCGCAATGCCGGCCATGGAGCGCCCGGTCGGCAGCCGCAACGCGCGGCTTGCAGCACCATCAAGCAGGCAGCGTGGGTATGGGCGTCAACGCGGTAACAACGCTGGCCATGGCTACCGGCCTGCCCAGCCGCCGCAGCAGGCGATAGTGCGAGGCGATGCCGGCGCGGAACGTGCGGTGCTCGCGATAGGTCACGCCGTACTCGCGGCAGGCGGCTTCCACCACGCGGGCGACCCGCGGATAGTGCACGTGCGAGATGCGCGGGAACAGGTGGTGCTCAACCTGGAAATTCAACCCGCCGATCAGCCAGCTCAGCACGCGGTTGCCGCGGGCGAAATCCACCGTGGTTTCCAGCTGATGGATCGCCCATGGCGTGTCGATCTGCTGGCCGCTTTCGTCCGGCACCGGAAACGCTGCTTCTTCCACCACGTGCGCCATCTGGAACACCAGCGCCAGCAGCACGCCGGCGACGGCCGAAACCAGCGTATAGAACAGCAGCGCCGCAGCGACCGGATGGAACACCAGCGGCAGGCCGAAGGCCAGCGTGAAGAACACCAGCTTGCCGATCACGAAGCCGGCCAGATCCCGGCCCTTCGGCCGCTTGAACGGCCGCTCGCCGACCGTGCCGGTGATCATGTCGCGGAAATCGCCGTACAGATGCCAGCGGATCGCGGTGACGCCATACAGCGGCCACAGGTACAGGTGCTGCCAGCGATGCCACGGCCGCCGCGGCTGCTGCGGCGAAAGCCGGCCCAGCACGCCAAGGTCGATGTCGCTGTCATGGCCGGCCACGTTGACCCAGGTGTGGTGGAAGCGCGCGTGCTTCCACTGCCAGATGTACGAGCTGCCGCCAACCAGGTCCAGCGCCAGCGCCATCAGCCGGTTGACCCAGCGCCGCTCCGAATACGCCTGGTGGCCGCCGTCGTGCATGATGTTGAAACCGATCCCGGCGGTCGCCGTGCCCAGCACGAGGGCCAGCGGCAGAGCCTGCCACCACGTGGCGGCGAACAACACCAGCGCGACATAGGCCAGCGCGAACGTGGCGAGGATCACTGTTGTCTTCAGATACATCTGTGCGCTGTCGCGCTGGCGGGTACCGCTGCGCTTGAATTCGGCATCTACGCGGCGGTGCAATTCGCGATGGAAGGAGTTGTCGCCGCTGAACTTCAGTCGCTCGCCCAATCGATCGGCATGGGTATCGGCTGGCGGCGAATCGGCAGAGAAGTCCCTGCGATGTGATGAATCGAGGGACATGACATGGCCTGGCGAAGGATCAGGCATGCATCTTACGTGATCGCAGGTAACGGGAATGTTGGCCGCTGTCGCGAAAGCGGGCATGTCCACCCGCACCGGCGAGGAAGTGGTTGTTGCTGGCGGCGCAGACTAGCTCGTCGCCTTGAACGTCACGACC
>NZ_MUNU01000003.1 GCF_002001085.1 Rhodanobacter sp. B05
TCGTCATCGTCTGCGATGGAACAGCCGAGGCAGACAAGCGGATTGCGCGGGTGTTGTGGAATGATCCGGCGACCGGGGTGATGCGGCATGCGGATGCGGGGTATGAGATTGCTGTGGAGTGTGCGAAGGAGCAGGGGTTGAAGTTGCCGATGGTTTGAGGGGTTTGAATGCGGTTTTTCTCAGCCGGTTAGGCGTGCGGTGCGCAGGGAGTAGCGTGCAACGCCTAGCGCAGCAGATGCAGGTAGCGCAAGTAGCGCTTCCGGTCGGTGTCATCGAGAAAACAGGGCAGGCGGTTGTTGCCGCGCTGCACGATGTGCTGAGGAATGCCGGGAAGGTTGAGTTGAGGTTGCCGGGCCATTGATTTGGAATCGTGGAAGGCATCTACGCAGCAGTAGCCAGCATCGCCGCGGCCTGTCGTAGGTATTGGGCGCAGTCGTTTGTGCGAAAGTGAACCTGACCCCGTTCGACCGGGACAAAGTGAAGGGCGGTAGTGTGGTGGAGTTCAAGCGACAGGCGTGATGGCGCGGGGCATCTGCATTTCGCATGTCTGCATCTCCATCTGTCGTTTTGCCCAATAGCGTTCTTCGAGGCCAACGTGGTCACCATTGAGAAGTCGGCAGCAGCAATCCAGCTCTTAGAGCGCGCGATCATCATGTACTTTGATGGTGAGCCGCTTTACTTCGTCGTCAACTTGGCTCAGCCCGCCCACTTAATTTTGAAAGACATGGCGCAGAGGGCGATGCCCGATACGTACTTCAGTAGCGTCGTGCATCGAGACATCAAGGAGCACGGTGCGGATGTGGCCCACGGAGTGCCGCTAGATGGGATCAAAGACTTCTTCAATGTTCTGCATGCACCTGCGAATTCGGCAAAGCACTTTCAGAATCCCGACGAACGCGTGGTTACGATTGAGGCTGACGACATCCATGCGACCTTCACTCAAGCCATCGGGCATGCCCTTGACTTGGGTATTTCCACCAACATTCTGACTGCCTTTGGAATGTGGCTTGTAGTCGCGCGGGGCCTTGAGGGATCAAAGGTATTGCCACAAGCTCGCGAAATATTTCCAGGCTTTGAAGGCATGACTGAAGCGGAGAAGTTGGAGGCGGGGCGCCGACTCATTCAGACCGTCGTGCAGACCGGGGAGGTTCCCCTTCCTCAGTTCGCGAAACGCTGAGATACCCTTTATTGCGCTTCTTCATTACCGGGCTGTGCTGGAGTTTAAAGACGACTAGTCAGGGAACTATTCCAATAAGTTGATTTAAGACGGACGGGTACGCTGTCGCATAATCACAACGTCAGGGGCCACAAGACATGCCCTCTCTTCTTGATAAGGGTTTGAAAGCAAAGCGCGAGTCAAAATTCGTCGACTTCAAGCGAGAATTTGACCCTGCATCGCCTGGTGAATGGTGCGAGCTTATAAAGGATATTGTCGCAATGGCCAACAGCGGCGGCGGCGTTATCCTTATTGGGATAGACGATGGAGGAATTCCGTCCAATGCTGATGTAACGGCGATTCTGGCTTTAGACCATGCGAAGGTGTTGGACAAGATTCGCAAATACACCGGATCGGAATTCGTTGAAATTGAAGTTCACGAAGCGCAGAAGGGCGCGGATACGATTGCGCTCTTAGAGGTCGCAGCGGTGGAAGTGCCGATAGTCTTCCAAGAGGTTGGCACATACGAGGGTCACGCAGGAAAGCAGAAAACAGCTTTTTCCAAAGGTACGGTCTATTTCCGGCATGGTGCAAAAAGCGAACCCGGCACGACGACTGACCTTCGCAATGTGATCGAGCGCAGGCTTAAAGCCATCAGGGCGGAATGGCTGGATGGCGTTCGCAAGGTGGTTACAGCACCGCAAGGATCGGCAGTTTCAATATTTGCAGGCGATGTCCGTGAAAGCGACGAAGTGGGCGCTGTACCTATCCGCCTAGTGACTGATCCCGAGGCGCCGGGATATCGCTTGATCGACCACGACACGACCTATCCTTACAGACAAAAAGAATTCATGAGTAAGATCAACGACATGCTTCCAGATGGTGTCAATGTCAGCACGTACGACATTCTCGCCGTTCGTAGGGTGCACGACATTGATCGTCAGCCTACGTATTGTCATACGCCTAAGTTTGGCAGTCCCCAGTACAGCGATAGCTTTGCCACTTGGATTGTTGCTAGCCACAAAGAAAACAACGAGTTTTTCGCGGAGGCGCGCAGTAAATACCATCAAGGTACGCATAGAAATGGTGAATAAAGGGACCGTGGCTAATTAAATCCGATCGTCGTCTGGCGGGATGAGTCTCCTTCTGGGCGAGGCGTCAGGGACAATTTATGGCTAGCTGTCGGAGGACGTAAATTGTGCCTGGCGCCATTGTTCACATCACTATCAGGACAGGGGGGAATCATGACCGTGACCGTATCCTTTGATTACAAGACCAAGCACACGGTGGAGGTTGACGGAAATCAGCACGTCGTGGCACGAGCCGCCATCCCGGCGTCTCCAGGACTTTACGTTATACGCAACAAGGCACAAGCAGCTCATGTTTATGCGGGGACATCGTCCAATTTGAAGCAGCGATTTAATGCTCGCTTTGAAGTTTTTCGGGAGACCGGGTTTGTCACTGCTGATCTTGCCGGTCTGCGTATCTATATCATTAAAATTCTGATCAATGGTGCTTCTCGCGCGGTTAACGACAACGGTATCATTCTTGTCAATGGTGTCGCTTTCGATGTCGAAAACCTGCTTATACGCAGCATCGTGGCTGTTAAACATTGCAACGTTCTCAATGTTGCCAAGTGGCAGACCTTCTCCAATCCCTTCAACGAGCAGTTGGATGTGAATTTTCTCAATTTCCCGCACTCGACCGCCTACTTCGTCCCGGGAAATTTTTACATGGCGGCCCATCACGTCTTGTGATTAGCCAAAATAAAGATCAAAGGGGACGTGGCTAATTAATTTCGTCGACCATGTTGGCTGACCGTGCCGGTGCGCTGCATTTGATTGGCCGCGTCCCCTTTGTCGCGCTTGCAGTTATCGCGGCAGGTTGATCACCCGAGGATCGAGGAAGCGTGATAGCTGCTCGACGAACCGTCAGCGCCCAGTAGCGGTGTAGGTGAATTTCTGGCCGGCGAGCGAGGCTTCATACATCCGCCCGCCCCTGGTGACGGTGAAGACGGCCATGCCCTTGTCATAGCCGCCGCCGCTGGCCGAACCACCCGCGCCAAATAGGGGGTCGGAGGTAATTAAGCCCGGATAACTACCTTCGTCCCTTTTGATTGAAGTGCTCTTGCTGCTCAGCGCGATGGCGGCTTTTGCAAGCTGGCTTGTGGGCATGGCTTGCGAAAGCTGCGGTATCGACGCCTGGCTCGCGCCATTCCGATCGAAACGACGCCTCTACTCGGTGATGCGGCTGGGTCGTGAGGCACTCGTGCGACGATGGCCGAACACGCACTTGAGCAAACTCATCAATCAGCTGCGCCACCCCAGTTCACAACTGCTCGATCAACTGGGTGTGCCGGCATGAAAACGTGGGGAAACCTCAGGGTCAGAGCGCACTTCTTTGAGGCTGCCGCCTTGGAAAGTCGACTCTGCCCCCGGTTTCTCTGCATCGCCATAGTCCTTCTCCGCGCACTCAGCTGGGCGTACCATCACCTGCAACGACTAAGCGCCGGGAAACAAGTCGGTCCGGAGTAGCCCAGGGGTCACCGAGAGCGCCGTGCCCGACGCTCGTGCAGCCCCTGTTTCCGCCTGCCGGCGAGGTGCATTGCAACGGCCGAAGGACTGGTCAAGCGGAAATCCAGTGACTTCACCGTTGTCCGGAGGGGAGTGTTGCCAGTGCTGGCGCAGGATTCCATCGCACCACCGTTCCGCTATTACGCCTTCATCAGCTACAGCCACCAGGACAAGGCCTGGGCCGACTGGCTGCACAAGGCGCTGGAGACTTATGCGGTGCCGAAACGACTGGTCGGCCAGACCACCGACGCTGGCGTCATTCCCACGCGACTGACGCCGATCTTCCGTGATCGCGACGAACTGGCCAGCGCCCATGACCTCGGTGGCAAGGTCAATGCCGCGCTGGCGCAATCGGCGAACTTGATCGTGATCTGCTCGCCGCGCTCGGCGACATCACATTGGGTGCAGGAGGAAGTACTCGCCTACAAACGGATGGGTGGCAGCGAGCGGATCTTCTGCGTGATCGTTGACGGCGAACCCAACGCCAGCGCCATGCCCCAACACGAGGCCGAGGAATGCTTCGCGCCCGCGCTTCGCGTCCAGTTTGACCGGCAGGGCCGAGCCACCGCGCTGCCGGCCGAGCCCATCGCAGCTGACGTGCGCGCCGGCAAGGACGGCAAGGCCAACGCCAAGCTAAAACTGATCGCCGGGATGCTTGAGGTGGACTTTGACCGCCTCAAGCAACGCGAGCTGCAGCGGCGCGCGCGGCGCCTGACAGCAGTCGCGGGGCTGGCGGTGGTGGTGATGGCAATCACATCCATTCTGGCCATCTTCGCGCTGGTCTCGCGCCACGATGCCCAGCGACGCCAAGCCCAGGCCGAAGATATTCTGGGTTTCATGCTTGGCGATTTGCGCGGCAAGCTTGCCACGGTCGGACGGCTCGACCTGATGGTGGCGGTCGACGACAAGGCCACCGCTTACTTTGGCACGCTGCAGCCGAGTGATCTCAATCAACATGCGCTGGAGCAACAGGCGCGTTTGCTGACCGGCATCGGTCAGGTGCGATTGGACCAGGGTCACGATAACAAGGCCATGCTGGCGTTTCACGACTCCTATGCGCGCAGCAGCGAACTTTTCAGACGTGAGCCCGGAAACGGTCAAAGATTGTTCGACAAGGCCCAGGCCGAATACTGGATAGGGTTCGCTTTCTGGCGCCAGGGGCAACTGGACAATGCGCAAGCGTGGCTACGACGTTATCGCGATAGCGCGCTGAAGCTTGCCGCGATGGATCGAACGAATTTCGCGTGGCAGCGTGAGGTTGCTTCCGGCCAGGAAAACCTGGCCACACTCGACTTGGCTCGCGGTCGCGACGAGCAGGCCGAGCGCGTTTTCCGCAACGCCTATGAGCTCTATCTTGGTTGGATGAAAACCCATCCGCACGACACCGGGTTGCGTGACGAGGCGGCCAATATTGCCTCTTATCTGGGTAGCCTGGCGATGCAGGACGGTCGGCTCGCGGAGGCGCGCGCCCGCTACACGGAACAGGTGGAATACCTCACGGCCAATCGCACTGCCGAGCCCGACAATGCGCAATGGAAATCGGAGTGGCCGGATGCGCGTCTGTTCCTGGTGGAGGTACAAGCCGAAACGGGTGACATTGCCGACGCTCGTCGTGGTGCTGCAGAGGCGACGGCCCTGGGCGAAGTGCTGGCCAAGCAGGACCCCACCAACAAGACCTGGCAGGTGCAGCTTGGCAAAGACTACTGGTGGGTTGCGCGTCTCGATTCAGGGGTGGCACCGGATCGGGCCATGACTGAAGCACTCAGCGCGGAACGCATCTTCGCCACCACGCGCGCCGTTGAAACGAAGGACAGCCTCGACCTGCACTGGTTGGCGAAGTCGCAGATGCTGCTTGGCGAACTGATGTGGCGACTTGGTGAGAATGCCGAAGCGACGACTTGGCTGTCTCGTGCCAATGCCGAGCTGGCACCGGCACTCGCCACCCAGCAAAACAAGGATGCTTACCGGTTGTTGCCGCCCGAGTTGCATTTGCTTCTGGGGGGCGTTGCGGCGCAACGTGGCGACGACGCTGCCGCACAGGCTGCCTGGTCCATTGCCGAACAGGAGTTGCGCGAGGGTACCAGGCAGCCTACGTTTGATCGCCTCGATCTGCTGGTACGCGTCTTTCTGGCGCAGCATCGCGACGCTACCGCGTCGCCCTATCTGGCACGACTGAAGGCAAGCGGGTACGTGCCGCTGTACCCGTGGCAGGATGGCCCAGGCACCCCGGCGACGGCCGAGTCGCGGTGACCGGCGCGCTCCACGCGGAGACAGTCGATCATCCATTCATCGGACCGGCGGACCGTGCGTCCACCGTTTGGGCCCTGAGCGGCCACACTTCACGCGGGAGCAATGGCCATGTCAAACAGCAATCTCACAGTGGTGCTCAATGTTTGCAACTTCCACAACAGCGACGGTTACTGGACCAATATCAGTGCCGCCAACGGGAGCCCCTACAGCTATCAGTATTCCGGCGGCAACGACCACGACCAGGATAGTCCGCAAGGCCATATTCCGCATGGCCATGTAAAGCACGCCGTCGGCCATGGTGCCGCCACCATTGAAGTGCAGTTGCGATGCGACCCACGTTACGTGTTCGACCAAGTGTCTTTCGATGGAAATGATCAAGGCCAGTTGGCTTGGCAACGCCAAGGCACGGATCCGAAAAGTCGAACAATCACGAACCAGTGCACCCACGCGACCACTACGCACTACAAGATCAAGATCAGGGATACGACGGCCAACACCACCCTCGACTGCGACCCGGTGATCAGAAATGTCCCGGTCTAGCAGAAAAAAGGGGGGAAGGTCTCAGGGACAATTTTTCAGGGACCACGCGGTCTCTAAATTGTCCCTGACATCATTCTTGAAGATCAAGGCGGGTTCGAGCCACTTCCTGTACCGGATCGTCCATCGTCGCCACCAGCAAACTGCGGCTCTGCGCCGGTTACGAAGCGATGGCCGGGTGCCCACGATTCCAAGCGACATGCTCCAAGCCCTCCCATTGCATTCGCCCTCGGGTCGGCCCATGCTCGCGCCCGCTCCAGGGGCTCGTGCGAAGTGGCGTTTCAGCAGCGGCTTGATCATTGACTGGGGAGAGTCATGGTCTTCAATTCGCTTACCTTCATCGCGTTCTTCGCGTGCGTACTCGCGCTGCATTCGTTGCCGCTGCCCTGGACCACGCGCAAGATCAATCTGCTGATCGCCAGCTACGTCTTCTACATGGCGTGGAATCCGCCGTTCGTCATCCTGTTGTGGATCTCGACCGTGGTTGACTGGTACGCGGCGCAAGGCCTGGTAAAAGCGCAGCGGCAGCGCGCCCGGCATGCATGGATGCTGCTGTCGGTAGTCGCCAACCTCGGCATGCTTGGCTACTTCAAGTACGGCCAGTTTCTGCTCGACAATTTCAGCGCGCTGATGGCGTCGCTCGGCGTGGTCTATCAGCCACCGCATGCCGACATCGTGCTGCCGGTGGGCATCTCTTTTTACACCTTTGCCACGTTGTCCTACACGCTGGACGTCTATCTGCGCCGCGCCAAGCCCGCGCGCAATTTCCTCGACTACGCGCTGTTCGTCACGTTCTTCCCGCATCTCGTCGCCGGGCCGATCATGCGTCCGACCGAACTGGTGCCGCAATTCGCCCAGCCGCGGCGCGCCAGCGCGGATCAACTGCGGTTCGGCCTGGCGTTGATGACGCTCGGACTGTTCAACAAGGTCGTGCTGGCGGACAGTTTCCTCGCCAATGTCGCGGAAAAAATCTACGACGTGGACAAGATTCCGGGTGCGCTCGACGCCTGGACCGCGACACTCGCGTTCAGCGGTCAGATCTTCTGCGACTTCGCGGGCTATTCGACCACGGCGATCGGCGCGGCGATGTGTCTGGGCTTTGCGATGCCGGACAATTTCCGTTTTCCGTATGCGGCGGTGGGTTTCTCCGACTTCTGGCGGCGCTGGCATATCACGCTGTCGTCGTGGCTGCGTGACTATCTCTATATTCCGCTCGGCGGCAATCGCCATGGCGAACGACGCACGTATGCGGCGCTGATGGCGACGATGCTGCTTGGCGGCCTCTGGCACGGTGCGAACTGGACCTTCGTGGTTTGGGGCGGATTGCACGGCCTGTATCTCGCGGCCGAGCGCGTGCTGCGTACGCGTTTTCGCGGTTATCGGCCCGGCCCGGCAGCGTTTGTCGCACTCGGCCTGCTCACTTATCTGCTGGTGAATCTGACCTGGGTGTTCTTCCGCGCCAAGACCTTCGGCAAGGCCTGGAGCGTGCTTGGCGGCATGCTTGGGCAGCATGCGGCGGCGAAACCGATTCTTGCCATGTTTTCGTTGATCTCGGTGGCGGCGATTGTCGCCGGTATCGTCGCCACGCACTGGCTGATGCGCGAGCGCACGCTGGAATCGGTGGTCACGCGTACGCCGGCGGTGGCACTGTCGGTCGTGTGGGCGCTGATGGCGTTTGCCATCGTCATCGCACAGGGAGAAGGCAGTGCCTTCATCTATTTCCAGTTCTGATCAAGATCGTTCTGATCCGACCCAGGTCGTCCAACGCGTCGTCAGCGTGTCGGGTGCCGAACGCCTGACCGCGGCAGATCGGCCCGGTGTCGCCCAGCCGGTACCGGTGCGCGACGTGCCACCACAGCCCTGGCGGCGAATTTTTCTGGGCGCGCTGACCATGCTGGTATTGCTGCTGGCGGCATGGGAAGGCTACTGGCGCGCCTATGGCGTTACCCCGGGCTACTACAACAGCAACGGCGAGTGGGCGCAGCAGCGGCGGCGCATCGACCAGGGCGAGGGTGGCAAGACCGTGCTGATCGGCTCATCGCGCGTCCTGTTCGATGTGCAGTTGCCGGTGTGGGAGAAGCTCGCCGGCGAGCGCCCGATCCAGCTTGCCATGGAGGGCACATCGTCAGTTCCCGTGCTCGAAGACCTGGCTGCGGATCCGAAATTCACCGGACACCTGGTGGTCGGTGTGGCATCGGACCTGTTTTTCAGCGGCTTCGCCTATCGCGGCGACGTGGTGCCGTATTACCACAGGGAAACCCCGTCGCAGCGCGTGGGCAGCTGGTTGTCGCAGCACCTGCTCGAACCCTTTGTCGCCTTCGACGATTCCGACTTCGCTCTCGCGACCGTGCTCAAGCGGCAGGCATGGCCGCAGCGACCGGGCGTCCCGGAACGCATGGACGTGCGCAAGCTGTCCGTGCAGGAAGCCGATCGCAGCACGCATATGTGGAGCAAGCTCGAGACCGATCCCGAGTATCGCGCGCTGGCGCGCAGCATCTGGGCACAGCATTTCGATGGGCCGCCGCCACCGAACATGGACACGCCGGAAAAGCTGCAGAAGGTTATCGACACGCAGATCCAGCGCGCCGTCGTCGCCGTCGCGAAATTGCGCGCGCGCGGTGTGCAGGTATTGTTCGTGCGTCCGCCCACGGCAGGGCGTTATCTCGAATTCGACGACAAGGTGTTCCCGCGCGCGAAAACCTGGGACGTGTTACTTGCCCGCACCGGGGCACCCGGCATCCATTTCGAGGATTACCCGGAACTGCAAGGACTGGAACTGCCGGAATGGTCGCACTTGAAGACGACCGACGCGCAGCGATTCACTGCCGCGCTTTACCGCATCATCGCCCGCGACTACTGGCGGCAGGATCGCGTGCGCCTGGCCGACTCGCCACGCTGAGGCCGCCAAGCGGTGGTCATGCCGGCATGTCCTTCGACTTCCTCGCTCCTCAAAGCTGTGGCCATCCATAGCCACTCCCCGCGTGCGGCCTTCCCCGGACCTGATCCGGGGACGAACGGGCTTAAGGAAGTGTCATTCGGGTCAGGTTCGCTTTCGGCGAGGATGTAAGTGAACCTGACCCCGCTTTTGCCGAATGAAGTAACCGGCCGGGCGTGGCGCGTCAGATTTGCGCCAGGCCGCCGTCGACGGCGAGCTCGCTGGCGGTCATGAAGCTGCTGTCCGACGACGCGAGAAAGGCCGCCGCCGCCCCGATCTCCGCCGGTTCGGCCATGCGCTGGAGTGGATTCATCGCGGCGAAAACCTTCAAGCCTTCCTCGCCCAATGCTTCCTTCGCCAGTTCGGTCGCCGTCGGCCCGGGCGACAGCACATTGACCCGGATGCCGGTGCCTTTCAGGTCCTCCGCCCAGGTCTTCGCGAGGTTGCGCACGGCCGCCTTGCTCGCGCTGTAGGCGCTGAAGGCCGGCGCGCCGGTGGTGCCGGCACTCGATCCGGTCAGGATGATCGAGCCGCCCTGGCCCATCAGCGGCAGCGCCTTTTGCACCGTGAAGATCGTGCCCTTCACGTTGGTGTCGAACGTTTCGTCGATGTGCTCGGCGGTGATCTCGCCGAGCGCAAGCAGGCTTCCCGTCCCGGCATTGGCGAAGACGATATCGAGGGTGCCGCGCTCGGCCTGCACCGCCGCGTAAAGTCGGTCGAGATCGGCCGGATCGGCGACCGAGCCCTGCACCGCGCGGGCATTCGGCCCGAGGTCGGCCACGGCGTCGTCGAGTACGTCCTGCCGGCGGCCGAAGATGAAGACGAAGGCGCCTTCCTCGATGAAGCGCTTTGCCGCCGCGCGGCCGATGCCGGTCGCGCCGCCGGTGATCACGGCGGTCTTTCCATTCAGTCGGGTCATGTCATGGATCCTTGGGTTGGGTAAGTGATTACGATCCTGCGACAGCTGTCGCCGCTCGCTCGGGTTCGTTCTTGAACAGGTCCTGGAAGATCAGCGGCGCCCAGTTCTTGTCCCGCACCTGTACCAGCGCGCCGCCTTCTTCGAGCTTGCCGAGATTGACGGGTGCGAAACCCAGTTGTTCGGCCAGCTCCGCCACTTGCGCTGCGGCGGCTTTGTCGTCGCTCGACAGGAACACGACCCGGCGGCTGCCCTTGACGTTCGGGTCGGCGGCCAGCGTCCTCGCGGGCAGATGATTGAAGCCCTTCACGAGCCGGGCACCGGGAAAGGCTTTGGCGACGTCGGCAGAAGACAGGCCCTCGAAACCGTTCATCGCGTCCACGACCGTCTTGCCCTGCCAGCTCGGCAGAGTCTTGGCGACCTCGCGATGTCCCTCGAAGAGAACGGCGAGAAAAATCACGTCCGCCTTCAGCGCTTCCTGCAGTGTCTTGGGAATGACCGTGGATCCGATCGCCTGCGCCTGTGGCAACAGGGCTTCGGGCGACCGCCGACTGGCGACCGCGACTTCGATGTTGTTGCGGGCGAAAGCGCGGGCGAGGGCCTGGCCTATGGCGCCGAAACCGATGATGGCGTAGCTCATGACATTGTCCTTTTCAGTACGGGAGGTGGAGTGGTGTGACCCGTTCGGGCCGGTTGCCCAACCAAGCTGGGTCGCTTGACGCATCAACACAATTGACGAAACATCGCTTAATACGATCTATTTTCCGGATAGTCCATGCTCGACAACGTCACCATCAACCAGCTGCGTGCATTCGTTGCGGTGTGCGATCAGGGAAGCTTCTCGGGTGCGGCGCGCAAGCTCGCACGGGCGCAGTCGGCCATCAGCCATGCGATCAAGGCGCTGGAAAGTGCGTTCGATGTCGAGTTGTTCGAGCGCAACACACGCAAGGCGCAGCTCACCGCGGCGGGGCGCAGCCTTTTGCCGGACGCACGGGCGGTGATCTCACGCACGGAAGAAATGAAGAACCGCGCCGGCGCGATCGCCAAGGCCGGGGTACCGCAGGTTTCGGTGGCGGTCGATGCCTACTTCCCGCGCACCCACCTGATCGACTGCTTGCGGACGCTGCAGGAAGAGTTTCCGACCGCAGCGATCAACCTGCGCATCACGACTATGCAGGGGGGTGAGAACCTGGTGCTCGAAAGGGTGTGTGCCCTGGCCGTCACGATCGAGAACGTGCCGGAGGTGAACCCGGAAGCCATCGAACGCCGCTGGCTGCGCGAGGCGGAGATGGTGACGGTATGCGCGCCATCCTATCCGCTCGCTTCGATACCCAAACCCATCCCCGTGGACGAGTTTGGCCGACGCACCCAGATCGTCGTCACGGACAATCAGCCCGAGGCAGAAAAGACCCAACAGGGCGTTGCCGGCAAGCGCCAGTGGCTGGTCAACGATCTCGGCGCCAAACGCGATCTGCTCAAGGCCGGCCTCGGCTGGGGGCACTTGCCACGGCACCTCGTCAGCGAGGATCTGGCAAGCGGCCAACTGGTCGAACTTGAGCGCCATGCCTGGCACATGGGTCCGCTCACGTTCGTGGTGTCGCAGCGCCGGGGTTACGATCTCTCACCATGCGAATCGCGGTTGGTGGAGCTCCTGGGCAGACCTTAGCTTCATGCGAATCGTGGCTGTCCGTATGGGTTATCGCTTAATGGGGCAGCAACAGGAGTCGTCAAATTGTCCCTGACACCATTCTTCTCATTCTTCTGACTATTTCACTCTGACCCCGTTCGGTTGGAAGTGTTATTGGCTGCGAACCGGGTGCAAGGGCGAGGGCTTGGCGAGCGCCTTTTTCGCATTGCCGCTTGTCCCTTCCGAAGGCTCAGAACCGGTAGCCAACGCCGATGCCGATGCCGTTTGAGCTGAGATGGATGACGTTGCCGTCTTCCCGGCTGCGTTCGTCCTGCCCGAGATAGCGATGGACGACGTAGGCGATCGCCTGCCAGTGCGGTGCGAACTCGTACTCCAGGCCCAGTTCCTCTTCCTCATTGGTCTGTGCGAGCCGCACCTCGCCCCCTTCGGTGCGCAGGCTGTTGACCCAGGGCAGCCGCCCCAGCGTGACGTCGGCCGTGAGCTTCAGCGCGTCGGTCAACGGATAGCGCAGGTGCAGGCCCAGCGTGGGCACGGGAAGCTCCTGCACGTAGAAGTCTTCCTTCAACTCGTGACCGGTGCTGTCGGCGGCGATGCTGCCGTCGAGTCGGAAGTTGAGCATCACGTAGGTTGCGCCCACGCTGCCCCACAAGCGGCCGCCATTGCCGAAGTCGGTCAACCGGTGCCAGTACGACGCGTCGAACGCGACGAAATCCTGAAAATGAGTAATGGTGTCCAGGCGTCCGGGAGCGATGGTGGTGCCGTTGTAATACATCGGCGTGCCGATCAGCGTGTGGCCGTTCAGCCGGCTGGTGGAAAACCCGAAGTGCAACTCGCTGGCGTCGGAAAGCGGCTTCCAGGCGTCCAGCCTGATTGTTTGCATATGGTTGACGCCAAGCCCGTCGTGGATGGGCAGCTGCGTGCCCTGGATGGCGTTTTCCCGCACGCGGACCCAGCCACCGGGCGTCGCCTGTTCGGCGCGGACCGCCACGTGCCAGCTGTCGTCGTCTGCGTGCGCGGGAAGACTGATCAGTCCAGCGGTCGCGACCAGCAAGGCAGCGCTACCCAGGATGGAGCGCAGATAGGATTTCGTTCTGGACATGGCTGTGTGGCACGGGGTTGCAAGCCGCCTCGACCCGACATGGATGCCCTGAACCTGTGCCGCCAGTTTACTCTCGGGCCGAAACAGTAAAAAAGGTGTCGGGGACAAATGGCACTTGCTTAAGCCCGTTCGTCCCCGGATCAGGTCCGGGGCAGGCTCTGAGCGTAGGCCGAAGGCCGCACGCGGGGAGTGGCTATGGATGGCCACAGCTTTAAGGAGCGAGGAAGTCGAAGGACATGCCGGCATGACCACCGCTTGGCGGCGCTTCGACTCCGCCCGCTGCGCGGGCTACGCTCAGCGTGAACGGTTGAGAACCGAATGGCCCCAGGCCCTAAGTAAGTGCCATTCGTGTCGGGGACAATTTCGGGACGCCATTCGACGACAGATAGCCATGCGGAAACCGGGACAGAGGAAGTTACTAAGACGAAACAAAGTATCCGTACAAGAGAGGCTCTAAAACCCCTAGTTTCATGCAGTTTTTGAAATTGGTATGTTCGACTACAAAGTTTCGGCTTAGTAAATGCCGGGCGGCACAAGGCCTTCTCCGCCTGGGCCCGCTTAACTTCCTCTGTCCCGATTTCCGTATTGGCCTTGGTCCGGAGGGCAGCCGGCCAGGACCCACTTCATCCGGAGCAGCCACCGCAACATATGGTCGGCAACTGCGCCACCTGTTCCGGCGCCACTGTCCAGCCGGTTCGCCGCAGTACCTCGATCAGGTCCCCCACCGTCACGTAGGAGGATATCCGCATCACCAAGCCCCTCATGTCGAGATCGACTACCGCATTTGGATCGACATCGAACATGACGTCCTGGATGACGTTGGGGCCGGGGCAGGCATCGGTGAGCGCGATATGGAATTCCATTCGTATGGTCTCGTTTCATGCATATCGTTGTGGTGTAGCGATACTGCATGTTCCCCGAGCAGCGCAATTGGCGTCTTGATCCCGGTCAGGTGGAGCAGTGGAAAAAGGTGTCAGGGACAATGTCAGGGCGCTCCACGTCAGGCCGTCGACAACGAGCGCCGCATCGCGCCGAAGCGGCGCCGGTACTGGATTGGCGCAAGTCCGACCTTGCGCCGGAACAGCTTGCCGAAAAAGCCCGCGTCCTCGTAGCCGATCGCGTTGGCGATCGCCTCGACCGGCTCGTTGCCGGCCTCGAGCATCTGCTTGGCCTCCTCGAGGCGCAGCGTGTGGACGTACTCGAGCGGCGACAACCCGGTGGCGCGCTGGAAGCGTCGCTTGAACGTCCGTTCCGGCAGTTCGCTCAGACGCACCATCGCGGCAACAGGCGCCGGCTCCTGGTAGTGCTCGGCGATCCAGACCTGGCATCGTGCGATCAGCGCATCCTCGGACTGGCGTGAGCGCGCGAGCCGCGCGTACGGCTGCTGGCCGACGGCATGCCATTCGACGAGGTTCATGCGTGCCGTGTCCATGGCTTGCCCGACGCCGGCGAAGCGGGAGATCAGGTACAGCGTGAGATCGGACCAGGACGTGCCTCCCCCGGCCATGATCAGGCGATGCCCTTCGCCGGTGACGACCAGTGCGTTCTCCGGGCGCATGCGAATGCGCGGGTGGCGTCGCGCGATCGCGTCGGCGAAAGCCCAGTGCGTCGTCGCATCGTAGCCGTCAAGCAGGCCGGCCTCGGCGAACAACAGGGCTCCCGAGCAGGCCGAGGCGAGCACCGCGCCGCGCGCATGGCAATCCTTGAGCCAGGCGATCTCGGTCGCGAAACGGTCCAGGTCGAAAGGGCCGCCCGGGTCGACCGCCAGGTCGGGAATGACGACGACATCGGGGCAGCCGATGCGATCGATCGTCGTCTCCGGCGTCACGTGGACGTCGTTGACGACCGGGAACGGGCCTTCGCGCGTGGCGACGACGACGGGCTGCACCACGCCCGGTCCCGCATCGCCGCCGATCGCCATGTTCCAATCGCGGCCGGCCGAACGGAACAGGTCGTACATGCCGTAGAGGACCGATGCCGAGGTCTCGGGCACGGCAAGGATCGCGATCACGGGTTGCGGGGCTGCGGTCATGGCCGATCCGTCCGATTCGCTGCCGAAATGACTGGGGGCGCTGGCTGTCGCGTGGGCTATCGTAACCCGTACCAGGCAAGCCGGAGTCGCCCATGCCCACGCCGATTGAAGTCCTGCTCGATCCGGTCTCCCTGACCGTTTTCGCCATCTACGCGACGCTGATCCTCTGGGAGCATTGCTTCCCGGCGCGCGAACTGCCCCGGGCGCCGGCATGGCGCATGCGCGGACTTGCCGCGTTCATCCTCTTTCTCGCGCTGTCCACGTACCTGCCGCTGCTATGGACCGAATACCTGTTGCCGTGGCAGTTGTTCGACCTCAGCCATCTCGGCATTGCGACCGGCGCCCTCGTCGGCGTCCTCGTCTACGAATGCATCGGCTACTTCTACCACCGCGGCATGCACGCCTCCGACCTGCTGTGGCGTGGCCTGCACCAGATGCACCACAGCGCCGAGCGCATCGATGCCTGGAGTGCGTACTGGTTCCACCCGTTCGACATGATCGGCTGGACCGTCATGTCGAGCCTCGCGCTGACGCTCGTGGTCGGCCTGTCCACGTCGGCGACGACGGCTGCCCTGCTTGTCTTCACGCTGCTGTCGATCTTCCAGCACACCAATGTGCGCACGCCGCGCTGGCTCGGCTACATCGTCCAGCGTCCCGAGAGCCACTCCTGGCACCATGCGCGCGGACGGCACCGCAACAACTATGCCGATGTGCCGCTGTTCGACATCCTGTTCGGTACCTTCGACAACCCGCACGACTTCGCCCCGGCGACGGGGTTCTACGATGGTGCCTCGTCGCGCATCGGCGACATGCTGCTGTTCCGCGAGGTCTCGGTGAATCCGCTCACGCACGAGAATCCGCAGGGCGCTGCTTTGCCGTAGCCGATGCAGTAGCCGCGGCTCTGCGCAATAAGTGGGTCGGAGCCCGTTACATCCAAAGAGTCCGGGATATGGGAACCCGGCATGCGCAGCTGGCGATTGCCTGGGTGGGCAACGGCCAGGCACGTGCGGAGCGGGGCCGACCCGGCTATCGTGCTGTTCTGATCATGCACAAACACCTTGATGAAAAGCTACGAGCCACCCCTCACCACGAATCCGCACGCTCCCCTCTACCGCGTCGATAAAGGGATCAAGGCAGCCCAGCAACGGCTGGATGCCGCTATCGATGCCAAGCGCCATCACACCAGCCAGAATCTGGCCCACGAAGTGATCACGGAGGCGCGCGAAGGACTCAAAAAGTCGGAGCAGTTGCGTGTGCTCAAGATCAAGGAACTCGCGCAGAGGGCGGCGGAGACCGGGGCGGCTGTGGACGGACGAAGCTGGGACTCAGAGTGAGGTGGCCCCTTTTCATTGAGCCTTGCCAGTGAACACCGCCAACTGAGCGGCGAAAGCGCGCTTGAATGCAGGCCGTGCTTCGCCACGGGCGACATAGGCGGCGAGGTTCGGGTACTCGTCCAGCATCCCCGATGCTTTCAACCGGAGCAGCACCCCTGCCATCATCAGGTCGCCCGCGCTGAACGCACCGTCGAGCCAGTCGGCCTCGCCGAGGCGATCGGACAGTTCGCCCAGGCGGGCACGGATGCGATCCTTGATGAGCGGCAGGCGCTGCTCGGACCAGGGCTTGTCGCTCTCCAGGAACTTGGCGGTCTGGAGTTCGAGGATCGGCGGCTCCACCGTGTTGAGCGAGGCAAACATCCATGTGATCGCGCGCGCCCGGGCATTGGCATCTTCCGGCAGCAGGCCCGCATGGCGCTCCGCGATATGCAACACGATGGCGCCCGACTCGAACAGGGCGAGATCGCCTTCTTCATAGGTGGGGATCTGCCCGAAGGGATGCAGCGCCCGGTGCGCGGTTTCCTTCATCGCACTGAACGAGAGCAGACGAACCGTGTAAGGCTGGCCCACTTCTTCCAGCGCCCAGCGAACGCGCATGTCGCGCGCGAGTCCTCGGCCGCGATCGGGCGAACTTTCAAAGGCGGTGATGGTGGGGATCATGGGAACGCTCAAGGTGATTGCATGACGTCATGGGAAAACAGGGCGGATTGGCTTGATTGAATAGTTGGCCGTACTTGATTGGAGCGATGCACGAAATCGGCAAGCACGGCGCCGCCGGTTGAGCATCCGGTGCACGCGGTTGTCAGGCCGCATGGTATTCGTGGTTGAACATGCAGGTCATTTCTGTTCCGGCATGGCGCTCATGTGGAAGATCCCCCACCCATGGCCGTCCGGGTCGACAAAGCTGTGCGAGTAAATGAAGCCGAGATCTTCCGGCTCGTCGTAGGTCGAACCGCCCGCGGCAAGCGCTTTGGCAACGAGGCCATCCACCTCATCACGACTCTCGCAACTTAGGTTGAGCAAAACTTCGACGGCCTTGCTGGTGTCGCAGATGGCCTTGGGCGTGAAGTCACGAAACCTGACGTGCGTAAGCAACATGACGGAAATCGTGTCGCTGACGACGATGCATGTGCCAGTGTCGTTGGTGAACTGCAGGTTTTGTGAAAAACCGAGTGACTTGAAGAAGGCGATTGACTTCGGGAGGTCGGCGACAGGGAGGTTGATGAATACTTGTTTGCTCACGGATTTCTCCTTTGTGTTGTTGGTTGCGATGATGTGCGGTGCGGCCTGGCCCCCACATGTCCCTGGACTTCCTCGCGCCTCAAAGCCGTGGCCATCCATGGCCACTTTTCGCGAGCAGCCTTCGGCTTGCGCTCAGAACCTGCCCCGGACCCGATCCGGGGACGAACGGGCGTTCGTCAGCCGCGCCGCGCGGCCTCGATTGCGGCGATGTCGATTTTCGTCATTGTCATCATCGCGTCGAACGCGCGCTTGGCGACGGCAGGGTCCGGGTCGGTGAACGCGGCGGTCAGGACGCGCGGGGTGATCTGCCACGACAGCCCCCACTTGTCCTTGCACCAGCCGCAGACGCTGGCCTGGCCGCCGTTGTCGATGATCGTGTTCCACAGGCGGTCGGTTTCGGCCTGGTCGTCGGTCGCCACCTGGAACGAGAACGCATCGGTATGCGGAACCCCGGGGCCGCCGTTCAAGCCCAGGCACGGAATGCCCATGATGGTGAACTCGACCGTCAGCACATCGCCCTGCTTGCCGGCAGGGTAGTCGCCTGGAGCACGATGGACAGCGCCCACGGCGCTGTCCGGGAACGTCCTGGCGTAGAACGTGGCGGCATCCAGCGCGGTGCCGTCATACCAGAGGCAAATCGTGTTCTTGCTGACCATGCGGGTTCTCCGGGTTCAGGGCGGGGAGGGTGCCCTTCATTCTCTTCGACGAACGACCGGCGCGCAGATCGACACGCAAAACTCGGGTCAGTCCAATTGTTGGCGAAAAGTGTTTGCGATTCCGGGGATGGATCGGGACCATCTGCATCGTCCCACGCGAAGCCGGCATCACCGCATGGCTACCTACGGCGCTTGGCCGCATACATCGCGCGGTCGGCGTGCGTCAGCAGGGCGTCCGGGTCGCTGCCGTCTGCCGGGAAACAGGCAATGCCGATGCTGGCATCCAGCCGGAACAAGCCATCGGGCAGCGTGTACGGAGGGCTCAGCCGGGCACGGATACCGTCGGCAATGGCCTGGGCTGCCCTGATATCCCTGCAGCCGGGCAGCAACGCCACAAACTCGTCGCCACCGACACGGGCGACGAGGTCGCCTTGTCGAAGGCTTTGCTGAAGCCGCTGTGCGACCTCGTGCAGCACGCGGTCGCCGGCGTCGTGCCCGCACCGATCGTTGACTTCCTTGAAGCCGTCCAGGTCCAGGTAGAGCACAGACAACCCATCGCCGGTTTGCGTCGCGTGGGTGATGGCGTATTGCAGTTCGCTCCGCAACCGGCGGCGGTTGGGTAATCCGGTCAACGAGTCGTGGCTGGCGCGATGCTCAAGCTCGCGCTCGGCGTGGCGCAGCTCGGTCACCTCGTGGGCCACCCCGATACGCACGCCGTGCTCGGGCAGCCAGCGGGCCGACCATTGAATGTCCACGCTGTGACCATGCTTGTGGATATAGCGATTGCGGAAGTGGCGCTGCAGCTCTCCAGCCGTTACATGTGCGGCCTGCTGCATGGTCGCCGCGCGGTCGTCGGGATGGACCAGCTCGAATATTCGCCGACCAAGTACTTCATCGGGGGTGTAGCCGAGGATGCGCTCGAAGCTCGCATTGACGTACAGGAGATGGCCTTCGGCATCGACGACGCAGACTGCATCGGGCATCAGGTCGAGTACTTCGGCGAGCGGAGGCAATTTCGGGATCATGATGTTGCCGGGCTGGTGGCGGTGCCGTGCTGCAGTGTCGGTATGGTAGCGTCTGGGAAACCACGGGAGATGGAGGTCATGCGCCACCCACCCCGGGAAAAGGCCGGAGTCGAAGGACACCCGCCTGATCGAAAAGCGGGATTCCGTGCCGATCCGGTTTCAAGACCACAGCCAGAGGGCTGTTTGTCACGCTGACCGCGATCAGCCATGAGAGCAGTAGCTCGAAGCGCATCTGAGCCTTCACGTGCTGGAGCGCACGCCTGGCGTGGTCGGGCTGACGCTGATCCAGGCGGCGATCGCTGTCGTCGAGTGCGGTGCCGGCGCGAATTTCTTCGACGTTCGACGGTGGGTGCATGTCGTCTCCTTCGAGGAAATCCCAGCCCGGCGTCGCGGCCAGCGCTTGCCCGAAGCTCGATTTGCCGTTGCCGAACGCGCTCGTCACCACAATCACCATGGACCTTCCTTAGCCAGTGCGAGCGCTGGGTCGCGCTTGTTTCGAGGCCGATGCATTTAGGTTCATGGCCTCGTTTTTCCGTCCTCTTGAAGCGAAGGCAGTTGATGCCAGCCGGCATCACGCGCCGCGCGCTCCTGCTGCGCATCGAAGACGTCGCCGCGCAGACGCGCGTCGACCGCGGCCTCCACCGCGGGCGGCAAGGTACTCGCCGCCTGGCGCAGTTCGCCGCCTTCCGACGGGGCCATCGCGCTGAGCACGAGCAACGCCCAGCCCGCATTTTCGTGGCAGGCAAGGCCGGCTCGCGCCGGCGGGGCGCGCAGCACGAAGGTGCGGCAGATGCGCCCGTCGGTACTGCGGAAACTCAGGCCGATGGCGACCGGGGCATGCGCATCCGGTTCGCTCGCCAGCGCCTCGTCGAGCGCATGGGTCAAGGTGCCCGCGGCGAATGATTGGCCGCCCTGCATGCGCACCATGTCGCCGCCGGGCTGCCACCACCACCACAAAGCCACGGCGAGCAGCGCCACCGATGCGGCCAGCGCGGCACCTGGCACAAACCGGCGACGGATCGCACGGCGGCGGGTCGCGCCCGTGCCATGTCGGCCCGCAGGCATGCCGAGCCGCGTGGCCGCTATCGCGGTCTGCGCGGATGGCGGCTGCAACAAGGCGGACAGGTGCGCCGGCACCGGCTCGTCAAGCACCGGATCGAATGCGGCGCGTAGCTGCGCACGCACGTCGCGCGCGTGCTGCACGCGGCGGGCGAGCACGGCGTCGTGCGCCAGCGCGGCGTCGATCCGTGCGCTACCCGCCGCATCGAGTTCGCCGTCCACGTAAGCCTGCAAGGTGTCGTCGTCGATCGGGTTCATGTGTCTTTCCCAAGATGGGCCTGCAAGGTGGCGCGGGCGCGGGCCAGGCGGCTGGTGACGGTGCCCACCGGCACTTCCAGCAACGCGGCGGCCTCGCCGTATGACATGCCCTCGACCAGCACCAGGGCCACCACTTCGCGATGGTCCGGCGCGAGCGCTGCCAGTGCCATTGCCAGTTCCAGTTGTTGCGCCGGCTGTGTACTGGCGCGGTCGGCAGCCATCTCACCAGCTTCCTCGGGCGCGAACAGGTGTTGTGCCCGGCCGCGTGCACGCAGCTCGTCCCGCCAGGCGTTGCGCGCGATCGCGAATACCCACTTGTCCAGCGCGGCATCCGGCTGCCACTGCGCGGACCGGGCCAGTGCGCGCTCCAGCACGATCTGCACCAGGTCGTCGGCATCGGCAACCTGTCCTGCCAGCGCCCGCGCCAGGCGACGCAGGCGCGGCAACAGCGGGATCAGTCCTTCGCGCACGGCATCGCTCGAATTCACGCATCACCTTCCATTACGCCTGGAGGGGAGGATTCCTTCCCTCGTGCGCATCGGCGCAGTCCGAGGGCGTAAAGCGGGCCCATGCTAGCATCCGGCCCCGTTGCTCCCGAGGCCGTTGGCCATGTCTCTGCGCCGTCCGTTCGCCGTGCTCGTTCCGCTGCTGGCCATCGCATTTGCGGTGGCCGGTGCGATGCCTGCGCAGGCGCAGGTGCTCGGCCCGGTGCAGGGTCTGCCCGGCGTGCAGGTTCCCGGCGTGGGCTTGCCCGTTGTCGCTCCCGCGCAGCCCCTGCGCAGCGTCGACGATCTGCTGCGGGGGTCACTGGCCGTCACGCGAAGGTTGCAGATCGACGCGCTGCTGCGCGAAGAACCCAGGCGCGTTGGCATCGACCCCCACGGTGCGCCGATCCTGCGCCACGAATTTCTCGCCATGGGTCTGTCGGACGCGCAACTCGATGCCGTGCGGGCGTCAGGTTTCAGCGTGGCTCGCGAAACCCCGGCGGACGCGACGCTGGGCCTGGATTTCGTAGTCCTGCACGACACCCGCAGTCGCAGCACGGCCAGGGCCATGCGCGCCTTGCAGCGAGCCGCACCGGACGCGACGTTCACCTACCAGCACCTCTACCTGCCCGCGGGCCAGGGCGAGGTGGCCCGCGCAACCAGCTCGGCGGCTCCATCGTCCGGCGCAGCGACACGACGCGTGGGACTGATCGATGGCGGCGTCGACCCGGCCGATCCCGCGCTGGCGCGTGCGCACATCGAACGGCATGGCTGCAGCACGACGAATCCGTCGCGGCACGGCACCGCGGTCGCCGCGCGCCTCGTCGACGGTGATCCGGTCACGCTGTATGCCGCCGACCTGTGGTGCGGCGACGCGGTCGGCGGCGCCATCTCGAATCTCGTGGACGCGCTCGCGTGGATGGCGCGCGAACGCGTGGCGGTGATCAACATCAGCCTGGTCGGACCCGACAACCCGGTGCTCGCGCGCGCGGTGCAGGCGATGATCGCGCGTGGCCACGTGCTGGTCAGCGCAGTCGGCAACGATGGACCCGCGGCACCGCCGCTGTTCCCGGCGGCCTATCCGGACGTGATCGGTGTCAGCGGTGTCGACGCGCATGATCGCGTGCTGCCCGAGTCCGGCAGCGGCGACCAGGTGGATTTCTGCGCGTCTGGTGTGGTCGGCAGCGGCCGCAACGCATTGCGCGGTACTTCGTTCGCGGCGCCGATCGTGGCGCGAAAAGCCGCCCAATTGCTGGACGCGCCTCGCGATGGCGCTGCGGCGCAGGTGCAGCGACAACTGGTCGGCGAGGCCCGCCACCTCGGCGCCCCGGGCCACGACCCGCGCTATGGCTACGGCCTGCTGTCGCCCTGAATCTGAACGCGCCCCAACCGAAGCCTGCTGGCATGGAAGGATCCCCGGGGCGCGAACGTACAGGACCCCGGAAGCCGCGGATTCGCCGCAGGCAGGAGGTCCCCCATGCGAAACACGACGCTCAACAACAAGACTTTCGGCATCACCTTGTTCGCCGGTGCCTTTGCCCTGGCCGTGATGGTCCCGGCGCACGCCCAGATTCTGGGTGGCGGTGCGCTTCCCGGTGGCATCACGGGTAGTGGCGGGTTGGCCGGTTCGCTCAATTCAACGATGGGCCAGATGGGTGGCCGGCTCGACGGTTCCGCGCGTGGCATGGGCAACCTCCATGCTCCCGACATCAACCAGCGGGCTGCCGCGCTGCGTGCGGAGCGCCTGCATCAACGCGCCACTTCGGCCGCCGCTTCGGCGACGGACACCGCTGCACAAGCCACCCGCCAGGTGAACGGCCAGGCCGCTGCTGACGCCGCCGGCGGCCTCACCGGTGCGACTGGTGCCAGCGCCGGCAACGGCAACAGCAACAGCGCTGCGCTGGGCGGCACCGGGCAACTGGGCTCGTCGGCGGCGGGCGCAGTCGACACTTCAGGTGCACGCGATGCCGTAGCTGGCGCCGCGGGCCAGGCCGTCGGCCAGTCGCGTTCAGCCGTCTCGATGGCCAAACGCGGTGCCCAGGATGCGCTGAACCGCGCGCAAAACGTGGCCGGCGACGCGTCCGCGAATGCCGAAGGTGCGGCCGAAGGCTCGGCCACTGCCGGCCTGAGCGTGGCCCGGCAAGCCACCGCTACCGGCACCCAGTCGGCCCAAACCGCCGGCTCGCTCGGCACGGACGCCGTCGGCGCCACGTCGCAGGCGACCTCGACCGGTGCGAGCACTGCAAACCGGTCGTCGGGTAACGCCGCGAATGCGCAGGCACCGACCACGCAACCGGGCCTGCTGTCGCCGACATCCAGTGCGTTGCGCGGCGCTGCTGACAAGACGGTCGACGTGTCCGGCTCGGGTGCAGCCAACGGCAACGCGAACGGCAACGCCGGCTCGACCTCCGGCAGGGGTGGCTCGGCCAACGCCAGCGGCCGGGCCGGCGCCCGGGCCAGTGCCCACGGTTCCGCCCGCGACGGCATCTCGACTTCGGTGCAGCCCACCGGCGACGCCAGTGCGAATGCGCAACAGCACTGAATTGCCAGCACCGGAAAAACCGGAGCCCCCGTTTGCGGGGGCTCCTCCGTTTCCGGCCTACCCAATTTTGGGGCCCTCCGCCAGGGTGATCGACCGTGGCCGTGGGCGATCGCATCGACTTGATCTTGCGAAACAGCCACCTGGATTTCCGTTCGCGCGGGAATAACGCCATCAGGGCCGAGGGCCGCCTGCAAGTCAGTCCGGAATTTCTGGCTCCACCAGCTTGCCGAGCAATACCAGCGATTCCTGCCAACCCAGGTAGCACAGCTCGACCGGGATCATCTCGGGTATGCCTTCCTGCACCACATGCATTTCGGTGCCGCAGGAAACGGCGCGGAAAGTGATGGTGGTGGTCATCTCGCCAGGCAGGTCGGGGTCCTCGAAGCGATCGTCGTAGCGGATGCGCTCGCCCGGCACGAGCTCGCGATAGGTGCCGCCGAAGCTGTGGCCATTGCCGCTGGAGAAGTTGGTGAACGTCATCCGGTAGCCGCCGCCGACCCGTGCGTCGAACTGGTGCACCTTGCAGGTAAAGCCGTTCGGCGGAAGCCATTTGGCGATCGCATCGGCATCGAGGAAGGCGCGGTAGACCCGCTCGGGCGGAGCACGCAGCACGCGGTGAAGACGGAGGGTGTTGCCGGCCATGACGGTTTCCTTTGCAGAGGATCGGATCCTGCCTTGCAGGGCAAGTTGCCAGAGCGTATATCGATCTGCCGCAACTATGCGGACAGGCTTACCACCGGCATGAAGCCGCCGAAGATCATGCGCTTGCCGTCGAAAGGCATCTTGCTGGCTTCCGGCATGCGCGGATCCTTCATGATTTTCTCCATGCCGGCATCGCGGGTGGCCTTGTCAGGCCATTCGATCCAGGAGAACACCACGGATTCGTCCTTCTCTGCCTGCACGGCACGGCGGAAATCGGTGAGCTTGCCGTCGGGCACGTTGTCGCCCCAGCACTCCACCACCCGGGTGGCGCCGAACTCCATGAAAACGGCGTCAAAGGTCTTGGCGTGCGCGATGAACTGCGCGCGGTTGGCGTTGGGTACGGCGATCACGAAACCATCGATGTAGGACATGGCTGTCTCCTCGGCGGTGGCCGGTATGGCCACCCTCTTGCCTGCGACGAACGGGCGCATGCAGGATCGACATGGGGGCGTGGTGCTGTCGACCCCATTATTTTGAAACCGGGTATCAGCCCGCTTTGGAAATCCATTCAGCCCCGTTCATACTGGGGAAAACCATTCGCAAGGGGTGGATCGTGTCTTCCGTCATTCCGCAACCGGTTGTCGCCAAGCTGACGAGTGCCGCCATTTTTCTGGTGGTGACGCTGCATCCCGAGCCGCACCATGAACCGGCGGTGCGAGCGCTTTGTGGTGATCTGGCGTCTCTCCTGCGCGGGGTGGGTTTCCACGAACCTGATGGCCGCCTGTCCTGTGTCATGGCCTTCGGGTCGGACGCCTGGGACCGGTTTTTCGGGAAACCGCGACCCGCTGATCTGCACCCGTTTCGCGAGATCAGGGGGCAGCACCATGCGGTCGCCACACCGGGGGACCTGCTCTTTCATATCCGAGCCATGCGCATGGACCTGTGCTTCGAGCTGGCGACCCGGATCATGACGCGCCTCGGCGACGCCGTCTCGACGGCGGACGAAGTGCATGGCTTCAAGTATTTCGACGAACGCGATCTGCTCGGCTTCGTCGACGGCACCGAGAATCCGGTGGACCAGGCTGCCATCGACGCGGCGATCATCGGCGACGAGGACGCCGGCTTTGCCGGTGGAAGCTATGTCATCGTGCAGAAGTACCTGCATGATCTGAAGGCGTGGAACACGGTGCCGGTGGAGCAGCAGGAACGCATCATCGGCAGGGCGAAACTGTCGGATATCGAGCAGGACGATACCGCGAAGGCTCCCTACGCGCACAACGTGCTGACCAACATCGAGAAGGATGGCGAGCAGTTGCAGATCGTGCGCGACAACATGCCGTTCGGCGATGCAGGCAAGGGCGAGTTCGGTACCTGTTTCATCGGTTACGCGCGCGATCCGGGCCGGATCGAGCAGATGCTCGTCAACATGTTTGTCGGCAAGCCGCCAGGCAATTACGACCGTTTGCTGGATTTCAGCAAGGCCGTCACCGGCACATTGTTCTTCGTCCCGTCGGCAACGTTTCTGGACAATGTCCAGGCTTGAGAAGACTTCAGCGTGAACTGGCCCGGCTTTTGGGCCGGCGGATGGCGGTGACCTTGCCGCTGCGTCCGCCGCCACAGAAGAAGCGGTCGCTGCCATCGGATTCGAGTCCCGCCACGCCGACACCGGCTGGCATCTTCAGGCTCTCGAGCACTTCGCCGGTGGCGGGGTCGATGCGGCGCACATCGCTTTCGTCGCCTTCCCACGTGCCGTGCCACAGCTCGCCGTCGACCCAGCTGACGCCGGTGACGAAACGGTCGCTCGTGATGCTGCGAAGAATCGCCCCGGTTTCGGGATCGACCTGATGGATCTTGCGTTCGCGGTATTGTCCGACCCAGAGCGAGCCCTCGGCCCAGGCGAGCCCGGAGTCGCCACCCGCGCCCGGCGCCGGGATGGTGGCGAGCACGCGGCCAGTCGTCGGGTCGATCTTCTGGATGTTGTTCTCGACGATCTGGAACAGGTGGCGGCCATCGAAGGCCGTACCCGCGTGCGCGGCGACATCGATCGTGTGAGGTGCTTCCTTGCTGGCCGGATCGAACGCAGCCAGTGCATCGCCGGTGGCAAACCAGACGCGCTTGCCGTCATAGGTGACGCCATGCACTTCGCCGATACCCGGGAAGGGGCCGTATTCGCTGATGATTTCCGCGTTTGATCGTTTCATGCATCCATCCTAATCGCCGGGGAAGGGTGCCGGGAGTAACAAGCTTGTCGGGAATCCCGGCACGGGCGGGGTCAACCAGCGAAGCGCCCGGCCGCGACCGAACGAGTCCACCTTGTGTGCGGCGGCTAGCGCATCGAGTGCGCGCTGCACGCTGCGCTGGCTGGTGCCTAGCGCCAGTGCCAGCGCCGAGCTCGACCATGCTTCGCCATCGGCGAGCAGGGCAAGCACCGCCGCATGCGCGTCGTCGACGGGCCGGGCCAGCACCACGACCTCGCTGGCGTAGTGTGGCGCCAGGGTGAAGCCGTGCTTCGTCGCACTGATGTCGGCCATGGTGCGAAGCTGGGTGCGCAGGCGCCCGACTTCGACGCGCAAGCGCGCACGATGCGATTCGTCGGCATGCTTCGTGCGGAAGGCTTGTGCGATCAGCGTGGCGCGTGGCACATCACCGGGCCACGCTTCGGCCAGGATCCGTGCCAGCGCGAACAACACCGGGCGCCGCTCCAGCGAAATCATTGAACGCGCATCGCGCACGACGTAGCGGCACGCGTCGACGACGAATGCGGTGGAGGTCAGCCATGTCTCGACCTCGTCGAGCTGCAGGAGCCGTTCACCACCGTGGGCGATCAGGCGTGCAGCGGGCAGCTCCAGCACGCGGAAGGCGTTTTGGACTTCCGCCATCAGCGCCGGAATGCCAGCCTGGCGCGCCGCCTGTTCGGCTCGAACGAGGGCGGCGCGTGCCGGCGCCGTGCGCAGGCGACGGATCGCGATGCCCGCGACGACCAGTTCGCAGGAGGCCCGCGACGCGGGCGGCAACGCGGCCGGGTCGAGTTCGGCGAGCGTGCGCTCGGCGTCGTCGAGACGTCCGATCAGCAGCAGTCGGCGGGCCTGGAGATAGCGCGCATACGCGGCGTTCGCGTGATCGCCGTGCGCTTCCAGCGTGGCCAGCGCGGCATCGAGCGCCTTCGTGGGTTCGCCGAGGTCGCGCGAAACGAGCGCAATCTCGGCCTCGGCGACGGCGCAGCGTGCGCGGGCCATGGTTTCGTGCGGATTGAAGGCGCGCGCGGCGCGGCGCAAGAGCGCCTTCGCACGCGCGAAATCGCCAAGCTGGGCCATCGCGATGCCGCGCAGTGCGAGCGCCGGCGCATCGTCGCGCAAGGCGACGCGCTTCAATGCGCCGAGCGGGTCACCCGCCGCGAGCGCACGTGCCGCGGCCGTGATCAGGGAGTCCATTTCAGCGAGCCTTGTTTGAATCCCGCCACACTTGTCACTCCCACCCTTGGATGGCCCGGCCGCAGTCTATCTCACGCTCACCAACCAGGGTGCCGGCGACAACCGGTACCGACATCACGTGAATGCGAGGAGAAACAAGATGGAAAAGATTGCCGTGTGGGGCTTCAGCTGGGTGCCGCCTTTTGCCCAGGGACTGGTGCGTGACCTGCGCGCGCGCTGGGCGCTCGAAGAGGCGGGGCTTGCCTATGAAAGCCGGTGGATCGGCATCGAGGAACGGAACTCCGCTGCCTATCGACGCAAGCATCCGTTCGGCATGGTGCCCGTGCTCGAATCCAGTGACGGAACCTTGATCGAATCGGGCGCCATCGTCCATGCCATCGCCGAACAGTGCAAAGCGCTCATGTCAGCCGACCAGCGCGCCGAAACGCTCACCTGGATGTTCGCTGCACTCAATACCGTCGAGCCGCCGCTGTGGAATCTGTTCGTGATCGATCAGCTGAACCATGACGAGGCATGGGCAAAGCTGCGGCGTGCCGGGGCAGTTGACGAGGTACAGGCTCGATTGGCCGCACTGTCCGAATGTCTCGACGGTCGCGATTATCTGCTGGGTCGTTTCACGGCGGCCGACATCCTGATGGCCACCGCGCTGAGGTTCATCCGGCATACGGATCTGCTGGCCGGAATCCCGCGGCTCGATGCCTACGTCAAGCGTTGCGAGGCGCGGCCAGCCTTCCAGGCGGCCTTGCGCAACCAGGCGACTGGCTACGCGCGCAACGCACCGATCGCAGCCTGAATTCTGGAAGGAGAGCAGCGATGACTACATACAAGACTGGAACACGTGAGGAATGGCTGGCAGCGCGGCTTGAGCTGCTCCAGGCGGAGAAGGAGTTCACCCGGCGCGGCGACGAGCTGGCGCGGCAACGGCAGGCGCTGCCGTGGGTGCGCGTCGACAAGGATTATCGTTTCGAGACCGAATCAGGTAGCGCTTCGCTGGCAGATCTGTTCAAGGGGCGCTCGCAGCTGCTCGTCTATCACTTCATGTTCGGGCCCGACTACAAGGCGGGATGTCCCACCTGCTCGTCGATCGCGGACGGATTCAATGGCTTTGCGATCCACCTGGCGAACCACGACGTCATGTTGATGGCGGTGTCGCTGGCGCCGTTCGCCAAGCTGCAGGCGTACAAGCAGCGCATGGGTTGGACGTTTCCGTGGGCGTCTTCGTTCGACGGTGATTTCAACGCCGATTTCAACGCCTCGTTCACCGAGGAACAACAGCGCGAGGGAGGCATCGAGTACAACTATCGACGTGAGCCGCCAGCGTCGCAAATTCCTTTCAAGATGGGCAAGGAAGCGGGCGACGAATCGCCGCCCGTCCAGAACGCCATCATGACCGGAACCGACGTCTCCACCTATCTGCGCCAGCGGCCGGGCATGAGCGCCTTCGTGCTCGCGGATGGCGTCGTCCATCACACTTATTCCACTTATGCACGCGGACTGGACGGCCTCTGGGGCATGTACCAGTGGCTCGATCATGCCCCCAGGGGACGCAACGAGACGGGCATGTGGTGGCGCCGTCACGACGAGTATGACCAGCGTTGAGTCATGTCCTGGCGGTGGTGCAAAGATGCTTCATGGCGGGAGAGAGGACGTGGGCGAGGTGCATGCTGACGCAGGTGTCTGTGCCGCCATCGGTCAGGGAGGCGGCGATGCGGTTTCCTTCCGCGCAGTCGACTGGCTGGGCCTCGCGGCTGCGCCGACGTTCGCCCTCATGGCGCTGCTGACCGGTGTCTTCGGCCGCGGTCCGATGGATATGCCTTGCTCAGCCGCGCACGGCGTCTCGCCACTGAGCAGCATGGTGCTGATGTATGGGCTGATGAGTGTCTTCCACTTGGCACCCTGGCTGAAGTGGATTGCTCGCCATCGCCGCGGTATCCGCCGAGCCTGATCCGCGTTCGCCACATAAAAACCAAGGTGCCAGAGACACTATTCATCACTACCATGAATGTCTCTGGCACCCTGGTTTTATCCTCAGCGGCATGCCGACCGTCGATACGGCCCCGCTTGCGGGTGCCCCTGTCCCTTTTGCGGATCATTGCCGGGAGCGGCAGGCGAGGTGTGCCACGCCTGATCGGGGGATGTGCATGAGAGCGATGAAGCTGGCATTGCGCCTGCGCGAATACGACTGGATGGCAGCGGTCATCGAACTCGCGATCGTCGTCGTCGGCGTCCTGATCGCGCCGCAGGTGAGCAACTGGAACCAGGATCGGATGGATCATGCACGCGCGGATGGCTACTACCGGCGCCTTCATGCCGAGTTGATCGTCGATCAACACAACATCGACAACACGCTGGTGTTCTGGAAAAAGGTGTCGGACTACGGCACGGCCGCCATCGCCAACGGAGAAACCGGGCAACGCGTGGGCGGCTCGAACTGGAAGACCATGCTGGCCTGGTACCAGGCCAGCCAGATGATGCCTTTCGAGCTTCAGGACACCGCCTATACCGAGATGCGCGATGGTGGGGGACTGGCCCTGGTTGAGCAGGAAGGGCTGCGCAAGCAACTGGCCGGCTATTACCAGCTCGCCGGTACCGGCGTCACGGCCAGCATCCTCCGTCACGATCCAGCGTACCGGGTACAGATACGCGGGCTCACGCCCTGGCACGTGCAGCAGTACATCTGGAGCTGATGCTTCCGGGAGGGCAACGCAAGCAACGCGGCGAATCAGGAGCTGATCGATTGTCCGGCGCCGATCGGCGAGGATGAAGCCGCCGCGATTCTTGCCGCCTATCTGCATTCGGACATGTTGTTGCAGAACCTTCGCTCATGGATGTCCACGTTGAGCGTGAGCAAGATGGTTCTCGTTGCAACTCGCAAGGACACGGCCAACCTCGCGGCCGAAGTGCAGGCGGCGCAGATGCGATAGCGGAATATCGTTCCGGCCCGGCAGGATCCGGATCCGCGCCAGGCCGCCGCGTTGCGCGTATTCGGGCGGAACGACGCAAGCGGCATGGCCACGGAGTTGGCGGAGCTGCCGTGTCGTGGCTGGCTACAAGCCGTCCTCCGGTGGCTTGTCGTGCCCGCGTCGCGCAGGTTTTCGCCGCTCGTGCCACCAGTCCAGCAATTCGCTGGACAGGCGCACTTTTTCCTGGCTGACCGGGACGTCGGCGCGGGCGGTCATCCACGAGGTCTTGGTGGCGGCGAGCTGCTGTTCGGGATATACGCTGCGGTGGCCGACGATGAGATAGGCGGCAATCGTGGCGCCGGAGACATACAGGATGCTCTCGCCGCCAAGCATCTCGACGCCCATCAGGATCGCCGCGATCGGGGTGTTGGATGCTGCCGCGACCACGGATACCAGCCCCACGGCCGCGCCCAGCGCCGCGTGCATGCCGAACAGATGGGCGAAGGCGCCGCCGGCCACGGCGCCCATCACGAATTGCTCGGTGATGAGGCCGCCATAAAACCCCGAACCCAGTGTGATGGCGACCAGCAGCGCCTTCCACAAAAAGCCCAGATAGGGCATCGGTTGCCCCTGCAGTGCACGATCCATCAGCGGCAGGCTGAGGCCCATGTAATCGTTGGGGATCACCAGGATCAGCAGCGCCAGCACCACGCCGCCGATGCAGGGGACCAGAGGTGGCCAGATCGCGAAGCGAACGCGCAACCGGGTGAACTGTCGCTTCGCCCCATGCAGCAACTCGATGAAGATCCATGCCACGGCGCCGCAGAGGATGCCGATCGCCACGGTTTTCAGGAACAGCCATTCGGTGAAGACGCCGGCGAACGAGATGTCGATGTGCGGATAAGGCACGCCCCAGAAACGGCTGACCTCGTAGGAGGTCACGCCCGCCACGATCGCCGGAAACAGGAAATTGTGGCGGATGCGGCCGATGGCCAGCACCTCGACGCCGTAGATGGCTCCGGCGATGGGGGTACCAAACACGCTCGCAAAGCCTGCGCTCACGCCGCATGCCACCAGGCGCCTGCGCAGCTCGGAGTTGAGGTGCAGCAGTTCGCCGATGCCGGAGGCGATGCTTGCACCAAGGTGGGAGCAGGGGCCTTCCTTGCCGGCGGAGCCGCCGCAGCCCAGGGTGATGAGCGTGGCAACGGGCTTCACCCAGAATGTCTTCCATGGCAACCGGCCGTGCTGGTCGTTGACCGAAATGATCACCGAATCCTTGAGGCCGGTGCGGTTCAGCCGGTTGCCGTAATGAAGCAGGAGGCCATTCAGCAGCCCGCCTGCCGGCAGCAAGGTCATCTGCAGCCAGAGCGGTGCCGTATAGGTATGTCCGGCGACCGCGAACAGTACATGCAGAAAGAAGCTGCAGCCCGTGCCGACCACGGCGCCGGTCAGGATCGACAGCACCAGCCACTGCAGGACGGTCGCCAGCATCACCAGCGGTTCGGTTAGGTGTGACCGGAACATGGTGGGTGGTCTGCTGCCAGGACTTGAATCGCGACTTTACCAAACGCGCCTGCGTTGCGGGTAACGGCCGGGGCCTGGTCGGTCGGAAGTCGCTGCGGATGCCGTGAAGGATCCCCTGGCGCCGGTCGCGCTGGCCGACAGGAAATGGCCGGGGCACAATGCGGATGATTCACTCGATACCAACGCGCTCGTGAATTTGCCCGCAGCCCACCAAGGGCCAGTTCACGCAACCCGCTGCATAGCCAAGGGGAACCTGGATGTCTGCAAAAATTCTGATGACGTGCCTTGTGTCGCTGGCCCTGTCCGCGTTGGCCGGGGCGGCGCTTGCCGCCGAACCGGCCTTGCTGCTTGCCCACGTGGCGATCATCGACGGCACCGGTACGCCGGCGAAGCCGAACATGACCATCCTCGTCGAAGGCGGTCGCATCGCCGCGATTTATCCGGACGGCAGCCAGCCGGCGCCCACGGGCGCGAAGGTGGAAGACCTGAGCGGTCGCTATGTGATCCCCGGCCTGATCGATGCGCACGTGCACCTTACCGGCGCCGAGCCGGATTTCGCGCACTACGTGCCGCATCTGCAGGCACTGTTGCGCGGCGGCGTCACCGCCATCCGTGACATGGCGGGCGACGATCGCCTGATTGCCTACCTCGCCGGCGAGGCGAATTCGGATGCGCTGGCGTCGCCGGATATCTACTACGTGGCGCTGATGGCCGGGCCCACGTTCTTTGCCGAAGACGTGCGTGCGCAGGAGGCGTCCGCGGGCGAGCGGCTGGGCTTTGCGCCCTGGATGCAGGCGATCGGCCCGGACACCGATATCCGGCTGGCCGTGGCCGAAGCGAAGGGTACCGGGGCGACCGCACTCAAGCTTTACGCCAACCTGCCGCCGAACCTGGTCCGGCAGATCACCGCCGAGGCGCATCGGCAGGGCTTGCGCGTGTGGACGCACGCGACGATTTTCCCGACCACCCCGACCGAAGCGGTGGACGCGGGAGTCGATACCATTTCGCACAGTCCCTACCTGGTCTGGGCGGCCGCGCCGAAGGTGCCGGATGACTACCGGGTGCGCGCGCTGGGTGATTTCACGCATATCCGGCCGGACGCGCCGCAGATCGTCTCGCTGTTCAAGGCGATGAAGCAGCGCGGCACGATACTCGACGCCACCTTGCTGCCGTTCCTGGAGGAGGCGAAGCATGCGTCCGGCAAGGTGGGTGCCGGCATCATGCCGTGGAGCTATGCGGTCACCCGCCTCGCCCACCAGCAAGGCGTGCTGGTCGACGTGGGCACGGACAGCTCGGGGCTTGCCGACGGCGCGCAGGGTCCGAACCTGAAGGCGTTGCCGCTGGTGCACTCGGAGATGGCCTTGCTGGTCGAGCACTGCGGATTTACGCCAATCGAGGCGATCCGTGCCGCCACGCAAATCAGCGCGGCGGCGATGGGCCAGTCGGCACAACGCGGTACGATCACCCCCGGCAAGCGCGCCGATCTGGTGGTGTTGAACGCCGACCCGACGCACGATATAGGCAACACCCGCAAGATCGACTTTGTGGTCAAGAGTGGCCGGATTTATCGCAAGGACGGCGGCTGAGGTCGAAGTTGCCCGGGTTGGCACGCGGGGCTGGTCGGGATGGCGACATCAGTGGCGCGCCGTGCGGGCCGGAGGTAGTCGATGGGAGAGTGCGGCTTGCATCTCTTCGACAGGCTCAAGGTACCGCGCAGGTTACCCCGCTGACCGACGCGATCGCCTGTCCCGGCGTGAGCGCCGCAAGCCGCGCGTCATGCATGCCCTTCGTCCACGATGGCCACTGCTCGCCCACATAGCGTGCGCCGTCCGCGGGGACGGCAAAGACGCTGGCATACCGGATGCGGGCGGCCTCGCGACAGACGCGAAATGCCGCGTCCGGATCCGCGTTACTTCCGGCACTCATTGCGCCGATTCCCCTGCATGGATACTGGCCGCTCATGGTCGCCGGGGCCAGCTGATGGATCGCAGAGGGCATGGCATGACCAGCGAAAGCAGGACGGCGCGGTGGGCGGGGCTGGTCTATCTGGTGGTGGTCGTGACCGGTTTCTTCAGTCTCGGCTATGTACCCGGAAAGATCGCCACAGCGGGCGACCCGCAAGCCTTGTTGAACAACATCGTGGCGCACGAGTACCTGGTCCGTGCCGGCATCGCATCCTTCATCATCGAGCAGGCTGCGTTCCTGCTGCTGCCGCTGTTGCTGTTCCGGTTGTTCGGCGGCATGCATCGCGGTGCGGCGGTGGCAATGGTGGCGCTGGCGGTCACGGCAGTACCGATTGCGCTGGTCGGCGTGGCGCATCGGCTGGATGCATTGCAACTGCTGACGGACGCGAGCGGCTTGCCGCTCGATACGGCGCACGCCATGGCGCGGTTTTCGCTGAACGCATGGAGCCATGACATCTTCGTGGCCAGCCTGTTCTGGGGGCTTTGGCTGTTTCCGTTCGGCTTCCTGGTGATCAGGAGCGGTCTGCTGCCACGCCTGTTCGGTGTGTTGCTGATCCTGGGCGGCATGGGTTATCTGGTCGATGTGGGTGGCGATTTGCTGCTGCCCGGATATGCGGACATGGCGTTCTCCAACTACGTGCACCTGCCTGCAGCGCTGGGCGAGGTGGGTACCTGCCTGTGGCTGCTGATCGTGGGCGCGCGAGTTCGCAGCGCAGACCAGCGTACGAATCCGGGTTCCTCGACCATTGCGAGTCAACATTCGACGGAGCGCCCGGCATGAAGACCATTGCGCTGGATGACATCCAGGTGCATGTGCGATTCAAGCTGTCGGCGCTGTGGGCGGCGCTGATGTTCTGCTACATCTACGGCGACTACTTCGGCCTGTACGTGCCGGGCAAATTGCAGGGCATACTGGCTGGCCGGGGCCCGGTGGGGCCGGTGAGCGAGGGTTCGCTGACCGCCACGGCGTTGTTGCTGGCGGTGCCGGGGCTGATGGTGTTCCTGTCGCTGGCGCTGGCGCCGCGATGGTGTCGCTGGCTGAACATCGTGCTGGGGTTGTTTTATACGGCGATCGTGTTGCTGACCATGCCGGCGCCTGGTGGTTCTACATCACGCTGGGTGTGATCGAGGTCGTGCTGTCGCTGCTGATCGTGGTCGACGCGTGGCGCTGGCCGAGGGGCTGATGCGTCCGCTGGTCAGGGTACTGACGCGGTGCCGGACGATGCGGGCGCCGCCGGTTTGAATGGCACGGCAGGCCCGATCCTGATTCCATGGCGCCACCGCGCCAGCTGATCCTCGATGCCGCTGCCGATATCGATCTGCGGCTCGGACGGGGTCAGTTTGTCCTGCTGCTCCCACTTGGCGATTTCGCCGCGGGCCTGCTTGAAGGCGTCGACGAAGTTGTCGGTGTGGTTCAGGGCGTCGACCAGCCAGGCGTGGCCGAAGTAGGTGATGTCGGATTCGCTGCCGCAGCCGAATGAACTGCGGTCGCTGCGGGCGGCGGTGAGCACCAGGGTGCCGGGGCCGCGCAGCGGGGGCACGAAACCGCCGGAGTAGCAGGCGTTGATCACCAGTACCTTCCACTTGAAACGATGCATGGACAGGATGCCGGCCAGATCCTGCGCGCCGATCTGGTCCAGCGGCAGCGGGTCCATGTCCACCAGCAAGGTATGGTCCTCGCTGCCGTGGCTGGTGACGTACAGCAGCAGGATGTCCTGATCGGGCTGCATGATCTTGTCGAGGCCGCCGAGCGCGGCATCCAGGTTGCTCCAGTCGGCAAGTGGTTGCGTGGCGAGCGTGGCCGGATTGTTTTCCAGTACCAGGGCATGCGCGGTGGCGCCGAACCGTTGGGTGAACATTTGTGCGGCGTATTCGGCTTCGTTGCGGAAGACGTCTTCACCGCCATCGCCGGCGAAGGCGAGCAGGTACAGGTTCGGCTTGCCGGATACGCGTGGAGTGAGCTGGCTCAGTGCGCTTCTCACCATCCGGGGTTGTGCGTACATCACTTGTTCCGGGGTCGGGCCCGCGTCCGGCCAGTCGTCGTCGGCCTGGGCGTTGTCATTGGCGACTACGCTGGAAGCTTGCGGTGGCACCGTGGCGGAGGCGACGGGCACAGTTGCGACCGCCGGCGCCGCGAGGTTGGTCGTGTGCGGGCGATCCGGCATCCACAGCATCAGCAGGATGCCGGCGGCGAAGGCCAGCAGGATGGTCAGGACGGTGCGCATGGCGGGGCTCCCGCGTCAGGCGGAAACGTGGATGGCGTCGAAATCGCGATAAACCGGATGGCGTGGCGACACCGGCAGTGCCTGCGGTTCGCGCACCAGCCAGCCGGTATGGAAGCCGGCAGCCTGCGCGGCGTCGAGCTCTTCCACGATGTCGGACAGGAACAACAGGTGCCGGGGTTGCTCGTCGATTGCCTCGGCGATGCGGCGGTAGGATTCAGCCTCGCGTTTGGGGCCTGTTTCGGTATCGAAATAGCCGGCGAACAACGGTGTCAGGTCGCCGGCCTCGCCATGGCGGAAGAACAACTGCTGGGCCGCCACCGAGCCGGATGAGTAGACGTACAGACGCAGCCCTTCGGCACGCCAGTGTCGCAGTCGGGCGGCGACTTCCGGGTACATGTGGGCGCGATAGCTGCCTGCTTCGTAGCCATCCTTCCAGATCATGCCCTGCAGTGCCTTCAGCGCCGTGGACTTGCGATCCTGGTCGATCCATTGCAGCAGCAGCTCGATGATTTCCTGGCGACTGGCTTCGACCAGGTTGGCTTCCCGCGCGGCTTCATGCAGCCAGTGCTGCACCTCGGGCCGGTCGCCGTGGGTTTCGACGAAGGCGGGCAGGCGCTTGCGCGCGTACGGAAACAGCACGTCGCGGACGAAGCTGATCGAGCTGGTGGTGCCCTCGATGTCGGTGACGATGGCACGGATTTCGATCATGGCGGCTGTCGTCCTGAGTGTAGGAGCCCGCTCGCGGGCGATGCTGTCGATTTGATCCATTTTGGTACGTCATCAGAGCAAGAGCATCGCCCGCGAGCGGGCTCCTACGAATTCCGTATCGCCGGTGCCATGCGCGGGAAGCGCGTGGCGATGTCGTCTCCGGTGAAGCTGGCGACCCAGCCTTCCTTGTTGGTGAACAGGCGGATCGCCACGAAACTGGGCGATTCGCTCATGTCGAACCAGTGGCGGGTGCCGTCCGGCACGCCGATCAGGTCGCCCTGTTCGCACAGGATGTCGTAGACCTTGCCGTCGATGTGCAGGGTGAACTGGCCGGAGCCGGCGACGAAGAAGCGCACCTCGTCCTCGCTGTGGGTGTGCTCGCTGAGGAATTTCTGGCGCAGCGTGGCGCGGTCGGGGTGGTCGGGCGCCAGGCTGATCACGTCGACGGCCTGGTAACCCTTTTCTTTCATCAACCGGTCGATGTCGCTGCGGTAAGCGGCGATCACTTCGTCCTGGCTGGCGCCCGGCACGATCGGCTGGCTGGCCTGCCATTGCTCGAAGCGGATACCGACCTTGCCCAGTTCGGCAGCGATCGCCGCGTGCTCGCCGAGCGTGAGGCGCGCGGTTTGCGGTTCGTTTTCGTCGAAGATGCGCAGGCGGCTCATGATGCCCTCAACTTTCTCAGGTCCAGTTCGCAGCCGAGCAGGAACTCCAGCGCCTCCAGGTGGCGCTCGGTCTCGGCCATGTCGCGGCCCCAGGTGTAGATGCCGTGGCCATCGATCAGGTAGGCGTGCAGCGGCTTGCCCGCGTCCAGCCACGCATCGACCCGGGCGACCAGTTCGGGGATGTGCTGGGTGTTCGGAAACACCGGGATTTCCAGCACGCTTTCATGCGTGTCGTGGCCGCTGATCGCCTTCTGCAGTTCCCATCCCTGCAGGCGGATCACGCCTTCGGCGGCGAACAGCCGCGAGGCCACGCTCTGCGTGCGCGAATGGGTATGCAGGACCGCGCCAGCTTCTGGCCAGCGCCGGTAGACATGAGTGTGCAGCGCGGTTTCCGCGCTGGGTCGTGCTTCGGTGCCGACGCCATGGCCATCCATGTCGATCAGCATGATGTCGTCGCGGCCGAGCTTCCCCTTGTCGCGCCCGGAGACCGTGATGGCGGCGTGAGTCGCATCGACGCGCATCGAGAAATTGCTGCTGGTTGCCGGGGTCCAGCCGCGGGCTGCCAGCTCTCCAGCCGTCCGCGCGATGCAGTCGGCGCAGCCGTTGAACACGCTGACGGATATCGTGTCGGGCAGGGTCTGGCTCATGCGGTTTGGACGTCCAAATGAAGGGCGATGATAACATGCGGCAGCGGGCACTTCCGCTGGAATGAGAGCCATTCTCGCAAGTCAGGAAATATTGCGCCCGCAGGCGTACCATCGCCATGGATCTGGTGCAGGGTGTGCCGGGCGGAAACGATGGAGGCTTGTCCATGTCGAACGATAAAGATATCGAATCGCGTCGCCGATTCCTGAAGGTAGCTGCGGGCACGACGGCAGTGGCGGTGGTGATGGGTGGTCTGCCGCGTTTTGCGCGTGCCGCCGACCTGCCGGCGCTCAGCGATGCCGATCCGACCGCCAAGGCGCTGGATTACGTGGAAGACAATACCAAGTCGGCCAACCCGAAGCACAAGGCCGGCGACGACTGCACCAATTGCCAGTTCTACTCCGGTGGCCCGACCGGGCGCGGGCCTTGTCAGCTGTTCCCCGGGAAATCCGTGAACGCCAAGGGTTGGTGCGTATCGCACTCGCCGAAGAAAGCCTGATCGCAGTATTCGACAGCACGGAGGCCGGCGATTTCGCCGGCCTTTTTCATTTGTGCGACGGAGGATGGCGCGGATGTTTCGGCAGGCGCTGGTGTGACCGGGTCGAGCGTGGTCGAGCGTCGACGAGCACACCGGAATCCGGACAAAGTGCGGCCCGGTGACATCAGGCTGAGGAGCTGCTTGCCTGACGCACCGGGCCGCGATCCGGGGCCCACTGCCAAGTGATATACCTCGGACTGGGGATCATACTCCCGCGATCGACGAATGGGCGACCCCCTGCGTGAGGATTCTCCAGAAGTCTGGAATAAAATCCTTTAAAATCAAATATATAACATTGATTTTACAAGTAAGTCCGCAAGATGTGACTCTTCCAGCCAAGTTGGCTTGTTCGGCTCATCTGTCTGAAGTTTAGCCAATATGACGGAATTTCGACGATTTTCAGCGAAATTTCGTGACCGAGCCTTCGTGGGCGGTCTGGCGCAGCAAGCTGTGCCGGCGGCTGTAGAGAAAGTAGATCGCGAACCCGAGCAGGGTCCAGATCCCCAGGATGGCCCAGTTGAACCAGTCCAGGCTGAAAAGCAGGGCGAAGCAGCTTGCCACGCCGGCCAGGCAGGTGAACCAGACCCACGGCACGCGGAACGTGCGCGGCAGCTCCGGCATGGTGTGACGCAGGATCAGCACGCCACCGCATACCGCCGAAAAGGCGATCAGGGTGCCCATCGAGGTGAGGTTGGCCAGCAGGTCGAGCGGGAACACCGCGGCGAGCAGGGCGATCATGCCGCCGGTGATCAGGGTGTTGATGTGCGGCGTGCGGTAGCGCGGATGCACCTTGCCGAACACCCGCGGCAACATGCCGTCACGCGCCATGATCATGAAGATGCGTGGCTGCGCGATGATCATCACCAGGATCACCGAGGACAGGCCGATCATCGCGCCGATTTCCACGATCAGGCGCAGCCAGCCCAGCTGCGGGATGGCCGCCACCGCAGTGACCACGGGCTCGGAGGTATCCAGCATCGTGTACGGCACCAGTCCGGTCAGGACGGCGGCCATCGCCAGGTAGAGCACGGTGCAGATCACCAGCGACACGAGAATGCCGAACGGCAGGTCGCGCTGCGGGCTCTTGCATTCCTGCGCCGCAGTGGAGGTGGCCTCGAAGCCGATGTAGGCGAAAAACACCATCGCCGCGCCACGCATGATGCCGGACCAGCCGTACTTGCCGTCGCCCTGCGGTTCGGGAATGAACGGGTGCCAGTTCGCCGGGTTCACGTAGCGGTAGCCGGCGACGACTACGATGATGATCAGGCCGACCTTGACCAGCACCATCAAGGCATTCAGGCCCGAGGACTCGCGGATGCCGATGTAGCACAGCCAGGTCAGCGCCAGCACGATGGCGACCGCAGGCAGGTTGAACAGATGGCCGGTGGTCACCAGGTGGCCATTGGTGAAGGCCAGCGGTGCCTCGGTCAGGGCAATCGGAAGGTGCAGGCCCATGTGGTCGAGCAGACTGGTGAAGTAGCCGGTCCAGCTGGCCGCCACTGCCGAGGCCGAGATGCCGTATTCGGCGACCATGTTCCAGCCGATGAACCATGCCGCCAGCTCACCCAGCGAAGCGTAGGCGTAAGAATAGGAACTGCCGGAGATCGGGATCAGGGTGGCGAACTCGGCGTAGCAGAGCGCACTGAATCCGCTGCAGATGGCGGCAATGACGAAGGAGATCAGCACCGCCGGGCCGGCATGCTCGGCTGCGGCCGTGCCGGTGACCACGAAGATGCCGGTGCCGATGACCGCACCGATGCCCAGCGCGGTAATCCCCCAGGGGCCCAGTGTGCGGCGCAGGCCGGGGCCGTGGGCACTGTCGTCGTTGCTGAAATCGGTCTTGCGCGCGAGCAACTGCTTGAGCATGGGCTGAAAGTCTTGGAAGGCAGGGCGTGGGAGCGCCGGATGGTTCTGAAACACCGCGGCCGGCGCTGGAGGCGTCGGCCGCGGAGAGGTCAGTTGGCGTTCTGGCGCAGCTTGCTGTTGCGGTAGCCGTAGAAGCCGTAGATCAGGAAGCCGATCGCGGTCCAGCCCAGGATCAGCCACCAGCGGGTCACGAACGCCTGCCAGAACAGGAACAGGCAGGCGGCCGCGCCGAGCGGGCAGACGATCCAGACGAATGGCACGCGGAACGCGCGCGGCAGATCAGGACGGGTATGACGCAGTACCAGCACGCCGATGCACACGGTGGTGAAGGCCAGCAAGGTGCCCATCGACACCAGGTCGCCCAGCACGTCCACGGGGAACAGGCCGGCCAGCACCGAGGCGATCACGCCGACGATGATGGTGCCCACGTAGGGTGTACGGTGTTTCGGGTGCACCTTGCCCAGCAGCTTGGGCAGCAGGCCGTCGCGCGACATCGAATAGAAGATGCGCGGCTGGCCCATCAGCATTACCAGCACCACCGAACTCAGACCCGCCAGCGCGGCGAACACCACCAGGATCTTCAGCGTACCGAGGATGTGGCTGGCGCTGCTGCCCGCGGCCACCGTGCCCAGCACGTAGTTGAGTGCGGTCGCCACCGGTTCGGGTGTGTTGAGCTGGGTGTACGGCGCCAAACCGGTCAGCGCAGCCGCCATGGCGATGTACAGCGCGGTGCAGATGATCAGCGAGCCGAGAATGCCGATCGGCATGTCGCGTTGCGGATTCTTCGCTTCGCCGGCCGCGGTCGATACCGCGTCGAAACCGATGTAGGCGAAGAACACCAGGGTGGCCGCGCGGATCACGCCGCTCCAGCCGTATTTGAAGCCGCCTTCGTTCTCGGGGATGAACGGGTGCCACAGGCTCGGGTTGAGGTAGTGAAAGGTCACCGCCAGGAACAGCAGGATCACGATCACCTTGATCGCCACGATGATCGCGTTGACCGTGGCCGACTGCGTGATGCCGCGGTAGCACAGCCAGCTGATCGCCGCCACGATCGCCACCGCCGGCAGGTTGATCAGGGTGCCGGTGGCAATGATGTGGTGGCCGCTGGCGTCGAAGGTCAGCGGTGCGGAGGACAGCGCGGCCGGCAGCGAGATGTTGATGCCGATCCAGCCGCTGACCATGCGCAGCATTTCGTTGAAGTAGCCCGACCAGCCCACCGCCACGGTCGATGCCGCGAACAGGTATTCCAGCACCAGGTTCCAGCCGACGAACCAGGCGACCACTTCGCCCAGCGTGGCATACGAATAGGAATACGCGCTGCCGGATACCGGCAGCATGGCGGCGAACTCGGCGTAGCACAGGCCGGCCAGTGCGCAGGCGAAACCCGCCATCAGGAAGCTGATCACCAGGGCAGGCCCGGCGAACTGCGCGGCGGCCGTGCCGGTGAGGACGAAAATGCCGGCGCCGATCACGGCACCGATGCCCAGCATGATCAGGTGACGCGCGGTCAGCACGCGCTTCAGAGTTATTTCACCGGTGCCGCTGCCCTCGACGGGTTCGCCAGCATCTATGTGAGGCATCGCCTCGATGGCGTGAGTGGCAAAAAGACCTTTTGTCATCGAGTTCCCCTCAGGTGATTTTTTCTGCTCGCAACCGCTCTGCGGCGGATGGATGGACGAGCCCGGTAATGGCGGGCCAACATATCCCATGCAGCAAAGGATGTACAAGCTTCATTCATGTTGCGGCGAAACATGTCGCGGCCGGTTTCAAACCACTTCATCGGAAGTCCATGTCAAAGCCCGCCGTCATCATGATCGAGGCATTCCGGCGCTACCGTGACCAATGGCAGGGGGAAGCCGCGACGGTTGCGCAGTTCGAGGTTTTCCTGCGTACGCATGCGGATGCATTCGAGCGCAGCAACCAGGCCGGTCACTTCACCGGTTCGGCGTGGCTGGTCAGTGGCGACGGCACGCGCGTGTTGCTGATGCACCACCGCAAGCTCGACCGCTGGCTTCAACCTGGCGGTCATGCCGATGGCGATGCCGATCTTGCGCGGGTTGCCTTGCGCGAGGCGCAAGAGGAAACCGGCATGCAGAACCTGCAAGTCGAAGGCGGCATCTTCGATATCGATCGTCATGCCATCATGGGCCACATCCCTGTGTCCCACCCTGGTGGGCCGGCTTTGCCGTTCGCGTTCGCTCCAGGCGAACGCAGTCCTGCGCGCACGAGCGAGCCGCGGCACTGGCATTACGACGTGCGTTACGTGGTACGTGCCGGGGCGGACGAGTCGTACGTTGTCAACGCCGAATCGCACGCGTTGGCATGGCGACCGGTTGTCGACGTGGCTTGCGACGAAACTCTCGACGCGTCGCTGCGACGAATGGCGCGAAAGTGGCTTGCGCAATTGTAGGAGCCCGCTGGCGGGCGATGTTTTCTTTTGCGGGCTTCGGGCTTCGGGCTTCGGGCTTCGGGGAGGCATCGCCCGCTAGCGGGCTCCTACGCGTACTTTTCGGGCGCTGGATGAAGGTGGCCGCAGGCGTCGCAGGTGCGTGCCTCGTGCGAACGGTAGAAGCGTTCGAACACCGGCGGGAAATCGCGCTCGATGCTGTCGAGCGTGAAGTATTCCTCGTACAGCTTGTGGTTGCACTGCTCGCAGAACCACATCAGACCGTCTTTCTCGCCGGCGACGCGGTGGCGCTCGATCACCAGGCCGATCGAACCGGCGGCGCGGTTGGGCGAGTGCGGCACGCGCGGCGGCAGGTAGAAGATCTCGCCGGCGCGCAGCGAGATGTCGCGCGCGACACCGTCGTCCTGCACCTTAAGCGTGATCTCGCCTTCGAGCTGGTAGAAGAACTCGGGGCCTTCGTCGTAGTGATAGTCGGTGCGCGCATTCGGGCCGCCGACGATCATGATGATGAAGTCACCGTCGACGATGCACTTGTTGCCCACCGGCGGTTTCAGCAGATGGCGGTGTTCGTCGATCCAGCGTTGCAGGTCGAGTGGTGGCAGCAAGGCCATGTGCAATTACCCGTGGGAAAGTAACCAGCACCATAGCGCCGCCGCTGCCGCAAAAAAAGCCGCCCCGATGAGGGAGTCGGGGCGGCTGGCAGTTTGCGGCGCGGGACGGGTTACGGCATCAGCACCTTGTCGATCACGTGGATCACGCCGTTGGACTGCATCACGTCACCGATGGTCACATGGGCGGTGTTGCCCTTGTCGTCGGTGATGGCCCAAGTATCGCCATCCTTGCGCACCGTGATCGAGTCGCCTTCCACAGTTTTCAGCATCGCCTTGCCGCCGCCGGCGGCAACCCTGGCGGCCAGGTGGCGCGTGGTCAGCCGGCCGGCCACGACGTGGCAGGTGGCCCTTGTTGGGGTGCGCATGCGGGAATGAGTCTCCATGCATGCTCTCCGGGATTTTTCGCTTCGCGGATTGGAGACACCTTGAGGTACGCGGCAGGCATCGACATGGATGCAACGTCGCTGTTCGGGATTCAGTGAAGTGAATCCCCCGCGAAGACGCGCGAGCCTCAGACCTCGAGCGTGGCGAGGTCGCCTTTCTCTTCCAGCCACGCCTTGCGGTCGCCTGCGCGCTTCTTCGCCAGCAGCATGTCCATCAGCCTGGCGGTGCCGTCGTCGTCGCCGACGGTGAGCTGCACCAGGCGGCGTGTATCGGGATGGATGGTGGATTCGCGCAGCTGCGGCGGGTTCATTTCGCCCAGGCCCTTGAAGCGGGTGGTGCTGACCGCGCCCTTGATCTTTTCGCGCTCGATCCGCTGCAGCATCGCTTCCTTCTCGCCCTCGTCGAGGCAGTAGAACACCTGCTTGCCGACGTCGACGCGGAACAGCGGCGGCATCGCCACGAATACGTGACCTTCGCTGACCAGCGTCGGGAAGTGGCGCAGGAACAGCGCCGCCAGCAAGGTGGCGATGTGCAGGCCATCGGAATCGGCGTCGGCGAGGATGATCACCTTGCCGTAGCGCAGCCCGGAGAGGTCGTCCTTGCCGGGGTCGCAACCGATCGCCACGGCGAGGTTGTGCACTTCCTCGGAGGCGAGCACCGAGGTCGATTCGACTTCCCAGGTGTTGAGGATCTTGCCGCGTAGCGGCAGGATCGCCTGGAACTCCTTGTCGCGCGCCTGCTTGGCGCTGCCGCCGGCCGAATCGCCCTCGACCAGGAACAGTTCGGTGCGGGTCAGATCGGTGGCGGTGCAGTCGGCCAGCTTGCCCGGTAGCTGCGGACCCTGGGTGATCTTCTTGCGGACGATCTGCTTGGCGGCCTTCAGCCGCGCACTGGCCCGCTCGATCGCCAGTTGCGCGATGCGCTCGCCGGCGCCCACGTTCTGGTTCAGCCACAGGCTGAAGGCATCGTGGATGACGTTCTCGATCAGTCCGGCGGCCTGGCGCGAGGACAGCCGCTCCTTGGTCTGGCCCGCGAACTGCGGATCCTGCAGCCGCGCCGACAGCACGAAGGCGAGCCGCTCCCACACGTCTTCCGGCGCCAGCTTCACGCCGCGCGGCAGCAGGTTGCGGATGTCGCAGAACTCGCGGATCGCGGTGGTCAGGCCGGTGCGCAGGCCGTTGACGTGGGTGCCGCCCTGCGCGGTGGGAATCAGGTTGACGTAGCTTTCCTGCACCAGTTCGCCTTCGGGCAGCCACGCCAGCGCGACCTCCATGCCTTCGGCATCGCGCGCCATCTGGTGCACGAACAGTTCGTTCGGCAACACCTCGTTGCCGTCGAGTTCGCCGCGCAGGTAGTCGCGCAGGCCGTCCTCGTAATGCCACTCGACGACTTCGCCGCTGGCCTCGTCGGTCAGCTTCATGTTGAGGCCGGCGCACAGCACCGCCTTGGCGCGCAGCAGATGCTTGAGCTTGCCCAGCGAGATCTTCGGCGAGTCGAAGTATTTCGCCTCGGGCCAGAAATGCAGGGTGGTGCCGGTGCGCTTCCTGCCGACCGTGCCGATCACTTCCAGCGGGCTGACCTTGTCGCCGTGCTCGAACGCCATCGCGTATTCCGAGCCGTCGCGGCGAATGGTGACCTCGACGCGATCGGACAAGGCGTTGACCACCGACACGCCCACGCCGTGCAGGCCGCCGGAAAAGCTGTAGTTCTTGCCGCTGAACTTACCGCCCGCGTGCAGCCGGGTCATGATCAGCTCGACGCCGGAGACGCCTTCCTCGGGATGGATGTCCACCGGCATGCCGCGGCCGTCGTCGCTCACCGAGACCGAGCCGTCCGGGTGCAGGATCACCTCGATCGACGTCGCGTAACCGGCCAGCGCCTCGTCCACCGAATTGTCCACCACCTCCTGCACCAGATGGTTCGGCCGGCTGGTGTCCGTGTACATGCCGGGCCGGCGCTTGACCGGATCCAGGCCGGAGAGGACTTCGATATCGACGGCGTTGTAGCGACTGCTCATGCGTGTGTTTCGATCCAGACAAGACGCGAAGCATGGGGCGCGGGGGCGGGCAGGGTCAAGCCGGCGGGCCGGGTATTCTCTATCGTTCTCCCTGAGCGCAGTCGCGCAGCGACGAAGTCGAAGGGCCCCAGGAGCTTCGACTGCGCGCCCGCGGCGCTATGCTCAGCCCGAACGGCATCAAGGATCACCGATACCCCTGCGCCTGCAGCGAAAACAGATGCGCGTAGTGTCCATCTTCGGCCATCAACTGCTCATGGTTGCCGCGTTCGATGATGCGGCCGTCCTGGATCACGATGATCTGGTCGGCCATGCGCACGGTGGAGAAGCGGTGCGAGATCAGGATCGCGATGCGGCCGCCGGAGAGTTCGCGGAAGTGTTCGAAGATGCTGGCCTCGGCCTGCGCGTCCATCGCGGCGGTGGGTTCGTCCAGCACCAGGATGTCGGCGCGCGAGCGCATGAAGGCGCGGGCCAGCGCGATCTTCTGCCACTGGCCGCCTGACAGTTCGCGGCCGTCGTTGAACCACTTGCCCAGTTGCGTCTCGAAGCCGGCCGGCAGGCTGTCGATGAAGTCGCTGGCCATGCCCTTGTCGCTGGCCTCGCGCCAGCGCGCTTCGTCCTCGAAGTGGGTGACGTCGCCGGCACCCACGTTTTCGCCCACGCGCATCTGGTAGCGCGCGAAGTCCTGGAAGATCACGCCGATGCGCTGCAGCAGCATGGCTTCGTCCCACTCGCGCAGGTCGGTGCCGTCGAGCAGGATGCGGCCGCTGTCGGGCGTGTACAGGCGCGTGAGCAGCTTGATCAGGGTGGTCTTGCCCGAACCGTTCTGGCCGACCAGGGCCAGCGATTCGCCGGGGCGGATGTGCAGGTCGATGTCGTGCAGCGCCGGCTCGCTGGCGCCGGGGTAGGTGAAGCTGACCTGCTCGAAGCGGACGCCGTCGTCGGGCCTGGCGCCACGCTGCATTGTTCCCGTCGCGGGCGGTACCGGCGTTTCCAGGTATTCATACAGGGTGGACAGGTACAGGTTGTCCTCGTACATGCCACCGATCGCCGACAGCATCGCGGACACCGCCGACTGGCCCTGGCGGAACAGCGCCAGGTACATCGTCATCTGGCCCAGCGTGATGCGTGCGAACACCGTGCTGGCGGCGATCCAGGCGTAGGCACCGTACAGAGTGATGGTGCCGAGCAGGCCCAGCCCGAAGCCCCAGCTGTCGCGGCGGATCGCCAGCTCGCGGTCGGCGCCGTACAAGGTATGGAAGATGTCGCGATAGCGCTGTAGCAGCAGCGGCCCGAGGCCGAACAGCTTCACTTCCTTGGCGTGGTCCTCGCGCGCCAGCACGGTTTCCAGGTACAGCTGCATGCGCGTTTCCGGCGAACGCCAGCGGAACAGGCGGAACGCGTCACCGGAGAATTTCGTCTCGGCGAAAAACGAGGGCAGGCCGGCCAGCAACAGCACCGCCACCGCCCATGGCGAGAACTGGAACAGCAGGCTGCCGTAGCTGACCAGCGAGATCGCGTTCTGGCCCAACCCGAACGTGCGCGTCACCAGCGACAGCGGCCGGGTCGACGCCTCGCGTCGCGCGCGGGTGAGCTTGTCGTAGAACTCCGAATCCTCGAAGTGCGCCAGCTCCAGGGTCAGCGCCTTCTCCAGGATCATCACGTTGACGCGCTGGCCGAGCAGCGCACGCAGCAACGACTGGCACAACGAGAGCCCGCGTTGCGCGCCGGCGACTGCTGCCACCAGCACGCCTTCCAGCGCGACCCACTCGAATACCGGCCGCAGCGGCGCCTGTCCATTGGCGGCCCACTGGCGGCTGGCACCGACCACCGCATCGACGATATGTGCCCCGACATACGCCACGCCGGCCGGCAGCAGGCCGGCGACCAGGGTAAGCAGGGCCAGCGCGACGGTCAGCGCGCGGCTGGTGCTCCAGACCAGTTCCAGCGCACGCCCGCTGTAGCGAAACACGCCCAGGAAGCTGCGCGTGAGATCGCTCGAAGCGGACGGTGGAGGGGTTGCGTGAGGCGGCAAGTGGGGAGGATGTCAGGAAGCGCGACAGGACGCGAAGCTCCCGACATGGGGGCCGCGTCGGCCCACGCAACCCGGGGGCATTTCAGTGCAGCTGCACCTCGACAAACTGCTGCTCGGGTTGATAGAGCGCGGGGAACAGCTTCTGCAGGTGCGCCACCTTGGGCGCATCGTTGAACACGATGTAGGGGTTGTCCGGATGCAGGTCGTAGTAGTGCTGGTGGTAGGCCTCGGCCGGGTAGAACGCCTGCAGCGGCACGACCTGGGTCACGATCGGCGCGCTGAAGGCTTTGGCCCGGGTCAGCTGGGCGATGTAGTCCGTGGCGATCTTCTGCTGCTGCGCGTTGCCGTAGAAAATCACCGAGCGGTATTGCGTGCCGCTGTCCGGACCTTGCCGGTTCAGTTCGGTGGGATTCAATGCCACCGAGAAGAACACCTGCAACAGGGTGCCGTAGCTCACCTGCGCAGGGTCGAATTCCACTTCCACCGATTCGGCATGGCCGGTGGTGCCGCTACCGACCATCTCGTAGTGCGCGGTGTCGGCGGCGCCACCGGAATAGCCGGCGGTGACCTTGCGCACGCCCTTGACGTGCTCGAACACCGCCTCGATCCCCCAGAAGCAGCCGCCGGCGAGCACGGCCACCTGGTCATGCCCGGCGGAGATTGGTGCGGCATCGACGGCCGGCGCCGGCAATCGGGTGACTTCGGTGGCCGTCGCCACCGGTTGGCAGGCGGCGAGACCGGCCAGCAGGACGGCGCCGGCCAGCGGAAAAATTCGGAATGCACGGTAGCGAATCATGGGTAGCCTCGCTGGGGATGGGCATGCACGAGCCCGCGGCATGCATGACAGATTACGTTGAAATAGCGGGAATGGATGCACGCGCGCCGAAGCGCGCTCATCGGGTCATTCGCCGCCGGGCCATCCACGGTTACCTGCGGCTACCATGTCCGCGGACCATCTGGAGAATCGTGTGCCTGACAGAATTGATCTGGATGCCTATCTGCACCGCATCGGCTGGCATGGTGCGGTAGCGGTCGACCTGGCAACCCTGCGCGGCCTGGCCATGGCGCACGTCGCTGCCATCCCGTTCGCCAACCTCAACCCGCTGATGGGTCTGCCGGTGGAGCTGGATCTGGCCGCGCTGCAGCAGAAGCTGGTGCAGCAGGGTCGCGGCGGCTACTGCTTCGAGCAGAACCTGCTATTCGAGGCGGTGCTGCGGCAGATCGGCTTCGCGGTCACGGGCTTGATCGCCCGGGTGCTGTGGGGACATCCGGAAGATGCGATCACGCCGCAGACCCACATGTTGCTGCGCGTCGACCTGGCCGGCGAGGGCTGGCTGGTCGACGTCGGCTTCGGTGGCCATGTGCTCACCGGGGCGCTGCGCCTTCAACCGGACATCGAACAGGCCACCGGGCATGAACCGTTCCGGCTGCTCCGGCACGACGCCGAGTGGCGCATGCAGTCGCTGGCGCACGGGTCGTGGCGCACGCTGTACCGCTTCGATCTTCAACCGACGCCACTGGTCGACTACGTGGTGGCCAATCACTACGTATCGACGCATCCCGCATCACGCTTCGTGAGCAACCTGATGCTGGGGCGCACGACGGCGGATCGTCGCCTCGGCCTGTTCAATCGGGAGTTCACGGTGCGACGAACTGGATGCGAGCCGGAACGTCGCAATTTGCGTGACGTTTCAGAGCTGCGTCATGTGGTCGAGCAGGAGTTCCTGCTGCGCATTCCCGCCGGTGCTGATATCGACCGACGGTTGGCGGCCCTGCCGTAAGACGCAATCAACGTGCCTGGGGGCGGCCATCTGCCAGACCTTCCGAATCGGCCAGCACGCGGATCTCCACGTCGTCGATCGTGGCCACCTGGCCCGCGTGGATCTTGCACGTCTTGCGCAGCTCGATCTGGCCGTCCACGGACACCGCGCCGGTGGCGACGATCGCCTTGCCGGCACCGCCGCTGTCGCACAGCCCCACCAGCTTCAGCAGCATGTTGAGCTCGACGTAGTCGCCTTCCAGTTCGAATTCGATGGTTTGCATGGTGTTCCGGAGGTCTGGGGTTGCTCAGGGTGACACGGCCGGGGCGTGACGGCGGTCGAACGCGTCATCGGGCAGGGTGAGGAAGGCGAACCACGGCACCTCGTGCTCGGCACCGAACGTCGCCGCGTCGTCGAGAATGCCGAGCAGGATGTTGTAGTCGGCCTCTGCAGCCTGGCGCAGTTCGTCGGCATGCTCGAATAGCAGCACATGGCCCCAGGCCGGAATCCAGCGCAGGTCGCGCAGGCAGTCGGCCAGCGCGTCCCAGTTGTGGCCGAACGAGGCCGGCAAGGGCAGCGATAGCGCAAGACGCCGCAGCAATTCGTCCTTGTCGTGGCAGCCGGTCAGGTCGGTGCGGCAAACATGCAGTTCGTGCTGCCGGGCGGTTCTGGCCAGGCGATCGAGATCGTGGGCGCCGACGAAATACACGCCGCTCTGGGTCGGCCGGGTCAGGTCCGGATCGAGGCCGCGCGCGCTCATCGGCCGATCTTGAAGCTGCGGAAGCTGTGGTAGTGGTCGTCGGTGTAGTAATAGGTCTCGGGCGGCGTGCCGCCGGTGATGATGCGCCGCGTGCCGCGCGTGCTCGCGCCGGGCGTCTCCACCGTGTATTCGTGATAGTAGCCGCGCGGCTGCTCCGGCAGCAGGTGTTCATAGTTGCCGAATACCACCCCGTCCTGGCTGTGCGGGAACGGGCCGCCGCTGGCGATCAGGTCCAGCGTGGCATGTGCCTCCGGCGGCAGGAAGGCGGGTAGTGCTGCGGCCGTGCCGTCGCTGATGCTTGTGGTTGCGGCGTGATTCGCCGGGCCGGCAGGCGAGGGCGTGTGCTGCCGCCACAGCACCATGGCAACCACCAGGGCAGCGAGCAGGATCAGCGGATTGAGTCGACGCATGCGGAGGGGCCGGTGTGGGACCGGTGTCGAGCTTAATGCAGGCCGTGCCCGTCGATATACCGGCAGATGAAAGCGAGCCGGGATTGCAGGCAGCTGGCGTGCTGCCATCCACCCACCACACAGGAGATCGCCATGATCGGCTACGTCACCCTGGGCACCAACGACATGCCGCGCGCGTCGGCGTTCTACGACGCGCTGTTCGCCGAACTTGGCGCCAGGCGCCTGATGGAAAGCGAGCGCTACATTTTCTGGGGCATCTCCTTCGACAAGCCCAGCCTGGTCATGATCAAGCCGTTCGACGGCCAGCCTGCCAGCGTCGGCAACGGCGTCATGGTGGCGCTGGTGATGAACAGTCGCGACAAGGTGGATCGGGCGCACGCCAAGGCACTCGCACTGGGCGGCAGCGACGAGGGTGCGCCGGGCGAGCGCGGCGACGGTTTCTACGCGGGTTATTTCCGCGATCTCGAAGGCAACAAGCTCAACGCGTTCTGCATGGGTTGAGGCGTGAGCAGCAGCGTATTGCGTTCAGCGGCTGCCATCGACGCGTGACTGCAGTGCCATTGCCGCTGCCGGGTTGCGATGCTTGGCGGCGCTGATGAAGAACACGAACACGTCGCGCAGCCGGCTTGCCGGTTGCAGTGCGGCCGCATGCGGCAGCTCGCCGATATCGTTGCCCGCGGCCCAGCCGCGTGCGTGCTGGGCCCAGTGATCCAGTGCCTCCGGCGCATAGCCGCTGGCAATCCCGTCGGCGCTGCGCATCAGCCGCGCATAGGTGAAATCACCGGTGAGGTCGGCCAGCGACGGATAGTCGGGCGAATCGGTGAACACGGTGGGCACGCGGTGCGCGCGGGCCAGGTCCACATAGTGTTCGTCGAGGAAGCTGGGATGGCGTACTTCCAGCACATGTCGCAACGGGCGACCGTTCAACTCGCGCGGCAGACCGTCGAGGAAGGCACCCAGGTCGTCGGCGTCGAATGGCCGCGACGGCGGCAGTTGCCACAGGATCGGACCCAGCCGGTCGCCCATCTCGGCCAGCCCGCCGTGCACGAAGCCGCTGACGCCGTTGCCGGTATCGGCCAGCCGTTTGCCTTCGGTGATATAACGGGGTGCCTTCAGCGAGAACACGAAACCACTGGGCGTCTCCGCCGCCCACTTTGCGTAGGTGGCGGGTTTCTGCGCACCGTAGAACGTGCCGTTGATCTCGATCGTGCGCAGTTGCCGGCTGGCGTATTCCAGTTCGCGCCGCTGCACCAGCTTTTCGGGATAGAAGTTGTTGCGCCATGGCGCGTAGGTCCAGCCGCCGATGCCAACGCGGATTCGCGGGCCATCACTGGGAGCGGCGGCAAACAGGTCGTTCATGGCGATAGCCTCGTCGTCGGGTCGCGCAGGATTTCAGCAGCCCCGATGCACAGCACCAGCCACGCCGCGCCGGCGGTGTATCCGGCCAGCACGTCGCTGAAATAGTGCACCTGCAGCAGGATCCGGCTGATGCCGACCACGCCGATCAGCAGCACCGCGGCGGCGATGATGGTGCGATGGAAGCGTGGCGACAGGCGCAGCAGCACATAGGCGAGCATGCCGTAGAACACCACCGAGCCGAACGCATGCCCACTGGGGAAACTCCAGCCCGGCTCGATGATGAAGCCGTGATCGTGCAGTGGGCGCGTCCGCTGGAACAGCATCTTGAGGCCGCCATTGACCGGCAGGATGCCGAGCAGGGCCACCGCCCAGGCCAGCGCCAGCTGCCAGTGCCGGCGCAGCAGCAGCATCAGCAGCATCAGGGACGCGACCGCGGTCACCCACAGCTTGTCGCCCAGATCGGTGATCACCGCGATCACGCGCAGCACCGGCAGTGGCAATTGATCGCGCAGGCCTTCGGCCAGGCTGGCATCAAAGCCCGCCAGGGCGCTTGGCTGCCGACCGAATATCGCCAGGGCGATCGCGGCGAAGAACAAGGCCAGCGCCAGCAGCAGCAACACGCCGACCTGCCAGCGAAGCACTGTCGACGCGTGCCCGAGCCGGACCGCGCGGCGTTGCCAGCGTGCATTGTGTTGCCAGGCGAGGTCGCCACCCAGCAGCGCCAGCATCAGCAGCAATGCCCACAGCAGCAGGGCGTGGGCAGCGATCCATTCCACCATGGGGTTCATCCGGGCTCCCGCTCTCGCAGCGTCGTTGAGGTCAAGCATGATCGATGCAGGCGGGCGTCGCGTCGAGCGCTCCGCGTGCATGACTTCCAGCGCTGGCCTTGCCGGTGGTTTGCCGCGATAGTTGGGGGATTGTCGTCAAGGGGAGTTCCGATGCATCAGCGAATCCTTTCCGTGCGCCCGCTTTCCGTGCGGCTGGCAGGCTGCTGTGCGCTGCTGATGGTTGCCACCGCCACGTTGGCGCAGGCACCGGCGCCGCGGCGCCTGCCGCCGCCGGTGTCGACCGGCGACCTCGTGCGGCCGCTGATGCCGGCGCAATTGCAGGATTTCGATGCCTACATGGCCGATACCCTGAGTACGTTCAAGGTGCCCGGCATCGCGGTGGCCATCGTCAAGGACGGCAAGGTGGTGATGGAGCAGGGCTTCGGCGTACGCGAACTGGGCAAGCCGGATCGGGTCGACGCGCATACCCTGTTCGCGATCGCCTCCAACACCAAGGCGTTCACCGCGGCAGCGCTGCAGCAGCTGGCCGAGGCGGGCAAGCTGAAGATGGACGACCGGGTGATCGATCACCTGCCGTGGTTCCGCATGTCCGATCCCTACGTGACGCACGAGATGCGCATCCGCGACCTGCTGGCGCACCGCAGCGGGCTGAGCCTGGGCGCGGGCGACCTGCTGTACTGGCCGCCGACCTCGTACACCACGAAGGAGGTGGTCGAGCGGCTGGCGAAAGTGCCGCTGAAGAACGGCTTCCGCAGCCACTACGCCTACGACAACATCCTGTTCGCGGTGGCCACCCTGGTCATCGAGCAGGCGTCCGGCCAGCGCTATGCCGATTACGTGCGCGAGCACCTGTTCAAGCCGGTCGGCATGGACGAGTCGCTGATCGACATGACCTACCTCAAACCCGGCATGGACGTGGCCACCGGCCATGCGCCTTACGATTTCAAGGACGTCGAGCCGGTGCCGCCGATGGCCTGGCTCAACGATCCGGGTGCTGGCGGGATCTATGCCAGCGTGCACGACCTGGCGAAGTGGATGAACGTGCAACTGGCTGGCGGCGCGTTGCCCACGAAAGATGCCGACGGCAAACCGCAGCGTGTGTTCTCCGCAAAGAGCCACCACGAGATGTGGTCGATGCTGACGCCGATCCCGATCAAGCCGGCGTCGATTCCGGAACTGGCTCAGCTGACCCCGGATTTTTACGGCTACGGCGAGGGCTGGTTCCTGAGCGACTACATGGGCCAGAAACTGGCCTGGCATACCGGCGGCTGGCCGGGTTTCGTGTCGCGCGTGACGATGGTGCCGAAACTGCACCTGGGCGTGGTGGTGCTGACCAACCAGCAATCCGGTGCGGCGTTCAATGCCGTCACTTACCGCGTGCTGGATGCGTATCTGAACCCGTCGCACAAGACCGATTGGGTCGCGGTCTACCAGAAGGCGGTGCAACAGGCCGAAGCCAAGGCGGACGACAGCGTGGCGAAGCATGAACAGGCACGCGATCCACGCAGCAAGCCCTCGCTGCCGCTGGCCGACTATGCCGGCACCTATCGCGACCCGTGGTACGGCGATGTCGTGATCACCAGCGAGCACGGCAAGTTGCGCCTGCGTTTCAGCAAGACGAAGCAGTTGATCGGCACGCTGACGCCGTGGCAGCACGACAGCTTCACCGTGCGCTGGGACGACCGCTCGCTGGATGCCGATGCCTTCGTCGATTTCGCGCTGGACATGGACGGCCATATCCGCGAGATGCGCATGCAGCCGATCTCGCCGCTGACCGATTTCAGTTTCGATTTCCAGGACCTGCGGCTGGTGCCGGTGGCGAATGAGCATCCACCCGTGTCGAAGCATTGAGAACTTGCCGCAACGTCTGTTGCACCACGTCCAAGGGGAAAATCATGGGTTACCGTCGTCATCTGACAGCGATCCTGCTGTCATTCGGCCTGTTGGCAGGTGTTGCCCAGGCACGCGTCCAGAACGCCACCGAACACGGCTTCTTCCACGTCCGGCTCGGTGCCGCCAGCGCGCAGCCGACCTCGGGCCGCCTGCTGCTCTTCGCTATCGATGCGAAAACCGCGGAAGCGGCGGCCATGGCCGAATCGAAGGGCAAGAGCAGTGTGGTCGAAGAGGTCGATGCCAACCCGTTCCGGGCTACCGAGACCAGCGTCGCCGCTCGCGAGATAAGTCGCTGGATGCCAGGGCAGGAAGTGGATATCGATACCGACCGCCTGGCATTTCCGACGGCCTGGTCAAGCTTGCCGCCGGGCGATTACTACGTGCAAGCGGTGCTGGATGTCGATCACGACTACAACTACGGCGGCCGCGGTGCGGGCGACCTGATCAGCGCGGTGGTGAAGATGCATCTGCCGGCGTCGTCGATTCCCACGTTGAGCCTGGAGCGGGTGCTGCCTGCACACGATCCCTGGGCCCTGAGTGAGCGGACGCCGGAGGCACAGCGCAAGGCCCTGCCGGCGGTGCGCCAGCACGCCCGGCTGATCGATTTCGACAGCCCGTCGCTCGGCGCATTCTGGGGGCGCACGATCCACATGCGTGGTCGCGTGCTGTTGCCGCCGGATTACCACGCGGATTCGAAGAAGACCTGGCCGGTGGTGTATTACACCCAGGGTTTTGGCGGCAACAACGATCGTGTGATCGGCACCATGAGCAACGTCTACACGGCGATGGCGCAGGGTGAAATGCCGCCGATGATATGGGTGTTCCTCGATGAGTCCGGCCCGACCGGTACACACGAGTTCGCCGACTCGGTGAACAACGGACCATGGGGGCACGCGCTGACCACCGAGCTGATCCCGCATCTCGAAGCCAGCTACCGGATGGACGCCCGGTCGAGCGGGCGCTTCCTGCAGGGGCACTCCTCCGGTGGCTGGGCCACGCTGTGGCTGCAGACGCGTTATCCGAAGATTTTCGGCGGCACCTGGTCGACCTCGCCCGATCCCGGTGACTTCCATGATTTCACCGGCATCGATCTGTACGCGCCGCATGCCAATGTCTACCACCGGCCGGACGGCTCGGCCTATCCGCTGGTGCGGGATCACGCCAAGGTGCTCGGCACGTTCGAACAGTTTGCGAAGCTTGAACGGGTGCTGGGCAGCTACGGCGGCCAGCTGGCTTCATTCGAATGGGTGTTCTCGCCGCGTGGCGAGGATGGCCGGCCCGAGCCGATGTTTGATCGCGACACCGGCGATGTCGACCCGGCGGTGGTGACGTACTGGCGTGATCACTACGACATCGCCTGGCGCCTGCAGCATGAGTGGCCGGAATTGAAGGCCGACCTGGACGGCAAGATCCATCTCTACGTGGGTACCGCCGACACGTTCTACCTTGATGGCGCCGCGCACAAGCTGAAGGCAGTGCTCGACGGTCTCGGCGCGAGGTCTGACATCCGCTTCCTGCCGGACCGCACCCACTCCGACCTTTACCGGATCGGCAAGGACCGGCATGGCCTGCTCAAGCAGATCAGCTGGCAGATGTATGCGGTGGCGCGTCCGGGTTCGACCTTGCGCGCGCCTGCGGCGGCTGCGCCTTGAGTCGGTCGCGCGGCGGTTTCGCAAGTTCCTTCGGAACGGCCGTCTGCCGGATGAACGCGACCGATCGGCAGTCTCTTGCGAACATGATTTTGCGGCATAGTTGCGCGGCAGGCATCCGTCGTCACCGATGCCTGGGTGCATCACGAATTCGTCCTGGAGGGAGTCCGCAATGAAATCATCGATCTTGGCTGCAGTGGCACTGGCTGGCCTGTTCCTGGGTTCGGCCGCTTATGCGCAACAGGCATCCGCACCTGCCGGTTCGACCGGCCAGTGCAAGGATGGCAGTTACACCAGCACGGCGAGCAAGCGGGGTGCCTGCCGCGGGCACAAGGGAGTGAAGGAGTGGTACGCCGCCGCCAGCGCGCCGGCGGCCGCCGCGGCGCCGGCAGCTGCCGCGGCACCCATGGCAGCTGCGCCCGCTGCTGCGGCCGCGCCTGCGGCGAATACCGCCATGAAGTCGCACCACATGATGCCGGCCCCGGCCGCCAACGCCGCAGCCGGCGGCGGACCGGGCATGGTCTGGGTCAATGGCAAGGTCTATCACTGCTCCACCGACAAGTGGTACGGCAAGACGAAACATGGCGAGTACATGAGCGAGGCGGACGCCAAGGCGAAGGGCGCGCACCCGGAGCATGGCAAGGTCTGCACTCCGTAACCCATCGCGCTGTATGTGATGACCACGAGGCCGGCGCAAGCCGGCCTCGCTTTTTCTAGTCGATGTACCAGGGGTCGTAACTGCCGAAATACCACAGATGGCCTTCCGGATCGCGGCAGCTGTAGCCGGCGCCGCCGTAGTCCTTTTCCGAATATTCGTTGACGATCACCGCGCCGGTAGCGCAGGCCTGGTCGTAATGCGCCTTGCAGTCCGACACGATCACGCAGGCACATTGCGTTTCGCGGCCGCCGATCTCGTCGGGCTGGGCGATATGCCTGCCGAAGTCGTCATGGCGTACGCCACCCAGCATGATCATGCCGTTGCCGTAGACCAGCTGCGCGTGCTCGACTTCGCCGCGATCGTTTTCGTGGACGGCGTTCCTGGTGAAGCCGAATGCCTTGCACAACCACTCGATCGCCGCGTGCGCGTCGCGATAGCGCAGGCAGGGGATGATCGTGCTGCCAGCAGTCTTCGACATGGCGGTCTCCTTGAGTGAGTAGGGCGCCAGATTAGCCCTGCAGCGCGGCGTGGTCTTTTAGATTTCCGTCGATCAATCCAGCGGCAGATGATTCGGATACGGCCCGCGCACGGCCATGAATGCCATCGGCGTAACGCCGGCGAACTCGCGGAACTCATGGGTCAGATGGGCCTGGTCGCAGTAGCCGCAGTCGGGGTGGAGGGTTGCAGTCCAGCGCGGCGGTTCAGCCGGTGCGTTCGTCGTGCTCGGCCAGTGGCGGCAGGGTGCGGACCAACTGCGCGCGGATCAGCGGCAGGCGCGCTGCGCGCAGACGCTCCAGGATCTCGAACAGCAGATCGCTCTTCACGCCGCTGGCGTCCCGTGGACTGTTGACGTAGGCCACGCAGTTGAACGTCATCGCGCCGTCGTCGAGGTTCGCCAGTTGCACGTAGGGAGCGGGCGCGGCCAGGGTGCCGGGATGTGCGTTCAGCACGTCCAGCACCAGGGTGTGCACCTTGCCGGCATCGGTGTCCAGCGGCATCGGCAGCTTGACCTGCACGCGCCCGAGCGCATTGGCCTGGGTCACGTTGCGAACGTTCTCGGTGATCAGCTGCGAGTTCGGCACGATCACGGTGGAACGATCCCACAGCTGGATTTCGGTGGCGCGCACGTTGATCCGGCGGATGTCGCCCTCGACCGTGCCCAGGCTGACCCAGTCGCCCACCTTCACCGGCCGCTCGACCAAGAGGATCAGCCCGGAGATGAAGTTCTGCACGATCGCCTGCAGGCCGAAACCGATGCCGACCGACAGCGCGCTGACGATCCAGGTGATGCTGGTCAGGTTCACGTGCAGCGCGGCCAGCGTGAGCACCAGCACCAGCAGGCCGCCGAGGTAACCGAGCAGGGTGACGATGGAATCCTGCATGCCGGCTTCCATCGTGGACTTCGGCAGCAGTTGTTCGCGCAGCCAGCGCTTGAGCATGCGCAGCAGCAGGATGCCGATCACCATCACGGCCGCTGCGGTGAAGATGCTGCCGGGGTCGATCGGGAGGTCGCCCAGTTTCAGGCTGCTGAACGTGCGACTGGCGCTGGCCAGCAAATCGCCCGGGCCCGCACCGAACGGTGTGAGTACCGTGGCCAGTGCCAGCAGGGTCAGCAGGATCCGGGTCAGGCCGGCGAACAGGGTTGCGGCCTGATCCAGCGTGTGCGGCGCCAATTGGAAGGTGGCCTGCAGCCGCCGTCCGCCACGCCCGTGCGAGGAAAGCAGGGTATGGATCAAATCGTTCAGCAGGTGGAACAGCAGGTAGGCGCTGGCCACGATCACGCCGATCCACAGCATCTGCACCGCCACGAAAAATGCCAGGGCGATATAACCCAGCGCCACGCCCAGCCAGCTGGCCAGCACGCCGAGTACCGCCGCGGCTCCGAGCAGGCCGACCCACAGCGGACGATGTTCCACCTCGCCGTCGGCAGCCCGTTGCCGCCGCGCGCCGCGCAGGCGAAGCCACGCCACGCCGATCAGGCCGCTGACCACGAGTGCCATCAGGCCGCGCGTGGCCACCGTCGCCGGCAGGCTGGAGCCGATCGTGCGGCTGATCCGCTCGATCAGGCCGAACAGCAGGGCGGCGGCGCCGAGCAGCCAGGGAATCCGGCGCAGCCGCTGGGCGGCCAGATCGGATAGTGGCGGCAGGCGCCAGGAAGGCCGGCGCACCGACAGCAGCGCCCGGCCAAGGCCGGTGACAAAGGCGGCAAAGCACACCAGACGCACGGCGGAACTGGCCAGTGTGTCGAGGTCGGTATCAAGAATGTCGTTCCAGTTCAGCCCCAGATAGACCAGCTGCGCGGCGAGGCCGGTGGTGAACACCGCGGTCAAGGCCACCGCGGTGGCCATCGCGCTGCGGCGCAGATGGCCGTCCGGAACGCGCCGGGTCGCCAGTTGCAGCAGCAGCCGTTCCAGCAGCCAGCGGCCCACGCCGAGCAGGAGCGCCGCGCCGATCAAGCAGAGCAGCAATGGTCGCCGGTTTGGCGACTGCCACGCCTCGCTGCCGGCAGCGGCAGCGCGCGCGCCGAGCCGCTTGAGCCGAGCCAGGTCGTCGGGGAAGGTGCGCGCCGGATCAGCCCAGAAAGCGGCACTGAATGGCGTGGCCGTGCGCGAGGCCAGTCGCGCCTGGAACTCGTCGTTGCGCAGGCCGGTGAGCTGTGCCGCCAGTTGCAGCGCGTTCTGGTTGAGCAGTTGTGCCTGCTTGATCTGTGCGTCGAGGTTCGCCTGCGCCTTGTCGAGTTGCCGGCGCTGGCTGGCAACCTCGGCGGCTTCCGGCGGTGCCCCCTTGGCCGGCGGCGGACCCAGCACCGCGAGTTGCGCCTGCAACGCGGCCATCTGCGGTGTGAGGCTGCCGGCCAGCTGGCGCGCCTGGTCCTGCACGCCGAGGGCGGTATTGCGCAAATCGGCGAGCGGCACAGTCGCCTGCTTGTCCTTCAGCGCGGCCTTGACCGAATCGAGGCGGCCGCCCAATTGGTCCAGTGCCTGCGCCGGGGTCGCGGCGGACGCGGCGGGTGCCGGGAGGGGACTGCTGTTCTGGGCATGCGCGGCGAAGTTGCCGAGGCAGAGCAGCACGAGCAGGAGAGAGCGGCACAGGGTAGGCATCCGGCCATGATCGAAGCGATTCGACAGGCGGTCAATCGCGTTGGGCGTTGTCGCCTTGCCCGGCATGGGGACCGTTCAGATTGGTCCGCCTCAGCCCTGCTGCCGAGTCGACGCCAGCAGCGCTTCGCGCCGCGCCAGGCTGGTGGCGGGCCAGTACGCGTCGCGATCGTAATACTCCGCCACCGCGGGGATATCCGGCGACAGCACGATCCACGGCTGCCTGGTGGAGGTGAAGATATGGATGTCCGGCGGCAAGCGATACGGTTCCCGCAGCGTACCCACGCGGACGAATGCCACCGCCTTGCCGGCGCCGGCGTAGTGGCTCCACAGTGCCACGTGGCAGCGTGGGCAGCGCACGATCAGCTGTCCCTCGCCGCTGTTCGAAGGCGTCTCGACGAGTACCGGTTCGCCTTGCAGCAGTTCCAGCCGAGCGCTTTCGATCATCGCGTTCAGTGCGAAGGCGGCGCCGGACTCGCGCTGGCACCAGGTGCAGTGGCAGCAGTGCACGAACAGCGGCGCGTCGGTCATCCGGTAACGGATTTCGCCGCAGGTGCAGGTGCCTTCGAAACTCGGCTCGGACATGCTGGAATCCAGACGGACGCGACGCCACATCGTCACACCGGCCGCATCGCGTATCAAGCACAATGCGGCATCCATCAAGCTGGCCCGCCCATGATCTTCCGTTGGTTCGAATCCCTCATCGACACGTTCAAGGATCCGGTCGATGGCATGCCGCCGCAATCGGTGGCGCGTTTCTACATGTTCTATCTGCGCCAGGTATGGCCGGTGTTCGCCGCGGCGATCGTGGTCGGCTTCGGCGTGGCGGTGGTGGAGGTGTCGCTGTTCGGCTTCATCGGCCGCATCGTGGACATGGCGCGCGGCACGCCGGCGGATCTGTTCCGCCAGCATGGCCGCACGCTGGTGTGGATGGCGGTGGTCGCGCTGGTGGCGCGGCCGGTGCTGGGCGGCCTGCACGACCTGCTGATGAACCAGACGATCCTGCCCAGCCTGAACAATCGCATCCGCTGGCAGAACCATCGCTACGTGATCCGTCAGAGCCTCGGCTTCTTCCAGAACGATTATGCCGGGCGCATCGCCAACCGGATCATGCAGACCGGTGGCGCGCTGCGCGAATCGGCGGTGCAGATGGTGGATGCGCTGTGGTACGTGATCATCTACACCGGCAGCGCAATCGCGCTGTTCGCGCAGGCCGATGCGTGGCTCGCCGTGCCGCTGGTGGTCTGGGTGTTCGCCTACGTCGGCCTGCTCGCGTTCTTCATCCCGCGCGTCAAGCAACGCTCGTGGAAGGCGTCGGAGGCGAAGTCGAAGCTGATGGGGCGCATCGTCGACGGCTACAGCAACGTGCTCACCCTGAAGCTGTTCGCGCATACGCGCCGCGAGGAAGCCTACGTGGCCGATGCGATGGCCGAGCAGACCGACAAGCTGCGCTTGATGACCCGCATCACCACCCTGATGGACGTCAGCATCACCACCCTCAACGGCTTCCTGATCACCGGCACGTCGGCGCTGGCGATCTGGCTGTGGAGCGAGGGCCGCGTGACGGTGGGTGCGATCGCGCTGTCGACCGGGCTGGTGATCCGCATCAACAACATGTCCGGCTGGATCATGTGGGTGGTCAACGGCATCTTCGAGAACGTGGGCACGGTGCAGGACGGCATGACCACGATCTCGCAGCCGCGCGCGGTACAGGATCACGAAGGCGCGATGCCGCTGGAGGTAGTCAACGGCGCGCTGCGCTTTGATCATGTCCACTTCCACTACGGCAAGCAGGGCGGCGTGATCGCGGGGCTGAACCTGGACGTGCGCGCGGGCGAGAAGATCGGCGTGGTGGGTCCATCCGGCGCCGGCAAGTCGACCCTGGTCAACGTGCTGCTGCGGCTGTACGACCTCGAGGATGGACGCATCCTGGTCGACGGCCAGGACATCGCCGGCGTGACCCAGGAAAGCCTGCGCTCGCAAATCGGCGTGGTCACCCAGGACACCTCGCTGCTGCACCGCTCGATCCGCGACAACATCCTGTATGGACGTCCCGATGCCAGCGAGGCGCAAATTGCCGAGGCGGTGCGCAAGGCCCGCGCCGACGAGTTCATCCCGCAACTGATCGATGGCGAGGGGCGCAGCGGCTACGACGCGCTGGTCGGCGAGCGCGGCGTGAAGCTCTCCGGTGGCCAGCGCCAGCGCATCGCGATCGCGCGCGTGCTGCTGAAGGACGCGCCGATCCTGGTGCTCGACGAGGCCACCTCGGCGCTGGATTCCGAAGCGGAGGCGGCGATCCAGGACAGTCTCGACCTGCTGATGCAGGGCAAGACCGTCATCGCCATCGCGCATCGGCTGTCCACCATCGCGCGGATGGATCGGCTGGTGGTGCTGGACAAGGGCGCGATCGTTGAGACCGGCACGCACGCCGAGCTGATCGCGCAGGACGGTCTGTATGCACGGCTGTGGAAACGGCAGACCGGCGGCTTCGTGGCGGCGGACGATGCTTTGGCGTGAACCAGCTCGGCAGGGTACGCAGGTTTCCCGCCGTTCGCTCCCTTGCCAGCCTTGACGGACTTCGGCATGATTTTGTCAGGGTGAATCCAGCTGCAAGTCTTCCGACCTGAAGGCGCCGCGCGTTTGTGCGGTGCTGCGATGTGCAACGGATCTGCGGCACGCGAGGGGAAACGCGATGAGTAGCTGCAGGTGGCCGTCGGGGTTGGCGCTGTTGTTGCTGCTCGGTGGCTGCGCCACCGGCTATCACTCCGACCAGGGCGTGATCCGCGGTTACACCGGCGGCTACTGGGATCAGCCCGGCCCGGGCGAACTGCTCAAGGTGGGTTTTGGCGGCAACGGCTATATCGACCGCGACACCACCCATGCCTACCTGATGTATCGCTGTGCAGAGCTGGCGCTGCAGCGGCACAAGCCGTATTTCCGCATGTACGAATCCTTGCCGGATGCGATCCGTGACCGGCCCGCGATGGATCTCACCGTGGGCCGCGTGGCCGGCGCGATGGGCGACTGGGTGTTCGTCCTGTTCGACCAGAACTATTCAGCGGGCGACCTGTCGGCGACCGAGGTGGAGCAGCGCTACGCCTCCTATATCCATCCGCAGGGAGCCCACTCGTGAGCCGCCGCGGACGCATCACCCGTCGCCTCGGCGCTGGCCTGGCGCTGGCCATGCTCGGCGGTTGTGTCGGCCTGCCGATGTATCAGCCTGGGCCGAACCAGCCGCTGGCCACGATCAGGCTGTCGCCAAGCATGGCCAGCCAGTCGATGCCGTTGAGCATGTGCGACGGCCAGCACTGCTACGACCTGAAGAACAGCCATGGCGAATTGCAGGTGCCCGTCGGCCATCGCCTGATGCTGTTCAAGGTACTGGTGGCCACCGGTTACCAGCGGATGTACTCGTGTTCGCCGGACCTGAGCTTCGTGCCGTATGCCGGCGTCGTCTATTACGCCGATTTCGCGCTGCGCGCCGAACATTGCGTGCTGGGCCTGTACCGGGATGCGCCATTCAGCCGGGTCGGCGTCATGCTCGAGCCGACCGTGCGCGGCGTGCCGCACAAGCGCGCGGGGTGAGCTTGCGCGGTTGCCGCGGCGCCCTTTGAAGACGGCGGATCGGCGATCGCGGCTTCGACGCGATCAAGCGATACTGCCTCTCACTCCTTCGAAGGAACGATCCATGTCGTCTCGCCTGATTCCCGTCATGCTGCTTGCCGCCCTTGCGCTGCCTGCCCTGGCGAGGGCCGACGCGGTTGCCGACTTGCGTGCCAGGTTGGACCGCTTGCAGGCGACGCAGCCACTGACGGCGACCGTGAAGGTCAGCAGCACCGTGAGAGACGAAGACGGCAAGACCTCGCAGGCGCAGTTGGAAATCAGCGTGGCCAGTGGCGGCGACGGCCTGCGCATCGGCTTTTCACCGGCGCTGTTGCAACGCGCGTCGCGCGAAGCGGCGGCCAACGCGAAGAACAAGGACGCACCCACGCCGATCGAGGACCTGCTTGGCAAGCTCAGCCCGGTGAACGTGCAGCCGATGGTCGACTACGCGCCGGTGCTGCGCCGCCAGCTCGATGGAGTCACCCTGGCCGGCCAGCGCGACGAAGTGCGTGACGGCAAGCCCACGCACCTGCTGGTATTCGACGTGCCGTTGCCAGCCTCGGCCAGCAAGCAGATGACGATCAAGCACTACACCGGCCAGATCATGGTCTGGACAGGGGCGGATGGCGTGCCGGTGGCAGTGCGCAACGTGATGGATGTAAAGGGGCGAAAACTGCTGATCAGCATCGAGCTCGGCACGACCACCGACTACCGGCTGGCCGTCGTCGGCACGCGCCTGGTGGTGTTGTCGCGTCGTACCGAGGAAACCCATTCGGTGTTCGGCAAGGCCGGCAGCAGCGTCACCGCGGCGACCATGGTCCCGCTGCCGGCCACGCCGGGCGCCTGAATCCACGGCATGTCGGAGCGTGCGGGGCAGGTCGCAGACGGCATCGTCCACCGGAGAAGTGATGCCCTGTCGCAAGAGCCGGTCTGACCGTTTGCGGGCGACCAGGCCACCAGCATGGTTCCCTGCGTTGGGTGATCCGCGGAGGGCGACATCGCGTCCGGACGTCCAAACCCGGTCACCCATCGGTGACTGGGACCGCGGACTGCGACATGGTATCCAGACAGGCGCCTGGCGCCGCGGCACGCTTGCTCCCATGCACCCCGCCACGACGGCAACCCCGCGTGGCAGGCACCCGGCACCTGCCGATGGCCGCCCAGGTCGGTTATGGTGCCGGCAGGCACACATGTTGGTGCACCATGTTTCCCGGCGTCGCCTGACGGCGCCCAACCACGACCGGCAGCAACCCATCGCGCGGTCAGGCAGCAGCAAACCACCGCAACACCCACCTGTACAGGAGATTGCAGATGAACACCCGTTTTGAACGCACCGGCCCGTTGACCGAACTGAGCAGCTATCCGCAATGGGCGCAGGACATGGTGGCCGATTGCGCCAGCACCAAGCAGAAGGTGCTCGACCATGAACTTTGGGCGCGGATGGCCGATACGACGCTTGATCCCGTGGCAACGTCGAATTTCATGGTGGCGGTCTGGCCCTTCATCGAAAGATTTCCCTCCTACATGGCGCTGAATCTGCTGAAGACCCGTTACGGTCGCAGCCCGGGCGACGACCTGGCACGCCGCTGGCTGGTGCGAAATATCCGCGTCGAACAGAATCATGCCGAATACTGGCTGAGCTGGGCGGCGGGCGCAGGGGTGGCTCGCGATACGGTATTGAACGAGCGGCCGGCATTTGGCTCCCAGGTCCTGGCCGATTGGTGCGAGGACATCAGCGCCCATGGAACGCTGGCGGCGGGCATGCTGGCCACCAATTATGCAATCGAGGGCGTTACTGGCGAGTGGTCGCAGCCGATCTATGAAAGCCAGATCTATGCGGAGAGCTTTCCGCCGAATGTCCGCACGGGCAGCCTGCGCTGGCTGCAACTGCATGCGGCGTATGACGATATTCACCCGTGGGAGGCGTTGGAGATCGTCTGCACCATCGTCGGAGCCGCGCCCAAGGCAGTTGAAGTGGCCCATCTGGGAGAGTGCGTACGTCGCAGCTACACCAGCATGCACATGGTGGGCGATTTGTGCATGCAGGCACATCGGTATTTCAATACGACCAAGGCGGTGGCCTGAACTGGCGGCTCTGCCGATGGGCCATGCCATCGACAGCCCGCTCGTGACATAAGATAAGCTGCGGTCCATGCGCCATCAGCAGCACTTTTTGCAGCAGCCCCTGTCGCGGCGTTTGATGCCGCTGGGCTACGGGTTGGTGCTCGTTGTCGGCATGGTCGTGCTGCTGACATGGGTGGCCTTGAGGGCCCAGACCACTCTCGCTGGTTTTCTGAACAGCGAGAGCGTCTGGTCGAAGGCGCAGAAGCAGTCGGTGATTGCGCTTGACTCCTATGCGATCAGCGGCAAGGCAGCCGATCTCGATCTGTTCCTCAGCAACTATTCCATTCTCGATTCCGATCGCCGCGCGCGCGACGCGATTGCGTCGGGTCAGTTTGATCCGGACCTGGTGAACGAGGCATTCGTGCGGGGCAGTGTGATGCCGTCGGCGCAGCCGGGCATGATTCTGTTTCTGCGGAATTTTTCGGGTATGCCTCATCTCAGGGAGGCCCTGCAGGCCTGGCGGTCGACCGACGGAGAGATCGATCAATTGGCCGCGATCGCCAGTGAATTGCGCCAGGCGTATGCGACCGGGACCATTTCTCCCGCAATGGCCAGCCACCAGCAGGAGCGTATCCACCAGCTCAATCAGTCGATCGAACCGCAGGCGAACCGGTTTTCGCTGGAGATCGCCCATGGGGCTTCCTGGTTGGGACAGGTGTTGTTCTTTTGTGTGCTGGGGGCTGCATGCCTTGCTGCCGTGCTCTGGCTGGGCATGGCCCGGCGCATCCTGGCCAGCATCCGTGGCAGCGAGGAGCGCTATCGCCTGTTGTTCGACAGCGCCGGCGACGCGATCGTGATGGTCGATGAGACCAGCGGGCGCATCCTGGATGTCAACCGCATCGCCGCAGCGTGGACCGGCCGCAGCGCCAAGGAGCTGATCGGCGATCGCTACGTGCACCTGTTCATGCAGTCCATGGTGGGCCAGCAGACCGGGCGTGCCGCCACCAATGTCCTGCTTGCCGCTGACGGCAGCACCCGACCGGTGGAGACGCAGACCAGCATTGCCCGTTGGGGTGACGTGCCGGTATGCCAGGCGATCATCCGCGATATCTCCGAGCGCGTGGCAATGGAGCAGGAACGCCGGGTCGCGGCAGAGGCGCTCGCCAGCATCGCCGAGGGCGTGATCATCGCCGACGCCCGGCGACGGGTGATCTCCACCAATGCCGCGCATACCGAACTTACCGGCTTCACCAGCCACGCGCTGTTGGGTCGACGCCTGGACGACACGCGCCGTCTGGCCGACGGCAAGCCGCTGCCGCAGGCCATCTGGGACGGCGTGGCGGCCGGTCGCAACTGGAGCGGCGAGGTGCACAGCACGCGCTTCGATGGCAGCTACTACCCGGAGCACCTCAGCATCAGTGCGATCCGCAATGCGGACAACCAGGTGGTCTACTACGTCGCGGTCTGCACGGATATCCACGAAGCCCAGGCCAACCAGCGCCGGCTGGAACACCTGGCCCGGCATGATGCGTTGACGGGTCTGGTCAACCGGGCGGAATTCGAGCGCCATTGCAGCGACGCGATCGCGCTGGCCGAACGCGAGCGGCTGGCCGTGGTGGTGCTGTTCATCGACCTCGACGCCTTCAAGATCGTCAATGACAGCTACAGCCATGCGATCGGCGACCGCCTGCTGGTCAAGGTCGGCGAGCGCGTCCGCAAGCAGCTGTCCGATGGAGACGTCGCCGGCCGCATCGGTGGCGACGAGTTCACCGTGCTGTTGCCGCGGCTGAGCTTGCGCGAGGATGCCAGGGCAATCGTGAACCGCCTGCTCTCGACGCTTTCCGAGCCCGTGCTGCTGGACGACTACGAGATCGTGCTCACCGCCAGCATCGGCGTGGCCGGCTATCCGCTCGACGGCAGTGATGCCGCGACGCTGATCGCCAATGCCGATGCCGCCATGTATGCGGCGAAGACCGAGGAACGCAATGCGTTCCGCTTCTATACGCCGATGATGCACGCCGACAACCGGCGCCGGCTGCAACTGGCCACCGAACTGCGCCAGGCACTGAGCCGCAACGAGTTTTATCTGGTGTTCCAGCCCAGCATCGAACTGCACACCGGACGGATCGTGGCGGCCGAGGCGCTGGTGCGCTGGCGGCATCCGGAACGCGGCGAGGTGCTGCCGGCGGAGTTCATTCCGGTGGCTGAAGGCCTCGGCCTGATCCGGCGCATCGACGAGTGGGTGCTGCAGGCGACCTGTGCCCAGATCCAGGCCTGGGACCTGGCCGGGGTACCGCCGATCCGGGTGGCGGTCAACATCTCGGCGCGCTGGTTCGGCCATCCATCCTTCGTCGAAGGGGTCAAGCGGACCCTGCAATCGCGTCACCTGTCCGCCCGTCGACTGCTGCTGGAGATCACCGAAAGCGCGATGCTGCGGCTGGGCGACGATACCCAGCGCACCATGCAAACCCTGCACACGCTGGGTATCGACGTGGCGATCGACGATTTCGGCACCGGCTACTCGTCGATGGCCTACCTCAAGCTGCCCGCGGTGGCCTATCTGAAGATCGACCGTTCCTTCGTCACGGGCCTGCCTGGCGACGCGAACGACGCGGCCATCACCGAAGCGATGCTGGCGATGTCCAGGAGCCTCGGCCTGATCGCCATTGCCGAAGGCATCGAAACCGAGGCACAGCACGATTTCCTGTTGCGTGCGGGTTGCGCCGAAGGGCAGGGCTACCTCTATTCCTACCCGTTGAAACCGGATGAAATCCAGGCGCTGCTGAGCCCGAACCAGCCCGGTACTCCGGCCAGGCTCAGGCTGGTGCCGCCCAAGCGCGGCTGAGTGTCCGCGCCGACTGGTGGTTCAGAGTGGCGCGCAGTGGCGGGTAAGCCACTCAAGGTCGGCGCCGTCGAGCAACGGACTGAGCGCCGCGCGAACGATCGCATGGTAATCGTCCAGCCAGGCGCGCTCCTCCGGATTGAGCAGGCCCGGCTCCAGCGCACGGCGATCGAATGGGCACATCGTCAGCGTCTCGAACGCGCGGTATTCGCCGAATTCGGACTGCTCCGCCTCGACCACCACCGCCAGGTTCTCGTGGCGGATGCCATGTCGGCCGGGCTTGTACAGGCCCGGCTCGATCGAGCTGATCATGCCCGGCTCCAGCGCCACCAGCGCGCCGCCGGCCAGCGGCGGACGGATGCTGTGCGGGCCTTCGTGCACATTGAGAAAGTAGCCGACGCCATGACCCGTGCCGTGGCCGTAATCCATGCCTGCGGCCCACAGCGGCGCACGCGCCAGCGCATCCAGTTGCGGGCCGCTGGCGCCTTTCGGAAAGCGCGCGCGCGACAGGGCGATCATTCCTTTCAGTACCAGGGTGGCGTCGCGGCGTTGTTCCGGCGTGGTCTCGCCCAGCGCCAATACGCGGGTGATGTCGGTGGTGCCGCCCAGGTACTGGCCGCCTGAGTCGATCAGCAACAGACCCTTCGGGTGCAGCGTGCTGTGCGATTCGGGCGTGGCGCGGTAGTGCGGCAGCGCGCCGTTGGCCTGGTAGCCGGCGATCGTGGCGAAACTTTCGCCGATCCAGCCGGGCTGGGCCGAGCGCTCTTCATGCAGCAGGCTGTCGACATCCAGTTCGGTGACCGTCATGCCGGCCGCAAGGCGCTGTTCCAGTCGGCGGAAGCCGCGCACCAGGGCGGTGCCGTCGCGGCGCATCACCTCGCGGATGTGGTCCAGCTCGGTGCTGGTCTTGACCGCCTTGAACGCCGTGCTCGGGTTGGCCGCCTGGATTCGCTTCACGCCAGGCGCGACGGCCGCGGAGATCGCGCAGACGATGCGGTTTTCATCCAGCAACAGGCTGTCCGATCCGCCCAGTTCGGCGAGCGTCGAGGTGGTCGATGCGTAATCGGCGATGCCGATGCCGTCGGCGGCCAGCGCGGCGACCAGGGCATCGTCGAGCTTGCTGCGCTGGACGAACAGGGTGGCGCGATCGTCCGGTTGCAGCAGCAGGTGGGCGAGGAAGATCGGGTTGCACTCGACATCGCTGCCGCGCAGGTTGGTCAGCCAGGCGATGTCGTCCAGGCTGGACAGCAGGTGATGGCTGGCGCCGAGCTTGCGCATCGCCTGGCGAACGCGCTTGAGCTTGTCGGCGCGCGGCGTGGTGGCATAAGCCGGATCATGAGCGAACACCGGCGCCAGCGGCAGGGCCGGGCGATCCGCCCAGACCACGCCGGGGAGATCCAGGTCCGTCCGCACGCTGGCGCCGACATCGGTCAGCCGGCGTTGCATGTCCTTGCAGGCGCTCATGGCCACGCTGTCACCGGCCACGGCCAGCACCTCGCCTTCGCCCAGATGCTGCTGCAGCCATTCCAGATGCTCGGGGGTGTGCGGCACGCGCAGCTTCATCAGGTTGATGCCGCCGCCGGCCAGTTGCTGCTCGGCCTGGGCGAAATAGCGCGAGTCGGTCCACAGCCCGGCTTGCTCGCGGCCGACGATCAGGGTGCCGGCCGAGCCGGTGAAGCCGGACAGCCATTCGCGTGCCGACCAGTGCGCCGGGAGATATTCGGACAGGTGGGGGTCGGCGCTGGGAACCAGCACGGCGGCGACACCATATTCCAGCATGGCCGCGCGCAGGGCGGCGAGACGGGCGGGGACGGGGTTGTTCATCCGCGCATGCTAGCAGGCCGGTCGCGATGGTTTCACGCGTGACGAGGCGCTGGAAATGAACGCGCCGGAGAAATTTTCGCCCGCCACCTCGCGGCGCGGCGGTTCTGCCGCTAAAATGACTATTTCCAGCACGGCTGCTTTCCATGACCCCCCTGATTTTCGTCACCGGCGGTGTGGTGTCCTCGCTTGGCAAGGGCATTGCTGCGGCGTCGCTCGCTTCCATCCTCGAAGCGCGCGGCCTTTCGGTCACCATGATGAAGCTCGATCCCTACATCAATGTGGATCCGGGCACGATGAGTCCGTTCCAGCACGGCGAGGTATACGTCACCGACGACGGTGCCGAAACCGACCTCGATCTCGGTCACTACGAGCGCTTCGTGCGCACCCGCCTGGCCGGCAAGAACTCGATCACCACTGGCAAGATCTACGAGGCGGTGATCCGCAAGGAACGCCGTGGCGACTACCTGGGCGCTACCGTGCAGGTGATTCCGCACATCACCGACGAGATCAAGCACTGCATTCACGAGGCGACTCGTGGTTTCGACGTGGCGCTGGTCGAGATCGGTGGCACCGTGGGCGACATCGAATCGCTGCCGTTCCTGGAGGCGATCCGTCAGCTGCGCATCGAGCACGGCCCGGAGAAGGTGGTGTTCATGCACCTCACCCTGGTGCCGTACATCAAGGCTGCCGGCGAGATCAAGACCAAGCCGACCCAGCATTCGGTGAAGGAGTTGCGCTCGATCGGCATCCAGCCGGACATCCTGCTGTGCCGCTGCGAACAGCCGCTGCCCGAGGGTGAGCGGCGCAAGATCGCGTTGTTCACCAACGTGCCGGAGAACGCGGTGATCAGCGCGGCCGATGTCGACGTGATCTACAAGCAGCCGCTGTGGTTGCACCAGCAGGGTCTGGACGAGATCGTGGTGAAGAAGCTGGGGCTCGATGCGAAGCCGGCAGACCTGTCCGAATGGCAGCGCACCGTCGATGCGGTCGAGCATCCGAAAGACGAAATCACGGTGGCCATCGTCGGCAAGTATGTCGAGCACAAGGACGCCTACAAGTCGCTCGGCGAGGCACTGCGCCACGGTGGCATCAAGCAGCAGACGCGGGTGAACCTGGACTGGGTCGACTCCGAGCAGGTCGAGGCCGAAGGTGCCGCCAAGGTGCTGGGCAACGCCGATGCAATCCTGGTGCCTGGCGGTTTCGGCAAGCGCGGTTTCGAGGGAAAGGTGATGGCCGCGAAGTTCGCGCGTGAGCACGGCGTGCCGTACTTCGGCATCTGCTACGGCATGCACGCCGCGGTGGTGGACTTCGCACGACATGTCGCCGGTCTGGCCGACGCCGATTCCAGTGAGAACGACCGCAACACCCCCAATCCGGTGATCGGCCTGATCACCGAATGGACCACGGCGAGCGGCGAGGTCGAGCAGCGCAACGACCGCTCCGACCTCGGCGGCACCATGCGCCTGGGTGCGCAGGAATGCCGCCTGAAGGCCGGTACCCTGGCGCGCGAGTTGTACGGCCAGGATGTGGTACGCGAACGGCATCGACACCGCTACGAGTTCAACAACCGTTACCGGCAATCCTTCGAGGATCTGGGCCTGGTGGTCTCGGGCAAATCGATGGACGACCTGCTGGTGGAAATCGTCGAACTGCCGCAACAGCAGCATCCCTGGTTCCTGGGTTGCCAGGCGCATCCGGAATTCACCTCCACCCCGCGCGATGGCCATCCGCTGTTCATCGGCTTCGTGCGCTCCGCACGGGAGTACAAGGCCGTGCGCGACAGTCACAAGCTGGCGCAGGAGTCGATCGCATGAAGGTTTTTCACCTCCCTGTGTCTGGGTCCCGGCCAATCCATGGCCGGGATGACGGGCCGGCGACATCGCTGCAGCCACGAGGGCTGCAGCGATGAAACTCTGCAATTTCGAAGTGGGGCTGAACCAGCCGCTGTTCCTGATCGCCGGCCCCTGCGTGGTGGAATCCGAGCAGCTGCAGCTCGATACCGCCGGCACGCTGAAGGAGATCACCGGGCGGCTCGGGGTGAACTTCATCTTCAAGTCGAGTTTCGACAAGGCGAACCGTTCTTCGGGCGAAAGCTTCCGCGGACCGGGGCTGGAGGAAGGCCTGCGCATCCTGGGCGAAGTGAAGCGCCAGATCGGCGTGCCGGTGCTCACCGATGTGCATGAGTACACGCCGATGGACGAAGTGGCGTCGGTGGTCGACGTGCTGCAGACGCCGGCCTTCCTGTGCCGGCAGACCGACTTCATCCAGAAAGTGGCGCGCGCCGGCAAGCCGGTGAACATCAAGAAGGGCCAGTTCCTGGCGCCGTGGGACATGAAGCACGTCGTCGCCAAGGCCAGGGCCGTCGGCAACGACGCCATCATGGTATGCGAGCGTGGCGCCAGCTTCGGCTACAACAACCTGGTGTCGGACATGCGCTCGCTCAGCGTGATGCGCGATACGAACTGCCCGGTGGTGTTTGACGCCACCCATTCGGTGCAATTGCCGGGCGGCCAGGGCGCTACGTCCGGTGGCCAGCGCGAGTTCGTGCCGGTGCTGGCACGCGCCGCGGTGGCGGTCGGCGTGGCCGGCCTGTTCGCCGAGACGCATCCGGATCCGAGCAAGGCACTATCCGACGGCCCGAATGCATGGCCGCTGGGCAAGATGGAAGCGCTGCTGGAAACCCTGATGGAGCTGGACGCCGTGACCAAGCGGCACGGTTTCCTCGAACAGGATCTGCCGTTGTAGGAGCCCCGCTCGCGGGCGATGCTTTTTCCCGCCATCCCAACCAGGAGCATCGCCCGCAAGCGGGCTCCTACGACAAACTTCACTGACGGACGACCATGACCACATCGATCACCCGCATCCACGCCCGTGAAATCCTCGACTCGCGTGGCAATCCCACGCTGGAAGCCGAAGTCACCCTGGCCGGCGGCGGCTTTGGCCGCGCCGCGGTGCCGAGCGGCGCATCCACAGGCTCGCGCGAGGCAATGGAACTGCGCGACGGCGACAAGTCGCGCTACGGCGGCAAGGGCGTGAAGAACGCGGTGGCGAACGTCAACGGTGCAATCGCCGAAGCCTTGAAGGGTTTCGATGCGGCCGATCAGAAAGGTCTGGACGCCAAGCTGATCGCGCTGGACGGCACGCCGAACAAGAGCAAGCTGGGCGCGAACGCGCTGCTCGGTGTTTCGATGGCGGCGGCACATGCGGTGGCCGCCTCGCGCGGTGTTCCGCTGTGGAACTACCTGTCTAACGGCAAGCCCGGCGCGTTGCCGGTCCCGATGATGAACATCATCAATGGTGGCGAGCATGCCGACAACAATATCGACGTGCAGGAATTCATGGTGTTGCCGGTGGGCATGCCCACGTTTGCTGAAGCCTTGCGCGCAGGTGCCGAGATCTTCCATGCGCTGAAGAGCGTGCTGAAGGGCCGTGGCCTGAGCACGTCGGTGGGTGACGAAGGCGGTTTCGCACCGAACCTGCGCTCCAACATCGAAGCGCTCGATACGATCCTCGAAGCAATCAACAAGACCGGTTACAAGATCGGCGGCGAAATCCTGCTCGGTCTCGACGCGGCCAGCTCGGAGTTCTACAAGAACGGCAAGTACGACCTGGCCGGCGAAGGCAAGCAGTACAGCTCGGCCGAGTTCGTCGACCTGCTCGCCAGTTGGGCGAAGCAGTACCCGATCGTGACCATCGAGGATGGCATGGCCGAAGGCGACTGGGACGGCTGGAAGCTGCTCACCGACACGATCGGCGATCGCATCCAGGTGGTCGGTGACGACCTGTTCGTGACCAATCCGGCGATCTTCCGCGAGGGCATCGAGAAGAAGATCGCCAACTCGATCCTGATCAAGGTGAACCAGATCGGCACGCTGTCGGAGACGCTGGAAGCGATCGCGATGGCCGACGCGGCGAAGTATTCCGCGGTGATCTCGCATCGTTCCGGTGAGACCGAGGACACGACCATCGCCGACATCGCGGTGGCCACCACGGCAACCCAGATCAAGACCGGCTCGTTGTGCCGCAGCGACCGCGTGGCGAAGTACAACCAGTTGCTGCGCATCGAGGAGGCGCTGGGTTCGGTTGCGCGCTATGCCGGACGCGACGCGTTTCCCAACCTGACCCGTCTGCCGGGCTGAGCGGTCGCCCATGCTGCGCTGGATCGCCCTGCTTCTGCTCCTGCTGCTGATCGGGCTGCAGCTGAAGCTGTGGTCGGGCAGCGGCAGCATGCGTGAAGTGGACAGCTTGCGCCAGGCGGTGAAGAGGCAATCGCAGGAGAACGCCACGCTGCTGAAACGCAACCAGGCGCTGGCTGCCGATGTGCATGATCTCAAGCATGGCGACCAGGCCGTCGAGGCGCGTGCGCGCACCGAACTGGGGCTGATCAAGCCCGGTGAAGTTTTTTACCAGGTGGTCGAGCCACCGGCCCGGCCGGCCAGTGCTCCGGCGCCCGCAGCGACCACCGGATCGCCATGACCACACGGGCCCTGTGGTGCGTGGTGCCGGCTGCGGGGCGCGGCACGCGGGTCGGTGGGGACCGCCCGAAGCAGTACCAGTTGCTTGCCGGAAGACCGTTGATCGAGCACACCCTGGCGCGCCTCGCCGCGCACCCGCAAATCGCCGGCCTGCTGGTGACGCTGGCCGCCGGCGACCCGCACTGGTCCGGCGTGGAGACGCTGCAGGGCAAGCCGGTCCGCACGGCGGTCGGCGGCGTCGAGCGCAGCGATTCGGTGCTGGCCGGGCTCGATGCCTTGCCCGCCGAGGTGGGCGTGGATGATTTCGTGCTGGTGCACGATGCGGCGCGCCCGTGCGTGCGGCTGGCCGATATCGGCAAGCTGATCGAGCTTGCCGCGGCGACGGATGGCGGCCTGCTCGGGGCGCCGCTAAGGGATACGCTCAAGCACGCCGATGCCGCGGATCGGGTCGAATGCACCGAGCCGCGCGAGCGCCGCTGGCGCGCGTTCACGCCGCAGATGTTTCGGCGTGGCCCGTTGTCGACGGCGCTGCGCGAGGTGGCACGGCTTGGCATGAAGGTCAGCGACGAGGCGATGGCGATGGAGCAGGCCGGCTTCGCACCCTTGCTGGTCGAAGGCGCCGAGGACAATATCAAGGTGACCACGGCGGCGGATTTTGCGCTGGCCGAGTTCCTGCTCGGGAGAACGGCATGATGCGCATCGGAACCGGGTTTGATGTACATGCCTTCGGCGAGGGCGACCATGTCGTCATCGGCGGCGTGCGCGTGCTGCATGGGCGGGGCGTGGTTGCGCATTCCGACGGCGACGTGGTGATCCACGCCCTGTGCGATGCGATCTTCGGCGCGCTGGCGCTGGGCGACATCGGTAGACATTTTCCGCCCACCGATCCGCGCTGGCGCGGTGCCGACAGCCGCCAGTTCCTGCGCCATGCGGCGTCGCTGATGGCGCAGCACGGTTACGTGCTGGGCAATGCGGACATCACGGTGATCGCCGAGGCACCGAAGATCGGCCCGCACGCGCAGGCGATGCGGGAAAACCTCGCCGCTGACCTGGGCTGCGAGATCGACCGGATCAGCGTGAAGGCCACCACGACCGAGCAGCTGGGTTTCTGCGGTCGTGCGGAAGGCATTGCCGCACAGGCCTGCGTGCTTCTGGATCGCGTGTGAACGAGGCCGAGGCCCGACGCCCCACGCATCGTCTGCACGACCAGGTCGAGGCTGTCGCCGAACTGCTGCGTCGGCACGATGACGAGGGCTTGACGGCATCGGCGCAGGCGGTATTGCGCGAGCAACTCGACGAACTGCATCCCGCCGATATCGCCTTCATCCTGGAATCCCTGCCGCTGGACGACCGCCTCGCCCTCTGGCAGCTGGTCGGAGCCGATCATGACGGCGAGATCCTGCTTGAGGTCTCCGACGCGGTGCGCGATTCGCTGATCGCAGACATGGACCGGCACGAGATCCTCGCTGCGGTCGAGCCACTTGACGCCGACGAGCTGGCCGACCTGGTCGAGGACTTGCCGACCGCGGTGTTGCCCGAACTGATGGCGAGCCTGGGCTCGCAGCAACGCGAACAGGTGCAGTCCGCGCTGTCCTACGAGGACGACCAGCTCGGCGCGCTGATGGATTTCGAGATGGTCACGATCCGCGAGGACGTGAGCCTGGAAGTGGTGCTGCGCTACCTGCGTCGCTGGGACGAACTGCCGGAGCAGACCGACAAGCTGTTCGTGATCAACCAGGACAACCTGCTCACCGGCGTGCTGCCGCTGCACCGGTTGCTGGTGAACTCGCCCGACAAGATGGTGAGCGCGGTGATGGCGCCGGACGTCAACACCTTCCATCCCACCGACGATGCCTACGAAGTGGCGCAGGCGTTCGAGCGTTACGACCTGGTGACCGCGCCGGTGGTCGACGACCGCGGCCATCTGATCGGCCGCATCACCATCGATGCGATGGTCGACGTGATCCGTGAAGAGAGCGAGAGCGAGGCACTTGGGCGCGTTGGCCTGCGCGAGGAGGAGGACATTTTCGCCTCGGTGTGGGCAAGCTTGCGAAACCGCTGGATGTGGCTGGCCATCAACCTGATGACGGCTTTCATCGCCTCGCGCGTAATCAGCCTGTTCGAAGGCTCGATCGAGCGGCTGGTGGCGCTGGCTGCGCTGATGCCGATCGTGGCCGGCATCGGCGGCAATTCCGGCAACCAGACCATCACCATGATCGTGCGTGCGCTGGCCCTGAACCAGATCAGCGCCGACAGTGCGAAACGGCTGTGGCGCAAGGAGCTGACCGTGTCGTTGCTGAACGGGCTGGTGTGGGGTGGCGTGATCGGCGTGGTGGCGTGGCTGTTGTACGACAGCGCCTCGCTGGGCCTGGTGATGACGGCCGCGATGACACTGAACCTGCTGCTGGCGGCGTTCGCCGGCGTCGGCATTCCGATGATCATGACCCGTTTCGGTCGCGATCCCGCACTCGGCTCCAGCGTGCTGATCACCGCGATGACCGACAGTGGCGGTTTCTTCATCTTCCTGGGCCTTGCCACGATCTTCCTGTTGTAGCGTGTGCCTGCCGCGCTGCCCGAAGGCAGCGCGGCCAGTTGCTACGATGTTCGCGTGTTCCATTCCTTCGCAAAGGGATTTCCATGTCCGAGCTTCCCCGCGCCTGCGGCGAACCGCCATTGACGGCGCGATTGCGCGCCAGCCCCGAGGACTTCCAGGTCGAGGAGATTCTCGGCTATGACCCCGACGGCGCCGGCGAACACCTGCTGCTGTGGGTGGAAAAGCGCGGCGCCAACACCGACTGGGTGGCGCGGGAACTGGCGAAATTCGCCAGCGTGCCACCGGTCGCCGTCGGCTATGCCGGCTTGAAGGATCGCCACGCGGTGACCCGCCAGACTTTTTCGGTGCAATTGGCCGGCCGGCCCGATCCGGACTGGTCCACCTTTCCGCACACCGAGGTGACTGTGCTTGCCGCCACGCGCCATTCACGCAAGCTCAAGCGGGGCGCCCTGCGCGGCAACCGCTTCGTGCTGGTGCTGCGCGAGGTCAAGGGTGATCTTGCAGAGGCGGAGAACGTGTTGCAGCAGATCGCCACGCGCGGCGTGCCGAACTATTTCGGCGAACAGCGGTTTGGTCGCGAGGGCGCCAATGTGGCGCAGGCGCGCGCGATGTTCGCCGGACGTCGAGTCGATCGCGACAAGCGCTCCATGCTGCTGTCGGCGGCGCGTTCGCAGATATTCAACCAGGTGCTGGCCGCGCGGGTCGAGCGGGCCTGCTGGGACACACCGCTGGAGGGCGAGGTCTGGTCGCTTGCGGGATCGCGTTCGTGGTTCGGCCCCGAACCCCTCAGCGATGCATTGGCCGAGCGATTGGCGCACGGCGATATCCACCCTTCAGGACCGTTGTGGGGGCAGGGCGAGCCGCCGACGCAGGGCGACGCGGGCATGCTCGAGCGCGAGATCGGTGCGGCTCATGGCGACTTGGTTGCCGGCCTGGCTGCCGCACGGATGGATCAGGAACGCCGCCCGCTGCGCCTGCTGCCGGGCCACCTGCGCTGGCGCTGGCTGGCGGACAACGCGCTGGAGCTGAGCTTCGAGTTGCCGGCGGGGGCTTATGCGACGGTGGTGGTGCGCGAGCTGGCTCGAGGGCAGGAGTGAGTGGAGAGGAGTGAGAAGTGAGAGAAAGGCAGGGCTCAGCGATACCAATGCTCTATCTCACTTCTCACTCCTCTCCACTCACTTCTCACCCTTCAGCAAAACCACCACCGCCCCGGTACCGCCGAGCGCGGGCCGCGCCGAGGCGAAGGCGATGACATCGTCGCGTCTGCGCAGCAGGCGATCGGTGAGCGCCTTCAGTACCGGCCCGGCGGCTTTCGAGCGCAAGCCCTTGCCATGGATGATGCGTACGCAGCGGATGCCCGACTGGCGGGCTTCGGCCAGGAACGCGATGATGCTGGCCTGTGCGGCAGCGGCATTCATCTGGTGCAGGTCGAGGTCGTCCTGCACGCTGAACTGGCCTCGCTTGAGCTGGCGCAGCAGTTTCGCCGGGTAGCCGTCGTGCAGGTAGGCGAGTTCCTCGCCCATTTCCAGGCTGGCCGGATCGAACACGAAGTCCAGCAGTTCGCCCGGCACGGCCGCTTCGTCCGCTTCGAGCATGTGCGGATGCGGCGCGGGCTTGCCCGGGGCCGGTGCGGGCGCGACCGGGTTGAAACGTTGCACGTCGCCGATTGCCTCGCGGAACAGGCGGCGGTCGTCGTCGGTGATCTGGGCAGGGTGACGCGGCTTCATGGAGCCATCCTAACCAGACGTGCCGGCCGGATGCGACCGTTCCGTGGGGTGAACCCAAGTGAAACGGCGGGCACGCTACGGTAGACTTGCTTCCATCATGCAGTAGCCACGGACGTGTCGGTGGCGCACGCAGTCAGTCTTCTACGGAGCATCATGCGAGTTCTGGTCAGCAACGACGATGGCGTGGATGCGCCGGGCATCCGCGTCCTGGCCGAGCGCCTGCGCGCCGTGGGCGAAGTTACCGTGGTGGCGCCGGATCGCGATCGCTCCGGAGCCAGCAATTCGCTCACGCTTGACGCGCCACTGCGGGTGCTGCCGATGGGCAACGGCTACTACCGCGTGGCCGGCACGCCGACCGATTGCGTGCATCTGGCGCTGGCCGGGCTGCTCGACGATGAGCCGGACATGGTGGTTTCGGGCATCAACAACTCGGCCAACCTGGGCGACGACGTGATCTATTCCGGTACGGTCTCGGCAGCCATGGAGGGGCGTTTTCTGGGTTTGCCGGCGATCGCCGTGTCGCTGGTCAGCGAGGATCACAAGGGCGTGCACTACGACTCGGCGGCCCAGGCGGTGTTGCTGCTGATGCAGCGCCTGCTGGTCGATCCGCTGCCTGCCGACACCATTCTCAACGTCAATGTGCCGGATCGGCCGTGGTCCGGGATCGAAGGCTTCGAGGTCACCCGGTTGGGGCGGCGGCATCGTTCCGCGCCGTGCATCGCGCAGACCGACCCGCGCGGCCGGCCGATCTGGTGGATCGGCCCGGCCGGCGAAGTGGATGACGCCGGACCCGGTACCGATTTCAACGCGGTGAGGCGAGGCTTCATCTCGGTCACGCCGATCCATGTCGACCTGACCCGGTTCCAGGCGCTGGACAAGGTCAGCAGCTGGATGCAGGCGCTGAGCGACGGCATGGCCTTGGGTCGAACCGGCAAGAACGAGGCGGCCTGACCCGTGCACACGTATCCGTTGCCGCCGGCAGAACTCAAGGGCGAGGGCATGACCTCGCAGCGCGCGCGTGACCGGCTGGCGGCGGTGCTGCAGGGAGCGGGCATTCGCGACCCGCGCGTGATCGAGGTCATCCGCAACCTGCCGCGCCATCACTTCATCGATCAGGCGCTGCATTCGCGCGCCTACGAAAACGACGCGCTGCCGATCGGCCATGGCCAGACCATCTCGCAACCCTGGGTGGTGGCGCGCATGACCGAGGCCATGCTGGAGCATTTCGAGGGGCGCCGGGACATGCCGCGTAAGGTGCTGGAAATCGGCACCGGTTCCGGTTACCAGGCCGCGGTGCTCGCCGCGCTGGCCGCCGAAGTGTTCACGGTCGAGCGGATCGAGGCCCTGCTGCGCCAGGCGCGCCGCCGATTCCGCCAGCTTGGCCTGACCAACCTGCGCTCGCGTTATGACGACGGCAAGCTGGGCTGGCCGGATGAGGCGCCGTTCGACGCGATCATCCTCACCGCGGCCGGCGATACGATTCCCAGCCGGATCCTCGATCAGCTCGATCCTGCCGGCGTGCTGGTGGCGCCCGTGGGCTCGCCCAGCCGGCAGAACCTGATCCGCATGCGCGGTGACGGCCAGGGTGATTTCGCCCTGGAAGAGCTGGGACCGGTCAGCTTCGTGCCGCTGCTCGGCGGTATCGGTTGATGCGCCTGTTCGGGACACTTTATGCGCGTGCACTGGTCTGGGCCCGCGCGCCCCGCGCGGTGTACTACCTGTGCGCACTGAGCTTTGTCGAGGCGTTCATCTTCCCGGTCATGCCGGAGGTGATGCTGGCGCCGATGATGCTGGGCAAGCGGCACCGGGCGTTTTTCTACGCCAATATCTCGCTGCTTTTTTCCCTGCTGGGAGCCCTGGTCGGCTACGCGCTGGGGCACTGGGCCTACGAGGCGGTGAAACCCCTGTTCAGCGTGCACATGCAGGAGATCGTCACGACGTGGGTGGAGAACCTGCGTACCGACATGAACCAGCATTGGCTGGCCATGCTCGGTGCCCTGGTGCTGGCGGCGCTGCAGCCGGTGATCCCGATGAAATTCGTGACCTGGGCCGCCGGCATCGTGGGCGTGCCGATCCTGCCGTTCATGGCATGCATCGCCATCGGCCGCGGCAAGCGGGTGTGGCTGCTGGCCTTGCTGATCCGGCTGTTCGGCGAGCGCGCCGAGCGCATGCTGCATCGGCATATCGAATGGATCGGCTGGCTCGCGCTGGCGGTGCTGGGGCTTTTGCTGGCGTGGTGGCTGTGGTCGCGTTGATGATACGGCCGGGAACGTTGCACGCATGAAAAAGCCTGCTCGCCTCGTTATGCTGGTGCGCATGGATCGAACCTTTCGCTGGTTGCCCCTGCTCCTCGCGTCGGCCTGGCTTGCCGCCTGCGGCACCATGCGCAGCTCGGTGGTGGTCGAGCCGACGGCAACTGCTGCTGCGGCGCGCAGCCCCGCGCCGTCGGCCACGCTGGCGCGCACGCCGATTCCGGGTGGCAGCTATGTCGTGGTGAAGGGCGACACGCTTTACTCGATCGCCTTTCGCAAGGGCGTGGATTTTCGCGACCTCGCGCAGTGGAACGGCATCGCCGCGCCCTATACGATCTGGCCGGGCCGGCACCTGACCCTGTCACCCGCGAGCCCGGTTGCGACGGCCAGCAAGCCGGTCACGCCCCCTCATTCCGCCGCGTCGGCGGCGCCGGTATTCGAGCCCGTGGACAACTCCCGGGCCGCCTCGTCAGCAGCGCCTGCGTCGTCGACGCAGGCACCTCCCGGCCTGCCCACCATTTCTGCACCGCCGCTGCATCCGGCGAAGTCAGCCTCCGAGGAGCCGGCGCCTGTGGCAGGCGTCGCTCCGGTCCTGTCGCCGCCTGCCGTACCCGCTTCCAAACCGGTAGCTGCTGGCACCGCGCGGGTCGCGGGCGGGGTGAGCTGGCGCTGGCCGGTCGACGGCACCCTGATCAGCCGGTTCAACAGCAGCGATGCGATACCCGGGATCGAGATCGCCGGCCACTCCGGCGATCCGGTGCGCGCAGCCGCCGACGGCGTGGTGGTGTACAGCGGCAATGGCCTGGTGGGCTATGGCGAGTTGGTGATCATCAAGCACAACGACAGTTTTCTGTCGGCCTATGGCCACAATCGCAAGCGTCTGGTCAAGGAAGGGCAACGGGTGACAGCCGGGCAGCAGATCGCCGAGATGGGTTCCACCGGAGCGACCCGCGACGAGCTGGAATTCCAGATCCGCAAGGATGGCAATCCGGTCGATCCGTTGAGCTACCTGCCGCTGCGTTGAGCGCGCGCCCGCTGGAATCCATCTCCGGTGCTGTTTGCGCTGGCGGCGGTCAGGCCGACGGCAGGATGAATCCGGCAACCACGCGTCGGCCTTCACCTGCCAGCAGGTTGTAGGTGCGCGCGGCGGCGGCATTGTCCATGACCTCGATCCCGACCCCCTGGCGCAGGAAGCCGGCCATGAAAGCGGCTGCGGGAAAAACCTGCCGCGGCCCGGTTCCCAAAATCACCACTTCCGGCTGCAGGGCGAGCAGGGCCTCGACATGGCTTGCGTCCAGGCTGGTCGCCGCCGCGACGGGCCAGTGTTCGATGACTTGCGCGGCGGTGAGCAGGAAACTGCTGTCGAGCACGCGGTCAGCCAGGGTGATGCCGTGCGCATCGACGCGGCGCACGAACAGGTAGCCTTCGGGGCGATCGAGCGACAGGTCCATCCGGGCGTCCTAGCGGGGCAGGGCGATCTTGGGCTCGTCGGTGTTGCGCCTGAACAACACCACGACATGGCCGATCTGGTGGATCTGCTCCGCCTGCGTCCCGGCAGTGAGTGTGTCGATCTGCGCCTGCCGCTCGTCCTTGTCGCCGCCGGAGAGTTTCACTTTCACCAGCTCGTGGATCTCCAGCGCCTGGCCAAGTTCCTTCACCACCGCTTCGGTAGCGCCCTTGTTGCCCAGCAGCACCACCGGACTCAGGTCATGGGCGAGGCTGCGCAGGTAGCGGATCTGCGAGGAAGTAAGGGACATGTGGCGGGGCCCGATTCACGGTCAATTGACTGCACAGGGTATCATGGGGCTGCCCATCCCTTCGATATGCCTCCCACCACATGGCCCGCAGCAAGAGCAGCGCAGTCTGGCTGCGCGAACATTTCAACGACGAATATGTGAAGAAAGCCCAGGCCGAGGGCTTGCGTTCGCGTGCGGTATACAAGCTGGAGGAACTGATCGAGCGCGACCGGCTGCTGAAGCCGGGCATCAACGTGGTGGACCTCGGCGCGGCGCCGGGCAGCTGGTCGCAACTGGTGCGCAACCGGCTCGGCGACAGCGGCAAGGTGTTCGCGCTGGATATCCTGCCGATGCAGAGCATCGCCGGCGTGGATTTCCTGCAGGGCGATTTCCGTGAGGAGTCGGTATTGCGCGAACTGGAGGCCCGGCTGGAGGGGCATCAGCTGGATCTTGTACTGTGCGATCTGGCCCCCAATATGAGTGGTGTGGCGTTGGCCGACCAGATCCGGGCGATGGCTCTGGCCGAGCTGGCGCTGGATTTCAGTCGACAGTGGCTCAAGCCAGGCGGCTCCTTTCTGATCAAGCTGTTCCAGGGAGTCGGCTTTGACGATTATTTGCGCAGCTTGCGCGCAGACTTCAGTCGCGTGACCATGCGTAAACCCAAGGCCTCGCGTGCCCGTTCGCGCGAGGTGTATGCACTGGCGACCGGGCGCAAGCCCACCGCGGTGCCACCGGCGAGAACCGTGCATGAATGAAACAGCGAAAAATGTGTTGCTCTGGGTGATCATCGCGGTGGTCCTGTTCACCGTGTTCGAGAGCTTCAATCCGCGCGGCGGGCGTTCCTCCGACCTGGCCTACAGCGCGTTCGTGCAGAACGTGGAAAGCGGCAATGTCTCGAGCGCCACCATCAGCGCCGACCAGCCCGCCACGATCAGCGGCAAGCTGAAGGACGGCAGCGCGTTCCGCACGGTCGCGCCAATGCTGGGCTTCTCCACCAATGCGGTGGTCAAGCAGATGCAGGACAAGAACGTGGAGGTGCGCCAGGATCCTTCCGAGGGCTTCTCGCTGATCGGGCTGCTGGTGAGCTGGCTGCCGGTGCTGCTGATCGTGGGCGTGTTCATCTGGTTCATGCGGCAGATGCAGTCCGGCGGTGGCGGCCGTGGCGCGATGAGTTTCGGCCGTTCGCGCGCCAAGCTGCAGGGCGAGGATCAGATCAAGGTCAATTTCAGCGACGTCGCCGGTTGTGACGAAGCGAAGGAGGAGGTCGGCGAGCTGGTTGAGTTCCTGCGCGACCCTGGCCGGTTCCAGAAGCTCGGCGGCAAGATTCCGCGCGGCGTGCTGATGGTCGGGCCGCCCGGCACCGGCAAGACCCTGCTGGCCAAGGCGATTGCCGGTGAGGCGAAGGTGCCGTTCTTCGCGATCTCCGGTTCCGACTTTGTCGAAATGTTCGTCGGCGTCGGCGCCAGTCGCGTGCGCGACATGTTCGAGCAGGCCAAGAAGCATGCCCCGTGCATCATCTTCATCGACGAAATCGACGCGGTCGGCCGCCATCGCGGCGCCGGCCTCGGCGGCGGTCACGACGAGCGCGAGCAGACGCTGAACCAGCTGCTGGTCGAGATGGACGGCTTCGAAGGCACCGAGGGCATCATCGTGATTGCTGCGACGAACCGTCCCGACGTGCTGGATCCTGCGCTGCTCCGGCCGGGCCGCTTCGACCGTCAGGTCGTGGTGGGCTTGCCTGATGTGCGCGGCCGCGAGCAGATCCTCAAGGTGCACATGCGCAAGGTGCCGGTTGCCAGCGACGTCAACGCGATGACGATCGCGCGTGGCACGCCGGGATTCTCCGGCGCCGACCTGGCCAACTTGGTCAACGAGGCGGCGTTGTTTGCTGCGCGCGAAAATGCCCGCGAAGTGCGCATGGCTCATCTGGACAAGGCACGCGACAAGATCCTGATGGGCACCGAACGTCGCTCGATGGCGATGAGCGAGGACGAGAAGAAGCTCACCGCCTATCACGAGGCTGGCCATGCCATCGTTGGGCGGCTGATGCCCGAGCATGATCCGGTCTACAAGGTGACGATCATCCCGCGCGGGCGCGCGCTGGGTGTGACGATGTATCTGCCGGAGGGTGACAAGTACAGCATCAATCGCGTGGCGATCCAGTCGCAGCTGTGCTCGTTGTATGGCGGCCGGGTGGCCGAGGAGCTGATCTTTGGTGCCGACAAGGTCACCACCGGCGCGTCCAACGATATCGAGCGGGCGACCAAGATGGCGCGCAACATGGCCACCAAATGGGGTCTGTCCGACGAACTCGGTCCGATCACCTACGGCGAGGATGAGGACGAGGTGTTCCTCGGTCGTTCGGTAACCCAGCACAAGAGCATTTCGAACGAGACTGCCAGCAAGATCGATGAAGTGGTACGCGGCATCCTTGATCGCGCCTATGCGCGCAGCAGGGAATTGCTGACCGCAAACCTCGACAAGCTGCATGCGATGGCCGACGCGTTGCTGCAATACGAAACCATCGACGCGCACCAGATCGAAGACATCATGGCGGGGCGTGAACCCGGGCCGCCGGCGGACTGGACGAAGAATGCATCGACCGGCTCGGTACCGCCGCCGCCGCCGAAAGGCGGTGCAGGGGCGCCGTTGGGCAAGGTCGGTGATCCGGCAGCGCAGAGTCGGGCCGGTTTGGGCGACTGACGGATTTGGACGGCCATACCAGGCCGTGGAGCAGAAGGTTCGGCATGACGGGAAGGGCGGCCATTGGCCGCCCTTCCCGCGTCGGGGTCAGACGGAGGCCGGTCTTGTCCGGGCGACATCGCGCGTTTCGACGAAGAAATTTCAAGAAAAAGGTTGACGCATGCGCGCGGAGCCTGAATAATTCCGCTCCTTGCTTCAGTGCTTCGATGCCAAGGCATCTAACGCATGGGGCGAAGGTTTTTCAGTGCGCCCGTAGCTCAGTTGGATAGAGTACCTGGCTACGAACTAGGTGGTCGGGAGTTCGAATCTCTCCGGGCGCACCATTTTTATTCGGCGAGGCGGGGTGCTTGCACCCCGTTTTGTTTTCATCGCGGCGAGTGCTTTGTCGCGGTGAGGACGATGGGTTCAGACGACATGGTGTGCTTCATACGGATTGACTGAGCAAGGCGTCACCCGTAACATTTCAAGGCTTCGGTGGCGAACGCGATCGAGGATTCGGAAAGCGGGGTATAGCTCAGTCTGGTAGAGCGTTGCGTTTGGGACGCAAAAGTCGGGGGTTCGAATCCCTCTGCCCCGACCAGCAACATGTTCTACTGGTGATGACTGCGCTTGTAGCTCAACCGGATAGAGCATCGGCCTTCTAAGCCGAGGGTTGCAGGTTCGAATCCTGTCGGGCGCGCCAGTATCAAACGATGGTGGATGTAGCTCAGCTGGTTAGAGTCCCGGATTGTGATTCCGGTTGTCGTGGGTTCGAATCCCATCATCCACCCCAGTTTCACCCCGGTTTCCGGGTACATCCCAGTCAATGGGCCGTTAGCTCAGTTGGTAGAGCAGTTGACTCTTAATCAATTGGTCGAAGGTTCGAATCCTTCACGGCCCACCATACAAGGCAAAACGCCGGTCGCTTGCGATCGGCGTTTTGCTTTACGCGTTGAAAGCCGATGGCACACAGGGCAGGTGGTGGATCGGGTTGTGCCAGGCAGTTCGCTGCTGCTGGAACACGCGGAACCTCACCTTTCGGCGCGCTTGTGCTGCAAGGTGGTGCAACCGTAAAATGGCTCGCTTTCGCATAAGGGAATCATCGACTTAGGCGGATGTGGCTGAAGGGGCTTGGTGCGGCTTTCCGCTTTCGCCTGGCGGATCGGAAATTGGCTTCAATGCCCTGTAGTTACGTGCGTTTGACAAGAATGGCAAGGCGAGAGTGGCGGAATTGGTAGACGCACCAGATTTAGGTTCTGGCGGTTAACCCCGTGGGGGTTCGAGTCCCCCCTTTCGCACCATGCCCCGGTGGTTTTCTTGTTTTTTTTCAGGCGGCATGGCCGCCATGGCGCCTGTGGCAGGGCCACAACATCAAGCAGTACCAGGAGACGTCATGCAGGTTTCGGTTGAGAATGTCGGTTCGCTGGAGCGCAAGCTCACGGTGAAGTTTCCCGCGGAGCGGTTCGAGACGCAGGTCAGTGCGCGGATCGCGGAAATGGGCCGCACGGTTCGTTTGAAGGGTTTTCGGCCAGGCAAGGTGCCGGCGACGGTGATCAAGCAGCGCTTCGGCGAGCAGGTGCGCGGCGAAGTGTTGTCCGACCTGATCGGCAGCACACTGCGCGAGGCCGTGGAACAGGAAAAGCTGCAGCCGATCGCGAACCCGGCGATCAATACCACCGGCAGGCCCGAGAACGGCGAGATCGCCTATACCGCGACGTTCGAGATCATGCCGGCGTTCCCGGAGATCGACGTCTCCACGCTGGAAATCCATCGCGCGACGGCGGAAGTCACCGACGCCGACATCGACCGGATGCTGGAAACGCTGCGTCTGCAGCGGCGCAGTTTCGAGGAGGTGGAGCGCGCCTCGGCCGAAGGCGATTTCGTGATGTTCGAGTACGCTGCCGTGACGGGTGACTATCGCTTCCCGGCCGAGGGTCAGGAGCGCGCCGGCAGCGTGCTGGGTTCGGGCACCTTGTTCGCCGCGCTGGACGAGGCCCTGACCGGCCACCAGGCTGGCGACAAGTTCGATGCAGAGATCGCGTTTCCGCAAGATTTCCGCAATGAGCAACTGGCAGGCAAGACCGCCGAGGTCAATTTCCACGTGATCAAGGTGCAGGAACCGAAACTGCCCGAGATCGATGGTGAGTTTGCCAAGCTGTTCGGTATCGAGGACGGCGACCTGGAGACATTCCGCAAGGAAGTCCGTGCGAACCTGGAGCGCGAGCTGAAGGCTGCCTTGATGGCGCGTCTGAAGTCCGAGGTGGCGGAAAAACTCGCCGATGCGCACGGTGAACTGGACGTTCCGAAGATGATGGTGCAGGCCGAGGCGCGCACGCTAGCGGCAGGCAGCGTCCCGCAGGGCCAGCAGCCTCCACCGCAGTTGATCGACGCTGCCATGCCGATGGCCCGCAAGCGCGTGATCGCGGGCCTGCTGATGGGTGAGGTTGCGCGCAAGCAGGAGCTCAAGATCGATCGCAAGCGTATCGCCGAGCAACTGGCCGCGATTGCCTCGACCTACGAGGAGCCTGAACAGGTCATTGAACTCTACAACGGCGACCCCCAGTTGATGTCCGGGCTGCAGAATCGCGTGATGGAAGATCAGGTAGCCGAGTGGGTGGCCGAGCATGCCAGGACCACCCGGCACGATCTGAGTTTCGACGATGTGATGCGCCCGGCCAACACCTGAGCGAGTATCGTCAGGTCCATCCACTCAAACGCCGCGAGCATGACCATGGATCCCATCACGAATCTCAACCTGGTACCGATGGTCGTCGAGCAGACTGCCCGCGGTGAGCGCTCCTACGACATCTACTCGCGCCTGTTGAAGGAACGGGTGATCTTTCTGGTGGGCGAGGTCAATGACCAGGTCGCCAACCTGATCGTGGCGCAGATGTTGTTCCTGGAGTCGGAGAATCCGGACAAGGACATCAATTTCTACATCAACAGTCCCGGTGGGGCGGTCACCGCCGGGCTGGCGATCTACGACACCATGCAGTTCATCAAGCCGAACGTCAGCACCATGTGCATCGGCCAGGCCTGCAGCATGGGCTCGTTCCTGCTGATGGCCGGGGCCAAGGGCAAGCGGTTCGCGTTGCCCAACTCGCGCATCATGATCCACCAGCCGTCGGGCGGGGCGCAGGGTCAGGCGACCGATATCGAGATTCAGGCGCGCGAGATCCTGTACATCCGTGAGCGTTTGAACAAGTTGTATGTCCAGCACACCGGCCAGCCGCTGGAGAAGATCGAGCTGGACATGGAGCGCGACCGCTTCATGAGCCCGGTGGACGCAAAGGCTTACGGCCTGATCGACGAGGTGCTCGACAAGCGCGCCGGCGAAACGGTCAAATCGGCCTGATTTCCACGTTCTACCCACGAGCCGTGAAGCGGGCTCTGCGTCTGGGTGCAGACGCGGAGCCCTGTGTTATTCTCGCGGCGCATCCAGATTTACCAGCGGGATCGAAAGTATGAGCGACGACCGGCAGGGGCGTTCCAGCGACAGCGGCAAGATTCTCTATTGCTCGTTCTGTGGCAAGAGTCAGCACGAGGTGCGCAAGCTGATTGCGGGTCCGTCCGTGTTCATCTGCGACGAATGCGTGGAGCTGTGCAACGACATCATCCGTGAGGAACTGGAAGAGAAAGCCGCTTCCGGCCGTACCCAACTGCCCAAACCCAAGGAGATCCGCGAATCGCTGGATCAGTACGTGGTGGGTCAGACCCGCGCCAAGAAGGCGTTGGCCGTGGCGGTGTACAACCACTACAAGCGGATCGAGTCGCGCCAGAAGAGCGACGACATCGAGCTGGGCAAATCCAACATCCTGCTGATCGGTCCGACCGGTTCGGGCAAGACGCTGCTGGCCGAAACGCTGGCGCGCCTGCTCAACGTGCCGTTCACCATCGCCGATGCCACCACGCTCACCGAAGCGGGCTATGTGGGCGAGGATGTCGAGAACATCATCCAGAAGCTGCTGCAGAAGTGCGACTACGACGTCGACAAGGCGCAGTCGGGCATCGTCTACATCGACGAAATCGACAAGATCTCGCGCAAGAGCGAGAACCCGTCGATCACCCGCGACGTGTCGGGCGAAGGCGTGCAGCAGGCACTGCTGAAGCTGATCGAAGGCACCCTGGCTTCGGTGCCGCCGCAGGGCGGGCGCAAGCATCCGCAGCAGGAGTTCCTGCAGGTCGATACCAAGAACATCCTGTTCATCTGCGGCGGTGCGTTTGCCGGCCTGGAAAAAGTCATCCAGCAGCGCTCGGAGAACACCAGCATCGGCTTCTCGGCCGAAGTGCGCAGCAAGGAGCGCACCGAGAATCTGGGCAAGGTGCTGGCCGACGTGGAGCCCGCCGATCTGGTGCGCTTCGGCCTGATTCCCGAATTCGTTGGGCGCTTGCCGGTGGTGGCCACATTGGACGAGCTGGATGAGGCGGCACTGGTGAAGATCCTCACCGAGCCGAAGAATGCAGTCACCAAGCAGTTCAAGAAGCTGTTCGAGATGGAGGAAGTGGAACTCGAGTTCCGCCCCGAAGCCTTGCAGGCGATTGCCAAGAAGGCGCTGAAGCGCAAGACCGGCGCGCGCGGCCTGCGCACGATCCTGGAGCAGGTGTTGCTCGATACCATGTACGAGCTGCCTTCGCTGGAGCATGTCAGCAAGGTGGTGGTGGACGACGCGGTGATCGATGGGCAAGCCGAGCCTTATCTGATCTATCGAGGCAACCTGCAGCAGCGTGTCGCGGGCGATGGTGGCGACGCCGCTGCCTGACCCATCTTCACGCCTGAAACCCGCGCGGCTCCGGTGGCATCACCGGGGCCGCGTCGTTTTTCGGGACGCCCCGCACCTTGAGCAGCCGCCATTCGCCTCCACTTGACGTCTAGACGGGCCCGGCGCAGTGTCGGGACGAACCCCTATCAGAATCCGAGGAATCGCTTTTTCATGGCCAAGCAAGCCCCCCTTCCCGTTGCGCTGGATGCTCTGCCGGTATTGCCCTTGCGCGATGTGGTGGTCTATCCGCACATGGTCATTCCGCTGTTTGTCGGCCGCGACAAGTCGATGCGTGCGCTGGAACGGGCGATGGAGGGTGAACGGCAGATCCTGCTGGTGGCCCAGAAGAGCCCGGATATCGATGATCCGGAGATTTCCGACCTGCATCAGGTAGGTACCCTGGCTGGCGTCCTGCAACTGCTGAAACTGCCCGATGGCACAGTCAAGGTGCTGGTCGAGGGGCAATCCCGCGTGGCGGTCGAGGACTTCCAGGATTCCGACGGCATGCTGATGGCGCGCTCCCGTCTGATCGAGCCGGCCTACAACGCGAAGGAGCGTGAGCTGGACGTCGTTTCCCGCACCCTGATTTCGTTGTTCGAGCAACTGGTCAAACAGAGCCGCAAGTTGCCGCCGGAGGTGCTGGCCAGCCTGTCGGGCATCGATGATCCCTCGCGTGTCGCCGATTCCATCGCGGCGCATCTTTCGGTTCGCATGGCCGACAAGCAGAAAGTGCTCGAGACGGCCGACGTCGGCAAGCGGCTGGAACTGTTGATCGGGTTGGTCGATGGCGAGATGGACCTGCAGCAGGTGGAGAAGCGCATCCGCGGTCGGGTCAAGTCGCAGATGGAAAAGAGCCAGCGCGAGTACTACCTCAACGAGCAGATGAAGGCGATCCAGAAGGAACTGGGCGACAACGAGGACGGCCCGAACGAAGTCGAGGAACTGCAGAAGAAGATCGAGGCTGCAGGCATGCCCAAGGCGGTGCTCGGCAAGGCGCGTCAGGAGTTCAACAAGCTCAAGCAGATGTCGCCGATGTCGGCCGAGGCCACGGTGGTGCGCAACTACCTCGACTGGCTGGTTGGCGTCCCGTGGAAGAAACGCAGCAAGGTACGCAAGGATCTGCAAATGGCACAGGAAGTGCTCGACGCCGACCATTTTGGCCTGGAGAAGGTCAAGGATCGCATCCTCGAATACCTCGCGGTGCAGCAGCGCGTGTCCGTCATGAAGGGTCCGATTCTGTGTCTGGTCGGGCCACCCGGTGTGGGCAAGACTTCGCTCGGGCAGTCGATTGCGAAGGCGACCAATCGCAAATTTGTGCGCATGAGCCTGGGCGGTGTGCGCGACGAGGCCGAAATCCGTGGCCATCGGCGTACCTATATCGGCTCGATGCCGGGCCGCATCGTGCAGAACATCAACAAGGCGGGTGCCAAGAATCCGCTGTTCGTGCTCGACGAGATCGACAAGATGTCGATGGATTTTCGCGGTGACCCCTCGTCGGCGCTGCTCGAAGTGCTCGACCCGGAGCAGAACCACGCGTTCAACGACCACTATCTGGAGGTCGATCTCGACCTGTCCGAGGTGATGTGGATAGCCACCGCGAACTCGTTGAATATTCCAGGTCCGTTGCTGGATCGCATGGAAGTCATCCGCATCCCCGGCTATACCGAGGACGAAAAGCTCGGCATCGCCCAGAAGTATCTGGTGCCAAAGCAGCTCAAGGCGAACGGCCTGAAGGTGGAGGAACTCGGTGTCTCCGAAGATGCCTTGCGTGACATCGTGCGGTACTACACGCGCGAGTCGGGCGTGCGCAACCTGGAACGCGAAATTTCCAAGATTTGCCGCAAGGTGGTCAAGGAGCTGACCCTGGGTCAGGTGAAGAAAGCCAGGACCAAGGCATCTCCCGCGAAGGTTTCCCGGAGCAAGGGCAAGTCCGCGCCGGACAGGGCCAAGGTGGAATCGGCCAACCTCGACCATTACCTGGGCGTGCGTCGTTTCGATTTCGGTCGCAAGGAGTTGCAGAACGAAGTCGGCCTGGTCACCGGGCTGGCCTGGACCCAGGTGGGCGGCGAGCTGCTCAGCATCGAGGGCTCGGTCGTCGCGGGCAAGGGCCGGTTGGTGCACACCGGGCAATTGGGCGACGTCATGAAGGAGTCGATCCAGGCCGCGCTCTCGGTGGTGCGCGCGCGCGCCGACCGACTGGGCATCGACCCGGAATTCCACCAGAAGCTGGATGTGCACATCCATGTGCCCGAGGGCGCCACGCCGAAGGACGGTCCCAGCGCAGGCATCGCCATGTGCACGGCGCTGGTGTCGGTATTGACCAAGGTGCCGGTGCGTTCCGAAGTGGCGATGACCGGGGAGATCACTCTGCGTGGCCGCGTGCTGCCGATCGGCGGTCTGAAGGAAAAGCTGCTGGCGGCACATCGTGGCGGCATCACCACGGTGATCATTCCGGAAGACAACAAGAAGGACCTTGCCGACATGCCGGCCAATATCACCTCGTCGCTGGAGATCCATCCGGTGCGCTGGATCGATGAGGTTCTCGACATCGCCCTGGAGCGCCCATTGCAGCCCAAGCCCGCCAGCGAAACACCTCCTGCTGCCGTCTCGAGTGAGGCGGCCGAGGGTCACCCCCTGACCCATTGATCCGATGCAGTCGATCCGATCCGATCACGTCGATCCGCTTGGCGTGGTTGGGTCGTGTTTCGCTTTTTTCGCCGTCGGTCGAAGAAGATGCGGTCTAGTCCTCCCGCATCCGTTTTGCAAGCGGTTTTGCGCGGGGGCGAATTGACGGAAACGTTGCTGTGTCTTGTGTTGCGGATTGCGGCAAGGCACTGGTATAAAGGCGTTACCGCAGCCCCTGTGTTGCCTGACAGTGCAGCGATGCGGGGTTGCGTTACGGCCCTGGCAACAGCCAACCATCCATGTCGGCGATGCCTGTCCTCGAGATGGGTCACGCTGGCGACATCCGAACAAGGGAGTTTTTCAATGAACAAAACCGATCTGATCAATGCCATCGCCGAAAAGGCCGAGCTGACCAAGGCTGACGCGGGCCGCGCACTGGAAGCCTATCTGGAGGCCGTGCAGAAGTCGTTGAAGAAGGGTGAGGATGTCTCGGTGGTGGGCTTCGGTACGTTCACGGTCCGCAAGCGCGCTGCGCGTACCGGCCGCAACCCGCGCACCAACGAAACGATCAAGATCAAGGCCTCGAAAGTGCCCGCGTTCAAGGCTGGCAAGAGCCTAAAGGATGCCCTAAACTAAGCGGCTTGCGCTTGGTTTTGGGGTGCTTAGCTCAGCGGTAGAGCGTCGCCCTTACAAGGCGGTGGTCGTAGGTTCGATCCCTACAGCACCCACCAGATAGTGCGGAGTGGTAGTTCAGTTGGTTAGAATGCTGGCCTGTCACGCCGGAGGTCGCGGGTTCGAGTCCCGTCCACTCCGCCACATTTCGCAAGGGCGCCCGTGTGGCGCCCTTGTCGTTTGAGTCAAGCGCGTTCGGGGTGTGCTGCTGGCAGCCCGACGCACACCGGTGAGGCGCCCAGCGCCTTGCGCGCTTTCAACCACGTTGCGGGAAGTAGGCAATGCTGCAGGCAATGCGTAACAAGATGCACGGATGGCCTTCCATCATCGTGCTCGGCCTCGCCGTTCTGGCGATGTCGCTGTTCGGCATGGAGAGCTACTTCACTTCGCACAGCGATACGTTCGTGGCGAAAGTGGGCAAGCGCGAGATCAGCCAGAACGCCTTCCAGGATCGCATCAACCAGCTGCGCCAGCAGGCCAGTGCGCAGCAGGGCGAGCATTTCGATCCCACGATCTTCGAAAAGCCCGAGACCAAGCTGCGCGTGCTCGACGCCATGATCGACGAGCAGTTGCTGCTGCAGGCCAATGCAGACTGGGGGCTGCGCGTGTCGGACCAGGCATTGCGCGACACGATTGCCGGTATTCCGGCCTTCCAGGTGAACGGGCAATTCGACCCCACCAGCTATCGCGCATGGCTCGCCAGCAGTGGCAAGACGGCAGACATGTTCGAGGACCAGATGCGTTCGTCGCTGGCAGGCCAGTTGCTGCCGTCCGCGATTACCGACAGCACCATTGTCGGCGATGCGCGGGTCGACGGTTTCCTGAATTTGCTCACCCAGCGCCGCGACCTTCGCTACTTCCTGTTGCCCAAGCCTGATGCAGCCGACACGCAGGTTACCGACGCCCAGATCCAGTCCTGGTACAAATCCCACCAGGCCGAGTACATGAACCCCGAGCAGGTCTCGGTGCAGTACATCGAGGTTGACGGTGCCACACTCAAGCCCGAGTCCGTGCCCAGCGACGAGGAGTTGAAAAAGCGATACGAGGATGAGAAGCAGCGCTTCGTGCAACCGGAACAGCGGCTGGTTTCGCACATCCTGATCAACGTGCCGGCCAATGCCACGCCGGAGCAGCAGAAGGCCGCGCTGGCCCAGGCGGACAAGATCGCGGCCGAGGCCACCCCGGCCGATTTCGCCAAGCTGGCCGAGAAGGATTCGCAGGATCTGGGTTCGAAACGCCAGGGCGGTGATCTGGGCTGGCTGGAAAAGGGCGTGACCAATGCCGCGTTCGATTCGGCGATGTTCTCGCTGCAGAAGGGCCAGATTTCCAAGCCGGTATTGTCTTCCGACGGCTATCACATCATCTGGCTGCGTGATGTCCGCAGCGGTGAGTCCAGGCCGTTCGCCGAGGTGCGCGATCAGCTGATCAAGGAGGCGACCACGGCCCAGCGCGATCGCCAGTACAACGACCTGGCCGGGAAGATGGCCGACAATACCTATTCGAACCCGAGCTCGCTGGAACCGGCCTCGGCGGCGCTGGGCCTGCCGATCAAGACCACGCCGCTGTTTTCGCGCACGGATGGCCAGGGCCTGACCGCCAATCCCAAGCTTGTCGCCGCCGCTTTCAGCGACGACGTTCTGGTTCAGGGCAACAACTCCGGCTTGGTCGATCTCGGCAACGACCACTCGGTGGTGATCCATGTCGAGAAGCACGTGGCCGCCGCGGTCAAGCCCCTGTCGGAAGTCCAGGCCAAGATCAAGGACAGCATTCTCGAAGCACGCGTGGCGGAGGCGGCCAAAAAACAGGCGGATGACGTGCTGGCGCGTTTGCGCAAGGGCGAGGCGATGCCGGCGGTTGCCAAGGCGCTTGGCGCTTCGGTCGTCAGCGTGCCGGACGCCGTGCGCGAACAGTCGCTGCAGGTACCGCCTCCACTGTTGAAGGAGGCATTCCTGCTGCCGCACCCGGTTGCGGCAGGCAAGCCGGAATTCGCCGCGGTCGACATGGGCGACGGCGGATTTGCGTTGCTGGCAGTGGACAAGGTGCAGAGTGGCGACCTGTCCAAGGTGACGCCGGATCAGCGTGAGGCGCTGCGCCATCAGATGGCCCAGGCTTATGGTTCCGAGGCAACCCGGGAATTGCTGGAAATGCTCCGCTCCGGGACCAAGATCAAGATCAACAACAGCCTGATGTAATCAGGTTCGTCCCGCCACACCGTTGCCGCAGCGATGGCGGCAACCTGGCCGGCGGGTTGTGGCCGCCCCGGTCAGCACATGTCGCCCACTCGGGATCCTTTTCGACGGGCGGTGGGCTGGCCGTGATGTTTGCTCAGTCGACATCATCCAGCTGCAGCACCTGACCTGGCCGAATCGCGTCGTCATGCAGGTGATTGAGCTGTTGCAGGCGGCTGATTTTCGTCGAATATTCGCGGGCGATTTGCCAGAGGCTCTCGCCGGGACTCACCACATGGGTCTGATGATGGTGTCGGGGTGCGACAGCTTTGCCGTCCAGCGATGCAATTCGCGTTGAACCAGTCGGAGCTGTCTCCTTCGGCGCTCCGTATGAGGCAAGGCGGAATTGTTCGGCATGACTGGCGGGCAGCATCAGGTACGAAGCGATGCCAACCTCGATCGTGTCGCCACTGAATGCCGGGTTGAGGTGCTTCAACGCATCCACCGACATGCCCGCCTGACTGGCGGCCTGGGCCATCGGGATGGAAGCGGTCACCGACGTCTGTACCAGATGCTCCGCTTCCGACGGGACGGGCAGACTCACCTGGAATCGCGCCGGTTCGCGTACCACGCAAGCTATCGCGAGCAGTTTGACCAGATGCTCGCGAGCAATCCTGCTTGCCGGCCATGCGGGGATCACGGGTTCGGCCGCCGGGAGGCCATGCTCCCGAACGAGCTTGCGCACGCGGAATTCACCCGAGTTGTAGGCGTAGTCGACCACGCGCCAGTCGTGAAATTGATCGTGATATTGCTCCAGCAGCTTCATGACGGCGTGCGCGGCAGCAGGCATGTCGAGCCGGGCATCGTAGTGGCGGTCCACGCGCAAGCCCATGGCGCCAGCGGTGACCGGCATGATTTGCCATATGCCGGCGGGGCTGCGCTTGCGTGCGGGAGTCGGTCGATAGTGGCTTTCAACCCACGGCAACAGCACGAATTCGCCGGCAACGTTGTACTGGGCAGCGACTTGCTGCACGAAGGCGAGGCGCGGTAGCGCCGATCGCAGTTGCCCCTCGAATTGTTTCGGCTCACGCGTGTAGCGTTTGGCCCAGCCCAGCACCGCCGGGTCCGCGTTGCAATCGGACATGGCGAAGCTGCGGCGCAATTTGTCCCAGATGTCCTGGACTGGCGTGGGCTCCGCCACCCCGGAGGTCGTGGCGGCCGCCGCGGGCACCGTCGTCGTCGATGCGGGGAGCGGCGCGGCTGGCACTTGCGATCCCTGCGGAGGCAAGCTGGCGCAGGCAGCCAGCAAGGCAGACAGGGTCAGCGGGAAGGCGCGTCGCAGTGTTCTGTTCATCCCTTGAATACATCCTTGGCTGCACGCACCGCAGCAAACCGCGCGACGCGGTCGCCGCTGACACCGCGTCGCCGACACCAGGCGCTGACCGCTTCGGTGTCGACCCGCAGGAACGGGTTGGTAGCGAGCTCGCTCTCCAGGGTTACCGGCAGCGTGGGTAGTCGATTTGCGCGCAACTGGGCGACTTGCTGGCGGCGCACCTGCAGCAGTGCGTTGTCTGGTTCCACCTCGCTGGCGAAACGACCATTTGCTTCGGTGTATTCGTGGCCGGCGCAGACCAAGGTTGCAGCGGGGAGGGCCGCCAGCCGGTCCAGCGAAGAGAGCATTTCTGCCGGCGTGCCTTCAAACAGCCGGCCGCAGCCGAGACTGAACAACGTGTCGCCACACAGCAGCAGTCCGGCACCCAGGTAACCGACGTGGGTAAGCGTGTGTCCGGGGATTGCCAGCACGTCGAACTGCACGGCTGGCGATGCCAGTTCGATCCGGTCGCCGTCGCCCACTTTTTTGGTGGCACTGGTGATGCGCTCGTCCGCCGGCGCATGGACGGGGACGGCATGCTGCTGTTGCAGCGCGGATGCGCCAGCGACGTGATCGGGATGGTGATGTGTCAGCAGCACGGCGCGCAGGCGCAAATGCCGCGTGCTGAGTGCGCGCTCGACGACTTGCGCATCGCCTGGGTCGACGACGACGGCATTGTCTTCGTCATCGTGCAGCAGCCAGATATAGTTGTCGGCCAACGCCGGTAGCGGTATCAGGTGCAAGACGTTTCCTGATGCGTTCGAGCAGGGTGGCGGGGTGAGCAATGCCGCCCCGATCAACGACAGACGCAACCTTGTCGGCTGCGCGCGAAGCGACCGACTATAGAGTGGCTCTTTCAGCCGATCGTTAGAGTGGTGTTAAAAAGGCGGTGTGGCGTTCAGGTGTGTGCGGCAGTTCCGTGTTGTCCGCGATCCGACGCCGCCCACCGTTAAGCCGCTAAACTGGAGGCAGGTAAAAAGACCCTGGGTCGGTTGCATGCATCTCGGTGACAACGATATTTATGTCAGTGCGCCGCTGCGCCGATTGCTTGATGCACAGATGCGCGTGCTGACACCGGAACTGCAACGTTGCTTCGGCACGCATGCCCTGTTGCTGGGTGCGGCGAAGGATGACATTCCACCGGCGTTGCCGATGCTTGGCAGCTGGGTTCGCCTCTTTCTGGACGGCAATTGCTACCGGGGCGATTTGCTTGCAGCAACAGGTGAATCGTTGCCTTTCAGTGACGATGCCTTCGATCTGGTCCTGCTCAGGCACGCGCTGGAAGTGTCGCCGGCTGCATCGGCCTTGCTGGCCCAGGCGATCCGGGTGCTGGCTCCCGGTGGCTTGTTGGCACTGACCGGCGTTCATCCACTCAGTGGCTGGTCGCCGTGGTTGCGCTGGCAGGCGAAGGGGCGGCCACTCAGACTGCAACTGCCTCTGCGGCTGCATCAAGTCTTGCGACAGGAGGGGCTCGAGGTCGAGTTGGCGCAGCGTGTCGGACGCAGCTGGCCGGGGCTTCGCTCCCGGGACAAAAAGGTGGTCAACGTGTTCGGTGGCGGCTATGTGTTGATTGCCCGCAAGCGCCGACGCGTGGCCTTGCCGCGACGGAATGTGCCGGCCACTGTGGCGGTGCCGGCAGGCGGTCGATTGTCGCCGGGCACGCGGCGCAGTTCGGCTCTGCAAACAACACGGGACACGTGAGCAACGATGAGCGAAGTGGAAGCATTCACCGATGGCGCCTGTCTGGGCAATCCGGGCCCAGGAGGTTGGGCGGCGCTGTTGCGGGCGCAGGGTGGCGAGCGCCTGGTGGCTGGTGGCGAGGCGGCCACCACCAACAATCGCATGGAGTTGATGGCGGCGATCGGTGCGTTGGAGGCATTGAAGCGGCCATGTGCGGTCACGCTGACCACGGACTCGCGCTATGTCATGCAGGGCATCGAGCAGTGGATGCCGAAATGGCGGGCGAACGGCTGGCGCACGGCCGACCGGAAGCCGGTGAAGAACCAGGATCTGTGGCAACGTCTGTCCGATGCCGTGGGTGCCCATCGGGTGCGCTGGCAGTGGGTAAAGGGCCACAACGGGCACGTCGAAAACGAACGTGTCGACCGGGCTGCACGTGAACAGGCCGAGCTGATCAGGGAAGCCCCATGAGGCAGGTTGTGCTCGATACGGAAACCACGGGCCTGGAAGTTCGTCAAGGGCATCGGCTGGTGGAAATAGCCTGTGTCGAACTGGTGGAGCGCAGACTCACCGGCCGGCACTACCAGACTTATCTCAACCCGGACCGGGTGATTGACGAAGGCGCCCGCCTGGTCACCGGCATCGAGGACGAGTTCCTGCTCGACAAACCGCGTTTTCCCGACGTGGTGGACGAGTTCCTCGGCTTCGTCGACGGCGCGGAGCTGATCATCCACAACGCCAGCTTCGACATCGGCTTCCTGGATGCCGAACTGCTCCGGTTGGGTCCGGCGCGAGGCCGGATTGGCGATCGTTGCAGCGTGCTCGATACCCTTGCCATGGCCAGGGAGCGCTATCCGGGTCAGCGCAACAGCCTCGACGCGCTGTGCAAGCGGCTCGGCGTGGACAACTCGCGCCGTGAACTGCACGGGGGATTGATCGACGCCCAGTTGCTGGCCGATGTCTACCTGGCCATGACGTCCGGGCAGGTCGGTTTCGATCTCGGGTTTGACGTCTCTGCGGAGCAACGAGATGTGATCGTGGTGAGACCGGCATCCCTGCAGGTGCGCCCGCACGTGCTGCATGCTTCGGCCGACGAATCGCAGCTTCATGAGCAACGTCTGGATGACCTGGACAAGAGCGCGGGCGGCCAGAGCCTTTGGCGACGCCTGCATGATTGAAAGGTAGGCTTCGAGCCGCCCTCAGCGGCAACGCACGACGACACCGGTGATATTGTCGTCGCCGCCAGCGTCGAGTGCGGACAGCAGGAGCTGATCGGCACATTCCTGCGCAGCCAGATCATGGCGGGCGATGGTTCGCGCAATCGATGCGTCGTCGACGCATTCGGTCAACCCGTCGGTGCACAGCAGGAACGTCATTCCCGGCTCGAGCGCGCCGCGGGCGATACCGATATGCAATTGCTCGGTCGCGGTCACCCCCAGGGCCTGGGTCAGCAGATTGCGTTGCGGGTGTCGCGAGGCTTGTGCCGGATCGAGCTGGCCCGCCTCGACCAAGGCCTGTACCAGCGAGTGATCGTGGCTGATCCGGCACAACGCCTGCGTCCACAAGTAGATTCTGCTGTCGCCAACCCAGGCGACCTCATAGCCGTCGCCGATGATCCGGAGCGCAGCGATCGTGGTACCCATGGGCAGCGCATCGAAACTCGGCCGGGTGTGCGCGAGCAGGCGATCGGCGGCTCCGTTGACCGCTTCGATCAGTCCGCGCCCGGAGCCGACCAGTTCGACCACGGCATCGCGCACCAGCGCCGATGCCACTTCGCCATGCTGGTGGCCGCCCATGCCGTCCGCCACCAGGAACAGGCCGAGCGAGACATCGGCATGATAGGTATCCTCGTTGCGCGTGCGGCGCAGGCCGACATGTGTTCCGTGTCCTAGTTCGATCATGGGGCTTCAGTCAGGGTGTGCTGCCGCAGCATGCCGCAAGCCCGGCTTATTGTCACGATACCCTTGCTCGCGTATGATTCGCGGCTCGCATGCGCCACCATGCATCCCATCGGAGAGGTGGCAGAGTGGTCGAATGTACCTGACTCGAAATCAGGCGTACGTGTAAGCGTACCGTGGGTTCGAATCCCACCCTCTCCGCCAGATACGCAAAACGCCCCGTTCGGGGCGTTTTGCGTATCTGGCGGAGAGGGTGTTGTGGACGAACCCGCCGGTTCGACAAATTCGTCTGGAACGACAAGGACGACCGCAGGTCGGCCCCGTAGCGCAATGCGCGAAGGGGTGAACCCCAGGGATGGGGTTCACAATCCCCGCCATCGCCGCGTAACACGCCGCTCCATCGAAGGGGCGTTTTGCGTATCTGGCGGAGAGGGTGTCGTGGACGAACCCGCATCCAAAAACAAAGGCCGCTTGCGCGGCCCTTGTCACTGTCATCCCGGCACCCTGTTCAGAACTTGTAGGTGCCCGTCATGCTGATCACGTCGCCGTGATCCTTGAACTTGCCGTCCATGGTGCCGGCACCGAGCCCGAGCTGGTTGACCATGTCCACCCGGGCATCCTTGACGAACTGATGCTGGTAGCCAAAGTCGAATGCCAGATGCTCGCTCGCCTGGTATCCGAAGCCCATCCCCAGCAGTCGGCGCGAGCCGTCTGGAATGCGCGGATCGCGGCTGATGATGTTGGTCGGCGTCTGGTCGTAGCCGACACCGGCGCGCAGCGTCCACTGGTCATTCAAGTGATAGTCACCACCCACGCTGTACACGAACGAGTTCTTGTACTTCTGCGGCAATCCGACGAGTTCATTGCCGTTGGAGGTCAGCACCAGGTTGTTGAAGCTGGACCACTGGGTCCATTTGATGGAGGTGGCCAGGGTGAACTTGCTGTTGAAGTCGTGCACCCAGTCGAGGCTCGCAAACGCCGGTGTGTTCAGTACGGCGTTGGCGCTGTCGCCATCGACGTTGAGCGAGGGCAGGCCTCTGTCCGGGAATAGCGTGGGCCCCAGCACGATCAGGTTCATGCCTGCGGCGCTGCCATACAACTTATAATGACCGCCGAGGGTCTGGTTGATGCGCGAGTGATAGCTGATGCCGACGCTGTCCTGCGTTGTGGGCTTGAATTCGGCACCGACGAAGTAGCCGAAGGCCATCGACTTCTTGAGCGTCACATTCAACTGCACATCCTCGCTCTGCGGAGCACCCGCGATCGGCGCGCCAAACAGTGCCGATGCCGTACCAGTCGGATCGAGTACGGTGTTGAGCTGGGCCTTGGTTCGTTGGCCGACCACACCCAAGCCCAGCGAGAACTGGTCGTTGACCTTGAAGCCGGCAGAGAAGCTCACGGCGATCGACTGCAGGCTCGTCTTGGTACCGAAGTAGCGACCCTGCCAGGTCGGGTTGTACTCGCTGACCAGACCGAAGGGCACAGAAAGGCTGCCGCCGAGCGTCACGTGGTCATTGATCGGCGCAGCGAACGCCATGTTGGGGAACGGGATGAACTTGCCGAAACCATTCGGGTTGTTGCCCGTCACCGGGTTGCCCTGTTGGTCATTGAACTGACCTTCGAATTGGGCGCTTGGCCGGATGCCCGTGCCGGTGACCTGCAGCAAGGGTGCGGTGAAGAACGCCATCGCCGCCGGGTTGTTGTAGACCGCGGTGGGATCATTGGCAAACAAAGAGCCGCCGGCGTTGGCGCGGGCCCAGCCGGCGGCATTGTCGGTGGGCAACTGGAAGGAACCGGCTTGCGCGCGCAAGGGCAGGGCCAGTGCGCCCGCCACGGCCAGGGCGAGGCTGGCTTGTTTTCCGAGTCGGATGAGGCGTTGTGGATGGTGACGGTTCACGTGGTTTCTCCTGTGACTAAGGTCCGATTCGCATGCTGGTGGTCGGACTGAGGTGGGGCGTCGATCGGCGGTGCCGGAATCGTTGACGGCTGGAACGTGCTTTTCTTGCTGCTTTTTCAGGAGGCCAGCCTCCCTTCCTTGAGCCACTCCAGCGCAGTGGAACGCTGGCTTGGGTCATGCTCTGGCCGGACCGGCGTTTCGGCACTGGTCCTGGCGCTGGTGCTGTCGAACTTCAGCACGCGTTCGATCACGTCGATTTGCTCCGGTGTGCCGAACGGTGCGGTGAGAATGGGTACCAGCAGCGAAACCAGTCGCGCCAGCAGTTCGGTATCGTTGATCTCCTGGCCCTGACTGACGCTGGCAATCAATGCCTGCATGTCTTCGCCAGCCAGCATGCCGGATAGCGCCTTCAACGCGAAATGCAGGCGCAGTCCAAGTTCCCTTCGCGGCAATGCGGGCAGCGCGCGCGAGAATGCCTCGAAGAAGCGCCCGGAGATCGGTCGGTAGTGTGCTTCCAGGTAGCTGCGAATGAATGGGGATGGGTCGCTGTAGACGCGCCCGAGCAGGCGCATGAAGGCGGGACCGGACGCGTCGCCGTGACTGAGCCGGAACGCGGGGATGAACAACATCGCGAGTACGGCAGCCGCATCCAGAGCCGCTGGTTGTTCCTGCTCACAGGCGCTGAGCAGTTGCAGGCGCTCGCGGTTGAGTCGGTCCAGGCGTTGCGCAAGCACCTCCTGCATCAGCGCTTCCTTGCTGCCGAAGTGGTAGTTCACGGCGGCCAGGTTGGCACTGGCGCGTGCCGTGATGTGGCGCAGCGACATCGCCTCGTAACCACTCTCGATGAACAGCCACTCAGTGGCCTCGAGCAGTCGCTTGCGGGTATCGCCGTGGCCGGTGCGTTGGGTCCTGCTCAAAATCTGCCCCCCGTGACCCGTGGTGGAGAATGCATTTACGGCCGCTTCAAATGTGAAATTGAAACATGTGTATGAACGTTAACGGTGGCGCTGATGACAGGCAAGCTGCAGCGCAAGGCAGGCTGAAGGACGTTTGCCCAGTGCCATTGCGCCGGGGTTTCGAAGGGTGGAAGTGTTGCCCCGCCTGCGATGCCGTGCGGCGCCGCAGGTCTTTGGGCAAATGAAAGGGCCGGGTGGTCCGGCCCCATTTGGTGCAGTGCGGTACGGATGATGAGCGAGCCATTCAGGCTGGCAGTATCAGCCAGCCTTCTTTTTCGCCAGCCGCAGCCAAGTGTCGACCACCGTGTCCGGATTCAGCGACAGCGATTCGATGCCTTGCTCCATCAGCCACTCGGCCAGGTCCGGATGGTCGCTTGGGCCCTGGCCGCAGATGCCGATGTACTTGCCCTTGGCACGCGCGGTCTTGATCGCCATCGCCAGCAGCTTCTTCACCGCCGGGTCGCGTTCGTCGAACAGGCTGGCGACGATGCTGGAATCGCGATCGAGGCCGAGGGTGAGCTGGGTCAGGTCGTTGGAGCCGATCGAGAAGCCGTCGAAGATGTCGAGGAACTCGTCGGCGAGCAGGGCGTTCGAGGGCACTTCGCACATCATGATGACCTTGAGTTCGTGCTCGCCCTGCTTGAGGCCGTTCTTCGCCAGCACCTCGATCACCTTGCGGCCTTCGCCCAGGGTGCGCACGAACGGGATCATCACCCACACGTTGCTGAGGCCCATCACTTCGCGTACGCGCTTGACCGCCTTGCACTCCAGCCCGAACGCCTCGGCGAAGCTCGGGTCGACGTAGCGGCTGGCGCCGCGGAAGCCGATCATCGGGTTTTCTTCGTGCGGTTCGTAGCGCGAGCCGCCGAGCAGGCCGGCGTATTCGTTCGACTTGAAGTCGGACAGGCGCACGATCACGGGCTTCGGATAGACCGACGCTGCAATGGTGGCGATGCCTTCGGCGAGGCGGTCGACATAGAACTCGACCGGACCGGCGTAGCCGGCGATGCGCTCGTCGATCTTCGCCTTGGTCTCGGCGTCCTGCTTGGCGTATTCCAGCAACGCCTTCGGATGCACGCCGATGTGGCTGGCGATGATCATCTCCAGGCGGGCCAGGCCGATGCCGGCGTTCGGCAGCATGCCGAAGTCGAACGCGCGCTCCGGGTTGGCTACATTCATCATGATCTTCAGTGGCGCTTCGGGCATGTCGCCCAGATCGGCGGTGACGCGCTCGAACTTCAGGATGCCTGCGTAGATCGTGCCGGTGTCGCCCTCGGCGCAGGACACGGTGACCTCGGCACCGTCAGGGATATTGTCCAGCGCGTTGCCGGTGCCGACCACCGCCGGCACGCCCAGCTCGCGCGCGATGATCGCCGCGTGGCAGGTGCGGCCGCCGCGATTGGTGACGATCGCGGAGGCACGCTTCATCACCGGCTCCCAATCGGGATCGGTCATGTCGGCGATCAGCACGTCGCCCGGCTGCACCTTGTTCATGTCGCTCAGCGAGCGGATCACACGCGCCTTGCCGGCACCGATCTTCTGGCCGATCGAACGACCTTCGGCCAGTACCTTGCCTTTCTCGCTGAGGTGGAAGCGTTCCAGCTGGGTCGTGTGCGAGCGCGACTTCACCGTCTCCGGGCGCGCCTGCACGATATAGATCTTGCCGGTGTTGCCGTCCTTCGCCCACTCGATGTCCATCGGACGGTCGTAGTGCTTTTCGATGATCAGCGACTGGCGGGCGAGTTCCTGCACATCCTCGTCGTTGATGCAGAACCGGTTGCGCAGTTCGGCCGGGGTGTCCTCGGTCCTGACGCGCTCACCCGGCGCGCTGGAATAGACCATGCGCAACTGTTTGGCACCGAGATTGCGACGCAGCACGGCAGGCTTGCCCTCGCGCAGGGTCGGCTTGAACACGTAGAACTCGTCCGGATTGACCGCACCCTGCACAACCATCTCGCCGAGACCGTACGAACCGGTGACGAACACCACGTCGCGGAAGCCCGACTCGGTGTCCAGCGTGAACAGCACGCCGGCGGCGCCCACGTCCGAGCGCACCATCAGCTGCACGCCGGCGGAGAGGAACACGTCCTCGTGCTTGAAGCCCTGATGCACGCGGTAGGCGATCGCGCGATCGTTGTACAGCGAGGCGAAGACTTCCTTCACCTTGTGCAGCACGTCGTCGATGCCGACCACGTTGAGGAAGGTTTCCTGCTGGCCGGCGAACGAGGCGTCCGGCAGATCCTCGGCGGTGGCCGACGAGCGCACGGCGACGGCGATGTCCATTGATTTTTGCGATCGTCCCTGATCGCGGGAATCAAAAACCGGCCCTCCATGGCCGGACTCTTCACCAAGAGCGTCCTTGCACAGCTTGATATAGGCCGCGCGGATCGCCTGCTCGAGTTCGGCGGGCAGGGCGGTATCGACGATCCAGCCGCGGATTTCCTTGCCGGCGATGACGAGTGTGTCGACGTCATCGACATCAAGGTGCTCGAGACGATTCTGGATGCGTTTGGCCAGGCCGCTCTTTTCCAGATATTGCTGGAACGCGTCGGCGGTGGTGGCGAAGCCACCCGGCACGGACACGCCAAGCTTGGCGAGGTTGCCGATCATTTCGCCGAGCGAGGCGTTCTTGCCGCCGACCTTGCCCAGGTCAGTCATGCGCAGTTGGTCGAGCCAAAGCACCAAGTCGTTCAAGGGTGTCTCCTCGGAATGGCTGAAAGTCAGGAAGATGGGGGTGTCGTCCAGTCGCCGGACGGGCTGCAAAGAACTGGTATTGTCCGCTGCCGATGGTGCACAGCACAAGGAGACCAATGGCAGACGATGTCATTCCAACCGGATACCAGTCAGCGGGCGGTCAATCGGCGACAGGGTTTGATGCTTGAGCTAAGGTGCCGGCAAGTGCACCTCGATCGACGGAATCCCGCATGCAGCGAACCGTGTTTTTCATCTCCGACTCCACTGGTATTACCGCGGAGACGATTGGCAACAGCATCCTGGCGCAGTTCGAAGGCGTGCAGTTCGACAAGCATCGGCTGCCGTTCACCGACAATGCGCACAAGGCGGAGGTGGCTGCGCTGCGGATCAAGACCAATTACGCGCAGAGCGGACAGCGGCCGATCGTCGTCAACACCATGGCCGACCGCGCACTGTGTGACATCGTGGCGACCAGCGGCGCGTTGATGCTCGACGTTTTCGCGCCCTTCATCGGACCACTGGAAGATGAGCTGCATACCCGACGCTCCGGTGCGGTCAACCGCTCCCACGGCATGGTCGACTTCGACAAGTACGAGGCACGCATCAACGCCACCAACTACGCGCTGTCGCATGACGATGGCATCGACGTGAATTACGCCGATGCCGATCTGATCCTGGTCGGCGTGTCGCGCTCGGGCAAGACCCCGACCTGCCTGTACATGGCCTTGCATTACGGGGTGAGCGCCGCCAATTATCCGCTGACCGACGAAGATCTCGAGAAGCTGGAGCTGCCGCCGCGCCTGCGTCCGTACAAGGATCGGCTGTATGGTCTGACTATCGATCCGGCGCGGCTGGCGCAGATCCGCGAACAGCGCCGTGCCGGCAGCCGCTATGCCACGTTGAAACAATGCCGCTGGGAGCTGGAACAGGCCGATCGCCTGATGCGGCAGGCCGGCATTCCCAGCCTGAATACAACGCATGTGTCGATCGAGGAGATCGCCAGCAAGATCTTCGACCGTTTCGGAATCGAGCGGACGATGTTCTAGACAGCCCACCGGAGTTTGCGCGCCGCCCATGAGCGCCGTACTGGACAATCGCCACAGCCTGTTGCCGGGACGCTTCGAGTTCCTGATGGGGTTGTACGCGGAGAACTATCACCGCCTGGCACGGTTGTTCGCACCGCAGCTGTTGGCGCCTGGCCGCTATGTCTCGCGTGTGGAGGATGGCCTCGACGTGCACCTCCACGTGCAGGAATGCCACCCGTACACGCTGGAACTGGAGTTGACCTACGACTTCGTCGACGCGCATACCGGCCAGCGGGCGCCGTCGGCGCAGTTGAGGATGTATACCGACGCGCATGTGGCCGAGGCGCTGCACTGCCATCCCGGTCGGCACCTCTGGCAGGTTCTGGGACCGTTCTCGCCGGCACACACGGTGTTCCAGCATCGCCTGCGGATGAATCGGTTTCTCTCGCGCTGGCTGGAATATCTCGCCGAACAGCGGCACTCCATCGACACCCTGGAGCCCCTGCGCGAGCAAGCCAGGTAAAACTCCAACAAAAAGCCCGCGCAAGGCGGGCTTCTTGTTTGAATAGTGGCGGAGTGGACGGGACTCGAACCCGCGACCTCCGGCGTGACAGGCCAGCATTCTAACCAACTGAACTACCACTCCGCATTTGCAACATCTTCCAGCGTTCAGCCAACTCGTTGCCACTTGACCTCGACAGCCATTGTTGGCTGCCGGGTTAAAGTGGCGTCCCCACGGGGATTCGAACCCCGGTCGCCACCGTGAAAGGGTGATGTCCTAGGCCTCTAGACGATGGGGACGGATAAGTTGGTGGAGCCAGGCGGGATCGAACCGCCGACCTCCTGCATGCCATGCAGGCGCTCTCCCAGCTGAGCTATGGCCCCGCCGCTGGAAGCCGAGAAGAATAGGTTGGGCCTGCCTTTCCGTCAAGCTTTTTTTCGAGAGCAAAGACAACGGCGCCGCGGAATTCACGCCGCACTTCCGCGGGATCGATGCGGATCTCGCCCGGCACTCGTTTATGCTGCCGGGAGGCACATGATTGCGAAGGCAGGCGATGCACGAAATCGGCTTCATCCGTGACCTTGCCGTGGTGATGCTGGTGGCCGGGGCCACCACCATCCTTTTCCAGCGCATGCGCCAGCCGGTGCTGCTGGGTTACATCCTGGCAGGCGTGCTGATCGGGCCGCATACGCCCGGCATGCTGGTCGGCGATGCGCAGGCGATCGACGACATCTCCAACCTCGGCGTGGTGCTGTTGATGTTCACGCTGGGCCTGGAGTTCAGCGTGCGCAAGTTGCGCGAGGTCGGCATCGGGGTGCTTGCCGTGGCGGTGGGCGAGGTGGGCCTGATGCTGTGGATCGGCTTCGGCATCGGCAGCCTGTTCGGCTGGAAAGGCATGGACGCGCTGTTTCTCGGCGCCATCATTTCCTTGTCGTCGACCATGGTGGCCACGCGCACCCTGTCCGAGGGCGGTCATCGTCAGCAGCCCTTCGCGCAATTGGTGGTCGGTTTGCTGGTGGCGGAGGACATGCTCGCCATCGTCCTGCTGACTTTGCTGAGCGCGGTGGCGATTGGCGGTTCGGTGCAGGCCGGCACCGCTTTCAGCCTGATCGGGCACCTGGGCCTGTTCGTGGTGGTGGGCATGATCCTGGGCCTGCTCCTGCTGCCGCGGCTGGTGGATTACGTCGCCGGGTTCGATCGCGACGAAACCCTGCTGGTGAGTGTGCTGGGGATCTGTTTCGGCGCCAGCCTGCTGGCCGCCTGGATGGGTTTCAGCGTCGCCCTGGGAGCGTTCCTCGCCGGCGCGGTGGTGGCCGAATCGCGCAGCGTGGGGCGCGTATTGCATCTGGTGGAACCGCTGCGCGACATGTTCGCCGCGCTGTTCTTCGTGGCGATCGGCCTGAAGATCGACCCGGCCATGTTGCTGCAGTACGCATTGCCGGCACTGCTGATCGCCGGCGTGGTCATCGTGGGCAAGACGCTGGCTTGCAGCCTGGGCATCTTCTTCGTCGGCCATGAACCGCGAACCGCGTTGCGGGCGGGGCTTGGCATGGCTCAGATCGGCGAGTTCTCCTTCGTGATCGCGACACTGGGGCTGTCGCTCGGCGTGATCAGCAAGTTCATCTATCCGATCGCCGTCGCGGTTTCGGTGGTTTGCATGGCCGCGTCCCCTTACATGTCGCGTTCGGCCGATGGCCTGGCACGCGGTTTGCGCGCGGTGACGCCGCGCTCGCTGCGCCTGCTGGCGACCAGTTACAGCGGCTGGCTGGAACAGCTCAAGCCAGTCAACGAGAATGCGGCGCTCGCGGCCATCTTCCGTCGACTGCTGTGGCATATCGGAGTCAACGTGTTGCTGGTGGTGACCCTGTTCATGATCGGCGCCTACGTCAATGCGAATGGCTGGGCCTGGTTCTCCACGCTGGGCATCGGGCGCGAACTTCGGCACACGCTGATCTGGGCCTGCGCGCTGTTCCTTTCCCTGCCCATGCTGATCGCGGTTTACCGCAAGTCCGAGGCACTGGGCATGTTGCTGGCCGAGATCGGCATACGTGGGCGCTTCGCCGGGTCCTACACACAGTCCATTCGCAACGTGCTGGCACGGCTCATCCCGCTGCTCGCCTTGCTGTTGCTGGGCGTGCTGGTGAGCGCGCTGGGTTCGACGATCCTGCCGCCTAGCGGCATCGCGCTGTCCCTGCTGGTGGTGGGTGTAGTGCTGGCGGTGGTGCTGTGGCGGGGGCTGGTGCAGATGCATGCGCGCCTGCAGGCGGCTTTGAAGGACACCCTGAACAAGCCGGAACCGCCGCCGGACGGAGCGGGCTGAACCTTTATGCCGTCTGACGGTCACAGCGCGGAGTCGTTGCCAAGAGCGGGCAGGCGCCGCACAATGCGTGGCCTGCCTCCACCGAGGGGCTCCGGCCGGCGTTGCCGGCATTTCCATTTCATGAGGGAGTTACGAATGAAGCACTTTCTGCGTCCCACGCTGACAGCGGTCGCGCTGACCGTTGCGCTGGGCATGACCGCGGGCGCCTATGCCCAGGCCGCCAAGACCGGCGCCGCTGCCCCCGTCGACAAGACCAAGGCCAGCTATGTGTTCGGCTACTACAAGATGGGCGAGAGCGTGCCGCCGATCCTGCGCGAGGAAATGGATCCCGCCGCCGTGGCGCGTGGCGTGCAGGCCGCCCTGTCCGGTCAGAAGTCGACCGTGAGCGAGGCCGACGCCAAGCAGGTGTACGAAGCGTTCATGACCAAGGTGCAGGCGAAGTTCGAAGCCCAGCGCGCCCAGGAAGCCGCGAAGAACAAGTCCGAAGGCGATGCTTTCTTCGCCAAGAACAAGACCGCCCCCGGCGTGAAGACCACGGCCTCCGGCCTGCAGTACCAGGTCATCACCGCCGGCACCGGTGCCCGTCCGGGCCCGAACGATACGGTGGAGATCAACTACACCGGCTCCTTCCTTGACGGCCAGGTATTCGACGCGTCCGCCAAGCATGGTCCGAAGCCGGCATCGATCCCGGTCGCCAACGTGATCCCCGGTTTCCGCGAGGGCCTGCAGCTGATGCAGGTCGGTGGTCACTACAAGCTGTTCATTCCGTCGTCACTCGCCTACGGTGCCGAGCCGCAGCCGCCGATGCCGCCGAATGCGACGCTGATCTTCGACGTGACCCTGGTCAAGACCGGCCCGACGCCTGCCGGCGCGGCGGCTCCTGCCGGCGGTCCCGACGGCCAGTAAACGCAGGATCGTCAATCGGCACGCAGAAGGGCGCGAAGAGATTCGCGCCCTTCTGCTATTAGCCCTGGCAAGCGCCGCGCCGACTTTTCAGGCATTAGAATAGGCGGTTCACGTTCAAGGGAATCGTCACGAAGATGATGAAGGTAACGATCTTCGGTACCGGTTATGTGGGACTGGTTACCGGCGCCTGCCTGGCCGAGATGGGCAATCACGTGCTCTGCGTCGATGTCGACGCCGCCAAGGTGGAGCGCCTCAGGCACGGCGATATTCCGATCTACGAGCCTGGCCTCGAATCCATCGTGCGGCGCAACCATGCCGAAGGGCGGCTCGACTTCACCACCGGCGCGGAAGCGGCGGTCGCGCACGGCGAATTGCTGTTCATTGCGGTGGGTACGCCGCCGGACGAAGATGGCAGCGCCGATCTGAAATACGTGCAGGAAGTGGCCAGGACCATCGGCCGGCACCTGGATCGCTATGCCGTGGTGGTGAACAAGTCGACCGTGCCGGTGGGCACGGCCGACAAGGTGCGGGCGACCGTCGCGACGGAACTCGCCGCGCGTGGCGCCAGCGTCGAGTTCGACGTGGTGTCCAATCCGGAATTCCTGAAGGAAGGCGCGGCGGTGGACGACTGCCTGCGTCCGGACCGGATCATCGTGGGCTCCTCGAGCACGCGGGCGGTGAACGTGCTGCGCAAGCTGTATGCGCCGTTCAATCGCAACCACGATCGCATGGTGGTGATGGACGAGCGCTCCGCCGAGCTCACCAAATACGCCGCCAATGCCATGCTGGCAACGAAGATCAGTTTCATGAACGAGATCGCGAACATTGCCGAGCGGGTTGGTGCCGACGTGGAGCTGGTACGCCAGGGCATCGGGTCCGATCCGCGGATCGGCTATCACTTCATTTATCCCGGTGCCGGTTACGGTGGTTCGTGCTTTCCCAAGGACGTGCAGGCGCTGGAGCGCACCGCGCACGGCTGTGGTTACCAGGCCCGGTTGCTCGGCGCGGTCGAGGCGGTCAACCGGCAACAAAAGGGCAAGTTGTTCGAATTGATTTCGCGACACTTCGACGGGCAGCTTGCGGGCAAGACCGTGGCGCTGTGGGGGTTGGCGTTCAAGCCGAATACCGACGACATGCGCGAGGCCCCCAGCCGGATGCTCATGGAAGCATTGTGGGACGCGGGTGCGAAAGTTCGCGCGTTCGATCCGGAGGCGCGACAGGAGACGGGTCGGCTATATGGCGAGCGGCATGATCTGGTGCTGTGCGACGAGGCCGCTGCGGCCCTGCAGGGCGCCGATGCGTTGGTCGTCGTCACGGAGTGGAAGGCATTCCGCAGCCCGGACTTCGCGCGCATCCGCGCCGCGCTGTCGGAACCGGTGATCTTCGATGGTCGCAATCTTTACGATCCGGCCACGGTGGAAGAGGCCGGGCTGGCCTACTACGGCATCGGTCGCGGCCGCAGTCTGCGGGTAGTGCGATGAGCAACGGCAGCGACGAGCTGGCGCAACGACTCGACGAGATGGAAGTCAGGCTGACCTTCATCGACGACACGGTGCAGGCGTTGACCTCGGCGGACGCCGACCAGTCGCAGCGTATCGCCGCGCTGGAACGCGCCTTGCGCGACCTGCGCGGCGAGATGGCCACGATGCGTGTCGCACAGGGCGACGATCCCCACGACGAGCCGCCACCGCCGCATTATTGAAGCCGGTTCAACCCGTCCACCGACCACGGAACACTCGCATGGCCGAATCCCTGCGCGATCAATTGCTCAAGAGCGGTATTGTCAAGAAAACCCAGCAGGAAAGGATTCGCGAGCCGAAGCGAGCGGGACCTGGCACGCCTGGCAAGCCGGGGCGGGGCAACCACGGCAAGCCGCATGCGGCGGCGAAGCCGCAGAGCCAGCAGGACATCGATCTGGCCAGGGCTTATGCGCTGCGCACCCAGGCCGAGGCAAACGAACGCAAGCAGGCCGAGCGCGAGGCAGCCGAGCAGGCCAGGTTGCGACGCGAGCGCAAGGCGCGCATCCAGCAATTGCTTGATGGCCACGACTTGAACAAGCCCGATGCCGACCAGGCACGGAATTTCGAATATGCGGGAAAGATCCGCCGCATCCATGTCGACGCCGCGCAATTGGCGGCACTCAACGTGGGTGAATTGGGTGTCGTGCAGCACGCTGGCCGTTACCTGCTGGTCAGTCGCGAGATCGCCGTGCGGGTTGGCGAGATCGAGCCGCGCCAGATCGCCTTGCTGGTCGAATCCGGCACGGCCGGTGCAGATGACGACGGCGTCCCGGACGACTTGATGTGGTGAATCGGCGAGGAGTGAGTGGAGCGGAGTGAGAAATGAGAGGCGCCTACTGCGCCTGCTCGTCGCTCAGTTGTCCAGGCTCATGTCCCGCGGGTCTCTTGCAAGCGTCGGCTGATCCCAGCCGCTCTTCGGCTTGAAGCGATCGCCGTAGCGTGCGGCCAATTGCTGCAGTTTCGACTTCAGCACGTCCACGCCCTCGCTGCGCACATACTGGATCGGACCGCCGCGGAACGGAGCGAAGCCGGTGCCGAAGATCACGCCGGCGTCGAGCAGGTCGGCATCGTCGACGACACCCTCGGCCAGGCAGGCGACTGCCTCGTTGACCATCGACAGGATCATCCGTTCCTGCAGGTCCGGCGGCGTGACATAGTCCTTGTCCACTTCGGGCTTCTGCGGCTTGCCATCCTGCCACAGGTAAAGACCCTGGCCGTCCTTCTTGCCGCGCTTGCCGGCTTCAATCTTGTCATCCAGGCCTGGCGGCACATCCAGTCCGAGGAACGGTGCCAGCTCCTTGCCCACTGAGGCGCAGACATCCAGCCCGACCGTATCGGCCAGTTCGATCGGCCCCATCGGCATGCCGAATTTCCTTGCTTCACGGTCGAGCACGGGCCCGGGTACGTCTTCACTGTAAAGGCGCATCGCTTCCAGCAGGTACGGCATCAGGATGCGGTTGACCAGGAAGCCCGGCGTGCCCCTGACCGCCACCGGCAGCTTGCCGATCGCCTTGCAGAACGCCAACGCGCGTTTTTCGATTGTCGGGTCCAGCTTGTCGTGGCGCACCACCTCGACCAGCGGCATCTGCGCCACCGGGTTGAAGAAGTGCAGGCCGAGGAAACGCTGTGGCGCGCCCAGGTTCTTGCGCAGCTCGTCCAGCGGGATGCTGGAGGTGTTGCTGGCGAGGATCTCGTCGGCCTGGAACTGGGGTTCGATGCCGGCGTAGAGAGATTCCTTCGCTTCGGCATTCTCGTAGATCGCCTCGATCGCCAGGTCGGCCGAGGCGACCCCCTTGCCGTCCACGTCGGCGCGCAGTCGGCGCATGGCTTCCTCGATCTTCTCCGGTGTTTTCAGCTTCTTCTCGTACAACTGGCGGGCGCGATCCAGCGCCGGCTGGATGTACTTCATCTCGCGATCCTGCAGGGTCACGTCGAACCCCTTGAGCGCTGCCCAGGCGGCAATGTCGCCACCCATCACGCCGGCTCCGACCACGTGCACATGGCGGATCGCCGGATCGACGCCGCTGCCCTGGTTCTTCAGGCGTTCCTGCAGGAAGAAGATCCGGATGAGGTTTTGCGCCGTCGATGTCTGCGCCAGCTTCGCCACCGAACCGGCCTCGAGCTTCAGACGCTGCTGGATGCTGGAGCCGCCGCGCTTCCACACATCGATCAGCGCGAACGGGGCGGGGTAATGCTCCCTGCGCACCTTGGCCGCGGTCTGCCTGAGCATCATCGGCGCCAGGATCTGCCGCGCCAGCCAGGTATTGCTGGCCCAGGCCTTGGCCCGGCGCGCGAACGGCCGCGCCGGTGGCCGGCGCAGCAGCAGTCGTGCCTCGGCCAGCAGATCCTGCGGGCGACTTGTCGCATCGACCACCCCAAGGCTCAGAGCGCGGTGGGCAGAAAGCGGCTTCCCGGTGAGCATCACCGGCATCGCCTCGATGGCGCCGATCAGGCGCGGCAGGCGCGCCGAACCACCCCAGCCGGGATGGATGCCGAGCATCACCTCGGGCAGGCCGATGCGGGTCTTGTCATCGTCGACCGCGATCCGCTGGCGGCAGGCCAGGATCAACTCGGTCCCGCCGCCCATGCAGGCGCCGTGGACGGCCGCCACCGTGGGGCAGGGTAGCCGTGCCAGTGCTTCATAGACGCGCTGGCCATGCTCGATGTTCTCGCGCACCGTGTCTTGTTTGGCGTACTCCACGAACTCGCGAATATCGGCCCCCACGGCGAACCCGGACGCCTTTGCCGAGTGGATGATCACGCCCGCCGGCATGTCGATCGCCAGCCGTTCGACGATCTGCTCCAGCTCGTCCAGCACGGCGCGGCTGATCGCGTTGACGCTGCTGCCGGCGCGATCGAGCGTGAGTGTGATGACGCCCTCGTCGTCATGGGTCTTCCAGTGGTTGAAACGCAATCCTTCGAACATGGGGATAGAGACATGGTGGAGGAGGCCTGAACCATACCGTCCTGTCGCCTTGATTGCGAGATGTGACCGCCGCGCTTGACCCGGTCGTGACGCCGGTGTGAAATCACCTTGTTGTGGAAGGTATTCTGCGAAACCGGCCGTGCGCGGCTGGGTCTCTCATCGTGTCGGCATCGATCAACCAGGTATCAGGCCGTTCCCGACGGATATCCGCGCCAACCACAGGCGCCCGGTTCACCATTGCATGAGTACCGACGCCGCAGGATGAACACTCGATGACGATCGCGATGGCCCCCGCCGCACCGCAAGCCGGCGCCGAGATTTTCGAGCGGATACTGGCGGCGCCGAGCGGGCTGGTCGTGCTTGAAAGCAAGGATGTGCCCACCTTGATGGAGCAGGTCCGCACCCTCGCCAGGCATAGTGGCCAGGCGGTTTACTTGTGGCAGCCCGATACCGGCCTGGCCAGCCTGCGCGAGGCGCATTCGCGGGTGCCGGAGTGCGAGCGGCTGGGCAATGCCCTGCGCTACATGCAGCAAAGCATGCATTTCGGCGTCTACTTCCTGTACGGGCTGGAGTTGCCGTTGTCGGCCGCCGACGCGGCGATGTTGCGTCAGCTCGCCCGCGCACCGAAGGGACACCTGCGCCGGGTCGTGCTGATCGATGCGCCGCCGGCGCTCACCGCCCACCTGGGCGACCTGGCCTCGCACCTGAGCAGCGAGGACGGCAAGCCGCGGAACCTGCGTCTGCGCGACGGGCGATGGCTCACATGAAGCGGCTCCGCGCATGAACTCCGGGATCCTGGCGGTGGCTGCCCAGCGCGACTTGCGACGCGCCCTGTTCGATGCGCTCGACCGGGCCGGCTATGCGCAGATACACAGTGCGCGCGATCTGTCGCATGCGGCGATCCTGCTGGAGGGCAGTGCAGGGCAGCAGCCCTTGCAATTGCTGGTGCTGGTGCTGGACGGCGACGAGGCGCAGGCGCGCAGCCACTGCGAGCAGGTGCGTCGTCTGCCGGGCGCAGCCACGGCGCCGTTGATCGTGGTCCTGGCCGACGAGGCTTCCTGCAGCCCTGCCGACCTGCCGCCCGGGATCACCGATTGGCTCTGCGCCAGGCAAATCGGCACGGAGCTCGTGTCACGCTGGCGGCGCGCGCCGACCGATACCCCGACTTCGCCAATGAAACCCGCGGAAGTATCCGGTTCCGTGCCGGGCGATTGGCGCTGCGCCTTCGAGGAAGGAGATACCGAATGGCTGATGGTGGATGTCGGCAGTGACAGCTTGATCGAGGTCAGCCCCAGCGTCATCCGGCACAGCCATCTGCCAGCCAGCCAGTGGGAAGGGATGGCACTGGCAACGGCGATCCAGTTTGATGGCGAGATGTCCATCAAGGTGCTTGCCGAGGCGGACCGTCGCTGGCACCCGGCCCGACGCAAATCCGCCCAACAGTACGATACCGGGCAGGTCAACGCGCGCCGGGTCAGGCATGGCGACCGTACGGCGCTGGCACTGCAGTTTCGCAGCGATCGGGCCGATCTTGGGGCCGAAGCGGCGTTGTCGCTGCTCTCGCGGATCTTTGCCTCCGGCAGCGGCATCGATACGCAGGCCGCCACCGGCAGGTTGCTGTTCGAAGAACTGGCGCTGGACTACCTGGCCGTATGGTCGGTGCGACGCGATGCCGCCGATGCGCCAACCCAGATCCTGCAGCTTTGCCGCGGCGAACATGCGGAGTGGCCACCGGCGCAAATGCAGGGCTCGTTGCAAATGGTGCTCGGTGGCAAGTCGATGCGCTATCGAACCGACGCCGCCAAGCTGGCCTCGATGGATCCATTGCTGCAGCAACTCGATCTGGCCGGTTTCGTCGGCTTGCCCCTGTTTGACGAGCGGCACACCGTTCTGGGCGCCATGCTCGCCGGCAACCGCCGTGGCTTTGCCGAGATGGCCGTGGTCGAGCCGGTGCTGCGTTGCGCGGCGGCGCGCTTTGCGCGAGTGCTCGAACTGGAACGTACCCGCGAGCAGGGGCGCGCGGAAGGCCTGGTCGATGCACTCACCGGCCTGCCGAACCGCCTGCTGTTCAACGACCGGCTGGAAACGATCCTGCGCGAGGCGATCCGCAACGGCGAGTGTTTCGCCGTGCTGTTCGTCGATCTCGACCGATTCAAGGCGATCAACGACACCTATGGCCACGCCACCGGCGACCAGGTGCTGCGGATCGTCACCCAGCGTCTGCGGAGCTGCATCCGTGCGTCGGATACGGTGGCGCGTTATGCCGGCGACGAATTCACCATCGTGCTGCGGCATATCGTGAAGAACGACGACGTGTTGCGGGTGGCCGAAAAAATCGTGCAGGTGATGGAGGCTTCGATCTTCCTCGACGACGGCGTCGAGTTGCAGGTTACCGTCTCGATGGGAGTGAGTTTCTTCCCGGACGACGCCGGCGATGCGGAGACCTTGTTGAAGCACGCCGACGAGGCGATGTATTCGGCCAAGCATTTGGGCCGCAACAACTTCCAGATCTACGAGGTCAGCCCGGAATATGCCCGGGAGCATGGCATGGCACTGAAGACGCGCCTGCGCCATGCCGAGGGCAACGGCGAGTTGCGCGTGGTCTACCAGCCGCAGGTGGACGCGCAGACCGAAGACATCGTGGGCATGGAGGCGCTGGTGCGCTGGGAGCATCCCGAGCTGGGCATGATCAGCCCGGCGGTGTTCATCCCGCTGGCCGAGGAAACCGGACTGATCGTGTCGATCGGCGAGTGGGTGATGCATACCGCATGCCGTCAGGCCCGCGAATGGGAACAGCGCTATGGCTTGCGCCTGCGCCTGGGCGTGAACCTGTCGGCGGTGCAACTGATGGAGCCGCAACTGCTGGAAATGGTGGCGAAAGCGCTGCGCGAGACGGGGCTGGATCCGACTCTGCTGGAAATGGAGATCACCGAAAGCATCAGCATCAAGGCGGCACCGAACCTGGTCGAGAACCTCAACGCGCTGCACCGGATGGGCTGTCATATCGCGATCGACGACTTCGGCACGGGCGCCGCCTCGCTGGACTACCTGCGCCGCCTGCCGGCGGACCGGATCAAGATCGACCAGAGCTTCGTGCGCAACATCGGCGTGGATCCCGACGATGAGGCGATCGTGCGGGCCACCATCGAAATGGCCCATCGCCTGAATCGCGCGGTGGTGGCCGAAGGGGTGGAGACCGAACAGCACCTGCAGTTCCTGCGCACCTATCAGTGCGACGAACTGCAGGGTTATCTGTTCTGCCGTCCGCTGCAGCCCGTCAGTTTCGACAAGATGCTGACCGAGCGCCAGCGCTTGCTTGATGTGCGGCTGGCCGAACCGGCTTGAGCCGGCGGTGGGCGACCCCATAACGGATGGCGGAACGTGCGGCCTGGCAAGCGGGCGACAGGTACGGCGTTTCGACAGATTCCCGCCCATGAGTAAACTGAACTTGGGCGGTCGCTGGCGGTCTGAGCGCCGGGTTCAGCTCCACCCAGGCACCCTCTGCGGATGACGGCATTGACGATGGACACGGCCCGCATGGGCGAAAACGAACTGGACCGCGCGTTGGTGGAGCGCGTACAGCAGGGGGACAAGCGTGCCTTCGACCTGCTGGTGCGCAAGTACCAGCACAAGCTGATCGGGCTGATTTCCCGTTATGTGCGCAGCCACGCCGAATGCGAGGACATCGCGCAGGAGTCTTTCATCCGCGCGTGGCGGGCGATCGGCTCGTTTCGCGGCGACAGCGCTTTCTATACCTGGCTGTACAAGATCGCGGTGAATACGGCCAAGAACCACCTGGTGGCGATGGGCCGGCGGCCGCCGGCCGGCGACATCGATGCCGACGACGCCGAGTTCATGGCCGGTGCCGAGCGCATGCACGACAGCGCCACACCCGAGCACGAACTGATGCGCCAGGAAATTGAACAATCCGTATTTTCCACTGTCCAAGCCTTGCCCGAGGAACTGCGGACGGCCATCACCCTGCGGGAAGTGGACGGCCTCAGTTACGATGAAATCGCCGAAGCGATGGGCTGTCCGATCGGTACGGTGCGCTCGCGCATCTTCCGGGCGCGCGAGGCGATCGATGAAAAGCTGCGGCCGCTGTTGTCTGGCCGCGAGGATCAGAAATGAACCAGGCAGAGATGAACCAGGACGCCCGCGAAAGCCTCTCGACCGGCATGGATGGCGAGTTGCCGGTCGAGGAATTGCGCTTCCTGCTGCGTCGACTCGATCACGACGTTTCGTTGCGGCAGGCATGGTCGGGCTACCACCTGGCCCGCGACGGCCTGCGCCGCGAGACTTCGCTGCTGGCGTCGTCGGGATTTGCCGCGCGGGTGATGCTGGCGATCGACCAGGAGTCGACTTCCAGCAGGGTGGTCAGCCGGCGCAATCACTGGTTGCGCTGGTCCGGTGGCAGCGTGATCGCCGCCAGCGTGGCCGCCGCCGCGCTGATGATCAGCCAGCCCGCGGGTGATGCGGGACGGCTGGGTCCCTCGGCCAGCCCCGTTGCCAGCCGTGTCGAGGTCGCGACCACGACGATCAGGCCGGTGGCGCCACCGTCGGTGCCGCCGTGGCTGAGCGGCAACTCGGCTGGCTTGCTCAGCCAGCAGGCCTCGGCGACGCTGGGCGCGCCGATCGACAGCAGCCAGGCACGGGATTCGCGACGATTGTCGTCCTATCCGGCGATGCCTCGTTACCGCACGCTGGACAACAACGACGGCAGCTACCTGCTGCTGCTCGATCCCGCGCAGCCCGGCGTGCCGGATGCTTCGCGCCAGGCGGGTGCACACGCGCAGTAGACCAGAGCCGCGTGCGATGAACCGCGGCGTTCCCTGCTGACTTCAGTTCCCTCGACCACCCCGGTGCGTCGAGAGCGCAGCGTGGCCGGTCGGTCGCAACGCGCATCCGATGCATTCATCCATCAGCCGGCCCTGCCGGTTCGAGTTCAACCAAGCGAGTTCAACCAAGGAGGAGTCATGAGTCATTCCATCTTGCGTACCCTGGCGTGTTGCGCCTTGCTGGGACTGGCCGGTGTCGGCGGCGCGCAGGCCCAGACCGCCAACAGTGCCGCGGCACTGCCCGATTTCACCGGCATCGTGCAGAAGAATGCGGCTGCCGTGGTGCATGTCGAAGCCAAGTACACCGGTGAGCGGCAGCGTTCGACCCAATCCATGCGTGGCCAGATGATGCCCGGCCAGGGCATGCCGAACGGCCCGGAGGCGGAGATCCTGCGCCACTTCTTCGGGATGCCGATGATGCCCTCGCCCGAGGAACAGCGGCATACCTCGCTCGGTTCGGGTTTCATCATCTCTCCGGACGGCTACATTCTCACCAACAACCACGTGGTCGATCATGCGGACAAGGTGACGGTGCGCCTGCAGGACCGGCGCACGCTGACCGCCAAGGTGGTCGGCACCGACCCCACCTATGACATCGCCCTGCTCAAGGTCGATGCGGGCGGCAGCCTGCCCACCGTGAGCATCGGCGATTCGCGCGCGCTCAAGCCGGGCCAGTGGGTGCTGGCGATCGGCTCGCCGTTCGGGTTCGACTACACCGTGACCCAAGGCATCGTCAGCGCGGTGGGCCGCAACCTGGGCCAGCGGGACCAGCCCTACACCTCGTTCATCCAGACCGACGTGCCGATCAACCGCGGCAATTCCGGCGGCCCGCTGTTCAATCTGCAGGGCCAGGTGGTCGGCATCAATTCGCAGATCTATTCCAACACTGGCGATTACATGGGAGTGTCGTTCTCGATCCCGATCGACGTGGCGATGAACGCGGTGCAGCAGCTGAAGACCAAGGGTTATGTCTCGCGCGGCCAGCTCGGCGTGACGGTGCAGCCGGTCAGCGACGATATCGTCAAGGCATTCAAGCTGGAGAATGGCGTCGGTGCGGCGGTGGTCGACGTGAATCCCGACAGCGGCGCCGGCAAGGCGGGCATCCAGAGCGGCGACATCATCCTGGCGTACAACAATCATGTGCTTCAGCAGGCGTCCGACTTGCCGCCACTCGTCGGCATGACCAAGCCGGGCAGCAAGGTGCCGGTGGAGGTGCTGCGCAACGGCAAGAAGCAGACCTTCGAGGTGACCATCGGCGAGGCCAAGCGCGACAGCAACGCGGTGGACAGCCGCACGGCCAGTTCGCCGTCAGCCCGCAGCGGTTCGGCGGCCCTGGGGCTTACCGTACAGTCGCTGGACAATGACACCCGCAAGCAGCTGGGACTCAAGCCCGGGCAGGGCGTCGTGATCAGCGACATCACCGGGTCGGTGGCCGGGCAGGCCGACCTGCGTGCCGGTGACGTGATCCTGATGGTCAACCAGCAGAAGATCGGCAGTGTGGCCGAGTTCGAGGTGGCGACCAGGGACGTCAAGGCTGGCAGCACGGTGCTGCTGCTGGTCCGTCGCGACAACCAGAGCCAGTTCATCGGGTTGACCGTACCCGACAACAACGCGCCGCCACGATAGCCAGACAGGGCGCGGCGCCAACCCTGCTGCTGGGTGGCGCCGTGTCGTTGACCATGGCCGATGCCCAGGCTGGGGCTGAAGCGCCCGGTTCCATGCGATAATGCGAGGTTAGCGTCGCCCCACGGTGATGCGTCGCCATGCATGGTGCGTGGTGGCAGACCCACGCCTGAAAGGCCGCCTGCGTTCCATGGAATTGATCCGCAACTTCTCCATCATTGCCCACATCGATCACGGCAAGTCGACTCTGGCCGACCGCATCATCCAGATCTGCGGTGGCCTGACCGATCGCGAAATGGAGGCGCAGGTGCTGGACAACAATCCGATCGAGCGCGAGCGCGGCATCACCATCAAGGCGCAGTCGGTCTCGTTGCCGTACACCGCGCGGGACGGCAAGACCTACCAGCTCAACTTCATCGACACGCCAGGCCACGTCGACTTCTCCTACGAAGTCAGCCGCTCGCTGGCCGCGTGCGAGGGCGCGTTGCTGGTGGTCGATGCGGCGCAGGGCGTCGAGGCCCAGTCCGTGGCCAACTGCTATACCGCGGTGGAAATGGGGCTGGAAGTGGTGCCGGTGCTGAACAAGATCGACCTGCCCACGGCCGACATCGAGAAGGTGAAGGGCGAGATCGAGGCGGTGATCGGCGTGGACGCCACCGATGCGGTGGCAATCAGCGCCAAGACCGGGCTCAACGTGGTCGACGTGCTGGAGGCGATCGTCGCGCGCATCCCGCCGCCGAAGCCACGCGACACCGATCGGCTGCAGGCGCTGATCATCGACTCCTGGTTCGACAACTACCTCGGCGTGGTCTCGCTGGTGCGCGTGATGCAGGGCGAGATCAAGCCAGGCGACAAGCTGCTGGTGATGTCCACCGGACGCACCCACGAGGTGGACGACGTCGGCGTGTTCACCCCGAAGCGCAAGAAGCTGGACAAGCTCGGCGCCGGCGAGGTGGGCTGGATCAATGCCTCGATCAAGGACGTGCACGGCGCACCGGTGGGCGACACGTTGACTCACGCGGGCAAGCCGGCCGACAAGCCGCTGCCCGGCTTCCAGACCATGCAGCCGCGCGTGTTCGCCGGCCTGTTCCCGGTGTCCTCGGACGATTACCCGGCGATGCGCGAGGCACTGGACAAGCTGCGCCTGAACGACGCTGCGCTGTTCTTCGAGCCGGAATCGTCCGAGGCGATGGGCTTCGGTTTCCGCTGCGGCTTCCTCGGCATGCTGCACATGGAGATCGTGCAGGAGCGGCTGGAGCGCGAATACGACCTGAACCTGATCACCACCGCGCCGACCGTGGTCTACGAAGTGCTCAAGAGCGACGGTTCGATCCTGATGCTGGACAATCCGGCCAAGCTGCCGACAAATTCCAGCCTGGTGCAGGAAATCCGCGAGCCGATCATCGTGGCGAACATCCTCACGCCGCCGGAATACATCGGCAACATCATCACCCTGTGCGAGGAGAAGCGCGGCGTGCAGCGTTCGATCCAGTATCTGGCGACCCAGGTGCAGATCAGCTACGAGATGCCGCTGGCCGAGGTGGTGATGGATTTCTTCGATCGGCTGAAATCCGTCTCGCGCGGCTACGCCTCGATGGATTATCACTTCGATCGCTTCGAGGCCGGCCCGTTCGTGCGTACCGACGTGCTGATCAACGGCGAACGCGTCGATGCGCTCAGCCTGATCCTGCATCGCAGCCACGCCGATCGAAAAGGCCGCGAACTGGTCGAGCGCATGAAGGACCTGATTCCGCGTCAGCAATTCGACGTGGCGATCCAGGCGGCCGTGGGTGCGCAGATCATCGCGCGCTCGACCGTGAAAGCCCTGCGCAAGAATGTTCTGGCCAAGTGCTATGGCGGCGACGTCAGTCGCAAGAAGAAATTGCTGGAAAAGCAGAAGGAAGGCAAGAAGCGCATGAAGCAGGTTGGCCGGGTGGAAATTCCGCAGGAAGCCTTCCTCGCTGTGCTCAGGGTGGATAAATAGTTTTGGCCGGGAATAGGGAATAGGGAATGGAGAATCGGAGCTGCGCGCTCTTGCGATTCCCTATTTCCCATTCCCCATACCCGGCTCCATAGGAGCCCCACATGGAATTTGATTTCGCGGCGATTCTGCTTGGCCTTACCGTGCTTTTCGGCGTGGTATGGGGCCTGGATCGGCTGTTCCTGTACAAGAAGCGCAAGGCGCGCCTGGATGCGGCGGGCGAGGAGTACCGCGACCCGGTGCCGGTGGACTGGGCGCGCTCGCTGTTTCCGGTGGTGCTGGTGGTACTGCTGCTGCGCTCGTTCGTGGCCGAGCCGTTCCGGATCCCCTCCGGCTCGATGATGCCCACGCTGGACGTGGGCGATTTCATCCTGGTCAACAAGTTCGCCTACGGCTTGCGGCTGCCGGTGTTCAACACCAAGTTCCTCGACTTGGGCGAGCCCAAGCGTGGCGACGTGGTGGTGTTCCGCTGGCCCGGCTTCACCTGCCAGCAGGCCGACGGGACCGTCGTGCATGGCGGCAACGCGGACTGCAGCGCCCCGGTGCCCGACCAGAACTGGATCAAGCGGGTGATCGGTCTGCCCGGCGACACGATCCAGGTGCACGACAGCGAGATCGTGATCAACGGCAAGCCGGTCGCCGCCGAGGAGATCGGACCGTTCGTGGGCAACCACGCGCGGCCGGCCGATGAGGAGCTGCTGGCCTACGGCGCCACGATCTGGAAGGAGCACCTGGGCAAGGTGACCCACCTGGTCGCGCGCATGCCCGATCGCATGCCGACGCCGCCGGTGCCCAACCCGAATATGCCGTCGGTGGTGCCGCAGAATTGCTACCTGGTGATGGGCGACGACCGCGAAAACAGCGAAGACAGCCGCTGGTGGGGCTGCCTGCCGGAGAAGAACCTGGCCGGCAAGGCCTTCCTGATCTGGATGAGCTGGAAGGGTTGGGGTACCGGTGGCGTGAATTTCTCGCGTATCGGCACCGTCATCCACTGACCGGCCGCGGCGGGTGGCATGTGGCGACGGAAACGTGATGCAATCGTGCGCCCCAGCCCCATCATGCGGTCAACAAGTGCGAGAATCCGCAGGCATAATCAGCGCGCCGGGCTCCGGTCCGGCCGACGCCGGACAGGCTCCGGCGCTACCTGGGGCATCCACAGATCGACAGGCCGCACCGTCGGCATAGCGAGGGGACTATGAAATCGAAGCAGTCGGGCATCACTCTGATCGGGATGCTGATCGTCATCGCGGTCGTGGGCTTTTTCGCCTACATGGCCATGAAGTTGCTGCCGTCGTACTCCGAGTACATGGGCGTGACCAAGGCGATGAACCAGATTGCCACCGAGGGCACCAATGGCAAGTCGCTGGACGAGATCCGCCGCAACCTGATGTTCAAGCTGGGCTTCCAGTACGTGGACGACTCCACCATCAAGCCGTCCGACATCACGATCACGCGCGACGCCGGCGGTGCCAGCGATCTGAATGTCACCTATGACAAGCAAATCCCGTTCATGTACAACATCGACTTCCTGCTGCACTTCAGCAAGAGCGTGCAACTGCAGGGCAATGTCGGCCAGTAAGCCTTGAAGCTGCGTCATCGTTTCCGCGACCCGGCGCTGGCGGAGCTCGCACTCACCCATCGCAGCGCCGGCCGGCCGAACAACGAGCGCCTGGAGTTCCTGGGCGACGCCCTGCTCGGCGCGATCATCGCCGAGCTGCTATACGAGGTGCATCCCAAGGCCAGCGAAGGCGAGCTGTCGCGGCTGCGAGCGCAACTGGTCAATGGCCAGGCGTTGGCCGTGGTGGCGCGCGAACTGGAACTGGGCGACGGGCTGAAGCTTGGTCCCGGCGAATTGAAGAGCGGCGGATTCCGGCGCGATTCGATCCTCGCCGACGCGTTCGAGGCGCTGATCGCCGCGGTCTACGTGGATGCCGGTTTCGAGGCCTGCCGCGAAACCGTGCGTGAGTTGTTCGGCGAACGCGTCGCCACCCTGCGACGGTCGTCCAAGGACGCCAAGACCCGCCTGCAGGAGCACCTGCAATCCGGCGGTTGGCCGCTGCCGCAATACGAGCTGATCGCCAGCCATGGCGAGGATCATGCGAAAACCTTCGAGGTGAGCTGCCGCATCAGCGAACCGTTGCCGCTGGTTGCCGAAGCGACAGCCGGCAGCCGCCGGGCCGCCGAGCAGGACGCCGCCGAGACCGTGCTGAACCAGTTGCTGGAATCCGCACGCGAATCCTGAGGCGCGGCTGGGTTGCAGATAGGTGGCCGGCCACAGCCCGACGGCCCCAGGCACTACACTTGCCCCCCGACTTGCCGACCCTCTACGCCATGAACCACACCCCTGAATCCGCCGACGGCAGCCTGCCGCACGAGAATTTCCGCTGCGGCACGGTGGCGCTGGCCGGACGCCCCAACGTGGGCAAGTCGACCCTGCTCAACGCACTGATCGGGTTCCGCCTGTCGATCATCAGTCCGCGCCCGCAAACCACGCGCCACCGCATCCTCGGCATCCACACCAGCGAGGCGGGGCAGATCCTCTACGTCGATACGCCCGGCCTGCACCGCGGCGCCAAGCGGGCGATGAACCGCAGCCTCAACCGCGCGGCGCGCTCGGCGATCAGCGACGTCGACCTGGTGGTGCAGGTGATCGAGGCCGGCCGCTTCACCGACGAAGACGAGGTCCTGTACACCGCCCTGGTCGAGCAATCGGCACCGCGTTTGCTGGTGATCAACAAGGTCGACCTCAACAAGGACAAGACCGTGATGCTGCCCTTCGTGGCCGAGCTCACGCAGAAGCACCACTACGACGAGATCCACTATGTCAGTGCATTGAAGGAACAGGGCCTGAAATCGCTGGAGCAGGCCATCCTGCAACGCCTGCCGGTGCAGGCGCCGATCTATGGCGAGGACGAGGTCACCGATCGCAGCGAACGATTCCTTGCCGCCGAGATGGTGCGCGAACAGTTGATGCTGCGACTCGATCAGGAACTGCCATACGCCACCACGGTGGAGATCGAGCAGTTCAGCGATCGCCCGGACGGCATAGCGGAGATCCACGCCATCATCTGGGTCGAACGCGACGGCCAGAAAGCCATCGTGATCGGCCAGGGCGGCGCCCAGCTCAAGTCGATCGGTTCCAGCGCGCGGCGCCGCATGGAGCGCATGTTCGAGCGCAAGGTATTCCTCAAGCTGTGGGTCAAGGTGCGTGAGGGCTGGGTTGATGACGAAAACATGTTGAAGAAGTTCGGATATACGGATTAGTGCGAGGAGTGAAAAAGGAGGAGTGAGAAGTGAGAGAAAAGCGGGAAGGCAACAGCAGTCGCTGCTTTTCTCTCACTTCTCACTCCTCTCACCTCACTCCTGATTTTTCATGCGCATCGAACAGCAACCCGCCTACGTGCTGCATGCGCGCGCCTATCGCGAGACATCGCTGCTGCTGGAATGCCTGACCCGCGAGCATGGCCGGCTTGGGGTGGTGGCGCGTGGCGTGCGTGGCGAGCGCGCACGGCTGAAGCGGGCCCAGCTTGAGCCGTTCCAGCCGCTGTCACTGGGATTGCTGCTGCGTGGCGAGATGGCCACGCTGACCGAGGTCGAGGGGGTTGGCGCGCCGCGGCGGCTGACTGGCGATGTCGCCCTGGCCGGGCTTTATCTCAACGAGCTGGTGGTGCGCCTGACCGGCCGCCAGGACCCGTTGCCATCACTCTACGACGCTTATGCCGTGACGCTGGCTCGGCTCGCCGCCGCCGAATCGCCGGGCTGGAGCCTGCGCCGTTTCGAGCGTGATCTGCTGGAGACCACGGGCTACGGCTTGCAGTTGCTGCACGAAGCCGACACCGGCGAACCGGTCGACCCGGCGGCGTGGTATCGCTATGTGGCCGAGCAGGGCGCCGTGCGCTGCGCCGCCAGCCACCCGCAGGCCTTGCGCGGCGGCGACCTGCTCGCGCTGGCGCAGGACCGGATGCCGGACAACCAGGGCCTGAAGTCGCTGCGCGACCTGATGCGTGAAGTGATCCGCTTTCATCTGGGTGGCGGCGAGCTGCGCGCCTGGCGTGTGTTGGCGATGGCCGTATCGCGGCGCCCCCAAGCGAAGGACTCCTGACCTTCTAACCGTCCAGGGCCTGCAGGGTTGCGCCCAATGCCGTCCGAAACCTCGCCAGCGCGGCAGGCGTGACGCCATCCCGCGACAGCTGCTGCTGCATCAGCGTGGCCTGCTGCGCCAGCGCGGTGGCGCCGCAGAACCCGCACGACGAGCGCAACCGGTGCAGGCGGTCGGCGAAGGCGGCGATATCCTGGCTGAGGCCGTCGAGTTCGCGCTGCAGCAGCGCCAGTTCCTCGCGCAGCAGCAGGCGCAGCGCGCGCATGGTAGTGGTGTCGCCGGTGCTGTACAGCGCGGCGCCATCATCCAGCACGCAGGCCGGGTCGTGCGGCTGGACCAGGGCCAGTACACGTTGCAGGTCGGTCAGCGTGCACGGCTTGAGCAGGACATCGCTGAAGCCGGCCGCGAGCAGGCTGCGCCGGTCGGCCGGTCCCAGTTCGGCGCTGGTGGCCACCGCCGTGCTGTTCGCCGAGCCGGCCTGTGCATCATCGCGCAGCCGCGCCAGGATCTGCCGGGCGCCGCCGTCCGGCATGCGGCAATCGAGCAGCATCAGGTCGAAGGCCTCGGCGCGGGCCCGCGCCAGTGCGGTTTCGCCGCTGGCACAGGTCTCCACCGTGGCGCCGAGCGAGCGCATGCCATCGCCCAGGAAACGGCAGCTGCCGGGGTCGTCGTCGGCGACCAGCACGCGCGGGCGGGCCGGCGGGGAAAGGGGGGGCTGCGGGTGCTCG
>NZ_MUNU01000006.1 GCF_002001085.1 Rhodanobacter sp. B05
GAAGCAGCCGCCGCCGAAGATCATCCAGCAGGTCAACCCGCCACCGACGCCGCCGCCGCCCATGCCGCCACCGCCGGTGAACGAGGTTTCGGCCAACGCCGTGCAGGCGCCGCCGCCGGCCCCGCCAGCCCCGCCGGCGCCGCCGCCGGATATCGCGGCAGGTTCGGATCTGAGCTATGGCGACCGGCCCAATCCCCCGTACCCGCCCATGGCGGCACGACAGCACCATGAGGGCACGGTGACGCTGATTATCCTGGTTGGTCTGGATGGTTCCCCCAAGACGGTCGAGGTGGAAAAATCCAGCGGATTTCGGGAGTTGGATCGGGCCGCCAAGGAATGGGTGATTCGCCACTGGAAGTTCAATCCCGAGGTGAAGGCCGGCAAGAAAGTGGAAGGCTATGCTCGTGTTCCGATCACCTTCAATCTCAGTGGCTAGCGCAATATTCGACTTCAACCCGCTGTAATCCGGATCCAGTCGATTACAGTTACAGTTCACGCTTGACTTTCCTAGGGTAGCGTTATGTTCCTACAGACTCCTGCAGCAACCGGCAACACCAACGCCGAAGCCATGAAACAGATGGGCTTCAGCAACCTGATGCAGAACTTCGACTGGCTTGGCTGGGTCGTGTTCGTGACCCTCGTTGCGATGTCGTTCCTGTCCTGGTACTTCATCATCGCCAACGGCATCCGCAATGCCACCGTGAAGGCTCGCGCCGACAAGGTCATTGATGGCTTCTGGGGCAACGGTTCCACCCAGGACGCGATCCGCGAACTGGAAGCCCAGCCCAAGAGCGAACCGTTCTCGAAGATCGCGCTGGAGGCCGCCTCGGCGGTGGCGCATCACCAGCAGAGCACCGTCGGCACCACGGGTCGCCTGGCCGAATCGCTGAGCCGCTCGGAGTTCATCGACCGCGCCCTGCGCCAGGCCGTGGCTCGCGAGAGCCTGCGTCTGGAAGGCGGCATGACCCTGCTCGCCACGGTCGGTTCGGCGGCGCCCTTCGTCGGTCTGCTCGGTACGGTGTGGGGCATCTACCACGCCCTGATCGGCATCGCCGCCAGCGGCAACGCCTCGATGAACGCCGTGGCCGGCCCCGTGGGCGAAGCGCTGATCATGACCGCGTTCGGTCTGTTCGCCGCGATCCCCGCGCTGTTCGCGTACAACTTCTTCAGCCGCTCGAACCGCGTGGTATATGCCCGTTTCGACGAATTCGCGCACGACCTGCACGACTTCTTCGCGACCGGTTCGCGCGTCGAAAGCTCGAAGTGAGGAATTGACCGATGGCTGTCAGTCTAGGCGGCAATGCCGGCGGTCCGATGTCGGAAATCAACGTCACGCCGCTGGTCGACGTGATGCTGGTGCTCCTGATCATCTTCATGATCACCGCGCCCTTGATGTCGCATACCGTCACGATCGACCTGCCCATCGCCAACCCCAAGGCGAAGACCCCGGAGCTGAAGACGCCGCCACTGGATCTGGCGATCAAGGCGGATGGCAACATGTATTTCAACGATCATTCGGTCACCGATGCCGAGTTGCGCGCCAAGCTGCTGGTGGAGGCACAGCTGACACCACAGCCCCAGTTGCAGATTCGCGCCGACCGGGAAGTGCAGTTCAAGATCGTGAAGAAGATCATCAGTGACGCCAAGGGTTCGGGCATGGTGCATGTCGCCTTCATGACCACCGACGCGCCGAAGGGGTAACGCGAGATGGCATTTTCGACCAATACCAGTGGACCGATGTCCGAGATCAACGTCACGCCGCTGGTCGACGTGATGCTGGTGCTGCTGATCATCTTCATGATCACCGCGCCGGTGCTGGCACACAAGATCGAGGTGGATCTTCCGCAGCCGAACAAGGACATCACGCCACCGGAAAACCCGCCGAGCCCGATCAATCTGAAAATCGATCAGAGCGGCGCGTTCTACTGGAACGGCAGTCCGGTCGACGAGTTGGGCCTGAAGGCGCAGCTGGCCGTGATCGGCCAGCAGACCCTGCCGAACCAGCCGGAAATCCAGATCGCCGCCGACGACAACGTGGCCTACGAGTACGTGGCGCGCGTGCTGGCGGATGCGAAGAGCTACAACCTGGTGAAGATCGGATTCAACGAGGCGCAGTAACCTTCACGGCAACTGACGGCCCGCTGCAACACGAACCCCCGCTCCGGCGGGGGTTTTTTTAGGTTCTTCACGGATTACCGGGGAAGGCGGCTTTGATCTTCATGAAGAAGTAGTCGCTGTCGCGGTAACCGTAGGCCATGCGCTTGATGACCTTGATCTTGTTGTTGATGCCTTCGAGCTGGCCGGTATGCATCGGCCAGCGCACCCGGCTGACGATGCCGCGCCAGTAGCCACTGAGCCGGCGGGCAAACTGGATCAGGGCTGGGATACGGCTTTGTTGGGCATGAGCCATCCACTGCTTCCAGGCACGCCGCCAATCCCACGCGGTGGTCGCCGTCCACAGCGCCTTGAGTTGCGCCTTCATCACGTACACCGTCATCAACGATTGATTGGCGGCCAGTACGTCGTCCAGGCGGATCTGCTGTTCGGTTTTCAGGTGATCCGGGTTACGCAGCAATAACCAGTGCGCCTGCTTGACCACGCGGCGGGCGGGCCGCGTCGTGGCGCAGATCATTGGCTGCATCCACACGCACCCGGCCGATCACCTCGCGACCGTACTTGGCGATGACGTGGAACAGGTCGTAGATCACCCTAGCCCGTGGGCAATGCCGACGTACCTCCAGATCAAAGGCGGTGTTCATGTCCATCGCGACGGCCTTGATCCGCGCGCAACCCACCGGCCCCAGCCCCTCGAAGAAGGGCCGCACGGCGGCCCGGCTACGCCCCTCGCCGATCCACAGCACACGCCGGGTATCGGCATCGAGCACGACCGTGGCGTAACGATGGCCCTTGTAAAGCGCAAACTCGTCCATGATCAGCCGCGTGGGTTGCGCGGCAGGCAACGCGGCCAGCGCCGCACCGAGCCGGCGCTTGTCCAGCTCCCGTACCGTGCTCCAGTGCAGGGCAAACAGCTCCGCTACGTGGGCGACGGGCAGCTTCGCGCACCAGGCTGACACCGTGTCGGCTAGACGCCGGGTCAATCGCGCATGGCGATCCAGCCAGCTCACCGCTTCCCTTCGCGTACCGCAATCAGGACACGCCACGCGGCGGAAGGTAGCGTGCAGCCATACCTTCTTGCCCAGCATCGGTAGATCACGGATTCGCCGATGGCTGTACTCGTGTACTGGCAAACCGGTGCATCGGCACCCACTGCAACGTACGGGCGGGTCCCTGGCGGGAACCAAGGTGATCTGGATCTCGTCTTGCCCGACCTGAAGATCGGATACCTCAAATCCCTCCCAGAACGGGAGGCAGGCTCTATCATCTGACATGGGAACGGTGGTTTCCGGGGGGACGTTTGCTCGACACAAACATCTTTACCGAATCCGCCGTTCCTTTTTCATGTCCGCTACCCGGACTTCCGCGAAGAACCTTTTTATTGGGGCTCAGGTGCTCTTCAGCGCAGGATTTGAAGATACTTGCGCACGGTGGTGGCCAGCCCTTCATACAAGGCCTCGCCGATCAGCGCATGGCCGATCGACACCTCGGCCAGGCCGGGGATGGCGGCCTTGAACGTACCCAGATTCGCCTGGCTGAGATCGTGCCCGGCGTTCACCGCCAGCCCGGCCTGCTGCGCACGTCGCGCGGTGTCGGCGCAGGCGCCGAGTGCCGCGCCCGGTTGGCCATCGGCGAATGCCTGCGCATACGGTCCGGTGTAGATCTCCACGCGCCGGACACCGATCACCGCGGCGAGATCGAAGCCCTCACTGCCGGCGTCGACGAACAGGCTGACACGGCACCCGACATCGCACAGTGCCCCCACCAGCGGTCGCAATCGAGCGATATCCCGGCGCAGATCGAAGCCATGGTCGGAGGTGATCTGGCCGTCGCCATCCGGTACCAGGGTGACCTGGGTGGGCCTGACCTGGCGTGCCAGTTCGATCAATCCCGGATAGTCGCCGCGCGGTTTGGCGAACGGATTGCCCTCGATGTTGTATTCCACCCGCCCGCGCAGCATCGCGGCCAAAGCGTATACGTCCGAGGGGCGCACGTGTCGCTGATCGGGGCGCGGATGCACGGTAATCCCGCCGCAGCCCGCTTCGATGCAGGTCTGCGCGGCGTGGCAGATATCCGGTTCGCTGCCGCCTCGTGAATTGCGCAGCACCGCGATCTTGTTGAGGTTGATGCTGAGCAGGGTCATGACGGAAGCACGTTCGGTAGTAACGGTTCCGGCAGCGACGGCGATGCCGGGCGATCCAAGACAGTGCGCCAATCAGCTGGTGCTGGCAAGCACCTCCAGCTGTATCGTGCGCGGCGCACCGCGCCATGCCAGCGCGCCGACCAGGTCGGGGGCGATGGCGAGGCGTTGCAACTGCCATGCGTCGACATCGTCGTCGTCGAAGCGCAGCAGGCGAAGCTGGGCCCGAGTGGAGAGAATCCGCAATCGCTGCAAACCGTAGCCGATGCCGCGCCCATGTGCCTTGAGTATCGCTTCCTTCGCTGTCCATATCTCAAGGAATGCCGCATCGCGCGCTTCCTCGGGCAGCGCGGCCAGGGCGTCCGCCTCGTCGTTGCCGAAGAACCGCCGGGCGATCGGCAGCGCACGTGGCCGCGGACGCCGTCGTTCGATATCGATGCCGGGCGAGATCCCGCGGGCGACGGCGATCAACGCGTGTTCGCCGCTGTGCGACCAGTTGAAATCCAGCGACGAGCCGTGCGCTGGATCCAGGCGGGGCCGGCCGTGCTCGCCCTCCACCAGGGTCACCGCGTCGGCGTCGATACCGAGATAGGCCGCCAAGGTCAGGCGCAGTGGCTGCCGCCCCTGCGCCGGTCGATAGTCGAGATACCAGACCTGGATCGCATCGTCGTCAAGCCGCGCGGCCGCATCGATCAGGTTTCCCGGGTGCGCTGCGATCATGCCCGCATGGTGCCGTCGTCGGCCTGGATGCACAAGCGGGCGGTCGCAGTTCATCGACCCGCGCGATCAACGCGGCAGGCGCGATGCCCCCATCAGAAACTCGTCCACCGCCCGCGCACACTGCCGTCCTTCGCGTATCGCCCAGACCACCAGCGATTGGCCGCGTCGCATGTCGCCCGCGGCGAACACCTTGTCGACGCTGGTGCGATAGCCCGCATTGCCTTCGGTGGCGGCCCTGGCATTGCCGCGCGCGTCCTTCTCGACACCGAAGGCATCCAGCACGGCCTGCGATGGCGAGACGAAACCCATCGCCAGCAGTACCAGATCCGCCTGGATCTCGAACTCGCTGCCCGCCAGCTCGCTCATCTTGCCGTCCTTCCATTCAAGGCGGACCGCGGTGAGACTGCGCACCCTGCCCTTGCCGTCGTCGTTGAAACACCTGGTGGCAACCGCCCAGTCGCGCTGGCAGCCCTCCTCGTGTGAACTGGAGGTGCGCAGGCGGAGCGGCCAGTACGGCCAGGTCAGCGGCTTGTTCTCCTGCGCAGGAGGTTGCGGGAGCAGCTCGAACTGCGTGATCGCCGCCGCGCCCTGCCGGTTTGAGGTGCCCACGCAATCGGAACCGGTATCACCGCCGCCGATCACCACCACCTGCTTGTCGGTGGCAAGGATCTGCAGTGCCAGTGTGTCGCCGGCAACGACACGGTTCTGCTGCGGCAGGAATTCCATCGCGAAGTGCACGCCTTCCAGCTCGCGTCCCGGCAGCGGCAGGTCGCGCGGGGCCTCTGCTCCGCCGGCCAGCACCACCGCGTCGAAATCCCGCTGCAATTGCTCGACCGACACGTGTACCGGCGTGACGTCCGCTCGATCGGACGCAGCTCCCACCAGGACGCCCGTGCGGAACGCCACGCCTTCGGCGCGCATCTGCTCGATCCGGCGATCGATATGTTCCTTCTGCAGCTTGAAGTCGGGAATGCCATAACGCAGCAGGCCACCGATACGGTCGTTCTTCTCCAACACGGTCACCGCGTGGCCCGCTCGCGCCAGTTGTTGCGCGGCGGCCAGGCCGGCCGGGCCGGAGCCGACCACGGCGACCTTCCAGCCAGTCTGTCGCGATGGTGGTTGCGGCAGCACCCAGCCTTCCTCCCACGCCTTGTCGATGATCTTGTGCTCGATCGACTTGATGCCCACCGCGTCGTCGTTGATGTTCAACGTGCATGCCGCTTCGCACGGCGCCGGGCAGATGCGACCGGTGAATTCGGGGAAATTGTTGGTGGCATGCAGCACCTCGATCGCGCGCTGCCAATCCTGGCGATAGACCAGCTCGTTGAAATCGGGAATGACGTTGTTCACCGGACAGCCGCCGTGGCAGAACGGAATGCCGCAATCCATGCAACGGGCGGCCTGGGTCTTCGCCTCGCCGTCGTTCAGTGATGGCGTGAATTCGCGCCAGTGCTGTTTGCGGACGCGCGGCGCCTCGCTGGTTTCCAGCACGCGCGGGTGTTCGAGAAAGCCGGTGATCTTGCCCATGATTGATCTGTCCTCCTGGCGGCTCAGGCCGTCGCCGCCGTTGCAGATGCGTGTGCGCTTTCCCGCGCTGATTCACCCAGCGCGCGCCTGTACTCATGCGGCATCACCTTCACGAAGTGTGTGCGCGCATTGATCCAGTCGTGCAGGATCGCCTTGGCGCGGAAGCTGCCGGTGTAGCGGAAGTGCGATTCCAGCAGCCGACGCAGGATCGCCTCGTCGGTTTCGCCGGACACGCCGCGCGCGGCCGCATGCCACAGCTCGCGTGGCACGCGCAGTTCCTGCTCGACATGGGAAAGCAGGGGTTCCAGCGCCACCATCGCCAGGTTGCAGCGCGACTGGAACTGCACGTCCGGGTCGTACACATAGGCCACGCCACCGGACATGCCGGCGGCGAAATTGCGCCCGGTTTCGCCCAGCACCACCACGGTGCCGCCGGTCATGTACTCGCAGCCGTGGTCACCGACCCCCTCGACCACGGCGGCGGCACCGGAGTTGCGCACGGCAAAGCGTTCGCCGGCCACGCCGTTGAAATACGCCTCGCCCTCGGTGGCGCCGTACAGCAAGGTGTTGCCGGCGATGATGTGCTCCGGGCCGAAGCCATGGAAATCGTTCGGTGAGCGCACGATGATGCGGCCACCGGACAGGCCCTTGCCGACGTAGTCGTTCGCCTCGCCGACCAGGTCGAACGTGATGCCACGCGCCAGGAACGCGCCGAAACTCTGCCCGGCCACGCCATCGAGCTGCACGTGGATGGTGTCGTCCGGCAATCCGGCATGGCCGTGCCGTCGCGCCAGAACCCCGGACAGCATCGCGCCGACCGAACGGTTGACGTTGCGCACGCCGACGATGAAGCTGCAGCGCTCGCGGTGGTCCAGCGCGGCGCGGGCCTTGTCGATCAGCGCGTGGTCGAGTGCACCGCCAGCCGGACCCAGGCCATGCTGCTGCTCCTCGACATGCCGCCGGGCGACCTCGGCCGGGACGTCCGGGCGATGAAATACGCGCGCGAAATCGAGCCCGCGCGCCTTCCAGTGCACTATCCCCTGGCGCATGTCGAGCAGGTCGGTGCGGCCGATCAGGTCGTCGAAGCGGTGGATGCCCAGCTGCGCCATGATCTGGCGCGCCTCCTCGGCGACGAAGAAGAAGAAGTTGACGACGTGCTCGGGCTTGCCGGCGAACTTGCGCCGCAGCACCGGATCCTGCGTGGCCACGCCGACAGGGCAGGTGTTGAGGTGGCATTTGCGCATCATGATGCAACCTTCCACCACCAGCGGCGCGGTGGCGAAGCCGAACTCGTCGGCACCGAGCAGGGCGGCGATCACCACGTCGCGGCCGGTCTTCATCTGACCGTCCGCCTGCACCCGGATGCGCCCGCGCAGGTGATTGAGCACGAGGGTCTGCTGGGTCTCGGCCAGGCCGAGTTCCCACGGCGTACCGGCATGCTTGATCGACGACCACGCCGCGGCGCCGGTGCCGCCGTCATGCCCGGCGATCACCACGTGGTCCGCCTTGGACTTGGCCACGCCCGCCGCGACCGTGCCTACGCCGACCTCGGACACCAGCTTCACCGAGATCGAGGCTGCCGGATTGCAGCTCTTCAGGTCGTGGATCAGCTGCGCCAGGTCCTCGATCGAATAGATATCGTGATGCGGCGGCGGCGAGATCAGGCCCACCCCCGGCACCGAGTAGCGCAGCTGCGCAATGTACTCGGAGACCTTGTGCCCGGGCAGCTGGCCGCCCTCGCCGGGCTTGGCGCCTTGCGAGACCTTGATCTGGATCTGGTCGGCAGACACCAGGTAGGCGGCGGTCACGCCGAAGCGGCCGGACGCCACCTGCTTGATGCGCGAGCGCAGTGAATCGCCGGCTTGCAACAACGTGTCGCTTTCGATGCGATCGGCGCCGAGAATGCTGCCCAGCGTTTCGCCTTCCCCGATGGGCACGCCGCGCAACTCGTTGCGATAGCGCGCCTCGTCCTCGCCACCTTCGCCGGTGTTGGACTTGCCGCCGATCCGGTTCATCGCCACGGCAAGGGTGGCATGCGCCTCGGTCGAGATCGAACCCAGCGACATGGCGCCGGTGACGAAACGCTTGACAATCTCCTTCGCCGGTTCCACCTCTTCCAGCGGAATCGCTGCCGAGGCATCGCTGCGGAACTCGAACAGGCCGCGCAGCGTCATGTGACAGCGGGTCTGGTGGTTGATGAGCTGCGCGTATTCCCTGTAGGTCGCGGCACTGTTGGCGCGGGTGGCGTGCTGCAGCTTGGCGATCGTGTCCGGCGACCACAGGTGCGCTTCGCCGTCCGCGCGCCAGGCGTACTCGCCGCCGCCGTCGAGTGCAGCCGATGGCTGCGCCGCGTCGTCGTAGGCGGCCTCGTGCAGGCGCAAGGCCTCGGCCGCGACCTCGAACAGGCCGATGCCCTCGATCGTGCTGGAGGTGCCGCTGAAGTAGGTGTCCACCAGATCGCTGTTCAGGCCCACCGCCTCGAAGATCTGCGCGCCGGTGTAGGACATGTAGGTGGAGATGCCCATCTTCGACAGCACCTTCTGCAGGCCCTTGCCGACCGCCTTGATGTAGTTGCCGATGGCCTTGTCGGAACCGAGGCCACCTTCTGTGCCGTGTGCCAGCGTCTCCAGCGCCAGATACGGATGGACCGCCTCGGCGCCGTAGCCGGCGAGCAGGGCGAAGTGGTGAACCTCGCGCGCCGAGCCGGTTTCCACCACCAGGCCGCTGCTGGTGCGCAGGCCCTTGCCGACCAGGTGCTGGTGAATCGCCGAGGTGGCGAGCAGCGCCGGTATCGCCACGCGCTCGCGGCCGGCCTGCCGATCCGACACGATCAGGATGTTGTGGCCCTGGGCGATCGCGTCCGTCGCCTGGGCGCACAACGACGCCAGGCGCGCCTCGATGCCGGCCTTGCCCCAGCTGGCGGGGTAGGTGATGTCGAGTTCGAAGCTGCGGAACTTGCCGCGCGACGGTCGCTCGATGTCGCGCAGCTTGGCCATGTCGGCGAAGTCGAGGATCGGCTGCGAAACCTCCAGCCGCAACGGCGGGTTGATGTTGTTGATGTCGAGCAGGTTCGGTTTCGGTCCGATGAAGGACACCAGCGACATCACCAGCTGTTCGCGGATCGGATCGATCGCGGGATTGGTGACCTGGGCAAACAATTGGCGGAAATACTGGTACAGCGGCTTGTGCTGGTCCGACAGCACGGCAAGCGGCGCGTCGTTGCCCATCGAACCGACCGCCTCCTGCGCATCCAGGGCCATCGGCAACAGCTGGAACTTCAGGTCTTCCAGGGTGTAACCGAATGCACGCTGGCGCTCGAGCAGGTTGCCGGCGTGGCCGGCATCCGCGGCCACGCCGGGCAAATCGTCCAGGCGGATCCGGATATGCTCGATCCACTGCTTGTACGGCCGCGCATTGGCCAGCTGGTCCTTCAGCTCCTTGTCGTCGATGATGCGCCCGGCCTCCATGTCGATCAGCAGCATCTTGCCCGGCTGCAGCCGCCACTTCTTGACGATGCGTGGTTCGGCGATCGGCAGCACGCCGGCCTCGGAGGCGAGGATCACCAGGTCGTCGTCGGTGATGATGTAGCGCGCCGGGCGCAGGCCGTTGCGATCCAGCGTGGCGCCAACCTGGCGGCCGTCGGTGAACGCGATCGCGGCCGGGCCGTCCCACGGTTCCATCATCGCCGCGTGGTATTCGTAGAAGGCGCGGCGGTTGTCGTCCATCAACGTGTGACGTTCCCAGGCCTCGGGGATCATCATCATCATCGCGTGCGACAGCGGGTAGCCCGCCATCGTCAGCAGTTCGAGGCAGTTATCGAACGAGGCGGTGTCGGACTGGCCGGGATAGATCAGCGGCCACAGCTTGGCCAGGTCGGCGCCGAGCACCGGCGAGGAGATCGCGCCGGTGCGCGCATTGATCCAGTTGACGTTGCCCTTGACCGTGTTGATCTCGCCGTTGTGCGCGACCATGCGGTAGGGATGCGCCAGCTCCCACGCCGGAAAGGTGTTGGTGGAGAAGCGCTGGTGCACCATCGCCAGCGCCGACACCGCGCGCGGATCCATCAGGTCGGCGTAGTAGGTTCCGACCTGGTCGGCCAGCAGCAGGCCCTTGTAGACCACGGTGCGGGTGGACATCGAAGGCACGAAGTATTCGCGGCCGTGCTTGAGCTTCAGCGCGCGGATGGCGTGGCTGGAAGTCTTGCGGATCACGTAGAGCTTACGCTCCAGCGAATCGGGCACCATGATGTCCGGACCGCGCCCGATGAACAGCTGGCGGATCACCGGCTCGCGCGCCTTCACCGCGGGCGACATCGGCATCTCGCCGTCCACGCGCACGTCGCGCCAGCCCAGCACCAGCTGGCCCTCGGCGCGCACCGTGCGCTCCAGTTCCTGTTCGCAGGCCTTGCGCGAGGCGTGCTCCTTGGGCAGGAAGATCATGCCCACGCCGTACTCGCCCGGCGGTGGCAGCTGGATGCCCTGCAGCGCCATTTCCTCGCGGTAGAGCTGGTCGGGTAGCTGGATCAGGATGCCGGCGCCGTCGCCCATCAGCGGGTCGGCGCCGACGGCGCCGCGGTGATCCAGGTTGCGCAGGATCAGCAGGCCTTGCTGGATGATCGAGTGACTCTTGCGGCCCTTGATATGCGCGACAAAGCCCACCCCGCAGGCATCGTGTTCGTGCCCTGGATGATACAAACCCTGCGCGCGCGGCTGATCCATGGTCTGAGTTCCCGGAACAAGGGGGGAGTCTCGACTATAGTGCGTCGCAACAAAAAGAAGCAAGAAAAATCAAATGGCCGTATATATGGCCGAATCAGGGGCCGTCCGATGGCCCTTGCGGCACCGGAGCGCGCGCCATGCACCGGGGATGCTCCCGGCGCAAGCGCGCCGGGAGCATCCCCGGGCGGGGCACCGCCCTATTTGATCAGCCGCTCGTCGACCAGGTTCTTCACCACGCTGGGGTCGGCCAGGGTGGTGATGTCGCCGAGCTGGTCGGGCAGGTTCTCGCCGATCTTGCGCAGGATGCGGCGCATGATCTTGCCCGAGCGGGTCTTCGGCAGGCCGGGCGCCCACTGCAGGTAATCCGGCGTGGCGATCGGGCCGATTTCCTTGCGCACCCAGGCGATCAGCTCCTTGCGCAGCTCGTCGCTGCCGGTCTCGCCGGCGACCAGGGTGACGTAGGCGTAGATGCCCTGGCCCTTGATCTCGTGCGGGCAGCCGACCACGGCCGCCTCGGCGACTTTCGGGTGCGCCACCAGCGCACTCTCCACTTCGGCGGTGCCGAGGCGATGGCCGCTGACGTTGATCACGTCGTCGACGCGGCCGGTGATCCAGTAATAACCGTCCTCGTCGCGGCGCACGCCGTCGCCGCTGAAATAGTTGCCGGGGTAGGCGCTGAAATAGGTCTCGATGAAACGCGGGTGGTCGCCATAGATGGTGCGCACCTGGCCGGGCCACGAATCGCTGATCAGCAGGTTGCCTTCGGCCACGCCTTCCTTCACATTGCCGTCGGCGTCGACGATCGCAGGCTTGATGCCGAAGAACGGCAGCGTGGCGGAACCGGGCTTGGTGGCGATCGCGCCGGGCAGCGGCGAGATCATGATGCCGCCGGTCTCGGTCTGCCACCAGGTGTCGACGATCGGGCAGCGCTCGTCGCCGACCACGCGGTAGTACCACTCCCACGCCTCCGGATTGATCGGCTCGCCGACCGAGCCGAGCAGGCGCAGCGACGCGCGCGAGGTCTTCTTGACCGGCTCCTCGCCCTCGCGCATCAGTGCGCGGATCGCGGTCGGCGCGGTGTAGAAGATGCTGACCTTGTGCTTGTCGATCACCTGCCAGAAGCGGCTGTAGTCCGGGTAGTTCGGCACGCCCTCGAACATCACCGTGGTGGCGCCGTTGCAGAGCGGGCCGTATACCACGTAACTGTGCCCGGTAACCCAGCCGACGTCGGCGGTGCACCAGTAGACATCGTCCTCGCGCAGGTCGAACACCTGCTCGTGGGTGTAGCTGATGAACACCAGGTAGCCGCCGGTGCTGTGCTGCACACCCTTCGGCTTGCCGGTGGAGCCGGAGGTGTACAGCACGAACAAAGGGTGTTCGGCGTCGACCGGGGTCGGCAGGCAATCGGCGGACTGGCCTTCCATCAGCGTGTGGTAGTAGCGGTCACGCGGCGATTGCATGTTGATCGCGCTGCCGGTGTGGCGCACCACGATCACGGTTTCCACGCTGTTGGTGCCGGGCCGTTCCAGCGCGGCGTCCACGTTGACCTTGAGCGGGATGTGCTTGCCCGCGCGCAGGCCCTCGTCGGCGGTGATCACCACCTTGGCCTGCGAGTCGACGATGCGTCCGGCCAGCGAGTCGGGCGAGAAGCCGCCGAACACCACCGAGTGGATCGCGCCGAGCCGGGCGCAGGCGAGCATCGCCACTGCCGCTTCCGGAATCATCGGCAGGTAGATCGCGATGCGGTCGCCCTTGACCACGCCAAGGTTCTTCAGCGTGTTGGCGAACTTGCACACTTCGGCGTGCAGTTCGCGGTAGGTGATCTTGCGTGAGTTGTTCGGGTCGTCGCCCTCGAAGATGATCGCCACCTTGTCGCCACGCTTGGCCAGCTGGCGGTCGAGGCAGTTCGCACTCACGTTGAGCTCGCCATCCTCGTACCAGCGGATGTGCAGATCCTTGCGGTCGAACGAGACGTTCTTGATCTTCGTCGGCGACTTGATCCAGTCCAGGCGCTGGCCGATGCGGCCCCAGAAGCCCTCCGGATCGCTGACCGACTCGGCATACAGGCGCGTGTAGTCGTCGTGGCGCAGGCGTGCCGCGGCGGCAAACGAGGGATCGACCGGGTAGAGCTTGGACATGGCTGGGCTCCTGCTGGCTAGGCGTCGAGAGGCATGACGAAGATACCGCACCGGCAGCAGCGCCATGCGGCGTAGGCGTTCGAGTGTAGCCCGATCATCGCGGACGCGCTGCTGCAGCAGTGCGTCGAGCAGCACATCGCCCGGCCGGGTTGCGCAGCAAGTGAACGGACTCGAGACGATGTGCTGCCAGGTGCGGAAAACGCAGAACAGGACATTCAACGAGAATCCCGGCGCGGTGCCGGATCACGCCGGCGGTCCGGTCAATGGCCTCCGCGTGCAGCAGCTACCCGATGTTCGTCGTGCCGCTCTCCTGCCGGCCCCGTTACGTGGTGATATTCCGTGGCCCGATCACCGCGCGTCGGATGGATGCGTTTCCAGGGATGACCCGGTCAGGCGCGCTTGATCAAGCCGATGATCACCAGCAGCACGATCGCGCCGATCATCGCGTAGACGATACTGGTGATGATCGGGCTGCCGAGGCTGAAGCCCACGCCCAGCATTGGCAGCAGCCAGCCGGCCAGGAACGCGCCGATGATGCCGATCACGATATTGCCGAGCAGGCCGAAGCCGAAACCGCGCACGATCAGCCCGGCCAGCCAGCCGGCGATGGCGCCGATGAGAAGAAAAATGATCAGGCCCGAAGCGGTCATCGGAAACTCCTTGGTTCGACGGAATAACTTGTTCGAAGGAAGATGAAGAGAGGCGGCGCGCTACGCCCGGCAAGCGTCGGCGTTCGCATGTGCAACGGCCGTGACGAAGGCGTCGCTGTCCCGGCGTCCGGGGCGGACTTCCGCTTCGCTCATGTCGCGGCCGCTGAGACCTTGTCGCGAGACACTATGTCCATGGACGATTTTCCGCCGCCGGTGACCCTGCCGGAACAGCTCCTGACGACCCGCCCGCACAAGGGCCGCGGTGCCGCCTCCAACCCGGAAGGCCGCTTCGAGCGCATCCGCCACCAGGCCGAGGACGATGGCTGGCAAAGCGCGCTGCTGGACGAGGAGAGGCCGCGTCCGAGTACCGAGGTCACCGAAGAACGCGCGCGCAGCGTGATCAGCCACAACGACTCGCCGGACATCGCGTTCAGCCAGGCGATCAACCCCTATCGTGGCTGCGAACACGGTTGCATCTATTGTTTCGCACGCCCCTCGCACGGCTACCTCAACCTCTCGCCGGGCCTCGACTTCGAAACGAAGATTCGTGCCAAGGGCAACTTCGCCGAGGTATTGCGCGCCGAGCTGGCCAGGCCCGGTTATGTGATCAGTCCGATCAACATCGGCAGCAACACCGACCCGTACCAGCCGATCGAGAAACGCTGGCGACTCACCCGCGCCGCGCTGGAGCTGCTCGCCGAGTGCCACCATCCGTGCACGATCGTGACCAAGAACGCGCTGGTCGAGCGCGACTTGGACATCCTGGTGTCGATGGCGCGCGAGCAGTTGGTGCAGGTGTTCGTCTCGGTCAACTCGCTGGACAACCGTCTCGCCGCGAAGCTCGAACCGCGGGCCAGCGCGCCGCACCGGCGGATCAAGGCGATCCGCAGCCTGGCCGACGCCGGCGTGCCGGTTGGCGTGCTGGTGGCGCCGATCATCCCCGCATTGAACGACAAGGACATGGAAGCCGTGATGGCGCAGGCCGACGCCGCCGGTGCGCGCTGCGCCGGATACACGACGCTGCGCCTGCCGTACGAATTGAAACAACTATTCCGCGAATGGCTCGCCCTGCACGCGCCGCAGCGCGCCGAACACGTGATGAGCCTGGTCCAGCAGATGAATGGCGGCCGCGACTATGACAGCAACTTCGCCACCCGCATGCGCGGCCACGGCGTGTTCGCCGACCTGCTGCGCCGTCGCTTCGAAGTCGCCTGCCGCAGGCACGGTTTCAGCCGCGCCCGTGAACTCGTGCTCGATACCTCGCGCTTCGTGCCACCGCGCAAACCGTCGCCGCAGGGCGAATTGTTCTAAGCGAAGGCTGCCGTCGCTGCGGCTCAGTTCGAAGCCGGCAGGTATTTTTCGAACCAGCCCAGCGCCCGCTGCAACACGTCGCGCTGATGTGCCGGATCGACGAAGTGATGCCCTTCGTTCGGGTATACCACCAGCGAAGTCGGCACGCCCTGCGCGCGCAGCGCGTGCCACATCTCGAACGATTGCGGCGCGGGGCATTCGGCGTCGCGATCGCCGACCACGATCAGCATCGGCGTCTTCACCTGCTTGATGAAGTTGATCGCCGAGCTCTTCGCGTACACCGCCGGGTCGTCGTAGACGCTGGCGCCGAAGAACGGAGGCATCCACTGGTCGATCAGGTTTTCGCCGTAGTAGCTCTGCCAGTTCGAGATGCCGGCACCGGCCACCACGGCGCGGAAGCGCTGGGTCTGGGTCGGTGCGAACATGCTCATGAAGCCGCCATAGCTCCAGCCGGTGAGGCCTAGCCGCTTGTCGTCCACCGGGACTTTCTTTTCCACCGCGTCGATCCCGGCGAGCGTGTCGCGCAGGTCGCCGTAGCCGAAGTCCTTGCGGTTCGCCTGCACGTATTTCTCGCCCTGGCCGAAGCTGCCGCGCGGGTTCGGCATGAACACGAAATAGCCCAGCGCGGAAAACGGCACGGCGCCATAGCCCACGCCGGGCCAGCGCGGAATCACCGCGCTCGACGGGCCGCCGTGGATCACCACCACCATCGGATAGGTTTTCTTCGGATCGTAGTGGGCCGGATACAGCAGCCAGCCCTGCACGTGGAAGCCCTCGTTGTTCCATTCCACCGACTCGGCCTTGCCCCAGGCCGGCTTGAGTCCGGCATTGATCGAGGTGACTGCGGCCGGCGCGGCGTCGCCCAGGGTACCGGCATGCACCTCGGCGGCGGCCGCGTACGAGCTCTGCACATAGGCGATGCGGCGATGATCGCGCGAGGTCGCCATCGCCATCGCGGCGCTACCGTCGCCGATGCTGGCCGCGACCGTGAAGTGCACGCGTTGCTGTTGCGCGCGTGTGGCGGAAACCGCGTAGTCCGCCAACTGGCTCCGGCCGTTGCTGATCTGGCTGACCAGCATCGACTGCGGCCCGGTCCAGTCGAGCCACGATGGCGTGACATGGATGTCCGGCGTCAGGTTGACCGGCGTACCGCCTTGCGCCGATACCGCGTAGATGTCGCCGCCGGTGGCACCCTGGTCGCTCATCAGGCCGCCGATGAAGGCGATCCGCTGGCCGTCGGGTGACCAGCGCGGCAGTGCGATCTGCAGGCCGTGCAACGAACCGCTGCCGCGGTCGGCCGGGTCAACCAGCACGGTGGCCGCGGCGCCCGGTTGTGCCGCCTGGGCGTACAGTCTGGCGATCCACCAGTTGTTGTCGCCCGGTGGCTTGGCCGCGGTGTAGGCGATCGACGAACCGTCCGGCGACCAGTCGAATTCGTAGGCGTACATGTCCGCGGGCGTCAGCTCGCGCAGCTTGCCGCTGGCCAGGTCGATGTCGGCTACGCGCTGCACCTCGATCCCGCTGACGCCGATCTCGCCGGCCGGCAGCCTGGCCGCCGCCACCGCGCTGGCGTGGCGGGTGGCGCCGGCCACGTAGAGGAAGCCCAGCGACTTGCCGTCGGCGGTCCACTGCAATCCGCGTACATAGCCGCCCAATTGCGCCAGTTGCGCGGGCTTGTCGCGGCCGGCGGTGTCGGCGAGATAAATCGTGTTCTGCATCACCTGCGTGCTGGTGAGGTCGATCCTGCAGTTGGAGATGAAGGCGAGGTGGCGCGAGTCCGGCGCCCAGGCGATGCCCGATTCGGCGCAGGTGCCGGGCGCGGATGCCGCCGTCACCGCGTGCGCATGACGGCCATCGGCATCGGCCACCTCGATCGCCGGCTTGTCATCGCGTTCGATCACCCACGCCAGCTGCCTGCCATCCGGCGAGATCGCCACCGCCTGGATCGATCGCGCCTTGCCCAGCTGGGTCAGCACCTGCTCGATGCGCGGATCGACCGCCTGCGGGTCGGCGTGGACAGCAGGTGCCAGGGCGAGTGCCAGCAGGCACAACGAGGCACACGGCAGGGTGCGTTTCAGCATGGAAGGCTCCGGCTCGGGGAGCCTTCCACGCTACAGCCGCATCATCCGCGCGCCAAGTGCGACAGGTCACAGGCCGCGGCGACGCCGTGGCGTCAGGCGTTCGCGCCGTCCGCCTCGAGGTGGTAGCGGGTGGCCACCTCGACTTCGTCCTTCGAACCCAGGAACACCGGCACCCGCTGGTGCAGGCCGGTCGGCTGCAGCTCCAGGATGCGCTGGCGGCCGGTGGTCGCGGCGCCGCCGGCCTGCTCGACGATGAAGGCCATCGGGTTGGCCTCGTACATGATGCGCAGCTTGCCGCCCTGCTTGGCGATCTTCGCGTCCAGCGGGTAATAGAACACGCCGCCGCGGGTCACGATGCGGTGCACGTCGGCCACCATCGAGGCGACCCAGCGCATGTTGAAGTCCTTGCCGCGTGGCCCGGTGCTGCCGGCCAGCAGCTCGCCGATGTAACGCTGCATCGGCGCCTGCCAGTGGCGCTGGTTGGACATGTTGATGGCGAACTCGGCGGTCTGTGCCGGGATCCGGATGCCGCGCCGGCTCAGCACGAAGCTGCCCACCTCGCGATCCAGGGTGAACTCGTGCGTGCCGTGGCCGAAGGTCAGTACCAGCACGGTGGCCGGGCCGTACACGACGTAGCCGGCGGCGAGCTGTTCGGTACCCGGCTGCAGGAAATGCTCGGCCTTGGGTTCGGTAACGTGGTCGGGGCAGCGCAGCACCGAGAAGATCGTGCCGACCGAAACGTTGACGTCGATGTTGGAGGAGCCGTCGAGCGGATCGAACAGCAGTAGGTGGTTGCCCTTGGGATACCCGTCGGGTATCTGCTGCGGGTCCTCCATTTCCTCCGAGGCGCAGGCGGCGAGGTGGCCGCCCCAGGCGTTCGCCTCCAGCAGGATCTCGTTGGAGATCACGTCCAGCTTCTTCTGCGCCTCGCCCTGAACGTTGATGCTCTGCGCGCCTTCGCCGCCGGCCATGCCGAGCACGCCGCCGAGCGCACCCTTGTTGGTGGCCACCGCGATCCGCTTGCAGGCGCGCGCCACCACCTCGATCAGCAGCGAAAGCTCGGCGTTGATGTGGCCGGCGCGGCGTTCCTCGATCAGGAACTGGATCAGCGAGATGGCTTTCATGTCGGGTCCATGGCAGATGAAACGCCTATTGTCGCATCAGTCACCCGTAGGAGCCCGCTCGCGGGCGATGCTCCTGCTCTGATGCGTGATGGAGGATCGAATCAAAAGCATCGCCCGCAAGCGGGCTCCTGCAAGGGAGCCGTCGTGTCGTCTTCCCTGCTGACAGCACGTTGGCAGCAGGGGATCATCAAGCTGTACCTCTATCACGGAGGGCACGACATGCGCGACACGGTGTATTTCCTGGTTTTCGAGGGGTTTGCCGACTGGCAGGCGGCGCTGGCGCTGTGCGAGATCCGCCGCCCGGGCGACTGGCAGGTGCGGGCGGTGGGTTTCACGCGGGCTCCGGTCGTTTCGATGGGCGGGCTCAGCGTGCAGCCCGAACTGTCGCTGGCCGAGTTCGACGACAAGCGCGCGGCCCTGCTGATCGTGCCCGGCGGCCACCTGTGGCAGCGCGGCGAAGGCGCGTGCGCGGTGGCGGCGATCCGCCGCCTGCATGCGGCGGGTGCGCCGGTGGCGGGCATCGACAGCGGTGTGCTGGCGCTGGCGCGTGCTGGCCTGCTCGACAATTGCCGCCACACCGGCAACTGGCCCGGCCAGATCGCCAGCCAGGTGCCCGGTTATGCCGGCGCCGATCAGTACGACGCCAGCGTGCTCGCGGTGAGCGACGGCGGCGTGATCAGCGCCAGCCACCTGGGCAGCGTCGAGTTCGCGCGCGAGGTGATCCACACCCTGGATCTGTACAGCCCGACCGACCGTGAGGACTGGTATCGGTTGTTCAAGCACGCGCAGCTGCCGCCGTGGTGCGTCGGCGAAGCGGTGCCGGCGTGAGGGGATGGCGATGACTACCCCATGGGAACGCTTCCTCGCGGCGTATCGTCCGCTCTATCTGCGCGGCCGGTGGCTGGACGGGCGACACGACCTGCCCGTCGCCGACCAGTCGGCCGCCGTGGAGGAACACGCGCGGCGAACACGCCGGCGCGGCCCGCTGACGACATTGGCGCACATGGTTTTTCACTTGCGGAGCAAGCCGTGATCGGGACGGACGACGACCGCTTCAGCCCACGGAGACCTCATGATCATTGACCACCTCAGCCTGCCGAGCAGCGACCTTGCCCGCAGCCAGGCCTTCTTCATCCGTGCGCTGGCCCCGCTCGGCATTGGCGTATTGAAAGCCTTCCCCGACACCATCGGCATGGGCCGCGAGGGGGCGGATTTCTGGCTGGTCGCGAGCCCGGTCGCGCCGACCCCGCTGCACATCGCCTTCGTCGCCGACAATCGGGCCCAGGTGGATGCGTTCCACCACGCGGCGGTGCTGGCCGGCGCCGACGACCATGGCGCGCCGGGCCTGCGTCCGCAGTATCACGCCGACTATTACGCCGCCTTCGTGATTGGCCCGGACGGGCACAATATCGAGGCGGTCTGCCATCAGCCGCAGGACTGATCCATCGCGCCACGGGAGCATCCACCATGAGCACGACACCACGCGTCACCTTCTTCCACGCACCGCAGAGCCGCTCCGGCGGCACCCGCGCCCTGTTCGAGGAGCTCGGTGTCGACTACGACCTGCACGCGCTCAACCTCAAGGCGGGCGAGCAGCGCCAGCCCGCGTACCTGGCAATCAACCCGATGGGCAAGGTGCCGGCGATCCGTCACGGCGACGCGCTGATCACCGAACAGCCGGCGGTGTTCATGTACCTGGCCGACCTTTACCCCGCAGCGAAGCTGGCACCGCCGATCGGCGACCCGTTGCGCGGGCCGTACCTGCGCTGGCTGGTGTACTACGGCTCGTGCTTCGAACCGGCGGTGATCGACAAGTCGATGCAGCGCGAGCCGGCGACGCCCTCGACCTGCCCGTACGGTGACTACGACACCATGCTGAAGACGCTCACCGACCAGCTGGAGAAAGGCCCGTATCTGCTGGGCGACACTTTCAGCGCGGCCGACGTGCTGTGGGGCACCGCGCTGAACTGGACCACCATGTTCAAGCTGGTGCCGGAGCTGCCGGTGATTCGCGCCTACATCGATCGCGTGCTGGCACGCCCGGCGATGCAGCGTGCGGCGGCGAAGGATGCCGAACTGGTCGCCGTGCAAACGACATGACGGAATGAGCCGTGACGTTCGACGCTGTTCGCCATCGCCGATCCCGGCGATGATGCGCGGATGCGTCGCGCCGACCGCCTGTTCCTCATCATCCACGCCCTGCGCGGCCGGCGTACCGCGCTGCAGGCGCGCTCGCTGGCGCAGACCCTGGGCGTGTCGCTGCGCACGGTCTATCGCGACGTCGCCGACCTGCAATTGTCCGGCGTACCGATTGAGGGCGAGGCCGGCGTCGGCTACGTGCTGCGCAAGGGTTCGGACATCCCGCCGCTGATGTTCAACGCCAGCGAACTGGAGGCACTGGTGGTCGGATCGCGTTTCGTGCGCGCGTTCGCCGGCACCCGGCTGGCCGAAAGCGCGCAGGCGGCGTTGCTCAAGATCGAGGCGGTGCTGCCGCCGGACCTGCGCGAGCGGGCCGGCACCACGCGCATCTTCGCCCCGGTCTGGCGCGACCAGCATCGCGAGGATTTCGCGGTCCTGATCGACCAGCTGCATGCGGCGATCGTCGGCAACCAGGTGCTGCGGCTGGACTATCGCGACGAGGCCGGCCAGACCAGCACGCGCGAAATCGAGCCGCTGTGCCTGTCGTTCTGGGGCGGCAAGTGGACGCTGGGTGCGTGGTGCCGGTTGCGCGGGGATTTCCGCAACTTCCGCCCCGATCGCATCGATGTCGGTGCTCCCACCGGCGAGGTATTTGCGGAGGTCGCCGAGCGTGGCCTGGCGGCCTATCTGCGCGCCGTCGGCGTCGACAAGGTCGACCTGCGCTGATTAAGGACGGCGTGTTCAAGCGCGCGCCACCGCGGTACGCTGAATGGGCTTGCCCGGATGCGGCAGCCAGTCATGCGACGTGGCGCCCTTCCCGGCACGCTCCCGCCTTGCCAAGGAGCCTGCGTGAACATCACCCTGAGGATCACCCGTCTGGCCATCTGCGTGCTGGCCATGGGTCTGCTGTCGCTGGTCCATGCGGCGGCCGCGCCGTCCGGCGTTGCCGATGGCAGCGCGGATGCCCAGTTCAGGCACATCTACAGCGCCGAATGGGCCTGGCGAACCGGCCACCCCGCGGCCGGGGCCGTGGCTGCATCGCCGGACAACAGTCGGCTGGACGATATGGGTGCGGCCAGCCAGCAGCTGCGCCTGGACTACTGGCAGCACGTGATGAGCCAGCTCGATGCGATCGACGTGGCTGGGTTGACGCCGACCAACCGGGTCAACTTCGAGGTGTATCACGCGCAGATCAGCAACCTGCTGGCCGACCAGAAGTTCGAAACCTGGCAGATGCCGTTCAACAGCGACTCGGCGTTCTGGTCCGATGTTGGCTACGAACTGGGCGGAGATCACCTGCGCGGCGTCGACGATTACCGGAAGTATCTGGATCGGCTGTGCCAGATCCCGGCCTACTTCGACCAGGAGATCGACAACATGCGGCTCGGCCTGAAGCGCGGCTTCAGCGTGCCGCGCGAGGTGCTGAAAGGGCGTGACGTCTCGATCGCCGCGGTGGCCGAGCTGAAGGACCCTACCCAGAGCAGCTTCTACGCGCCGTTCAAGAACCTGCCGGCGTCGATCCCCGCCGACCAGGCGCAGGCACTGCAGGGCCAGGCGCTGCAACGCATCCGCGACGAGGTGATTCCGGCCTACGCCAAGCTGCTGAAGTTCTTCCACGAGGAGTACGTGCCGCAGGCGCGTACCACGCTGGCCGCCGAGGCGATGCCCGATGGCAAGGCGTTCTATCGCCAGCAGATCCGCGAATACACCACGCTCGACCTCAGTCCGGACCAGATCCACCAGATCGGCCTGGAGCAGGTGGCGAAAATCCACGCGCAGATGCTCGAGGTGATGAAGGACTCGGGGTTCAAGGGCGACTTCCCCGCCTTCCTGGCGTTCCTGCGCAACGATCCGCAGTTCTACGCCAAGACACCGCAGGAGCTGCTCGACAAGAGCGCTTGGGTGGCCAAGGAAGTGGACGGCCAGATGGCCAAATTCTTCGGCCACCTGCCGCGCGCACGCTTCGCCATCGAGCCGGTGCCGGCCGACATCGCGCCGTACTACACCTCCGGCCGCGGCGGTCCGGACGTCTATCTGGTCAACACCTACGACCTGAAATCGCGACCGCTGTACAACATGCCCGCGCTGACCCTGCACGAGTCCTACCCCGGGCATGCGCTGCAACTCGAGCTGGCGGCGGAAAGCCACGGCCAGCCCGCGTTTCGCCGCAACGGCTACATCTCCGCCTATGGCGAAGGCTGGGGCCTGTACTCCGAATACCTCGGCAACGAGATGGGCATCTACAAGACGCCGTACCAGCAGTTCGGCTTCCTCACCTACCAGATGTGGCGCGCCTGCCGGTTGGTGGTGGACACGGGCATTCATCACCTGGGCTGGACGCGGCAGCAGGCGATCGACTACCTCACCGTCAACACCGCGCTTTCGGACCGCGAGATCGCCAACGAGGTGGACCGCTACATCAGCTGGCCCGGCCAGGCGCTGTCGTACGAGCTGGGCTATCTGAAGATCCGCGAACTGCGCACGAAGGCCGAGCAGGCGTTGGGCCCGAAATTCGATATCCGCCACTTCAACGACACCGTGCTGTCGACCGGTTCGGTGCCGCTGCCGGTGCTGGAAAAGCGCATCGATCACTTCATCGCCGATGGCGGGCCGGAGCCGGATTTCGGCTGCGATTGCGCCAAGCCGCCGCATGCCACGCCGCATGGAGAATCGGATTCGAGGTAACCTGGTGATTACTTTCCATATGAAGTAGAATAAAACATGACTTCCTATGGAGAGTCATGCGCCATGGCCACCCAATCCTCTCGCGTTGCCGAAGCCGCGTCACGCTACCCAGTGTCGTCCGATGTACTGGCCGGCCCCGCGTTGCGCACCTTTTTCCGCATGGCCGCGCAGTGGCAGCTGCGCATCGCCGACCAGCGCAAGCTGCTGGGTGATCCGCCGGAGTCGACGTTCTACAAGTGGAAGCGCGAGCGCGATGCCGCGCTCGGCCGCGACACGCTGGAGCGGATCAGCTACCTGCTGGGCATCTGGCAGGCGCTGCAGATCCTGTTCCCCGATCCAGCGCAGGCCGACGCCTGGCTGCACAGGCCGAACAGCGCTCCCCTGTTCGGCGGTCAGTCGGCGCTGGAGCGCATGTTGTCGGGCAACGTCGCCGACCTGTTCGTGGTGCGGCAATACCTGGATGCCCAGCGCGGCTGAGTGCGGTCGCGACCGGCGAGACCGCCACGCAGGATGCTCCCTGACTTCCCCGAGCTGAGCGGCGAGCCGCTACATGGAGCCTCGATGCCGACCGATCTGCCGCCGCTGAAGCGCATTCGCTGGAACCAGGCGTACCGGATCGTGCCCAGCCGCTTTCCCACCGTCGGCGTGTACGACCGCGTTGCCGATCCGGCCGATCTCGATGCCGTGTTCGCGCTCGAGGCGATGACCAATCCGCGCCTGCGCGAAGAGGCCGGTGCGCTGCGACAGGTGCCGCAGGAGCGCCGCCTCAGTGGGCCCGGCTCGACGCCGGTGATGGCGGCGTTCACCCATCTCAATCCCGAGGGCAGCCGTTTCTCCGATGGCACCTGGGGCGTGTTCTATGCCGCGCACAGCGTGGCCACCGCGGTCGAGGAAACCGTCTACCACCGCGAACGCTTCCTCGCCGCGACCAGCGAACCGGCCTGCGAGATCCAGATGCGCTGCTACCGCACCCGCATCGACAGCAAGCTGCACGATATCCGCGGAGGCTGGCTGGAGGCGCACGATCCGGACAGCTATGTGGGCAGCGTGGCGTTGGCGCGCCGGCTGCGCGATGGGGGCTCCAATGGCATCGTGTTCGACAGCGCGCGTCATGTCGGCGGCGAATGCGTGGCCGCGTTCCATCCCGACGTGGTCGCGCCCTGCGTGCAGGCACAACACCTGGTCTATCGCTGGGACGGTGTGCGCATCGCGCAGGTGCTGGAGGTGTCGGAGCTGGCGCGGTCGCGCTAGGCTTGGCGACACCACCGCCCCGCAGGGTGCCAGTCGATGAAGACCGTCGCGTTTCTCCTGTTGCTCTGCCTGCTGCCCTCGCTGGCCCGGGCTCGCGACAATCGCGAGAACGACCACGCCCAGTGGAATCAGGATATCGCCGCGTTCCAGGCGTCCGACCGCCAGCATCCGCCAGCGGCAGGCGCGGTGCTGTTCATCGGCAGTTCGTCGATCCGCTTCTGGAAGACGCTGGCCAGCGACTTTCCCGAGGTGAAGACGATCAACCGCGGCTTCGGCGGTTCCGAAATCGACGACGCCACCTTTTTCGCCGACCGCATCGTGGCGCCCTACCATCCGCGTGCCATCGTGATGTATGCCGGCGACAACGATCTGGCCGACGGCGACAGCCCGGCCCGTGTACGCGACGACTTCGCCGCCTTCGTGCGCAAGGCGCGTGCGCTCGACCCTGGTGTGCCGATCGCCTTCATCGCGATCAAGCCCAGCGTGGCGCGCCAGGAACTCTTGCCGCAGATCCGCGAGGCCAATGCACTGGTTCGCCGTTATGCGGCCAGCAAGCATGGCGTCACCTACCTGGATGTGTTCACGCCGATGCTTGGAACAGATGGCCAGCCGCAGGCGAAATGGTTCATCGGCGACGGCCTGCACATGAATCGCACGGGTTATGCGTTGTGGATCGACATTGTCAGACCGTGGCTGGATCGGGTGGTGAAATAGGCGCGCTCGTAGCGCATCAGGTATCCGCGCCGCTCGCCCAGCCCACGCGATCACCACGGGTGAACACACGGTCATCCTCAAGCACGTCACCGGCCGCATGCGCGGGCAGCTCGTGCAGCTTCGCGTAGATCGGGGTGAAGTCCGGGCGGGTGGCCTCGAACAGCTGCTCGAAGTCCTCGATCACGAAATAGGTCTGCTGGTAGGTATCGATGCGGTAGCGCGTGCTCATCACGCGCTCGATGTCGAAGCCGATGCGGTTCGGCGAGGGTGAGTCCAGGCAATAGATCGACTCGCCCTTGGAGCTGACGATGCCGGCACCGTAGATGCGCATGCCTTCGTCGGTGTTCATCAGGCCGAACTCCACTGTGTACCAGTACAGGCGGGTCAGGTTCATCAGCGCTTCGGGGCCGATCGCGAACGCCTTCATGCCGCCGCGGCCGTAGGCCTGCATGTAGTCGGCGAACACCGGGTTGAGCAGCAGCGGCACGTGGCCGAACAGGTCGTGGAACAGATCCGGCTCGCTGAGGTAGTCGAGCTGGTCGGGCTTGCGGATCCACCAGCTCACCGGGAAACGCCGGTTGGCCAGGTGATCGAAGAACACCTCGTCCGGCAGCAGGCCTTCCACCGCGACGACCTCCCAGCCGGTGGCGGCCTTGAGCACTTCGTTGAGCTCGCTGAATTTCGGGATGCCGCCATCGCCCAGGCCGAAGCGCTCGACACCTTGCATGAATTCCTTGCAGGCACGCCCGGGCAGCAGTTCGCGCTGGCGCTTGAACAAGGTGTCCCACACCTCGTGGTCGGTCCTGCTGTAGCTGGCCCACGGCTGCTCGACCACGCCGGTGGCGTACACCGGCACGTAGCCGCGATCGGTCTGCTGATGCTCGACTTTGCGGGGCGTGGGGTCTGCCATGGCTTGCTCCGGGCGTGGGACTTCAAGCAGCTTAGAGCGAATCGCAGGCACGAAGATTGTTTTGTTGCAAAATCGGGGGCGCGATTTGCATTATTATTGCGTTACACGAATATTCGCAGAGTGATTATTGCGTATGCCGACCCTGGACCGTACCGACCTGCGCATCCTCGCCGTCCTCCAGGGCGAGGGGCGCATCAGCAACGCCGAGCTGGCCGAGCGGGTCAGCCTGTCGCCTTCGGCCTGTCTGCGCCGGCTGCAGCGGCTGGAGTCCGAGCGGATCGTCACCGGCTATGCGGCGCAGATCGATCCGCAGGCGGTGGGCCTGGGCCTGCAGGCCTTCGTGCGGGTCCAACTGAGCAAGCACGAGCGCGCGGCGGTCGAGGGTTTCGTTGAACGCGTCAACGGCTGGGATGAAGTCGTGGCCTGCCATGCCCTGACCGGCGACATGGATTATCTGCTGCATGTCTACGTGGCGGACCTGGAGGACTTCTCGCGTTTTCTGCTCGATCATCTGCTCAACGCGAGCGGCGTGGCCGACGTCAATTCCAGCTTCGTGCTGCGCACCGTGAAGCGTTCGCCGTCGCTGCCGCTGACCCAGCTGGAGCGGTGAGGATGGATGTGGATCCGTTCAGCGCGGGCATCGCCGCGGTGGGGTCGACTAACGCTAAACTAACTGACTGATGAGCATCGACACCGCCACCGTTGCCGAACGCGATTTGCTGCGCCCGCTGCGTTACCTGTGGCGGGTGCCGCTGCTGCTGGTGTACGCGGTGCTGGCGATTCTGCTGGCCGGGCTGGTGCTGAGCTGGAACCGACATCGCGTCATGCACCATGGCCACGAGCCGTTCGCGCACCGGCTGGTTCGCTGGTGGTCGACTGGGCTGATGCGCATCTTCGGCCTGCGTGCGGTGCGCGTCGGCCAGCCGCTGGCCGATCCGGTGCTGTTCGTCGCCAACCACACCTCATGGATCGATATCGAACTGCTGCACAGCCAGCGTGCCGCCTGCTTCGTGGCGAAGGCGGAGATCGCCGGCTGGCCGCTGGTCGGCTGGCTGGCCGCGAGCGGGGGCACCATCTTCCATCGCCGTGGCAGCAACCATTCGCTGGCGGCGGTGATGCAGGTAATGGTCGAGCGGCTGCGCGAAGGGCGTTCGGTGGCGGTATTTCCCGAAGGCGGCAGCGGCTACAACGGCGTGCTCAAGATATTCCATGCGCGCATCTTCCAGGCCGCGCTCGATGCCGAGGTGCCGGTGCAACCGGTGGCGCTGCGCTTTGCACGTGGCGGCAGGCGGATCGTGGATGCCGGCTTTCGCGAGGACGAGAGTTTCGTGGGCAATTTCCTGCGCCTGCTGGGCGAGCCGCGGATGGATGCCGAGGTGCATTTCCTGCCGCCGGTGCCGGCCAGTTCCGAGGGGCGTCGGCGCATGGCCGAACAATCGCGCGAACGCATCGCTGCGGCCCTGGCAGATCGCGCCGCATGAACCTGCCGCACGGAAAGGACTTCCGGCCGCCGCGGCTGCTGCGCAGCGGACATGTGCAGACGATGCTGTCCTCCAGCGGCGTGCGTCGCCTGCTGTTGCCGCGCGCGGCGAAGACGGTGCTGCAGGGCGCCGAGCCGGTGGTGGTCGATGGCGGCGGCGGCGTGCGCCTCACCGGGGCCTACACCGCGCAGCGCGTCGCGTCGACATCGCGTGGACTCGCCGTGCTGTTCCACGGCTGGGAAGGCAGCGTCGACTCCACCTACGTATTGCAGACCGGCAGCCGCCTGCTCGCCGACGGCTGGGACATCTTCCGGCTCAACTTCCGCGACCACGGCGACAGCCACGGGCTCAACGAGGCGCTGTTCCACTCCTGCCGCATCGACGAAGTGGTGCATGCGCTGGGTGACATCGCGCAGCGCTGGCCGATGCGGCCGATGGCGCTGGCCGGTTTTTCGCTGGGCGGCAACTTCGCCCTGCGCGCGGCGATCCAGACGTCGCGGGTGGGCATCCCGCTGGCCTACGTGCTGGCCGTATGCCCGATCATCGACCCGGCGGTGGGCCTGTTCTCGCTGGAAGAATCCGCGCCATGGTTCTACCAGGCCTACTTCATGCGCAAGTGGCGCCATTCGCTGCTGCTCAAGCAGCAGGCGTTCCCGCAACACCGCTATTTCGAGATGTCTGAGCTGAAGCAGCACCTGCGCGGCCTGACCGAGGCGCTGGTGCTGCGGCATACCGACTTCAAGTCGCTGCAGCAGTATCTGGACGGCTATTCGGTGGCTGGCGACGCGATGCAGGCGATGCAGATTCCGGCGACGATCCTTACCGCGAAGGACGACCCGGTGATCCCGGTCGGCAGTTTCGAGACGCTGGAGCTGCCGCCGAACGTGGAGCTGGACCTCGCGCCCTATGGCGGGCATTGCGGCTTCATCCGCGACTGGGGCATGACCAGTTACACCGACGACTACATCGCCGCACGCTTCAACGCGCTGGCCGAGGGGATGTCGCCGATCGGCTGAGTCGCCGCTCCGTCGGGATCAGATCGCGATACCGCGGCTTCGACGTGGCGCGTATCCTTTCCGCGGACCAACCAGGGCGAAGCCATGCATCAGTCAGGCAACACCGTGATCCCGCGTACGGACAGGCGATGGGCACTGATTTGCGGGCTCGCCTGCCTGCTGCTGCCCCTGCTTGCCGCCGCCACCCCGGAAACGACCTTCTTCCGCTCGTTCGAAGCGGTCGAACCGGCACCACCGACCTCGCCGGCGAATGCGCCGTTTGGCATTGACGTCGCCGGCGGTCCGAGCGCCGCTGCCGCACTCGATGCGAAGCCCGGCGTCGGTTTCAGCGGGTTGCAGTCGCTGCACTATCGCGGTGACGCCGGTGGCCGGCAGGCAGCCGATCTGTATACGGTGAACCTGCCGGTGCGGGCGGATACGCAACTGTCCTACCTGATCTTCCCCTGCTCCAACCCGGGTGATCTGCGCAATCCGGCCAACTACGTCGCGGTGGATCTGCAGTTCGACGACGGCAGCCACCTGTCCACCCGGGGTGCCGTCGACCAGCACCGGATCGGCATAGCGGCGCATGCCCAGGGCGAGGGTCGCACCCTGTATCCGGACCAGTGGAACTTGCTGTCGATCGATCTGGGCCCGGTCGCGGCCGGACGCACGATCAAGCGCATCGTGCTGATCCACGACGGTCCGGCGGCGCATTTCCAGGGCTATCTGGACGATTTGCGCATCGGTCCCGCGCCGGTCGATGCGCGCCAGCGTCCCAGCGACTTCGTGGATACCCGCCGTGGCAGCAATTCGAACGGTCGCTTCTCGCGCGGCAACACCTTCCCCGCCGTGGCGATGCCGCACGGGTTCAACCTCTGGACGCCGGTGACGGATGCCGGCTCCGACTGGATCTACCAGTACCAGCAGCGCAACGGCGCGGACAACCGGCCGCGCATCGAGGCCTTTGCGTTGTCGCACGAGCCCAGCCCGTGGATGGGCGATCGGCAGACCTTCCAGCTGATGCCGGCGTCGGTGGCCAGTGGCCCGCCGCACCTGCATCGCGCAGCGCGCGCACTCAGCTTCAGCCATGCGCATGAAGTCGCGCACGCACATCTGTACCGCGTCGCCTTCGACGACGGCATCGTCACCGAGGTCGCGCCCACCGACCATGCGGCGATGTTCCGCTTCACCTTCAAGGGCGGGCGCTCGCAACTGGTCTTCGACAATCGCAACGACCACGGCGGCATCGTGCTGGATCCCGCGTCGCGCAGCTTCAGTGGCTGGTCGGACGTGAAGAGCCGGCTTTCCGCCGGCGCCGGCCGCCTGTTCTTCTACGGCGTGGTCGATCGGGCGGTGACGCAGAGCGGCCGCCTGCACGGCGCGGGCCGCGATCAGGTCGCCGCCTGGTTCGGTTTCGACACCTCGAAAGACAGGGTGGTGAACCTGCGCATCGCCACCTCGCTGATCAGCCTGGCCCAGGCCAGGCACAACCTGGCGCTGGAGATCGCCCCCGACGAAAGTTTCGATAACGTGCGCGAGCGCGCCCAGCGGGCCTGGGACAAGCAGCTCGGCATCGTCAGCGTGCGCGGCGCCAGCCGCGACGAACTCACCACGCTCTACTCGAATCTCTATCGACTGTTCCTGTACCCGAACGAGGCGTACGAGAACACCGGCAGCGCGACGCAACCGGTCTACCGTTATGCCAGTCCGTTCTCCGCACCGACCGGAACGGACACGTCGACGCATACCGGCGCGCGGGTGCTTGCCGGCAAGCCTTACGTCAACAATGGCTTCTGGGATACCTATCGCACCGCGTGGCCGGCCTACACCCTGCTCGAACCGGAGCAGGCCGGCGCGATGATCGACGGATTCGTGCAGCAGTACCGCGACGGCGGCTGGATCGCGCGCTGGTCCTCGCCCGGCTACGCCGACCTGATGGTCGGCACCAGTGCCGACGTGGCGTTCGCCGATGCATGGCTGAAGGGTGTGCACAACTTCGACGTCCGCTCCTTCTACCAGGCCGCGCTGAAGGATGCCACCGTGGTCAGCCCGCTGGCGGGCACCGGTCGCAAGGGGCTCGCACGTTCGGTATTCAATGGCTATACCGACACGGCGACCAGCGAGGGCCTGTCGTGGTCGCTGGCCGGCTACCTCAACGATTTCGGCATCGGCAACCTGGCCGCGGCGCTGGCCGCGCAGCCTGCCGCGAACGATCCGTATGCGGCGCACTACGCTGACGACGCAGCGTACTTCCGCAACCGCGCGCTGGATTACGTCAGCCTGTTCGACCCCGCGGTCGGTTTCTTCGTCGGCCGCGATGCGGCCGGCCACTGGCGTGTCGACAAGGCGGGTTTCGATCCCCTGCGCTGGGGCGGCGACTACACCGAAACCAACGCCTGGAACATGGCCTTCGACGCGGTGCAGGATGGCGCCGGGCTGGGGGCGCTCTATGGCGGTCGCGCCGGCCTCGCGGCGAAACTCGACGCCTTCTTCGCCACGCCAGGCAACTTCCACGTCGGCAGTTACGGCGAACCGATCCACGAAATGCTGGAGGCACGCGATGTACGCATGGGCCAGTACGGCCACAGCAACCAGCCTTCGCACCACATCATCTACATGTACGATTTCGCCGGGCAGCCGTGGAAGGCGCAGGACAAGATCCGCGATGCGCTGTCGCGCCTGTACGTCGGCAGCGAGATCGGCCAGGGTTATCCCGGCGACGAGGACAACGGCGAGATGTCCGCCTGGTACCTGTTCAGCGCCGCCGGTTTTTATCCGCTGCGCATGGGCACGCCGGCCTACGTGATCGGCGCACCGTATTTCCCGCACATGGACATTGCTCTGGAGAACGGCAGGCACATCGTGATCGATGCGCCCGCGGTCAGCGACAGCAACCGCTACATCCAGAGCCTGCGCGTCAATGGCCAGCCGTGGAACCGACTGACCCTGCCGCACGCGCTGCTGGCGCAGGGTGCCACGCTGGATTTCACGATGGGGCCGAAACCTTCGGCCTGGGCCAGCGACGAAGCGGCGCTGCCGCCGTCACTCACCGCGCACGGCAATCCGCTGCCGCTGCGCGATCTCACCGATGGCGGTCACGGCGAAGTCAGCAGCTCGCCAGCGATCCCGCAGCTGGCGGCACTGTCCGACAACGACAGCCGTACCGAAGCCGCGCTGCCCGCGGCGCCGACCACGATCAGCTGGCACTTCGCGCAACCACGCGAAGTCACGATGCTTACGCTGACTTCCGGCGCCAGCGCCGCGGCGCCCTCGGACTGGCAGTTGCAGGCATCCAGCGATGGCAAGCACTGGCAGACGCTGGATGCGCGCCGGCACGAGCGCTTTGCGTGGCCGCAACAGACGCGCGCGTTTGCCGTGCATGCACCGGGCAAGCATGCGTATTACCGGCTGCGCCTCGATCCATCGGCCGGCACGGTGCCGACGGCACTGGCCGAAATCGAACTGCTCGGGCCCGACGCGGCGAGCCGGTAGACGTCGGCGTATCAGAACGTCGGCGCGAGCGCCCGCTGCCGCATCCAGCAGGCGATGCTCATGCGCTCGCGCCTGGCCGGCAGCACCTCGTGCTCGAACTGTGCCGAGAGAAACAGCAGCAAGGTGCCGGCATGCGGAAAGATGTCGTGCGACGAACCATTCGCCAGATACAGGCGCAGCGCGCCGCCGTCGGCCACGCGCCACGCCTCGTTGAGATAGAACACCGCCGACAGCACCCGCGCGTCGCTGTCGCGCAGGCGATCCAGATGACGCGTATAGCTGCCACCGGGCGGATACACCGCGTAATGCGATTCGCATTCGACCAGCCCAAGCATCAGCTCGCGGTTGAGCGTCACCCGCAGCGCGTCGAGGCGATCGACGAACACTTGCTGCGGCGCGCTCAGCGCATCGGCCTGGAACCAGTGCGTGCTGTCGCTGCGCAACGGTGTGGCCGTGCGCAAGCCGCCGACTCGTGCCGGCGTCAGCCGTTGCGCGTCGCGCAGCGCGCGGCAGTCATCGGCCAGCGCCCGCGTCTGCGCGGCCGAAAGGAAATCCGGCACCACACACCAGCCCTCGCCGGCCAGTGCGCTGGCAATGTCATGGAACGGCGTCGGAGGCGTATTCATGGGCCGCCAGTGTAACGACGCGCGCCCTGTCAGCGCTGGCGCAACGGATCGAGCAGCGACGACAGCCCGTTGTGATCCAGCTCCAGCATCAATGCCAGCAACTGGCCCAGCTCGCCTTTCGGAAAACCCTTGCGCGCGAACCATGCCAGATACGCGCCGGGCAGGTCGGCGATCAGCTGCCCCTGATACTTGCCGTACGGCATGCGCACGACCACCAGCTTCTTCAGATCAGCCGCTTCCATCGACGCGCTACTTCGCGAACAGCTGCGCGCGATCGGCGAACGCCTTGAACTCCAGCGCATTGCCGCAGGGATCGAGCAGGAACATCGTGGCCTGCTCGCCGGGCTGGCCCTTGAAGCGGATATGCGGCTCGATCACGAAACGCGTGCCGGCCGCCTGCAGCCGTTCGGCCAGCGCCTGCCAGGCGTCCATCTCCAGTACCAGGCCGAAGTGACGCACCGGCACGTTGTCGCCATCCACATCGTGCGCCGCCACCGCGCGTGTTTCCTCCGGCGCCAGATGCGCCACGATCTGGTGCCCGTGGAAATCGAAGTCCACCCAGCTGTCGCTGGAGCGGCCTTCGGGGCAGCCCAGCAGCTCGCCGTAGAACGCGCGGGCGTTGGTTAGCGAGGTCACGGGGAAGGCGAGATGGAAGAGTGGTAGTTCGGACATGATTGGATTGAGGGCGTGAAAGTGGGAGCTTCGCGGCGATTTAGGCTCGAGGTCAACGCAGCAAGCCACATAAACGGCTCTGACCTAGTTACTGCGTCCGCACCCGGACCGTTACTGGACTCGAATGGTGCGTTATCCGCTGACCGACGGCTATTCAGGACGCCCAAGAAAATATGATCCCATCACGCAACCCTTCGTCCAACATTTCGTGTGTGACATTCACATTCTCTGTCATCACCAATCGCCTTGGTTGTGACCGGTCCTTCAACGCTTCGGTCAACGCCTCATCGCTACCGATCCCGTAAGGTCTGCGATATGCCTGCATATATGTCTTCAATGCTATTCGAGATTTTTCTGGATCAATCAAAGCAGGATTTTTGCACCAATAGTCCACGCTAATCCCGCCGGACACCGGGAGACCATCCAAGGTTTGCTCATCGGTGTCGGGGATGAACACAACGAACCCGTCGGTCAATTGCTCCGAATAATCACAGGCATAACCGTCAATCATGAGACACCTACTTTCCGATTGCTCAGTGGCCTTCCGGCGTTTGTCATTTACTCGCCACCACAATTCCTCTTTGCTATACAACGTCAGACCTGCGCGTGAAGCAACCGTCACATCGATATCCCACCAGATTCGCGACAGGCGCTCCCACTTCTCCCCAGCTTCCTTCATGTGGCGCTTCATCTCACGCTTGCCCCACATTGTCAGCAGAAAAATGTGACTCTCCACATCAGCGCGAATACCTAGGATCTCGGCAATCCCCGTATGAATGGAGAGGTGACACATCTTGCATACGCATACGATCCGCGCGAGCCTTTGTTTGTGTGTTGTTTCGTCAAAGTCCCATCGTTCGTGGGCTTCCAAACGCTCGGAAGACCCACAAATTTCACACCGTCTGCCAGCCCGCGCGATGACATACTGACTAAGGGCTCGCCAATGAGAGGGTGGCGTCATCGCGCGTAGATTCACGAACCAAGCGGTTCTTGGTACAGGATCCACATAGAAATTGTTACCACCATACGATCGATCTTCTCCAGGAAGTTCATTCGCATAGCGTTCTAGATGGACGGCTCTTGTTCGCGCCATGAATGCTTACTCTTCATTAGATTTAGATCAGCAATTTATAGTGATCGCGGATGGATAGAGGTGCCGCATGGTGCTGCCTTCAAGGCGGCGACGAAACCATGCGAAGACAGCTGACCATGCGCGCCAGCTGTAGGAGCAATTGGGCCAGCTCTGAGACATTTATAAACACTCCGACGCGCCAGCCGAAATGACATGGCTCTCGTTCACATCAGTGCCGCATTCTCACGGCTTTACAAACCGCAACGTCATCCGGTCCGACTCGCCGATCGCCTTCATCTTCGCGTGCTCGCTGTCGGGGCCGGCCAGATCCGGCGGCAGGCGGTGCACGTTGATGTCTTCGGGATCGTTCGGGTTGGCATTGATCTCGGATACGCCGGCCACGCGGAAGCCGGTCTTGAGTGCGAGCGCGATCAGGTAATCCTCGGGCAGGCGATGCAGCGCCTTGGCGCTGTCCACGGCATCGGCGAACGGTCTGGCGCGGTGTTCGGTGACGCCGAACACGCCGCCGGGCTTGAGCACGTGGAACGCGGCCTGGAACACAGAGTCGAGGGTGGCCGGGCTGTGGTTGAGCCAGTCATGCGTGTTGCGGAAGGTGAGCACCATGTCGGCCGAGTTGTCGGCGCCTAGGTTCACCTGGTACGGCGGTGCGAACGGGACGAATTTCCCGATGTGTCCGTACACCGCCGGATCGGCCTTGAGCTTGGCGCTGAATTTTGCGGCCGTCGCCGGCGCGGCTTCGATCAGGTGGCCGTGCGCGTAGAGGAAGGGCGCGAGGATTTCGGTGTACCAGCCGCCACCGGGTGCCAGTTCGACCACCGTCATGTCCGGCCTGATGCCGAAGAATTGCAGGGTCTCGACCGGATGCCGGTACTGGTCGCGCGCCCGGTTGGCGGCCGAACGCCAGTGGCCGTTCACGGCCTGCTGCAGTGCCGTGGTGGTGCCCTCGGAGGCGCTGACAGGCGCGCCGCTGGCAACGGCCGGGGCCAGCAACGCCACGATTAATGGGACGAGCAGCTTGCAGGTGCGACGAAACATGGTTCGACCCTCCCGACGATAGGTGTTCAAGACTACGCCGAAACAGGGCGCCGAATCGGCACCGTCAACAGGCCGAGTGGCTTCCGGTTTCAACACCGCGGAGAAACCCGGGGTTTGGCACTAGTCCCGGGCTCGCTCAGCAGGCGAGCATGCTGCGGATGGCAGCTTCCAGAGGCGGCAGATGCTGCTGCACGATGGCCTGTACGGTCTGGGCGTCGATGTCGCCGAGATAGTTGTGCACAAGAATGTTGCGGAAGCCGCTGATCTGTTGCCGCGGGATCGCCGGGTAAGGCCGTTTCAGCTCATCCGGCAAACGTTGCGTGGCTTCCGACGTTGCGTGGCTTCCGACAAGGTCTGCAGGTTGCGCAGGGTGGCGTCGTGCAGCATCTCGTCCCGGGTCAGATCGCCACGCTGCTGGATGCGCCGGATTTTCTCGATGGCATCGAGGATATGTTGCGCATAGGCCTGCCATGCCTTGCTCACAGATCCACGGCCTCGCTCAGCACGCTGTCGCGCAGGTGGCGATTGAGTTCATGTTCGGGAATGAGGTCAAGGCGTCGGCCGGTGATTTCGGCCAGCCGTTCGGCGAGCGGCAGGCGCTGGGTGAACAAGTCGTAGCCGCGCGGAAAATCGACCAGAAAATCGATGTCGCTGTCCGGACGTTCCTCGCCGCGGGCCACCGAGCCGAACACGCGGATGCGCCGCGCGCCGTACTGACGGCATGCGGCGTGAATGGCCTCGCTTTGTACATGCAACTGGTCAAGCAGCATGGTCATGGCCCCGCGGTGGAATGGTGCGCCGCTAGTGTAGCCCGGCTTCACCTTGCGGGCAGCGCCAGTTCAATCCGCCGCCACGCACCGCTCCCGTGCCCACGCCCGCAGCGCTTCCACCTGTTCCCGCATCAGTAGCGACAGCGGCCGGGTCTGCTGCAGGGCATGCAGCAAGGCAGGTTGATCCGGTGGCGTACCGTTGCCGGCCGCGTCGTACAACGCGCTGACGATGGTCTGTTCGATCTCGGCGCCTGAGTAGCCGTCGCTGGCGGCGGCGAGTGCGCCAAGGTCGAACGTGGCGGGGTCGAGCTTGCGGCGGGCGAGGTGCATCGCGAAGATCTCGCTGCGCACGGAGGCCTGCGGCAGGTCGACGAAGAAGATCTCGTCGAAGCGGCCCTTGCGCAGCAGCTCGGCGGGCAGTTCGTTGACTGCATTCGCGGTGGCGACCACGAACACCTTGGCCTTGCGCTCGGCCATCCAGGTCAGCAGGTAGCCGAGCACGCGGCGCGACACGCCGCCGTCATCGCCGCCGCCGGCGAGGCCCTTCTCGATCTCGTCGATCCACAGCACGCACGGCGCCAGCAGCTCGGTGCTGGCCAGCGCCTCGCGCAGGTTCTTCTCGGTCTCGCCCTGATACTTGTTGTACAGCGTGCCGAAGTCCAGCCGCACCAGCGGCACGCCGAAGCCGCCGGCGATCGCCTTCGCCGCGAGGCTCTTGCCGCAACCCTGCACGCCGAGCAGCAGCACGCCGCGTGGCGGATCGAGCATCGGCGTGGCTTCGGGCGAGAGAAATACCGCGCGGCGGCGCTGCACCCATTCGCGCACGCGACTGACGCCGGCAATGTCGGCGAAGCTGGCGGTGGCGTATTCGTAGTGCAGCAGGCCGGAGCGGTTGAGCAGCTCGAACTTGGACTGCATCAGCACCGGCAGGTCACCGGGACCGAGCGCGCCGTCGGCGTAGATCAGCTTGCGCACGATGCGTCGGGCGTCGGGTGCCGACAGGCCGAGCAGGTTGCGCACGATGGTCCGCGCGGCATCGTTGTCCACTTCGATCCGGCGGCCCTGTTCGCGTTGCCAGCCGGCCGCCTCGCCGCGCAGGATGCCGGCCAGCTCCCTGATGTCCGGCAGCGACAGCGGGATGCGCAGGGCCAGTGCCTCCAGTTCCGCGGGCAACTCGACCCTGGCACCGACCAGCACGATGGTGTGCGCGGCGGAATGTTGCCGCTGCACGATCTCGCGCAGCTGGCGCAGGCTCATCGCGTAGCCCAGCAACGGGTGGAAATCGAACATCAGGTAGATGCCGGGTTCGCCCTGGGCGCGAATCGCGTGGAGCGTGGCCGTGGCATCCGGCGCCACCGCGCCATCGGTCTGGGCGAAATCGAGCCGGCTCAGGCCGTCGGTCAGCGACCAGCGCCACAGCGGGCGCAGCGCCTGCGCGATCACGTGGCGGAAGCACTCGATCACGCGCTGCTCGTCCACCGTCTCGATGACCAGCAGCGGCGTCGCTGCGCGCACCAGCGTGGTGAGGTCGTCCAGTTCGCTCATGCAACTCCCCTGTGAGGAGCGCCAGTTTACCGGGCCGCGCTGCTGCTGGCTTCACGCGGCCGGGTATACATTGGCGGCTCCATGACGAAGGAGCCTGCTCATGCGCGTGCTGATGTCGTTGTTGCTGGCGGTTGTGTCGCTGCCGTTGCTGGCCGCGCCCCGGCTGGACAAGCTGACCCTGCCCAAGGGATTCCATATCGCCGTGTATTCCGATCAGGTGTCGAATGCGCGCGAGATCGCGCTGGGCAGCCACGGCACCGTGTTCGTCGGCTCCAGCGGCGCCGGCAAGGTCTACGCGCTCACCGACAGCAAGGGCGCTGGCGTGGCCGATCAGGTGCGGGTGATTGCCAGTGGTCTGCACAATCCGATCGGTGTCGCCTTCCACGATGGCGATCTGTATGTTTCGGCGGTCAGCCGGATTTTCGTGTTGCGCGACATCGAGCAGCACCTCGACAACCCGCCGAAACCGCAGCTGGTCACCGACAAGCTTCCCGACAAGGACCATCACGGCGGTCGTTTCCTGGCCTTCGGGCCCGACGGCAAGCTGTACGTGCCGATCGGCGCGCCGTGCAACATCTGCAACCCCGGCCCCGACTACGCCAAGCTCACGCGCATGAACGCCGATGGCAGCGACTGGCAGGACGTGGCCACCGGCATCCGCAATTCGGTCGGCTTCGACTGGCAACCCGGCACGAAGCGGCTGTGGTTCACCGACAACGGTCGCGACATGCTCGGTGACGACATCCCCAGCGACGAATTGAACGAGATCACCCGCGTCGGGCAGAACTTCGGCTATCCGTTTTGCCACCAGGGCGACCTCCTGGATCCCGAGTTCGGCAAGGGCCATGCCTGCAAGGACTACACGCCACCGGTGCTGAAGCTGGGCGCCCACGTGGCCTCGCTCGGCATGCGTTTCTACGAAGGCAGGCAGTTCCCGGCCAGCTACCGCGGTGCGATCCTGGTCGCCGAGCACGGCTCATGGAACCGCACGAAGAAATCCGGTTACCGCGTGATGACGGTTCGGCTGAAAGGGAACAAGGTGCTGTCATACGAGCCGCTCATCACCGGCTTCGAACAGGACGAGAGTGCCTGGGGTCGCCCGGTCGACGTGCAGCCGATGCCCGACGGCAGCGTGCTGGTCAGCGATGATCTGGCGGGGGCGGTGTATCGGGTGACGTATCAGCCGTGAGTCCCATGTCATTCCTGCGCTGCGGTGAAGAGCGATGACCAGCTTCGCTGTTGTAAAGCGATTCCTGCCTGCGCAGGAATGACAAGATAAAAGGAACGACACGTCTACCCATCACTTACACCATCGTCATTCCTGCGCAGGCAGGAATCGCTCTTCACTACGAGGCATAGCCATGGACAGGCGACAACCCCGCGTCTACATGTTGGCGAGCAGGAAGAACGGCGTCCTCTACATCGGCGTCACCAGCGACCTGGTCAAGCGCATCTGGCAGCACAAGAACGACGTGGTGGAAGGTTTTACTCACCGTTATGGCATCCACACCTTGGTCTGGTATGAGCTTCATCCGACGATGGAGTCGGCGATCCTGCGCGAGAAGACGCTCAAGCGGTGGAAGCGCGACTGGAAGATGCGCTTGATCGACGAGGGCAATGCCGAGTGGCGGGACTTGTATCCGACTATTCTGTAGCCGTTGAAGTGCGATTCCTGCCTGCGCAGGAATGACAATGGTGGGCGGACGTCGCCTCTTTTACCGTCATTCCTGCGCAGGCAGGAATCGCACTTCACACGCAACATGCAACCCGAGCGGAGACACCCCATGCAATTACGCAGCGACAATTTCGAGAACGGTCGCCCTATCCCGCCCGAATTCGCTTTTGGCAGGCGCGCCGACCCCTTCGCGCTGTCGGACAACCACAGCCCGCATCTGGCCTGGAAAAATGCGCCGCCAGCGACGCGTTCGTTCGTGCTCACCTGCATCGATCCCGACGTGCCCAGCCGGGGTGACGATGTGAACCAGCAAGGCCGCATGGTGCCGGCGGATCTTCCCAGGGTGGAGTTCGTGCACTGGCTGATGGCGAACATCCCGGCCGAGTGCGGCGAACTGGCCGCGGGCGCCTGCAGCGACGAAGTCACTCCGCGCGGCAAGCGCGAGCCGTTCGGTCCGCCCGGCAACGTGCAGGGCGCGAACGACTACACCGGCTGGTTCGCCGGCGATGCCGACATGGGTGGCGAATATCTGGGTTATGACGGCCCGTGCCCGCCCTGGAACGACACTTTGCTGCATCACTACCATTTCACCCTGTATGCACTCGACGTCGTCAGCTTGCCGCTGGTCAAGGGCTTTTCGCGCGAGCAATTGCGGGTGGCGATGGCCGGCCATGTGCTGGCGCAAACCGAGCTCGTCGGCACCTACAGCCTCAATCCCTCGGTCGGAGGCTGATCAAACGTGGGCGCGGCGTGCATGGCCGCGGTGGCGCCCTTCACGCCCGCGTGGCACCCGATATGGGTGAATGGCGCTACATGGCGGCCGTGAGTGCGGCGTCATTCCCCCAAGAGGCCATCCCCATGCTTCACTACGCCCTGGTTTTCCTCGTCATTGCGATCATCGCCGCCGTGCTCGGCTTCGGCGGCATTGCCGGCGCGGCTGCCGGCATCGCGAAGATCCTGTTCATCATCTTCCTGATCCTCGCGGCCATCGCATTCTTCCGCCGCGCCCGATAATTCGACATCTTTGCCCAGACAAGCCCCAACCCGGAGCAGGTAATGAACAAGCAAGTCCAAACCCCAGAACAGCCTGTCGGCGACCGCATCGACGAGCGAGCCGAGCGTGTCAAGCAGGCCACATCCCATGCCGTGGCCAGCACCAAGGACAAGGTGGATCACGTCGCCGATCGCGTCGAGGAGGGCCTGCACCACGCCACCGACAAGACCGCCGAAGCGGCCCATCGCGCCGCCGACAAGGCCGCCGAGGTCAGCGAGCGCAGTCGCGCCGCGTATGAGCAGACCCGCGAGCGCGCCGACGAATGGCTGGAGCAGGCGCGCGACTATGTGCGCGAGAAGCCGGTGCAAGCGGTCGCCATCGCCTTGGGCGCGGGCTGGTTGCTTGGCCGTATCCTGCGGCGTTGAGCCGGCGTGTCAGGGGGCAGCGAATGCACAGCGAGGGTGAATCCACCCGCGAGACGGCGCCGGATCCGGCGCCGTCATCGTCTGGATTGCTGGTCGAAATCGGCCAGCTCGGTCGTGCCATCAAGAAGTTGTTCGGCGCGCAGATGGAGCTGTTGGCGGCCGAGCTGGGGCTGGCGCGCCGTGCCATCTCCTGGATGCTGCTGGCGGGGCTGGCTGCCACCGTGGCCGGCGTCGGCCTCGGCCTCACCGTGCTCGGCCTGCTTGGCGTATTGCTGGCGAAGTGGCTGGGTTCCTGGGTGTGGGCGCTGCTGTTGCTGGCCGTGCTGGAGGCGCTGTTCCTGTTCGGCGCGATCATGCTGTTCCGGCGCTGCATGCACTGGATGAGTCTGCCCGCGACGCGTGGCGAATGGAGTGCGATGATGCGTGAAACCGGACACCGGGCCAAAGCCGAATGGGCCGAAGAGGCTGCGGCGCACTCGCCCGACGACGATGTCCCACGCAGCGAGGATCGGTGATGAGCGTATTCGAGCAAGTGACCAGGGTGCGCCAGGCCCGGGCGCGCGTGGCGGCGGCGAGGCAGGAGCTGGGCACGCCGGCCGGTGCACTGCTCGCTCGCGGGCGCGAGTATCCATTGACCACCGTGGGTGTCGCGGCCGGGGCGGGTTTCGCATTGGGCACGCTCAACGTGCAACCGCTGCGCGTGCCGGGCCTGGTCTCGCTGCTCAGTGGCGGCATGGCCGAAGCGGTGACCCATGGCACGCGGTTGCTGGCGGAGCTCGCTGCCCTGGGCCTGGGCGCGAATGCCGCCGGGAGCGATCCCGCCACGACGGGCGCGGAGGCTGGCGAATCTTCATGAGCAGCGACGTCGAGCAGCGGCCGCCCGACCCGGACGAGTCCATCCGCGACATCACGTCGGCGGCGATGCTCGCGAGGATGCCGGCCGATCCGTTGCTGGTCACGAATCTGCCGCGGCCGCTGGCGCGACGGTTGCACAGCGCGCGCGGCACCCGTCGGCACCTGCGGGCGATTCGCATCCTGCTCGACGCGATGCTGCTGCTGGCCTTGATGTACACCGTCACGCTGACCAAGGCGCTACTGATCCCGCTGGTGCTGGCCGCCTTCATCGGGCTCGCGCTGAATCCGCTGGTGGCCGCCGGTGGGCGGCTGCACCTGCCGCGCTGGCTCACCGCCAGCGTGCTGATGATCGGCCTGGTGGTGGGCATCGGCAATGGCATCGGCATGCTGGCGCAGCCGGCGCTGGGCTGGTTTCACGGCGCGCCGGCGGCCATCCGCAGCTTCATACCCAAGTTCCGCGACATGACCAAGCCGCTGGAAGCGGCCAATCGCGCCACCCAGACCCTGGTCACCGGCACGTCGCGGGTTGCCACGGCGCCGACGCCTTCGGTATCGATCACCGCCTGGGACGTGGTTTCGACCGCGCCGAAGGTGCTGGCGGCGATACTCAGCGTGTTGCTGCTGGTGTTTTTCTTCCTGGTATACGGCGACACCATGCTGCGACGGTTGGTCGAGCTCACGCCGAGCTTCGCCTACAAGCGACACGCGGTGAGCATCGTGCGCGGCTTCCAGACCGAGGTGTCGCGCTACCTGCTCACCGCACTCGTGATCAACGCCAGTCTCGGCACGATCACCGCCGGCATGCTGTGGCTGTATCACGTGCCCGATGCCCTGCTGTGGGGCGCGGTGGCGATGTTCGCGAACTTCATTCCCTATGTCGGGGCGATCTTCACCACCGCCGTGCTGGCGATCGTGTCGATGCTGTACGCGAAGAACGCGAACCTTGACGTGTTCCTGCCCGCATTGACCTTCGCCGGCATCACCATCGTGGAAGGCAACCTGATCACTCCGCTGATCCAGGGTCGCAGCATGCGCCTGAGTCCGATCGCGATCCTGCTGTGGCTGCTGGTGTGGGGCTGGTTGTGGGGCATCCCCGGCGCGCTGCTGGCGGTGCCGATGCTGACCTGCACCAAGCTGATCTGCGAGCGCGTGCGCGGTTGGGAGTGGTTCGCGCTGATCGTGTCGCGCTGATCGCGTGGCGTACGCACGGTCGGTCCGTGCGCGCCGGCAATTTCGATGAGCATCGACGTCCGCTGGCACGCGCTGCAGAAAGATTCGGCGTGGCAGGGGAATCCGGGTCCGCGCGGTTGACGTCATTCACCAGGCGATGCGCTGGCCATCGCGGTAGAAGCCGCCGGTGACAGGTTCGGGCACGCAGGCCGCCCAGACGATGCCGGCGGCGCCTTCGGCCACCGGGCGGCCACCCGGGCCGCCCATGTCGGTGGCGACCCAGCCGGGGCAGACCGCGTTGACCTGGATGCCGCTGCCCTCGAGTTCGCGGGCCAGGGCGCGCGTATAGGTGTTCAGCGCCGACTTGGAGACACGATAGGCCGGGCAGTTGCCACTGTCGCTGGTGCTGGCGCCGCAACCGCTGGAGACGTTGACGATGCGGCCGTAGCGATGTCGGCGCATCAACGGCAGCATCGCGCTGGAAAGCCGCCAGCTGCCAAACAGATGGGTATCCATCGCCTCGCGCACCGACGCGATCTCGGTGCTGGCAGGGTTCGCCCCCGGGTCGTAATACGCGCCGGCATTGTTGACCAGCACGTCGAGCCGGCCATAGGTGACGTCGATCCAGCGCACCAGCGTGTCGACCTGATCCTGCCGGGTGACGTCGAGCTGCACCGCGATCACGTCGCCGGGCGCGCCCGCGAGTTTGCGGGCGGCATGCAGACCCTTGTCGAGATCGCGCGCGCCGAGCAGCACGGTCATGCCGCGTTCGCTGAGTTGGCGCGCCACCTCGAAGCCGAGGCCGCGGTTGGCACCACTGACCAGTGCGACCCGGTAGACCGGTATCGCCACCGGCAAGCGCCGCGCCGGCCGGCTCATGGCGCGGCGCTGGGGTCAGCCTTGGCCACGGCGCTGCAGTGCTCGTCGCCGCAGGCCTGCCAGCCACCACCGAGCGACTTGTACAGGGCCACCGCGCGGGTGTCGATGGCCGCCTCGGCCTGGGCCAGGTCGTCCTCGGCGGCGAGCTGGGTGCGCTGCGCGTCGAGCAGTTCGAGGAAGCCGGTTTCGCCCTCCTGATAGCGCACGCGCGCCAGCTCGGCGGCGCGCCGGCTCTGCGTTTCCTGCTCGATCAGGTGATCGACGCGCACGCGTTGCTGGTTGAAGCCGGTGACCGCGTTGTCGATGTCCTCGATCGCCAGCAGCACGGTTTGCTGGTAATTCGCCTGCGCCGCATCGGCACGCGCCTCGCTGGCGTGCAGGTTGGCGCGCACGCGCTGCACGTTGAGGCCGGGCCAGCTGATGCTGGGCATCAGCGACCAGGCGCGCGTCGACGGGCTGCCGAAGTCGTTGCTGCGTCCGGACAGGAAACCGAGGAAGCCGCCCAGGGTGATGTGCGGGAAGAAATCCGCCTTGGCCACGCCGATGCGCGCGGTGGCGGCGGCGTATTCACGTTCGGCCATCTGGACGTCCGGACGGCGTGCCAGCACATCGCCGGCCGCGCCGAGCGGCAGGTTCACCGCAATCGGCTTGAAGTCCTTCGGCGACAGGTCGACGTCCAGTTCGCCCGGTCGCTGGCCCAGCAGCACGGCCAGACGGAATTCGGATGCGCTCACCGCAGTTTGCAGTACCGGCAATTGCGCCTGCACCGCGGCGAGACGTGCCATGGCGCTGGCCACGTCCTGCTCGGAGCCCGCTCCGAGCTGCTGGCGCACCTCGGTGAGGTGCACGGTCTGGCGCTGGTTCTCGATGTCGCGCCGGGCGATATCCAGTCGCAGCTGGCTGCCGCGCAATTCGAAGTAGTTGCGCGCCACCTCGGCCAGCAGGCTGACCTGGGCGTTGCGCAGGGAGGCCTCGCTGGCACCAAGATCGCCGCGGCTGGCCTCGACCGAACGGCGGACGCCGCCGAACAGGTCCAGCTCCCACGACGCGTCGAAGCCGGCCTGGTAGGTGGTCACGGTGGTGCGCTGATCGGTGAAGCCCGGCTGCTGGCCGCGGCTGCGCGTGTAGTTCACGTCGGTGTCGATCGTCGGCAGCTGATCGGCCTTCGCGCCACTGAGCAGTGCGCGCGATTCGTGCAGCCGCGCCACCGCGATGCGCAGATCGAGGTTGTTCGCCGCGGCGCGCTGGATCAGCGCGTCCAGCGTGGGATCGTTGAACTGTTTCCACCAGGCGGCCTGGAACTGCGCGTTGTTTTCCTGCGCGGCGTCCAGTCCCTGCAGTTGCGGCGCGGCGATCTTCGCGGCGTGGTAGTTCGGTCCGACGCTGGCGCAGCCGGCCAGTGCGAGGGCGGCGGCCAGCAACGACGCTCGAAGAATTCTCGTCGTCATCCCGGTGCTCTTGGCGGTCACCCCGGCGAAGGCCGGGATCGCATTTGATCGCCCGCTGGTGCGTGCGGTGCGATGACTCGCTGCGCTCGCCCCTGCGGGGCCAGCCTTCGGCTGTTCAACGCTCGCATGGCTCGCTTTTGTCCTGCCTTCGCAGGAATGACGAGCGGAGGTTTCCTGCACGGTGTTGTGAATGAAGGTTTTCATCAGTGGTTCTCCAGCGCCGGCAGCGCATGCGCGGCGGCGCGTTCGGCCGCGCGCGCCTCACGGCGTTCGACCAGGGCGCGGATCAGGACATAGAACAGCGGCGTGTAGATCAGCCCGAAGATGGTCACGCCAAGCATGCCGGAGAACACCGCCACGCCCATCGCATGGCGCATCTCGGCACCGGCACCGTGCGAGGTGACCAGCGGCACTACGCCCATGATGAAGGCGAACGAGGTCATCAGGATCGGGCGCAGTCGCAGCTTCGCCGCTTCCAGCACCGCTTCGTGGCGGCTCATGCCTTCATGCTGGCGTTCGCGGGCGAACTCGACGATCAGGATAGCGTTCTTGCACGCCAGCCCGACCAGCACGATCAATCCGATCTGGGTGAAGATGTTGTTGTCGCCACCACTCAGCCATACGCCGGCGATCGCGGACAGCAGCACCATCGGCACGATCAGGATCACCGCCAGCGGCAGCGACCAGCTTTCGTACAGCGACGACAGCACCAGGAACACCAGCAGCACGCACAGCGGGAACACCAGGATCGCAGTGTTGCCGGCGAGGATCTGCTGGTAGGTCAGCTCGGTCCACTCGAAGCTGATGCCGTTCGGCAGGTTGTCCTTCGCCAGCTTCTCCATCGCCGCCTGCGCCTGACCGGAACTGAAGCCCGGCGCCGGGCCGCCGTTGATCTCGGCGGTGGCGTAGCCGTTGTAATGCTGCACGCGATCCGGGCCGGCACCCTGCTGCACGGTGACGAACGAACCCAGCGGCACCATCTGCCCCTGCGCGTTGCGCGTCTTCAGCTGCAGGATGTCCTGCGGCGTGTGGCGGAACGCCGGGTCGGCCGAAACATTGACCTGGTAGGTGCGACCAAAACGGTTGAAGTCGTTGACGTAGAGCGAGCCCATGTAGGCCTGCATGGTCTGGTACACGTCGCCCAGATTCACGCCTTCGGCCTTGGCCTTCTCGCGATCCACGTCGGCATCGACTTGCGGCACCGCTACCTGGAAGCTGGAGAACAGCCCGGCCAGTGCCGGGTCCTTGCGGCTGGCGGCGATCAGGTTCTGCGTCTGCTTGTACAGCTCGTCGAAGCCACGGTCGCTGCGATCCTCGATCTGCATGCGGAAACCGCCGATCGTGCCCAGGCCCATCACCGGCGGCGGCGGGAACACCGCGATGTACGCGTCCTGGATCGCGCCGAACTTCTGGTTCAGCGCGCCGGCAATCGCGCCGGCCGACAGATCCGCGCTGCGCCGTTCCTCGAACGGCTTCAGCGTGACGAACACGATGCCGGAGTTGGTCGAGTTGGTGAAGCCGTTGATCGACAGGCCGGGAAACGCGACCGCATGTTCCACGCCCGGCTGCTTCAGCGCAATCGCACTCATCCGCTCGATCACGTTCTCGGAGCGATCGAGCGACGCAGCATCGGGCAACTGCGCGAAGGCCACCAGGTACTGCTTGTCCTGACTGGGCACGAAGCCGGTCGGCACGTGCGAGAAGCCGAACCAGGTCAGCGCGATCAGGCCGGCGTACACCACCAGCGCCAGCTTGCCCTTGCCGACGATGCGCTTGACGCCGCCCACGTAGCGCTCCGAGCCGCGATGGAAGACGCGATTGAACGGGCGGAACAGCCAGCCGAATGCGCGGTCGATCCACACCGTGAGGCGATCCTTCGGCGCGTCGTGACCCTTCAGCAACACCGCGGCAAGCGCCGGGCTCAGGGTCAGCGAGTTGAATGCGGAGATCACCGTGGAGATCGCGATGGTCAGCGCGAACTGGCGATAGAACTGACCGGTGAGGCCGCTGACGAAGGCGGTCGGGATGAACACCGCGCACAGCACCAGCGCGGTGGCCACGATCGGGCCGGTGACTTCGTGCATCGCCTTGCGCGTGGCTTCGCGCGGCGACTGGCCGAGTTCGATGTGCCGTTCCACGTTCTCCACCACCACGATCGCGTCATCGACCACGATGCCGATCGCCAGCACCAGTCCAAACAACGACAGCGCGTTGAGCGAGAAACCGGCCAGGTACATCACCGCGAACGTGCCGATCAGCGATACCGGCACCGCCACCAGCGGAATGATCGAGGCGCGCCAGGTCTGCAGGAACAGGATCACCACCAGCACCACCAGCAGGATCGCTTCCAGCAGCGTGTGCGCCACCGCCTCGATCGAGCCGCGCACGAACACGGTCGGGTCGTAGACGATGGAGTAATCCACGCCCTGCGGGAAATCCTTCTTCAGCTGCGCCATGGTGGCGCGCACTTCGTCGGAGATCTGGATCGCATTGGAGCCAGGCCGCGCGAAGATCGGCAGCGCCACCGCCGGCTTGTTGTCGAGCAGGCTGCGCAGCGCGTAGTTGTTCGAGCCCAGGTCGACCTTGGCCACGTCGCTGAGATGCGTCACACCGCCATTCGCGTCGGTGCGCACGATGATGTTGCGGAAGTCGTCCGCGCTGACCAGCCGGCCGCGGGTGTTGATGTTGAGCTGGAACGCCGAGTTGGTCGGACCGGGTGGCGCGTTCAGCGCACCGGCGGCGACCTGCACGTTCTGCTCGCGGATCGCGTTGATCACGTCGCCGGTGGTGAGCGAGCGCTGCGCCAGTTTCTGCGGATCCAGCCACACGCGCATCGAGTATTCGCCGGCGCCGAAGATCTGCACGTCGCCGACGCCGTCGAGCCGCCCCAGCACGTCCTTCACGTGCAGGCGCGCGTAGTTCGACAGGTACAGCATGTTGTAGCGCTGATCCGGCGAGGTCAGATGCACCACCATCGTGAGGTCGGGCGAGCTCTTCTGCGTGGTCACGCCGAGCCGCTGCACTTCCTCCGGAAGCTTGGGCAACGCCTGCGCCACACGGTTCTGCACGTCGACCTGGGCGGTGTCGAGATCGGTGCCGAGCGCGAACGTCACGGTGAGGGTAAGCGCGCCGTCGCTGGTCGCCTGCGACGAGGTGTACAGCATGCCTTCGACGCCGTTGATCTGTTCCTCCAGCGGCGTGGCGACGGTTTCGCCGATCACCTTGGGGTTGGCACCAGGATAGCTGGCGTGTACCACCACGGTGGGCGGCACCACTTCCGGGTATTCGCTGATCGGCAGCTTGAACACCGCGATCGAACCGGTGATCACGAACAGCAGCGACAGCACGGCGGCCATGATCGGCCGGTCGACGAAGAATTGGGCGATGTTTTTCATGGGTTTACCTTGTGGTCACGCGGGCTTTTCCTTCTCCCGTTGGCGACCTGAGGGAGTCCCCTTGCGGGTGAGAAGGTGCCCCCAGGGCGGATGAGGGTTCGGCGTAGTGCGACGTCGCGCTCCGGTCGCACCCTCACCCGCCTGTCGGCACCCTCTCCCGAAGGGAGAGGGACGCAATGGCAGGCTTTGCGTCGCGCTCATGCGCAGTCTGCGTCGTGCGCTTGTCGACCTCCGGCGCATCGCCGTTCTCGACCAGTCGCTTGTCGGTCGTGTCCAGGCGGTAGCTCATCGCCACCTTCTGCGGATTCACCTCGACTCCGGGGCGCACGCGCTGCAGGCCGTTCACCACCACCAGGTCGTTCGCCTGCAGGCCGCTGTCGATCACGCGCAAGCCGTGGAACAAGGGGCCGGTGTCCACCTTGCGGTATTGCACCTTGTGCTCCTTGTCGACCACATAGACGAACTGATTGCCCAGATCGGTGCCGATCGCGCGGTCGTCGACCAGCACGCGCGGCCGCGCCTGGCCGCTCTGCAGCTGCACGCGGGCGTACAGCCCGGGGGTGTACAGCCCGTCGGCGTTGTCGAACACCGCGCGCAGGCGGATCGTGCCGGAGCCGGTGTGCAACTGGTTGTCGACGAAGTCGAGGCGGCCCTGGTGCGGATGGCCCGATTCGTCGGCGAGTCCCATCGACGCCTCGATCCGTGCGCTGCTGCCGGCCTGCTTCGCATCGGCGCGCAGGTGGTCGAGCTTCAGCCAGGTCTGTTCGTCCACGTCGAAGTAGACGTACACCGGGTTCACCGAGACCACGCTGGTCAGCACGTCGCTGCTGGTGACCAGGTTGCCGGGAGTGACCCGGGCGTTGCTGACGCGACCGTCGATCGGCGAGCGCACGGTGGTGAAATCCAGGTTGAGGCGCGCCGCGGCCAGCGCCGCGCTGGCGGCGGCGAGCTGCGCCTGCGCACTTTGCGCGGCGGTGTCCTGGCGATCGGCCTCCTGCTTGGCGATCGCATGCTGGGCCAGCAACATCGCGGCACGGCGCTGGTTGGTCCAGGCCAGGCTCAGTTCGGCTTTCGCCTGCGCCTGGTTCGCGGCCAGCCGGTCGACCTCGGCCTGATAGGGGCGCGCATCGAGCTGGAACAGCACGTCGCCCTTGTGCACCAGCGCGCCTTCCTGGAAATGCACCGACTCCACGAAACCGCCGACGCGCGGCTGTACCTGCACTGTGTTGACCGCCTGCACGCGGCCGGTGAACTCGGCGCTGTCGCTGACCTGGCGGGTCAGCGCCTGGGCCACGGTGACTTCGGGTGGCGGGCCGCCGGCGGGGCTTTGCGCGTGGCTGTTGTTACCGTGCAGCAGCACCCAGCTGCCCAGTACTCCGGCAGCAATCAGCGGGGCCAGCATCCATTGTTTTTTCATCTTGCGCTCCCAACACCTTTGGTTGCCGGGCGCACATCCCCGGCGAAGGGTCGAGAGAATAGGTGTACTTCGCGGTATAGAAAATCCGTTTCCTGCGCATTACACTCGTGCGCCACAGTCACGAATCGACGAGGAATTGAAACAATGGAAGACTTTTCCGCCATTTCGACCTTCGTCCGCGTGGTCGAGGCCAAGAGTTTCGCCGCCGCCGCCGCCCAACTGGGCATGACCCCGTCCGGCGTCAGCCGTGCGGTGGCGCGGCTGGAAACCCAGCTCGGCGCGCGCCTGCTGTTCCGTTCCACCCGCTCGCTGCGGCTCACCGACGAGGGCGCCTCGTTCCATGCCCGCTGCAAGGAGATCCTCGCCGACCTGGCCGAGGCCACCGAGGCGCTCAACTTCGCCAACAGCAAGCCGACCGGCAAGCTGCGCGTGGGCATCTCACTGTCGGTGGGTCGCGCCGCGGTGATCCCCCGGCTGACCGAATTCGAGCAGCGCTATCCGGACATCCGGCTGGAGCTGTCGATGAGCGACACGCCGATGGATCTCAATGGCGAAGGGCTGGATTGCGCGATCCGCGTCGGCCAGCTGGAGGATTCCAGCCTGATCGCGCGCAAGATCGGCTACCTGCGCAACGTGGTCTGCGCCTCGCCCGATTACCTGCGCCGTTACGGCGCGCCGCAGAGCATCGAGGATCTCAGGCAGCACCGCTGCATCAACTACGTCTATCCGAACGGCCGCCCGCGGCAATGGCAGTTCGATACCCCGGGAGGCCAGGTGAGCGTGGACATCGATGCGCACATGCTGATCAACGACGGCGAGTCGGTGCTGCAGGCCGTGGCCGCCGGCCTGGGCATCACCCAGGTGCCGCGCATGCTGGCCGCGTGCATGCTGGACAAGGGCATGCTGGAACTGGTGATGACCGACACGCGCTCGACCGGCAAGCCGGTATGGATCGTCTATCCGCAGCGCCGGCATCTGTCCGCGCGCATACAGGCGTTCATCGAGTGGGTGCGCGAGTTGTTCGAACGCACCAACGAGCCGAACAGTCTCAAGCGGCCATCCATGCCGGCCGTCGAGGCGCCGCGCGAGGAGTCCGTGCCGGTCGCGGCCTGAGCGCCATCAGCAGCGGCGCGGGCGGAACAGCGTGATCCGATCCGGTGCCGGCGTGCCCTCCGCAAGCAGCCAGTCCTGGGCGGCCAGCACGGCAACGCACGGGCCAAGCGCCGCAATGCGGATGCTGCGCCCGGCGCCGCGCCGACGCAGGATCTCGAGCATGTCGCGCAACACGGCGCCGACGAACGGCGTGTAGAGATAGAGCAGCGTGGCCGGTGCAAGGTCGGCCGCGCGCGCATCCTGACAGTGGAATTGCACGTTCGACAGTTGCAAGGCGTGGGCGCCTGCCCGCGCGCAGGCCACATACTCGGGTTCGCGCTCGATGCCGATCGCCGCGGCGCCCGTGCAGATCGATGCCAGCAGCGGCACGTGTCCCAGCCCGGAGCCGGTCGATGCGAGCCGGTCGAGCCGGTCGAGCGCATCCAGTCGCTGGCGCAGAGACTGCGGCTGGCGCAAGCCGGCATCGTGCTCCAGCGCCTCGATCAGGGCGTGCAGTGGCGACACCGCATCAACCACGGCTCAGCATGCGCAACACGGGTGGCTCAGCCGCCGTGCGGCAGCCATATCAGCAAGGCCGCGCCGAAGGCGATGCGGTAGATCGCAAACGGGGTGAAGGTGTGAGTACGGATATAGCCGAGCAGCCACTTCACCGCGATGAACGCGACGATCGCCGACACCGCGAAACCTACGATGAGCGCGGTCCAGTCCTCGTGCGCCGCGCCGCCGTCCTTGACCACCTTGAGCAGCTCGTAGCCGGTGGCCGCATACATCGTCGGGATGCCGACCAGGAACGCGAACTCGGTCGCCGCCGCGCGGTTGCTGGTGCCGAACAGCATCGCGGTGAAGATGGTTGCCGCCGAGCGTGAAGTGCCCGGGAAGATACCGGCCACCATCTGCGCGATACCGACCAGGACCGCCACTTTCCAGGTGACTTCACTGCGCTCGGGCTGGCGCGCGGCGAGGAGTTCGGCGCCGATCATCCAGAACCCGCCGATCACCAGCGCCCACGCGATCGGGGTCACTTTCTCCGGCAGCTTGAAGCCGAGCTTCACCGCGATGAAGCCAAGCACGGCGGTGATCAGGAAGGCCGTGACCAGTTTCAGCAGATAGTCGCGATTGGCGGGGTCGCGCCATTGCGTCAGCAACTGCCAGATCCGCTTCCAGTAGATCAGCGTGACCGCGAGGATCGCGCCGGCCTGGATGCCGATGTTGAACAGGTCCGAACGCGCACCGAGCCCGAACTTCTCGGCGATCAGCAGGTGGCCGGTACTGGAGATCGGCAGGAACTCGGTGATGCCTTCGATGATGCCCAGCAGGATGACATGAAGCAGATCGGTCACGGGATGGTTCCGGAGGGACGAACGGGATGAGCCGGGGCGACGGCTCCGGCTGGCGGCACAGTTTACGTGGGTTTTGGCCGGGCCATCCGCGGCCGCGCGGCCGCGAACCGGGGCGCGGCGCACATGACCCGGGGTATGGCCCGGACCGGTGCGAGTGAGGGTGACACCGGGTACCGCGCCGTTGCACCGCGAAGGGGCTTGGACATCCCCGGTTTGGCGCAAGTCGCCTTCGAATCCCTCCCCGCGTTGTTGCTGCAATGCGGTAAAACGGCGTTTTCGCCGCCGGCACGCCACTTGCTGTGTACCAGGCAGGGCAACGCATCGCGGCGTTGCTCCGGTGCCTGGTGCCATGCACAAGGAAAGGCATCGATGGATCCCGCGCCACCGTGGAATGAGGGGGCAGATCGATGAAGCGACGGACGATAAGGGGAGTGTGTACCGGTGTGGCCGTGCTGGCCGTGCTGGCTGGCCAGGCCGCGTGGGCAGCGGAAGCCGCCAGCAGTACCAATGGCAGCGTGGCGGTGGTCAACGACTACCTGTTTCGCGGCCTTTCGCAAACCAATCAAAAGCCGGCGGTGCAGCCGGGCATCGAGTACGACCATGCCAGTGGCTGGTACGTCGGCGCATGGGGCAGCAACATCAGCTGGTTGTCGGATACCTCGACTTCGACGGCGCCGCTTTCCAGCAGTCTCGAGGTCGATCTCTACACCGGCTATCGGGGCAGCTTCAGCGGCGGCTGGAGCTACGACGTCGGGCTGTACGAGTACTACTACCCCGGCGACTATCCCGCCGGTTTCACCCGGCCGTACACCACCGAAGGCTATGTCTCGCTGGCATACAAGACGCTGTCGCTGAAGTACTCGCACTCGTTCACCAACCTGTTCGGCTTCCCCGACAGCAGGCACAGCGGCTACCTCGACCTGTCCTGGAACGTCGAGTTCACGCCCGGCTGGACCCTCAACACGCATGTGGGGCACCAGCACGTGGCCAACACGCCGGGCTTTTCCTACACCGACTGGAAGCTGGGCGTGACCCGGGCCTTCAGCCATGGCTATTCGGTTGCGCTCGGCTACTACGACACCAATGCCAAACGCACCGCCTACACCAACGCGTACGGCCATTTCGTCGGCCGTGCCACCGGCGTGCTGAGCCTGAGCAAGGCGTTCTGAACCGGCATTTGCCCCCGCGGCGGAGCGCCGTCGCGATGCCAACAATTCCTGGAGACGTGCATGAAACTGATCAGTTGCATCATCCGGCCTTACAAGCTGGACGAAGTGCGTGACGCCCTGACCGCCGCCGGCGTCAGCGGCATCACGGTAAGCGAGGTGCGCGGCTTCGGCCGCCAGAAGGGACACACCGAGCTGTACCGCGGCGCGGAGTACGTCGTCGACTTCCTGCCCAAGCTGAAACTCGAGATCGTCGTGGAAGACAGCCAGCTCGACACCACGCTGGAGGCCGTGCAGCAGGCGGCGAAAACCGGCTCCGTCGGCGACGGCAAGATCTTCGTCAGCACGGTGGACCAGGTCATCCGCATCCGTACCGGCGAACTCGACGCCGACGCCCTCTAACTCCTGTCCTGCGAGGTTTCCATGAAAGACTTTTCGCTGTTCCGCCAACTGCGAGGCTTGCCCGCGTGGTTGCCGCCGCTGATGATATTCGGTCTGTTGCTGCTGGCCCCGACGGCGCATGCCGAGGCGGCTGCCGCGGCGCCGGTGGTCGACAAGGGCGACGAGGCCTGGATGCTCACCTCGACCCTGCTGGTGCTGATGATGACCGTACCCGGTGTCGCGCTGTTCTACGGCGGTCTGGTGCGCTCGAAGAACGTGCTGTCGGTGCTGATGCAGGTGCTGACGGTGTTCTCGATGATCACGGTGCTTTGGGTGATCTACGGCTACAGCTTCGCCTTCAACGCCGGCAACCCGTTCATCGGCAATGCCGGCAAGCTGTTCCTGCGCGGAGTCACCACGACCTCGTTGTCGAATACCTTCACCAGCACGGTGAAGCTGCCCGAGTTTGTCTTCGTCGTGTTCCAGGCGACCTTTGCCGGCATTACCGGCACACTGATCGTCGGCTCGCTGGCCGAGCGCATGAAGTTCGGCGCGGTGCTGCTGTTCACCGCGCTCTGGTTCACCTTCGCCTACATACCGATCGCGCACATGGTGTGGGGCCCGGGCGGTTTCATGCTGACCCGGGGCGCGCTCGATTTCGCCGGCGGTACGGTGGTGCACATCAACGCCGGCATCGCCGGCCTGGTCGGCGCCTACCTGCTCGGGCCGCGCCAGGGTCTCGGCCGCGAGGCGATGCGGCCGCACAACCTCACCTTCACCATGATCGGCGCGTCGCTGCTCTGGGTCGGCTGGTTCGGCTTCAATGCGGGCTCCAATCTCGAGGCGAACGCGGGCGCGGCGCTGGCCTTCATCAACACCCTGGTCGCGACGGCGGCGGCGGTGCTGGCTTGGCTGCTGATCGAGCGCGTGTTCCGGGGCAAGCCGTCGATGCTCGGCGGCGCATCCGGCGCGGTGGCGGGCCTGGTGGCGATCACTCCGGCCTGCGGTACGGTCGGGCCGATGGGCTCGATTGTCATTGGCGCCATCGCCAGCCTGGTCTGCTTCTGGGGTGTCAGCGGATTGAAGCGGTTGCTGAAGGCGGACGATGCGCTGGATGTGTTTGGCGTGCACGGCATCGGTGGTATCGCCGGCGCCCTGCTCACCGGCCTATTCACCGCGCCCGTGCTGGGTGGCACCGGCACGGCCGATTTCTCCATGCTGCACCAGTTGGGCGTGCAGGGCCTGGGCGTGTTGGTCACCCTGGTCTGGAGCGGTGTGGTCTCGCTGCTCGCCTACCTGATCGTCCGCGCACTGTTCGGTGGCCTGCGTGTCGACGAAGAGAGCGAACTGCAAGGTCTCGACATCACCAGCCATGGCGAGGCAGCGTACGAGCCATGAGCTCCAACGGGTCCGCGCCGGTGGCGCGGACCCGTGACCGGACGAAATGCGGAAGTGGAACAGAGCTGCATGTGTGGCCGCGGGATCATACCGATGGCCTATGGCGCCGTACGGATGCCACGACCTAAGCTGCGGCTTCCATGCATCTTCAGGGGGCGTCATGCACAAGGCGACGATGGGCTGGCTCGGCCGCGCGGCGGCAATTGCAATCCTGTTCGGCGCGGCGGCAGACGCGTCGCCTGCGCCCCCGCTGCTGCAGTCACCGACGCTCTCGGCGGATCGCATCGCGTTCGCGTACGGCGGTGAAATCTGGACGGTGCCGCGCGCCGGTGGCGACGCCACGCTGCTGGTGGGCGGCCAGGGCACGGCCAGCGCGCCGGTGTTTTCGCCGGATGGCAACCGCATTGCCTACACGGCCAACGTCAACGGCAACGACGACGTGTTCGTGGTGCCGGCCGGCGGCGGCCAGCCGACCCGCCTGACCTGGCATCCGGACCACGATGCCGCGGTGGGCTGGACGCCGGATGGCAAGGGCGTGCTGATCCGCTCGCACCGCCACGCCACCAATGATTCCTACCAGTTGTATGTAATGCCCATGACGGGTGGCCTGCCGACCGCGCTGCCGTTGTCGATGGCCGAGCAGGGTTCGTTCTCGCCGGATGGATCGCACATCGCCTACAACCCGATCGGCCAGTGGGAGCCGGACTGGCGCGACTATCACGGCGGCCAGACCACCCGGATCTGGATTGCGCGCTTGTCCGATTCCAGCATCGTCAAGCTGCCGCACGCGAACGCCAACGACAGCGACCCGATGTGGATGGGCGATACGGTCTATTTCCTGTCCGATCGCGATGGTCCGGCCACGCTGTATGCCTACGCAGTCGGCAGCGGCAAGCTGACCCGGCTGATCGACAACCACGGCTTTCCGATCGACGGCGCGGCGGCGGCCGATGGCACGATCGTCTACAGCCAGATGGGCGTGCTGCACCTGTACGACGTGGCCAGCGGACATGACCAGCGCGTGCCGGTGCGCGTCGACGGGCCGCTGCCGCAGACGGTGCCGCACTTCGAGAAGGTGGCCAAACAGATCCAGCATGCCGGCATCTCGCCAACCGGCGCCCGCGCCGTGTTCGAGGCACATGGCGAGATCCTCACCGTACCCGCCGACAAGGGTGACATCCGCAACATCACCAACACCTCCAATGCCGCCGAGCGGGATCCGGCATGGTCGCCGGACGGCAAGTCGATCGCCTATTTCTCCGACGCCGGTGGCGAATACGCGCTCACCATCCGCAGCCAGGATGGCCTGGGCCAGCCACGCCGGATCAACCTGGGCCAGCCGCCATCGTTCTTCTACAGCCCGGTATGGTCGCCCGACGGCAAGCGCATTGCCTACAGCGACAAGCGGCTGAACCTCTGGTATGTCGATCTCGAGCATCCGACGCCGGTGAAGGTCGACACCGATCGCTTCGACACGCCGCTGCACGAGTTCGACGTCAGCTGGTCGCCGGACGGCCGCTGGCTGACCTATACCAAGCAGCTACCGAACCATCTGCGTGCGGTGTTCGTGTATGCGCTGGCCACGCACCAGGCCACACAGGTCACCGACGGCATGAGCGATTGCCTGTATCCGGTGTTCGATCGCAACGGCAAGTACCTGTATTACACCGCGAGCACCGACGAGGGCCTCAGCCCGGGCTGGCTGGACATGACCAGCGAGGCGCATCCGGTCACCCGCAGTGTCTACGTGGCGGTGCTGCGCAAGGATCTGCCGTCGCCACTGCAACCGCAAAGCGACGAGGACAAGGGCCCGGCCGCGGAAGACAGCCACAAGAACGAGGGCAAGCCGCCAGCGCCGGACAAGTCGATGGTCGACATCGACTTCGACGGCCTGGCCCAGCGCACCCTGGCGCTGCCGATCGAGGCGGCCAATTATGTCGGCATGGTCGCCGGCAAGAGCGGCGTGCTGTACCTGCTGCAGGCGCCGCAGGTGCCGGGCGAGGACGCCGCCAGCACCCTGCAGCGTTTCGAGCTGGACCAGCGCAAGACCGACAAACTGGCCGAGGACGTCAAGCAGTTCGCGCTGTCCGATGATGGCAACAAGCTGCTCTACCAGAGCGGCGATGACTGGTTCATCACCGACGCCGGCAAGCCGGTCAAGAAGGGCGACGGCGAGCTCAAGACCGGCGGGATGGAAGTGCAGGTGGTGCCGCGCCAGGAGTGGGCGCAGATGTACAACGAGGTCTGGCGGATCGAGCGCGACTTCTTCTACGACCCGCATCATCACGGCCTGGATCTGCTCGCTGCCGAACAGCGCTTCCGCCCCTACCTGGCCGGCGTCGGCAGCCGCGAGGATCTCAACGTGCTGTTCCGGCGCATGCTGGCTTACATGTCGGTCGGGCACATGTTCGTGCGTGGCGGCGCCATGCCCGAGATCGCGAAAATCGATGTCGGTCTGCTCGGCGCCGACTACAGTGTGGATCACGACCGCTATCGCTTCAGCCATGTGTACAGCGGCGAGAACTGGAATCCGGACCTGCATGCGCCGCTGACCCAGCCCGGCGTGAACGTGCAGGCCGGCGAATACCTGCTCGCGGTCAATGGCCAGCTCCTGCATGCCGGCGACAACCTCTATGGCTTCTTCCAGCAGACCGTCGGCAAGCAGGTGGTGTTGCGGGTCGGCCCGCATGCCGACGGCAGCGGGGCGCGCAATGTCACCGTGGTGCCGGTCAAGAGCGAGTTCGGCTTGCGTCATCTCGACTGGATCGAACACAACCGCAGGGAGGTCGATCGACTCAGCGATGGCCAGCTGGCCTACGTGTATCTGCCGGACACCGCCGAGGGTGGCTTCCGCAACTTCAACCGCTACTACTTCGCGCAGACCGACAAGCACGGCGCACTCATCGACGAGCGCTACAACCATGGCGGCCAGCTTGCCGATTACATTGTCGACGCGCTGCAGCGCAAGCCGATGAGCCGGGTGATGACCCGCGAGGGCGAGACCTATACCGAGCCGACCCAGGCGATCTATGGTCCCAAGGCGATGCTGATCAACCAGTTCTCCGGCTCCGGTGGCGACGCATTGCCGTGGTACTTCAAGCGCAGCGAGGTCGGCCCGTTGATCGGCGAGCGCACCTGGGGTGGCCTGGTCGGCATCGGCGGCTATCCACCCCTGCTCGATGGCGGCCGCGTCACCGCGCCACGCTGGGCGATCTTCGGCCTGCATGGCCAGTGGGAAGTGGAGAACCACGGCATCGCGCCGGATATCGAGGTCTGGCAGGACCCGGAGCTGATCCGCCAGGGCCATGATCCGCAATTGGAAAAGGCAGTCGAGGTGCTGATGCAGCAACTCAAGGCGCACCCGGCGCCGAGCTATCCCGACCCGGCCTATCCGGACTATCACCCGACTATGCCGCCGGTGGAGGCAGGTGGCGGCTGACGCGGCTCCGCGCCGGCGATGGGCGGTGCGGGTTCAAGTGACATCACCAAGTTGGTGCAAGTGCCTTGATGGTTTGCTTGCACTTGGCGCAGAACTGCCGGATTCGGCGGCCCTGTGATAGTGCAGATGCCTGTTCTTGAATGACTTTGCTTCGTGGCACAGGTATTGCTCACAGACGCAGTATTGTTCCCCCTGCTGCGCCATCCATTGCCGAGGTTTCCCCATGACTGCCCAGAAAGTGCTCGACCTGATCCAGGAACACGAGGTCGAGTTCGTCGACTTCCGTTTCGCCGACATGCTCGGCGTGCATCACCACGTCACCTTCCCGGCCCACGCGATCGACGAGTCGACGTTCGAGGACGGCAAGATGTTCGACGGTTCCTCGATCACCGGCTGGAAGGGCATCAACGAATCCGACATGGTGCTGCTGCCCGATCCGGACACCGCGCACCTCGACCCGTTCAGCTCGCACGTGCAGCTGATCCTGCATTGCGACGTGCTGGAACCGAGCACCATGCAGGCCTACGGCCGCGACCCGCGCTCGATCGCCAAGCGCGGCGAAGCGTACCTGAAATCCACCGGCATCGCCGACACCGCGTTCTTCGGTCCGGAGCCGGAATTCTTCATCTTCGATTCGGTGCGTTGGCAGAACGACCCGGGCCGCGTGTTCTACGAGATCGGTTCCGAGGAAGCGGCGTGGTCGTCGCGCTACAAGTACGACGGCAGCAACAGCGGCCACCGCCCGGGCGTGAAGGGCGGCTACTTCCCGGTCAGCCCGGTCGATTCGCTGGGCGACCTGCGCGCGGACATGTGCAAGGTGCTGGAGTCGCTGGGCCAGACCGTCGAAGTGCATCACCACGAAGTGGCGAACGCCGGCCAGTGCGAGATCGGCGTGAAGTTCAACACGCTGGTGAAGAAGGCCGACGAACTGTTGACGATGAAGTACGTCATCAAGAACGTGGCGCACCAGAACGGCAAGACCGCCACCTTCATGCCCAAGCCGCTGGTCGGTGACAACGGTAGCGGCATGCACGTGCACCAGTCGCTGGCGAAGAACGGCGAGAACCTGTTCGCCGGCGACCTGTACGGCGGCCTGAGCCAGACCGCGCTGTGGTACATCGGCGGCATCTTCAAGCATGCCCGCGCGATCAACGCGTTCGCCAACTCCACCACCAACAGCTACAAGCGCCTGGTGCCGGGCTTCGAGGCGCCGGTGATGCTGGCGTACTCCGCGCGGAATCGTTCCGCGAGCTGCCGCATCCCGTACGTGGCCAGCCCCAAGGGCCGCCGCATCGAGGTGCGCTTTCCCGACCCGATGAACTCCGGCTACCTGGTGTTCACCGCGCTGATGATGGCCGGCCTCGACGGCATCTTGAACAAGATCGACCCGGGCGCGCCGGCCGACAAGGACCTGTACGACCTGCCGCCGGAAGAGGAGAAGAACATCCCGCAAGTCTGCTCCAGCCTCGACGCCGCGCTGGAAGCGCTGGACAAGGACCGCGAGTTCCTGAAAGCCGGCGGCGTGTTCACCGACGACTTCATCGATGCCTACATCGAAGTGAAGATGAAGGAAGTCACCAGGTACCGCGCCAGCACGCATCCGCTGGAATTCCAGATGTACTACTCGCTCTGACCGCGACGAGGGTGCAGGCTTGAAGAGCACGGGCGCATCGGCGCCCGTGCTCTTTTCTGCCCCTGCAGGCGCCCTGCAACCGGGCCCGACGATCAGTTGCGGATCGCATGATCGAACTGACGGGTCCGTGATCTACCAGGCTGATCCAGCTCTGACTAGAACTGGATTTGCGCCCTGACCTCCACCACCTTGGGGTCGACTGACAAACCACGTCGGTCGCTCTGGACGTGCACGTAGTTGACCTGAAGTTTCAGGTAGCGGTTGATGTACCAGTTCGCTCCCAGCGTCCAGTCGCGCTCGCGACCACCCGGTATCGGACTGTCGTCGAGGTCGAGTTCGCTGTAACGGAGCGCGAGCTCCAGTGCGCCATACGGGCCCTCGGGTTTGATGTTGCCGACGTTGCCGCTGGAGTACGGGCGTGACTCGCCGGTGACGACCCAGCTGGCGAACGCGTAGTAGCCGCTGGCGTCGTAGTTCGGGCGCGCTCCGTCCGGCGCGACCACGGCATGCAGGTATTCGCCCTGGATGGACCACGGGCCGCGGATCCACAGGCCTTCGAAGCCGGTCCGATCGATATGGTCGGTTGGGGCGAGATTCCCCGAGTCCACCAGCCTCGCCGCCAGTCCGGCCTCGGGGTTCGCGCGCAGCCGCGCGCTCGGTGGCGTGTAGATGCCGCGTCCGTCGGTGGTGCCGTCGGGCGATTCTTCCGAGGCGGAAACGCCCAGGTGGATCACGTCGCCGGGCTGATTGTGCGGCACCCACGCGAAGCGGGCGGCCAGCATGCGGCCGTCGCTGCCGCCATTGAGGTCACCGCCGGCGTAGTAGCCCGCGTTGACGAGGTAGTGCGGACGCTCCCATGCCCAGTCCACGCCGAGACGCCGGTTGGCGTAGATCGCCTGAGTCGGCAACGCGGACTCGAGGAAGGTGGTGGCACCGGTGCTGGTGTTGCCCTCGAAGCCCACCGGTGTCTTGCTGAATCCGATCCGGAAAGCGCCGACGTCCTTGCCCAGGAGCGCCTTGCTCTGCACGCGCAGGTAGGTGTCCAGCCATGTCCTGGCCTGGAAGTCGTAGCCCACGGTGGCGTCGTAGACGCCTTTCTTCTTCACGTAGAAGCCGAACTCCTTGCGCCGGTTGGTCTGTGCATCGGCAAGCCGGCCCTCGTCGTTCGAGAACCGGTCGACGTCATACTGATACTTGAGCACCAGGCCCAGGTCGGTTCCGTCGTCGAACACGTAATGTGTGGGCCAGTTGTCGACGAAATTGTACGTGTCGGACCTGCTTTCGCCTGCGCTTGCCATGGTCGGGATCGCCACCAGCAAGGCGGCCATCAGCGTCGTCTTCTTCATGGGTGTTTTCCCTTTTCATGGTGCACCTGCGTTGCCGTCGGAGATGACCGGGGCGGCGCAGGCGCAGACCGCCCCGACGCGGTCGGCCGACAGGCCAACCACGGGAGAGAAAGGAAGGAACTCCGGTTACCGCCGGTCGGGTGGGCGCCAGGTCCAGCGATCGCGGATCACGGCGCGGTTGCCGTGGTCGTCATCGAATGGAAACGCGACGAGCCGGTTTGGCGCGACGCGCAGCACGGCACCCGGTTGCAGTCCCAGGCGACCGAGATCCTCGCTCGCGACATCGGCCTCCAACGCCAGGTCGATGTCGCCGACGTACAGGTCCAGGTGCGCCACGCTGCCGGCCAGATACACGTGCCGCAGACGCGCCTCCCACGCAGGCTGGCCATCGGGTACCGACAAGGTGAGGTGCTCCGGGCGTACATAGGCGACACCATGGCGATAACGCCCGTCCCACGGGTCAGTCATGAGCGGCCAGGCACCGGCGCCCCATCCCTGCGCATGGCGGGCCAGCGGGATCCGGTTGGTGCGGCCGATGAACTCGCACACAAACGGTGTGGCCGGATCCTGATAGACGGCCTGCGGCGTGCCGACCTGCTCGATGCGGCCGCGGTTCATGACGGCGATGCGGTCGGCGAGCTCCAGCGCCTCCTCTTGGTCGTGGGTCACGAACACGGTGGTGAGCTGCAGTTCCTCGTGCAGTTCGCGCAGCCAGCGGCGCAGGGTGATACGTACCTGCGCATCCAGTGCGCCGAACGGCTCGTCCAGCAGCAGCAACTCCGGTTCGACCGCCAGGGCTCGCGCGAGGGCGACGCGCTGACGCTGGCCGCCGGAGAGCTGGCTGGGATAGCGATCACCCAGTTCTTCCAGTTGCACGCGCTTCAACAGACGCTCCACCTGCTCGCGGATCTGCGCGCGCGACGGGCGGCGGCGGCGCGGCCGCACGCGCAGTCCGAACGCCACGTTCTCGCGAACCGTCAGATGACGGAACAAGGCGTAATGCTGGAACACCAGTCCGACATTGCGCTCGCGTGCGCTGGCGGCGAGGAAGTCCTGATCCCCCTGCATGACGACTCCCCCGTCCGGGTAGTCCAGTCCGGCGAGGATGCGCAGCAAGGTGGTCTTGCCCGATCCGGACGGTCCGAGCAATGCAAGGAACTCGCCCGGCGCCATCTGCAGGCTGACGTCGTCCAGTGCGGCGAAGTCGGCAAAGCGGCGGGTGAGCCGGTCAAGTACTAGCGTCATGGGGATCTCAGTGGCCGCCGGGCGCATGCGCAGCGATCTCGTCGCTGTAGCGCCATTCGAGGAAGGTCTTCACTGCCAGGGTGAGGAGGGCCAGCAAGGCCAGCAGCGAGGCGATGGCAAACGCACCGACGTAGTCGTACTCGTTGTAGCGCATCTCCACTTCCAGCGGCATGGTGGTGGTCAGCCCGCGGATGTGACCGGACACGACGGATACCGCGCCGAACTCGCCCATCGCGCGGGCATTGCACAGCAGCACGCCGTACAGCAGCGCCCAACGGATGTTCGGCAGCGTCACGCGCAAGAACATCTGCCAGCCATTGGCACCGAGGACACGCGCGGCTTCCTCCTCTTCGCTGCCTTGCGCCTGCATCAGCGGAATCAGCTCACGCGCGACGAAGGGCAGGGTGATGAAGATCGTCGCCAGAACCAGACCCGGCACGGCGAAGATGATCTTCACTCCATGCGCGGCCAGCCACGGGCCAAACCAGCCCTGCGCGCCGAACAGCAGCACGTAGACGAGACCCGAGATCACCGGCGATACCGAGAATGGCAGGTCGATCAGTGCACCGAGCGCGGCCTTGCCACGGAACTCGAAGCGCGTCATCGCCCATGCAGCCGCGATGCCGAAGACCAGGTTGAGCGGCACGGCGATGGCCGCCACCAGCAGGGTCAGCCGGATCGCGGCCAGCGCCTCGGGCTGGTGCAGGCTCACCAGGTAGGCGTGTACGCCCTGGCGGAAGGCTTCCACGAACACCGAGGCCAGCGGCAGCAGCAGGAACACGCCCAGAAACACGCTGGCCAGCACGATGATCACGGCATGGCCGAGCCGCCTTCCCGGGCTGGCATCGCGCGACGTTCGGACGGCGCTCACGCGGCGCGCTCCGCCCAGCGTCGGCTCCAGCGCTGCAGGACAGCGATCAGCAGCAGCAGGATGAACGAGAAGGCGAGCATGACCACGCCCAGCGCGGCGGCGCCGGCATAGTTGAACTCCTCCAGCTTCTGCACGATCAGCAAGGGCGCAATTTCCGAGCGCATGGGAATGTTGCCGGCGATGAAAATGACCGAACCGTATTCACCTACCGCGCGCGCCAGTGCCAGCGCGAAGCCGGTGAGCAGGGTCGGCACCAGCAGCGGCAGGATCACCCGAAGGAAGGTCTGCCGGCGCGTCGCACCCAGGCTTTCGGCGGCTTCCTCCACGTCGCGTTCCAGCGATTGCAGCACCGGCTGCAGAGTGCGCACCACGAACGGGAAGCCGACGAAGACCATCGCCAGCAGTACGCCCAGCGGCGCGTAGGCCACCTGGATGCCCATCGGCACCACCCAGCGGCCGAGCCAGCCGTTCGGGGCGTAGAGCGCGGTCAGCGCGATGCCGGCCACGGCGGTCGGCAGCGCGAACGGCAGGTCGATCAATGCGTCGAGCAGACGACGCCCGGGGAAGCGATAGCGTACGAGGGCCCAGGCCACCAGCAGGCCGATGAAGACATTGAGCAGTGCGGCCAGCAGCGCGCCACCGAAGCTCAGCTTCAACGCCGCCAGCGTGCGCGGCGACTCCAGCAGGCGGAACAGGCCGTGAAGCCCGATCCCGCTGGCCTTCCATGCCAACGCCGCCAGCGGCAGCAGGACGATCAGCCCCAGGTACGCGAGCGCGTAGCCGAGGCTGATGCCGAACCCGGGCAGGACCCGTTTGCGCACGCTCAGTTGCCCGGTCCGACCTGGTCGAACACGCCGCCATCGGCGAAGAACTTCGCCTGCGTCTGGCGCCACGTACCGAACAGCTCCGCCAAGGTGAAGGTGTTCACCTTCGGAAATTGCGCGGCGTATTCGGCGGCGACCGTCGGTGAGCGTGGCCGGTAAAAGTTGCGCGCCTCGATCTCTTGCGCCTGTGGCGTGTACAGGAACTTCAGATAGGCCTCGGCGATCTGCCGCGTGCCGCGTGCATCCACGTTCTTGTCCACCACGGCGACCGGCGGTTCGGCCAGGATGCTGATCGAGGGTACGACGATCTCGAACTTGTCCCCGTCCGGCTCGTGCCTGGCCAGCAGTGCTTCATTCTCCCAGGCCAGCAGCACATCGCCGATGCCACGCTGGGCGAAGGTGTTGGTGGCACCGCGTGCGCCGGTGTCCAGCACGGGCACGTGCTGAAAGAGCGTCTTCACGAACGCTTTCGCCTTGGCATCATTGCCGCCGGGCTGCTTGAGCGCGTAGCCCCAGGCGGCCAGGAAATTCCAGCGGGCACCGCCCGAGGTCTTCGGATTGGGCGTGATGACCTGGACGCCGGGTTTGATCAGGTCGTTCCAGTCGTGGATGCCCTTGGGATTGCCCTTGCGGACCAGGAACACAATGGTCGAGGTGTAGGGCGAGGAGTTGTCGGGCAGGCGCTGCTGCCAGCTCTTGTCCAGCAGACCGTGATCGGCCACCGCGTCGATGTCGTAGGCCAGGGCCAGCGTAATCACATCGGCCGGCAGGCCGTCGACGACGGCACGCGCCTGCTTGCCGGAACCGCCGTGCGACATCTGGATGGTGACGGTGTCGCCATGCTGCGCCTTCCACTGGGCCGCGAAGGCGGTGTTCACCGCTCTGTACAGCTCGCGGGTGGGGTCGTAGGACGCGTTGAGCAGCGTAACGTCCCTGGCCATGGCGGAAGCGGCCAGCAGGGTGCCGGTGATGGCAAACAGCGTGCTGCGAATCTTCATCGTCCTGGTCTCCCGTATCGGCATGAACGGTCAGGCTAGTGGTGCGTCGAGCGTCGTGTGAAATCCCCAGTTGGCATGTGGATATGCCGGAACGAGTTGTGGTTTGGACGTCCATACAGCTATTGCTTCGTGGCGGTTTCTTCGTCTCCCAGGTCATCGGAGGGAGTGAGCGTTTGCGCCAGCCGGCTGGCGGCAGTGCGGATTTCAGGCATGGCCGTGCACTCCCACAGACTGCCGCGCAGCAGCGAGCCGATGCCGTAGAGCCCCGGTTGTGCGTGGCCCTCGGCATCCAGCAGTTGCCCGTCCGGCCTGGCTGCGACCCCCAGCTGCAACGGGTCCGGCGTTGCCAGCCCCTCACGCAGGAGCTGGGCCAGCAGGGGATCGCGCGCATAGGCGACGGCAGTATCCAGGCCCGTGGCCTGGATCACCCGGTCCGCCTCGAACGTGCTGGTCAGCTGGGTCGCCCGGCTGCGCACGGTGACCGCCAACGGGCCATGCCCATCGACAGCGAGCACGCGGCCCGCTTGGATCTGCAGCCGCTCCGATTCGATGAGCGCCTGCACGGCCTCGAACGATGCCGGTGCGGTGCGGTGGCGTGAGGCTTCCCAGACCCAGCGCAGATGCCGCAGGAACTGGCGGCGTTGTGCCAGCGTGAGTCCTTGCCACAGCCTGGCATTGACCGGCCGCATGCCGTCGATCACGGCGCGCCAGTCCGCGCCCGACGGGTCGGCCAGCGCCTCACGGACCAGGCGCAGCATGGGAGCCACGCCGCTGCATGCCAGCAGGGCGGCGTTGAGATCGTCCTGGTACGGATAGGGCGCCAGCGGCGCGGCCGGATGGCGGAACGGCAGCAGGCCGTGGCGTGAGACGACAACCAGCTCGGCCCGCGGCCAGCGCGTGGCCGCGGAGATCAGCGTGTCGACCGCGGTCAGTCCCGTACCGATGACCAACACGCGGCGCGGAGGATGATCGAGTTCGGTCCGGTTCCACGGATCGAGCTCGTAGGCGCCGCTGGCCAGCGCTTCCACCGAGACGGTCTTCAAGGGCCGTGGTGCCAGTGCGCCGATCGCCAAGACAGCCGCGTCGACCGCGAGCGTGCCACCTTGCTCCAGGTCGATGCGATAGCCGCCGTCCGCCTCGCGATGGATTGCCGCGGCCTTCGCATGATTCACCTGGAAACGGATGCCGTAGGCGTGGGCTTCGCTCATCCGCGCACGCATCTGGGCTTCGATGAATTCGCCGAAGATCCGGCGCGGCAGGAAGTCGGCACCCTGCGCCGGACCAAGACAGCGGCCCGCGTGTTGCAGGAAGTCGTCCTTCTGGTCGACGAACAACCCCATGCCCGCGGCGCGCACATTCAGGAGGTGCCGGTCGTCGTCCGTGGCGTAGGCTACGCCACGCCCCGGAGCGACGCATCCGGTGATCCAGTGCACGGTCCCGCGGCGATCCTGTCTTCGCAGCAGTTCACCGAAAATCGCCGCCCCTGCGGCCCCGCCACCGATGATTGCGATGTCAGCCATGTGAAGTTCCTGCGTTACGGGGACACCTTGCCCGGCGGCCCATCCATGTGATGAGTCGCCCGCCTCGTCCCTGATTGAAGTCAGTGGTTCGCGAGCTCCAGCGCGGCGCGCCGCGGGGTGCTCTCCCGGCGTCCCCTGGCGTCCTGGTCGCAAGCGCGAGAGCGCGCCAATGCACCGCTGTAGAAGTGCTGCGCCCGGTTTGCGATCTTCCCGGGACGGTCATCGCTGACGCATCCGGCGGAGACGGTCAATACCCGATGAGTCCAGACGGCGCTGCAGCTTTTGATGGCGTCGTACATAAACATCCCCTGAACTCGTGGGTGAGGGGCGAATGAATCACAGCGCTGGTTAAAGAAGCGCTGTTGCGTTGTTGGTGTCTGGATGCATCTCGACGGGCGCCGGCCCGAGAGGAGCTATTTGCACCAAATCGAGTCATTGCCCATGATGGTGCAATGAGCGAGCTGACGTGGCGGCAATGGGCGGGGCAGGTGGCGACCGGGATGGCCCTGGTCGATGCCGATCTGCGCGTGCGCTGGCTCAATCCTGCCCTGGCTGAAACTCTGGCGCTGGGTGCCCGCAGCGTGGTCGGGCAGCCGTTGGGCGTGTTGCTCGCCGACGTCGATGCGGTGGCGCAGGCCGGGCGTGTGCTGGCGGAGCAGCGTCCGCTGCAATGGCGCGGGATGGCGCTGAGCACGCCGGGCGACCGCACGATCAATGCCGATATCGCCGTTCAGCCGTTCGACGACGGCCTGCTGCTGGAGGTGCATGCACTGGCCGAGCCGGTGGCGGCACGCTCGCCACTCTCGGCGACCCTGCGCGGCTTCGCGCACGAGGTGAAGAACCCGCTGGCCGGGTTGCGCGGCGCGGCCCAGTTGCTGCAGCGACGGGTCGATGGCGAGGATCTGCAGGCGCTGGCCGGGATGATCATCGATGAGGCGGATCGGCTGGGCGCGCTGGCCAACCGCCTGCTGTTTCACGATGGCGCGGCCCGGCTTGGCCCACTCAATATCCATCACCTGCTCGAACGGCTGGGCGATCTGCTGCAGGCCGAGCCGGCGGCGCCGCGATTGCGGCACGACTACGACCCCAGTGCGCCGGAGCTGTTCGGCGACGCCGATCGTTTGCAGCAGGTGCTGCTCAATCTCGCGCGCAATGCACTGGAGGCCGGTGCGAAACAGCTGACCTTCCGGACCCGCGTCGAGCATGGTGTGCGCCTGGGCGAGCGGGTGTTGCGCATGGCGCTGCGCGTGGATGTGATCGATGACGGCGCGGGCGTGCCCGCGGCCTTGCGCGAGACGCTGTTCGAGCCGCTGGTTTCCGGCCGCGTCGACGGCACCGGCCTCGGCCTGGCGTTGTCGCGCGAGATCGCGCAGGAACATGGCGGCGACCTGCGCTACACCAGCTATCCGGGCGAGACGGTGTTCTCGCTGTACCTGCCACTGGAGAAAGCGCATGGGCGATGAAATCTGGGTCGTCGACGACGACCGTGGCGTGCGCTTCGTGCTGGTCGAGGCCTTGCGCGACGCGGGGCTGACGGTGCGCGAATTCGGCGAGGCGGGGGCGCTGCGCGCCGCGCTGCAAGTCGGTCGCCCGGGCTTGCTGCTGACCGACGTGCGCATGCCTGGCGAGGATGGCCTGAGCCTGCTGGTCGACCTGCAGCAACAAGGCATCGGTCCGGTGATCGTGATGAGTGCGTTCACCGACGTGGCGACCACCGCGGCGGCATACCGCGCGGGTGCGGTCGATTATCTGGCCAAGCCGTTCGATCTCGACCACGCGGTCGAGGCGGTGCGGCGCGCCTTGGCCAGCGTGGCCTCGCCGACACCGGCGGCCGGCCAGCCGTTGGTGTCGAACCATGCCCTGCTCGGTGAAAGCGCGCCGATGCGCGAAGTGTTTCGCCTGATCGGCCGCGTCGCCGCCAGCGATCTCAACGTGCTGGTCACCGGCGAGACCGGCACCGGCAAGGAGCTGGTGGCGCGCGCGCTGCACGAGGAAAGCGCACGCCGCGACAAGACCTTCGTGGCGCTGAACACGGCGGCGATCCCCAGCGAACTGCTGGAAAGCGAATTGTTCGGCCACGAGGCCGGCGCCTTCACCGGCGCCACCCGTCGCGTGGCCGGACGCTTCGAACAGGCCGAAGGCGGTACGTTGTTCCTCGACGAGATCGGCGACATGCCGCTGATCCTGCAGACCCGCCTGCTGCGCGTGCTCGCCGGTGGCGAGTTCTACCGCGTCGGCGGCCGCGAGTTGATCCGCTGCAACGTGCGCGTCGTCGCCGCCACCCACCAGGACCTGGCCGCGCGCGTGGCGACCGGCCAGTTCCGTGCCGACCTGATGCACCGCCTCGACGTGGTGCGCATCGCGCTGCCGCCGTTGCGCAGCCGGCGCAGCGACATCCCGCTGCTGGCGCGGCATTTCCTCGCCGCCACCGCGCAGGAACTGAAACTGCCGCCGAAACGTTTCTCCAAGGCGGCGCTGAAGCTGATCGCCCAGCGTGATTTCCCCGGCAACGTGCGCGAGCTGGAGAACCTGTGCCGGCGGCTGGCAGTGATTGCTCCCGGCAGCGAGATCCTGCCGGCGGACCTCGGTGACGAACACGTGGGTTCCGCCAGCGGCGAATGGACCGATGCGCTGCGTGACTGGGCGTCCGCGGCGCTGGCCAGCGGCGAGGCGGACATCCATGCACGCGCCCGCGCGGCGCTCGACCAGACCTTGTTGCAAGTCGCGCTGCAAGCGCACGAAGGTCATCGGCAGCATGCGGCCGCGGCGCTTGGTGTCGGGCGCAACACGCTGACCCGCAAACTCGGCGCCTCGCGCAAACGGCGCAGCTGAAGGCGTGCCCGGATCCCTTCCGCCTCTTCGGCAGGAGCCCGCTCGCGGGCGATGCTGTTGCTTTGAAGATGCGGTGGAAGATCAGAGCAAGGGCATCGCCTGCAAGCAGGCTCCTACGTTTGCGCTGGGCCGAGGGTGATGCGCAGGTGATGGATTTGCCCGTCGTCGATCAGCGCGATCGACGCCGTGGAGTCCAGCGTCTGGCCGTCCAGTTGGATGCTCTTCACGCGGGCGCAAACCCGATCGGGATTCTCGACGCTGATCTCGTAGCGGGTTGCGCGTTTGGCGCCATGGCGATACGTGATCTGGAATCCCGGCCATGCCTTTGGCAGGCATGGAGTCACGCGCAGCCGATCGCCCTGCAACCGGAACCCGAGCACGGCCTCCAGCCCGGCGCGGTACAGCCACGCGGCGGAACCGGTGTACCAGGTCCAGCCGCCGCGGCCGATGTGCGGCGCCACCGAATAGACGTCCGCGCAGGCGACGTAGGGTTCCACCTTGTAGCGTGCGACCGCCTCGGCGCTGTCGCTGTGATGGATCGGGTTGAGCAGGTCGAACAGCGCGCCGGCCCGGTCGCCGTCGCCGAGGCCGGCCCAGGCGAAGATCGACCAGATCGCGCCATGCGTGTACTGCCCGCCGTTTTCGCGCACGCCGGGCGGATAGCCCTTGATGTAACCGGGATCCTCCTTGCCGTCCTGGTCGAACGGCGGCGTGAACAAACGGGCCACCTTGTGCTCGTGGTCGATCAGCAAATCGTCGACCGAGGCCATCGCCTGCACCGCGTGGGCGCGGTTGCCGCTGCCGGCGATCACGCTCCACGACTGGGCAATCGTGTCGATCCGGCATTGCTCGCTGTCCTTCGAGCCGAGCGGCGTGCCATCGTCGTAGTAGCCGCGGCGATACCATGCGCCGTCCCACGCCTGCTCCAGCGCCTCGCGCAAGGTGTTGGCGTAGTCGCGCCAGTTCACCGCGCGCTTGTCGTCGCGCCGGTCCGCTTCCTCTGCCAGCGCATCGATCGCGCACAGCAGGAACCATCCGAGCCAGCTGCTTTCGCCACGGCCGTTCGCACCGACCAGGTTCATGCCGTCGTTCCAGTCGCCGGTGCCGATCAGCGGCAGGCCATGCGCGCCGCGGGTGAGGCTGGAGTCGATCGCCAGCGCGCAGTGCTCGTACAGCGACACCTTGTCGTCCGAGGCTTCGGGCTGGAAGAACGCGTCGGTGGCGTCATCGGGAATCGGCTGGCCCTTGAGGAAAGGCAGCATCTCGTCCAGCACCGCGCGGTCGCCGCTCACCTCGACGTAGTGCATCGCCACATGGGCCAGCCAGACGCGGTCGTCGCGGATCCTGGTGCGAATACCCTGGCCGCTGGGTGGCAGCCACCAGTGCTGCACATCGCCCTCGGCGAACTGTCGGCCGGCGGCGCGCAACAAATGTCCGCGGGCCAGGTCGGGTCGGCTTACGCACAGCGCCATCACGTCCTGCAGCTGGTCGCGGTAGCCCCACGCGCCGCTGGCCTGGTAATACGCCGTGCGTGCCCACAGGCGGCAGGCGGTGACCTGGTACAACAGCCAGTCGTTGAGCAGCAGATCCATGGCGCGATCGGGCGTGCGCACCTGCACGGTGTCGAGCAGGTCGTTCCATTGTGCGGTGACCTCGGCCATGGCGGCGTCGAAGTCGCCGGCACGGTACTTCGCGATCAACGCCTGGGCGGCGGCTTCGTCGGTGCCATCGCCGAGCAGGAACAGCAGGTCCAGCTGCGTATCCGGCGGCAGTTCGACGTGGGTCTGCAAGGCCGCGCACGGATCCAGCCCGGCACCGAGCCGGCCGTTGAGTGCGCCGCCGTCATGCAGGGCAGCGGGTTGGGCGATGCTGCCGAGCCCGCCGAGGAAGCTTGCGCGATCACCGCTGATCGACTGCTGCGCGCCGCACAGATCGAAGAACGCGATCCGTTCGCCGAAATCCGCGCGCCAGCGATTGCGCGCGAACAGCGCGCCGCTCGCTTCATCACGCGCGGTGATCACGAACGGTGCCGGCGTGCTGCCATTCGGGCCCAGCGCCCATTCGACGTAGCCGGTGATCGACAACCGGCGCGCGCGGTTCGAGCGGTTGCACAGGCGCAAGCGCGACAGCTTGACCGGGTCGCCGGTCGGCACGCATACGGTCAGCTCCAGCTCGATGCCGTGGGCGTCGTGCTGAAAGCGCGTCCAGCCCTTGCCGTGGGTGGTCACATAGTTCGCGCCCGGCACGTGGATCGGCAGTGCGGTGGCACTCCACAGGTCGCCATTGTCACTGTCGCGCAGGTAGATCGCCTCGTGCGGCATGTCGCTGACCGGATCGTTCGGCCACGGCGTCAGCGGATTCTGCTGGCTGTTGATCGACCACGCGTAGCCGCCGCCCTCGGCGGTGACCAGGCAGCCGAAGTCGGGGTTGGCAATCACGTTGGTCCACGGCGCCGGCGTGGGTCGCGCGGCATCCAGCGCGATCCGATACGCGCGGCCGTCCTGGCAGAAGCCGCCGTAACCGTTGGCGAACTCCAGCGCAGCGGTGGCAACGCCGGGTGCCGCCGGCGTGCTGGCGCGGATCGGCGCGCTCGTTGCCGCGGTGGCAGCGGGGATGGCGGCCTCGTCGTCGCCGGCATGCGCCAGCACCAGCCGCGCCACGCTCAGCAGACCATCGCGCAGTTGCTCGCCGATGTTGGAATCACGCAGGCAAAACAGCTCTGCCCTGGGCGCATCGGTGTCGGCAGCCAGCGCCTTTTTCTGCGCGTCCACGCGCTGCTGCAGCGCTTGCCGCAGGTCGGTGGCGTCGTCGGTGAGCTGATCGAGCACCACCACGTCGACGGCCAGTTGCCGCGCGCGCCACCAGCGCTGGGCCAGTAGCAGCTCGTCCAGACGATCCAGTCCGGCGCGCTCGCGCAGGCACAAAAGGGCGATCGGCCGGTCGCCGGAAATACTCGCGCCCCACAAGGTGGGTGCACCGCCATGCCCGCGCATGCGCGTGCTGGCGGCGGCGCGCTGGCTGGAATCGCTGTACAGCAAGCCACTCATCCAGTGCGCGAAGCGCGCCGCCTGCGCGGGGTCGATGCCGAGCTGCTGCAGCTCGGTCTCGGCATCTCGCGTGGCGGCCGCAAACAGCTGGGCGGCCGCCTCCGGATCCTGCAGCCGCGCGCTCAAGGCGATCGCGCCCGCGCGGGTGTCGGCCAGCTGGGTCCACAGCAGCAGGCGAATGCTGGTGCCCGGTGCCAGGCTGAATTCGCGGCGCAGGCTGAACACCGGATCGAGCACGCAGCCGTTGGTATTCGACAGTGCCGCGCCCGGCTGCATCGCCTGCGCATGACGCAGGGTGCGGCCGCGGCCGAGGAAACGGGCGCGGTCGGTTTCATGGCTGCTGCCGTCGGCCGACCGGCCTTCGATCTGCAGCGCCTGCGCGGCCCAGACCTCGGCCTGGCTGTCGCTGCGCCGCCGCCGCGTCGCCAGCAACAAGCCGTGTACCGCATCCCACTCGGTCTGCACGAACATCTTGGAAAACGCGGGATGCCCGTCATCGTCGCCGCTGGGACCCAGCACCAGTTCGGCATAACTGGTCAACGACAGCGTGCGCTGGCGATCACCGTGGTTGCTCAGGGTCAGCCGGCGCAAGGCGACATCGTCGGTAGGCGACACGGCCACGTCCAGCTCGTGGTGCAGGCTGTGGTGGCGGCCACTGAAGCAGGCCCGGCCCGGGCTGAAATCCACCGCGTCATCGGGCCTGGCGACGCCGAATGGCTGCGCGGTGGGTGACCACACCGCGCCGCTGGTCTCGTCGCGCAGCAACAGGAAGTTGCCCCAGGGATCGGCCACCGGATCCTCGCGCCAGCGCGTCACCGCCAGCCCATGCCAGTGGTCGAAGCCGGTACCGCTGCCGCTGAGCATGACGGTGTAGCGCCGATTGCCGAGCAGTTGCATGGCGGCCGGGGAAGACCGTGAACCGGATGGGGGGAAGGACATGGGCGAGCCGACTCCTGCAGGTGCGCGGCGCGCGGGCGCCGCCGGGATATCCGCCAAGCCTACGGCCAGCGCGGGGTAATGGCGCGTGAAGCTGCCATCTGCACGGGTTGCATGCACGTACCCCGGCACACTGGGCGGCACGTTCGTCGCCATCAGCCACTCGCACGAATGCCCGCGATGCTTGTCTCAACGACGATCGGCATGCGCCGCGCTGCATGCGCCGGGTGGGGCATGCAGCTCGATGGTGCTGCGCATCGTGAGATGCTGGGTTACCGTTACCGGTCGACGCCAGCCGATGCATTTACCTGCTTAGGAGTCCGGACGTACCTGATGCCCCAGCTCTGCACCCTTCCCGACGACGACTTCCTCGATCGCTTGCAGCGTGGCGCCTTCGACTACTTCGTCGACACCATGAACCCCGCCAACGGCTTGATCCCCGACACCTCCCGCGACAACTCGCCGGTCAGCATCGCGGTGGTCGGCTTTGCGTTGTCGGCCTATCCCGCGGCGGTCGAGCGCGGCTGGATGGAGCGTGCCGAGGCGGTGCGGCGCAGTTTGCTGGCGCTGCACTTCTTTCGCGACAGCGACCAGAGCGGCAGCCCGACCGCGACCGGTTACAAGGGTTTCTACTACCACTTCCTCGATATCCACTCCGGCACGCGGGTGTGGCAATCGGAGCTGTCGATGATCGACAGCGCGATGCTGATCGCCGGCATGCTCACCGCGGCCGCCTATTTCACCGCCGATACGCCGGCCGAGACCGAGCTGCGCGAGCTGGCCGAGCTGCTGTATCGGCGGGTCGACTGGCGCTGGTCGCAGGACGGCCAGGGCACCATCCGGCAGGGCTGGAAGCCCGAATGCGGCTATTTGCATTACGGCTGGGAGGGTTACAGCGAGGCCTTGCTGCTGTATGCGCTGGCGCTGGGCTCGCCGACCCATCCGATTTCCGCCGACTGCTATCCGGCGTGGACCGCCACCTATCAGTGGGAGAACCTGTACGACCAGGATTTTCTGTATGCCGGCCCGCTGTTCATCCATCACTTCTCGCAGGCGTGGATCGACCTGCGCGGGATCCGTGATCCCTTCATGCAGCAGAAGCAATCGGACTATTTCGAGAATGGCCGGCGCGCGGTTTTCGTACAGCGCAGATACACCCAGCTCAACCCGCACGAATTCGTCGGCTACGATCGAAACTGCTGGGGCCTGTCGGCCTGCGACGGCCCCAACGGCGACCAGGTCGGGCCACGAAATCCGCAGTTGCGCGTGTTCGGCTATGCCGCGCGCGGCGTTCCGTACGGTCCGGATGACGGCACCTTGTCCCCCCCGTCGGTGCTGGCCTCCGTGCCGTTCGCACCGGAGCTCGCGCTGGCTGCCCTGCGCAACATGTTGCTGCGTTATCCGCAACTGCTCAGCGCCGATCGCCTGACCACCAGCTTCAATGCCACCTTGAGCGACAGCGACGGCCAGCCGTGGGTGTCGCCAGGCCACTACGGGCTGGACCAGGGCATCATCTTCATGATGATCGAGAACCATCGCTCCGGCTGGATCTGGCAACTGCTGCGCGGCTGTTCCTGGCTGCGCGACGGTTTGCGCCACGCGGGATTCGCGGGTGGCTGGCTGGATCAGGCCACCCTGGATCAGGCCGCCGGAGCAACCAGCCGATGAGCGCGAACTTCGATGCCGGCATCCGCACCCCCGACGATGCGTATGAGCGCAAGCGCCTTGCTGCGGTTCATCCCGACTCCTGGAACAATCCCGCGCCGGGCGGCCCCTATCAGCTGGTGGTCGTGGGCGGCGGTGCCGCCGGGCTGGTCGCCGCCCGCGAGGCGGCGGCACTCGGTGCCAGGGTGGCGCTGATCGAGCGGCATCTGCTCGGCGGTACCTGCTTCAACACCGGCTGCGTGCCGTCCAAGGCCTTGATCCGCACCGCCAGTCTGTATGGCGAAATGCGCCACGCCACGCGGTACGGCGCGCAGATGCCGGACGAAATCAAGGTGGATTTCGCCGCCGTGATGACGCGCATGCGGCGCATCCGCAGCCATCTCACCAGCACCACCTCGGTGCGGCTGCTGGCGGCCAGCGGCGTCGATGTGTTCTTCGGCAACACGCGTTTCGACGGCAGCGACCGCTTGAGCGTGAATGGCCAGCCACTGCAGTTCGACAAGGCGCTGATCGCCACCGGCGCGCGGCCGCACATTCCCGACATTCCCGGGCTCAAGCAGGCCGGCTTCCTCACCAACGCCAGCGTGTTCGATCTCACTGAACTGCCGCCGCGGCTGCTGGTGATCGGTGGCGGCCCGTTGGGCTGCGAACTGGCCCAGGCATTCCAGCGCCTCGGCTCCCGGGTCATCATCGTGCAGGACCTGCCGCTGTTCCTCGAACACGAGGAACGCGACGCGGCACAAACGTTGTCCGACGCGTTTGCGCGCGACGGCATCGAGGTCCGGCTCAACACCCAGGCCGTCGCGGTGCGGGTGGAGCAGGGCGTCAAGCTGGTCGACCTGGTCAGCGATGACTACCACAGCACGGTGTCGGTCGATGCGATTCTCACCGGCGTCGGCCGGCGTCCGAATGTGCAGGGGCTGACGCTGGAGGCGGCCGGTGTCGACTACGGCGAAACCGCCGGCATCGCGGTCGACGACCAGCTGCGCAGCAGCAACCCGCGCATCTACGCCGCCGGCGACGTCTGTCTCGAAGCCCGCTACACCAACATCGCCGAAGAGTCCGCCCGCATCGCGGTGCGCAACGCCCTGCTCGGCGGCAGCGAGCGCCTGAGCAAGCTGGTCATTCCCTGGTGCACCTATACCGATCCGGAGATCGCCCACGTCGGCCTGTATGTGCGCGAGGCGAATGCCCGCGGCATCCCGGTGAAGACCTTCACCGTCCCCATGCACCAGATCGATCGCGCCATCACCGACAGCGAGGAGGATGGCTTCGTCAAGATCCATGTCCGCGATGGCAGCGACACGATCCTCGGTGCCACCATCGTCTCGCGCGACGCCGACGACATGATCAACGAGATCACCCTGGCGATGGTCGCGGGCGTGGGCATGCGCATGCTGGCACGGGTGATCCACGCCTACCCGACCAAGACCGAGGCGATCCGCGAGGCGGCGATCGCCTATAACCGCACGCGGCTGACCCCGCGCGTCATCGCGCGGCTGCGCCGCTGGCTGGGTCGTTGAGAGGTTGTGGCTATTCAACCTCTCAGCCCGGCCATGGCGAGGGCATGGATGCCCGAGTTGAGGCAACGCAGGAGCAGTTGGCCGATGGCCGGTCGCGGATCGGGCACGCAAGTGTCTGATTCGCGTGAGCGAGTCCGGACAAATCCGCTGGGAGCGGATTTGAACAGCCGCAGGCTGGCCCGCAGGGTGAATGCCAAGGATGGCATGCATACATGTGCCGGACTCGCGATAGAAGAAAACCACAGGAAGTGGTTTTCTTCACAGGCGTTGAGTCCTGTCACGTCCGCTTATCGCCCACGCTCCTAGACTTCGTCGTTCCCACCAGGGTCACCCCCACCTCACGCAAGGAAAACCTATGCAACTCGGCATGATCGGACTGGGCAAGATGGGTGCCAACATGGCGCAGCGCCTGCTCAACGGCGGCCACAAGGTCACCGGCTTCGACCCGGCGGCCGACGCGCGCAAGAAACTGGAGAGCAACGGCGGCGGCTCGGCCGACTCGCTCAAGGCGCTGGTGCAGGCGCTGCCCGCGCCGCGCGTGGTGTGGCTGATGGTGCCATCGGGCAAGGTCACCGACGACACCGTCGATGCCCTGCTGGCGCTGCTGGAAAAGGGCGACACGATGATCGACGGCGGCAATTCCAACTACAAGGACTCGCTCGGTCATGCAGCAAAGTGCGCCGGCCACGGCATCAACTATGTCGACTGCGGCACCAGCGGTGGCGTGTGGGGTTTGGCCGAGGGTTACAGCATGATGGTCGGCGGCGACGAAAAGGTCGTCGATGGCCTGAAGCCGATCTTCGAGACGCTGGCGCCGGCGAAGGACCAGGGCTGGGGCCGCGTCGGCCCGGTCGGTTCCGGCCACTACACCAAGATGGTCCACAACGGCATCGAGTACGGCATGATGCAGGCCTATGCCGAAGGCTTCTCGATCCTCAAGCACAAGCAGGAATTCGGCCTCGACCTGCACCAGGTCGGCGAGATCTGGCGCTACGGCAGCGTGGTGCGCTCGTGGCTGCTCGACCTCACCACCGACGCCTTGGGCAAGAATCCGAACATGGACGGCATCGCGCCCTACGTCGTCGATTCCGGCGAAGGCCGCTGGACCGTCGACGCCGCGCTTGAACTCAACGTCTCCGCCCCGGTGATCACCCTGTCGCTGATGGAACGCTTCCGCTCTCGCGACAACGACTCCTTCGCCGACAAGCTGCTGTCGTCGATGCGCAACGAATTTGGCGGGCATGCGATCAAGAAGGAGTAGCGCAGCCGCATTCGCCAGGGAGCAGCACGGTCGCACTCGCTTGTGCCCCGTGCCATGCCCTCGCGACAAAGACCCCGACCGTCACGCCCGCGCGACAAATATCCCTCCAGCCCGTCATGCCTGCGAAGGCAGGCATCGCACTTCGCACTTCAGCATCGGCGGGCTCACTGCATCCGGACGCCACCGCATCCCCCTGACCCGAAAGCGCCAATGCTGCCGCCGCATGTTTCGCCAGGTACGACAGTACCCGGGGTTGGCGCAACCGAAGCATGAAGCCCATCGTGTTCGCGCCCGGCCATCGAACGCGCTGTAAAGTAGCGCGCTGGCCCGGACTCTCCCGCTGGATACGTTTCATCGAGAGTACGCATGGCTGCCAGGCCGAATTGAAATCCCATGGGAACACCCTGCCGCATGTTCGAAAACGCCTTCAACAACATGGACCGCGTCATGCGCAATGACGAGGGTCTGGCCTCCGAGCTGGATTACGCCGAGCAGACCTCGTGGCTGCTGTTTCTCAAGTATCTCGACGACATGGAGCACGAGTGGGCGGACGAGGCCACGCTGGAAGGCCGCGACTACACGCCGATCCTTGATGAACCGTACCGCTGGCAGTCGTGGGCCGCGCCGAAGAAGAAAGACGGCACGCCCGACCTCAACGCCGCGCGCACCGGCGCTGACCTGATCGAGTTCGTCAACGGCAAGCTGTTTCCGTACCTCAAGACGTTTCGCGAAACCACCGATGATCCCGACTCGCTGGATTACAAGATCGGCGAGATCTTCTCCGAAATCGCCAACCGCTTTCGCTCCGGCTACTCGCTGCGCGACGCGCTGGAAATCATCGACCAGCTCAGCTTCGGCAGCCAGGAAGCCAAGCACGAGCTGTCGGACCTGTACGAAACCCGCATCAAGCGCATGGGCAACGCCGGCCGCAACGGCGGCGAGTACTACACGCCGCGCCCGCTGATCCGCGCCATGATTCAGGTGGTCAAACCGCAGATCGGCGAAACCATCTACGACGGCGCCTGCGGATCGGCGGGCTTCCTGTGCGAAGCATGGGACTACCTGCGCCGCGACAACCTCTCCGCTGCCGAGTGGGACACCCTGCAGCGCAAGACCTTCCACGGCCAGGAGAAGAAATCGCTGGCCTACGTGCTCGGCGTGATGAACCTGATCCTGCATGGCGTGGACGCGCCGAACATCCGCCACACCAACACGCTCGCCGATAACGTGATGGACATCCAGCAGAAGGATCGCCATGACATCGTGCTGGCCAATCCGCCGTTCGGCGGCGGCGAGCGCAAGGAGGTGCAGCAGAACTTCCCGATCAAGTCCGGCGAAACCGCCTACCTGTTCCTGCAGCACTTCATGCGCAAACTCAAGGCCGGCGGTCGTGGTGCCATCGTCATCAAGAACACCTTCCTCAGCAACACCGACAACGCCAGCGTGGCGCTGCGCAAGGAGCTGCTGGAAAGCTGCAATTTGCACACCGTACTCGATTGTCCGAGCGGCACGTTCCAGGGCGCGGGCGTGAAGACCGTGGTGCTGTTCTTCGAGAAGGGGTCGAAGACGCACAAGACCTGGTACTACCAGCTCGATCCCGGCCGCAGCATGGGCAAGACCAATCCGCTCAATGACGAGGACCTGGCCGAGTTCGTGGCCTTGCAGGTGGACAAGGCCGACAGCGACAAGAGCTGGACGGTGGCGGTCAAGGACGTGGACAAGGCGACGTGGGATTTGTCGGTGAAAAATCCGAACGCGCCGGAGGCGGAGGCGTTGCGCAGTCCTGAGCAGATCATTGCCGATATGTTGGCGCGGGATGAAGAGACGGCGCGGATTCTGGAAGAGATTCGGGGGATGCTGTGAACGGTGTCTTGGCAACGACGTGGGGTTACAAGCGCCTCGGCGAACTGACAGATAAGATCGGAAGCGGCGCAACTCCGCGTGGAGGTAAGGAGTCCTACAAGGAAATTGGAGTTTCCTTAATACGAAGTTTAAATATTCACGACCTTGAATTTCGCTATGCCAATTTGGCAAAAATTGACGATACGCAAGCAGCCGCGCTTGCGAACGTAGATGTCGAAGCACGGGATGTCTTGCTCAATATCACCGGAGCTTCCATAGCCAGGTGCGCACAAGTCCCTCTGGACGTCCTTCCCGCTCGAGTTAATCAACACGTTGCGATTCTTCGCCCGAAAAGTAACATCTTGGATAGTCGGTTTCTTTCCTACCTTTTGGTTGCTAAGGAAACCAAGGAGCAACTGCTCAATATTGGCGAGAAGGCCGGTGCAACGAGACAAGCACTCACCAAGGAGCAGCTTCAAAACTTCCACATACCACTGCCTCCACTGGATGAGCAGAAGCGGATCGTTGCGGTGCTCGATCAGGCCTTCGCCGCCCTCGACCGCGCCCGCGCCCATGCCGAGGCCAATCTGGCGGATGCGGACGAACTGTTCGAGAACGTGCTGCTAGCCACCTTCGACGAGCTTGTCTCCTCCGCTGGCATGAGGACGCTCGCCGAGGCCGCGAGTGACTTCTCTCGAGGCAAGTCCAGGCATCGCCCTCGGAACGATCCGGCGCTCTACGGCGGCGCCTATCCCTTTATCCAGACAGGCGATATTCGCAGGAGCCAGGGCAGCATCCGGGAATATTCCCAAACCTACAACGACGTCGGATTGGCGCAGAGCATGCTGTGGCCTGTCGGTACTGTTTGCATCACGATCGCGGCGAACATTGCTGAAACCGGTGTGCTTGAGTTCGAGGGATGCTTTCCAGATAGCGTGATCGGAATGGTGCCGACACCAGGCGAATCAACGCCCTACTACGTCGAGTACATGCTTCGATATTTTGCGAAGGAGCTTAAGCTTCAGGGAAAGGGCAGCGCGCAAGACAACATCAACCTCGCCACGTTCGAGCATGCCAAATTTCCGTTCCCGCCACTCGAACGACAAATGGCTGTTGTTGAGAAGCTCGACAGCCTCGCCGCAGAGGTTGCGGCGCTGTGCTTGAATTATTCGCGCACTCTTGAGGACATCGCCAACCTCTGCCAATCCCTCCTGCAAAAAGCCTTCTCCGGTCAACTGGCCTGACCAGCGACAAACCCGGATCGCCAACTTGACATAAGTAACATAAAGGTTACCATACGCCATGACATGGAAAGTCGAGGAATACATCGCCGAGGATGGCTCCAGCCTCTGGCGTGACTGGTTTGATGGCCTGCACGTGCAGGCGGCGGCCAAGGTGGCGACCGCCGTGTTGCGGATGGAGATGGGCAATACCTCCAGCGTGAAGTGGTTCGACGGTATCGGCGAGTACCGCATCGACTGGGGACCGGGCTACCGCATCTATCTGGCGCGCGATGGCGACAAGCTGATCCTGCTGTTTACCGGCGGCACCAAGGCCAGCCAGAAAGGCGACATCAAGCGGGCAATGCAGTTGAAGGACGAATACCGGACGCGCAAAGCGCGGCTCGACAAATCGAGGTGATGGCATGCCACTGACAAGAGACTTCAAGCAGACCGTGACGGAGCGCGTGCGACGCGAGCCGGCCTTTGCGCGGGCACTGCTGGACGAAGCCGCATCGCTGTTCCTCAACGGCGATCCGGCCACCGCGCGCGTGATCCTGCGCGATCTGGTCAACGCCACGGTCGGCTTCGAGGGCTTGGCTTCGGCCACGGCGCGGCCGAGCAAGAGCCTGCACCGCATGCTGTCCGTCGCCGGCAACCCCAGCATGGACAACCTCGCTGCCATCTTCGACGTGCTGCGCCGGAATTTGAAAGTGGATATCGCGGTTCGCGCCGTCTGACGGGCACTATCCCGCCGCTCATGAAAGCGAAAGGCCCCGGTGAACGCACCGAGGCCCTGACGCCGGCCGGGAACCCCCAACCCACTTGCAGCAAGTTTGCGTCTCAAAGCCCAGAGCATGCAAGCACGCCAAGGTTTTCTTCGAACGCTCGCGCGTCGCCGACTTCATGTAACACAAACGTGCTACATTCCCGCAAGCTGAGCCAGCCCCGGAGCGCTGCATGAGCACCACCACCATCCGTCTGCCCGACGAACTGAAAGCCCGCGTTGCCGAGGCGGCGGAACATGCCGGCACGACCGCGCATAATTTCATTCTGGAGGCGATCGCCGAGAAGGCCGATCAGGCCGAGCAGCGTGCCGCGTTTCACGCTCTGGCGGATCAACGCTACGCGCAATTCCTGGAGTCTGGAAAGAGCATTCCGTGGGAGGAAGCGCGCGTCTACCTCAAGGATCGACTCGCCGGAAAAACCGTGAAGCGGCCGGTGGCCCGCAAGCTGGATCGATAAGGTGACGCGCGTCAGACTGACGCCCGGAGTCATCGAGGATCTCGAACGAATCGTCGACCATTTGCGTCGGCATGAAAGCGATGCTGCCGAGGTACGCGCGGGTGAAATCATCAGCGCCCTCGATGTACTCGCAAACAACCCCTTGATCGGCCGCCCGGCAGGCGACGACAAACGCGAATTGGTCATTGGCCATGGCTCACGCGGATACATGGCGCTGTATTGCCATCTGCCATTGATCGATACAGCCTTGATACTGGCCATTCGTGCGCAACGCGAGGGGGGCTACGCACAAGCATGAACGAGACCGAAGCGGACACGCGCGCCAATCGCATCGACCCGGTGCTGCGCGACGCCGGCTGGGGCGTGGTCGAGGGCGCGAAGGTCAATCGCGAGATGATCTGCCCCGGCCGCATCACCGGCGGCGGGCGGGTCAATCCATTGTCGGCCGATTACGTGCTGAGCTATCGCGACCGCAAGCTGGCGGTGATCGAGGCCAAGCGCGCGGGGCTGGGACATACGGCGGGCGTGGGCCAGGCCAAGGATTACGCCGGGCGGCTGCAGGCGCGCTTTGCCTACGCCACCAACGGGCTGGGCTGGTACGGCATCGACATGCAGAGCGGCGCGGAAGGCGATATCGCGCTGCCGTTTCCCACGCCGCAGGAGCTGTGGCAGCGCTGCTTTCCCGAAGGCAATGACTGGCGCGATCGCTTCGGTGCGGTGCCGTTCGAGACGGATGGCGGCAAGTGGCATCCGCGTTATTACCAGCACAACGCGATCACGGCCGTGCTGGAAGCCATCGCCAAGGGTGAGCAGCGCATCCTGCTGACGCTGGCGACCGGCACCGGCAAGACGTCGATCGCCTTCCAGATCGCGTGGAAGTTGTTCCATGCGCGCTGGAGCCTGAGCCGCGATCCCGTGCGCCGGCCACGCATCCTGTTCCTGGCCGATCGCAACATCCTCGCCGACCAGGCCTACAACGCGTTCAGCGCGTTTCCGCCCGACGCGCTGTGCCGCATCAGCCCGGACGAGATCCGCAAGCAGGGCAAGATTCCCAAGAACGCCAATGTGTTCTTCACCATCTTCCAGACCTTCATGACCGATGGCAGCGCCTCGGAAGAGCCGCAGTTCACCTTCGAGGGCTACGCGCCGGACTTCTTCGACTTCATCATCATCGACGAATGCCATCGCGGTGGGGCGAAGGACGAAAGCACCTGGCGCGGCATTCTCGAATACTTTGCGCCCGCCGTGCAGTTGGGCATGACCGCCACGCCCAAGCGCGACACCAACGCCGACACCTACCGCTACTTCGGCGATCCGGTTTATACCTATGCGTTGAAGGAAGGTATTGGCGACGGCTTCCTGACCCCGTTCAAGGTGCGCCAGATGGCCAGCACGCTGGACACCTATACCTTCTCCGACGAGGACGAAGTGGTCAGCGGCGAGATCGACCCGGAGCGGGAATACACCGAGGCGGACTTCAATACCAGGCTGATCATCGATGCACGCGAGGAGAGTCGCGTGCAGGAGTTCATGGACCAGATCGACCAGCGCCAGAAGACACTGGTGTTCTGCGCCACGCAGGACCACGCCGCGCGCGTGCGCAACGTCATCAACCAGATCAAGGACAACCCGGACCCGCACTACTGCGAGCGCGTGACCGCCGACGACGGCAAGCTCGGCGAACTGCACCTGCGCGAGTTCCAGGACAACGAGAAGACGCTGCCGACCATACTCACCACCTCGCAGAAACTCTCCACCGGCGTGGATGCGCGCAACGTGCGCAACATCGTGCTGCTGCGGCCGATCAAGTCGATGATCGAGTTCAAGCAGATCATCGGCCGCGGCACCCGCACCTTCGACGGCAAGGACTTCTTCACGATCTACGATTTCGTGAAGGCGTACGCGCACTTCAACGATCCGGAATGGGATGGCGAGCCACTGCCGCCGGAAGAACCTGGCGAGCCTCGGCCACCGCGCGGGCCGGACAATCCGGATGAGCCGCCCGGCACGTCCGGCGGTGTGAAGGACATACCTGAGCCGGTCGCGAAGATCGTCGTGAAGCTGGCTGATGGCAAAGAGCGCCGCATCCGCTACCTCGCGGCGACCAGCTACTGGTCGCACGATGGCCGGCCGATCACCGCGCAGGAGTTCATGGAACAACTGTTCGGCGACCTCGGCAACCTCGTCGCGTCGGAGGATGAGCTGCGTGCGGTATGGAGCGATCCGGACCGGCGTGAGGCATTCCAGCAGCGGCTGGCCGAACTGGGTTACGACGCTGACCGGCTGGACGACATGCGTCGCCTGATCGATGCACCGAACAGCGACATCTTCGACGTGCTGGCCTATGTGCGATTCACCCTGGCGCCGTTGTCGCGCGCGGAACGTGCCGGCGCCGCGCGCGCCAAGGGACTGGGCGGTTACCAGCGTGAGATGCGCAACTTCCTTGAGTACGTGCTGGGTGCCTACGAAAGGCACGGGGTCGACGAGCTGGCTTCACGCAAGATCACCGATTTCCTGCGCATCCGTTATGGCGGTACCAATGATGCCAAGCGTCTGCTGGGCCCGGTTCCCGCGATCCGCGAGGCCTTTATCGCGATCCAGGCGCATCTGTATCAATGACGGAGGGGCACCGTTCGAGGGTTCCCTGAATCTCCCGGTTCGACCGCGCGAGTGTCGCGGCGAAAGACGCTACAACAAATCCCCCTGCGCGCCCGCATGACTCAGCCGCCCGTCCACGATGCGTGCTGGCGCGAGGTATAGGGGTGAAGCATCGCCCGCCAGCGGGCTCCTACGCGAGACGTCAATCTATGAGGTAGGCGCCGCTTCCAATCCGGCTGACGAGGATGGTGAGCTGCTCAGGCCATGCGTACGTGCTGAAGTCAGGTGAGTGGAAGACGGGTATTCGGGTCTACAGCAGCGTCTTCTGCACCGGTGCGTAACTCAATTGTCCGCCGACGATCCGCGCCGGCGACGTATACGGATGCAGCGTCGTGTGCCTGGCGTCGATGATGTGGATCACCTCGATCCCGCGCAGCTTCAGCACATCCGAAATGATCGAGCGGTGGCAGCGCCACCACACCGCTTCCGCGCACATCATCGCGGTGCGCTTGCTGGCGGCAAGCTTCAGCAGTTCGGCGAGCCCTGCGGCAAACTCGGCGCTGGCGGTGTAATCGGCGTAGCCCTGGAACGAGGCGTTGCGCCATGCGGCGTTCGGCGAATCCGACTGCACCTGGCGTCGCCCGCCCAGCTTCGGCATCCATTGATAGGCGATGCCATGCGCAGGCAGCGTGGCGGCCAGCGCCTCGCTGGCGAAATACGGATAACGACGCGAGCCGGGGAAGCGGCGCACGTCGGCGATCGCCTCGATCCGGCATTCGCCGAGCAGGCCGAGGAACTCCTCCAGCGTGCGGGTGGAGTGGCCGATCGTCCAGATCGTGGCCGGATCGCCGGGCATCGCTCAGTCGATCCGGTGCAGCGCCGCGCCCTTGTGCATCGCGATGTGGTCGGTCTTGTCGCTCTGGATCTCGTACTGCGGATCGGCCTCGCTGCAACGGCGGGTGTGGCCCTTGTAGTCGGTGTCGCGCGTGTGCACCTTGGTGATCGTTCCACTCACGTACCCGGCTTCGGAATTCCAGCGCACGTGATCGCCGACTTTGAAGGGATGGCTCATGATGGCTCCAGTGATCGCAGATCCAGAGGCGATTGAAGCAGGTCGTCCGTTCAGTTCAGGTGGAGCCGGTTGGGCCGAAGAGGCTTCATGCCGGGCAAAGTCGAGTAACGGCGGTTCTGGAACTCAACCTGGCCCCGATGGCCACACCGATGCAAGAAGGCCAGCGGCCCAGTACACGCCGATCGCCATCTGCACGGCAAAGGCGGAGAAACGAACAGTAACCGCGGCCGCGCTCACCGACGCCAGATGCACCAGCGACTGGAACACGCGGCAGGCAAGAAACAGATAGGCCGCCGAATCGGTAATGGAGGTGTGTCCGGTGATGATGGCGACCAGCAACAGCCCGCCAAACACAGGAAGGCCTTCGACGCAATTGGCATGAGCCCTGGCCAGCCGCTGCATGAAAGACGAGAGGTTCGCATTGTCCGGAACGAACCCGTTGGCGGGAATCTTTCCGCGCAGGACAAGCTGCGTCCGGATGATTTCCATGAGTACAAGAAGCAGAAGAGCCCAGGCAATGAACCCGGTCAGTGCAATGGCGCTTGGATGGGTCATGGCGATTCCCTCACTGATGAAACCTGGCGCCACACGAAAGCGTCCACCCTGGCGTCCGATCAGGTGAAAACGTCGTGGCGTGCACAACGACCGCATGAATCCGCCTGGACGATCGTAGCCCATGCCGCCAGCCGAGACAGCCCGGCTTCGAGAAAACAACGCTCGCCAATCGGGTTGAGCAACCTGACCCCGATAGCCAGCGTGCTGCGTGCCACCAGCTCTTCACGCTCATTCGGAGCCATCGGGCATGGTGACGACAATCTTGCCCTTGGCATGCCCCGCTTCAAGCCTGGACATCGCTTCGGCGATGCGCTCGAAGGGGTACACGCTGTCGACAATCACCTTGAGTGCACCAGCATCGACAAGGCGGCCAAGCTCGGACAAGTCCTTGCCGCTCGGGTGCATGAAAAGGTAGCGGTAGTGCACCCCGTGCTGGCGGGCGCGGCGCCTTAGCGGGAAGCTCGCCACCCAGAACAACGCCTGCAGCCCCATCCCGCGTCCCAGGTCCTTCGATGCCGTCTGTGGCTCGGGCATGCCGGCGATGCTGAGGACGGTGGCGCCCGGGCGCACCATGGCAAACGCCTGCTCAAGCGCGTGGCCGCCGACAAGATCAAACGCGCCGTCGAATCCCGAGAGAACCTTGTCGGGCGATTCTTTCGTGTAATCCACGACCGTGTCGGCGCCAAGCTGTCGCACCAGTGCTTCCCCTTGAGGCGACGCGGTCGTCGCAACCTGGGCACCAAGGTGCTTGGCGATCTGTATGGCGAAGGTGCCCACACCGCCGGCACCGCCGGAAATGAAGATGCGTTGTCCGTTCGTGACGCGCAGCTCGTCGCGCAGGGCCTGCAGCGCGGTGAGCCCGGCGAGGGGCATGGCGGCGGCCGTCGCGAAGTCGAGACTCGCGGGCATCACGGCCGCATGATCGTCCTCGACGACCGCGAACCGGGCGAAGGCGCCCATGGTGCTTTTGGCAACGCGTGCGAACACCCGGTCGCCGACGCGAAAGCGCTGCACCTGGCCGCCACACGCGACCACCTCGCCCGCCAGTTCGTTGCCAAGAACTACGGGCAGTCGATAGCGCTGCACAAGCCGCAAGTCACCCCGGCGAGTCTTGAAGTCCACCGGGTTCAGGCCCGCAGCACGCACCCTGACGAGCAACTGCCGCGGGGCAGGCTCAGGCAGCAGTACTTGCGTCAGGCCCGTGGATTCGGGGCCGCCATAGGCCTTCAATACGAACGCCTGCATCTGCCCGGTTGCTCTTCGATTCACTCTTGCGCCTCACTCGCTAGTTTCCACCTGACGCCCGAAATCAGCGGCGCGCGCAGCGCGTCCGCTGGATTGAGATGTTAGGCTCGCTGCCATACGAGAACATACGTTACTGGAAGTCCGTTGCGTGTAGCTTTTGCAATGAGGTAAAGCCGCCCATCCTTGAACTCGTATGAGCGGTCGATGGTGCTGGATTCTGCCGAACGAAGAGTTGCAGTTACTGTGTGACTCACGATATGTCGCGTGGCGTCGATCTTGTATGTGCCGAAATATCCTGCGGCTTCATTTTGCAGCGCGGGAGGGATAACTTTGCGCGTTGCCTCATTGCGCAGTTCGTGCATGCACAGCACGAGCATACGGCCTTCTTTGGTGTAGATGAGGCGGCCAGGCGGGTGCGCACCCCAAGGACTTGTTACATGACCATCCGGCCAGTGTGCCTCAACCGAGACGAGCTCCCAGGTTCCGATAAAGTGTGGACTGTCGTTAGCAGCAACCGGCTGTGTGGCGTAAGACGTTTGGCCGATAATGCATGCGCACAAGAAAATCAGGCACAGCATCAGTCTGCGCGGCAGGACATTGCATGTCGATAATGTGTGATTCACGCTGAGACTCCTTGCGAGCCTAACGCTGGAATTGAGCGACGGCGAAGCCCGTCCGCTTGGACGACTAGTTAGACTGCTGGGCGTTGCAGACTCATAGACAGGCGGTGCCGCCGCTACAGCTCGTCGTTACATAAAGCTCGGAGCGAATGCGCCACTTCCCATTCACAAGCTGCCACATCACGAGGTATCGCCCGCCATATGTGAGAACTTGGCCCTTGACGCGCTCGCGCCACTTCCAAATTCCTGTTTCCGCCGCTTCCCTTGGGCCGCCCGTGGCAACCTCAATTTTGTCCGGCGTGCGACGGCCAGATACGAAACTGTTGCCGTTGAAAATTTTGGTGAAGCCCTTGACGTTCTGATCTCGGCCAACCCACAGACTTCCGTCTCCCCCGGTGGTACTGACATCCGGAAGCCAATATCTGGTGGTTACCTCCAAATCTCTATTGGTGAGCGCAGCATTAAGTGCAGATCGGGCCGACCGAATGGCTGTTTCGGCCACACCCATGCGCATTTGTTTTGCCACCGCAGGCTGGGCTTGACCAGCGAACGCTAGGGTCGATATGGCCAACGAGCAGGCAAAACACAGCGTCTTGAGCATGGGGGCCTCTGGCTTCTTGAACCACACAATTGCAAAAATGTTGGGCGGTCTAACGCTTAGTAAACCCCAAATCGGGGCATATGCACTGGATGGTCAGCTTTCAACCGACGGGTCGTCAAGGATGCGAAATCGCTCATGGTTCAACTCCTTGGCCGTGATCGATCCGGATTTCTGCGCATCAGTGGGCGCTGCGCGCCTTAGCTCAGCCGCAGCAGCTTGCGTATGGCGGGAAGATTCCGGCGGCTGATTTCGGGGCTGCTGTCGGTGCCGTCGAGGCGGGCGAGCACGCGGCCGTCGGCCAGGGTCTTGATGCCGAGCAGGCGCGCTGGTGGCACCAGGCAGTTGCGATGCAGGCGGATCAGCTGGTCGGGATAGGCGTCTTCCAACTGGCGCAGCGAGTCCTCGATCAGCAATTCGCCGCCGCGGTGTTGCACCACCACATACTTCTCTTCGGCGAGCAGGCACAGCACTTCGTCCAGCGCGATGCGCACCTGTTCGCCACGCAGGCGGCCATGCAGCCAGGCGGCGGGTTCGCGCGGGCCATCGTCGAGGCGGCGCTGCGCGCGTTGCAGGGCGTCGCGCAGTCGCTCCAGTCGTACCGGCTTGAGCAGGTAGTCGGCGGCGCCGAGCTCGAAAGCCTTCAGCGCGTGGGCTTCGTAGGCGGTGCAGAAGATCACCTGGGGTCGCGCGCGCCCGGCCAGGCGCTGGGCCAGCGTCACGCCGTCGAGGCCGGGCATGTTGATGTCGAGCAGCAGCACGTCCGGTTGCAGTTCGTGCAAGGCGGCCAGCGCCGCTTCGCCGTCGTCGACGCTGCCCACGATCTCGACGGCGGCGCACTCGCCGAGCAGGGCGGTCATGCGTGCGCGCGCCAGCGGTTCGTCGTCGACGATCAGCGCGCGCATCAGGTGGCTGCCCCCGGCAGTTGCAACAGCACCACGAAGCAGTCGCCATGCGGACCGGCCTCGACGCGCGCCTGCGGTCCATAGCGCCAGGCGACACGCTGGCGCACGCTGTCCAGACCATGGCCGTTGCCCGCGGTGGGTGGGGTGGCCGGCAGCGGGTTGATGATCTCGATGCGGATGCCCTGCCCCTGGCGCTCGCCGCGCAGGATCACCTCGCCACCCTCGCGCAGCGGCTGGATGCCGTGACGCACCGCGTTTTCCACCAGCGGCTGCAGCAGCAGGCGCGGCAGCGGGAACTCGGCCGGCAGATCGTGCAACTCGCGCCGGATGCGCAGGCGTGATCCAAGCCGCAGCTGTTCGATCGCCAGGTAGCGCTCGACCAGCGCCAGTTCCTCGCCCAGCGTGCCGTCGCCGATGTCATGCTGGCCCAGCGCGGCGCGGAACAGTTCGGACAGGTCCTCCACCGTGCGCTCGGCCGCGGCCGGGTCGACCCGGATCAGCGCGGCCACGGTGTTCATGCTGTTGAACAGGAAGTGCGGACGGATGCGCGCCTGCAAGGCCTCGACCTGGGCGCGGGTGACCGCCGCCAGCCGCGCCTGCCACTGCGCCAGCACGTAGAAATAGCGCAGCATCGCTGCGCCGAGCAGGGCCGCGATCACCGCGTTGTCGCGCACGAACACGCCCATGCCGCTGTCGATCAGGCGCGTCTGCAACGCGCCGTCGAGCCAGCGTGCGACCACGCTGGCGACCAGCACGATCAGCACGATCAGCAGCCATACGCCGACATACGGCGCATGCCCGGGCAGGCGTTGCAACAGGTGGCGCAGCTTGCACAGCGTCACCGCCACCACCAGCGCCAGCCACGTCACGAAGAACATGCTGACACTGTAGGCAGGCCAGTCGTAACGGTTGTCGCGCGCCAGCCACATCACGGTGACGGTCAGTGCGCCGACCACGAACAGCGCGAACAGCGCCGGCAACTGGCAGAAGTCCGGCAGCGGGCTGTGTTCGGTGCGGCCGCGCGGGCCGCTGGAAGGCGAGGGTGCGCGCATGCGGCAAGTATGCCGCATGCGCGCCGCTCAGAAAGCCAGCCGCTCACCCAGCCAGCGCCGCAGGTCGGCGATTTCCTCGGCGCAGACCGCGTGGGCCATCGGGTAAGTGTGCCACTCCACCGTGTAGCCAAGCGACTGCAGCAGGTCGCGCGAGTCGACACCACGTTGCATCACCACCACCGGATCGGCACTGCCGTGGCCCCAGAAGATCGGCGTGGCGGCGTTGGCCGCATGGCGCTCGCGCGCCACCACCTCGGCGATCGGCAGGTAGGTGGACAGGGCGACGATGCCGGCCAGCGCCTGCACGTGGCACAACCCGGCGGCCAGCGCGATCGCGCCGCCCTGCGAGAAACCGGCGAGCACGATCCGCTCGCTTGGCACGCCGCGCTCGTGCTCGCGCGCGATCAGGGCTTCCACCTCGCGCACCGAGGCGCGCACGCCGGCTTCATCCTGTCGTGCCTGCAGGTCGAAGCCGGCGATGTCGTACCAGGCGCGCATCGACATGCCGTTGTTGATCGTCACCGGCCGCACCGGCGCATGCGGAAACACGAAGCGCAGCGCCGGCCACGCCCGGTCCACCAGCTCGGGCACGATCGGCGCGAAGTCGTTGCCGTCGGCGCCCAGACCGTGCAGCCAGATGATGCTGTGCTGCGGGTTGGCGGCGGTTTCGAATTCGACGGCGGGCAGGGTCATGGCTTCATCGCGATGTGGTGAACGCCGCATCGTAGCAGCCGGGGATTCGGACCACGATCAGGATGCTGCTGCCCAGGTCAGGGCTGTAGTGACACCGTGTCGACCATGCTGGGTTTGAGCACGCTCTGGCTTTGCGCAGCATCCTGACGGGCCGCCGCCGAGTTTGCCGCCTGATCGGACGTCGCCTGGTCTTGGCTCAGCCCGGTCGTGGCCGACTCGACTGGAAACAGCGAGACGACGATGGACGTTTGCAGGTGCGCCGTGACGGCTCTGCCATCGACCAGTTCCGGTTGCACCGAGCCTTGCAGAAGGTAGCGTTTTACCGCAGCGATCAAGGTCAGTTTCTCGCGCATGTTCAATTCGGCGCGGGTCGTGACGTGGGCATCCGTGGTTGCCAGTTTGCCCCCGGGCGGCAGTGTGAGATCGACGGCAATCGTGGCGCCGCCCTGCGATTGGCCACTATCGAAGAGTGCCTGTACTACCTGCTGCGGATAATCCGGTCCCTTCCCGCCCGCTGGCTTCTGGTAACTGGGGCCCGCACCGACATAGCCGACGCGGACGCTGTACTTGCCGGCTCCCGCCGGCAACGCCTGCACGTCAGCCACCAGGTAGCTGTGCACGGACGCGGCATGGCCGTCTTGCATCACGGGTGCGAAACGCCATTGCTTCAGCGCCTGGTCCAGCACCACGGCAATGGGTGCGGGAGTGTCGGCAGCGGGCTTGGTTTCCACCACGTGGCCTTGCGCGTCGACATCGATCGCTACGGTGTACAAATGCATCAGCGGCTTTGCGCCAGCTGCGCACAACCCCGGCACAGCCACCAGAAACCAGGTTAGCGCGGCGATCACGCCGGTCGCTGTTCTCATGAGCTTCCCCCGTGCGACGCAGCGCGTCGGCGATTTGTGCATCGGGCAGCAAAGGTGCGCGACGCAACCTCCCCGATCGTAACGCGCCAGCGCCGCGAACGGAACGGGACTGGTGGCGCTTGCGATCGAGGCCACGCCGGTTATCCTCGCCAATTTGGGTCCGGGGATGTGATCATGCGTCGACTGTTGCTTGCCGGTCTGGTTGCGTTCTGTCTGATGCCCGCTGCCAGCATGGCGGCGTCCACCGCGGCGGCTTCGGCGCCGCTTGACATGGAAACCATCATGGCCAATCCGGACTGGATCGGGCATGCGGTGGAAAACCCCTACTGGAGTGCGGACGGGCGCAACCTGTATTACTCGGTGCAGCGCGATGGCAGCCCGGTGCGCGATCTGTACCGGGTCGATCCGGCCAGCGGCAACAGCGTGAAGCTGGACCCGGCGGCGATGGCCAGGGCCGACGGCCCGGCGGTGTTCGACCGGGCACACCGGCATGCCGCCTACATCCTGCATGGCGACGTGTTCGTGGTGGACCTGGCCAGCGGGCAGCGCCGCCAGGTGACGCTGACGCCGCAGCATGAATCATCGCCGCAGTTCTCCGCCGACGGCCGTGCGTTGCAGTTCCGTGCCGGCAACGACTGGTTCCGTTACGACCTGGCCAGCGCGGTGACCGCGCCGGTGGCCGAGCTGAAGCTTGCCGACGACCCGCAGGCGAAACAGCCCGACGAGCTGGGCGAGCTGCAATTGAGCCTGTTCAAGACGCTGCGCGAGATCAAGGCCGACAAGCAGGCCGTGCGCGACCACAGCGAGGCGCTGGAAGCGGCCGATCCCGGTCGTGCGCCGCGGCCGTTCTGGCTGGGCGACAAGATCCGCCTGGTCGATACCGAGCTGTCGCCGGATGGCCGCTGGCTGCTGCTGGTGACGGCGCCGAAGGGCTACGGCAAGGGCCGCGCGCCGCAGGTCAACCATTACGTCACCGACAGCGGTTATACCGAGCCGGAGGACGCGCGCACCTACGTCGGCCACAACGACCCGGCGCCGCAATCGCTGCTCTTGCTCGACCTGGCCCAGCACAAGACGTGGCCGCTGAAGACGGATGGCCTGCCCGGCATCAAGACCGATCCGCTGGCGACGCTGCGCAAGCAGGCCGTGGCTGCGCTGGAGAAGGCCGGCAAGAGCGACGAGGCGAAGGCACTGAAGGCACCCGAGGTGCGCCCGGTGCGCATCGTCGCCGGTGGCGAGGACGGCGGTGGCGGCGGCATCGCATGGAGCGACGATGGCAGCCAGCTGGCGATCCAGTTGCGCGCGATCGACAACAAGGATCGCTGGATCGCCAGCGTCGATTTCGGCACGCACGCCCTGGTCAACCAGCAGCGCCTGACCGACCCGGCCTGGATCAACTGGAGCTTCAATGATTTCGGGTGGCTCAAGGACGGGCATACGCTGTGGTATCTCAGCGAGCAGAGCGGTTACTCGCGCTTGTACGCCAAGCCGCTGGATGGCGCTGCACGGCAGCTTACCGGCGCCGGCAAGTTCGAGGTCAGCGCACCGCGGCTCAGCGCCGACGGCAAATGGTTCTACCTGCTGGCGAACAAGGTGGCGCCGTACAGCTACGACGTCTACCGGGTGCCTTCGAGTGGCGGCGAACTCAGCCGACTGACGCAGTACCAGGGTACCGATGCGTTTGTCCTGTCGCCGGATGGCGCGCAACTGGCGGTGTTGCATTCGGCGCCGTATATGTTCGACCAGCTGGCGGTGCAGGGCTCGGCCGGCGGCACGCCGAAAGAACTCACCAGCACCATGAAGAGCGCCTACACCTCGCGCGACTGGATCGCGCCGAAGATCGTCGAGGTGCCGTCCTCGCACGGTGCCGGCGCGATCTACGCGAAATACTACGGCCCGGCCGACGAGGCCGACGCGCCCGCCTCGCGTCCGGCGGTGATCTTCGTGCACGGCGCGGGCTACCTGCAGGATGTGTCGCTGCAGGAGACCTATTACTTCCGCGAACAGATGTTCCACAACTTGCTGGTGCAGCAGGGTTACGTGGTGCTGGACATGGACTACCGCGGCTCGGCCGGCTACGGCCGCGACTGGCGCGACGCGATCTACCGGCAGATGGGCCACCCGGAACTGGAGGACCTGCTCGACGGCAAGGCCTGGCTGGTCAAGCACCACGGCGTCGACCCGAAGCGCGTGGGCATCTACGGCGGCAGCTACGGCGGTTTCATGACCGAGATGGCCTTGCTGCGCGCACCGGGTGAATTCGCCGCCGGGGCTGCCCTGCGCCCGGTCAGCGACTGGACCAGCTACAACCACGAATACACCTCCAACATCCTCAACGACCCGCAGCTCGATCCGGAGGCCTACAAGACCAGCTCGCCGATCGAGTACGCCGCCAACCTGCGCGATCCGCTGCTGATCCAGCACGGCCTGATCGACAACAACGTGATGGCCAGCGACTCGATCCGCCTGTACCAGCGCTTCATCGAGCTGCACAAGAAGAACTTCTGGATCTCGCTGTACCCGCTGGAACGCCACGGCTTCGAACATGCCGATTCCTGGTACGACGAGTACCGCCGCATCGACGAGCTGTTCGATACGTATGTGAAGCCGGTGCGGCAAGCCACGCCGTAGAAGCACTGCGAAAGCGCTCCGATGTCGTCGTTCCCGTTTTCGCTGGAACGGCGGCATGGTGGTCGCTGCGGATGCAGTGAGCACGGCAGGAGATGTTCACCTGATTCCCGGGATACGCATCTCAGAGGATGCCCTTCGCCCCGACCCCGAAAGCGGTGACCAGTCGCGTGATGATCAGCTTCGGCGACAGGTCGACGTCGGGGAAGTCGCCGACCGGGGTATAGCAGTCGTGGAAGTGGGGGTTGGTGATGCGCATCGGCTGGCAGCCCGGCTTCAGGTCATAGCTGGTGGCGTAGCGGAAAGGCCACAGGTCGAACAGCGGCAAATTCTCCGAGACGGTGCCGATCGCCTGGTTGATGTCGGTGAGCACCGGCACCACCGCCTGGCGCGGCCCGATCACCCACGCGTTCTGCGGTTCGATGTCGCGCAGGATGGTGGTGCGCAACTGGTCGGCGAAGGCGTGGTCGTAGACGATCACCCCGGACTCGGTGTTGTAGTGGTCCGAACGCGGGTCGAAATTGTGCGAACCGACCATGCCTAAATCGTCGTCGACGACGATCGACTTGGCATGCAGGCCGAAGCGGCGACCCTCGGTCAACAACGGTGCGGGCCGGTTGCTGGCACGACTGTGCCCGAGCAGGTGCAGGCGCGCGCGCGAGGCATTGGCCGGGCTGGAGGTCGCCAGCGGCGGGGTCGCCTGGTCCGCATCGAGATTGGCCAGTTCGTAATCCACGGCTGGCCCGGGGGCGTGCGGCTTGAGCTCGTGGATCTCGAAGCCGAACTTGGTCAGGTAGCGTTTGCGGTGCTTGTAGGACATCGCATACACCGCGAACGCATCGGTCGAGGCCAGCGAGTTGGTGGAGACGATGATCCGCGGCGGATCGTCACCCCGGTGCAGCACGCGGAAGATGTGCTGGGCGCGTCGGCTCATCACCAGGTAGGGCGTCTGCAACAACACCTCGCGCTTCGCGCCCTGCACCAGGCGCATGATGTGGCGGGTGAAATCCAGCGCCAGCTTCTTGTCCGGCTTGTCGGTCTTGGCCGGCAGGTCGCTGAAGTATTCGACCTTGCCCACATGCAGGGTCGGCGCCACCAGCCATGCATGCAGCCAGGCCGGATCCTCGGCGGACTGCAGCAGTTGCGCCACGCGCAGGGGCCGGCGATAGTGCGGCGTCGGCCACGCGGGAACGGCGCGGTCGGACAGGATGCGCTGGTTGACGTCGCGCAGGTGGGTCAGCGGCACCGCGCGCTTGTGCTGCCAGAACAGCGCGAAACTGGCCGCCATCTGTTTCGCGGCGGGGCCGCCGATCATCACGTCGCGGTCGACGTAGTCGAACGTGTCGTCCCAGTTGAAATAGCGGTCCTGGTAGTTGCGCCCGCCGGTGATGCCGATGCTGTCGTCCACCAGCAGCAACTTGTTGTGCATGCGCTGGTTGAATTGCATGAAGCAGCACAGGATGCCGGCGGCGAAATCCAGCGGCGGCGTGTGTGCCTTGTGGAAGGTGGGGTTGTACAGCCGCACCTTGAGGTTGGGGCTGGCGTGCGCCAGTTCGTCGAGCACGTCCGGGCTGTCGAAGGAAAACAGCTGGTCGGCCAGGATGCGCACCTGCACGCCGCGTCGCGCCGCCTGCACCAGTTCGTTCAACACCAGTTGCCCGACGTCGTCCTGGTCCCAGATGTAGGTCTGCACGTCGATCGTCTCGCGTGCGGCGCGGATCAGGTTGACGCGCGCGGCCAGCGCCGGTTCGCTGTCGCCGAGCAGGGTGACCACGTGCACCGGATGTTCCGGCGTGGATTCGGCCAGCGCCTGGTCGGCCGCTTCGAGCAAGGGCGACGGCACCGCGCAGTGGTCGGCCTGGTGGCACGAAAGCTGGCGATCGGTGGTGGCTGCCACCACCGCATCGGCACGGCGGATCTGCGCGCGTGACAGCGTGCAGCCTTGCAGCAGCAGGACTGCGGCGAGCAGGCTGAACAGGGCGGTCCGGTACGGCTGAGTCATGTGCCCATGATACGGGGACAGGCTCATCCCGCCGCAGGGTTGAACGTGATCCGCAGACCCAGCTGTACCTGGTCGGAAAGCACGGTGCGGTGGCTGTTCATGCCGAACTCGCCACGCGCCAGCGTGCCATGTGCCTCGATCACGCAGCCACCTGCCGCGATTGCACCGCAGGCGGAGGGCATCAATTCGAAGCGGATCGGACGGGTTACCCCCCGCATGCTGAGCTGGCCATCCAGCGTGCCGCCGCTGCTCAGCACGCTCAGCGCGACCGGGGCGGACACAAAATGGATGGTCCGATAGTGCGTGGCATCGAAGAATTCCGGCGCCAGCATCCAGCGGCGGAAACGCGCGGAATCGGTCACGACACTGTTCACGGCGATGCGCGCATCGACGGTCGCCAAGCCGCGCGGGTCAGTTCGCAACTGGCCGGCGATCTGCGTGAAGCGCCCGTTGATCGTGTGCAGCCAGAGCAGGCGCACGGTGAAATCCGCGTGGGAATGGTCAGCAGCGATACGGTAGTCGGCGGATCGTGCGGCCGGTGTGGTGAGCGCCAGACCGGCCAGCAGGCAGGCGGTAACTATCGCCTCACGGCGACCAGAACGCATCCAGTCGGGCATTGCCGGGCTCCAGCGCGCCATCCAGATGCAGCACGGCCATGCCGCCGGGCGGCATGCCGCGGAATTCGTCCGAGCGGCCCTCGACCAGCAGCGCGACCAGGCGCTCGATGCCGGGATTGTGACCGACCAGCATCACCGTGCCGGCATCGGCATGCTGGTCGAGCAGGACCAGCAGTTCACCGGGCGTGGCGTCGTAGATTTCCTCGACCAGTTGCGGCACCGGGGCATTGTCGATCGCGGCCAGCGCCAGCCGCGTGGTTTCGTCGGTGCGGCGCGTCGGCGAACTGAGTACGCGCTCGGGCCGGAGGCCGTGCGTGGCCAGCCACAACCCGGCTGCCTGCGCCTCCTGCTCGCCACGCGGGCTCAAGGCGCGTTGCCGGTCGCCGTCGTGGGGTTCTATGGGCACCGCTTCGGCGTGCCGCAACAGGATCAGTTCGTGCATGGTGGACTCCGGCTGGTGGATGGTGCGGCGCATGCGTTGGCGGCAGCAGGCCGTGCGGGTCACGCGTGGCGCTTGATCCAGCGCAGCAAGGGTTTCCAGTCCTGCTGATGGCTGCGCACCTGTTCGGAGTGGTAATCGAAGATGCCTTTGCCGAGCGAGGCGAGCAGGACATACGCCTGGCTGTCACGCAGCTCGGCCACGATCGGGAACGGTGACTGCTCGGCGAGCTGGGTGAGTGCGTCCTGGCTGGCGTGGGTCCATGGCTTGAGCCGGTTGGCCACCAGCGCCACCGGCAGCTTGCCGCGATGGATGCGGTTGATCGAGCGCAGCTCGTCGGCGAAGGCCAGCGTGGCATGCAGGTCGAACGAGGAAGGCAGCACCGGTACCAGCAGCACGTTGGCCTGGTCGAGGTAGGGTTCCAGGTCGCGCTCGCGCGAGCCGGCGGCGGTGTCGATCAGCACCTGGCCGGTGTCCGGCGGCAGTTTCTGCAGCGATCGACGACCCCCTTCGAAGGCCAGCACGCCGGGCACGTTGTCCGGCCGCAGTGCGGCCCAGCGGAAGCTGGAACCCTGCCGGTCGGCATCGACGATTGCCGTGTGCTGGCCCGCCTGGGCCCAGTGCGACGCCAGTTGCGTCACCAGCGTGCTCTTGCCACAACCACCCTTGCTGCTTGCCACCAGCGTCGTAAGCATCGGATCGTCCCTGCCACGGAAGGTGACCCAAGCCTAGCGGGGGCGGCGCGAAAGGGGAATGGGCGAAGAGCCGGGAATGGGAAATGGGAAATCGGAAAAGCTGATTCCCCGCGCCGTCCTGGAATGCCCGCTCTTGACCATTCCCTATTCCCCATTTCCGGCTGTCAGGCTACTCGGCCTTGCGTGGCTGCCAGTCGACGGGTGGATCGACGGCGATGTTGTCGTCGCGCAGCGCCGCCAGTTGCAGGCTCATTTCGGTGCCGCCGTTGCGGGCCAGCGACAGCAGGTGCCGGGCCAGGGCGGAGTCGTTCTGGATGCGGGCCAGCAACTGGTTGAAGTTCTGCACCTGCCAGATCAGGGTGCGGCGGGCGTCTTTCGCCTCCTGTTGCCCGGCCGGATCGTCGCTCAGCACTTCGCGCAGGTGCAGGCCCAACGAGCGGGCCAGCGGGCTGGAGCCCCATTCGAGCAGCTTGCCCAGGCTCAGGCAGTCGGCCTTGATCGAGTCGTCCTTGCCAGCGTTTTCGCACAGTTTGGCCACCAGTTGCATGCTCGGCTGCGGTTGCGTGCTGGCGAGACCGAAGATCAGCACCGTCTGCATGCCGACGGCGCCGGCGGCATGGGTGGGGTCGAAGGTGTCGGCCGGCGGCGGCAGCACGCCCACCGAATCGGCCAGCGCCTTCAGGCTGGTACCGGCGTAGTCGTCATAGATCTTGGCGGTGGCGGCGTTGTGGAGATCCTCGCGCGCGGCATCTTCCTTCCGGTCGCGCGCATCCACGCCGAGTTTGACCAGCCACACCGCTGCGTTGTCCGGGGCCTGCTTCAACAGCGCAGCCAGCGCGTCGGGGTTCGGGCAGGCATCCGCCTTGGCGTCGCAATCGGCCAGGCGCACCCAGCTGACCGCCGGACCGTTGCCCTCGGCTTGCGCCGCACGTTCGATCAAGGCGTGGAAGCTGTTGCTCGGCGGCTGGTTGAACAGCGGCCGTGCCAGCAGGGCCGCGCCAAGCAGCGGCATGGCATCGGCGCGCGGTGCCAGCACGCTGACGAGGTCGCGCTGGAAGGCCAGTTGCGCCGCATCGCGTGCCTTGGCGGCCTTGCTCGGTGTGGTGTGAACCGGCTGACCGGTCGGGACCTTGCCCGCCCACGCGGGCGTGGCGAGCACGAACCAGGCAAAACTCAGGGCGAGACAACGCACTCCACGCATCGGGAACATCCTTGGCGAGCAAAGCGCCAGCATATCCTTCCAGGATTAAGCGCGCCTGATTGGCGGGTCGCGCTATATGGCATTCGTGGCGAGCCTTGCTAGGATGATGGTTTGGGCGCAGGACGATGCCCCTCATCACACGGGAGAGGCTGGTGAATCATTTCTCGATGTGGGCCAATGGTGCCCCCTGGTTTGCCGGCTGGGGCACGCTGGCGCTGATCAATGCGGCGCTGGCACAGGGCAAGAACCGCAGCGGCCTGCTGTGGTTCCTGCTGTCGCTGGTGCTCGGACCGCTGGCCACCTTGCTGCTGGTGCTGTTGCCGAAGGTGCGCTCGAAGATGTTTTGAGGGCCGGGATTCGAAAGAGCCACGAGCCGCGCCTTTGACGAATCCCGTATATCAAATCCCGGCTTATTCGCCCAGCGCTTCGCGCATGAATTCCGGCTGCGCCAGCGCGGCCTTGTGGATGTCGGCGTTGTAATAGCGGGTCGGAAAGTTCTTGGCTGAAGCGCCGCGCTCGCGGAAGCCGGACAGGTCGCCGCCCTTGCGTGCCATCGTGCAGCTCCACCAGCCGGTGGGGTAGCACGGCTGCGGGAACGGCAGCGTCTTCACTGCCGCGAAGCCGGTGGTGCGCATCGCCGAACGCATCGACTTGATCAGGTCCAGATGGGCCAGCGGCGACTCGCTCTGCTGCACCAGCAGGCCGCCGTGGCGCAGTGCCTTGTAGCAGCTGGCGTAGAACGCGGCGTTGAACAGGCCTTCGGCGGGGCCGACCGGATCGGTCGAGTCGACGATCACCAGGTCCAGCGAGTCGGGCTCGGCCTCGGCCATGTACTTGATGCCGTCGATGAACAGCAGTTCGGCGCGCGGGTCGTTGTTGGACTCGCACAGCTCGGGGAAATATTCCTCGGCCAGGCGCGTCACGCGCTCGTCGATCTCCACCTGCACGGCGTGCTCGACTTCCTCATGCCGGAGCACCTCGCGCAGCGTGCCGCAGTCGCCGCCACCGATGATCACCACGCGCTTGGCGCGCGCATGGGTGAACAGTGCCGGGTGGGTCATCATCTCGTGGTAGAAGAAATTGTCACGCGTGGTCAGCATCACGCAGCCATCGATCACCATCAGGTTGCCCCAGTCGGTGGTCTTGTGGATCTCGATGGTCTGGAACGGGGTCTTCTCCGAGTGCAGCAACTGCTCGGTGCGGAAACCGATGGAGGAGCCGGAGGCCTGGTGGGCTTCGGTGAACCAGCTGGCTTCGTTCGACGTGGGTTGCTGCGACATGGCGGGTGTTCCTGACGAACCGGATGGAAGGACAAAGACTGCCAATTGTAGCGATAACCGGGGTGAACGTCCCGAGAGCGCGCGTCGGCGGCCCATGCGCATATCGTCACAGGCGCCCATTACAATGGCGTTCTGGCAGGGCCGGCGCAGCGCGTCGAACCGCCGACAAGTCCGATCGACCCCGCGGCGTGCGAGGCTTCCGGTCGCGCGGACTCGTGCTCCTTCGTCAAGCAACACCGTCAAGGCTCGCCGCTGCGACGACATCATCCGTTTACACAATGGAGTTACGTTGATGTCGAATCTCTGGAACACCGACTCCGCCCGCCACACCTACGCCGTGCCGCACTGGGGCGACGGCTACGTGGACGTGAACGCGGCCGGCGAGATCGTGATGCGCCCGCGCGGCGCCAGCGGTCCGGCCCTGTCGCTGCCGGGCATTGTCGAACGCGCTCGCGGCGAAGGACTGCGGCTGCCGCTGCTGGTGCGCTTCCCGGACATCCTGGCCGATCGCCTCGCGCGGTTGCAGGGCGCGTTCGCCAGGGCGATCGGCGAATGGAACTACGCAGGCGGCTATACGGCCATCTATCCGATCAAGGTGAACCAGCAGCGTGGCGTGGCCGGCGAACTGGTCGCCGCAGGCACGCATGGCTTCGGCCTGGAAGCGGGCTCGAAACCCGAACTGATGGCGGTGCTGGCGATGGCGCGGCCCGGCTCCATCGTGATCTGCAATGGTTACAAGGATCGCGAGTACATCCGCCTGGCATTGATCGGGCTGAAGCTCGGCCTGCGCGTGCACATCGTGATCGAGAAGCTGTCCGAGCTTGACCATGTTTTCACCGAAGCGAAGGCGCTTGGTATCGAACCGCTGCTCGGCGTGCGCGTGCGGCTCGCCTCGATCGGTGCCGGCAAATGGCAGAACACCGGTGGCGACAAGGGCAAGTTCGGGCTGTCGCCGAACCAGGTGCTGACCCTGATCGAGCGGCTCGATAAGGCCGGGCTCAAGCACACGCTGAAGCTGCAGCACTTCCACATGGGCTCGCAGATCTCCAACGTGCGCGACATCGCCAACGGCATGCGCGAGGCGACGCGTTATTTCGTCGAGCTGAAGCGGATGGGCGTGCCGCTGGAGATCGTCGACGTCGGCGGCGGTCTCGGCGTGGACTACGAAGGCACCCGTTCGCGCAGCCACAACTCGATCAACTACTCGATCGAGCAGTACGCCGCCACGATCGTGCAGTCGCTGGCCGAGGCGGTGGAGGCCGAAGGCCTGCCCGCACCGCATATCCTCACCGAGGCCGGTCGCGCGATGACCGCGCATCACGCGGTGATGGTGGTCAATGTGACCGAGGTGGAGCCGGTGCCGGCCGGTGCGATACCGCCGTCGCGCGCGGACGAGCCCGCCGTGCTGCGCCGACTGCGCGAAACCTGGGAAGAACTGGATCGTCGCCCTGCCCTCGAACTGTTCCACGAAGCCCAGCACCACCTGCAGGAAGGCCAGACGCTGTACGCGCTGGGCCAGCTCGCGCTGGCCGATCGCGCGCGGCTGGACGAGATGTACTACGCGATCGCCAACGCGGTGCGTGCGCGCCTGTTGCCAGCCGAGCGCTCGCACCGGCCGGCGTTGGACGAGCTGGACGAGAAGCTGGTCGACAAGTATTTCGTCAATTTCTCGGTGTTCGAGTCGGTGCCGGACATCTGGGCGATCAAGCAGATCTTCCCGATCACGCCGATCGCCCGGCTCGACGAGGAGCCGACCCGGCGCGGCGTGATCGTCGACCTCACCTGCGATTCGGACGGCCGCATCGATCACTACGTCGATGCCGAGGGTGTCGACGTGAGCCTGCCGCTGCACGCGCTGAAGGAAGGCGAGAGCTACCGGCTCGGCATCTTCATGGTCGGCGCGTATCAGGAGACGCTGGGCGACATCCACAACCTGTTCGGCGATACCGATGCGGTGAACGTGCGCGTGGATGGCGACGGCTACGTGTTCGCCCACAAGCGCTACGGCGACACCACCGACCTGATGCTCGATTACGTGGGCTACGACCTGGAGGTGTTGCGGACGAGCTATCGCGAACGCATCGCCAGTGCCGGCGTGAGCGGCGACGAGGCCGGGCAGTTGTACGACGCGCTCGACGGCGGCCTCACCGCGTACACCTACCTCGCCGAAGAGTCGCATTGATGGAAAGCCCCTCTCCCTTTGGGAGAGGGGTGGGGGTGAGGGTACGGCCGGAGCGCAAGCTTTGCCTCGGCCACGCACCCTCATCCGTCGCTTCGCGCCACCTTCTCCCGCAGGGAGAAGGAAACCCCGATCCTCTGAATTCGTGAAGGAGCAGCTCATGACAAGTCTCAACGGCAAGGTCGCCCTGATCACCGGTGCGGCCAGCGGCCTCGGCAAGGCGATTGCCGAGCTGTATGCGAAGCACGGCGCTAGCGTGGCGATCGCCGATATCAACCAGCAGGCGGCCGATGCGACGGCGGCGGCGATCAACGCGGTCGGTGGCAAGGCGATCGGCATCGCGATGGACGTCACCAGCGAGGACGCCGTCAACGCCGGCACCGACAAGGTGGTCGCTGCGTTCGGTGCGCTGGACATCCTGATCTCCAATGCCGGCGTGCAGATCATCAACCCGATCGAGCAGTTCGCGTTCGCCGACTGGAAGAAGATGCTGGCGATCCATCTCGACGGCGGCTTCCTCACCACCAAGGCCGCATTGCAGCACATGTACCAGGGCGACCGCGGCGGCATCGTGATCTACATGGGCTCGGTGCATTCGCACGAGGCTTCGAAGCTGAAGTCGGCCTACGTTACTGCCAAGCACGGCCTGCTCGGCCTCGCCCGCACGCTGGCCAAGGAGGGTGCGCCGCACAACGTGCGCTCGCACGTGATCTGTCCAGGCTTCGTGCGCACGCCACTGGTCGAACGGCAAATTCCCGAGCAGGCGAAGGAGCTGGGCATCAGCGAAGCGGACGTGATCAGGAACGTGATGCTGAAGGACACCGTCGACGCCACCTTCACCACGGTCGAGGACATCGCGCAGACCGCGTTGTATCTGGCCACCTTCCCGTCCGCTGCGCTGACCGGTCAGTCGATCGTGGTCAGCCACGGCTGGTACATGCAGTGATGGCGGCGGAGCCTGCTCCGGCGACGGCACTGGCCACGGCGGTGGCCCGCGATTACCGCACCGTCGCCCTGGTATTGCAGGGCGGCGGCGCGCTCGGTGCGTATCAGGCCGGCGTGTTCGAGGCGCTGGACGAAGCCGGCCTGCAGCCGACCCGGCTGGCCGGCATCTCGATCGGTGCGCTGAACGCGGCGATCATCGCCGGCAATGCACCCGAGCGGCGGGTGGAACGATTGCGCGAATTCTGGGAGACGATCTGCCGCTCGCCGCTGTGGCCGGGCACGCCGACACTGCCATGGTTCGACGCCGTGGCGTGGCCCACGGCCTGGCTCAACGGGCTCAGCGGCCTGGCCGCCTGGCGCGCGATGATCGAGGGCCAGGCCGGCTTCTTCCGTCCGCGCCAGCCGCCGCCGTTCATGGGCGCGCATGCCACGCCCGGCAGCGTGAGCTGGTACGACACTGCGCCGTTGCGCACCACGCTGGAGCGGCTGGTTGATTTCGACCGCCTCAACGATCCGCGTGCGATGCGGGTGGCGGTGGGCGCGGTGAACGTGCGCAGCGGCAACTTCGCGTATTTCGACAATCGCCGGCAGCGCCTGCGGCCCGAGCACTTCATGGCCTCCGGCGCGCTGCCGCCGGGGTTTCCCGCGGTGGAGATCGATGGCGAGTTCTACTGGGACGGCGGCATGGTTTCCAATACACCGCTGTACGAAGTGCTGAGCGAACGTCCCGGTTGCGACGCGCTGGTGTTCCAGGTCGATCTGTGGAGTGCCCACGGCCCATTGCCGCATGACCTCGCCGGGGTGGCCGAGCGCAGCAAGGCGATCCAGTATTCCAGCCGCACCCGGCTGGTCACCGAATTCATGCGCCGCACGCAGGAGCAACGCCGCCTGCTGCACGACGTGATGGCACTGGTGCCGGCGGACCGGCGCAACGATCCGGTCTACCGCCATGCCGAGGCGCGCGCGGCCGAGGCACTGACCAACGTGATCCACCTGATCTATCGGGACCGGCCGCACGAGGACCATTTCAAGGACTACGAGTTCAGTGCCGCCAGCATGCACGGCCACTGGCGCAGCGGACTCGACGACATGCGCCACACGCTGGCGCATCCGCACTGGTTGGCCGCCCCCGACCCCGAACATCCCTTCGTGACGCACGACGTGCATCGCGCCGATGCCGGCTGAGCGGCTCAGCCGTCCCGCGCCACCTGCAGCCCGGCCGCCGACTGGCTGACCGGCATCACTTCCACGCGGTTGATGTTCAGGTGCGGCGGCAGGTTGGCGATCCACCAGATCGTGTCGGCGATGTCGCCGGCGGTGATCGGATGGGCGCCGGCGTAGAGCTTGTCCGAGGCGGCCTGGTCGCCGCCGGTGCGCACCACGGTGAACTCGGTCTCGGCCATGCCCGGCTCAATCGAGCTCACCCGTACGCCGCTGCCGTGCAGGTCGGTGCGCAGGTTCTGCGAGAACTGGGTGACGAACGCCTTGGTGCCGCCGTACACGTTGCCGCCACGGTAGGCGTAGCTGCCCGAGATCGAGCTGATGTTGACGATCGCGCCGCGGCGCTCGATCAGTTGTGGCAGCAGCAGATGGGTCAGCGATACCAACGCGGTCACGTTGACGTCGATCATCTGCTTCCACTGTGCCAGATCCGCCTGCTGCGCCGGCGCGGTGCCCAGCGCCAGGCCGGCGTTGTTGACCAGCAGGTCGATACCGGCGAAGTCCGCCGGCAGCGAGGCGTGTGCCGCGCGCATGGCCGCCTCATCGCGCATGTCGAAGGCAGTCGCATGCACGCGTCCGCCACCATGCCTGTCCACGAGCTGCTGCAACCGCTGGGCACGCCGGCCGCTGGCGATCACCCGCCAACCGCCGGCCACGAAGCGCTCCACGCTGGCGGCGCCGAACCCGGCGGTGGCGCCGGTGATCCAGACGGTCTTGCCGCTCATGCCGTTACTTCCCTTCCTTGAGGGCGATGGCCGGGATACCGGCGGCGGCCAGCTTCTGCTTGGTCGCTTCCAACTCGGTCGCCGAGCGGAACGGGCCGAGCCGAACGCGATGATAGGTCTGGCCGCCGACATCCACCGTTTGCACATTCGCAACGAAGCCCTGCATGGCCAGTTTCGCCTTCTGCGTTTCGGCCGCCGAGGCATTGGGGAACGCGCCGACCTGCAGCAGGTAGCCGCTGCCGCCGGAGGCTGGCGCCATCGACTCGGCCGGTGCCGCGGTGACGTTCTGCACGGCCACGCCGGGCGCACTTGCGGGTGCTGGTGCTGGCTGTGCTTGTGCCGGGGCGGCGGTCTGCTGCTGCTCGGCCTTGGCCTGTGCGCTTATTTCGGCATCCGGGATGCGCACTTCCTTTTCCGACAGCACCGAATAGAAATCGTATTGCGGCTTCTTCGGAGCGCTGTCGCTGGCCGCCGGTTCAAGCACGCCCGGCTCGCTGCCGCGCTGGGCGGTGGCCTGCGGGTTGGCTTGCGGTCCGGCCGGCTTGCGCAGGCTGGTGAACAGGCTGCCACGCAGCACCAGCGCCATCAGGATGGCGCCGATCAGCAAGCCGATCACCGCATAGCCCCAGCCCGGGAAGCCGTTGCCGCCGTTGCGTACCGCCTGCCGGCCCTTGCCCTTGCGTGCTGCCATCACATCTTCTCCGGGGCGCTCAGGCCCAGCAAATCCAGCCCATTCTTCAACACTTGCCGCGTTGCCACCACCAGCGCCAGCCGCGCGTTGCGCAGCGCGGCATCCTCGACCAGGAACTGGTGCGAGTTGTAGTAGGTATGAAACGCGTTGGCCAGTTCGCGCAGCCAGTTGGCGATCAGATGCGGCTCCAGGCTGGCCGTCGCCGCCTCGACTTGTTCGGGATACTTCGACAGTTCGGTGAGCAGGTTCTGTTCGTGCTCGTTGTCCAGCCGGTCGAGATGGGCCAGGCCATCGGCGAGATCGAACGTGAAGCCCTTCTCCGGCGCCTGGCGCAGCACGCTGCACACGCGGGCGTGCGCGTACTGGATGTAGTAGACCGGGTTGTCGTTCGACTGCGAACGGGCCAGGTCGACATCGAACACCAGCTGCGAGTCGCTCTTGCGCGCGATCAGGAAGTAGCGCGTGGCGTCACGGCCGACTTCGTCGATCAGGTCGCGCAGGGTGACGTAGCTGCCGGCGCGCTTGGAGATCTTCACTTCCTCGCCGCCACGCATCACGGTCACCATCTGGTACAGCATGTAGTCCGGCCAGCCCTGGGGAATGCCGCAGTCGAGCGCCTGCAGGCCGGCCTTCACCCGCGCCAGCGAGCCGTGGTGATCCGAGCCCAGCACGGTCACCGCGCTCTGGTAGCCGCGCTGCCACTTGCTGAGGTGATAGGCGACGTCGGGCACGAAATAGGTATAGGTGCCGTCGGACTTGCGCATCACGCGGTCCTTGTCGTCACCGAAATCGGTGGTACGCAGCCACAGCGCGCCGCCTTCCTCGTAGGTGTGGCCGTGGGCGACCAGCTCGCGCACGGTTTCCTCGACCTTGCCGTCGGTGTACAGCGAGGACTCCAGGAAATAGGTGTCGAAGCCGACGCCGAACGCCTGCAGGTCGAGGTCCTGCTCGTGGCGCAGGCTGGCCACGGCGAAATGGCGGATCGCGTCGAGATCGTCGACATCGCCGGTGCCGACCACGGTTTCGCCGTCGGCGACCACCGACGCGCGGTCGAGGTAGGCGCGTGCCACGTCGGCGATGTAGTCGCCGCGGTAGCCGGCCTCCGGCCAGTTGCTGTCCTCCGGGGTGATCCCGCGCGCGCGCGCCTGCACCGAGATCGCCAGGTTGGCGATCTGCACGCCTGCGTCGTTGTAGTAGAACTCGCGCTTCACGTTCCAGCCGCTGGCGTCGAACAGCCGGCTCAGGCAATCGCCGATCACGGCGTTGCGCCCGTGGCCGACATGCAGCGGTCCGGTCGGGTTGGCCGAGACAAACTCCACGCCCACGGTCTTGCCGGCGCCGCGGGTGTTGCGGCCGTAGGTATCGCCCTGCTCCAGGATGCGGCGCACTTCGGCGCGACCAGCGTCGGCGGCGAGGAAGAAGTTGATGAAGCCGGGGCCGGCGATCTCGACCCGCTCCACGAGTGTATTGGCCGGCAGCGCCGCCACCAGCTTTTCGGCCAGCTCGCGCGGCTTGGCACGGGCCGGTTTGGCCAGCAACATCGCCACGTTGCAAGCGAAATCGCCATGCTCGCGGCTGCGCGCCCGCTCGATCACGAAACCGGGCATGGCCACGTCGGGCGGCAGGGTGGCGTCGTTTTGCAGGGCATGGATGGCCTGCAGCACCAGTTCGCGCAGCTGTACTTTCACGGGTGGAGTCGATTTCGTGATGGAACCCACAATCCTAACAGACCGCCGTGCGCCAACGCTGTGTTGGCGACGTGGGCCGAGGTGGGGCCGGAGGACCGTGGCGGTGGCGCTGATCTTGGTGCACCGCGGCGAGCCGTCTTGTGGATAACTCTGTGGGGAAAATCACCAGCGGCCGTCGGATCGTGCTCGTCGGCGCGAAGCTCAAGGCAGTTCGCAAGAAATTATCATTATATATCAATCATTTGATGCGCGAACTTAGCGTTAAACAGGCGATCGACCCGGCAAGTGTCGATAGTGCTGCTTTGTGCATAAGTTCCGGCCACTTGGCCGCGGCTTTTACATGCGGCATGAGGGGCCGCCAGCTCTTCATACCATGTTGCGTCGCGGCACTGGCCGCCTGCCGGCATGGCTCGGTTCCCGACCTCGGGAAGACGGACGCCGTTTGTCCCTGCCGGCTGGCGTGTCGATACTCAGAGCAGGCCGCGTGAAGCCATGGATACCGGTTCGCCGCTGCCGATCACCAGGTGATCGAGCACGCGCACGCCGACCAGTTGCAGGGCGTCGCGCAGTTCGTGGGTGATCGCCCGGTCGGCGGCGCTGGGTTCGGCCACGCCAGAAGGGTGGTTGTGCGCGAAGATCACCGCGCAGGCATTGTGCTGCAGGCAGGCTCGCACCACCTCGCGCGGATGCACGCTGGCGCCGTCGACGGTGCCGCGGAACAGCTCCTCGAACGCCAGCACGCGATGGCGGTTGTCCAGATACAGGCAGCCGAACACCTCGTACGGCAGGTGGCGCAGGCGCGCCCGCAGGTAGTCGCCGCTGTCGCGGGGATTGCCCAGGCTGGGCTTCTCCTTGAGCTGCTCGGCCAGGCTGCGCCGCGCCAGCTCCAGCGCAGCAGCGATGCGCGCGCGCTTGGCCGGGCCCAGCCCGCCGGCACGGATCTGCTGCTCGGGCCGGCCCAGCAGCGCGCCCAGCCCGCCGGCGTTGGCAAGCAGTTCGCGGCCCAACGCAATCGCATCCTTGCCACGGCTGCCGCTGCCCAACAGCACGGCCAGCAGCTCGGCGTCCGACAGCGCACCGCTGCCCCGGGCCAGCAGTTTTTCGCGGGGACGTTCGCCTTCGGGCCAGTCGCGGATGCTCATGCCTTCCAGCGTGGCGAAGCGGGCCAGCTGCGGGCAGCGGTGGCGCGGAATGAATCCGGTAAGCTAAGCCTCTGCCCGACTGTCAGGCCCGCCTTACATGAGTCTTGCCCAACGCCGCATCCTGCTGGGAGTGTCCGGCGGCATCGCCGCCTACAAGAGCTGCGAACTGGTTCGCCGCCTGCGCGAGCAGGGCGCCGAGGTGCGCGTGGTGATGACGGAAGGCGCCACCCATTTCGTCAGTCCCACCACTTTCCAGGCGCTCTCCGGCCAGCCCGTGCGGGTGAGCCTGTGGGATGCGCAGGCTGAAGCGGCGATGGGCCATATCGAACTGGCGCGCTGGGCCGAACGCATCCTCGTCGCGCCAGCCAGCGCCGACCTGCTGGCGCGGCTGGCACACGGCCTTGCCGACGACCTGCTGACCACGCTGTGCCTGGCCAGCGCCGCACCGCTGTACCTGGCGCCGGCAATGAACCAACAGATGTGGGCGCATCCGGCGGTGCAGGCGAATGTCGACCTGCTGCGGCGGCACGGCGCGCACCTGCTCGGCCCGGCGGCGGGCGAACAGGCCTGCGGCGACGTCGGCAGCGGCCGCATGCTGGAAGCGTTGCAGTTGCGCGACGCGCTGCGCGATTCGTTTACCGACGATAGCGGCGCACTGGCAGGGCTGAAGGTGGTGGTCAGCGCCGGTCCCACCTACGAAGACATCGATCCGGTGCGCTTCATCGGCAACCGCAGTTCCGGCCGGATGGGATTCGCGGTGGCCGAGGCTGCCGCTCGCGCCGGTGCCTCGGTGAGCCTGGTCGCCGGCCCGGTGAGCCTGGCCACGCCGCCTGGGGTGGCCCAACGCGTCGATGTGCGCAGCGCGGCGCAGATGCATGCGGCGGTGCTTGCCGCTGCCGGACAGGCGGACATCTATATCGGCGCCGCGGCAGTGGGTGACTACCGTCCGGCGGAAGTGTCCGCCCTGAAACTGAAGAAGCGCGCCGGCACCCCGCTGTCGCTGCAACTGGACGAGAATCCGGACATCCTTGCCAGTCTGTCGGCGCAAACCGCGCATCCGTTCCTGGTCGGATTCGCCGCGGAGACGCATGATGTGGCCAGCTATGCGCAGGGCAAGCTGCGCAACAAGGGACTGGACATGATCGCGGCGAACCAGGTGGGCGAAGGGCTCGGTTTCGAGGCCGCCGACAATGCATTGACGCTTTACTGGGCGGGTGGCGAACTGGCGCTGCCCCGCGCCGGCAAGAGCGAGTTGGCACGCCAGCTGGTCGCCCAGGTCGCCGCGCGCTACCGGGCGACGCGCCGATGAGCGATCAGCCTCGGCTCGGCATCCAGCTCAAGATCCTCGACCCGCGCCTGGGCGCCAGCATCCCGCTGCCGCAGGCGGCCACCGCCGGCAGCGCCGGCATGGATTTGCGCGCGGCGCTGGAGCAGCCGCTGACCCTGGCGCCCGGCGAAAGCGCGCTGGTTCCCAGCGGCATCGCGATCCATATCGGCGATCCCGGCTGGTGCGCACTGATCGTGCCGCGCTCGGGCCTGGGTCACAAGCACGGGCTGGTGATGGGCAACCTGGTCGGCGTGATCGATGCCGATTACCAGGGCCCGTTGATGATTTCGTGCTGGAATCGTGGCAGCCAGTCGTACACCATCGAGGTCGGCGACCGCATCGCCCAGTTGCTGCTGGTGCCGGTGGCGCAGACGCGACTGGACATCGTCAGCGAGTTTGCGCCAAGTGAACGCGGCAGCGGCGGTTTCGGCTCCACCGGTATCCGATAGGATTGGGTATTCCAACGCAACAGGTTCGGGCCCGCGCGGATCGGGTCGATTCGCAGGTTCAGCCGCGGGGGCGGGACATGGCATCCAAAAAAGAGAAGCAGCCACGACTGCAGTTGCGGATCGACTGGTCGGCGACCTTGCCGCTGGCCGGCTGCACGCTGCTCCTGCTGCTGGGCCTGTTCTGCGCCTGGCAAACCTGGTTGATTGCCGACAAGGGTCATGCCATCGAGCGCGTGCAGGCGGCGCAGGTGCAGGCGGTGAAGGCCGTGGCGGACGAAGTGGCGCGGCAGCGCAGCGTGGTCGAGAAGGCCCTGGTCATGGTCGATCCGGCGACCGTGATGAACGATCCCGCGCAATCGGCCGCGGCGCTGCGCCTGCGATTGCCCGGCGCCCGGCAGCTGGAGCTCTACAGCGGCGACCTGAAGGAAGTGCTGCGCGCCAACTACCGCGAGTTCGGCTATGCCAAGGCGGCCCAGCTGATGGCCGCGCAGACGGCCGAAGGGATGCCGCCGGCGCAAAGCGTCTATTACGGCAACGGGGATCGCCGGCTGAGCCTGGTGATTCCCATGGGACCACCCGAGCAGGCCAGGGCCTGGGTGTGGGTCGAGTTGCCGTTCGCACCCATCAAGCAGCGCTTCGACGCCATTTCGCCGGGCAGTGGCCGTCTGGATCTGCGCCAGGGCGACGATCCGGGCAGCGTGCAGTTGTTCTCCAACGGCAGTGCCTCGGCACAGACCGCGGCCACCGGCACGCCGGTACCCGGCACGGCATTCAGCGTGGGTGCGGGACTGCCGGATGCCTTCATCGTGTTGCCGGATTCGTGGCTGTTGAGCGGCTTGCTGAGCCTGTTCGGGTTGGCCGGTGCCGGCTACCTGTTGTGGCTGCGCCAACGCGGGCGGAACCCTGCGCGGGCGGATCTCGATGAACCGGACTCCCCGGTCGACACCGCTCCGCTTGCGCCGCCGCCTGCACGTGCTCCCGTGACCGCGCCGGTAGCGGCTCCTGCACCGGCACCTGTCGGCGTGAAGGTGGACCCGAGCATTTTCCGGGCATACGACGTGCGCGGAATCGTAGGCAAGACCCTGGATAAGAACGTCGCACGGATGCTGGGGCGCGCGATCGGCACCGTGATGGGCGAGAAGGGCTTGCGCGAGATCGTGGTCGGCCGCGACGGTCGTGTGTCCGGTCCCGAACTGGCCGGCGCACTCGCCGACGGCCTGCGCGAGGCCGGCGTCGACGTGATCGACCTGGGTGCGGTGCCCACCCCGGTGGTGTACTTCGCCGCGTACCGTTTCAACACCGGTTGCGGCGTGGCGGTGACCGGCAGCCACAATCCCCCGGACTACAACGGCTTCAAGATCGTGGTCGCGGGCGAAACGCTGGCCGAGGGCGCGATCCAGGATCTGTACCAGCGCATCGCCAGTGGCGCGCTGAGCAGCGACGGTCACGGTGGCCTGCGTCAGGTCGACGTGGCGCCGGACTACATCGAGAAAATCGTCTCGGATGTGCTGGCGGAGCGTTCGCTGAAAGTGGTGGTCGATGCCGGCAACGGCATTCCCGGCGCCATCGCGCCGCAGGTGCTCGAAGGCGTCGGTTGCGAGGTGGTGCCGCTGTATTGCGATGTCGACGGCAGTTTCCCGAATCATCATCCCGACCCGTCCGATCCAGCCAACCTGGAGGATCTGATCCATGCGGTGAGGCAGACCGATGCGGATCTGGGCATCGCGTTCGATGGTGATGGCGACCGCCTCGGCGTGGTCTCCAAGTCCGGCGAGATCATCTATCCCGATCGCCTGCTGATGCTGTTCGCGCGCGACGTGCTGTCACGCCAGCCCGGCGGCACCGTCATCTACGACGTGAAATGCACCAGCCACCTGAAGGGGCAGATCCTCGACGCCGGCGGCAGTCCGCTGATGTGGCGCACCGGGCATTCGCTGATCAAGGCGAAGATGCGCGAGACCTCCGCCGAACTGGCCGGCGAGATGAGTGGCCACTTCTTCTTCAAGGAGCGCTGGTACGGTTTCGACGACGGCATCTATGCCGCCGCCAGGTTGCTGGAGATCCTCGGCGGCGACCTGCAAGGACGCAGCCCGGAGGAAATCTTCGCCACGCTGCCGAAGAGCGTCTCCACGCCCGAGCTGAAGATCGAACTGGCCGAGGGCGAGCATTACAAGTTCATGGACCAGTTGCGCGAGCGCGCCAGCTTCGAGGGCGCCTCGGTGATCACCATCGACGGCTTGCGGGTGGATTGGCCGGATGGTTGGGGTCTGGTGCGTGCGTCCAACACCACGCCGGTGCTGGTGTTGCGCTTCGAGGCCGACAACGAGGCGGCGCTGAAGCGGATCCAGCAGGCCTTCCGTCAACAGTTGCTGGCTGTGAATCCCGCCCTGAAACTGCCCTTCTGAAAGCAGCAGGCCCCGACCTGGCCGGGGTCTGCTGCCAGCGGAGGCTGCGTGAGCAGCCTACTGCTGGCCCTTTTCCTGCTCCGCCTTCAGTTCGCGATAGCGCGCCAGCTGCTTGACCTGCTGCTGCACCGTTTGCGCACGCAAGGCCTGCTGGCGTTGCAGCGTATTGCGCTGTCCGGTGACGACGTTGCGCTGGGTGGTGATGCTGTCGGTAAGGAACTTCGGCACCGGGTTCTTGCTGTTTTCGATCTCGGCGGCGCGCGCGAGCAGGTCGGTCAGCGCCTTCTCCTGGCTGCGCAGGTTGATCTGGGTGGTGTGAATCTGCTGGTCGATGGTGTCCAGCGACTGCTGCAGCGAGATCTTGTACGACTCCTCATCCGGGTACGCGTTCAACATCTGCGTTTCGGCCGTGGCCACTTCCTGCGCGGCACGCTGTTTCGCGGCTTGCGCCTCGGCGACCTTGGCGGCGGCGGCGCGTTCCTCGGCGTTGAGCTCGCGTGGTACGTGGCGCACCACCAGGCCGCGATCGTTGACCAGGTCGTAGCCGTACTTCATCGCCTCCGCCGTCAGGCTGTCGCTGTAATGCATCAGGCCCTGGCCGTCGTACCACTTGTAGCGGATGCTGCTGCCGGTGTTCTGGGCGGACACGGCCACGCTCGCGCCCAGCGCAGCGGCAGCCAGAATGAGCAGTGATTTACGCATGGATTCTCCCTTGTCGCATGGAGTATAGCCGCCTGCGTCAGGCTGCCTAGCAGCAAGTGACGTCGATGTGACCGGGTTCGCCGGAGTCTTTCCGCTGCCTGCACTCAGGGCTGCACTCCGTAGCGGGCGCGGTAGGCCAGCAGGCGGGCATGCTCGGCGGCCAATTGCGGTTGTTCGCCGGCATAGTCCAGCACGTCGTCCAGGCAGGTGATCGCGATCACCGGGATGCCGTGCTCGGTGGCCACTTCCTGCGCGGCGGATTGCTCGCCCTGGCCACGCTCCTGCCGATCCAGTGCGATCAGCACGCCGGCCGGTTCGGCGCCATGGGCGCGGATCAGGGCCAGTGATTCGCGTACGGCGGTGCCGGCGGTCATCACGTCATCGACGATCAGCACGCGGCCCTTGAGCGGCGCGCCAATCAGCATGCCGCCTTCGCCATGGTCCTTCGCTTCCTTGCGGTTGTATGCCCAGGGCAGATCGCGCCGATGCTGATCGGCCAGCGCGATGGCGGTGGCGGCAGCCAGCGCGATGCCCTTGTAGGCGGGGCCGAACAGCATGTCGATCTCGATCCCGCTATCGACCACGGCGGCGGCATAGGCGCGGCCGAGCTGGGCCAGCGCGGCACCGGAATCGATGCGACCCATGTTGAAGAAGTACGGGCTCTGGCGGCCTGATTTCAGGGTGAACTCGCCGAAGCGCAGCACCTCGCGGCGCAAGGTCAGCTCGATGAAGTCGCGTTGGTAGTCGTGCACGGATGCGTCTCGCAGGCAATCGATGATCGGGGCAGGCGACGGATGGCAGTTGTCGCGTCGCGCGATGGCCGCCATGGTACACGCGCTGTTGCCGTCGCCCGGGGTTGTTATGATCGCCCATCAGCCGATCCGGAGGAGCCATGCGCATCATCAGCCTCAACGCCAACGGCATTCGTTCGGCGGCCAGCAAGGGTGTGTTCGACTGGCTGCGCGCGCAGCGCGCCGATGTGGTGTGCCTGCAGGAGACCAAGGCGCAGGAGGATCAACTGACCGATCCGATGTTTCGCCCCGATGGCCACCACTGCTTCTATCGCGATGCCAGCAGCAAGAAGGGCTACAGCGGCGTGGCCATCTACGCACGGCGCAAACCGGATCAGGTGCTGACCGAACTGGGCTGGGACGAATTCGACAACGAAGGCCGCTACATCGAGGCGCGTTTCGGCAAGCTCTCGGTGGTATCGCTGTATTTTCCGTCGGGCTCGTCCGGCGACGAGCGCCAGCAGTTCAAGTTCAAGGCGATGGAGTGGATCACGCCGATTTTCGACCAGTGGCTGGCCAGCGGCCGCGACTATGTGATCTGCGGCGACTGGAACATCGTGCATACGAAGAACGACATCAAGAACTGGTCGTCCAACCAGAAGAACTCCGGCTGCCTGCCGGAAGAGCGCGCATGGCTGGACCTGCTGTTCCAGCAGCGCGGCTGGGTCGACAGCTTCCGTGCGCTGAAGCCGGACGCGGTCGAGTACAGCTGGTGGTCCAACCGCGGGCAGGCGCGAGCCAACAACGTGGGGTGGCGCATCGATTACCAGGTGGTCACGCCGTCGCTGCGCGAGCGCCTCAAGGCGTGCTCGATCTACCGCGGTGAGCGCTTCTCCGACCATGCGCCGTATACCGTTGACTATGCCGACTGAACCGACCGTCGCCGCAACGGGACGCAGCTGGCGCATCCTCAGCATTGGCCTGCTCGGCTTCGCGTCGGGGCTGCCGCTGGCGTTGTCCGGCAGCGCGCTGCAGGCGTGGTTCACCACCGCGGGCATGAGCCTGCGCGACATCGGCTGGATCACGTTGATCGGCCAGGCCTACGTCTTCAAGTTTCTGTGGGCGCCGTTGCTGGACCGGATACCGCTGCCCTTCCTCGGCCGCCGCCGCGGCTGGATCTTCATGATGCAGTTGCTGTGCGGTGCGGCGCTGATCAGCATGAGCTTCTACACGCCGCAGGGAGCGGCCAGCACGCTGGCCTTCCTCGGCGTGCTGCTGGCGTTCGCGTCGGCGACGCAGGACATTGCCTATGACGCGCACCGCACCGACCTGCTGCGGCCAGAGGAACGCGGCTGGGGCACGGCGTTCATGCAGGGCGGCTATCGTGCCGCGATGCTGGTGTCCGGTGCGCTGGCGTTGATTCTTGCCGACCACGTGGGCTGGGCCTCGGTGTACCGGCTGATGGGCGCGCTGATGCTGGTGGCGATGCTGGTCACGGCGACCTCGCCCGAGGCGCCGGACGAACAGCCCACGCGAAGCTTCGCCGAGGCGGTAGTGCAGCCGTTCGCGGATTTCTTCCAGCGCTACGGCAAGCTGGCGCTTGGCTGGCTGGCGTTGATGGTGTTGTACAAGTTGTGCGACGCGTTCGCCTTGTCGCTGTCCACGACCTTCCTGCTGCGCGTGCCGCAGTTCACGCTGACCCAGCTGGGCGCGATCAACAAGACCTTCGGGCTGTTCGCCGGCCTGCTCGGTGCGCTGGCCGGTGGTTGGGTGGTCACGCGCATCCGCCTGTTTCCGGCCTTGCTGGTGCTGGGCGTGGCGCAAGCGCTGGTGAACCTGGGCTATATCTGGCTGGTGCACAGCGGGCCGAACCTGTACGCGCTGGCCACCGTGGTGGGCATGGAGAATTTCTTCAGTGGACTGGGCAGCACCGCCTTCGTGGTGCTGGTGACGGCACTGTGCAATGTGCGTTTCTCCGCCACCCAGTACGCGCTGCTGTCGTCGCTGGCGGCAGTGGGCCGGGTGTTCCTGGGGCCGCTGGCGGCGTGGCTGGTGCCGCAGGTGGGCTGGTCGAGCTTTTTCGTGATCACCACCTTGTCGGCGCTGCCGGGGCTGTTGCTGATCATCGGCTTGCGGCATGCGATCCATCGCGCCGAGTTGGCGCGACCGCACTGAGCGAGGCTTGTTCAGCCGCGGCAGTTCCCGTGGCGCGGCCGGCATGGCGATGGTCACAATGGAACTGCCAAGTCAGCCACGAAATCCATCTCGTGGCGCGCAGTTCAGGCAGCGGTATGCAACCATTGGCCAAACAGGGCATGTGCTACACGGAGAGACGCTTGTGCCGGACATGATCGTTCATCACGTCGATGGCCTGCTGGCCGAGCGCGCTGCGACGCTGGCCAAGCTGCGCCAGTGTCCGGTCAACGACGTGTTGCTGGATGCGCTGCGCAATGGCCTGGGCATGTCGGTGGCGCAACAGTACAGCGAAAGCCTGCGCAACCCGAATGCATTGACGATACTGGAAGGGCACTGGGAGGCGGCCGAACGCGGCGTGTTCCAGGAAGCGCTGCAGGCCCTGGCCAGGACTCGTCCGACGCAACTCGCGCCGGAAAGCATCCGCTACGACGAGCCGGATCGCGGCGCCGAGTAGATCGCGCCGAGCACGCGCGGTCCGCGTGCCCCGGTTACCGCCGGCAGGTTGCCTGGCAAGTTGAGCAGACGCTGCCGCGCCAGCCACGCGAACGCGGTCGCTTCGAGAAAATCCGGATCGATTCCTTGTTCTGCCGTACTGCGCAGGCTGCGCGGGGCCAGCAGTTCATCGAGGCGTCGCATCAGCAGGTGGTTGTGTACACCGCCCCCGCAGGCGAGCACCTCGTCGGCCGCTGCCGCGTATTGCGCGATGGCGGCAGCGATACTGCGCGCGGTCAGCTCCAGCAAGGTCGCCTGCACGTCGGCGGGTTTCAGCGAGACCAGGGCCGGGTGTGCGGCCAGCCAGTCCAGATGGAAATATTCACGCCCCGTGCTCTTGGGCGGCGGCAGCGCGAAATAACCATCGGCCAGCATGGCGTCAAGCAGGCCTTGATCGACCTGGCCGCTGGCGGCAAAGGCACCGTCGCGATCGAAAGGCTCGCCCCGGTGCCGCTGACACCACGCATCGAGCAGGCCGTTGGCCGGGCCGGTATCGAAGCCGCGCACGCTGCCGTCGGCGGCCAGGACGGTGATGTTGGCGATGCCGCCGAGATTGAGCACCGCCCGCGTGCGGCCGGGTGCTGCCAGCAACATCGCATGCAGCGCGGGAAGCAGCGGCGCACCCTGTCCGCCGGCGGCGACGTCGGCGCGGCGAAAGTCTGCCACTACGTCGATGCGGCAGCGCTCGGCGATCACGCTGGGGTCGCCGACCTGCAGGGTGAACGGATAGTCGCCGCCCGGTCGGTGGCGCAAGGTCTGCCCGTGCGAACCGATCGCGCGGATGGCCGTCGCCGGCGTGCCGCTGTGTTCGAGCAGGTGCAGTGCCGCATTGGCGAACTGGTGTCCGATCTCGACATCAAGCCGACCCCAGGCGTCCAGGTCGAGCGCGGATTCGCCTTGCGCCAGCGCCAGCATGCGTTCGCGCAGGGATGCGGGCCAGGGATGGGCATGACTTGCCAACGTTTGCGGCGTGCCGTCGCGGAAGTTGACCAGCACCGTGTCGATGCTGTCGGCGCTGGTACCGGAAATCAGCCCGAGGTAGAGCGCCGTGGCGTCGTCAGTCACGCGGGATGGGCGCTCAGTTGTCGTGGTTGGCGGGGGCGTTCGCGCGGGCCAGCTTGATCCGGTTGTCGAGCTCGGTCAGGCGGGCCAGCTGCGGCTTGACCACCTGCGATTCGAACCGGGCCAATTGCGCGGCGGGCAGCGGCTCGGGCTTCGGCAAGGTCACCGTCTGCGGATTGCGCTGCACGCCGTTGACGCGGAATTCGTAGTGCAGGTGGGGGCCGGTGGCCAGGCCGGTCATGCCGACGTAGCCGATCACTTCGCCCTGGCGTACACGTTCGCCGACGTGCTGGCCCTTGACGAAGCGCGACATGTGGCCGTACGCGGTGCTGATCGTCTTGCTGTGCTGGATCACCACGAAGTTGCCGTAGCCGTTCTCCCAGCCGTGGTACTTGATCACGCCATCGCCGGCGGCGTGGATCGGCGTCCCTGATGGCGCGGCGTAGTCGACGCCCTTGTGCGCGCGCATGCGGCCCAGGATGGGGTGCATGCGTGCGATCGAGAATTTGGACGAGATGCGGGTGAAATCGACCGGAATGCGCAGGAACGACTTCTGGATCGGACGCCCGTCCTCGCTGTACCAGCCGTAGCTGCCGTCGGCCTTCTTGAAGCGGTAGGCGGTATAGCGCTTGCCCTGGTTGATGAATTCGGCCGCGACGATATCGCCCTGGCTGTAGCGCACGCCGTCACGGTAGATGTCGTCGTAGATCACCGTGAAGCTGTCGCCGGCGCGGAGATCCTGCACGAAATCGATGTCGTACTTGAACAGGTCCGCCAGCTTGCCGACCATCGCCGCATTCATGCCGGCCTGGTCGCCCGCGGCGTAGACGCTGCTGCGGATCACGCCATGCGCGACTTGCTCGCGCAGGTCCATGTCGCGTTTCTGCAGGGCAAGCGTGGGCTGGGCGCCGTCAAGCCGGATGATCGCGCGTGTGGTCTGGTCGGGATCGAAGCGGAAGCCCTTCAAACTGCCGTCGCTGCCGAGCAGGAAGTCGAATTCCTCGCCCGGGCGGATGTTGTGCAGTGCCGTCTTGTTGTCGCCTGCGGCATCCATCACTTTCTGCAGATCGCTCATGCCGAGGCCGCGTCCGTTGAAGATGTCGGACAGCGTCTGCCCCGGCTGGACGCGCACGACCTGCCAGTCATCCACGGTGGGAATGGGCGTGCTGGTCAGGTCGACCTTGGGCAGGGCCAGCGGCAACAGCGTGTGCGCTTCGGGTACCGCGGCGGGTCGCATCGCGCTGGCCCAGGCCGGCATGATGAAGCCGGACAGCAAGGTGATCAGCAGCGCCGTGCTGGCGAGCATCCAGTGCTCGCGGTGCCATCGGATCGGCTCGACGTCGGCCGAACGATTGAACGACCAGTGTGCACAACGCTCATAGAAACGCGAGTGACGACGCTGCGCCTTGCGGCATATGGCCTGCTTGCGCGCATGCAGCGCGCCCTTGTTTTCTTCGGCCATGCCTTGTTCGCCCCGTACCGCCCAGTCACAAACTCGGCGTACCATAACGGCGATGTGTAGAGGGCGTCAATGCCTTTCCCATCAATGGTTTGCGATCCATTTCTGATTAACGCACAATTAACTTCTGCTGCACACGCAGGGTGGCGACTGCCTCCCGCTTCGAGTCGCCTACGTTACAGACCATCAAGCAAGTCACCCTTCAGAGAGAGTCCAATGAGCGAGCCTGAGCAGGCCCTGGCCACGATTGCGCGTGGTGCCGATGAAATCATCAAGCGGGAGGATCTGGCCGAGCGCCTGAAGAGCGGACGTCCGTTGCGCATCAAGGCCGGCTTCGATCCCACCGCGCCCGACCTGCATATCGGCCACACCGTGTTGCTCAACAAGATGCGCCAGTTCCAGGACCTGGGCCACCAGGTGATCTTCCTGATCGGCGACTTCACCGGCATGATCGGCGACCCCACCGGCAAGAACGTCACGCGCAAGCCGCTGACCCGCGAGGATGTGCTGGCGAATGCCGAAACGTACGCCGAGCAGGTTTACAAGGTGCTCGATCGGGAGAAGACCGAGCTGCGCTTCAATTCCGAGTGGTTCGGCGCGATGTCGGCTGCCGACATGATCAGGCTTGCGGCCCAGCACACCGTGGCGCGCATGCTCGAGCGCGATGATTTCACCAAGCGCTATGCCGCGCAGCAACCCATCGCGATCCACGAATTTCTGTATCCGCTGGTGCAGGGCTACGACTCGGTGGCGCTGAAGGCCGATGTCGAGCTGGGCGGTACCGACCAGAAGTTCAATCTGCTGATGGGTCGCGCCCTGCAGGAACACCACGGCCAGCCGCCACAAATCGTTCTGACCATGCCGCTGCTGGAGGGGCTGGACGGCGTCAACAAGATGTCCAAGTCGCTGGGCAACTACATCGGCATCAACGAGCCGGCCATCGACATCGTCACCAAGACCATGAAGATCGGCGACGAGCTGATGTGGCGCTGGTTCGAGTTGCTGAGCTTCGACGTGTCGCTGGACGAGCTGGCGCGCATGAAGCGCGATGTTGGCAGTGGTGCGCTCAACCCGCGCGACGCCAAGCTGCGCTTGGCACGTGAACTGGCGGCGCGATTCCACGACGCAGCCGCGGCCGAACTGGCGATCGCGGGCTGGCATGCCGTGGTGCGCGGCGAAGGCGACACCTCGCTGCTGCCGCAGGCCGACATCGCGGTGCCGGCCGAGGGCCTGCGCCTGGCTGCGTTGCTCACTGCGGCAGGTCTCGCCAGCAGCAACTCCGAAGCGAACCGGAAACTGAAGGAACGTGCCGTGCGTATCGATGCGGAAGTGGTGGAGGATGCGCAGCGCATCTTCCATGTCGGCTTCGAGGGCGTGCTGCAAGTGGGCAAGCGCAACTTTGCCCGCGTAAGGCTGATCGCCGCCTGATCCGTAGCCACTGCGGACAGACCTTGCACGGGACGGTCGTCCGGGCGTCCGACGCAGAAAGTGCTTGCCAAAAAGAGTGCAGGCCCTATCATGCGCGGCCCACGTCCGTTCGACGCCGTGTGGCGGTTCGCTCGACCCTTCGCAAAGCACCATCGAAGGTGTTGACGGTCTCCAAAAGCGATGTAGAATGGGCGGCTCACCCGGGACGAAAGGTCCCTGGGGTGTCACTGGCAACGGTGACGGCGAAAGGATCTTTGACAGTGTGCGCAGGTGAATTGTG
>NZ_MUNU01000011.1 GCF_002001085.1 Rhodanobacter sp. B05
ATTACGCAGGGACATGGATGTGGTTTCCTTCCACGGCATGAAATGGCACCTCGAGCAGGCTATGAACCAGCGTCGAGGTGTAACCCATGTCCTGGCACACTTGTTACCTATGTCTCCGGTCTAAACAGGTCTGTGAAGAAAACCACTTCCTGTGGTTTTCTTCTATCGCGAGCCCGGCGCATGTATGCATGCCATCCTTGGCATGCACCCTGCGGGCCAGCCTGCGGCTGTTCAAATCCGCTCCCAGCGGATTTGTCCGGACTCGCTCACGCGAATCAGGCACTTGCGTGCCCGATCCGCGACCGGCCATCGGGCAACTGCTCCTGCGTTGCCTCAACTCGGGCATCGGGCAATTGCTCCTGCATTGCCTCAACTCAGGCATCCATGCCTTCGCCATGCCCTCGCCATGGCCGGCCTGAGAGGTTGAATAGTCACAACCTCTCAGTGCACGTAGTTGATCGCGATCGCCGGAGTGATCGTGGTCGGCGTGTGGTGGCCGGTGATCACGCGGGTGCCGAACAACACGCCAAGGTTGGCGCTCCAGCTGTATTCGATCGCCGGCGCGAAGCCGAACGCCTCGCTGGAACCCGAGCTTCGACGAATGTATGCATCGCCGTAGCCGGGCAGCATCACGCCGTCCACGCGGGTGCCGTGATTGCGCCGCCAGGTGAGGTCGAACGCCAGCACCCAGCGCCGGCTCAGGCTGTATTCCCAGGCCGCGTTGACGAGGAACGAGTTGCCGGGTCTGGCGTGGCCGCGAAAGCCGTTCGCGGTGCTGTAGACGCTGACGTCCTCGACGTGCGCCTTGCCGGAAACGGATTGCGCCACGTTCAGGCGCATGCGCAGGATGCGGCCATTTGCGAGCCAGAAGTACGTCTGCGTGTTGAGCTGCAACGTCGTAGCGGTGGCACCGCTGCCGAGCCCGTCGCCGGGCCGGTTGCCCAACTGGTCGTATTCTCCGCTCGGCAGCGTTTGCTGCAATTGCAGCGAGATCGTCGGCAGCGAACTGCCCTCGTGGAATTCGGTGAGCCGGTATTGCGCCTGCACGCTGATGTCGCCCAGCCCGATGCCGGAACTGTCTCCCGCGCCATCCACCCGGTTGTAACCCAGCACGGGAACCAGGCCGACCGTCAGCCGGTCGGTGAGCCCGTAGAGCATGTAGGTCAGCGAGCCGAAACCGTCCGCATGCGGCGAGGATGCATCGTAGAGATAGGGCTCAATCAGGAAATGACCGCGGGGCAGGGTCGCGGCCGAGTTCGCCAGCATCGGGCCGGTCCACCAGGCGTCGTCCAGCGACTGACGCGGTGGCGGCGAGGGCGGCACGGTTTCAGCGAGTGCTGTCGGATCACCTGCGGTCTGAGCCCATGCAGCCGGTGACAGCAAGCTGCCAGCCAGCGCGCAGCAAAAGGCGAAGCATCGTCGTCGTGGCGACATGATTTTTGCCAATGGTATCTTGATTACCTCGTCCCTCGGTTCCGCCATACGATCCGTTCTTCGCATCGCCATGACCAGCCGTTTCTTGCTCAGATCCGCTGCCAGCCTTCAAATCCGGTGAGCATCGCAGCGGCGATCAGCAGGCCGCCCACGCAGCGCGTCGCCATCATCCCAGCCTCCGGTTTGCCCTGCAGCCATTGCCGCGCGCGATCGGCCATCAGGGCCACGCTGCCGTAAACGCATAGCTGGTTGATCGCGATAATCAGCCACATGACCAGCGCCTGCAGCCAGATCAGGCCGTACTGCGGGCGCAGGAACTGCGGGAAGATCGCCAGCATGAACAGGTAGGCCTTGGGATTGAGCAGGCAGGTCAGCATGCCCTGGCGAAAGGTCGCTGCGCGCGAGCGCAAGCGGGTATTGGGGCGCAGGCCGAACGAGGATTCGCTGCGCAGCAGCGAGATGCCGATCCAGGCGATGTACAGCGCGCCGGCCAGCAGCAGGGCATTGAACATGCCGGGGATCAGCTTGATCAGCACGCTGATGCCCAGCGCCGTCATCAGCACATGGCAGACGCCGCCGGCGATGACGCCGGCGACCGCGGCGAAACCACGACTGCGCCCGCCGGCCAGAGCGCTGCCCATGACGAAGGCCATGTCCAGTCCCGGCAGCACGACGATGCCGAAGACCAGCGCGAAGAACAGCCACAACTGCTCGTAGTGGATCATGGCGACGTGGGCAACCAGCGCAGGCGCGAGCGCGGGGTCGGATCCATCACCACGCGTTCCGGGGTGCTGCGCAGCAGGCCGCCCGCAAGCAGCGACTGTTCGGCGGATGCGAGGCGCGGCGCAAGGCCCTTGTCCAGCGTCGAGTTGTCACGGACCACGCCAAGCCACACCAGGAACGGGCCGTCCGTGCGGATCGGCAACTGCGGAAAGTTGTTCGGCACATCCAGCGACACCAGCACGCCGGCCGGATGCACGCCATCGATGCGATAGGCCTCGAAGGCGGCCTCGGCCTGCTTTGCAAACGCTTCCTCGCTGCCTTTCTTCACCGCGAAGATCTGTGCGACCACGATGCCCTGCGCACCATGGTCTTCGGTCACCGGGTCGACCGCCGGCAGCACGGTGATGCCCTGATCCGCATGCAGCGGGCGCAGCAGCATCACGTTGTCGCTGTCCGGCAGGATCGCGTTGATCTTGACCCGGTGTTCCCGCCACAGCGGGCCGTAGTAGAACGCCGCGTTGACGATCGGCCGCGCGTTGATGTCGTGGAAGCCGCGCAGCCAGGTGAAATGGTTCGGATGGCCGCGCTCGGTGAACTGGCCGAACACCATCGCGCCGAGCTGCTCGAAGGCTTCCGGAAAGTACGCGTCGAAGTATTTGACGAAGTGCGCCAGTTCGCCGTCGCTGGTGACGTAGCGGCGGAATTCGACGACCTGGTAATCCTTCAGGTGTTGCACGCTTTGCATGGCGGAAGCCTCGTTGACGGGGTTGCCGTGGGCGGGAACTGCCGCGCCGAACGCAAGCCACGCAGCGAGTCCGGAAAGCAATGTTTTGAAGTACGACATGGGGATCCCCGCCCGGGTCAGTGATTGGCGCAGGCCACGTTAAAGCTCATACAGGGCAAAATTCGCCCTGATTGATTGCTACCATCGCCACCCATGGCCAAGCCCACCACCCGCGTGCTGGCGGTGCTCGATCTGCTGCAAAGCCACGGCCGCATGAGCGGCCCGGAACTGGCGCGGCGGGTCGGCGTCGACGTGCGCACGCTGCGGCGCTACATCGTGATGCTGGAAGACCTCGGCATTCCGCTGACCACCGAGCGTGGCCGCCACGGTGCCTACATGCTGGTCGCCGGCTTCAGGCTGCCGCCGATGATGTTCACCAACGATGAGGCGGTGGCGCTGTCGGTGGGCATGGTGGCGGCGCGTGGGCTGGGCCTGGCCGCGGCCCAGCCCGCGGTGGAAAGCGCGCAGGCCAAGCTGGCCCGAGTGATGCCGGATGGCCTGAAGCGCCACGTGCGCGCGATCGCCGATACGGTCAAGGTCGATCTGCTGCCTTCCACCCACACGCCGGCCAGCAATGCCGCGCTGATCGCGCTGACCACGGCAGCGCAGGCACAGCAGCGGGTGAGCATGAGCTACGACTCGGCGCAGGGCAGTCATACCGAACGGGAGTTCGATCCGTACGGCCTGGCCTGGCGCGCCGGTGCCTGGTACGCGCTGGGCATGTGCCATCTGCGCCACGGCCTGCGCTCGTTCCGGTTGGACCGCATGGGCGAAGTGACCTTGCGGGAGCAGCACTTCGAACGACCCGCGAATTTCGACGCGCTGGAGCAACTGGTGCAAGGCATTGCCGGCATGCCGCGAGGCCGCAGCATCGAGGTGCTGCTGCACACCGACCTGCCGGCGGCACGCCGTGCCTTCTCACTCGATTTCGGTCTGCTGGAGCCGGTGGATGCCGGCGTGTTGTTGCGCAGCAGCGCCGACGACCTCGCCTGGTTCGCCCGCCAGCTTGCCGGGGTGCCGTTCGACTTCGAGATACGAACGCCGGTGGAGTTGCGTACCGAGCTGGCACGCTGCGCCACGCGTCTGCGGGCCCTGGCCGGCTGACGTCAGATCATCCGGATGCGCTTCCACCAGCGGGTGACCTTGTCCTCGCGCACGAAGGTGAACAGGCCCGCGCCGAGGATGATCGCGATGCCGACCGCCATCGGCCAGTCCAGCTGGTCATGGAAAACCAGGTAGCCCAGCAGCACGGCCCACAGCATCTGGCTGTACTGGGTCGGTGCCACGTGGTTGGCCGGTGCCAGCCGGGTGGCCAGCATCAGCAGCACCGAGCCCAGCGCCGAGAGCAGGCCGTAGCCAAGCAGCAGCGCCCACTGGCCCGGTTGCGGCCAGCGGAAGTCGGCCAGCATCAACATGCCGGATACCAGCATCGAGCCGATGATGCCGGCACCGAACAGACTGACGCGCTTCTCGTGCGGGCCGGCCAGGCGCAGCGCGATCATCGACACCGCTCCGGCAAGGCCGCAGATGATGGCGGCCAGGTGGCCGATGCCGAGCGCGCGGAAGCCCGGTCGCAGCACCACCAGCACGCCGACGAAACCGGCCATCACCGCCGACCAGCGGCGCCAGCCGACGTGTTCGTGCAACACCAGTACGGAAAGGATGGTGACGAAGATCGGCAGCAGGAAGATCAATGCGAACGCCTCGGCCATCGGCAGCGCGGTGAAGGCGACCACCGCAGCGATGCTGCCGACCGCACTGGCCCCCGCGCGCACCAGGTACAGGCCCTGGCGCTGGGCCAGCGCGGCGTCGCGCCAGCGATCGCCGCGACCCTTGATGAACGGAAGCGCGGTCAGGCCAAGCGCGGCGCCAAAGAACACCGCCTCATAGGCCGGCAGGGAACCGCGCAGTGATTTCACGAAGGCATCGCTGAACGCATAGGCGGCAAACGCCATGAAGCCGAGCAGTACGCCTTTGAACATGGGATTCCGGGAGGGATCGGGGTGGTGAATTCGGATCGGGGGGCGGCCCTGGCCTCGGCCCGCAGCCTGTTCCCGCGCTACAATACCCGTTTTATCGCGTCGCTTTCCGGAGCTTCCATGGCAGTCAGTCTGAATCCGCTCGATCTGTACGATGTCCGCTCGCTGCTCACCGACGAGGAGCGCATGGTGCAGGACAGCGTCGGCCGCTTCGTCGACGAACGCGTGCTGCCGATCATCGGCGACTGTTTCGACCAGGCACGTTTCCCGCAGGAGCTGATCCCGGAAATCGCCGCGCTCGGCCTGCTCGGCGCGACCATCCCGGAGGAATACGGCGGTGCCGGCATGAATGGCGTGAGTTATGGCCTGATCTGCCAGGAACTGGAGCGCGGCGATTCCGGCCTGCGCAGCTTCGCCTCGGTGCAAAGCTCGCTGTGCATGTACCCGATCTTCGCCTACGGCAGCGAGGAGCAGAAAAAACACTACCTGCCGCGGATGTCGGCTGGCGAGGTGATCGGCTGCTTCGGCCTGACCGAGCCGCACGGTGGCTCCGATCCGGCCAACATGAAGACGCATGCGAAGAAGGACGGCAGCGACTGGGTCATCAATGGCGCCAAGATGTGGATCACCAACGGCAACCTGGCGCACATCGCGATCGTGTGGGCGCAGACCGAGGACGGCATCCAGGGCTTCGTGGTGCCGACCGACACGGCCGGCTTCAAGGCGCAGGAAATCCACAAGAAGATGAGCCTGCGCGCCTCGGTCACCAGCGCACTGTTCTTCGACAACGTGCGTGTGCCGGACAGCGCGCGACTGCCCAACGTGAAGGGTCTGAAGGGGCCGCTGGGGTGCCTCACGCAGGCGCGCTACGGCATCACCTGGGGCCCGATCGGCGCGGCGCAGGCCTGCCTCAAGGAAGTACTCGACTACACGGCCGAGCGCATTCTGTTCGGCAAGCCGCTCGCGTCCAACCAGGCGGTGCAATTGAAGATGGCCGACATGGCCCGCCGCATCACCACCGCGCAACTGCTGTCGCTGCAGCTCGGCCGCCTGAAGGATGCCGGCAAGATGCAGCCGACCCAGGTCTCGCTGGCCAAGTGGAACAACTGCCGCATGGCGATCGACATCGCGCGCCAGTGCCGCGACATTCTCGGCGGTGCCGGCATCACCACCGAGCACGGCGCGATCCGCCACGCGCTGAACCTGGAATCGGTGATCACCTATGAAGGCACCGAGACCGTGCACGAACTGGTGGTCGGTCGCGAGCTGACCGGCATCAACGCGTTCTGACGATTTTCCCTTCTCCCTCCAGGGCAAGGTGCCCGAAGGGCGGATGAGCTCTACTCCTTCTCCCTCCGGGAGAAGGTGCCCGAAGGGCGGATGAGGGTTCGGGCGGAGCGAATTTCCTCGCGCTGGCCGCACCCTCTCCCCAACCCCTCTCCCGATGGGAGAGGGGCTCTCAGGAGCCAACCTCTTGCAGGTACCAGACATCCGCATTGAAACTGATCGCTTGATCCTGCGTCCGACCCGGGCAGAGGATTTCGAAGGTTGGGCCGCGCTCATGGGCGACGAGGACAACTCGCGCCATATCGGCGGCCTCCAGGCGCGCGCGACGGCGTGGCGAGGTTTCCTCAGCATGGCCGGCGCGTGGGCCATCCAGGGCTTCGGCATGTTTTCGGTGATCGAGAAAAGCAGCGGACGCTGGATCGGCCGGCTCGGTCCGTGGTGCCCGGAGGGCTGGCCCGGTACCGAGGTGGGCTGGGGCCTGCTGCGCGACGCCTGGGGCAACGGCTACGCCATCGAAGGGTCGGTCGCGGCGATCGACTGGGCCTTCGATCATCTGGGCTGGACCGAGGTGATCCACACCATCGCGCCGGACAACACCGCTTCGCAGGGCGTCGCGCGCCGGCTCGGTTCAAGCCTGATCGGCCCCGGACGTTTGCCCGAGCCTTTCCAGGATCTGCCGGTGGAGATCTGGGGCCAGGATCGCGATGCGTGGAAACAGCGCCGCGCATGAGCCACGTGCCGCCCGCGCTATATGCCACCCTGGCCGAAATCGTGCCGGAACTGCATGTCCACTGCACCGCACCGTGGTGTCTGATCGGCAGCGCCGCCGCTCTGTTGCTGGGGGCGGAGGTCAGCGCAGCCGACGTCGATGTGCTCACCTCGCGCGCCGATGCCGATGCCTTGATGACGTTGTGGGTGGAGCGACGCGAGTCCGTGTCCGCCCGCACCGACGACCGGCTTTTCCGCTCGCATTTCGCGCGGTTCCGTTTCCCGGGGGCGCCGGTCGAGGTCATGGGCGCACTGGAACTGAATGCCGATGACGGCTGGCAGGCCGTGCAGCCGGGGCGGCTGCAACTGGCTGGCCTGAATGGCATGGCCGTACCGGTGCCGTGCGTCGAAGACCAGATTCGTCTGTTCGAAAGCTTCGGGCGCGAGAAGGACATGCGCCGTGCCGCCGCGTTGCGCGCGCTGAATGCGTCGACGTTCGCGCTGCCCGTTTTTTCATCCCATTGAACGCTGCATTGCAGCCGCCTCCCTACACGAAACGACCACGCCATGACTGCCATTCCGTTCGCCATCAGCGCCCGCCACAAGGGCTTCAACCGTGCCGAGATCGTCGACCAGAACTTCATCGAGTTCGTGCGGTTGTGGCAGGGCGACGTGCATGCAGCACCACGCGACGGCGAGGCGGTGCTGCCAGGCAGCGCGCTGGATGCGCGCGGCTTCCGCGAGCTGCTTGAATCGCAGCTGATCTCGCGCCACCTCGACCTGATGGCGCGCGTGCTGCGCGTGCAGAACAAGGTGTTCTACACGATCGGTTCGTCCGGCCACGAAGGCAACGCGATGGTGGCGCGACTCACGCGGCATACCGATCCGGCGTTCCTGCATTACCGTTCGGGCGGCTTCATGGCCGAGCGCTTCCGCAAGATTCCGGGGATGGACCCGGTGATGGATTCTGCGCTGTCGTTCGCCGCCAGCAAGGACGATCCGGCTTCCGGTGGCCGTCACAAGGTATGGGGCAGCAAGCCGTTGTGGGTTCTGCCGCAGACCTCGACGATCGCCTCGCACCTGCCCAAGGCGCTGGGCACTGCGGTGGCGATCGAGCAGGCGCGGCGCATCGGCCATCAGTTGCCGATTCCCGACGACAGCATCTCGATCTGTTCGTTCGGTGACGCCTCCAGCAACCACGCCACCGCGCAGACGGCCTTCAACACCGCCGCATGGACGGCGTACCAGAAACTGCCGGCGCCAGTGCTGTTCGTGTGCGAGGACAACGGCATCGGCATCTCGGTGAAAACGCCGAGCGGCTGGGTCGCCAGCAATTTCCAGCACCGTTCCAACCTCGATTATTTCTACGCCGACGGCCTCGATCTGGCCGAGGGCTACGCCCAGGTGTGGCGCGCCGTGGAGCATTGCCGCACCACGCGCCGACCGACCTTCCTGCATCTGAAAACCACCCGCGTGATGGGCCATGCCGGCACCGATTTCGAGATCGAGTGGCGCAGCATCGAGGAGCTGTTCGCGGTCGAATGCTCCGATCCGCTGTTGCGCTCGGCCGGCATCGCGCTGGAGTCGGGCCTGTATTCGAAGGATGAACTGCTTAACCTGTACGAGGTCACCCGCAAGCGCTGCTTCGCCGCGGCCGAGGATGCGGATTCACGCCATCGGCTGACTTCCCTGGAAGACGTGATGAAGCCGCTGGCGCCGTATACGCCCGCCGCGGTGAAGGTCGAGGCCACGCGCGCCGACTACGCGGAGAAGCGCGTGGCCGTATTCGGCGGCGAAGCGAAGCTGCCGGAAAAACTGCCGCCGCGACACTTGGCCATCCAGATCGGCCAGGCCCTGCACGACCTGCTGGCAAAGTACCCGCAGGCGCTGCTGTTCGGCGAGGACGTGGCGCAGAAAGGCGGCGTGTACACCGTTACCAAGGGGCTGAACAAGACCTTCAAGGGCAGCCGCGTGTTCAACACGCTGCTCGACGAGACGATGATCCTGGGCCTGGCCCAGGGCTACGCCAACATGGGCATGCTGCCGATCCCGGAAATCCAGTATCTGGCGTATTTCCACAATGCCTGCGACCAGATCCGCGGCGAGGCATCGTCGCTGCAGTTCTTCTCCAACGACCAGTACCGCAACCCGATGGTGATGCGCGTCGCCTCGCTGGGCTACCAGAAAGGTTTCGGCGGGCACTTCCACAACGACAACTCGATCACCGCGCTGCGCGACATTCCGGGCCTGGTGGTTGGCTGCGCCAGTCGCGGCGACGATGCGGCAATGATGTTGCGCACGATGATGGCGCTGGCGAAGGTGGACGGCCGCGTGTGCGCGTTCCTCGAACCGATCGCTTTGTACATGACCAAGGATTTGTACGAAGCCGGCGACGGCCAGTGGCAGTTCGACTATCCGGCACCGGACCGGGCGATGACGCTGGGCGAGGGCCGCATCTACAACGAAGCCGCGAACGATCTGGTGGTGTTCACCTTCGGCAACGGCGTGCCGATGGCATTGCGCGCCGCCCGCGCAATCGAGAAGGAATTGAACTGGCAGGTGCGCGTGGTCGACCTGCGCTGGCTGGCGCCGCTCAACGACGCGTTCATCGCGGCACAGGCCTCGAGCGCCAAACGTATCCTGGTGCTGGACGAGGGGCGCAAGAGCGCCGGCGTGGGCGAGGGGGTGATCACCGCGATCGTCGAGGGCGGCTGCGGTGCCACGCCGCTGCATCGCGTGGTGGGTGCCGATACCTTCACCCCGCTGGCCGGTGCGGCGCTGCTGGTATTGCCGGGCGAGGCCGATGTTGTCCAGGCGGCGCGGATCCTGGCGGCGAGGTAATCGTCCGCTTGCCGGCGCGATGACCGCTGAATGACCGCTACGGGTCGTCCCGCCGCTTTTCCACGACGTGCAAGTGTTTGGCCGCCGTGATACGCGCCGGCCGGGCGGTGATTTCGTCGAGACAGACGCGGTTGCGACCGTGCAGCTTGGCGCGATACATCGCCTGATCCGCGCGTTCCACCAACGCTTCCAGATGGTCGCCGCGCTGGCGCATGGCCACGCCGATGCTGACGCTGAGGAGCTGTTCTTCGTCGCGTACCGGAATTTCCAGCCGGTGTACGCGCCGGCACAGACGGGTAGCCACTTGCATGGCTTCCTCGGCGCCGATGCCATCGAGCAGGGCGACAAACTCCTCGCCGCCGTAGCGCCCGAACAGGTCGGCCGGGCGCAATTCGGCGCCGAGCGTGGTGGCCACGGCGACCAGCGCGCGGTCGCCGGTGTTGTGGCCATGGCGGTCGTTGAGCAGCTTGAAGTGATCCAGGTCGAGGAACAGCAAGGCGATCGGCCGGGTCGGGGTGGCCTCCAGCAAGGCACTGGCACGCTCGTTCCAGGCGCGGCGATTGAGTGCGTGGGTGAGCGGATCGTGATCGGCCAGCACCTGCACCACGTCGCGATCCTGGCGCAAGCTGAGCGCCCGATCGGCCAGGCCCAGCGACAGCACCAGCGCCTCAAACGCGCCGCCTGCGAGGCTGGCATCGTTGAGCCAGTCGAGTTGGGGCAGCGCACCGTTGACCTGGGCGCTGGTCGCTGCCGTGAGCAGCAACAGCGGCGTCCATCCGGCCAGGAAGAACCAGGCCTGGCGCGAGCCGCGAACGGCAGCGACGATGGCGGCCACCAGCAACAGCATGGCGCCGATCATCAACAACGGGTTGAGCAAGGCCTGGGCCACCTCAATCAGCAGCGGGATGCCGCTGCAACGCATCAGCACCAACTGGATCATGCCCACGGCCAGCGCCATGATCGGCACCCGCAGCAGCCGCGCGTGTTTCTGCAGATCGCAGAAGCGCATCATGAACAACGAGGCGAATGCCACCGACAGGGCCACCGCGGCCGCACCGACCAGCCAGGTTCGAGCGGCCAGCCATTGCCACTCCAGCGGATGGAATACGAAGCCGGTCTGGATGCCCTGGATCAGCGCATAGCAAACGATATAGCCGGCATACCAGGCGTAGGTGATGTCGCGCAGCACCAGCGAAAAGAACAGCGCCATCAGCACCATGGCCAGCATCACGGCAAAGCAGGCGCTGGCGAATACCAGCCATTGCGCGTCCCGCTGCAGGTAATCGCCCCAGGGAAGAATCCGGAAACGTATCGGCGCACTCAGCGTTTCACTCGGTTCCAGCCGCAGCAGGATCGGCGCCGAGGCCGGCAGGGTGCCCGGTATGCGCCAGGCCAGGCGCCCGTGTCCATGCGGCGGCGCGCTGAAATCGTCGATCGCCAGCGGGTGCTCCTGGCCAGCGTAGATCACGCTGATCGCGCCCATCGGAGGAGGGTAGACGGTGAGTACCCGCTCCTCGTTGTCCCACGGCGGCTGCGCCGCGATCACCACCCAGCTGCCGCGTTTGCTGCGCGGAAACTGCTGCAGCATCGAGGGATCGAAACTGTTGAGGTGGCCGGCACGATAGGCCTCCAGCACGCTTTGCGGCGTGTCGTTCGGGCCGACTTGACCCCAGGCGCCGTTCAGGGGCATGCCGGCGGCGTGCGTTACGCCAAGCCAGCAGAACAGCAGAGCGAACACAAAGCCGCCCGCACGCCGCCAGAAGCGGTCTCGGGGTGGCAATGTGATCTGCTTCTCCATTTGGCTTTCCCTGTGGTGCCAAACTCGCCCGGGTATACATGGCGAAATTGCGCTCATGGCGCCGCACGACTTGTCCCGAGCACTTCTGATGAGGCGTACGGCGCAGTCAGGAGGCGCCGCCGGCGGGCGGCATGGCATCCCAACCGACAACGCTGCCTGATTTGGCTGGTATCAGTCAAGCACGGGTCGTGCCAGCGCTACTCGCGAGAGTAGACCAGCTGCGCCAAGGGTCGGAAACCCGGTGTCTGCCCGGGGTGAAGCCGACCGCCGTGGCAGCGAGACGCCCGGAACGGCACGAACTGGACGCCCGGGGTCAGGTGTCGGTCATCAGGGCCTGTCCGCGCCGGTCAGGACGTCGGGTTGGCGCCTCATTGCGGGCGGCGTGCACCCAGCAACAGCAGCACTTCCTGCGCGCTGCGTACCCGTTCGCTGGCGCCGGGCAGGTCGAGGATCACCTTCAGTTTGTCCTGGCCATCGAGCTTGTATACGCGAGGCAGGCTCTGGATCAGCTTGATGATGGCCAGCGGGTCGACTTCGGGCTTTTCGCGAAAGGTGATCCGCCCGCCGTTGGCGCCGAAATCCAGCTTGCGGATGCCGAGCGGGGTAGCCATCAGTTTCAGGCTGGCGACGGCGAACAGTTGCTTGGTGCTGTCCGGCAGCAGACCAAATCGATCAATCATCTCCACTTGCAGATCGCGCAGGTCGTCCTCGCTGCGCGCGCTGGCGATGCGTTTGTACAAGGTGAGGCGTGCATGCACGTCGCCGAGGTAGTCGTCGGGGATCAGTGCGGGCAGGTGCAGTTCGACTTCGGTTTCGTGTTCGCTGCTGAGGTCGAAGTCGGGGATCTTGCCGGACTTCAGTGCGCGCACGGCGCGGTCCAGCAGTTCGGTGTACAGGCCGAAGCCGATCTCCTGGATCTGGCCGGACTGTTCGTCGCCAAGCAGTTCGCCGGCACCGCGGATTTCCAGGTCGTGCGTGGCCAGGGTGAAACCGGCGCCGAGTTCTTCCAGCGAGGCGAGCGCTTCCAGCCGCTTCTGCGCGTCGGCGGTGATCGAGCGGCGGTCGGGCACGACGAGATAGGCATACGCGCGGTGATGCGAGCGGCCGACGCGGCCGCGCAGCTGGTGCAATTGCGCCAGGCCGAAACGGTCGGCGCGGTCGATGATGATGGTGTTGGCGGTGGGGATGTCGATGCCGGTTTCGATGATCGTGGTGCACACCAGCACGTTGAAGCGCTGGCGGTGGAAGTCCGCCATCACGCCTTCCAGCTCGCGTTCCGGCATCTGGCCGTGGGCGATGCGGATGCGCGCCTCGGGCACCAGTTCCTCGAGTTCGCGCACGGTGCGCTCGATGCTCTGCACCTCGTTGTGCAGAAAATATACTTGGCCACCGCGTGACAGCTCGCGCTGCAATGCTTCGCGGATCGTGGCCGGGTCCCACGCCGAGATGAAGGTGCGCACGGCCGAGCGATGGGCCGGCGGCGTGGCGATCAGCGAGAGATCGCGCAGGCCGGCCATCGCCATGTTCAAGGTGCGTGGGATCGGCGTGGCGGTCATGGTCAGCAGGTCGACTTCGGCGCGCAGCTTCTTCAGCTGTTCCTTCTGGCGCACACCGAAGCGCTGCTCCTCGTCGACGATGACCAGGCCGAGGTTCTTGAACTTGATGTCCGGCTGCAGCAGCTTGTGCGTGCCCACGATCACGTCGATCTGGCCGTCGGCGAGGCGCTTCAATGCCTCGTTCACTTCCTTGGTCGACTTGAAGCGCGACAGCACGTCCACGCGCACCGGCCAGTCGGCGAAGCGGTCGGCGAAGTTGCGGTAATGCTGCTGGGCGAGCAGGGTGGTCGGCACCAGCACGGCGACCTGCTTGCCGGCGGTGGCGGTGGCGAATGCTGCGCGCAGCGCGACCTCGGTCTTGCCGAAGCCGACGTCGCCGCAGATCACCCGGTCCATCGCGCGCGGTGCGGCCAGGTCATTGAGCACCGCTTCGATCGCGGTTTCCTGGTCGGGGGTTTCCTCGAACGGAAAGGTGCTGCCGAATTCCTCCACCAATTGGCGATCGATCGACATCGACTCGCCGCCGCGTGCTTCGCGTTGCGCGTAGATCGCCAGCAGTTCGGCGGCGACGTCGCGCACCTTCTCGGCGGCCTTCCTGCGAGCGCGCTCCCACGCGTCGCCGCCGAGCGAATGCAGCGGCGCCAGCTCGGGCGCGGTGCCGGAGTAGCGGCTGACCAGGCCGAGCTGCGCCACCGGCACGTACAGCTTGTCGCCCTTGGCGTATTCGATGGTGAGGAACTCACCGTCCATGCCGCCCACGTCCATCGAGAGCAGGCCCTGGTAGCGGCCCACGCCGTGATCGACATGGACGATCGGCGCACCGAGGGTGAGCTCGGTGAGGTCGCGGATGATCGCTTCCGGATCGCGCGCGGTGCCGCGGCGGCGCTTGCGGTCGCGCTCGCTGCGCACACGCTCGCCGTACAGCTCGCGCTCGGTGAGCACGGTGATCGCGGGCTTGGTCAGTGCGAAGCCCTGTTCCAGACTGGCGATGCTGATGGCGAAGCGCGTATTAACACCCTCTCCCCCGGCTTTGCCGGGGGAGAGGGCTGGGGTGAGGGGGGGCTCTTGCTCTGGAGCAACGTCAAAAGCCCTCGCCCCAACCCTCTCCCCCGACTGCATCGGAGGAGAGGGAGTGAAAGCTGCGTCGCTGATGAATGTCTGCCAGCTCTCCACGTTCTGTGGCCTCAGTCCCGCCGCCGCAAGCGTCTCGATCAGCGCTTCGCGCCGTCCCGCCGAATCCGCGGCAATCAGCACGCGGCCCGGATAGCTGGCGAGGAAATGCCGCAGCGACGTGCCCGGTTCCTCACCCTTGCGGTTGAGCGGCAGCTCCGGCGCAGGCTGGGTGCCACTGGTGACGGCGTGCTCGTGACCGCTGTCGACCACTTCCACGCGCAGCCGCTTGTTGAGCCGTTCGCGCAATTGCTCCGGTGGCAAGTACAACTCGGCCGGCGGCAATACCGGGCGTTCGATGTCGTGCGCGCGCTGGTCGTAGCGCTCGCTGGTCTGCGTCCAGAACTGGTCGGCGGCTTCACCCGCGCCTTCGCCGAGCACGAACAGTGCGTCGTCGGCGAGGTAGTCGAACAGCGTGGCGGTGCCATTACCTTCATGCGGATCCTCCGCAACACCCCGCACATCCATGTGCGGACTCTTCACAGGGAAAAACAATGGCAGGTAGTACTCGATGCCACCGGGCGTCACGCCTTCCTTCATGTCCTGGTACAGCGGACAGCGGCGCACGTCGATCGGGAAGCGCTCGCGCAGGTTGCCACGGAACTCCTTTGCCGCTTCCTCGGTAAGCGGGAATTCGCGCGCAGGCAACAGCTCGATCTTCTCCACCTGCTGCTGCGAGCGCTGGGTTTCCGGATCGAAACTGCGGATCGATTCCACTTCGTCATCGAACAGCTCGATGCGGTACGGTTCGGCCGTGCCCATCGGGAAGATGTCGAGCAGGGCGCCACGCACCGCGAAGTCACCTGGCTCGGCCACCTGCGGCACGTTGCGATAACCGGAGGCTTCGAGTCGACGTTGCTCGCTGACCAGGTCGAGCTTCTGGCGTTTGGCCAGCACCAGCCCGGAGCCGGTGATATGCGTACGCGGTGCGATGCGCTGCATCAGCGTCGCCACCGGCACCACCAGTACACCGCGTTTCATGTTCGGCAATTGGTACAGCGTGGCTATGCGCTGCGAGACGATCTCCGGATGCGGGCTGAACACGTCGTAGGGCAGCGTCTCCCAGTCCGGGAAATGCAGCACCGGCAGGCCACCGGCAAAGATCTTCAGCTCTGCTTCCAGCGCCTGCGCGCGCTGGGTGTCGCGGGTCACCGCCACCAGCAGGCCGTCGTGCGTGCGTGCCGCCTCGGCAATCAGCAGCGCCCGTGCGGAGCCGTGGGGCGGCGTCCAGTAGCGGCGTTGCTTCGGGGTGGTCGGCAGGGGCGGGTGCTTGATCAGGCTGGGCATGAGGGAGCGCGTGTTCAGGGCGCCGCCATCGAGCTGCGCCGGGGAAAGCGGGCAAGTGTAACGCGACAGCCCCGGCAGGCCGGGGCTGTTCGTGCATGAGTGATGGCGATCAGAGCTTAAGCGCGATCAGCGCGGTGCCCGGTTCGTCCGGGATCATTCGCTGGGTGAAGCCCAGCTCACGGCACAGCTGCAGCATCGGCCGGTTCTCCTGCAGCACGTAACCCCACAGCTCGGCGAGCTTGCGCCGACGGCTGTCGTCGACCAGCCGCTGCATCAGCAGCGCGCCGAGGCCGAGACGGCTCCAGTCCTGCTCGACCAGCACCGAGAACTCGGCCGTGTCGGTGGTCTCGTCGACATAGATCCGGCCCACGCCGCGCATCTCGGCAGGCTGCACCGACTCGTCCATCAGCACATAGGCGGTTTCGAATGCCGGATCGATCCGGCACAGCCGCTGCGCCATCGGCGCCGGCAGTTCGGACATCGCGTGCAGGAAGCGGCGGCGGATGTCCTCCGGCGAAAGGCGGGTGAAGCAACGCTGCATCGCGGCCACGTCACCAGGCTCGATCGCGCGCAGTACCAGTTCGCGACCGTCCTGCGTGCGCACCTGTTCGCCAGCGGTCGACGGCGCCACGCGCGGACGGGCGAAACGTTCGCTGCTGCGCGGCGGCAGTGGAGCGAAGCGGGACGGGGCGGAGAAGTCGACGGCCGGGATCATGGGATTTCCATACTTTTGCGTATTGTGTGCAACGCAACATGAATTTGCAATGACGATACTGCTGGCCGGCTGTAGTAAGGGGATCGTATCGGTGTGAATCGTGTTGCAGCACGGGATACCGCCAGGTCGGCAGACAGCTTGCGGTGGTACACCGCACAATGCGCGCTGGCTTTCCATGGAGTACGGAATGATCCGCAAACAGGCCAACGGCCTCACTGCTGCCCAGCTGGAAGCACTGTGCCGCCATTGGCCCGGCGTCACGCGCGATACCAAGTGGGGCGTCGACATGGTGCTCAGCGTCGGCGGCAAGATGTTCGCGGTAATGCCGTCGGACGGTAGCGAAGGCGGCCGACTTTCGTTCAAGGTGGCGGACGAGCGCTTCCTCGAACTCACCGACCAGCCCGGCATCATCCCGGCGCCGTATCTGGCACGGGCGCACTGGATCTCGATCACCGAACCGCAGCGCTTCGCTACTACTGAACTGCAGGCTTTCATCTTCGACGCATACACCTTGGTACGCGCGAAATTGACCAGGAAATTGCAGGCAGAGCTCGGCCCACTGCCAACACTCAAGGCAGATAAAAAATGAAACAGCATCTCGGCGCGCTGGCGCTGCTCGTCGCTGACTACGACGAGGCGATTGCCTGGTACACCCATGCACTCGGCTTCGAGTTGATCGAGGACACCGACATGGGCGACGGCAAGCGCTGGGTGCTGCTGGCGCCACCCGGCTCCTGCGAAACCCGCCTGCTGCTGGCCAAGGCGAAGGGCGACGAACAGGTTTCGCGCATCGGCAACCAGACCGGCGGCCGTGTATTCCTGCTGCTCAACACCGACGATTTCCAGCGCGACTGGCAGCGCATGTGTGCCGAAGGCGTGCATTTCCGCGAAGAACCGCGCCATGAGGCTTACGGCACGGTGGCGGTGTTCGAGGACTTGTACGGCAACGCTTGGGATCTGCTGCAGCCGGTCCAGTGATCTTTCGCCAGCGATACCTTGATCACGTTCGCTGCAAACGGGCGACCATCGTGCACCTCGCGCCTTGCAGACCATGCAGCTGCGAACTGATGCACGGGGTCCATCAGGTTGGCGATTGTCGAGACAGCGATATGCCGATGAAATTACGTCAGCCGGGCGCACCAACGCGGGAAAGGTCCGCACGTGCAACGAGGACGCCATCCTGGACCGCCCGAATGCCGGTTTGTGGGTGGTCGCCGATGGGCTCGGCGGTCATGCAGCCGGCGACTATGCCAGCAGGCTGATCGTCAAACGCTGGCAGCATTGCCGCGAGTGGCGGCGTGTTTGATTTCATCGAATCCATCGAGGATACCCTTGCCGAAGTCAACGCCGAGCTGCAACGTTTCGCGCGGGAACGTGACGTGGCCGGCCAAGTCGCGATGGTGGTCGCGGTTGTTCGGGTAGCGCTGGTGCGGTCGTGACCTGATTGGCTCGGGCTGTGTAATCCGGATCGTCCGATGCCGAATAGGCAAGGCAAACCCGGCATGCACGCCGGATGGTCGCGACAACACCGAGGAGCCTTGTCATGCCTGCCGTCAACACGGACTTCAATCGTACCTGCGCTCGTCTCGATCTGGATCCTGAGCGTTCAGGCGTCTTCACTCCAGGCGTCGCCCGGGTGAGCTTCACCGATGCCTCCCTGCGGCGCTTCAACGAATGCGCGGCCAGGGTCGCGCCCGGGACACCGCCGCTCGATGCGCGCCAGATCGCTGCCGCGACGCGGCGGTTGTCACGCGCCATCGGCACGGGGCGGGAGTCGCGTTTCATCCAGGCCCGCATGCGCCGCGCGGGTGAGATCCGTGTGCTGCTCGACGACGGCGGATGGACGGTGGAGGACAAGTTGTGCGAGCGCATGCTTCAACTGGTCGACTACATCGATAACGAAGGCGGGTTGATCCCGGACGACGTTCCCGTGATCGGCGGCCTCGACGATGCGCTGCTGGTGGATCTCGCGATGGAGGGGCTGCGCGGTGAACTCGACGAGTACGCCGATTTCTGCCGCTATCGGATGGGCGAGGCGGCGCGACTTGGCGCCACGCCAGCTGCCGTGACGATGGATCGTGCCTGCTGGAGCGAGCAGCGCGCCGAGGAACTGCGGCTGGAACGCGTGTTGCGGCGTGCGCGCGGCACGGCATATGCCGGGGATGTTGGCGCGGCGCGCTTTCAGGTCGGCTGAGGCAACGCTTGCCGGTGGTGTGGAACGGCGCATAATCGCGATGGACGCCGGCGCGGCGCGCGCCTGCCCGTTGCCGCTTGAGGGCGCGGTGCATGGGCCGATTTGATACGACCCGATGGAGCGTGGTGCTTCGCGCGCGTGGCGAACCCGCCGACGCGCACGCGGCCCTGGAAACGCTGTGCCGCACCTACCGGCCGCCGGTGCTTGCCTACGTGCGCAGTCATGTGTTTGCGCGCGACAACGCCGAGGACCTCACCCAGGCTTTTTTTGCAGGGTTCCTTGAGCACGCCTGGCACGCACATGCCGATCCCGAACGGGGCCGTTTCCGGTCTTTCCTGCTTACCGCACTCAAGCGTTTCCTGATCGATGCCAATGCCGAGTCCCGTGCACTCAAGCGTGGCGGCGGCTGCCGGCTCGAGAGCATGGATGGCGCCGAGGTCGCCGCGGTCAGCACGGGCGAAACGCCGGAACACGTATTCCAGCGCGAGTGGGCGAGGACCGTGCTGTCCGCCGCTTTTGCACGCCTGCGTGTCGAAGCCGAGCGTGCGGACAAGCTGACCCTGTTCGAACGTTTGAGCGAGTTCCTGGCTGAGCCGCCGGAACAGGCTGACTACGCGCGAGTGGCGGCGGAACTGCACTTGCGCCAGAACACCCTGGCAGTCGCGGTGCACCGGCTGCGCCATCGTCTGCGCGAACTGGTGCGAGAGGAACTGACCGAAACCACCGCCAACCATGGCGATCTGGAGGCGGAGTTGCGCGCGCTGCGCGAGGCGCTGGGCGCGGTGATGCGATGAACTAGGTACCCCGTCGTTTGTAATCACCGGCCCGGTTTGCGGAAACATCAGCGAGGTCAGAAGGAATGTCTCGTGGAGCCTGCCAATCATCTTCGAACTGATGACTTCACCCGCACGCGCTGGTCGCTGGTGCAACAACTGCGCGCGCCACGCCCCGGCGAGGCGCGCGAGGCGTTGCTGGAGCTCGCGGTGCGCTACTGGTATCCGGTGTATGCCTACGTGCGCCGCTGCGGGCACGCGTCGGAGATCGCACAGGACATCACGCGGGCATTCTTCCAGCACCTCGCCGCCGAGCCCGGCGACGGCGCACTGCCGCAGGGGCGCTTTCGCGACTGGTTGCTGTGGCGGCTCAATACGTTTCTCGCGGGCGACTGGCAGGAGTTGACCGGGAACGACGCGATCGTGATCGCGCCCGCGCTGGAGGACCTGGAGCGGCGCAACCGCGATGACCGTGTGGCGGCTGGCTCGCCGGAGCAGGCCTTCCAGCGCGGCTTCGCGCTGGAGGTGCTGGCACGCGGGTTCAAGCGGCTGCAGTCCGAAGCAGGCCAGACCGGACATCTGGACATGTACGAGGCGCTGGAGCCGTATCTCGCGCACGATCCGCTGCCGGGACAGTACGAGGAGATCGGCCAGCGCCTGGGCATTCGGCCGCTGGCGCTGGTGCTGGCCCTGAAGCGTCTGCGCCAGCGTTTTCGCGAGCTGGTGCAACAGGAGTTGATTGGCACCGTGGCGTCGCCCGAAGCACTGGATGGCGAACAACGGGCGCTGTTCGCGGTGTTGGGCGGGGGAACCCAGGCATGACCGCCGCGCCGTCCGAATCGCTGCCGGGTGCTGCGCGGCCCGACCTGCAAGGATTGGCCGAGCTGGCCTTCGGAAGCCTGAGCCGCTTTGACGATTCCACCCAGGCCCGGCACCTGGCGCTGCTGCACGCGGAGAGCCTGGAGCTCGACCTCACCGATCCGGCGCAGCGCCAGTTCGGCGACTACGAACTGCTGGAGCAGATCGGCGAGGGCGGCATGGGCGTCGTGTACCGTGCGTACCAGCGCTCGCTGGATCGTGAGGTCGCGTTGAAGCTGTTGTCGGCAGGGCCGTGGGCATCGAAGGATTTCATTGCGCGTTTCGAGCGTGAAGCGCAGAACGCCGCGCGAATGCAGCACCCGCACATTGTCACGGTGTTCGAAGCTGGCAGCTTCGAGGGCCTGCACTTCATGAGCATGCGGCTGATCGAGGGACGCAGTCTGTCGGCGCTGCTCAAGAGTGGTGAACGTCTGGCACCGAGGCAGGCGGCGCTGCTGCTGCGCACGGTGGCCGAGGCGGTTGCCTATGCACACAGCGTCGGCGTGTTGCATCTCGATCTCAAGCCCGGCAATGTGCTGATCGACGGGAATGGCGTGGCCCATGTCGCCGACTTCGGCCTGGCCCGAAGGCTGGACGGCAGCACGCTGGCGCTCGACAACGATGAAGTCTCGGGCACACCTTCCTACATGGCGCCGGAGCAGGCGCAGGTGCGCAGCAGCCGGCTCACCACGGCGACCGACGTGTGGGGTCTGGGCGCGATCCTGTATGAACTCCTGACCGGCCAGCCGCCGTTCCGTGCCGACAGCGCGCAGGCGACACTGAAGCTGGTGCTGGAAGGCACCGTGCGCGCGCCGCGCCGCTTGCAACCGTCGGTGTCGCCGGATCTGCAGGCGATCGCGCTGCGTTGTCTGGCCCGCGATACCGCCGAACGATATCCGTCCGCGCGCGCACTCGCCGATGACCTGGTGCGTTACGCGGAAGGACGTCCGGTGCGGGCGCGGCCGCTGAACGCCGTACAGCGTCTGGCACGTTGGTCGCGCCGCGAACCCAAGCTCGCCGCCAGCATTGCCTGCGCGATCGCGGCACTGGTCATCGGCCTGGTCGCCACCAGCGTGCAGTGGCGGCACGCCGGGCAAAACGCGGTGCTGGCGCAGAACAATGCCGATGTCGCCCAGCGCACGCTGTGGAACGCGCGCACCGACGTCTCGCAGCACCAGATGGAACGAGGCGATGCCTATCCGGCGCTCGCCAACGTGGTGGCGAACCTGCGCGAGATGGAGGCCCACGGCGACCGCGACGGCGCCGCGCTCGCGCGCCTGCGCATTGGTACCGTACTTGCGAACGCGCCGCGACTCATCGATGCGATTCCCCTCGGCGATGGCGCGCAGATCACCTCACTGGCGATTTCTCCCGATGGAAAATCCGTTGCCGTCGTCACCGGCGGCCGCACGGTTCACCTGATCGATGTCGCCAGCGGTACGCAACGCTGGCGCGTGGAGGCCACGCCGAATTCGTTCGGAATGACGGCGATGGATTTCAACCAGGCGCCGATGGGAGTGCATTTTTCGGACGACGGGCGGCGCCTGATCTGCCACCCCGAATCGGGTGGTCCGGATAGTGGCATGAACTCCGCACTCTTTCCGCACGACATCGACAGTGCGCTGATTGACGTCGCCGCGGGCACGCTGGTCACGCCGCCGAAGCAATTCGTCGACTTCCTCGCCGTCGACTACACCGCGGATGGCCGCCACGCGCTGCTGTTCGACAGGCACGGCAACGTGCAGCGCTGGCGCACACTGCCGTGGGCTGCAGACGGCGACCTGGCCCATCTCGATGGCAACGTCGTGGCGACATCGGACGGCATCCAGTTGCAGGGCGAGGCGCTGCTCACCGACGATGGCGCAACGATGGTACAGGCCGACGGCGCGAAGCTGGGCTTCCGCAGTTTCGATGCCGGACACATGCGCCCGCAGCATACGTTGAATCTGACCATGGAGCAGGATCGCGCGACCGCCTGGGCGGTGCGTCACGATGGCAGGCAGCTTGCCATCGGCACCACCTCCGGGCAGATCGCGGTATGGGATCTCGACACCGGCAAGACCACGTGGCTGCAAACCCGATTCAACGGATGGATCGCGCGGCTGCGCTTCAGCGCCGATGGCAGCCGCCTGCTCGCAGCTTCCAACGAGCCCAGCGAAATGGGCGTGTTCGACGCACGCACGCTCGCACCGGTCGCCGTGCCGGTCGCCCTCGGCAACGATCTCGACCCCAGCGCCCTGACCGATGTCGATTTCGGGCCGGACGCGTCCACCATACTGACCCGCCATTGGGCGACCAGCGCGATCGTGTGGCACCTGCCGGAACCGGGCTTTCCGCTGTCGGCGCCGGTCGCTTCCGCGCCGCCGATGGTTGCCTACGGCGCGCGCTTCGCGCTGGCAAGCGATGCGCGATCGCACCTGATGGCGAGCGGCGACAACGGCGTGCTCAAGCTGTGGCGCATGCGCTGGACGCCGTTCGACGGACGTACTGCCGCGCCGCTGGTGTCGGACACGTTGCGCTTCGACGGCCGACATCTCGTCTTCGCCGACGGCAAGCGGGTCGGCGTATTCGAGCTCGCGAGCGGCCGCACCGCGGGCAAGACCATCGCGTTGCCCGAAGCACCGACCTATGCCGGGCTGGACGGCAGCGGCACGCGCCTGATCGCCATCGCCGGGCGTGAAATGTCCTGCTGGAACTGGCGTGACGGGACGCGCTGCTGGCCGGTGGTCGCACTGCCGGATTCGCCGCTGCGCCTGGGCGTGGCTGCCGCCGCGCCGGTGCTCGCCGTTGCCACCGGCAGCAACGACAAGGGCGAGTTCTTCGAGGATGTGCGCCTGTTCGATCTTGCCACCGGGCGACCACGTGGCGCGCCGGTTCGCCTGCGCGGTCCGCTCGGCGCGCTGCGCCTGTCCGACGATGGCCGCCGCCTGCTGGTCTTTGAATACCGCAATACCTTCGCGGCGGATTCCAACCTGGTGCGGGTAATCGATACCGACCGAGCGAAGATCGTGCAGAACCTGCTGCACAAGGACAAGACGCACGCGCACATCGTGGATGCACGCTTCGCCGGCGATGGAAGCATCTGGAGCCTGTCCGGCGCGACCGGCTGGGGCGATGGCCCGGACTCGAAGCTCTGGCACTGGGACGCCAGCGGGCAACCCATCGGCAAGCCTGATGAGGTCGATGAGGAATTTGGCCTGCTGGCATTGCCGCACGGGCGCGGCCTGATCGAGACAGGCCAGCCTGTGGTTGAGATTTGGCGGCTGGCATTGCCGCACGAGCGCGGCCTGATCGAGACCGCTGGACCAAGTCTGTTCGCCGGCGCCGTGAAAAAAACGCTGTCCGTGGTGCCGGACGCCCACAACCGCGTCAACGTCGGCGCGATCAGTCCGGACGGCCATCTGCTCGCCCTGGGCTTGCTCGATGGCGTGGGCTTGTTCGACATTGACCGCAACGAACGACTCACGCCGGACCTCAAGCTGCCGCTGCCCAGTCACGACGCAGTGCAGCAGCTTGCGTTCGCGCCGGATGGCTCCCGTTTGATCGGCCGCACCATCGGTGGGCGCTGGTTCCAGTGGCGCATCGTCGCCGACACGCGGCCCGTGGCGCAGATCGAACAAGACCTGCACCTGCGGGATTTCACGGACCGGGGTGACACCGATCAGGGCAGGTCGCCATCGGCGTTGTCGGCCGAACAACGCCGGAAGCTGCGCGCCGCCGATCCAGGGCCTGCGCCGGAGCCGCCCGAAGCGGCTGCGGCTGCCGTGGACAGTGCCGTCGCCGCGCCGGTGGCGGATTCGCGCTACCAACCGCTGAATCTCGATGCGATCGCCAACGTCGAACCGCGCACGCCGATGAATCGGGCCGCGCGCGTGCCGCCGCGCCCGCAGAGTCTGCCGACCCTGCCGCGCGGCCTGCAACGCTACGACGGCGTCGATTTCCTGCTGGGCCGCGCCGTGCAGCTTTCCGGCACCCCGCTGAATCTGCTCAATACCGAGTTTCCCGCGCAGTCGCCGTCGCTGCGGATTGCGCCGCAACGCATCGTCGCGATCGACGCACTGGTTTTCCAGTTCCAATCCGTTGCGGCGGAAACCAGCGCAGTGCGACTGCGTTATGTCGATGGCGGCGAACGGGTGCTCGCGATCCTCGATAACCGCGACACGCGCTCGTTGCTCGACATCCGGCCAACCGGCAGCAGCGGGCGCCGCGTCGGCTGGCTCGGCGAATTTGCCATGGGCCTGCGCGCCTGGGGCTTCGGCGACAGCGGCGAGACGGCGGCGGTGGCGAGCTACGTGGTGCGATTGGAAAACCCCGAGCCAGATCGCCCGGTAGCGGCCATTTCGCTCGAAGCCCCGCCAGCGGCCAGTCCCGGCCTGCTGTTTCTTGCGCTGACCCTGGAGCCTTTCCGACCCGATCGAGCCGTCGTGAGCGCGTCGCAATGAACGACAAAAGGCTGATGCTTGCGCTCCTGCTGTGCGTGCCGTGTGCGTCATGGGCCGCGCAAAACGATGAGCCACCGGATAGCGCCACGCCGACGCCACCACCGAAAACCCTGGCAACCGTCGTGGTAACCGGCACGCATATCCGCGGCGTGGACTTGGAAACCGAACATCCGCTGCAGGTAATCACGAAGAAAGACATCCAGCGCACCGGCCTCACCAGCGTCGCCGACATCGTGCAATCGCTGATCGTCGCGGACGGACAGACGTTGAACCGCAACATCAACAACGGTGGCAACGGTGAACTGACCGTCAACCTGCGCAGCCTTGGCTCCAATCGCACGCTGGTGCTGCTCAACGGCCACCGCTGGGCCTCGGACGTGGATGGCGCGGTGGACCTTTCGGCGATTCCGGTTGCCCTGGTCGAACGCATCGAAGTACTGAAAGACGGCGCTTCGGCCATTTACGGGTCCGATGCGATCGGCGGCGTGATCAACATCATCACCCGGCGCAACTATCAGGGCGCGGAACTTGGCGTTTATTCTGGCCAGACCGATCACGGCGATGGCGCCCGCAGGGAAGCAGACTTCAGCTTCGGCCGCAGCGGCGAAAAATGGAATGCATCGTTCGGGCTGGAGTTCGGTGACGACGATCCGGTCATGGCGGACGCGCGCAGGATCTCATCGGTTCCCATCGTGGGCTTGCCGCTGGGCGCGACCGGCTCGGCGGCGACCCAATATGGGGTGTTCATCGTGCCGAGTTTGGGGCCGGTCACACTGATCCACGGTCGTCCCGGCACGTCCCTGGACGATTTTCGTCCGGTAAACAATGCGGTCGATTCCAATTACGATTACGTACCCTACAACTATCTGCAAACGCCTCAAAAGCGGCGCGCGGCATTCGGTCAATTCCGTTGGGAGTTCTCGCCCGCGCTCGCCTTCAGCGCCGACGCTTTGTTCAACCGGCGCCGTTCTTCGCAACAGCTCGCGCCACCCGTGGTGTTCTTCGGCGAGGATGCTTTCCTCGCCCCCGATCCACAGTCGTTCGTCGTTTCCGCGCAAAACATCTACAACCCGTTCGGTGAGCCGGTGGCGGATGTATTCACGCGATGGGCGGATTCGGCGCCGCGCCGTTTCGAACAAAGCGTCGATACGACACGCCTCCATCTTGGGTTGGACGGGCTGGTCACGCTGTTCGGACGCGACTGGAGCTGGAACGCCGACGCCACCCGGACTCGCGTGTTGCAGAGCGAGTTTGCAGGCCCGTACGTGGACAATGCCAAGCTGGCACTGGCGGTGGGGCCTTCTTTTTACGATACCCAGGGTATCGCGCGTTGCGGTACCCCGGGAGATGTGATTGCCGGCTGCGTTCCCGTGGACTTGTTCACCGGGCCCGGGCGTTTCACCCAGACGATGCTCGATTATCTCGACGTGGACGTCAGCAACCACAAATCCGCGCGCTCGGATTCGCTCGATCTGTCTGCATCCACGACACTGGCGGACCTGACTGCGGGGCCGTTGGGTTTTGCAGCCGGAGTGCAACGGCGGTTGGAGCGCGGTAGCGACGAGCCGGATCCGCTGGTCGTCGCCGGCCTCGCCAATGGCACCGGCGTGAGTTACGGGCCAACGCAAGGCGCTTATGCCGTGAATGAGGCTTACCTCGAATTGGACATCCCGCTACTGAAGGACGCGCCGCTGGCGCGCCAGCTCGGTGTCAACCTCGCCTCGCGTTATTCGGACTATTCCTTGTTCGGGGGGACGGACAACTCGCGTGCGGGATTGCGCTGGAAACCGGTGGACGACCTGCTGGTTCGTTCGACCTGGTCGCAGGGATTTCGCGCCCCGAGCATCTTTGAAGCCTTCGGCGGCACGATCGAGGGCACCGGGGAGGCAGTCAACGACATCTGCGCGACGCAAGCCGGTTACGTGCCGCCGCCCTCTGTTGCCGCCAACTGTCTCGCTCATGGTGTGCCTGCGGGCGTGATTGCCAATGACGGCGTCGAGACCGCCACCGGCGGCAATTCCGCACTGCAGCCGGAAACCTCGCGTTCGCTGACGGCGGGCGTTGTCTACAGCCCGCGATGGATTCCCGGGCTGGACGTCAGCGCCGACTGGTATCGCATCGAAATCCGCAATGCGATCGGCAACCCGGGCGCGCAATTCTTCGTTGACGCCTGCTACGGGCAGAACGATCCCGTGGCGTGCTCGCATCTCACGCGATTTCCGGATGGTCAGCTTGCTCACGTGATTGCCATCGATGAAAACCTGCCCGGCGGAATCGAAACCGAAGGCTGGGATTTCGCGCTGAACTGGAGGCACGCAACGAGTTACGGCGATTTCAATTTGCGCTGGGAAAGTGCCTACGTGGATTACTGGGGCGCCATCGGCAGGCCCGCGTACGGCACATCATTGCCGGACGGTTCGCTGTCGCAGGGCAACGTTGCGGGAAGCAATACCGAGACATACGGTGTGATCTGGCGCATGCGCTCGGTGGCGACGCTTGGCTGGAAACGCGGCAACTGGGAGGCCTCGATTTCCGGGCGCTACTTCTCGCCGATCAAGGAGGATTGCAGCGAAGTCACGTTTGTCGCCGATGAAGTTGCTGACCCGTCACTCAATGCGCTGTGTTCCGACCCGGACCGAATGCTGGACGGAATGCCCGCACCACGCAATCGTGTCGGTGCGGTCACCTACGTGGATCTTGAGGTGGGGTGGGCTGCGCCATGGAAAGGTCGTTTCATGCTGGGCGTACGCAACGCGTTCGATCGCGACCCGCCGGTAGCGTACTCGGCGGCGGGCGCCAATTCGTTCTTCCCCGATTACGACATACCGGGCCGGTTCTGGTGGGCGAGTTACCGGCAGCGGTACTGACGCCGTTGTCCGGTTGCCGATCGACCCATTCGCTCACGGGCGATCGCGCAGCACCGCCCATGTAATCCCTGGCGGCGGATCCCGAACATCAAGGTGAGGGACGCACCCTCGCCGCCGGCAGGATGCCGCGACCCAAATTTCCATGCAGGCCCGTCACGGAAGACCTGCTGCAAGGTTTCAGAGGTGACCATCATGAAACTGCGCATCATCGCAATCGCCATCGCATTCGCCGTGCCCGGGTTCGCTGCGGCCGCCAGCGTCCATACCCTGCCGCCGGTGCATGTCTCTTCAGCCGAAGTGGCGTCCTGTACGCCGCCAGCCGACGCACCGGCCTGCGCGGACTTTCACCTCTGGATTCGCGCGCACTTCTCGAAGCGCGAAATAGGCATGCTTTTCGGCACACGCACGTCCTATCCGGAAAACCTGACCGGCGGGATCGATCGCCTGCAGAAACGCTATCAGGCATTGACGCAGGAGTACGTCGCACAGGTGAACGCGGCGAGCGGGCAGTTCGCCGCCAAGTGAGCCTGACTGCAAATCGGCACCGATACGCCCCGCCAAAGCGGGGCGTGTCGCATGTCGTCGATGATGTCGCGTGGCACAGGATGGCATCATGAGGATCATCATGGGGGTATCCGATCACTGATATGGCGGCAGCGATTGCTGTACGTTCCCGGGTGAATGCGGGGACAACCCTCACGCCTCACGCCTCACGCCGACCCAGCCGCGAGCCGGTCAATAGATGGCAAGTGGGTCGCGAGCACCGACGTCAGCCGGTCAATTGCTGCGGCACTCGTGCCGGCGGAAGCTTCCCATTACCAGATCAGGTCGTCAGGCACTTCGAACCGTCGGTAGTATTCATCGTCCGGGTCATCGTCATTCCCGGTTTCGCTCTGGCCGTGGTCGAGCACGATCACCGTGGCGTCGCGTTCGCGTACCTTGTCGGCAGCCACGCGGGGCAGCAGCTCGTAGCCAGGGTCATGGCGCACGATCACCAGCGTGCCGGCGGCCAGTTGCGCACGCAGCGCCGCGTTCACCAGCACGTCCCTGATCGCGTCGCCATCGGTGAAACGATAGGCGATCTCGCCCTCGCGCTTCACCTTGTGCGCCTCGACGATCTGCCGAACCTGCGCGTGCGCTTCATTGGCACGCACCTGCGTATTGCGCTCCGCCGCCAGCGCGCGATCGCGCTCGGTCTTCTCCGCCTGCAGCCGCTTCGCCTCGACCTGCTCGGCACTGGGTGGCGCTGGCGTCTTGCCCTTGTGGTTCTTCGCCTGCTCGCGCACCACCTGCGCCGCCCTGGTTTTGTTGACCAGGCCGGCCTTGAGCAGTTGTTCTTGCAGGGGATTGCGCATGCAGGGGCGGTGGAGGAGCTGGCGGGATTGCGGACGGTGATTGTAGCGCGGGTGCCTGCGGCCATCCGATGACAAATAACAGCATCCGCGTATTCATTGCTCATCGTGACCAGTACTTTTGTACGAGCCAGGCCGGTGCGACGTCTGCTATCGGCCAGTTACTCGCTGATTTCGCGGGCTTGATTTGATTTCATATTTCCATAACTATGGAAACATGAAATCCGAAAACGCACTCACGTGCCTCAACGCTCTGGCCCAGGAGCATCGCTTGAACGTTTTTCGCCTGCTGGTCCAGGCTGGCGAGGCGGGCATGGCCGTGGGCGAGCTCGCCGGGGCGACAGGCCTGGCGGGAGCCACGCTGACCAATCATCTGCACATCCTGCGTCGTGCGGGAATGGTCAGTGACGAGCGGCGAGGCCGCGTGATCCTGTGCCGTGCGAACTACAAGCAGATGAATGCACTGCTGGGCTTCCTCACGGAGAACTGCTGCGCGAGTTCAGAGGACCCCAGTTGTTGCGAGCCCGTGGCTGTATGCAAACCCACACGGCGGAAGGTATGAAACGCATCCTGTTCGTCTGCATCGAAAATTCCAATCGCAGCCAGATGGCCGAAGCGTTCGCGCACATCCATGGCGGGGATCGGGTGGAAGCCTTGAGTGCAGGATCGCGCCCCTCCGGGCTGATCAATCCGAAGGCCGTCCGGTTCATGGCTGAACTGGGCTACGACTTGACGAAGCATGCCTCCAAGTCGCTCGGCGAAGTTGAGGGCGAGTTCGACGCCGTGATCACGATGGGCTGTGGCGACGAATGCCCCTGGGTGCCGACCATGCGTCGGGAGGACTGGGGCCTGCCTGATCCGAAGCACATGGATGATGACGCCTATCGCGCGGTTCGCGACGACATTGCGTCCCGCGTCCGAACCCTGCTGGCGACGCTCTGATGAACCTCTGGCGCAAATTGCTGGCGGAATTCATCGGCACCTCGCTGCTGCTGGCCACGGTGGTTGGCTCAGGCATCATGGGAGTGGCCCTTGCGAACGGGAACAACGCGATCGCTCTGCTGGCGAATGCCGCCGCGACAGCCTGCGTCCTTTACGTCCTTGTCGAGCTGTTTGCACCGATCTCGGGTGCGCATTTCAACCCGGTGGTCACGCTGGTCATGCGCATGCATGGCGAGATCGGCAATCGCGATGCACTGGCCTATGTCGTGGTGCAACTGGTCGCTGCGGTAGCGGGGGTGATGCTTGCCCACCTCATGTTCAACCTGCCGCTGATCCAGCTCGGCATACACGTTCGCGCTGGGCTGCCGCAGTGGATCAGCGAAGCTGTGGCTACCTTCGGGCTGATGCTGACCATCCTGCTTGGTCGCCGTCACCGGCCGGCGGCTGTCCCGGCCCTGGTGGCAAGCTACATCTTCGCCGCCTACTGGTTCACCGCGAGCACATCCTTCGCGAACCCGGCCGTGACACTTGCACGCGCGTTGACCCAGACGTTTGCAGGCATACGGCCGCAAGATGTCACTGGCTTTGTGCTCGCACAGATTGTTGGTGCCGTGCTGGGTTACGCAGTGGCTGTCGCACTGCGTGCATTTGCGCAAGAGCCGTCCCCAGCGACAACCTGAGCCGCCAGGATTGTCGCAACCTGATCTTTGGTTTGGCCGAAAGCGGACTGGCCAATCAGTCCGCGATATCCGGCTCGAAGAAACTCCAGCGCACGTCGTCGAACTCGGTTTTCATCGCTGCCTCAACGGCATTGATCGCGTCGATCAGGGCGCGGTCGCTGGCGACCGGCTGCATGCGCGCCTTCACTGCCACCATCACGTCGGGACCCATCTGCAGGGTGATCAGGTTCAGCACTTCGGCGACTTCGGGGCGGCTTTTGAGAAACGCCATCAATTCGTCGCGACGGCGCGGTTCCATGCCCTGGCCGATCAGCAGCGCCTTGACCTCGATCGCCACCAGCACGGCCACCACGATCAGCAGGACACCGATCGCGATGGTGCCGGCGGCGTCGAACATCAGGTTGCCCGTGAGCATGGTCAGGCCGATCGCCAGCGCGGCCACGCACAGGCCGATCAGCGCGGCGAGGTCTTCGCCGAAGATCACCAGCAGTTCGCTGGAACGGGTTTCGCGGAACCACGTCCACAGGCTCTGCGTGCCGCGTGCCTTGTTGACCTCTTGCATGCAGCCGCGCATCGAGAAGCTTTCGGCGACGATGCCGAATACCAGCACGCCGAGCGCCAGCCACGGCCATTTCAGCGGTTCGGGATTCGTGAGCTTGTGCACGCCTTCATAGATCGAGAACATGCCGCCGACGCTGAACAGCAGGATGGCGACAAGGAACGACCAGAAGTACAGGGCGCGGCCCCAGCCGAGCGGGAATTCATCCGACGGCGGGCGCCTGGCCTGGCGGATGCCGAGCAGCAGCAGGCCCTGGTTGCCGCAGTCGGCCAGCGAGTGCACGGCCTCGGCCATCATCGCGCCGGAGCCGGTGACGACGGCGGCGAACAGCTTGGCCACGAAGATGGCGAAGTTGGCACCCAGCGCGAGCAGGATCGCCTTGATCGGGTTGGCGTGACCAGATGACATGCAGCTTCAATCCACGGGAATCAGCTGTGCAGTCTACCGAGCCCGCGGACTGGTTTGCACGCCGTCAACGGATGCCGACACCCACGCCGACGCCGAACCTGAAATTGCTGCGGCCTTTGCTCATTTCTTCCGGCGTCCATACGTGCGACTGCGTCACGTCGACCAGCGGAAACATATAGTCGGCCTCGCCCACCTTGCCGGCGCGGGTGCCGTTGAGCTTGCCGTCGACCGTCATCAGTGCCCCGGAAGGATAGTTAAGTGGTTCGATGTAGCCGTGCAGCACCGCGATGAAACGGCCGCCGCCGCTGTCGTTCGCACGGGGTCGCTGCGACGAGTCCAGCGGATAGCCCAGCAACTCGATTTCGCTGTGGTCCGCGAAGTTGCTCACGTGGACGATGCGCCCGCCCCAGACCACTTCGTTGCCGCTGAAATGTTCGGGGGTCTGTGCCACCTGCGCCGGCGTGGCGACCGCGGCCGCGCCGCTGGTCTTGTAGATCGGTGCTGGAGCGCACGCGGCCAGGGCGAACAGGGCGACGGGCAGGACGAGCCGGATCAATGTCGAGGCGAGGCGGGTGCGCATGATCTTGGCTCCTGGTCGGACGCTGGCGGATGGGTTCAGCTTAGCGGCGGTTCGGCGTCCGCGGTAGTCGCGAGGCGGGCAACGGGCTGGGCGTGTTCAGTTGGCTGCCGGCTTCGTCCAGCAGCCAGTCCAGCTTCCACTCGGCCGGGCGATCCTGCGCGAGCAGACTGGCCAGCGCACGCAGCGGTTCGCGCAAGGCGTCGTCGAGGTTCCACGGCGCATTGAGGATCACCATGCCCGAACCGTTGAGGCGCAGCGGCGTATCGTCCGGATGCACCAGCAGCTCGGCACGCAGGATGCGCTTGACGCCGCTGTGCTGCAGGCGGCGCAGGAACGGCTGCACCTGGCTGCGCAGCTTGATCGGGTACCACACGGCGTAGATGCCGGTGGGCCAGCGTTCAAGGGCCGGTTTCAGCGCCTGCTCGATCAGCTTGTATTCGGCATCCTGTGCCTCATACGGCGGGTCGATCAGCACCAGACCGCGTTTTTCCTTCGGCGGCAGCAAGGCCTTCAACGCCTCGTAACCGTCACGCTGGTGCACGTGCACCAGCGGGTTGCCGCGGAACAGATCGCGCAGCTTGCAGGCCTCTTCCGTGTGCAGCTCGCACAGCTGTGCGCTGTCGCCGGGACGCAGCAGGCGAGCCACCTGCAGTGGCGAGCCGGGGTAACGTTTCAGGCCTTGCGCATTGTCGCTGCTGTCCAGGATGCTGGCGCGCCAGCGCTGCAGCAGCGGCGGCACCTTCTCGGCCGGGTGCAGGCGCGCGATGCCGTCCTTGTGCTCGCCGGTCTTGCCCGCCTCGAAGCCATCCAGCGGATAGTTGCCGCTGCCGGCATGGGTGTCGATGTAGCAGAACGGCGTCGGCTTGGCCTGCAGCGATTCGATCAACGCCAGCAGCACGGTATGTTTCAGCACATCGGCGAAATTGCCGGCGTGATAGGCATGGCGGTAATTCATGGCGTTCACGATGGGCGGGGAGGTCAAGTATAGATGCGTCGACGCCACGCTCTGGGGCCTGCATCACAGCGCGATGCGACTTTGCACGTCGGTGGGCGCAGGCGTCGTGCGTTGCGGGATGCGGTTGGGCTTGCGCGGGAATGACGGGGTCGATGTTCCGGCCGATCTCCCGAGGTCGGAACCCGCTGGACCCGCCTCCAGAGTTGAAGATCGAAGGATGCGGCGATACCCTCCCGGCATGATTGTCTCGCTGGGCAGGCTCGCCCGATCCCGGGGTCTTCGGACCCTGGCGGTGCTGGCGTGGCTGATGCTGGTCAGCAGCTCCCTCGCCGCGGCGCCGATGGCGATGGGCATGCATGGAAGCGCCGCGCATGCGATGGTGGCGACCGGCGTCATCCTTCACCATGGTTCGGCACGTTCGAACCATCCTGCCGCAAGCATGTCCGATCACGCCTGCTGCGGCGATCGGATGGCGCAAGGCTGCCACTGTCATTCCGTGTGCGGCAGCGTGCTGCACTCGGTGACCGTCGTCGTTCCGGCGCCGGTGCTTTTTGTCGTCGTTTACGGATCGCCATCCACGGTCCGCGCGCCTTCGCCGAACACGGCGGCGCCCTTGCGGCCGCCCCTGGCCTGATTCTCTCCGCCGCTCCGGGACAGCCTGTTTCCGGCCCGTCGTCGACAGCCCGTCGCGACCTGCATCGCTGCGATGCGTGTTTCCGTGGATCGAATCATGAAACCTCTTTCTCCTTCGGCGATCGACCGCTCGCGTCGACGCTTCGTGCAAGGCGTGACCCTGGGCGGCGCGGTTGCCGGCCTGGGCCTGTTGAGTTCGTCCCGGGCCTGGGCGGTCGGCCGCGATGCGCCGGTGGCGGGCTCGTTCCATCCGCATGTGCTCAGCGGCACCGAATTCGCGCTGGACATCGCGCAATCGCCGGTCAACTACACCGGCGCCGCCCGGCTCGCCACGACCGTCAACGGCAGCGTTCCCGGCCCGATCCTGCGCTGGAAGGAAGGCAGCGTGGTCACCTTGCGCGTGAGCAATCGCCTGCGCGTGCCGACCTCGATCCACTGGCACGGCATCATCCTGCCGTTCCGGATGGATGGCGTACCCGGGATCAGCTTCGACGGCGTCGCGCCGGGCGAGACCTTTGTCTACCGCTTTCCGGTGCGCCAGTCCGGCACCTACTGGTACCACTCGCACAGCGGCTTCCAGGAGCAGGTCGGGCTGTATGGCCCGATCGTGATCGAGCCGGCCGGGCCGGAGCGCTACCCGAGTGACCGCGACTACGTGGTGATGCTCAGCGATTGGACGGACGAAAATCCCTCTCGGATCCTGGCCAGGCTGAAGAAGCAGGGCGACTACTACAACCGTGCCCGGCCGACGGTGCCGGACTTCTTCCGCGATGTGCGCGACCAGGGTCTGCACCAGGCCCTGGCCATGCGCAGGATGTGGAACGAGATGCGCATGAATCCGACCGATTTCAGCGACGTCTCCGGCTACACCTATACCTATCTGATGAACGGCACGGCGCCGGCCGGCAACTGGACCGGCCTGTTCAAGCCCGGCGAGAAGATCCGCCTGCGCTTCATCAACGGTTCGTCGATGAGCATCTTCGACGTGCGTATTCCGGGCCTGAAGATGACGGTGATTTCCGCCGATGGCCAGGACGTCGAGCCGGTGCCGGTCGACGAGTTCCGCATCGCGGTGGCCGAAACCTGTGACGTGATCGTCGAGCCTCAGGAGGATCGCGCCTACACGCTGTTCGCGCAGTCGATCGACCGCAGCGGCTATGCGCGCGGCACGCTCGCGCCGCGCCCCGGCATGCAAGCGGAAGTGCCCGGGCTCGACCCCATCCACTGGCTGACCATGCAGGACATGATGGGCACGATGGCCATGGGCGATGCCGGGCATGGCGATACTCACGGCACGAATCACGACGGCATGGCCATGGGTGACGCCCCGCTGGTGCGCCATGCCCGCACCGAATACCACAACCCCGGCGTCGACATGCACGTCGACATGCCACGCAACAACCTCGACGATCCGGGCAGCGGCCTGCGTGACAACGGTCGCCGCGTGCTGACCTATGCCGACCTGCACACGATCGGTGGTTCGCTGGACCCGCGCGAACCCGGCCGCGAGATCGAGCTGCACCTGACCGGCAACATGGAACGCTACATGTGGTCGTTCGACGGGGTGAAGTTCGCCGATGCCCGGCCGATCCACTTCAACAGCGGCGAGCGGCTGCGCATGGTGCTGGTCAACGACACCATGATGAACCACCCGATCCACCTGCACGGCATGTGGAGCGAACTGGAGAATCCCGACGGACAGTTCCAGGTGCGCAAGCACACCATCAACGTGCAGCCCGCGCAGCGCATCAGCTATGCGGTGAGCGCCGACAACCTCGGCCGCTGGGCGTACCACTGCCACATGCTGTATCACATGGAAGTGGGCATGATGCGCGAGGTGGTGGTGTCATGAGGACGCGCCTTCGATTCATTTGCCTTCCCCTGACTCGCCCGGTGTTGCTGACGGCGTGGCTGCTGGCGTTGCCATGGCTGGCCACGGCGCAGAGCGTGCCCGCGTCCGGCAGCACGTCGTCGATGGGCATGAGCGCGATGCCGCAGATGGATCACGGCGACATGCCCGGCATGGCGATGCCGGCTGCCGCAAGCAGGGCGGCGAAACCGGCGACGACCGTGCCCGCCACGCAGGCCGGGAAGAAACCTGTTCCCGTGCCTTCGACACAGGCCTCCCACGACATGGATGACATGGACCACGGCAGCATGCCAGGCATGGATCACGGCGCGAAGCCGGCCACGCCGATGGGGCCGATGCAGGGCGGCAATCCGCCGCCGAATGCGCGCAGTCCCGATTATTCCGATGGACTCGACTACGGTTCCATGCAAGGCATGGAGATGGCCGACAAGCTCTCGCTCGGCATGCTGCTGATCGACCGGCTGGAAGCGTTCCACGGCCGCGATGGCGATGGCCAGAGCTGGGAGGCCGAGGGTTGGTATGGCGACGACGGCAACAAGTTGTGGCTGCGCAGCGAAGGCGAGCATAGCCGCGGCAAGCTCGACGACGGCGATCTGGAGGCGTTCTGGAACCACGCCGTCGCCGCCTACTGGAGCACCCAGCTGGGTGCCCGTCAGGATCTGGGTGAAGGGCCCGGCCGCAGCTGGGCCGCGCTCGGTGTGCAAGGCCTGGCGCCGTATCGGTTCGAGCTGGAAGCGACCGCCTATGCCGGGGCTTCCGGCCGGACGGCGGGGCGCCTGCGGGTCGACTACGAGTTGCTGTTCACCCAGCGCCTGATCCTGCAGCCGGAACTGGAGGCCAACTTCTATGGCAAGGACGATCCGCAGCGGCGCATCGGCCGTGGTCTCTCCGACGTCCAGTTCGGCTTGCGGCTACGCTATGAGGTGCAGCGCCAGTTCGCACCGTATATCGGGGTGAACTGGGTGCGTCGCATCGGCACCACGGCCGACTACGCGCGGCAGGATCATCAACCCGTGCTCGACCGGCAGATCGCGGTCGGCGTTCGCATCTGGTTTTGAGGGCAGACACCGTGAAACAGCACATCAAGCACTGCAGCATCGCCGTCGTCGCCGTCCTGATCATCCTTGCCGCTGGCGCGGGCGTGTTCGTGTACTCCGGCGTCTACAACATCGGCGCCGACGACCACCACACCAGGCCGGTCTTCGCGATCATGCAAACCCTGCGCGAACACTCCATCCATGCGCGTTCGAAAGACCTCACCGTGCCCGACCTCGATGACCCGCAACTGATACTGAAAGGTGCCGGGCAGTACGCGGCGATGTGCACCGAATGCCATCTCGCTCCGGGCAGACTGGATTCGGAAATTCGCCCCGGCCTGTACCCGCAGCCGCCGAACCTGTCGCAGGTACGAATCGATCCGAAGGATGCATTCTGGGTGATCAAGCACGGCATCAAGATGAGCGCGATGCCGGCGTGGGGTGGCAGCCACGACGACGCCACGATCTGGAGCATGGTGGCGTTCCTGCAGAAACTGCCCGATCTCACGCCGGCGCAATACCAGGACATCGTGGCGCGGGCGCCGCCGGACGAGGATATGGACGGAGGCCACAGCCACGGCAGTGCCGATGCGCACGGCGCGGCGGACATGCCGGGCATGCAGATGCCCGCCCAACCGGCGATCAAGGATTCCACTCGCGATGCCACCACCGAGAACAGGCCCCCGCAGCATGAGCACTGAAGTGATCCTGCAGAGTACCTTGACCTGCCCGCATTGCGGCCATCAGGTCACCGAGACGATGCCGACCAACGCCTGCCAGTTCTTTTACGACTGCGCCGGGTGTGGCGAACTGTTGCGGCCCAAACCCGGTGATTGCTGCGTGTTCTGCTCGTACGGCAGCGTGCCGTGCCCGCCGGTGCAGCAACAGAAGCGCTGCTGCGGATAGCAGCCTCCGACGTCTGCGCCCGGCCGTCTGGACGGCTGTGATCGCCATGTGCGTCACGCGAACAGGTTCCTCGCGGGCCGCCAGCCTGCGCGCTCATTCCACCATGCTGTGGCTTTCGCTGGTGCCGAGCAGTTCGGGTTGCGTCGTGCCGCGTTGCTTGCGATTCAGCAGCGGATGCATGAACACCGCGGCCAGAATCACCACCACGCCGGCGTAGAACCAGCCGTCCAGCTCGTGCTGCTCACCCAAGAGCACGATCGCCAGCACGATCGCGTAGACCGGCTCCAGGTTGGTCACCATCTGGGTGCCGAATGCGCTCATGTGGCGCAGCGCCACCAGCGCCAGCGAGAACGGCAGCAAGGTGCAGCCGAACGACAGCGCCAGCAGCAACAGTGCGTCGTGCAGATCGGGCAGCACGAAGGCCGGCCCGGTGTGCGGCAGCAGCGGCGCCAGCGCGGTGAGGAAGAGCGTGCCGGTACCCAGCTCGATGAAGGTCACCACCAGCGGGTCGCCGTGTTCCACCAGCCGCTTGTTGAGCGAGCCGAAGAACGCCACGAACAGCGCCGACAGCACGCCCACCGCGATGCCCAGGCGCATGTCGTGTGGCACGCCGCCCACCACCATCATCACGCCCGGCACCACCGCCACGCCGATCATCAGCTCGCGCGGATCGAACTTGCGTTTGGCGATCCACGGCTCGATGAAGGCCAGGAACACCGGCCCCAGCGCGATGCAGGTGGCACCGACGGAAGCGTTCGACAGCTTGATCGCGGCGTAGAAACTCAGCCAGTGCAGCGACACCAGCACGCCGATGCCGGCATACGCCCAGATCAGCCGCGCCGGCATCGCGCGCAGCCCGCGCCAGACCCGCGGCATCAGCAGCAGCGCGGCGACCACCAGCAGCATGCGCCACCACACCAGCGGCAATGCCGGCAAGGTGATCAGCTTGCCGAGGATCGCGGTGAAGCCCCACAACAACACGCAGAAATGAATCTGCAGGCGGGCCAGGTTGGCAGGTTGCATGGGGGCATCGCGCGGGGAGATGCCGCATTCTAGCGCCGGCCACCGCGCTCCGGCGGGTTACCCGGATTTGTGTCTGGCCGACGGCATCATCCGCCCGGAACTGCGCAACTGCTGCAGCACGGCGCGGCAGGTGTTGTCGCCGTCGTTGTCGTGGCTGGGTGCAACCAGGGCGAGCAGGGCGGCGGCCGGCGCGGCGACCACGCCCAGCGCGACCGCACCGGCACCGCGCAGCAGCAGCGGTCCTTTGTGCACACCGGCATCGGGCTGCTTCAGTGTGCCCTTGACGTACAGCGGCGAGCGCAGCGAGAAGATGCGCACGCCCTTGGTATGCGGCTGCACGTCGAGGTCGAGCTGCTCGGTCGACATGTTCACCGTGCCGGTGACGTTGATCACCGCGTCGTCGGTATCGAATACGAACAGGCGCATGTCGAACAGGCCGTTCGTCGCCGTCATGTCGGTCGCGGCGCAATTGATCTTCACCGTCTTGTCGCCGAACAGTTTGCCGATGACGATATTGCCCACGTTGAGGCCGGCGGTTTCCAGCAGGGTCTTGCTGATCGCACCGTCGTTCATCAGCAGCTTCAGCTCGCCGTTGGCGCTGCCGAGCAGGGCGGCGACGGAGTTGCCCTGGGCGGTGAGGTCGGCGTCGCCGTTGATCTCGCCGAAGCTGGTGCGCATCGGTTCGAAGGTGGGGAACAACTGCTTGAGCTTGAGATGGCGCGCATCGAGTTTCAGCACGCCTCGCATCGGGGCCCGGCTGCCGTCCAGGGTGATGTTGCTGCGCACCTTGCCGCCGGCGAGTCCGAAACTCAGCGGGTCCAGGTACAGCGCACCGTTGTTCATGACGAGGTGGGCGCTCAGCGATTCGATCGGCAGCGCCTTGCCGCGCACGATCCGCGCGCCGGTGAAGGTCACATCCGCGTCCATCGCCTGCCAGCGGTCGGTGCGGAACGGCTCGACCGGCAGCAGCTTGTCCGCGGGTTGGGGCGTGCCGTCGCCGCGCTGCTTTTTGTCGGCGCTGGAATCGGCGCCGATCAGTGGTGCCAGGTCGGCGAACTGCAGCAACTTCGAATGGAGATCGCCGCTCAATTTCGGCCGCGCACCGCCAGTGACGAACAACAGGTTGCCGGCCAGGTCGCTGCCGCCGACGCGGCCGCGGAAATCCTGATAGCTGTAGCGGCTGCCCTTGCGGCCCAGCGTGGCCTTCAGGTGGCCTTCGGTGGCATAGGGCGGCGTGTCTGGCAGGGTGATGCCGATGAGCGGGTAGAGTCTGGCCATGCTGGAGCCGGAGAACCATAGCCGCACGTCGAGTGCGCCCAGATGCAGCGGGTCGGTCAAGGTGCCGACCAGGGCGATGTGGCTGTCGCCGATATGCACGTCGGCCTGCAGGGGAAATGGCTTGCTGGTGTCCTGCAGGGCAAGCACGGCGCCGAGCTTGCCTTGGCCGGTGAGGGCGTTGCCCTGGTAGTTGCCGGTGGCGTTCCAGGCGAACTGGTAGTTGATGGATGTGTTCGACTTTTGCGGCTTTTCATCGGCACCGGCCAACACCTTGCTGGCGACAGCGCCGGCGGTCTTGCCCGCCTGTTCGCGCGCGGCGCTGGTTTGTTGCGCCACGATCTGGTCGTAGGGAATGGCCACTTGCAGCGGCGTCACGCTGACCTTGAGTTTCGTGCGCGTGGCGGCGTCATCAAGGCTGATGACACCGCGATCGAAACCGACCGAGCCGATGTCCAGATGCCAGGTCGATGGTGTCGAATCCTGCGGCAACGTGAAATCCCAGCTGGCCCGCCCCTGCCTGTCGCGCTCCAGGTCGACCTTGGGGTGCACCAGTTGCACCGACGGCACCTCGATGCGGTGCGCCAGCAGTGCAAGCGGAGACAGGCGGAAGTGCAGGGCGTCCAGCTGGGCGAATTGCGGTTGTGCGGCCCAGTCCGGATTGGCGATACGGACATCGCGCGCGGTGAACTCGGGCCAGGGCAGCAGCGAGCCGAGCCAGCTGCCGTTGCGGTCGCGCCGCCAGTCCAGGGTGAGGTCGCCGTCTATCGCGAACGGCCGGCCGATGGCCTGGCTCACCTTGTTGTCGATGAACGGCCGCGCGCGATTCCAGCTGAAGGAGGCGATCACCGCCAGCAACAGCACGACCAGCGCCAGCAAGGCGCTGGCGATCAGGACCAGTAACCTGGGGCCTCGCTTCATGGGCTCGCTCCGCGTTCCTCGACCGTGGCGCGCATCCGTGCGCAGGCGTCGGGCCATTCCATGCCTTGAGGGGGAGTCATAGCCAATGCGATGGCAAGGTTATGTAGTCGCCCGAGGTTGCCGTTCAGTTTGCGGTCGTGTGGAGTGCGCAGGCGTGCCCCGCTGCGCCGCTATTGGCCGGGGTGGTACTCGCGTTCGGTGTGCCCCTTCAGCTGCTCTGGCCAGAAATACACCGTGCGCAGGTTGCCGGTGGTGTAGCGCTCGGCCTCGTCGTTGAAGTGCGGCGAGTCGGGGTGGCCGCTTTCGCCGCCGGCAGTGATCGCGCGAGCATGCACCTTCGGGCCGAACTCGACCGCCGCGACGAAGCTGTTGCCGCCGGTGCCGTAGTAGCGTTTGGTGCCCGGCCAGCGGTGTGCGCCGAACGAGGCCAGCGAGCCCCAGCGCGACGATACGAATGGCACCGGAATGCTCGGCTTGCTGTCGTCGAATTTTTGCACGATGTCGCCGTTGATGCGCTGGAAGCGGTTGATCTCGCCCCATGCCACGCCCCAGCTGCCGAAGTCCTGCTGCAGGCGGTCGGAGGCTTCGACCAGCGCATGCAGGCGTGCCTGCGCGCCGGCTTTCGCGGCCATCCTGTCGTAGATCGACAGGCCTTCGGCGGTATCGGCCTTGCTCACTTCATCCCATAGCGTGTCGCCCCAGAACACCGCCAGCGAGGTCGGCATCGAGGCGATGCCCCAGCGGTAATCCCAGTCGCGCAGCAACTGGATTTGCCCGGCGAGCTTTGCGCGCAGCGGATCGTTGGCGGGCAGCGCGTCGTAGTCGGCGATCAGGATCGGCAGTTGCCGGGCGAATGCCGGCAGGTAGGAGTCGAACGCGGCGGTGATCAGCGAGGGCAGGGTGACGTTCTTGATTCCGGTGAGGAGGCGCAGGGCATGCAGTCCGCGCGGATTCTCGCCGAAGGTATCCATATAGCGCGGAAAGTCGGCCTTCTTCGGGCTGTACGGACCGGCAGCGGAGTAAGGCCAGTCGTTGGTGTTGAAAGTCCAGCCGTTCGGCGGGTTCACCACCTGCGGCAGCTGGTCCAACGGGGTCAGCCCCTGCCAGTCGGTGGCCGGATTGCTGCCGTCGACCGGCTTGGTGTAATCGAAGCGGTTGTCGCGTTTGGGCACGAACTGCGGCAGCAGGAAGGCGATCTCGCCCTTGTCGTCGGCGAACAAGGTGTTGTTGGACGAGTTGGCCTTGAGCTCGGCGACCTTCATGTAGCTGGCGAGATCGTGCGTCCTGGTGCGCAGCCAGCTTTGCTCCAGCGCGGGGATCGGCTTGTTCATCAGTGCCTCGGCGATCCACTTGTCGCCGAGTTCGCGCACGATCGGGCCGTGGTGGGTGAAGTATGCCGTGAAGCTGCGTTGGGCCAGCGCGCCGTCCTTCGCGCGGTACGACAGGGTGATCTGACGCGAAGTGACTGGCCGCAACGCCTTGCCGTAGCGATAGAACAACTTGCCGTCCTGGTGCACGATGGTCTCGGCGAATTCGTCGACCACGTCGACGCCGGTCGAGGTGTGCATCCAGCCCACGTGCGGATTGAAACCCTGGTAGATGAAGAACTGGCCCCAGGTCACCGCGCCGTAGGCATCGAGGCCCTCGTCGCTGGACATCTGCAGTTCGGAGCGGAAGAAGAACGAGGTGTGCGGATTGATCAGCAGCAGCGCGTGACCATCGACGGTGAGCTTCGGTGCGATCGCGATGCCGTTCGAGCCGGTCGGCTCGATCCAGCTGGGGCGGGTCTGCACCTGGGCCAGCGGCGCATCGGTCGAAGCACCGTAGAACGCCTTCAGCGGCCCCAGTTCCACCCGTTCGATATCGCCACCGATGCTGCCTTCGGTGAACGAGAGTGCCATCCACGGCTCGAAGTGGGTGATCACGCGCGGATGCACGTCCGGATGCGTCGCCAGGTAGTAGTTCAAGCCGTCCGCCCAACTGTCCATCAGTGCGCGCAACCACGTCGGGCTTTGTGCATACAGCTTCTTCAACTCGACCGGATCGATGAACAGGCGCTGGCGCAGGTCCTGCCACAGCGCGGAGTCGTCCGCGTCCTTCGCCTCGGCGAGCCGGCCCAGCGAGACGAGATAGTTGGTCTCGACCCGGTTGAAGTCGTCCTCGGCCTGCGCATAGGCCATGCCGAACACCGCGTCGGCATCGGTCTTGCCGTGCACGTGGGCGATGCCCCAGTCGTCGCGGGTGATCGTTACCGCCTGCGCCTCACGTTGCCAGCGGGCCTGCTCGGCAGGGTTGGCCTGTGTCGTGCTGGTCAGGAAGAACGCCAACAGGCCAGCCATGGCCAGCCCGCACAACTTGCCTGGAATCTGAGTTTTCATCTGCTGCCCCTTGCTGCCCGGAAACGCTCCGCAAGCGTAGCCCATTGGTGGTGCGGCCGACGACCAGCCTGTCGATGCGGCAAAACACCATCGATCCCGGAAGTCCAAGTCCGTGGCCGCGCAGTCAGCTGCCAAAGCGCTCGCGCAAGGCGGTGCGATGGCGCCGGCTGCAGGGGATCGTCGCGCCATCACGTAACGTCAGTCGGGCATCGCCGGTTTCCAGCGGTTCGATCTGGGCGAGGTAATCAAGGTTGACGAAATAGCTGCGGTGCACGCGCACGAAACATGCGGGATTGAGCCGCCCTTCGATCGCCGCCATGGTGGTGCGTAACGGATAATCGCGACCACGCACATGCAGGTTCACGTAGTTGCCCGAGGCCTGCAGCCACTCGATCTCGCCCGCGTTGAGCAGGAATTCCCGGCCCAGCTTGCGCACCAGGAAGCGCTCGGGTCGCTCGACCGGCTCGGTGGGATGCCCGTCGTCGGGCTCCGCCAGCAGGCGCGCCTCGCCCTGCCAGCGGACGAGCAACAGCTGCGCCAGGCACAGCAGCACGATGATCAGGAAATAGGAGCGAAAGTCCTTCAGGTATTCGTAGCCGAACCGCGCCCCGAACTCGTAGTGCAAGCCGACCGACACGTAGACCAGCTTGCGCAGTGCGACCATGCCCACGACATGCACCAGGCTGAAGGGAATCGTCGCCAGCAGGTGTCGCGGCAGGCTGTGTCGCCAGGTGTCAAAGCGGAACGGCCAACGTCGTTCCAGCGCAATCACGAACGGAAGCAGCGCCAGGATGACGATCGAGCTGCTGCACTCCCATACCCACGGCTCCCATGCGGCCACGCGGGCGTAGTCGATCTGCGCGACCAACCCGTTGAATACGGTAATGAGCGCGGTCAGCATGACCCAGAAGCCGACTTCGATGGGGCGCCGCCAGCGCTGGAAGTCCTGGAAGCCGAAGCCCGACTGTTCGTTCATGCGCCGATTCTACGCAAAGCGCTTGCGGTCCGTCCCCACAAGCCCACCATCCGTCCCCGGGATGGATCGATCCGTCACCTGACGAGCGACCGCAGGCAGGCTTTCTTGCAACATGGAGCCGACTCAATCACCGAGGCCCGTCATGAACCGTCGCGATCTGCTCAAGGCCACCTTCGCCGCATCATTCCTGCCGCTGGCATGGTCACCCGTCGGGCGCCTGCTCGCCGGCACGCGCAGCAGCCTGTTGCGCAGGGTGGGCCCGGGTGATCGCGCATGGCCGGCCCCGGCGACATGGGAGGCGCTGAAGCAGCGCGTCGGCGGTCGCCTGCTGAAGCTGCAGTCGCCATTTGCACCTGACGCGCCCGCTGCCGCCAGGGCCGAGGCGCTGCAACAGCTCAAGAACCCGTTCTATCTCGGTGACCAGCCGGCCTTGACCCAGACCAGCGGCTGGGCCGACGCGTGGACCTCCCGGCCAAGCGCCTATGCGGTGGCCGCCGAGAGCGCAGCCGATGTCGCCGTGGCCGTGAACTTTGCGCGCGATCATCGCCTGCGCCTGGTCGTGAAAGGCGGCGGTCACAGCTATCAAGGCACCTCCGACGCCCCTGACTCCTTGTTGATATGGACGCGGCGGATGAACCATATCCAGTTGCACGACGCGTTCGTGCCGAAAGGTTGCTACGTGTCGCCGCAGCCTGCCGTGAGCATCGGCGCCGGCGCGATGTGGATCGACGCCTACGATGCAGTGACCACGAAGGGTGGCCGCTACGTGCAGGGCGGTGGCTGCACCAGCGTCGGCGTGGCCGGACTGGTGCAGAGCGGCGGCTTCGGCAGCTTCTCCAAGCACTACGGCACGGCGGCAGCGGGGCTGATCGAGGCCGAAGTGGTCACTGCCGATGGCAAGGTATGCATCGCCAATGCGTGCAGCCACCCCGAGCTGTTCTGGGGTCTCAAGGGCGGCGGCGGTGGCAGCCTCGGCGTGGTCACGCGGCTGACCCTGCGCACGCGTGAACTGCCGGAAACCTTCGGCGGCGCGTTCGGCGCGATCAAGGCGTCGTCGGATGCGGCGTACCGTGCGCTGATCGCCCGCGCCATCGAGTTCTATCGCAGCGACCTGTTCAATCCGCACTGGGGCGAGCAGTTGGTGTTCCAGTCCGACAACACCATGCGCATCGCGATGGTGTTCCACGGGTTGACGCAAGTGCAGGCGCAAGAGATCTGGGCGCCGTTCCTGGCGTGGGTGGGTGCGCGCAAGGAGTACACGGTCACCAGCGAGATGCGCGTCTTCGCGTTACCGGCGCGGCATTTCTGGGACGCGGAATTCTTCCGCCAGCATGCGCCGCAACTGATTGCCGAGGACGGCCGGCCGGGCGCGCCGCGCAACCACATGCTCTGGGCCGGCGACCAGGGTCAGGTCGGCTGGTTCCTGCACGGCTATCGTTCGGCCTGGTTGCCGGCCTCGCTGCTGCAGCCGCGCGCGCAGGCCAGGCTGGTCGATGCGATGTTCGCGGCATCGCGCGCATGGGGCTTCGCCCTGCATTTCAACAAGGGCCTGGCCGGTGCGCCGCCCGAAGCGATCACCGCTGCCCGCGACACCGCCACCCATCCGGGCATGGTCGAGGCATTTGCCCTGGCCATTTGTGCCAGCGGAGGGGCGCCGGCGTTCCCCGGCATGCCCGGTCCCGGACCGGATCTGGCCGCGGCACGGCGCGATGCGGCCGGTGTCGGTCGTTCGATGGACGCGCTGCTGAAGGTCGCCCCGCAGGCCGGCTCCTATGTATCGGAAAGCGACTATTTCAAGCGCGACTGGCAGGACGCTTTCTGGGGCACGAACTATCCGCGACTGGCGGCGGTGAAGCGCAGGTACGATCCCGACGGCCTGTTCTTCGTCCACCACGGCGTGGGCAGTGAAGACTGGAGCGAGGACGGTTTTGCGCGCCAGTGAGTAGCCGAAAGCGTGCATGGCGGGTGGCCGGCGGTGGCGGGACTTGACTCTGGACATGGATCAAGGGTCTAGACTTGCTCCATGAACACGCAAACCAGCTCACTCACCATCGGTGCCGTCGCCAAGCGCGTCGGCGTGGCGATCGACACGATCCGGTTTTACGAACGCGAAGGCCTGTTGCCCGAGCCGCAGCGGCGTGCGTCCGGTTATCGAAGTTACAGCGAGGGTGCGGTTGCCCAGCTGCGCTTCATCCGCCGCGCCAAGCACCTTGGCTTCACCCTGGAAGAGATCCGCGACCTGCTGGCCCTGTCGGCCGATCGCCAGCGCGGGGTGAAAGCCGTGAAGCAGCGCGCGCAGCAGCGGCTGGTGGCGATCGAGCAGCGCATCACCGAGTTGCAGCGGGTGCGCGATGGGCTGGCGCAGCTGGTTGCCTCGTGTCCGGGGCATGGCAAGCCGGAGGCATGTCCGATCCTGCGCGCGCTCAGCGATGAGCAGGTGTCGGCATGAACGCGCAGGCGTGCTCTCGCGGTGACCACGACACGTCCGCCACGGCGACCGATCCCGTCTGTGGCATGGCGGTGGATCCGGCCACGTCGAAGCATCAATCCACGTATGACGGGCAGGTATTCCATTTCTGCTGCGGCGGCTGCAAGGCAAAGTTCGACGCCGCGCCGGCGGCGTATCTGGCTGCTGGCGAAACCGGGGATGGATCGGCAAGCTGCTGCGCGGCGAAGACTGCATCGATGGCGATGTCCGATCATGCGCATGCCCATCACGATCATGTGCACGCTATGAAGGATCCGGTGTGCGGCATGACGGTGGATGCGCAGGCCGCGAAGCATCGCGCCGGGCACGCCGGCCACACGCATTACTTCTGCTCCGCGCGTTGTCGGGAGAAGTTCGTGGCCGATCCGTCGGCGTATCTCGAAAAGCGGGAGGCGGCACCGCCCGGCACGATCTACACCTGCCCGATGCATCCGGAGGTGCGCCAGGTTGGCCCCGGCGCCTGCCCGAAGTGCGGCATGGCACTGGAGCCGATGATGCCGACGCTGGACGAGGACGACGGCGAGCTGGCGTCGATGACGCGGCGCTTCCGGCTGCTGATGGCGCTGACCGTGCCGGTGTTCGTGCTGGCGATGGGGCCGCACCTGTTCGGCTGGCATCTGCCGCTGCCGTGGGACGGCGTGGCTGGCTGGATCGAGGCGGTGCTGGCAACGGTGGTGGTGCTGTGGGGCGGCGCGCCGTTCTTCGCGCGCGGCTGGCGTTCGCTGCGACCGTGGCATCCGAACATGTATACGCTGATCGCGTTGGGCACCGGCGTAGCGTGGCTGTACAGCGCGGTGGCGTTCCTGCTGCCGGGGATCTTCCCGGACGGTTTCCGCGACATGCACGGTCGCGTTGCGGTGTATTTCGAATCGGCGGCGGTGATCGTCACCCTGGTCACGCTGGGTGATTTCCTGGAGCTGCGTGCGCGCCGTCGTACCGGCGCGGCGTTGAAGTTGTTGCTGGGACTGGCACCGAAGACGGCGCGACGCATCGCTGCCGACGGCAGCGAAAGCGACGTGGCGCTCGATCAGGTGCATGCCGGCGACGTGCTGCGCGTGCGCCCCGGCGAGAAGGTGCCGGTCGACGGCGTGGTGCTGGAAGGCGCCAGCCATGTCGACGAATCGATGCTCACCGGCGAGCCGATGCCGGTGGCCAAGGCGAAAGACGATCCGCTCACCGGCGGCACGGTGAACCAGGATGGCGCGCTGACCATGCGTGCGCAGAAGGTGGGCGGCGCGACGATGCTGGCGCAGATCGTGGCCCTGGTGGCGCAGGCGCAGCGCAGCAAGGCGCCGCTGCAGCGGGTGGCCGATCGGGTGGCGGCGTGGTTCGTGCCGACGGTGGTGGCGGTGGCGGTGCTCGCGTTCGCGGCATGGGCCTGGATCGGGCCGGAGCCGCGCCTGACCCATGCACTGATCGCTGCCGTCGCGGTGCTGATCATCGCCTGCCCGTGCGCGCTGGGCCTGGCCACGCCGATCTCGATCATGGTCGCCAGCGGCCGCGGTGCGCAGCATGGCGTGCTGTTCAAGAACGCCGGCGCGATCGAGTCCCTGCGCGATATCGACACCCTGGTGGTGGACAAGACCGGCACCCTGACCATCGGCAAGCCGTCGTTGACGGAACTGGTCGCGCTGGACGGCCAATCGCGTGAGCCCCTGCTGGCGCTGGCCGCCGCACTGGAACGGCCCAGCGAACATCCGCTGGCGCGGGCGATCGTGAGCGCGGCGGAAGCGGAGGGCGTGGTCGTGCTGGCAGCAACGGATTTCCGCTCACTGACCGGGCGAGGCGTCAGCGCGGTAGTGGACGGTCTCCAGGTGGCGTTCGGCAATGCGAAGCTGATGTCCGAAGTGCAGGTCGCGATCGCGGACAGCGCCGCCGCGCGCGCCGAGCAACTGCGCGGGCAGGGCGCCACGGTGATGTTCCTCGCCGTCGACGGCGTACTCGCTGCCTTGCTGGCGGTGGCCGACCGGATCAAGCCGGATACCCCGCAGGCAATTGCCGACCTGCACGCCGCCGGCCTGCGCATCGTGATGCTTACCGGCGACAACATCACCACGGCGCAGTCGGTGGCGCGTGCGCTGCGCATCGACGAAGTGCACGCCGACGTGTCGCCGGCCGACAAGGCGGCGGTGGTGAATGCGTTGCGCGCCGCGGGCCGCCGCGTGGCAATGGCCGGCGACGGCATCAACGACGCGCCCGCGCTGGCGGCGTCCGATGTCGGTATCGCGATGGGGGGCGGCACGGATGTGGCGATGGAAAGCGCGCAGGTGACCCTGGTCAAGGGAGAACTGGGCGCGATCGTGCGGGCGCGCAAGCTGTCGCAGGCCACCGTGCGCAACATCCACCAGAACCTGTTCTTCGCCTTCGTCTACAACGCGGTCGGCGTGCCGCTGGCGGCCGGTGTGTTGTACCCGTGGTTCGGCATCGTGCTGTCGCCGATGATCGCCGCGCTGGCAATGAGCCTGAGTTCGGTGTCGGTGGTGAGCAATGCACTGCGCTTGCGCAAGGTCGCGCTGTAGCGCCTGGCGCGAGTGACGCCTGTCATCGCCGATGCTTGACGCCTGGCCCTGCAACCGATCGGGTCTGCACGGGATCATCTCTCCACACCATCCAGGTGCAAGGAGAAACGACATGTACAAGCTTCGCGAGGATTCCGCCTTCATTGCCTGCCTGGCGCTGCTGTTCGCCACGGTTGCCACCGCGTCGACGGTACTGGCGCTGTTCCAGCCCGGCGCGACGCCACTGCTCTGAATCCGCCGGAGCGTTCCGGTCGATCGCCGATCGGGCATCGCGATGCTTTAAGCTTTCGCGATCCGGTCGGCACGTGATGCGAGGTTGCGCAGAACGGCGGGCCATCATCAGCGAAGTCGACAGGCATGACCCGCAATCTCGCCGAATGGCTGGCTTACCAGGAACGCGTCAACGTGCACAGCATCGAGCTGGGGCTCGATCGCGTACGCGAAGTGTGGCAACGCATGGGCGCGCCGCGACCGGCGCCGCGGGTGGTCACCGTGGCCGGCACCAACGGCAAGGGCTCCACCGTCGCCCTGCTCGAGGCCATGTTCACTGCGGCGGGGTTGCGCACGGGCGCCTTCACCTCGCCGCATCTGCTCACCTATAACGAACGCATTCGCATCGACGGCACGCTGGCCGCGGATGCCGCCCTGATCGCCGCGTTCGAACGGATCGAGGCGGCGCGTGGCGCCGCTCTGGATGATGCCGTTCCCCTGACCTATTTCGAATTCGGCACGCTGGCTGCGCTGGATCTGTTCGCCCGCGCCGGCGTCGAGGTGGCCGTGCTCGAAGTGGGGCTGGGCGGGCGGCTCGATGCGGTGAATATCATCGACGCCGACGTGGCGGTGATCACCACGGTGGACCTGGATCACATGGAGTGGCTGGGTCCGGACCGCGACAGCATCGGTCGCGAAAAAGCCGGCATCGCCCGGCGCGGTCGGCCGGCGATCCTGGGCGAACCGGATCCGCCGGCCGGCCTGCTTGCAGCCTTGGCCGAGTGCGGCGCGCAGGTCGAACGGGCCGGCAGCGACTTCAGCGTGGAGCGCCATCAGGACGGCTGGCGCTGGCGCCATCGGGATGGCACCGCGATGGAGTTGCCCGATCCGCCGCTGGCGGCGCCGGTGCAATTCGCCAACGCGGCGGTGGCGATTGCCGCGTTGCATGTGCTCGGTGGAGGTGCGCTCGCACCCAGCGCACTGTTTGCGGCGGCCAGTGCCGGCTTGCACGAGGTGCGGATCGCGGCGCGCCTGCAGACACTCGGCGGCGAGCCGCCGCTGGTCGTGGACGTGGGGCACAACCCGCAGGCGGCGCGGGCACTGGCCGAGTGGCTGGACACGCAGCCGCCCGGCGGTGTGCACGCGGTCTACGGCGCGCTGGCCGACAAGGACGTGGCCGGGGTGATCGCCGCGCTCGGTACACGCATCGAGCACTGGCACCTGGCGGGGCTGGATCAGGCCACCCCGCGCGGCCTCGCCGTCACCGCGCTTGCCGCGACCTTGCGCGAAACCCTGCCGCAGGCGCGCTTCGATGTGCATGCCGACGTGCCGGCGGCGCTGGCGGCGGCGCGGCAGGCGGCGCCGCCCGGCGGGCGGATCCTGGCCTTTGGCTCGTTTTTCGTGGCCAGCGCGGTGATCGCTGAACAGGCAAGCTGAGCGGCGCCATGGCAAATGGCCCTGGCAGGTATAATCCCGCCGTTACGCATTGCGTTTGCCGTCTGGGAGCGAAAACTTGAAAACACGCCTGCTGGGTGCTGCCGTCCTGATAGCGTTGGCGGTCATCTTCGTGCCGATGTTCTTCTCCGGCAGCCCGCCGACCCCGGGCAGCGACCAGTCGGTCAGCCTGGCCATTCCGCCGGCTCCCGATCGCGACCTGCAAACCCGGACGATGAGCCTGAATCCCGCATCCCCGGCGAGTGCGTCGTCTGCCGCCGCCGTGGCGACGACCGCCGCCGCACCGGCATCGGGCGATCGCATCGCCACCGTTACCATCGATTCGAACCGTCCGCGCGACGTGGAGCTCGACCCGCAGGCGGGCCGGAAGCCGGCGCCGACGACGGTGACCATCGGCAGCGGGGCCTCGCCGGCGCAACCGGTGATTGCGCCGCAGGGAACCACGCCGACGCAGGTGCCCGGCAAGCCCGAAAAGAGCACACCGGCCAGGTCGACCGAGGCCGCACCCGCACCCTCCTCCGGTGCTGCCGTGGCACGCGGCAGCTACACGCTCAACCTCAGCGCCTACGCCAGCGCGGCCGGCGCAGCGAAACTGGAGCATCGGGTGCGCGCGCTAGGTTATCCGGTGACGGGCCATGCGATCACCCAGGCCGGCAATTCGCGCACCCTGGTCATCGCCGGGCCGTTCGAAACGCGTACGGCGGCCGAAGCGGCGCGCCTGAAGATCACCCAGTCGATTCCCGGTGTGCCGGCGCGACTGGAGCAGGACGCCAGTATCGACAGCACCCCGGCCGCGGCCGCCGCCAGCCCGGGCAAACCCGGCGGCTGGGCCGTGCAACTGGCGGCGATGAGCAGCCAGGCCGATGCGAACGCCTTGCGCGACAAGCTGCGCACAGCGGGCTTCGACGGCTTTGTCGACTCCGTGCAATCCGGCGGGAAAACCTTGTGGCGCGTGCGCGCCGGTCCGCAAACCCAGCGCGCCGACGCACTGCGCGTGCACGACCAGATCAAGGCCAGGCTTGGCATCGACGGCAACATCGTCTCCGTGCCCTGAGCCCATCCATGTCCCATGCCGTGACGCCATCTTCCAGGGGAGCCCGAACCACCCCGAAAGCCCGTGGCCATGACGGCGCCATGGCGGACATGTGGAGCAACCTCATGGAGTGGCTGCAGGAATGAACTGGCTCGACGGAATCATCCTGGTCATTCTGGGGCTGTCGGTACTGATCGGCCTGATGCGTGGCCTGGTCGCCGAATTGCTGTCGCTGGTGATCTGGGTTGCCGCGTTCTGGGTGGCGGCACTGTTCGGTCCGGACGTGGCGGCGCTGTTCGAAAACGCGATCTCGCTGCCGGTGGCGCGGATCTGCCTGGGTTACGTGATCTGCTTCTTTGGCGTGCTGCTGCTCGGCGCGATCGTGCGGTTCGCAGCGAGGAAGCTGATCTGGAGCACGGGGCTGACCGGCATCGACCGCCTGCTCGGCGTGCTGTTCGGCTTCGTGCGGGGCGTGCTGGTGGTGACCATCCTGGTGTTCCTGGTCGGGCTTACCGCCGTGACGCGCGAACCCTGGTGGCAGCAGTCCACCTTGCTGCCGCAATTCCAGGGCACCGCGGCATGGCTGGGCCAGAACATCCCGCCCGGCGTGGCCGATCACCTGCACCCCGAGGCGGTGCTGGACAAGCTGAAGTCCGAACCGCTGCTGCAGCGGCACGGGCCGGCCGGTTCCTCCAGCTCCAGGCAGGCCCCGAACCTGCTGGATCGGGTGGCGCCTTCCGAACTGCTCCAGCAGATGCACAACTTGTCCGACCGCATTCACGACCCCATATCCGCTCAGCGTCCGCCCTCGCCGGCGACATCCACCGGGCGCGTGCCAGCCGCGACCGGAAGCGCTACCGAGCATCCTCGGCATCCTTGAACCAGCATCCCTGAAACAGGCCACGAATCATGTGCGGAATCATCGGCATCGTCGGTACCACGGAAGTGGCGTCGGCGCTTTATGACGGCTTGACCGTGCTGCAGCATCGCGGCCAGGACGCGGCCGGCATCGCCACGGTGGACGGCTCGCGGCTGCGCCTGCACAAGGGCAACGGGCTGGTGCGCGACGTGTTCGGCGAGCGCGCGATGAGCGAGCTGCGCGGGCGCATCGGCATCGGCCACTGCCGTTACCCCACGGCCGGCTCGGAAGGTTCCGCCGAGGCGCAGCCGCTGTACGTCAATTCCCCCTACGGCATCGCGTTCGCGCACAACGGCAACCTGGTCAACACCGAGGCGCTGCGCCGCGAGATGTTCGAGGACGACCGCCGCCACATCAACACCGATTCCGATTCCGAGGTGCTGCTCAACGTGCTGGCGCACGAGCTGCAGATCCAGGATCGCATGCAACTGACGCCTGACCACATCTTCAAGGCGGTGGCCGGCGTGCATGCGCGTGCGCGCGGCGGTTATGCATGCATCGCGCTGCTGCTCGGCTACGGCCTGGTCGCGTTCCGCGATCCGCACGGCATCCGGCCGCTGGTGCTGGGCGAGCGCGTCACCGCCGAAGGCCACGAATATGCCGTGGCGTCGGAATCGGTGGCACTGGACGTGCTCGGCTTCAAGCTGTTGCGCGACATCATGCCGGGCGAGGCGGTGATCATCACCGACCACGGCCAGCTGCACAGCCGCCGCTGCGCTGAGGGCGCGCTGCACACGCCGTGCATCTTCGAATACGTCTACCTGGCGCGGCCGGACTCGATGATCGAGGACGTCTCGGTGTACAAGGCACGCCTGCGCATGGGCGAGAAGCTGGCCGAGAAGATCCTGCGCGAGCGCCCCGACCACGGCATCGACGCGGTGATCCCGATTCCCGACACCGCGCGCACCGCCGCCAGCGCGCTGGCCGGTGCGCTCGGCGTGCCGTTTCGCGAAGGCTTCGTCAAGAACCGCTACATCGGCCGCACCTTCATCATGCCGGGGCAGGGCGAGCGGGTGAAATCGGTACGCCGCAAGCTCAACGCGATCGACCTGGAGTTCAACAAGAAGAACGTGCTGCTGGTGGACGACTCCATCGTGCGCGGCACCACCTCGAAGCAGATCATCCAGATGGCCCGCGAGGCCGGTGCGAAGAACGTCTACTTCGCCTCCGCCGCGCCACCCGTGCGCTATCCGAACGTCTACGGCATCGACATGCCATCGACCAGCGAACTGGTCGCCGCCGGCCACACCGAGAAGGAGGTGGAAAAGCTGCTCGGCGCCGACTGGCTGATCTACCAGGATCTCAAGGATCTCGAATGGGCGGTGCAGGACGGCAACGAGAAGCTCACCCACTTCGACACCTCGTGCTTCTCCGGCGAATACGTCACCGGGCTGGAAGACGAGTACCTGGAGCAGGTCCAGATGCTGCGCTCGGACGATGCCAAGGCCGCGCGCCGCGTAGTCTGAACCGCTCTCCGTAGGAGCCCGCTCGCGGGCGATGCCTTTGCTCGGATGCACGAACGAAGACCAGGGCAACAGCATCGCCCACAAGTGGGCTCCTGCAGAACCCCATGACCGACCTTCACGCCGCCGCCAAACGCTGCCTCGACGCCACCGACCCCGTCGACAAGCTGCGCCTGACCCACGAGACCTGGCAGGCCTTCGAGGCCGGCGAGCTGCGCGTCGATCCCGCCTCGCCGCCGCCCGAACCGATCGGGCCACCCGGTCGCCCAGCGAAACCCGTGCTAGTCAATGCACGCAACCTGCCGCAACGCGGACTCGGCAGCGCCGAAGGGCGCGCCGCCCTGGTGCACGCGGTGGCGCACATCGAGTTCAACGCGATCAACCTGGCGTGGGATGCGGTGTACCGCTTTCGCGGCAAACCCGGCGACTACTATCGCGACTGGGTCAGTTGCGCCCACGACGAGGCGCGCCACTTCGCCATGCTGTCCGAGCGCCTGGCCGAACTCGGCCATGCGTACGGCGATTTCGACGCCCACGACGGCCTGTGGCAGATGGCCGAGAAAACCGCCGACAACGACACCGCGCGCATGGCCCTGGTGCCGCGCGTGCTCGAAGCGCGCGGGCTCGACGTCACCCCCGGCATGATCGACCGCCTGCGCCACCTGGGCGACGAGCGCACCGTCGCCATCCTCGAAGTCATCCTGCGCGAGGAAGTCGCCCACGTCGCCGCCGGCACCCGCTGGTTCCACCATTGCTGCGAGCGCGACGGCATCGAGCCGGTCGAGACTTTCTTCGGCTTGATCCGCGACTACATGGGTGTCGAGTTGCGCGGGCCGTTCAATCGGCCGGCCCGCAGCGAGGCGGGGTTTTCGCCGCTAGAACTGGATGTGCTTGTTGACATGGCGGAAGGTCTCCGCACGCACCGCGACCCGGGCAAAGCCACAACGAGCGCGACGTAACAGGCCGATTGCACTTGCGTCGTGCACACGCTGGGTCAAAGCAATTGCTGGGTGTGCGATGCAACGGCGTCTGCCTTGACGCTTGAGTTAAGCGGCGCGCGGCTTTTCGCGCGTCCGCTTGGACGAATTGTCAGGCCTTGGGCCGTTTGTGTACCCTGAAGTACGTATGAAACGCGTCTGCGATTGCGGCGGCTTGGTCAGGAATCGTGGGCTCGTGATTGAAGAGTTCAAGAGTTCGACGATCGTCGAAGTCCGAGCAATGCGCCACCGAGTTACGAAAGGGTTTAGTGATGTTCTTGAATTCTTCGGTTAGCAATGAATCTACTGCTGGATCCGCGGGAACGGCGCCTTTATCGCGAAGCTCCTCATAGCGTTCGATAACGCCGGCCAAGGCCGTGTACCAGAATGCGATGTACGCCATGAAGCGAACCTTCTTCACGTCATTGAACGCGTCAGGGCCGTCATTGGCCAGCACCTCTCGCACCAGATCATCATGGTGATAGCGCATTACGTCGCTTCGGACGAGGCAGTGCTGCAGAGAATGCATGTGTCTTTGAGTCCGTTCGGCAGCTTCCCAGGTCGCCTGAGCGACTCGCGCCTTCTTTGCCTCATTCACGACGCTGCCCCCTAGGCCGAACGCTTGAGTTAAGCGGCTAGCGGCGCTTTTCCGCCAGTCCGTTTGGGCGAACTGTTAGGCCCCTCTCCACGTAGAATACCGAACGAGATCTGCGTCATTGAACAGGGCCGTGTAACGATTGATGGTGTTGTAATCATGAGGCTGCACTGGTGGTTCAAAGGTGGGCGTGGGGACGCCCATATGATTAATTATAGATTCCGCTATGTTTGCGTATGTGTCCAATAGCATCACCAAGTAAAGTAGTGCTTGACGGCAGTGGTCGGTGCTTCTGATAGCGATAGCTACTTGATCACCATCGCGTTCTATAAACCGACTCTGTGACGAAGGGCTTGCATGGGCACTATCGCTTAGCAGCCCGTATATGTGTCCGGCGCCCGGAAACGATTGTTTGAGACGTGATACTGATTTTGTTGGAGAGGTTTTGTTTACGTCATGGACATCATCAAGCCCCTTGACGGCAAGAGACCACGCGCATTGTTCGATGCCTTGGCGAATTACGGCTTCCGCTTCGAGCGCAAGACCCCCGAGAATTAGTTGGCTGATGGCATGGAAGGTAGATTGCATACGGATCAGGACATTTACTGCATAGATGCAGCCGGTTGGTTGTTGAGATGTAAAAGTCCCGGAGCTTAGACGCTTGGCGAGTCCCTCGGCTGTTTTGCCCACATGCAATACAAGTTCTTTCAAGCTGCCGGAGGGGCATCGTTTATCATCATCAAATGCTTCCAAGTATTCTTTGCCATATCTACGGTAGATGTAGTCTATGGACTTGTTTCCGTCGATATGCGTGATCGCTGCTGCAAAGAGCATGGCCTTGAACTCCGGATCCGCCTTGATCGGGACACCGATGCTGAAATGATCATTTCCGATGATCTCCATCTCATCGAAATGCTTTGCCCAAATGATCCTTCGGACACCATCCCAAGGCATTCTGTACCTCCCGTGGGGCCTGACGCTGGAGTTAAGCGGCGCGCGGCTTTTTCGCGCGTCCACTTGGACGAGATGTTAGACGGTTGCGACGCAGCATGCTCGGGCGACAACCACTGCCACGACGGGCGCACAGCTTGAGCAACCGATTACCCCAACAACACCAGTTTTGAATGCCCAGGCTTGCGACGATGCCGCGCGAAAAGTTGCGGCGGCGACGGACGACAAGCCAGCGCGAAGCTGAGCGAAGTGCACCACACGAAGAACCACCACGAGCTACCGCCTAATGTTCGAGCTAGGCTGTTGGCGCTTCGCTTGTAGACCCCACCGCGCTAGAACTCGTGGAGTTCGGACAGCCTGCGGCTGCCTTCGATGACAGGCGCATTTGCGGTGTAGAACCTCCAACGGACATCTCCGGACCGGAGCGCGGAGTGGTAAACCAGACTGGTGATTTCGTACTCGATGGATGGATATGGAAAAGGATCGCTGCCGGCGATCTTGACTGTCTCGCCGGGGAATACCCGCTCGTGCGACTGAGTTTCGAACTCGGTGTACCGATCTCCCTCCAGTGCCTCGTCTTCATAAGCATCAAACTCGCATTGGACGTACGGGACGAAAGACGGAATGTAGATCTGAACTTTCCATCCATCTTGCGCAGTTGACGTGCTATTCGTGTAACTGACAAGGAGCCGATAGCGGTGAACATCCGAATTGCGCAGGACCGACTTGTAGGAGATGTCTAAGGCCAGGCCAATCGGCTCGTGAGGGTGGGATGCACAGTGCGCCCACCATTGATCGCGGTGAGCTGCCAACTCAGCAGGTGAGTACTTGGTACCAAGCGGATGACGCGGATTGAAGTGGCCGGCTTCCGCGTGACACCGAAGGCATAGGCAAATCGCGTTTTCCAGAGTGTTGGGGCCGCCATCAGCCTCTTGAACGATGTGATGGACACTCACACTGCGACCACCGAACTCATGGCAGACGCAACAGCGTCGGTGCGAGCGGACGATCGCTTCTTGGCGGATATTCGTCGGAAATGGCATGCGGACATTACGTGTTGTGGGGTCTAACGCTGGAGTTAAGCGGCGGCGAAGCCGTCCGCCTTGACCGAGTAAAAAAGAGACTTCCTCCCTTACGGCCTCGATGGCCATGATGGTGTTGCGAAACAACCGTCAGCAGAAGAGGAAGTCTCCATGAGCACTATAACCCTGGGTGTGGACTTGGCGAAGAGCGTGTTCTCGGTGTGCGAGATGGACGGTAGCGGCCACGCGCTGCGCCGACTGGATCTGAAGCGCGATGCCTTTGCGGTGTGGCTGGCGCAGGTGCCAGCGGGCATCGTGGTAGCCATGGAAGCGCGCAGTGGTGCGCATCACTGGGCACGACGCTGCCTGGAGGTCGGCCAGCCGCCGCGACTGCTGGCCGCGCAGTTGGTGAAGCCGTATCGCCTGAGCCAGCGCAGCAAGAACGACCGCAACAGTGCGCCGAGAAGGTCATGAAGACAGTCTTTGTGCGGGCTGCTTGCAAACACATACCTAAGGGGCGCGATGGACATGACATTCCATCGCTGGGCCACTTGCTGGAGCGTGGGTGCGGCGTTTCGCTGGATTCCGATGACCTTGGCCTCATTCATTGCGATCCAAAGGTGCGTTATGGCGAGCAAGCCGTGAATCCCGATGCTGCCTACGCAGCCCACCAGGCACTGTTGCGGTTGCTCAAGACGCTGAGCGACTAGCTTGGGATGTCGGAATACGCGTAAGCGGTTTGGGGTAGGTATCAAAGTCGCACGCCGGAGCTATGTTTCGTTTATTTCGTATGTTGCGTTTATTTCGTTTATGAAATAAACTGCCTTACCCAAGAAAAGACTTGGAAAGGATGAAGCCGCCATGTCTGCCCTAATGAACGAACAACTCGTCGCCCCTCCAACCACCCCAGAGGAATCGAAGCTGGCGCGCGAAAGCAGCCGGTTGCTTGCTGCGTGCATTGGCCGTGGCCCGACGGCGCGCTTGCGGGTGATCGACGGTGATGGCGAAATTGAAGTGCCGGTGGTTGCGCTGCGGATGCTGGTCGACATCTTGAACAACATGGCGGCCGGCAACGCGGTGAGCCTGGTGCCGATCCACGCCGAGCTCACCACGCAACAGACGGCTGACTTTCTCAACGTGTCACGTCCGTTCGTGGTCGGGTTGCTGGAGCGTGGCGATCTTGCGCACCACATGGTGGGCACACATCGGCGTGTGTACTTTCGCGATCTCATGGCCTACAAGAACGCCCAGATGGTCGAGAGCAAGGCGCGGCTGACCGAGTTGGCCCGCGAGGCCCAGGAACAGGGCTTCTACTGATGTCGAACTTCGTCGCGTTGTACGACGCTTGCGTGTTGTACCCAGCGCCGCTGCGCGACTTGCTGATGCACCTTGCTGTGAGCGATCTGTTTCGTGCGCGCTGGACAACACGCATTCATGACGAGTGGATGCGGAACCTGTTGGCCAAACGGCCTGACCTTACGCGCGAGCAGCTGGAACGTACGCGTGATCGGATGGATACCAGCGTGCCGGATTGCCTTGTCACCGACTACGAAGGTCTGGAAGCGCAGTTGACGCTGCCTGACCCGGATGACCGTCATGTTCTGGCTGCCGCGATCCTGTGTCAGGCCGGCACAATCGTGACATTCAACCTCAGGGATTTTCCAGCCACAACGCTGGAACCACTCGGCATAACCGCGCAACACCCGGACGAGTTCATCGAGCACGCTTTCGGTATCAGCCCGGCTTCCGTCATTGGGGCTGTGCACGATCATCGTGCCTCACTCAAGCATCCGCCGATGACGGTGAATGACTTGTTGAATGGCTACATGAAACAAGGGCTCGTGACGACCGTGAGTCTGTTGCGGCCGTACACCGCGCAATTTTGATTGTCGTGACACCCGCCGGTGTGTTTCTAGCGTGGCGCACAACGCGAAACCGCGTGCTCGCAAAGACGTGCAAAGCAGGTGGTTTAGGCAATGTGTAGGCAACGGGCACAAAAAAACCACCGCGAAGGTGGTCTAAATGCTCGAATTCATTGGTCGGGGAGACAGGATTCGAACCTGCGACTTCTACGTCCCGAACGTAGCGCTCTACCAGGCTGAGCTACACCCCGTGGGAAGCCGCGTATCTTAATCGCCGGGTGGATTCTTGGCAACAGTTTGCTGTGGTGGGTGCGACGCGTCAGCCGGGGAGCAGGCTGGCGAGACGGTCGTGCAGCACGGCGTGGCGCCAGCCGTCGAGGAATTCGGGCCATTCGGTGGTGACCACGTATTCCTCCAGTACCTTGCGCGGGCACAGCAGGCCGGATGGAAGCTCCAGCTCGTTGGCGAGCGTGTCCACCTGCTGCTTCATGGCGCCGAGTGCCTGTTTGGCCGGGCCTGACGGGTGGCCGGGGATGCTGGCGGTGGCGGCGATCTCCTCGGCGCTGACGCCAGGGGTGAGTTGTTCGAACAGGTCGCTGCGCTGGGCCGAGCGCAGCGCGCGCTGGCCACGGGCGCGCTGTTCGAGTTCGGCCAGGGTGCGCGGTGGCTCGTACGCCAGGCTGAGGGCCAGGGTGTCGTCGATCAGCCACGGCCGCGGCACGTCGAGGCGGCGTGCGCTGCGGTCGCGCCACAGCAGCAGTCGACGCAGCAGCGCCTGCCGTGCGGGCGACCAGTCGGCGGCGCCGCGCAACGTGCGCTGTGGCTGCGGGTCGCCGTCGCGACGCACGCGCTGCCTGAGGCGCTCGCAGTCTTCGGCGTGCCAGGCGCTGCGCCCGCGCCGCTGCAGGCGTTCGCCGAGCTGTTCGTGGATGGTCTTCAGATAGACCACGTCGAGGGCGGCGTAGCTGCACTGCGAGGCGGTGAGCGGGCGGCGCATCCAGTCTGAGCGGGTCTCGCCCTTGTCCAGCTCGACGCCGGTGAGCTCGGCGACCAGGGCGCGATAGCTGATGCCCAGGCCCATGCCGACGAACGCGGCGGCGATCTGGGTGTCGAACAGCACCCGCGGCCCATCCGGCAGCAGCGGTGCGAGAGTCTCCAGGTCCTCGCTGGCGCTGTGCATCACGGTGACGGCCGGACCGGCGCCGAGCAGGGGCTGCAGTGCGTCGCCGATGTCGAAGGCCAGCGGATCGATCAGCGCGTGGCGACCGTTCCAGCCCAGCTGCAGCAGCGCCAGTTGCGGGTAGAACGTGTCGCGCCGCATGAACTCGGTGTCCAGGCCGATCGCCGCGTCGGCGGGCAGCGCTGCCAGCCAGGCCTGCAGCGCCGCGCGCTGGTCGATCCATTCGGCGGCGGCGGTTTCGGGCAGGGACATCGGGGCTCCTTGATAATGTGGCCGGCATGGATTGCCCTGCCGGCGGTTTGTGCCTATGGTGAGCAGCGCACGATAACAGGCCGCAACAAGGACGCCCATCCATGCCAAGCAATGCAAGCCTGCGCCGTCAGCGCTTTCTCGGTGGGGCGCTGGGCGTGATCGTGCTGGGGTTTGCGCTGACCTATCACTTTTTTCCGCGACTGCTGCATGTCGAGCCGGGACAGGCGCCACCGCGTTCGATGTCGGTGGGCGGCATGTTGCCTGGCGGCAACTTGCCGCCGCAGCGGGTGGCGGCGATCAACGAACTCAATGCCGGGCCGCCACTGACCCTGGCGCCGACCGCGGTGATCGTGGCGCGCAACCGCACGGATGCGAACCTGCCCGAGCAGAAGGCGGCCGATACGCCGGCGGTCAAGGCCTTGCTGGATCGCGCCACGAAGGCGTTGCACGCCGGCCAGCTGGTCGGCGATCCGAACAGCGCGGCTGCCTTGTTCATGCAGGCGCTGAAGGAGCAGCCGGACAGCCGCCACGCCGTGCAGGGCCTGTTCGATGTGCGGGCGCGGCTGGTGGCGGAGATCGATCAGGACATTGCGGTGGGCGACGTCGACGCGTCGGAAGATCTGCTGGGCGCCTTGCGCACATTGCCCAACGCCGAGCAGGAAGTCGCGCAGCTGGAGACGAACCTGAAGACCCTGGCAACGGTGCGTCCGATGCTGGCCAAGGCGGCGGGCTTGCTGCAGCAGGGCAGGGCCGATCAACCCCCGGGCGACAGCGCGCTGGAACTGTATCGGCAGGTGCAGAAGCTCGACCCGCAGAATGCAGTGGCCGAGCAGGGCATCTTCCAGGTGCAGCGCGCGGTGCTCGACCGTGCCCTGGCGGCGGTGGCGCAGAACGACTTTGCCGGTGCCGAGCAACAACTCGCGCAGGCACAGGCAATCCAGCCCGGTTCGCAGCAGATGCACGATGTGCAGCAGCGCATCGAGGGCATGCGCAAGCAGCGCGCCGGCAGTGTGCTGGCGCAGGCCAGCCTGGCGCTGGACGCCGGCAATCTTGAGCTGGCGACGAAGCTGACGGCGCAGGCGCGCACGGTCGATCCCGACCTGCCCGAGCTGGCGGCGGTGGACGAGCGCCTGACCAATGCGCGCCTGTATGCCAGCTACAAGCCCGGCCAGGTATTCACCGACCGCTACGTCGATCTGCCGGGCAAGACGCCGGCCATGGTGGTCATCCCCACCGGCAGCTTCATGATGGGTGCGGCGGCGGACGACAAGGATCGCACCGACGTCGAGTTGCCGCAGCACCAGGTGACCCTGGTGAAGGGTTTCGCGATGGCGCGCAGCGAGGTCACGGTGGGTGAGTTCCGCGAGTTCGTGCGCGCCAGCGGCTACGTGCCCGATTCGGTCAAGCTCGGCGGCGCCAGCGTGTACGACGAGCGCAGCGGCGCCTTGCGTGATGATCCGAAGGCCGACTGGCAGGACGACTACGCGGGCCAGAAGGCCGGCGACGATCTGCCGGTGGTCAACGTGTCCTGGAGCGACGCTGCCGCCTATGCGGCATGGCTCGGCCAGCGCACCGGCAGGCGTTATCGACTGCCCAGCGAGGCCGAATTCGAATATGCCTTGCGCGGCGGCACCACCACCCGCTACTGGTGGGGCAACGGCACACCCGAACGCAAGGTGGAGAACCTGACCGGCTCCGGCGACCGCTCGCGCAGCGGCCGCAGCTGGAGCAACTCGTTCCGCGGTTATCGCGATGGCTACTGGGGGCCGGCGCCGGTGATGAGCTTCGCGGCCAACCCGTTCGGCCTGTACGACATCGACGGCAATGTCTCCGAATGGGTGGCCGACTGCTGGCACGACAACTACATCCGCGCCCCCGGCGACGGCAGTGCCTGGATCAATCCCGGTTGCAGCGCGCACGTGTTGCGCGGTGGCTCATGGGGCAGTTCGCCGGACCAGGTGATTTCCGCCTTTCGGCAGGGCGTGGACAGCAATACGCGCAGCGGACGCGTCGGTTTCCGCGTGGTGCGCGAGTTGTAGGCGGAAAAAACGAAAAACCCCGCCGAAAGCGGGGTCCGTCAACTGGTACCGGTGAGAGGACTCGAACCTCCACTGTGTCACCACAAGCGGATTTTGAGTCCGCCGCGTCTACCATTCCGCCACACCGGCATGTGTGAGTCGGGCATTATGCCGGCTTCAGTGCACGCGGTCGAGTCCCAGCTGGCGTACGTCGCGGCCGTACCAGCGGTCTTCGGGCAGCGGCTGGAACACTGCGCAGCGCACCATTGGGCCCGAGTAGATGTGCAGGCTGACGGTGACGGCGCTGTCGCTGGGGTTGCGGATGCTGTGGTACTCGTGCGGCGGGATCAGGCTGCCGGCGGAACCGGTACCGGCCTGGATCGAGCCGACCGGCTGGAAGCAGTAGCGCTGCTCGTGGTGTTCCAGCAACTCGTACTGCACGATTTCCAGCGCGCCGTTCCAGACGCCCTCGACGCACCACATGCCGTCGTGGTCGTGGATCGGCGTGCCCTGGCCCGGGCCCCAGGTCATCGCCACCACGCAATAGCCGTGCTCCTCGCTGCGATACAGCTCGCGGCGGGCGTAGTGCTCGGTATTCGCCTCGAACACGCAGTCGGGCAGGGTGACGGCATTGTCGCGGATCAGCTTGCACAGGCTGTTGCGCAGGCTGTCGGTGAGCTCGTGCGTGGTCGGTTTGGCCACGGCGGCGTCGATCGCGTCGATCAGGGTGCGGCTGCCGGGAAAATCCAGGGTAAGCATGGCGGTCTCGGGTGAGGCGTGGTGCGGGCTATCTTACCAGCGGGAGGGTTAACGCCACGGGCGGAGCACGTCCCGATGGGGCCGACGTTTCAGGGCAGGGTGAGCCGGTTCAGGAATCCACCGATCGCACGGCTGTAGTTCTCGATGTCGACCAGGAAGGCGTCGTGGCCCTGCGGCGAATCCAGCGCCACGAATTCCACCTTGGCACCGGCGGCCTGCAGGCCCTCGGCGATCTGTTCCTGCTGCTGCAGGGGGAACAGGATGTCGGTGCTGACGCCGATCACCATCGCCTGCTGGATGCGGATGCGCTTGAGCCCTTCGAGCACGCTGCCGTGGCCGTATTCGGCAATATCGAACCAGTCGCTGGCGCGCGAAAGGTAGAGATAGCAGTTCGGATCGAAGTTGCGCACGAAGCGCTTCGCGTGGCCTTCGAGGTAGGACTCGACCTGGAACTCGCGGCCGAACGGTTCGTCCTCGCGCTGCTCGGGATCGAGCCGGATGCGCGCGAAGCGGCCGTTCCATTCCATCGCCGAGCGGTAGGTGATCACGCCGAGCTTGCGCGCAATGCTCATGCCGAGATCGGGGTAGCTGCCGCCATGCTCGGCATGTATGTCGGCCGCTCCTGCGCTTCCTGCGCTCGCGGCACTCATCCCTCCCTGGATATCGTATTGTCCGTCGTTGAACTGCGGATCGAGCCGGATCGCCTCGCGCTGCAGCGAGCGGATCGCGATCGCGAACGGTTGTGCCTGCGGCGCGGTGTCCACGCTGATGTGCGTGCGCACGCTGCCGGGGTGCAGCAGCATGTAGGCAAGTGCGCTCATGCCACCCATCGAGCATCCGATCAGGCAAGCCAGTTGTGTGATGCCCAGGTCGGTGACGACGGCGTGCGCGGCGTTGCCGACGTCTTCCAGCGCCAGTTGCGGAAAGCCGAGCCGATACGCCCGGCCGGTGGCGGGATCGATCGACGCCGGGCAGGTGGAGCCCTTGTCGCTGCCCAGCGAGTTCACGCAGATCACGAACCAGCGATCGCTGTCGATCGCCTTGCCGGGGCCGGCCATATCTTCCCACCAGCCCGGGCTGGAATCTTCTTCGCACGACATCATGTGCGCGCTGGGCGACAGGCCGGTCAATACGAGTACGGCGTTGTCGCGCGCGGCATTCAGCGTGCCCCAGGTTTCGTAGGCGACGTGCGCGCCGTGCAGTTCGCCGCCGCGCTTCATCGGGAACGGCGAGGGCAGCGAAAAGTAGCGGCGGGCGTCGCCCATCGTCAGTGCACCCTGTCGATGGTGATCTTGACCGGGGCCTTGCGATCCACCGCTACCACGCCAGCGTCGCCTTCCAGGTCGCCGGACTGGGCGGTCGGCTGGCCGTCGTGGCTGATCCTTGCACCGACGAAGACCTGCGCGGCGCTGGACAGCTTGAGCGTCGGCGCCATCGCCATCGCGTCATTCAGGGTTACGGTGGCGGGCAGCTTGACGGGATCGAGTCTGGCCACGGCCAGCGGCATCGGCGGGCCGTTCGGCGCACGAGCATAGACGTAGAGGACGTCGCCGCTGGTCAGCTTGTCCTTGAGCTGCGGCGACAGGGTGACTTCGACTTGCAGCGAAGCGCTTGGCGCTGTTGCCGCCGCCGCGCTGCTGGCGGTACTGGCGGGAGCGCCGCCGGCGCGGGCATCGGCCACCGCGATCTGTTCGGCCACGGACTTGGCCACGTTCGAGCCGGGCTCGAGTTGCGGCTGCAGCAGCCGCCAGGTCGCCGCCGCCGTGCGGTAGTCGCCATGCTGGAAATCGCTGATGCCGAGCAGCCACAGGCCACGCTGGTTGTCCGGATGCAACTGCACCGCGCGCTGCAGCAAGTCGCGGGCACGGCCCTCGATCATGTGGTCGGCGCGCAGCATCGAATCGTTCTCCGCCCAGCCGACCATCGCCTCGGCGTTGTTGGCATCGAGCTTCAGTACGTGGTCGTAGGCGTCGCGCGCGTCGCCCGGCTGCTGCAGCATCGCACTGGTCTGTGCCAGCAGCATCCAGCCCTGCCGGTCATCGGGTTGCTGCGCCAGGTGGTCGCGCAGTTCGGCGATCGCCTGCGGCAGGCTGATCGAGGCCTGGCTCTGTGCGGAAACCCCGTTGAGCGCGGCCGGCGTACCGACCAGCAGATACAGCATGCCGGCGCCCAGCGGCAGTATCAGTGCGATGGCCAGGCTGAGCACGAACACGCCGCGACTGTGGCCGGAGCGGCGTCCCTGGCGTATCAGCGGCAGCAGCAGCGCAGCCAGGGCCAGCGCCACCATCAGCGCGGCCACCACGATAAAAGCGATCTTCACCAATCTTCCCCGTTGTCGGCTGACTCGCCGACGGTCGTTGCCTCAACGCCTTGGCGTTTGCGTTTGCGGAGCGCCACCAGCACCACGCCGCCGCCGCCGAGCAGGATCAGCAGCGGGCCGAACCAGAGCAGGACGGTGCCCGTTTTCAGCGGCGGGTTGTACAGGATGTAATCGGAGTAGCGCGCGACCAGATACTGCTTGATCTCGTCGTCGCTCCGGCCTTGCTGCATCAGCTTGAAGATCTGGTTGCGCAGGTCGCGCGCGATCGGCGCGTTGGAATCGGCCAGTGTCTCGTTCTGGCACATCGGGCAGCGCAGCTGTTGGGTGAGGTGCTGGAAGCGCAGCTCCTGCGCATGGTTGGCGAACGGCATCGGCTCGATGGCCTGGGCGTGGACTGCGCCGGCAAACACCAGCATCACCATGAAGATAACTCGTAGGAGCCCGCTCGCGGGCGATGTTCCCGTCGTGATGTTTTTCATGGCAAAGGCATCGCCCGCGAGCGGGCTCCTACGGTGATTGAAGCGGATCACGGTGCTTCCTTGAGCATCGCGGCGATCGCCGGTTTCAGTTTCGCTGCCAGCACATCCGGGGTGATCGGCCCGATGTGCTTGTAGCGGATCACGCCCTTCGCATCGATCAGGAAACTTTCCGGTGCGCCGTAGACGCCGAAGTCGAGCGCGGTCTGACCGGATTCGTCGGCGATCAGCAGGGCGTACGGATTACCGTGCGCCGCCAGCCAACCCTTGGCGTCGGCCGGCGCATCCTTGTAGTTGTAGCCGACCAGCTTCACGCCCAGCGTGGGCGCCGCCGCTTCCAGCACCGGATGTTCCACGCCGCATTCGATGCACCAGCTGGCGAACACGTTCAGCAGATAAGGCTGGCCCAGCAGGTCGGTCTTGCTGACCGTCTGCGCGGGCTCGTAGAGTTTGGGCAGGTTGAAGGCGGGCGCCGGCTTGTTGAGCAACGGCGTGGGAATCGCATTTGGATCGTGCTGGGTGTTCCACCAGATGCCGAAGCCGAACAGGGCGACCAGCAGCATGAAGCCGATGAACGGCAGCAGGCGATTCATGCGCGGGTTTCCTGCAGCACCAGATCCTCGCGAACGGTGGCCGCGCGCTTGAGGCGGAAGCGCTTGTCCGCGGCGCAGGTGAAGCCGCCCAGCATCATCAGCAGGCCGCCACCCCAGATCCAGCGCACGAAGGGCTTGGTGTAAAGCCGCAGCGACCACGCGCCCTCGATGTTGCCGGCGTCCATCGGCTCGCCCAGGGCCACGTAGAGATCGCGGAAGATGCCGGCGTCGACGGCCGATTCGGTCTGCACCTGGCCACGCAGATAGGTGCGCTTCTGCGGATGCATCACGGCCACTGGCTTGCCGTCGCGGGTCACTGTGACCACGCCCTGGTCGGCCTTCCAGTTTGGTCCGGTGGTACGGTGTGCGCCGTCGAAGCGGAAGTCGTAACTGCCGATGTGCTGGGTCTGCCCCGGCGCCATGCGCACGTCACTGGTCACGCTGAGCGACTCGGACAGCAGCACGCCGGCGATGAACACGCCCACGCCCAGATGCGCCAGCAGCATGCCCGCCATCTCGGCCGGGTAACGACGGCCACGCGGCACTTCGCGCCAGCGCTTGATGGCATACAGCAGCACGCCGACGCTGAGCCATACCAGCGACGCCACGCCGGCGATCGCCTTGAGCTTGCCGTCGACGAAGAACGCCGCCACGATCGCGCAGGCCACCGCCGCGATGCCCGCGCGCAGCAGCACCTGCTTGAGCATCGGTGACTCGCCCTTGCCCCAGCGCAGGAACGGTCCGAACGGCAGCAGCAGCACCACCGGCAACATCAGCAGCGGAAACAGGAAGCCGAAGTAGGGCGGCCCGACCGAGATCCGGCCCAGGTTCAGTGCATCGCCCACCAGTGGAAACAGCGTGCCCAGCAACACCATCGCCGCGGCCACCGCGAACATCAGGTTGCCGATCAGCAGGACGGTTTCGCGCGACAGCAACTGGAACGCCTTGCCGCCGGCCACCCTGGGCGCGCGCAAGGCATACAGCAGCAGCGAACCGCCGACCACGATGGTGAGGAAGGCCAGGATGAACACGCCGCGTCGCGGATCGGAGGCGAACGCGTGCACCGAGGTGAGCACGCCCGAGCGCACCAGGAAGGTGCCGAGCAGGGAGAGCGAGAACGCGAAGATCGACAGCAGGATCGTCCACGCGCGCAGCGAGCCGCGCTTCTCGGTGATGGCCTGCGCATGGATCAGGCCCAACCCGACCAGCCACGGCATGAAGCTGGCGTTTTCGACCGGGTCCCAGAACCACCAGCCGCCCCAGCCCAGTTCCGCATACGCCCACCAGCTGCCGGCGACGATGCCCAGGGTGAGAAACGCCCAGGCCACGTTGGTCCATGGTCGCGCCCAACGCACCCACGCCTGTTCCAGCTCGCCGCCGAGCAGGCCGGCGATGGCGAACGCGAACGCCACCGAGAAGCCGACGTAGCCGGTGTACAGCACCGGCGGATGGAAGGTCATGCCCGGGTCCTGCAACACCGGATTCAAGTCAGCGCCGTCGCCCGGCATCGGCAACAGCCGGCCGAAGGGATTGGAGGTGAAGATGATGAAGGCGAGGAAACCGACGGCGATCAGGCCCATCACCGCCAGCACGCGCGAGGCGAATACCTCGGGCAGTTTCTGGCTGAACGCGGCCAGCGCCACCGTCCACACGTTGAGGATCAGGATCCACAACAGCAGCGAGCCCTCGTGCGCGCCCCACACCGCGGCAATGCGGTAGTACCACGGCAGTTCCAGGTTCGAGTTGTCGGCCACGTACTGCACCGAGAAGTCGAAATGCAGGAACGCCCAGACCAGGATGCCGAACGCAAACGTCACGAACACCGCCTGACCCGCCGCCGCGGGACGTGCGACGGCCATCAGCGCACGGTTGCCGCGCCAGGCGCCGATCAGCGGCAGGATGCCCTGCGCCAGTGCCAGCAGCAGGGCGAGGATCAGCGCGAGTTGGCCGAGTTCGGGGGTCATGGCATCTTGTCCTGTGCGGCAGCGGCGTCTTCGATCTTCTTGTTCGCATGCGCCTTGGCCATCGCGTCCTTCAATTCCTTGGGCATGTAGGTCTCGTCATGCTTGGCCAGCACTTCGGTGGCGACGAAGCGGGCGCCGTCCATGTGGCCGCTGGCGATCACCGACTGGTTGTCGCGGAACAGGTCGGGCAGGATGCCGGTGTATTCCACCGGCATCGCGCCGCCGGCATCGACCACGGTGAAGGTGACCTTGAGCGAATCCTTGCTGCGCTGGATCGAGCCGGCCTTGACCATGCCGCCGAGGCGGAAGGTCTTGTAGTCGCTGGCCTGGCCCGACTGCACCTGGCTCGGGGTGAGCAGGTAGTTCATGTTGTTCTGCAGCGCGACCACCACCAGCACGGCGGCGACGGCGGCCGCGGCGAGGATCGACAGGACAATGGTGAGTCGGCGTTTGCGGGTGGGATTCATGGGCATGGCAGTCGGCCGCCGCCAGTCAGGCGGAGGGTGGTGTGGAAGAGGGTGGCGTCGAAGCGGTGTCGCGTTCCTGGCGAGCGCTCTGACGGGCCACGCGAGCGCGGAGTTCACCGAGCAGGCGACGACGGCGCAGGCGTGGCGAGAGCGTGTCGGCGATCAGCACGATGAAGAACACCGCATAGGCCGGCCATACATACGCCGCATAGCCGCCCATCATGAAAAACGACTGCATGGCGTTCATCGATCCGCCTCGCTCTCGGCGATCTTGCGCACCCAGTCCTTGCCGCTTTCCAGATCGAGCAGGTCGGTCTGGGCACGCCGGAACAGGCTGGCGGCGTAATAGAACTTGGTGGCCAGCGTCATCGCCAGCAACGGCCACAGCATGTCCCAGGAAATCTTCGAGTGGCCGAAGATGTTCACCGTGCTGCCCTGGTGCAGCGTGTTCCACCAGTTCACCGAGAAATGCACGATCGGCACGTTGATGATGCCGATGATCGCCAGGAAGGCCGCGGCGCGCGCACCCTGGCGACGATCCTCGAACGCGTGGTACAGCCCGATCACACCGAGGTACAGGAACAGCAGCACCAGTTCGGAGGTGAGCCGCGCGTCCCACGTCCACCAGGTGCCCCACATCGGCTTGCCCCACAGCGAGCCGGTGACCAGGGTGATGAAGGTGAACGCCGCGCCGATCGGCGCCGATTCCATCGCCACCACTTCGGCCAGCTTGATCCGCCACACCAGCGCGATGAAGGCCGACACGCCCATCACCGCGTAGATGAACATGCTCATCCACGCGCTGGGCACGTGGATGAAGATGATCCGGTAGGCGTCGCCCTGCTGGTAGTCCGCCGGCGCCAGCACCAGGCCGCCGTAGAGTCCGATGATGCCGCACAGCACGGCCAGCGCCATCGCCCACGGCCGCAACGCGCCGGCAAAGCGGTAGAACGTGGGCGGCGAACTCAGCCGGTGCAACCAGAGCGGGATCCAGTTAGCCATAGAAGTCGGGGATCAGCAGTCCAGGGCAATACGAAGGGCGGCGGCACAGGCCAGCGGTGCCAGCACCACGGCCAAGACCAGCACGGCGGCGAGCCAGCTGATCGGTGCGAGCCAGGGCAGGCCCTGCTGCGCGGCGGCCACGGCGCCGGCGGCAAAAATCAGCGCCGGAACGCACAAAGGCAGCAGCATCAAGGCGAGCAGCATACCAGAGCGGCGGGTGCCGGCCGTCAGTGCGACCAGTACTCCGCCGAACAGGCTTATCAGTGGCGTCACCAGCAACAGGGCCAGCAGCAGCACCGGGATGACCGCGGCAGGCAGATGCAGCATCGCCGCCAGCAGCGGCGCGATCACGATCAGCGGCAGCGCGGTGGTGAGCCAGTGGGCGAGGATCTTCATGCCCAGCATCAGCGCCAGGGGCTGCGGCGCCAGCATCAGTTGTTCCAGCGAACCATCCTCGATGTCGCTGGCGAACATCGCATCCAGCGCCAGCAGCATCGCCAGCAGGATGGTGACCAGGATCACGCCGCCGGCGATCCGTTGCAGCAAGCTGTCTTCCGGCCCCAGCGCGAACGGGAACAGCATGGTCACGATCAGCGCGTACAGCACCGGCATCGCGATGTCGCTGCGCCGGCGCCAGGCCAGCACCAGGTCGCGCCGCAACACGGCGATGCAGGCGCCGGCCAGGCGCGGGCTCATGAATGCATCCGGATATGGCGTGGCTCGCCGCCATGGAAGCTCACCGCACCGTGACTGGTCACCAGGGCGGCGCCACCGGCCGCAGTATGGTTTTCGAGCAAGCCGTTCACCAGCGCGATGCCATGGCGGTCGAGGTTGGCGTAGGGTTCGTCGAGCAGCCACAGCGTGGCGGGCAGCAGCAGCAGGCGGGCCAGTGCCGCGCGCTTGCGCTGGCCGGCGGAGAGACGGCGCACCGGCTCATCCTCGTAACCGCGCAGGCCGATTGCCGCCAGTACGTCCTCGACGCTCGCGCCTTCGCGGCAGCCGCAAAGACCCGCGGCGATGCGCAGGTTTTCGCGCGGGCTGAGGTCGGTCTTGAGACCGAGCTGGTGGCCGAGGAACAGGATCTCGCCGGCGCAGGCGTCGCGCTGCAACGGCGCACCGCGCCAGTGCAATTCGCCGGCGGCGACGTGCAGGAGCCCGGCCAGCATGCGCAGCAAGGTGGTCTTGCCGCTGCCGTTGTCGCCTTCGACCAGGGCCAGCTCGCCCGCGTGCAACTGGAAATCCAGCGGCGCGAACACCGGTTCGTCCTGGCGGTAAAAGCTCAAGGCCCGCGCTTCGAGCAGGGGCACGGCGGCAGCGGCGACGGTCATCTCCGTGATTGTCCGCAATGCCGGTAGCGCTTGTCCATGCGGCGTGCTGCCGCTGGCCGGTCAGCCGAGCATCCGCAACAGTGCCGCATCGCTGCCCTGGCCGTGCACGTAGGCGAGCTGGCCGTGCCGAGCGGCCAGTTGATCCAGCACGTCGACGTCCGCTCCGACAACGAACAGGCTTGGCTCGCTCCAGCCGCTGGTGCCCACGCCGATCGCCGGCCGCACGATGACATCGGGCACGACACGCAGGGCTGCCAGCAGGTCTTGCTGGGCGCTCAGGTTCTGCGCGCCGGGACGCCTGGATGCCTTCGGATTCCAGGCCGTGATGAAGGCCCACGGGCGCGCACCGACCAGCGGCACCAGCTCGGCCGGCAGTGGCAAGTCGATGCGGATCGTCGCCCAGGTCACCGTGTCCAGGTTGACGTGGTAGGAAGTCTCGCGGAACGCCTCGAGCAGGGGCTCATCCATGACGCAGGGCCGCCAGCGGTGGCAGGCTGGACTGGAACAGCCGAACCGCTGCATCGAGATCGATATCGGCAACCCGCGGCACATCACGCAGCAGTTGTTCCAGCAACCCATCCTGGGCGCGCCCCCGTTCCAGCGCGTAGGCGTAGGGCACGTGGGTGAAGGTGACCAGGCGATAGCGCGCCATGTAGTGGCTGGGCAACCGCTGGGCCAGCAGGGCGCCGAGTTCGCGCTTGGCCAGGTAATGCGGATCGGCGACCGAGTCACGCATCTCGATGTAATTCTCCAGCGCCATCTGCGCGATGGCATCGGCATTGGGCTGGCGCTGGCGCTGGAATTCGGCGAACACCGCGGCGCCGTCGCCCGGCGTAGCGGCCAGCAGGTCGGCCAGCACCACGGTGTCCTCGAAGCCGCAGTTCATGCCCTGGCCGTGGAACGGGACGATAGCGTGCGCGGCATCGCCGACCAGCAGCGCGCGGCCATCCAGGTGCCAGCGATCGAGGTACAGGGTCGACAGCGTGCCCACCGGGTTGTGGTCGTAGTCTTCGGCGAAGCGCGGCAGCAGCGACAGCAGGCCCGGGAACTGCTCGCTGAAGAATGCCGCGGCGGCGGTCGAGTCGGGCAGGGTGGCAAAACTGGGTGCCGCACCGCTTGCCGGCAGGAACAGGGTTACCGTGAAACTGCCCTCGGTGTTCGGCAAGGCGATGCACATATAGCCACCGCGCGGCCAGATGTGCAGCGCATGCGGTTCCAGCGCGAACTGGTCGCGGCCGCCGCCGAGTTGCCGCAGCGCGGGCGACAGTTCGCTGGCGGAAGGGATTTCCAGTTCCTTGTAACCGTGTCCCAGCGCTTCGACCCGCTCGCCCAGGGGGGCATGGGCATTCATCGCGGCGCGCAGCGCGGAACCGGCACCGTCCGCGCCGATCAACAGGCCCGTCGATACCTCGCGCTCGTTGCCGTCGGTATCGGCAAGCCGGATGTGTTGTGCGTCGAAGTCGGCAGCGACCAGCGATTGCCCGAAGTGGAGCCGCACACCAGCTGCCTCGGCCGCATCCAGCAGCAGCATGTTCAACGCGCCGCGCGAGACCGACCAGATCACTTCACTGTCGTCGACGCCATAGCGTTGCAACGCGCTGTTGCCGTCGCGGTCGTGCACCATGCGCCCGCGCATCATTACCGCGCGCTGCAGCACCTCGTCGGCCAGCCCCGCCATGCGCAGTGCCTGCAGGCCGCGCTCGGCCAGGGCGAGGTTGATCGAACGGCCACCCAGAAAACCGGCGCGTCGTGGATCGGGCCGCTTCTCGTATACCTCGACTGCAAAGCCATGCCTGGCGAGTTGCACGGCCAGCAACGCGCCGACCAGGCCGCCGCCGATGAGGGTGATGGGTTGCTGCGCCATGCTGCGATCCGTGGAGGAAACCTGCCCACTGTTCCGCAAGCGACGCCAGACTGCAATCCCGGTGGCGCGGTTCGCCATATTGACGAATCCTGCTCAGCCTTGCGTCGCTGATCGGCGAACCCCGATTCCCCGCGCCGGACTGCGCAAGTTCCGGTTCAGGTGATTTCCAGCGCCCGCTTCAACGGTCGCTTCAGCACGAACGCCAGCACGCCGCCTGTAGCGGCGATGCCGGCGTGCATGGCCCAGAATCCCGCCGGCGTCATGTGCTCGTAGAAACCGCCCAGCCAGCCGATGATGGTGTTGCTGACGAACAGGGTCAGGAACACGGCGCCCATCAGCGTCGCCTTGAGTTTCGCGGGTGCAGCGCGCGACACCAGCGCCAGCAGGGTCGGCCAGTAGTACAGGAAGCCGATGCCGAGCAGGATGTCGTAGATGATCGGGAACAGCACATTGGCACGTGCGCTGATCAGGCAGGCGGTCACCAGCAGCAGATTCGCCAGCATGGTCAGCCACGCACCCGTGCCGATCTTGCCCAGATCATCCGGCTCGCTGCCACGCGCGGCCTGGAACCGCCACAGCGCCAGCAATACCGGCACGCCGAGTATGCTGGCCAATGGATCGATCGAGTTGAACCAGGCCACCGGCACGTGGAAGCCGAGCAAGTCGAGGTCGACACTGCGATTGATCCAGACCAGATTCATGTTGGTGTTCTGGTAGTAGCCGATGCTCTGGAAAATGGTGATCGCCGACACCAGGCCCAGCGCCACCACGATGCGCCATTGGCGCCGATCCAGCGGCGCCTTGGTCACCGTGGGCGTCGCGCGTGGACGGTCTGCCGGCAGGTAACGGAAGCCGGCGATGTAGGTGATCAGGCCGATCAGCATCAGCGCGCCGGCCAGTCCGAAGCCCGCATGCCACCCATACAGCTGGGCCAGCAGACCGACCAGCAACGGGCCGAGTACCGCGCCGACGTTGATGCCGACCGAGAAGATCGCGAAGGCGCGCGTGCGCCCCTCGCCATCGGTCTCGGCGTACAACTCGCCGACCTGGGTCGAGATATTGCCCTTGAGCAGGCCGCAGCCGGTGATGAGCAGGAACAGCGCCAGCAGGAACGAGGCATCGAAGGCCATCGCCAGATGGCCGGCGCTCATCATCACGGCGCCCAGCATGACTGCGGTGCGTCGGCCGATCCAGCGATCGGCGACCCAGCCGCCCAGCACCGGCGTGAAATAGACCAGGCCGGTGTACAGGCCCATGATCTGCGAGGCCAGCGCCAGCGTGGTCATCGATCCGAACACGGATTCCAGCGCGGCGCGGAAGCTGGTGAAACCGACGATGCCCTCGACATGCCCCGGCGTGAGCAGCGCCTGGCTCATGTACAGCACCAGGATCGAGGTCATGCCGTAGTAGGAAAATCGCTCCCACGCCTCGGTAAAGCTGAGGTAGGCGAGCGCCATCGGCTGGCCGAAAAACGTGCGTGGCTGAACCTTCGTACTGGTGTGCATGCGTCCCCCGGGTCGGCGGAGCCTGGTCCGAATCGATGCGCGTGGACACCACGGGCAATATCGCGCTACGGAGCGGGCGTCAGAAACTCATGAAATAACCGCCGTTCACCGGCAGGTTGGCGCCGGTGATATAGCCGGCATCGTCGGCAGCAAGGAAGGCCACGGCGCGCGCGATGTCGGCGGGTGAGCCGAGCCGGCCGACCGGAATACCGGCAACGATCTGGGCGCGAATCTCCGCGGAGACCGCGGCAACCATCGGCGTGTCGCAATAGCCGGGTGAGACCGTGTTGACGGTGATGCCCTTGCGCGCGGTTTCGCGCGCCAGCGCCATGCTGAAGCCGTGCACGCCGGCCTTGGCGGCGGAATAGTTGGTCTGGCCGAACTGGCCGGTCTGGCCGTTCACCGAGCTGATGTTGACGATGCGGCCAAAGCCGCGCGCCGTCATGCCCTCGACCACGTTGCGGCACAGGTTGAACACGCCGTCGAGGTTCACGTGCATCAGTTCGTGCCATTGCTGCGACGTCATCTTTCGCAGGCTGGCGTCGCGGGTGATGCCGGCGGCGTTGACCAGGATGTCGATGCTGCCGTGCTGCTGCTCGACGCGTGCCGCAAGTTGCTGGCAGCTGTCGAAGTCGCTGACGTCGGCCGGTTCGAAGGCAATCGCACCGTCGAGATCGGCCAGCTCGCGGCGAAAAGCCTCGATGCGCTCGGCCCGGGTGGCCAGGTCCACCGCAATGACCTGGCGGCCGGCAGCGGCCAGTTGTCGGCAGATTTCCGTGCCCAGTCCACCGATGCCGCCGGTGACGATGGCGACGCGCCTTGGAGTGTCTGTCTGGTTCATCGGAGTGGGTGTGCGGGCCGGATCATGCCGCAGGACAGCACATGTTGTGCTGCAGCGGTGGGGAATGGGGATGCCGATGGAACGACGCCGGCGTCATCGGCCAGGCTGGTTTCAGCCGGATTTCTTGCTGTCGCGCTTGCTGGCCGGTGGCGGCGTCGGCATGACCTTGGCGGCGGTGTCGATCAGGCCGCGCTGCATGGCCTGGAACGCGGCCATGTTGCGCTCGGTCAGGTCGTTCAGCGTGTTCCACGGGGTCTGCCCCATCAGGCTGTTGAGCTGGCTGCGGAACTGGGTCTGCTGGTCCAGGAATACCTGCAGGCTGCGCTCCAGGTAAGGTCCCATGAAGCCCTGCAGCGAATCGCCGTAGAAGCGGATGATCTGGCTGAGCAGCTGCGGCGACAGCATCGGCTGCCCCTTGTCCTCGTGCTCGGAGATGATCTGCAGCAGCACCGAACGGGTCAGGTCTTCGCCGCTCTTGGCGTCGCGGACCTCGAAATCCTCGTTGTCCAGCACCAGCTGGCGGACTTCCTCCAGCGTGATGTAGCTGGAGATCTCGGTGTCGTACAGACGCCGGTTCGGATACTTCTTGATGGTGCGCTTGGTTTGTGCCATGCGACACAAGCTAGCAGAAGATATTGCGCCGCACCAGTCATCGCGGGGCAGGTTTGCTGCAGTCGAGGGCTGCAGCAATTCCGCTTGCCACCATTTCGCTTGCCTCAATTTCGCTCGCCCGGTCAGTGGCCGACGGCGCCACCGGTGTTGCCGAATGGCGGCCGGGCGAACCACAACAGCGGAATCATTGCCAGGAACATCACCGCACACACGATGTACACGTCGTTGACCGCCAGGGTCAGCGCCTCGCGCGTGATCAGCTGATCGACGATGCCCAGTTGCTGCGTCGGCGCAAAGCCGGCGTGCCTGAGCTGCTGCAGAAAACTCGTGGCGGCCGGGGCCGCGGGGCTGATGTGTTCGGTCAACACCGCATGATGGTATTCGCCGCGATGCTGCCACAACGTCACCGTGGCGGCCGTGGAAATGCTCGAACCCAGCGTGCGGCAGAAATTGGCCAGCCCCGACGCGCTGGCCACCTGGTCTGCGGGCAGGCCGGACAGGTACATCTGGTTCAGCGGGATGAAGAAGCAGGCGATGCCGATACCCATCACGAAGCGCGGCAACACCAGCGTGCCGAATGAAGCCGAGCTGTCGAAGCCGGCAAACCAGATCGAGGTAACCGCAAACACGATGAACGCGAACGTCACCACCGCGCGCAGCTCCAGTCGCTGGATGTTTGAACCGATGATCGGCGCCATCACGAACGCCAGCACGCCCACCGGCGCACTGGCCAGGCCGGCCCAGGTGGCGGTGTAACCCAGGTCGATCTGCAGCCACAGCGGAAACACCACGTTGATGCCGAAGAACGCCATCATGCCGAGCGACAACGCGACCACCGCCACGGTGAAGTTGCGCCGCTTGAACAGCGCCAGGTCGATCACCGGATGCTTCGCGTGTACCTCCCACACGATCAGGAAGGTCAGGCAGACCAGGGCGATGATGCCCAGGGTCAGGATCACCGGCGAGGAAAACCAGTCGTTGTCGTTGCCGTTGTCCAGCATGAATTGCAGCGCGCCCACGCCAACCACCAGCAAGGTCAGCCCGATCACGTCGATCGGCGCCTTGAACGTCCTGGTTTCGCGTTTGTGCAGCAGTGTCCAGGTGATGATCGCCGCCAGCGCGCCGACCGGCACGTTGATGTAGAAGATCCATGGCCACGAGAAATTGTCGGTCAGCCAGCCGCCCAGGATCGGCCCGAAGATCGGCGCGACGACCACGGTCATCGCCCACAGCGCAAGCGCGATGCCCTGACGCTGCTTCGGGTAACTGGACAGCAGCAACGCCAGCGACAACGCCACCATCGGGCCGGAGCCGGCGCCCTGCAGCAGCCGGCAGATGACCAGCATCGGCATGCTGGTGGCCATGCCGCACAGCATCGAGAACAGCACGAACAGCCCGACCGAGGTAATGAATGTGCGCACCTCGCCGAAGCGCCGCGCCAGCCAGCCGGTCAGCGGTTGCATGATCGCGCTGGCCAGCGCGTACGAGCTGATCGTCCAGGTGCCTTCGCTGGGGCTCACGCCGAGGCTGCCGGCGATGTGCGGCACCGAGACGTTGACGATGGTCATGTCCAGCACCTCCATGAAGGTGCTGAAGGCGACCGCGATGGTCAGCAGGACCAGCGCGCCGCCTTGCAGCGGTTTCGGCGGACTGGCGTCGTTGGGGGTGGCGGCCATCGGATCGATTCGGCTCAGTGGGCGTTGCGCGGCAGGTTGGCGCGAATGATCTGACCGGCTTCCGCGTCGGCCTTGCTGGCCATCTGCTGGTAGACGTCGGTCTCGGCCACCGGCTGCTGTGCGGGCGCGTTGGCCAGCACCGAGCCCTGGTCATGGGTGATGTCGACGGTGACTTCGGTGGACAGGCCGATCCGCAGCGGATGCTTGTCCAGCTCCTGGTTGTCCAGCGAGATGCGCACCGGCACGCGCTGCACCACCTTGATCCAGTTGCCGGTGGCGTTCTGTGCCGGCAACAGCGAGAACACGCTGCCGGTGCCGGCGCCCAGGCCGATCACCTTGCCGTGGAATTCGGCATCGTCGCCATACACGTCCGACACGATCTTCGCCGGCTGGCCGATGCGCAGGTGACGCAACTGGCTCTCCTTGAAGTTCGCCTCGACCCACAGGTCGTGCAGTGGCACCACCGTCATCAGTTGCTGGCCGGGTTGCACGCTGTTGCCCAGTTGCACGCTGCGCTGGGCCACGTAACCGGAGACCGGTGCGTAGATCGCGTCGCGCTGTGCGGCAACCCAGGCGGCGCTGAAGTTGGCGCGCGCCTGCATCACGACGGGATTCTGCGCCACGTCGGTGCCTTCGATCGCCGCGTGCGCCGCGGCCGATTGCGCCGTGGCGGCGTCCAGTGCGGCATGTGCCTGGGCCACGCCGTCGCGCAGGTGCTGCACGATCTCGGGCGACTCGGCATGCGCAGCCAGCAGCGGCAGGTGACGCTTCAGGTCGGCTTCGCTCTTCTGCAAGGCAAGCCGGGCGGTTGCCACCTGCGCGTCGGCGCCGCTGGCCGAACTGGTCTGCTGGCGCACGCCGCGCACGGCCTGCGCCAGCGCGCTGCGGGCCTGCTCGAGGCGCACGTTGGCATCGGTGGGGTCCAGCCGCACCAGCACCTGGCCGGCGACCACGCGCTGGGTGTCGTCGGCAAGGATCGCCACCACCGTACCCGGCACCTGCGCCGAGATCGCCACCTGGTTGCCGCCGACATAGGCATTGTCGGTCTTGACCCGGGTGGAGAGCACGAAGAACCACAGCAGGAACCAGGCCGCGCCGGCGAGGATGAAGACAGCGGCCACGATGAACAGGGCACGCCTGCGCTTGGCCGGATCCTTGGCGGCCATGCCGCTGTCGTTGTCGACGGAAGACTTGTCGGTTTCAGTGGCGCTCATGGTCGGCAGCTCCGGCGGTAACAGGGGAAGTGGGGTTCTTGTCGGCGCGGTCGGGGGCTTCGTAACCACCGCCCAGGGCCTTGATCAGGGACAGCTCCGTGCTCACGGCCTGGGCATCCAGTTGCGTCGCCGCGTCGCGTTGCTGCAGCAGCTGCGCCTGCGCGGCGAGGCCCTCGCGGGCGTCGCGCACGCCTTGCGCCGCGCGCGCCCGCGCACTCGCCAGCAACTGCCTGTCGGCGTCCAGCTGTGCCTGTTGCTCGTGGCGGCGGGCGGCGATCTGCTGCGCGCCCAGTGCCTGCGTGGCCACTTCGCGCGCGGCGGTCAGCACGGTACTGTTGTATTGCGCCACTGCCGCATCGAGCTCGGCCTTGCTCACGCCGTAGTTCGCTTCGAGCGAGCCGCCTTCGAAGATCGGCAGGTGCAAGGCTGGTGTCAGCGACATGGTGCGACTGCCGGCGGTGAGCAGCTTGCCCAGGTCGATGCTGGACAGGCCGGCCATCGCGCTGATGCTGAAGTCCGGGAAGAATTCGGCGCGTGCGGCGTCGGTCTTGCGCAGCGCAGCTTCGACCTGCCAGCGGCTGGCGGCGATGTCGGGACGACGGGCGATGAGGTCCAGCCGGACATCGGCGGGAACGCCACCGCTCACCGCGGGCAGGGCATGCGGCTTGAGTTCGGGTAGCTGATCCGGCGCGAGTCCCAACAGCGAAGCGAGCGAGACACGGCGGATTTTCGCCGAGCCATCCAGGGCCACGCGCATTTCGCGAATGGCGGCGAGCTGCGCGCGCGCCTTCTGCGCCTCGTCGGGCAGGTCGACGCCCTGCTTCACGCGCAATTCGGCGATCTGCACGAACTGCCGCTGGGTGGCGAGCAACTGGTCGGCCAGTTGCAGGCGGACCTGGTCGGCCTGCCAGCCGAAGTAAGTATCGGCCACGGCGTATTGCAGTGCCAGCGCGGCGGCGCTGCGCTGGGCCTCGGCGGCATGTGCCTGGTCCAGCGCGGCTTCCATCGTGGCGCGCTTCTTGCCCCACCAGTCGAAGTCGTATTGCAACTGCGCGCCGACGTCGGCCTGGTTGTACCAGCTGAAGCCGAGGAACTGGCTGGGGATGAGGCCATGGTCGCTCAGGCGTTGCCGGGCGACCTGCGCGCTGCCGTTCACCGACAGCCCCAGTTGAGCCGCCGCCAGCTTCGCCGACTGTTCGGCGTTGCTCACGCGACTCTGCGCCAGTGCCAGATCCGGCGACTGCTGCATGGCGCGGTCCATCAGGTCGTCCAGTTGCGGGTCCTGGTACTGGCGCCACCATTGGGTTTCAGGCCAGCCGTCGCGGGTAGGGGCCTGCAGGCCGGCGAGCGGCACGTCGTCGCGCAGGGCCGGTTGGCCCAGTCTGGCGGGCGCGTGAGCGCAAGCGGCCAGCATCAGCGTGATCGCGGCGGCAAGCGTCGCGCGATGGCGGAGCGGGACAGGCTTCATCGCGGGGTCCTTCATGGGAGGCGGCGTTCGCTCAACTGGTCGAGGTTGCCGGCGAGCTTGCGCAGCAGGCGGTCGAACTGGCGCTTGTCGGTCGCGCTGAAGCCGGCAAACATGGCGCCGAGCTGCGGGAACATCGGCGGCAGCATCTTCTGCACGAAGCGTCGGCCAGCCGGCGTGATGCGGATCAGTACTCGGCGCCGATCATCTTCACTGCCGCCACGGGTGATCAATCCGCGCTTGACCAGCGTATTGGCGATGCGGGTCATGTTGGTGGCGCCCTGGGTGGTGAACTCGCACAGCTCGCCAGGCGTCGAACTGCCGTCGGGCCGGCTGTACAGAATCATCAGGGTCAGGAATTCGCTGTGATTGAGCTTGTGCGGCTTGAGCTTGAATTCCAGCTGCTCTTCGATGATGCCGCCGAGCATCAGCATCAACCGGCACATCCGCGCTTCCGGCGCCGGCATCTGAGGAATGATCTGGCCAACCCGGCCGATCCCTTCGTCCATCATCACGATGCAGTTCGCCAGTCTGGCCATTTCACTGATTCATAGTTCACCAGTGAACTAAAATAGCAGCCGTGGTCCGGGGCTGGCAAGTGACCGAAGGCACGGGCTTCAGGTCAGCCCGAACAGGTTGCACGCGTTGCGGGTGGTGGCTTCGGCGATGCGTTCTTCCGATTCGCCGCGCAGCGCGGCAACGCAACGCAACACCTCGGTAATCCGGGCCGGTTCGTTGCGCTGGCCGCGATGGGCGGCGTCCGGCTGGTCCGGTGCGTCGCTTTCCAGCAGCAGGAACTCGATCGGCATCTTCGCCACGATGCGGCGCAGTCGTTGCGCGCGTTCGTAGGTGACCGGGCCGCCGATGCCGATATGGAAGCCGATGTCCCACAGTTGCCTCGCCTGCTGCTCGCTGCCGGAGAAACTGTGCACGACACCGCGCGAATCGCCGTTTCGGCGCAGTGCGAGGCTGACTTCCTCCAGCGCCTGGCGCGCATGCACGATCACCGGGAGGTTTCGCCGGTGTGCGAGCTGCAACTGGCGCATGAAATAGAACCGCTGCTGGTCGGGATCCAGCTCCGGCAAATGAAAATCCAGCCCGATCTCGCCCACCGCGACCGCCTGGCCGTCATCCAGCCACTCATCCAGGCGGTCGAGATGCTGCGGTGCATGCCGGGCCAGATAGACCGGATGCAATCCGTAGGCCGGGTGGATGTCGGATCGGGTTTTGCACAGTTCCCTGATGCGCGGCCAGCTGTCGGCATCGACCGCGGGTACGACCATGTGCCGGATGCCGGCGTCGACGGCGCGCTCGATCACCTCGGGGCGATCGGCGCCGAATGCCTCGTGGTCGAGGTGGACATGGCTGTCGAACAGCGGATACATGACGGGTTTCCGGAAATGTGTGTGCGTGGAATGGTGAAATACGCGTGAGGGCCACGTCATGAAAGCGGTCTAGCTGGGATTCAGTTGCACGCCGGTTCAATGGTTGCGCAGATTATTGCGTCCGCTGCTTATTATTACGTCTGCTGCACATTCCGGACATTACGCTGCATACATGCTTACAGAGGAGAACTTGATGATGAACAGTTTGATGGTCAACGTGCTCAAGGCGGGGATCGCGGCGGCCCTGGTCACCGGTGTTTCCGCCTGCAATCGCAGTGCGGATGCGGGTGCTTCCACCGACGCGGCCGGCACGACGGCCGGCACATCCGCGGACGCCCAGGCGGGTGTCAAGTATGCCCAGGTGGTCAGTGTGGATCCGGTTCGCTCGACCGTGAACAACCCGAAGCAGGTGTGCCATGACGAAACCGTCACGCATTCGGCGCCCCCGAAAGACCAGCATCGCATCGCCGGCACTGCCATCGGCGCCGTGGTCGGCGGCCTGGTCGGCCATCAAATCGGCGGCGGCAAGGGCAAGACCCTGGCCACGGTGGCCGGTGCGGTCGGCGGCGGTTATGCCGGCAACCGGATCGAGGCCAGCCGTCAGAAACCCCAGGTGACCACGTCGGTGGAGCGCCAGTGCGATACCGTCAACAACACCAGCAGCAAGATTGTCGGTTACGACGTTCGCTACGTTTACAACGGCGTTACCCGCACCGTGCGCATGGATCACGATCCCGGTGACCGCGTGCAGGTGCAGGAGGGCGTGACTGCGGTATCCGATGCCCATTGAGCCCGTCCAACCCACAGGAAATCACACGATGAATGCACTGACTCGAAAGATGGCTCTCGCTGCGGCGATGACGGCGGGACTCGCCCTCGCCGGTTGCGTCACGCAACCCTACGCCAACAACGGCTATTACCAGGGGCAGTCGCGCGCTTACTCCAACCAGCCGGCACGTTGCAGCACCTGCGGCGTGGTGCAGGAAGTGCAACAGGTCTATGTCCAGAACAACGGCAATGGCGGTACGCTCGGAGCCATCATCGGTGCGGTGGCCGGCGGCGTTCTCGGCAGCACGGTAGGCAAGGGTGATGGCCGCAAGGCCGCCACCGTGGCGGGTGCGGTGGCCGGTGGCGTGGTCGGCAACCAGGTCGGCAAGCGCAGCGGTGGTGGAGACGCCGCATGGCGCGTCGTGGTTCGACTCGACGATGGGCGCTATGCGACGGTGACCCAGCGGGAGGACCCGGGTCTGCGCCGGGGCGACTATGTCGAGGTGCGCAACGACCACGTATACGCACGCTGACATCGCAATAACGCCTTGGCCGTCTGGACGGCCAAAACAAAGAGGGGTCATCTTGCGATGACCCCTCTTTGTTTTGTGTCGGCCAGCGGACGGATTCAGTTCACGGCGTAGAACGCGTGCTCGCCAATCGTTACGCTCGGACGGTTGTGCGACCAGAACGGCGAGATCGCGGTGGTGGCGAAATGATCCGCGTGCGGCACCAGCATGCGGCGCTGCCCCGGCGGAAGCTGCCAGTTGTGGATCGAGTTGCCGGCCACATCCCAGGCCTTGACGAACGCATCGAGATTGTTGAGCTCGAACGAGCCGGGTGTGGTGGTCGTGGCGAACTGGTGCGGTGCCGTCACCACCTTGCACACGGTGTTGCCGTAATGACCGCGGTCGCGGCGGCGCAAGGCCACTTCGGCCACTGCAAGCTGGCCGAGCGTCGGCTCACTGCGTGCTTCCAGGTAAACGGTGGTGGCAAGACAGGCCTGGTCGGCCACGGGCTGCGGCATCAGTGTCGTCAGCCACAACAACAACGAAAGTTTCATTTCTGCCTCCAACGTGCTGTACGCGTAAAGCGAATTGCTGCTTCGTGCGCCGTTGCGGTGGACGGGCGGGCAGGCCGTTCCACCTGGATCTGTCGCCATGACCGAAACTTGTGGCCATGACGCTTTGCCACGGGATTGTGGCGGTTCGAGCGGCGATACCTGGCCGATCGGGATTGGGGTCATCGGGCTTGCGCGGCCGCGTTGGCCGTATTGCTTCCGACTGCTTCGCACTCGTTGATGGCGAGGCGATGGTCCATCCGGCCTGTTGTTGCCGGGTCGCGCCGATACGGATGCTTCCGGTTCGTCGCGTCAATCGGCACCCCGTGTTCCGGATGCCGCGATATTCGATCGGCGGAGCCTAGTGGCCGAACAGACCGCTGGCAAGTGCCGCGCTGCCGAAGTTTAACTTGCACTCACGATTCATTGACAAGTGCCATCGTGAAATTTCGTGTGCACGCACGCAACATTCATGCCGGCCATGCTGCCTTCAACGCAATCTTCACCTGATTGTCGAAGGCGGGGGCAACGTCTTGATTCACGTGAGCCGCGACATCGTCGCTCAGCACCAGCAAGGCTTCGATGACGTCGCCGTCAGCGACGACATCCAGCACGCAGCCGACCTCCCGTCCATCCATGCGCAGTATCTCGCCAGCAGGTATGGGCTGCGACAACTCGACGCGGTGCAGATGATGTTTGTGTCCGCCGCGAAAGTGCAGCCGCGCGACGATCTCCTGGCCCGGATAGCAACCCTTGTCGACGACAACGGCATGCAGGCGTTGCAGCGACAATGCCGCCGGCAGCATCGCATCGAGTGCGGATGCCGGCAGCCACGGCCAGCCTTCGCGCAATTGCAGCAGACGCCACACATCGTCGGAAGTTGGTGTCGTGACGATATCGAGACTGTGACTGCCGCAGCCCAGTGAAATCACCTCGCCATCGTCGCTGACTGCATGCATGGCTCGTGCGTTGCCGGTCGTCAATGCACGCAGGGGCAGCGCGGCGAGGTCGAGCCTGGAGCGAAAGACGAATCGGCGCAGCGCATCGGCCATGGCCGCCGAGCTGCCACCGCGCAGCAGCAGCAGGTAGCGCTCCCCGTCGAGGCGGGCAAGATGGAACAGGGCGCGCACGCGACCCTTCGCATCCAGCCACGCACTGAATTGCCACTGGCCGACATTGAGCAGGTCGACCCTGCTGCTGAACTGCGCATGCGCGAACGCTGCAGCGTCGGGGCCTTCGAGCAGCAGGGTTTCGGCGGGCGGGGACGGGTGCATGGTCGACGGAGTTTGGGGCGATCGTTGCCGTGCACAAGTGGCCTGCGGCGGCGAGCGCGAAGGGTGGTCAGGGGTTTCCACAGGTTGTGCTGTCCTGACGCAAGTATTAACCTTCGTCGGCTACCAAATACCATGTCCGATACCTTTCTTCCCGTCGAATCCACGCCTGCTTCGGTTGAACCGGAGGCGACCGCTGTTCCGGCCGCTCCCTCGCAGGACAGGATCGGCGCGGAACGTCCGGCACCGGATCCCACGCGCTACGGCGACTGGGAAAAGAACGGACGTTGCATCGACTTCTGATCCATCACGGCAGCGGTCATCGTCGTACTCAGGGGCAGTCGCCGAGGCGGACATCAGCATGAATACCAGCGATTCCACATCAGGATAGCCGCCATGGCAGATACGCAACGACCGACTTCACCGCATCTGCAGATCTACAAGAGGCAGGTGCAGATGATGACTTCCATCACGCATCGCGCCACCGGCATCGCGTTGGCTGTCGGCAGCCTGCTGGTGGTTTGCGGCCTGTTGCAGCTGGCCGCAGGTGAAGACAGCTTCAACCACTTCAAGAGCATCATCGGCAGCCCGCTCGGCGTGATCCTGCTGCTCGGCTGGAGCTGGTCGCTGTTCTATCACCTGTGCAACGGCATCCGGCACCTGATCCAGGATGCCGGGTTCGGCTACGAGATTCCCCAGTTCGTGCGTTCCAGCTGGCTGTCGGTGGTCGGCAGCATCGTGCTGACCGTGCTGGTGTGGACTTACGTATTGACAGCCGGGGGTGCGGCATGAGCGCGAAGGAGGCCGTGGTGAAGGATCGGCGCAATCCGATGAAGGTTGCGCGCGGCCTGGGCTCGTCCCAGTCCGGCGTGGGCCACTGGTGGACCCAGCGGGTCACTGCCGCGGCGCTGGTGCTGCTGGGCATCTGGTTCGTGCTCACCGTGCTGTGCCTGTTGCACGCCGACTACGCCACGGCGCGCGCCACGGTGGCGAAGCCGTGGAACGCGCTGCTGCTGATCGCGTTCGTGCTCACCATGTTCTGGCATGCCGTGCTCGGCTTGCAGGTGGTGATCGAAGATTACGTGCATGTCCGCTGGAAGGAGGTCGTGCTGATGGTGGCGATCAAGTTCATCGCGGTGCTGGGCGCGCTCGCTGGCGTGCTCGCCGTGCTGCGCATTGCGCTGACCCCCTAAGACGCGAGGCCGAGTATTCATGGAAAGCTACAAGATTCAGCAGCACGACTATGACGTGATCGTGGTCGGTGCCGGTGGGGCAGGGCTGCGTGCCACCTTCGGCCTGGCCGAAAAGGGACTCAAGGCGGCCTGCATCACCAAGGTATTTCCGACCCGCTCGCATACCGTGGCAGCGCAGGGTGGCATTTCCGCCGCACTCGGCAACATGGGCGAGGACGACTGGCGCTTCCACTTCTACGACACCGTCAAGGGCGGCGACTGGCTCGGCGACCAGGACGCGATCGAGTACATGTGCAAGAACGCGCCGGCGGCGATCATCGAGTTGGAGCATTACGGCGTGCCGTTCTCGCGCACCGAGGAAGGCAAGATCTACCAGCGCCCGTTCGGCGGCATGACCACGCATTACGGCAAGGGCACCGCACAGCGCACCTGCGCTGCGGCCGACCGCACCGGCCACGCGATCCTGCACACGCTGTATCAGCAGGCGCTGGCACACGACGCCACGTTCTTCATCGAGTACTTCGCGATCGATCTGATCTTCGACGCGGACGGCGTCTGTCGCGGCGTGCTGGCACTCGACATGAACGAGGGCACCTTGCACTTCTTCCGCGGCCAGGCCGTGGTGCTGGCCACCGGCGGTTACGGTCGCGCCTATTTCAGCGCCACCTCGGCGCATACCTGCACCGGCGACGGCGGTGGCATGGTGCTGCGCGCCGGCCTGGCGCTGCAGGACATGGAGTTCGTGCAGTTCCATCCCACCGGCATCTACGGTGCCGGCTGCCTGATCACCGAGGGCGTGCGCGGCGAGGGTGGTTTCCTCACCAACTCCGAAGGCGAGCGTTTCATGGAACGCTACGCGCCCAGCGCGAAGGATCTGGCCTCGCGCGACGTGGTCAGCCGCGCGATGACGATCGAGATCCGCGAAGGCCGTGGCGTCGGCGAGCACAAGGATCATCTGTTCTTGAACCTGATGCACCTCGGCCCCGAGGTGATCCACGAGCGGCTGCCGGGCATCGCCGAATCGGCGCGCATCTTCGCCGGTGTCGACGTGGCCAAGGAGCCGATCCCGGTGCTGCCGACCGTGCACTACAACATGGGCGGCATCCCCACCAACTATCACGGCGAAGTCGTGCAGAAGCGCGGCGACGACGTCGACGCCGTGGTGCCGGGCCTGTTCGCGATCGGCGAGGCCGCCTGCGTCTCCGTGCACGGCGGCAACCGGCTCGGTTCCAACTCGCTGCTCGACCTGGTCGTGTTCGGTCGCGCGGTGGCGCATCGCTGCGCCGAGCTGATCCAGCCCGGTGCCGCGCACAAGGATCTGCCCACGACGGTGCTGGACCAGTCGCTGGCGCGCTTCGACGCCTTGCGCCACGCCAACGGCGGCACGCCGACGGCGCAGATTCGCCTGGCCATGCAGCGCACGATGCAGAAGGACGCCGCCGTGTTCCGCACCGGCGAGACGCTGGCCGAGGGCAAGCAGAAGATCGCCGAGGTGTTCGGCATGTTCGCCGATGTCAAGGTCAGCGACCGCTCGCTGGTGTGGAACTCCGACCTGATCGAGACGCTGGAGCTGTCCAACCTGCTGGCGCAGGCGGTGGCCACGATGGACTCGGCCGAGCAGCGACTGGAAAGCCGTGGCGCGCAGGCGCGCGAGGATTACCCCGAGCGCGACGACGTCAACTGGATGAAGCACACCCTGGTGTGGATCGACGAGGCCGGCAAGTCGCGTTTCGATTTCCGTCCGGTGCACATGCATCCGATGACCGACGAGGTCAAGGCCGTGCCGCCGGCGAAGCGCGTCTACTGAACGTATCGAAACGCTGTCGGGGCCACGGCCCTGAACGTGTCGAAAAGCTGTCGGGGCCAAAGCCCCTCCTACACGAAGATTTGAAGGGTTCCGCACATGGCAGAGTTTTCGCTACCGAAGAATTCGAAGATCCAGCCCGGCAAGCATTACCCGGCCAAGGATGCGAAGAAGCCGCGTACCTTCCGCATCTATCGCTGGTCGCCGGACGACGGACAGAATCCGCGCATCGACACCTACGAGGTCGACCTGGCCGCCTGCGGCCCGATGGTTCTGGACGCGCTGCTGAAGATCAAGAACGAGATCGATCCCACGCTGACCCTGCGCCGCTCTTGCCGCGAAGGCATCTGCGGTTCGTGCGCGATGAACATCGACGGCACCAACACGCTGGCCTGCACCTGTGCGATCGACAGCGTCGCCAAGGGTGACGTGAAGATCTACCCGCTGCCGCACATGCCGGTGGTGAAGGATCTGGTGCCGGACCTGACCCACTTCTACGCCCAGTTCGCCTCGATCAAGCCGTGGCTGCGCACGCAGAGCCCGGCTCCCGACAAGGAACGGCTGCAGTCGCCGGAAGAGCGTAAGAAGCTCGATGGGCTGTACGAGTGCATCCTGTGCGCGTGCTGCTCCACCAGTTGCCCGAGCTACTGGTGGAACGGCGACAAGTATCTCGGCCCGGCGATCCTGCTGCAGGCCTATCGCTGGATCGTCGACTCGCGTGATGAAGCGACTGGCGAACGCCTGGATGATCTGGAAGACCCGTTCAAGCTCTATCGCTGCCACACCATCATGAACTGCACGCGCACCTGCCCGAAGGGCCTGAACCCGGCCAAGGCGATTGCGGAGATCAAGAAGCTGATGGTGGAGCGGCGTTCGGCGTAATGCAGCCGTCGCCGTGTAGCGGCGACACCGCATATCCTCTCCCCTCCGGGGAGAGGGCAGGGTGAGGGGCGGGTGCTTGCGTGGAAGTTGATCGAAGAGGTCTTTTGATGATGGCTCTGCGCAAAAGCATCCCCTCACCTCAATCCTCTCCCCGCAGGGGAGAGGAGGGAAACGCGGCGCTGCGCGCGGTTTTATTTTATGAGAGCTGAGGGCCGCCTGCGCTGGCGCGCCCGCCGTGGCACCCGCGAGCTCGATGCCTTGTTCGGCGGCTGGCTGGACGAACGTTTCGCCGCTGCCGACGAGGCGCAGCAACAGGCCTTCGACGAACTGCTCGACATGCAGGATCCGGATCTGTGGGACTGGGTGATGGGCCATGCGCGCCCGCCGCGGGCAGACTGGCAGGCGATCATCGATGACATCCGCGCCCGCCATCGGCTTTGACTATTCGCCATCGCGCTGGCTGCGGCGCGTTCTGCTGCTTGTTGCCGCGCTGGCCGCTTTGGCGGTGATGCTTTGCTCGCTGCCGCTCTGGCCCAGACTGGCGCTGGTGGTCGTGGTCCTGCTTGCCACATGGCGGACACACCGCCAGTGGGTATTGCCGGTCGTGGTGGCGGCAGGCTGGGGCAGCGGACCGGACTGGACGTTGCACATGGCCGACAACGAAGACGTGGCCGCCGAGCTGCTTTCGTTCCGTGTGCTCGGCCCGTTCGTGCTGCTGCGCCTGAGTGCGGCCGATCGTGGCGTGCACGCGCTCCTGCTGGCGCCGGACAACAGCGATGCCGATATCCGCCGCCGCCTGCGCATGCGCCTCGCCACGGTGACGCCGGGCGAGGCCTTGCCGCGGCTGTGAACCGCCGGCAACTTCGCCGGATCGGCGGGGTCTCACCGAATACCTGATAATGGATGACCGGGCGGCCCGCCCAGTGACCACCACAAGCGAACCGCCCATGTTCCGACCGCTCGAACTTTTCATCGGCCTGCGCTACACCCGCGCCAAGCGTCGCAATCAGTTCATCTCGTTCATCTCCACCGTCTCGATCGTCTGCATCGCGATCAGCGTGATCGCGTTGATCACCGTGATGTCGGTGATGAACGGCTTCGACTACCAGATGCGCTCGCGCATCCTCGGTGCGGTATCGCAGGCGACGATCGTCAGCGTCGAAGGCGCCATCCAGGACGTGCCGAAGGCGCTCGGGATCGCGCAGGCGAATCCGCACGTGCTGGGCGCAGCGCCCTACGTCGAGAGCGAGGCGATGCTGCTGGCGCGGCGATCCGCGGGCGCGCGGGTGCGCGGGATCGAGCCGGCCGACGAGCCGAAGGTCGTCGATATCGGCCAGCACATGGTCGAAGGCAAACTCGACGATCTGACGGCGGGAAGCTGGAACATCATTCTCGGCCGCGACCTGGCGCTGCAGCTCGGCGTCGGCGTGGGCGACCGGGTGACCATGGCCGTGCAGGAAATGCGCGCCACGCCGATGGGCGGCATCCCGCGCATGCGCAGTTTCCACGTGGTGGGCACGTTCCAGCTGGGCATGGAGCAGTTCGATTCCGGTCTGGCCCTGGTCAACATGCACGACGCCGAGAAGCTCAACGACCTGAGCGGGCCGACCGGCATCCGCTTGCGCCTGGACGACCTGTTCAGCGCGCGTCCGGTCGCGCGCGAACTGGCCGACAAGCTCGGCCAGTACTACGGCGTGCGCACCTGGATGGACGAAAACGCGAACCTGTTCCATGCGCTGTCGATGGAGAAGATGGTGATGTTCATCATCCTCTCGCTGATCGTGCTGGTGGCGGTGATCAACCTGATCTCGATGCTGATGATGCTGGTCACCGACAAGCAGGCCGACATCGCGATCCTGCGCACGCTGGGCGCCACACCGCGCAGCATCATGGGCACGTTCATGGTGCAGGGTTTGCTGGTCGGGTTCGTGGGCATCGGTTTCGGCGTCGGCCTGGGTTCGCTGCTGTCGTGGAAGCTGCCCGGCATCATCAAGTGGATCGAGCACACCTTCCACGTCACCTTCCTGTCGCCCGACGTCTACTACATCAGCGAAGTGCCCAGCCGGCTGGACTGGCATGACGTGGGCTGGGTCGCGCTGCTGACTTTCGCTTTCTCGTTGCTCGCCACCCTTTACCCCGCGTGGCGCGCCTCGCGCACGCAGCCGGCGCAGGCCTTGCGCTATGAATGAGAAAACCATGCAATCGACCAGCGAGAATGTGCTGCGTGCCAGCCACGTGGCCAAGACCTACGCCGAGGGCGGGCTGCGCACCAATGTGCTGAGCGATGTCAGCTTCACCCTGAAGCGCGGCGAGACGATGGCGATCGTCGGTGCCTCCGGTTCGGGCAAGAGCACCTTGCTGCACATCATCGGTGGGCTGGACACGCTCACGGCCGGCGAGGTCGAGGTCGAAGGCCGGGTGTTGTCGACCCTGTCCGACGCCGAGCGCGGCCGCGTGCGCAACCGCTCGCTCGGTTTCATCTACCAGTTCCACCATCTGCTGCCGGAGTTCACCGCGCTGGAGAACGTGTGCATGCCGCTGCTGATCCGCGGCACCGCGATCGGCGAGGCGCAGAAGCAGGCCACAACCCTGCTGGAGCGGGTCGGCCTGGGCGCGCGCACCCATCACAAGCCATCGGAACTGTCCGGTGGCGAGCGCCAGCGCTGTGCGGTGGCGCGCGCACTGGTGACCCGGCCGGCCTGCGTACTCGGTGACGAGCCCACCGGCAATCTCGACGAGGCGAACGCCGCCCAGGTGTATGCCCTGATGCTGGAACTCAACCACGAGATCGGCACCAGCTTCATCCTGGTTACCCACGATCCGCACCTGGCCGCGAAGATGGATCGCACCCTGGTGTTGCACAACGGGGTGTTGCAGGAAGGCGTGGCGGGCTGACGTCGAACGGGCCGGGTCGGCGCCCGCCTACAGGCTTTTCGTCCCCGGCCGTGGATGTGCCGCGCTAGGCTCGGGCTATCCGGCAGGAAGCGGGACGGAACGGCATGACGCGAGCGGGGGCAAGGCCTGCGGCCATCATCACGGCGATCGCGCTGCTGTTCGGTGTGTTGCTGGTGCAGTGCCTCGCGCGCCTGCCTTCGCCGTGGTGGGCGCTGCTGATCCTGCTCGGCGCGCTCGGTCTGGCCTGGCGTTGCCCGCGCTGGCGCTGGCTGGCCTGCGTGCTGTTCGGGGTGGCCTGGGCACTCTGGCGCGGTGCATCGGCGATGGACGCGCGCCTGCCGCGCACCCTGGAAGGGCGTGACGTCACGGTGGTCGGCAGCCTGGTCGGCTTGCCGCTGGCGCGTACCGATGCCAGCCGGTTCACCCTGCGAGTGGAACACGCCACGCTGGATGGGCAGCCGCTCGATCTGCATGGACGCATCACGGTGTCGTGGTACGACGGCGCGCCACCGTTGCAGCCGTGTACCCGCTGGCATCTGCTGCTGCGCCTGAAGCGTCCGCGCGGCCTGCTCGATCCCGGTGCTGCCGACAGCGAGCGCTCGGCGCTGGAGCGCGGCATCGTCGCCACCGGTTACGTGCGCGACGATGATGACAACCGCATGCTGGACGCGCCCTCGTGGTGCGTCGACGGTGTGCGCACGGCGATCGCCCGTGCCATCGAGACGCGCGTGCATGATCCGCACGATGCCGCCTTGCTGCGCGCGTTCGCGGTGGGCGACACGCGTGGCCTCGGCCAGGACGACTGGGCCGTGGCGCGGGCGAACGGGGTATCGCACCTGATCGCGATTTCCGGCTTCCACGTCGGCGTGGCGGCGGTGTTCGGGGTGTGGCTTGCGCTGCTCGTCTATGGTGCGTGGCCCCGGCTCGGGCTGTGGTTGCCGCGAGCGCAGGCGCAGGCTGCCGCGGCGCTGCTGGCGGCGGGTGTCTACAGCGCGCTGGCCGGTTTCGGTCTGCCTACCGTGCGCACCTTGCTGATGATCGCGGTGGTGGCGCTGGCACGTTGCAGTCGTCGCGGCAGCAGCGGCGCGCATTCGCTGGCGCTGGCCCTGATCGCGATCGTGCTGGTCGATCCGCTGGCGGTGCTGGCTGCTGGTTTCTGGCTGTCCTTCGTCGGCGTGGCCTTTCTCATCCTGTACCTGCAGTCGCATGGGCGCGGCTGGCGCGCATTCCTGCGCGAGCTGTCGGCCGGGCAAATGCTGATGACGGTGGCCTTGCTGCCGCTGACCCTGTGGTTCTTCGGACAGGCCTCGCTGGTGGGTGCGCTGTCGAACCTGATCGCGGTGCCGCTGGTCAGCTTCGTGATCGTGCCTTGTGCGCTGTTCGGCATGCTGCTGCTGGCGTTGTGTCCGCCGCTGGCCACGCCGGTGCTGTGGCTGGCCGCGCATATCGTGCATGCGCAGTGGTGGCTGCTCGAGCGCATGGCGGGCTGGCCCGGCGCGCAGTGGTATCTGCCGATGGTGCACCCGCTGGCCTTGCTGCTGGCCGTGCTTGGCGCGTTGTGGATGTTCCTGCCGCGCGGCGTGCCGCTGCGCTGGCTCGGGGCGTTGCTGTTCCTGCCGCTGTTGCTGCCGCCGCGCAGCGTCCCGGCCGAGGGTGCGTTCCAGGTCTGGGTGCTGGACGTGGGTCAGGGCCTGTCCGTGCTGCTGCGCACGCACGGACACGCGCTGGTCTACGACACCGGGGCGCGCTATCCCTCGGGCTTCGACCTGGGCGACGCGGCGGTGTTGCCGGTGATCCACGCGCTCGGTGTCACGCGGCTGGACATGCTGATGATCAGCCATGGCGACAACGATCACGCCGGTGGCGCGGAAGCCGTGGTCGACGCGTTTCCGCAGGCACGTCGCCTCGCCGGCGAGCCTGCGCGCATGCGGGTGCCGATGGCGCAATGCGTGGCCGGGCAGGCGTGGCAATGGGACGGCGTGCGTTTCCGCGTGCTCAGTCCGGCGCCCGGCGGCGGCGATCGCGACAACGACAGTTCCTGCGTGCTGCTGGTGGAAGGACGCGGCGGCCGCCTGCTGCTGAGCGGGGACATCAGTTCGAAGGTGGAGCCGGCGGTCGCTGCCGCGCTGGACGCCGGTCCGCCGCCGGTGCTGGTGGTGCCTCATCACGGCAGCAAGAGTTCTTCCAGCGCCGCTTTCATCGCGGCGCTGCGGCCGCCGCTGGCGCTGGTCTCGGCGGGCTGGCGCAACCGCTTCGGGCACCCGCGGCCGGAGGTGGTGGCGCGCTACACCGAGGCCGGAGTGCCGCTGTTCAACACTGCCGTGGAGGGGGCGCTGGAAGTGGATTTTCCCGCCGACGGGCCGCCGCGACGCGAGCCGGGCTGGCGCCTGCGGCAGCCCCGCTACTGGCGCGAGTGACGATCTCCCGGCTCCCGGATTGCCACGCCTGCCGCAGTACGTGGGAGCGACGCTGCTATCATGCGCGCTTCCTGAGCGGTGGGTGACGAGGTCGAACGGTGCTGGATATCCTGATGGCGGGCGGCTGGGCAATGGTGCCCATCCTGATCTGTTCGGCGGTCGCGCTGGCGATCGTGCTGGAGCGCTGCTGGACCTTGCGTCGCAGCTCGGTGCTGCCGCCGGGTCTGGGCGACGAGGTGCGCCAGTGGGCGCGTAGCGGCCAGCTCGATCCGGGCCATCTCGAAGCGCTGTCGAACGGCTCGCCGCTGGGCGAGCTGCTGGCGGCGGCGCTGGCCGTGCGCCGGCAGCCGCGCGAGATCATCAAGGAGCGCATCGAGGACACCGGTCGCCACGTGGTGCACCGGATGGAGCGCTATCTCAACACGCTGGGCACGATCGCCCTGATCGGTCCGCTGCTGGGTCTGTTCGGCACCGTGATCGGCCTGATCCGCATGTTCATGGAAGTGATGGGCGGCGGCATCGGCGATCCGGCGAAGATGGCCGGCGGCATCGGCGAGGCGCTGATCTGCACCGCCTCGGGCCTGACCGTGGCGATCCCCGCCTATGTGCTGCACCGCTACTTTCGCTCGCGCGTGGCGGGCTATTGCGTGCAGATGGAGAAGCAGGCAACCGCCTTGCTCGACGACCTGACCCTGGCGCCGCCAGCCCCGGCACCCGCCCGTGCACGCCGCGCCCCGGCGCCGGCCGCCCCGAGCGCAGGCTGAGGAGCGGGCCATGCGCATCGGCAACGACCGCCGCGGAGACGATTTCGAGATCAACGTGATCCCGTTGATCGACGTGCTGCTGACCCTGCTGATGTTCTTCGTGCTGACCAGCACCTTCGTGCAGCATTCGCGGCTGAAGGTGACCTTGCCGCAGGCCAGCACCACGGACCGCGACATGAATGCGCCGGCGTTGACCATCATGATCGACCGCGATGGCCGGTTTTATGTGGGCAGTGACGAGGTGATGGGCGAGGGCATCGAGCCGCTGAAGCAGACCATCGCACGCAATGCAGGCGACAACCGCGACCAGAGCGTGACGATTCGCGCCGATGCGATGACGCCGAACCAGAACGTGGTCACCGCGATGGATGCGCTGGGCCAGCTCGGCTTCACCCATCTGTCGATCGCCACCACCCCGAGCAAGCCGGGCGCCGCTCAATGAGCGCGGACCAGGCCGAGGCGCCGGATACCGGGAGCTGGCCGACCTACAAACGCCTGCTTGGCTACACGCGGGGCTACTGGGCGATCGGCCTGGTCGCCTTCGTCGGCATGCTGGCCGACGGCGGTGGCCTGGCCCTGTTCACCGGCCTGATCAAGCCGATGATCGACAACCTGTTCGCGCTGAAGGATCCGTACCTGATCTTCTGGATGCCGATCTGGATCATCGCGATCTTCTCGGTGCGTTCGCTGGGTACCTTCGTCAGCGACTACGGTGTCTCCTATGTCGGCCGGCACGTGGTGCAGGCGATGCAGCACGAGGTTTTCGCCGTCTACCTGAAGCTGCCGGCCCCGTATTTCGGCAGCGAGCCTTCGGGTCAGCAGGTGTCGCGCATCACCTATACCAGCGAGCAGGTCGCCGCGGCCGCGAGCAGCGCCGCGAAGATCGCGGTCACCGACGGTTTTACCGTGATCGCGATGCTGTTCGTGATGCTCTGGTACAGCCCCTATCTCACGCTTTCGCTGCTGGTGATGGTACCGGCGATCGCGCTGGTGGCGACCGTGGTCGCCCGTCGCTACCGGCAGATCAGCCGGCGCATCCAGGGCAGCATGGGTTCGGTCACCGGCACGGTGGAAGAATCGGTGGGTGCCCATCGCGAAGTGCGCGTGTATGGCGGCCAGGCGCATGAGGCATCGCGGTTCGACCAGATCACCCGGCATACGCGGCGGCTGAACCTGAAGATCGCGGCCACCAATGCGGCGTCCAGTTCGACCGTGCAACTGGTCGCGGCCAGCGCGCTGGCCGCCCTGGTCTTTCTCGGCACGCGGCCGGCGGTGCTGGCCAGCATGACACCCGGCGTGTTCTTTTCCGTGCTCACCGCGATGGGCACCATGCTGCCGTCGCTGAAGCGGCTGGCCAATGTGCAGGCGAACATCCAGCGCGGCCTGTCGGCGGCCGAGGATATCTTCGCGGTGATCGACCTGCCGCCGGAACAGGACAACGGCAAGATCGAGCTGCAGCGAACGCGCGGCGAGCTGCGTTTCGTCGGGGTGAGCCTGGTCTATCCGCGTAACGAGTGCGAGGCCCTGCGCGGGGTCGATCTCGATTGCGCACCGGGTACGGTCACCGCTCTGGTCGGTCGCTCGGGCAGCGGCAAGAGCAGCCTCGTCAGCCTGCTGCCGCGCTTCAACGAACCCAGTGCCGGTCGCATCGTGCTGGATGGCGCGGATTACGAAAACTACACGCTGACGTCGTTGCGGCGGCAGATCGCCTGGGTGGGGCAGAGCGTGATGTTGTTCGACGACACCGTCGCGAACAACATCGCCTACGGTGAACTGGCCGGCGCCAGCGAGGCGGACATCGTCGCTGCGGCCGAAGCGGCGAACGCCATGGAATTCATCGCCGCGCTACCGCGAGGCATCCACACGCAGGTCGGGCAGGGCGGCAACACCTTGTCGGGCGGCCAGCGCCAGCGCATCGCGATCGCCCGCGCGATTCTCAAGAATGCGCCGATCCTGGTACTGGACGAGGCGACCAGCGCGCTCGATACCGAATCGGAGCGGTTGATCCAGCAGGCACTGCAGCGGCTGATGAAGGATCGCACCACCTTGGTGATTGCCCATCGCCTGTCCACCGTGGAGGGCGCAGACCAGATCGCGGTGATGGACCAGGGCCGCATCGTCGAGCGTGGCACCCATGCCGAGCTGATCGCGCTGGACGGACAGTACGCCATCCTGCAACGGATGCAGTTCCACGATCTCGCGGCCAGCCCGGCCAGCCACTGAGGATCATCCATGGCGCTGATCGATACGCTCGAATCAGCCTGGTATGGCGATGGCCGCCCGCCGTGGTGGACGTGGCCGCTGGCGGCGTTGTACGGCGCGGTGGTGCGCCTGCGCGGCTGGCTCTACCGGATCGGCGCGATGCGCAGCGTACGCCTGCCGGTGCCGGTCATCGTGGTCGGCAATCTCAGCGTGGGCGGCACCGGCAAGACGCCGCTGACCATCGCGCTGGCCGGGGCGTTGAGCGCGCGCGGCTACCATCCTGGCGTCGTCAGCCGCGGTCATGGCGGCCGCCGGCGCGAACCGATGTTGCTGGGCGACCAGCCCGACCCGACCGAGGTCGGCGACGAACCCTGTCTGATCCGCGCCAGCGGCGTGCCAGTGGCGGTCGGGCGCGATCGCCCCGCCGCGGCGCGGCTGCTGCTCGACGCGGGCTGCGATGTCGTGGTGGCCGATGACGGCCTGCAGCATTACGCGCTGGCGCGCGACATGGAGATCTGCGTGATCGACGGCACGCGCCGCTTCGGCAACGGCCGGCTGTTGCCGGCGGGTCCGCTGCGTGAGCCGCGGTCGCGCCTCGCGCGAGTGGACTTTCGCGTGTGCAATGGCGGACTGCCGGCCGGCGGAGAATTTTCGATGCAGTTGCTGGGCGACGAGGCAGTAGCCTTGCATGATGGCGAGCGCCGTCCGCTGGCGCAGTTTGCCGGCCAGCACGTGCACGCCGTGGCGGCGATCGGCCATCCCGCGAGGTTCTTCGCCAGCCTGCGCGCCGCCGGCATCGAGCCGATCGAACATGCCTTTGCCGATCATCACGCCTTTGTCGCGGGCGACCTGGATTTCGGCGATCGGCTGCCCGTGCTGATGACCGACAAGGATGCGGTGAAGTGCCGGCATTTTGCCCGCCCGGACTGGTGGCGGGTTCCCGTTCGCGCCGAATTGCCGGCGGCGTTTTACGAGGCGCTGGGTGAACGCCTGGATGGCTTGCGCCGCGAGACGGGTTCGCCGGCGACGTAGATGCGGCGCGCGAGGTTGCCGCCGATCCAGTAGCACAGCTCGGCCGGGCGGCGCGCGTTCCAGATCACCAGGTCGGCGCGCTGGCCGACCGCCAGCGTGCCGCGATCGCTCAGGCCCAGCGCGCGGGCCGCGTGGATGGTTACCCCGCGCAGGGCTTCTTCAGGGGTCAGCCGGAACAGGGTGCAGGCCATGCCGGCCGCCATGCGCAGCGACAGCAGCGGCGAGGTGCCGGGGTTGCAGTCGGTGGCGACGGCCATCGGCACGCGGTGTTCGCGCAGCAGGTCGATTGGCGGCAGTTTCGTTTCGCGCAAGGCGTAGAACGCTCCGGGCAGCAGCACGGCGACGGTGCCGGCGGTGGCCATCGCCCTGGCGCCGGACTCGCTCAAATGCTCCAGATGATCGGCGGACTGCCCGCCGTATTCGGCAACGAGTGCCGCGCCGTCCTGATCCGACAACTGCTCCGCGTGCAGCTTCACCGGCAGGCCGAGCTCGCGCGCGCGCGCGAACAGGCGGCGGGTTTCGGCCAGGGTGAATCCGATGTTCTCGCAGAACGCGTCGACCGCGTCGACCAGGCCTTCGGCGGCCAGTGTCGGCAGCATCTCGTCGCAGACCAGCGCCACGTAGTCGGCGCGCCGATCCCGGTATTCCGGTGGCAGCGCGTGCAGGCCGAGGAAACTGGTGCGTACGCTGATCCCCAGTTCGCGACCGAGGCGACGCGCCACGCGCAACATGCGCCGTTCGCTGTCCAGCTCCAGGCCGTAGCCGGACTTGATCTCCAGCGTGGTCACGCCGTCGGCGAGCAGGGTCTGCGCGCGCGGCAGGGCCTGCGCGTACAGCATGTCCTCACTGGCGGCGCGGGTGGCCTCGACGGTGGACACGATGCCGCCGCCGGCGCGGGCAATCTCCTCGTAGCTGGCGCCATTCAGCCGCAGGTCGAACTCGTCGGCGCGGTCGCCGCCGAACACCAGGTGGGTGTGGCAGTCGATCAGGCCAGGACTGACCAGCGCGCCATCGAGCGATTCCACCTCGGCCGCGAGCAGCTGCGGCGCATCAGGCAGCTCGTTCGTGCGACCCACCCAGGCGATGCGCCCGTGCTGCATTGCGATCGCCGCCTGCTCGATCAGGCCGCAGGGCGTGTCGTCGGCGAACGTTGCCAGCGTGGCATTCAACAGCAATCGGTCCCAGCGTGGCGAGTTCATCGATGGCCTCCGCGATTCAGTGCGTGGTCGTGCGGTCGGGCGAGGATTCGTCCGTGTTTTCTTCGGGGGCAGCGCGTTCGTCGAACGCGCTGGTCCTGCCGACATGGTGCAGGGCCTCGGCTTCGAGGCGCGCCTTTTCCGAGAGTGCCGCGTGGGCGGCCTGCTGGTGTTCGAAATCCTGCACCATGCGTTCGGCGAAATCCTTGTACACCGGTGTGGGCGAGAACAGCGAGGCAGCAGCACGGGCCAGCAGGCACGCGGCCATGATCGGGATCACCATGTCCTGATTGTCGGTCAGCTCCATGGCGATCACCGCCGAGGTCAGTGGCGCGCCGGTAACGCCCGACAGATAGGCGCTCATGCCGAGCAGCACCACGGAGGCCGCCGGGACATTGGGCAGGAAGTGCGCGATGTTGTGACCAAGGCCGGCGCCGACCGCCAGCGCAGGCGAGAAGATGCCGCCGGGAATACCGGCCCAGTAGGACACGACATTGGCCAGCAACTTGGCAATGCCAAAGCTCTCGCCGGGCGAAACCGCGGCCTCCTGCACGAAGGCGCGCGCCTGGTCGTAACCCGTGCCGTAGACGCTGTTGTGCGAAAAGAATCCGATCAGCGCCAGCGCCAGGCCGCACGCGGTGGCGAACAACACCGGCGCGTGCGATCGAAGGCGTCCGATATAGGCAAGCGGCCCATGCCGGCTGAGCAGGATCAGTCGCGCGAACAGGCCGCCCAGCAGGCCGCAGATCACCCCGGTCAGCAGCACGGCCAGCCACGCATGGCCCAGCGGCAGGCTGGCCTGCACCTCGCCAAAGTAGGAGTAATTGCCCATCACGCCCAGCGAGACCACGCCGCCGACGATCACGGCGGTAAGCAGCAGGCCGCTGAACCGGTGTTCAAAGGTGCCGGCCAGTTCCTCGATCGCGAACACCACGCCGGCCAGCGGCGTGTTGAACGCAGCGGCGATGCCGCAGGCACCGCCAGCGAGAATGAAGCGCGAGGCAGCCTTCGGATCGGTGAAGCCAAAGCGTCGGCCCAGCGAATAGAACAGGCCGGCGCCGACATGCACGGTCGGGCCCTCGCGCCCGATCGAGGCGCCCACCGCCAGCGCGATGAGGGTCAGTATCATTTTTCCCGCGGCGATCGGCAGCGCCAGCATGCGCTGGCGAAAGTCCTCGTCCTCGATGTGCATGCTGCCAATCACCTGCGGGATACCGCTGCCGCGGGTGGAGCGCAACTTCCCTTCGGTCACCCACGCCAGCAGCCCGAACACCACCGGCGTGACCAGCAACGGGATCCATACGCCGTAGCCGAGCATCAGCAGGAACAGGTGATACGACCAGGTGCTGGCCTTGGCGAACAGAATCGCCGCCAGCGCCACCACGATCGCGCCAACCCACAGCGCCAGTCCGCGCTTCCACTGATGCGGCGCAAAAAATTCGTGACCGAGCAGTGCCTGCAGGCGGTGGTTGGACGAGCTTGACGGGGCATGGGCCGGTTCGGTCATCGCCTCAGTATCGCAGACCTTGGCCAGGCGCCGTCAGTGCGGCAGTGGCCGCCAGCGGGTTTCGTACAGATCGAAGCGCCGATCCTTCAGGTTTTGCACCGCTCCGGCATTGCGTGCGCGGGCCAGCCCCTCCAGCCGCAGGTCGGCGAACAGCACGGTCTCGATGTTCGGCGTGGAATCGGCGGCGATGCCGTCGCGGGCGAAGCCGAAATCACTGGGGGTGAGGATGCAGCTCTGGCCGTACTGGATATCGAAGTTGTTGACGCCGGGCAGGTTGCCGACGTTGCCGGACAACACCACGTAGCACTGGTTCTCGATCGCGCGCGCCTGCGAGCAGTAGCGCACGCGCAGGTAACCCTCGCGCACGTCGGTGCAGAACGGCACGAACAGGATCAGCGCGCCCTGGTCGGTGAGATGCCGTGCCACTTCGGGAAACTCCGCGTCGTAGCAGATCATCACGCCGATCGGACCGCAGTCGGTCAGCACGGTCGCCGCGCTGTCGCCGCCGCTGATGTTCCACACGTTGCGTTCGCTCGGCGTCGGGTGCAGCTTCTCGCGCTCGTGGAGCGAGCCGTCGCGCAGGCACACGTAGCAAACATTGTGGATGTCGCCATTGGCCTGCTCGGTCGGGTGCGTGCCGGCGACGATGTTGATGTTGTAGTGCACTGCCAGCCGGCTGAAGAGCTCCTTCACCTGTGGCGTGTACTGGCTCAGCTTGCGGATCGATTCGACCGGCGACAGCTCGGTGTTCTCGATCGACAGCAACTGCAGCGTGATCAGCTCGGGGAAGGTGACGAAATCGGCGCTGTAGTCGGCGGCGATGTCGGTGAAGTATTCGACCTGGGTGGCGAACTCCTCGAACGAGGTGATCCGGCGTTGCTGGTATTGCACCGAGGCCACCCGCACCGAGTCGGGCAGCAGCCGCGCCGAAGTGATCGGCGGGATGTCCGGCTGGTCGAGCAACTGCGGATTGCGCCAGACCAGGTGCGCCGCGTAGCCGAGCGATTCGTGATCGGATGGCACGTACGCGCGCAGCAGGCCGATCACTTCGAAGTCATTGGACAGCTGAAAGCTCAGCGTGAGGTCGCGCCGCTTGCCTTCCATCACCGCCTGCACGTATCCCTCGGCGCTGCCATAGCGCGCGAGGTTCCTGGCCAGGCCCGGGATGCGCCCGCCGAACACGATGCCGCGCAGCTTGAGATCCATGCACAAACGCTTGCGCGCCTGGTACAACCGCTGGCCGATGCGCATGCCGCGATAGTCCGGATGCACCACCACTTCCATGCCGTACAGCCAATTGCCGTCCGGCTTGTGCCGCGAGCCCATGCCGCCGCCGGTGATCTGCATCCAGGTATGCGGGGCGAGCGCGGTAGCTTCGTCGATGCGGAACGTGGCGCAGTAGCCGACGATCCGGCCCTCGTACTCGACCACGAACTGGCCTTCCGGGAAGTGGGTCTGCTGGGACAGCAGCATCTCCGCCGAGTGGCCCCACTCGGGACCGTAGATTCGCCCGGTGAGTTCGACCAGTTGCGGTACATCGGTGGGGGTCGCCTGGCGCACCTGCAGGCGCGGGGCGTTTTCGGTGGTTTTTTTGGCCATGCAAACATTATGCATAGTCGGCCTTGCGGCTGGGTGAAGACACGCGCGGGCGGTTACACTGCAGCGATATCCGCATCGGAGCCTGCGTCATGACTGAGCCCAGCCACGGTACCCGCTACAAGGCCGGCCGGCTGTGGTGCGTCGATGGCTGGAAGCCCGACGCGACATTTGGCGTGAGCGCCGCTGGCGACCTGCTCGATGATGCCGCTGGCGTGACCGAGCCGATCGGGCAATGGGTCCTGCCCGGCATGCCGAACCTGCACTCGCACGCGTTCCAGCGCGCGATGGCCGGACTGGCCGAGCGCCGTGGACATGCTCGTGCGATCGTCCCTGATCGCGAAGATCAAAAAGCGGCCAGCCCTGGTCGCACTCCTCAGAAAAACGACGACAATTTCTGGAGCTGGCGCGAAACCATGTACGGCTTCGCCGCCACGATCGGGCCGGACGAACTCAAGGCGATCGCGGCCCAGCTCTATGTCGAGATGCTCAAGGCCGGCTACACCCAGGTCTGCGAATTCCATTACCTGCATCATCGGCCCGATGGCACGCCGTATGCGCCGCTCGAGGCGATGTCGCTGGCCCTGATCGAGGCGGCACGCGAGGCCGGCATCGCGCTCACCCTGTTGCCGGTGCTCTACATGAGCGGCGGTTTCGACGGGCGCGCGCTGGCCGAGCGGCAGCGGCGTTTCGGCCATGAGGTGGACGTCTATCTGCGCCTGCTTGAAACACTGCAGGCACACGCAGGCACCGACCTGCGCGTCGGCATCGCGCTGCATTCGCTGCGCGCCGTGCCGGAGCGCGCCATGCGCGAAGTGCTGGCCAGTCCGCTGGCGTCCGCCTGTCCGATCCACATCCATATCGCCGAACAGATCGGCGAGGTGCAGGATTGCCTCGCCACGCGCGGCGCGCGACCGGTGGAATGGTTGTTCGATCACGCGGACGTGGATGCGCGCTGGTGCCTGGTGCACGCCACCCATCTGACCGAAGCCGAGACCGTGCAGGTCGCCCGCAGCGGTGCGGTGGCCGGGTTGTGTCCGACCACCGAGGCGAACCTCGGTGACGGCCTGTTTCCGCTGGCGGCTTATCTGGATGCCGGCGGAGCGCTCGGCATCGGGTCGGATTCGCACATCTCGATTTCGCCGGTGGAGGAACTGCGCTGGCTCGAATACGGCCAGCGCCTGCAGTCGCGCCATCGCAACATCGCGGCGCGGCATCCGGGCGAAAGCGTCGGCGAATCCCTGTGGCGTGCGGCGCTCGCTGGCGGTGCGCAGGCATCGGGCCTGTCGATCGGTGCGCTGCGCGCCGGTGCGCGCGCCGACCTGATCGTGCTGGATGAGACTTCGCCGTTGCTAGCCGCACGCAACGAAACGTCGATGCTGGACAGTTGGCTGTTCGCCGGCAACACGCCGCTGGTGCGCGACGTGATGTGCGGCGGCCATTGGGTGGTGCGCGATTTCCGGCATCGCGACGAGCAACGCATCGCCGCGCGCTATCGGGCAGTGGTCGAAAAGCTGGCAGCGGCCTGATCCCGGACTCCGTTCGCTGAACACCCGCCATCACGCGGCGGTACCCGCGTCATCGTCCCGGCGTCCGGATCGTTCATGGCAACACGTCCATCATCGGAGTGTGCCATGCGTCGTCTGGTCCGTTATCTGCTGGTTACCGCGTTGTTGCTGGCCGGCGCGGCGTCGCTGAGTGGCTGCATCGTGCTTTCGCCGCGCGGCCGCGTCTGGGTGCCTGGTTACTGGGGCCCGCCACACGTCTGGGTGGGTGGTCATTGGCGCTATCGTTGACGCACGCCGGTTGCCGCGCAGCCTTGTGCCGGTGCCGCGAGCGCCTGCGCGCACGCGCGTCAGTCAGGATGCCTGCATGGTTTCGGCCCGTCGGCGCCGTCAGCCGGCCGTCATGCCAAGTCGGCCGACACAGTGCAGGCCGGGGCTGAATTCGAGATCGGCAGGCAGTACCGTTTTCGGATTCGGCAACGGCTCGGGCAGTGCAAGGCGATCGTGGTTGGCCGCGGCCGATGCGTGCGGAGCCGACAACGCCAGCTGGCCGCGTGCACGCAGCAGCATCTCCTGCAGATCGTCGGGTTCGTCGAGCGCAGGCGTCCCGCGCAGGTTCTGTTCGAGCGTGAAGTCGGCGTCCTTGATGGCATCGCCGGTTGCCGGCGGCTTTCCGCCCGAGCGCCGGTAGTCCTCCAGGCATTCGGTGGCGAGCGCCTGCAGGTCGATCGCGGGAAACGGCGTGTGCTGCAGCGCGCGGGTGATCACGGGCAGACGCAGTTCGTGCGCAGGCGCGGTCGTCGCCTCGTCGAAGCCGCGATAGACCAGTTCGCTGCAGACCACCTGGTCCGGATCGTTCCTGATCACCAGGTCAAGCGCCATGCGCAGCACCCGTCGAAGGTCGCGGCCGCCGGGGAGCTTGTTGCGAACGGCGCAGGTGACACCGAGCACCAGCAGCGAAGTCATCGGGTAGGGTCGACCGAGATAGACCATCGATGCGGCGCGCAACGCTGCCAGCAGTGGATCGTGATCGGCAGCGTTCAGCCGTGACGGGCGGTAGACGTCGATCCAGTCGAAGGCCGCCACCATCTGCACGCGCTGCGCCAGTGGCGCCAGTCGCACGCCGACGGTGGCCGCTTCGATCAGCTGCAAATCGTCGTACACCATCGCCGCATGGCTGTACTGGCTGTCGCCAACCCAGGCGATCAGCCTGGACAATTCGCCCTTGCCCATGTGCAGCAGGACATCGCCGGGCTGCAGGTCGGTCGGGGCCAGCACAGGCATCGTACTCATCGGTATTCCGTGTCAGTTGCCGACGATCGCCGCCAGCGAGGGGTGGATGAAAACCCGGTTCCGTCCCGCGGCCTTCGCCTTGTACAGCGCGGCATCCGCGCGTTCCAGCAGGGCATCGGCGGTATCGCGCGGATCGAGCAGTCCGGCCACCCCGACGCTTGCGGTCAGCTGTATCGGGTGACCGTTGGCCTGCAGGTGCTGCGCCTGGATCCGCACCCGGATGCGCTCGCCGATCAGGTGTGCGTTCTCGCGGGTTGCGCCTGGCAGGCCGATGATGAATTCCTCGCCGCCCAGGCGACCCAGCCAGTCGCCGGTGCGCAGCTCATGGCTGGCAGACGCGACGACCGCCTGCAGGCAGCGGTCGCCCACGGCGTGACCATGCGCATCGTTGACCGACTTGAAATGGTCGACATCCAGGAACAGCAGGGCCAATGGCTGATCGCTTCGATGTGCTTCGGCCACCGCGATGTCGAGCTGGTGCAACACGGCACGTCGGCTGAGCGCGCCGGTGAGAGGATCGTGGCGCGCAAGGTGGTCCGCGATGTCCCGCTCGCGTCGTACATGCATGGTCTGGTCGGCCAGTCCCAGCGTCACCACCAGGCTGGCAAATGCCATGGTCAGCGGGAAGCCATATTCGATCCATGCCGGCTGGTGCCAGCCGGCCAGCAACTGCACCACACGGAAGATCGTGAACGCCACCTGTGGCATCCACGCCACGATGAAGAAACGGGCCTGCCGGTTGCCCTGGAAAAGCGCGAGCGCCACCGTGGCGATGGCCCACATCGACGCGACCAGGATCAACAGGTTGAGAACCGTGAGCGCCACGGGCTCGAAGCGACCCAGCGGCAGCAGGAACAGCGGCACCGCCGCCAGCTGCGGCCAGCGCATCCAGCCGAATAGCCGTGCGGCGCGGGGCGTGCTTCGGCGCAAGTCGCAGAATTCGATGATGAAGGAGATCGACAACGCGGCGCTGATCAGCGCAAAGGGCCAGTTTCCCCGTGTCCCCAGCAACGCGAACAGCCAGCCGCCGGGCAGTTCGTAGAGCTCGCCGTTGATCAGCATGCTGTAGATCAGCTGGGTACCGACATAACCTATGAAATACAGGAACAGGCGATCCCGCAGGACCAGCCACAGGCTGAAGCCGACCAGCACCATGGCCGCCTGGATGCTGGCGAACAGGGTGACCAGGCGCACATGGTCGAGATCGGCCGCTTGGTAAGCCGGCAGCTCGGTCAGCTGCGCCGTCGTGTGCTTGCCGTAGTCGTCCTGCCCAAGCCGCACATAGATCGGCTGGCCGGCACCGATGCCTGCTGGCAGCACCTCGGCCAGCGCATGGCGTGAGAACCGTGCCTGCCGATCCACCTTGAGCAGCCACAACAGATGCGGTTGATAGGTGGGCGGCGCATAGACCCACACGCGCGCGCTCAGCGAGTCGCGGAAACTGAGCACCAGTGGCTGCGTACCCGACCAGTTCGAGTCCAGTTCCAGCCGGTACCAGAGATCATGCCTGCTTGAGGTCTGCAGCATCGACCCCGGGACCGGCTGGAAGGATTTTTCCAGTGAGCCGCTCGTGATGGCTGTCGCGTCTGGCGATTGCGGCATGTCGACCAGGCGGGCCACGCGCAGGCCGGGCACGGCATCGCCGACCGTCGACTGTGCCAGCGCCACCAGCGCGAACAGCGCGAGCCAGAGGCCGGCAATGAAACCGATGACGGGTGTGCGCTTCACGAGTATCCCCAACCTGCGATGCTGGCAGGCATCGTCCATTTCGTCCTTGCGGTCGCGACCATCACATCGCACCGGTGCTACATAGTTGAGGAGTATCGTCTTCTTGTCCAGCGGACAGCTGCGCCGCGGCCTGCGCCCGGGAAAAGGCCGCGTGCCATGCCGTGGGGCGCAGCCCATCGGTGCGTGCCGGCTGCCTTGGCATGATGGCCGGGATTCATTTGATGCCAGCCCATGACCATCGGCGACATCCCCGCCATCCACCGCGGCACGCCGGCGTTCCGGCGCACCAAGCTCGCGCTGTTCGAAGGCCGTTGCGGATCGTGGCATGACTGCTGGCACATGCAGGTGCATGGGCGGCGGCGTATCTCCCGTATGCCGGGCCACGGCAAGCTGGTCGCCTGCATTGGCCCGCCGAAACCGAGGAAACGATTCATCCGCTCTTGCCTAATAGAGGTATCGCCCGTGACGAACACCCGCACCTCCACCCTGACCGCAGTCCTCTACGGCGGCTTCGTCGCCGGCACGATCGATATCGGTTCCGCGGCGGCGATCAACGGCATCAGTCCGCTGATCATCCTGCGTGCGATTGCCAGCGGCCTGCTGGGCAAGGCCGCGTTCCAGGGTGGCCTGCCGGTTTCGCTGCTGGGGCTTGGACTGCAGTGGGCGATGTCGCTGCTGATCGCGGCGATCTTCGTGTTCGCCGCCGGACAGCTGGCGTGGCTCAAGCGACACTGGGTGAGCGCCGGCGTGCTGTATGGCGTGGTGGTGTTCGGGGTCATGGAGTACGTGGTCGTGCCGCTGTCCGCGGCATGGCCGAAGCCGCATTTCACCACGCAGGCGTTTATCGAAAACCTGCTGGCGATGCTGCTGTTCGGACTGATCGTGGCGTTTTTCGCGCGCCGGGCTCGCTGAGCAGCGAGGCCATCTGCACGATGCGGCGACTACACTGTCCCGATGGACAGCACCGACACGACATCGACGATCCACCACGGCACGCCGGCGTTCCGTCGCACCAACCTGGCGCTGTTCGCCGCCGGCTTCGCCACGTTCGGCCTGCTGTATTGCGTGCAGCCGTTGATGCCCGAGTTCAGCCACGACTACGGCGTGAGCGCGGCGGTCAGTGCGCTGTCGCTGTCGTTGACTACCGGCGTGCTGGCCTTTGCGATGCTGTTCGCCGGCGCGCTGTCGGATGCGTGCGGCCGCAAGTCGGTGATGGTGTGGTCGCTGCTGTCCTCGGCGGTGCTGGTGCTGGTGAGTGCCGCGATGCCGAACTGGCCGGCCCTGCTGGCAGTGCGCACCCTGCTCGGCCTGACCCTGAGCGGATTGCCGGCGGTGGCGATGACCTACCTGGGCGAGGAGATGCATGTCGAGTCGATCGGCCTGGGCATGGGCCTGTACATCAGCGGCAGTGCGGTGGGCGGCATGGGTGGCCGCTTGATCACCGGCGTGCTGACGGATTTCTTCGGCTGGCGTGTCGGTGTACTGGTGGTGGGCACGATCGGTGTGCTGGCCGGGCTGATCTTCTGGCGTGCGCTGCCGCCGTCGCGGCATTTCGTGGCGCAGCCGCTGCGCTGGCGCGTGGTGCTGGGTCGTTTCACCGGCATGTTCCATGACCGCGGCCTGCCGTGGCTGTTCGTCGAGGGTTTCCTGCTGCTCGGCGCGTTCGTCACCGTCTACAACTATCTCGGCTATCGCCTGCTGGCGCCGCCGTACAACCTGAGCCAGGCGGTGGTCGGATTGATCTTCGGCATCTATCTGGTCGGCACGTTCAGCTCGGCGTGGATGGGCCACCTGGCCGGCCAGCTCGGTCGACGCAAGGTGCTGTGGACGGCATTCGCACTGATGCTGGCGGGTGTGGCGCTGACCATGACCACGCCGTTGCCGCTGGTGATGCTGGGCATCGTGGCGGTGACGTTCGGATTCTTCGGCGGCCACTCCATCGTCAGCAGCTGGGTCGGCCGGCGCGCCGGCGCATCGAAGGCGCAGGCGTCGTCGGTCTATCTGTTCTGCTACTACATGGGATCCAGCATCGCCGGCGCGAGCGGCGGCCTGTTCTACGCCGCGCACGGCTGGAACGGCGTGGCGCTGTTCGTCGGTGCGCTGGTGCTGGCCGGGCTGCTCATCGCGCTGTGGCTGTTCCGCCTGCCGCCGCTGGTGAACGTGGCGACGCCACCCACCCCGATGAGCAGGGGTGCGATGCCGTAGGAGCCGGGATTCGGGAATGGGGATTCGGGATTCGGAAGAACCGAAGCTCGCGAGATGCCGCTCTCCCGAATCCCGAATCTCAAATCCCGGCTTTCAGCATGTCCTTCACCGCGTCGTAGCTGCCGTCGTTGGCGGCGGCCGGAATGCCCAGCAGGTGGGTCATCAGCGGATAGACGTCCACATTCGGGAACGCGGGCACCACGACGCGCCGGCGAAACGCCGGTCCGTGCGCGATGAACAGTGCGCGCATCTGCGGTGCGGCATTGTCGTAGCCGTGGTCGCCCAGCATCGGCTTTTCGCCGTGCAGCATCTGCTTGCGATGGCTGACGATCAGCCAACCCACCTGGGCCGAGCAGACCACCCGGGGCACGCGCGGATTGTGTCCATAGTGATAGCGGGCGGGAATCCGTGATTTCTTCCAGCAGGTCATGTGCGGATGCGCCTTCAGCAGGTCGCTGTCCAGCTCGGCCTCGTGGCCGGGAGCCGGATCGATCCCGGCCACCGCACCGGTCGACACCACCTGCGCATGGGCTGTGTCGATCAGGTCGTCAAGCTGGATGCGCTGGTTCAGCGGCGTCGCCGCCATGCCGTGGTCGGCCAGCACGATCAGGTTGAGGTGATCGACCAGGCCGCGCTGGCGCAATCCGGCCACCAGCCGGGCCAGCGCCGCGTCGACCTGGCGCAGGGCCTGGTTCAGCTGCGGCGAATCGGGGCCGTAATCGTGGCCGGCGCTGTCGACACCCTCGAAATACAGCGTCAGGAACGCGGGCCGCTGCGCGGCTGGCAGATCCAGCCAGTGCAGGACCTGGTCGACCCGCGCGTCGTACGGCATCTTGCTGTCGTAAGCGCGCCAGTGATCCGGTCGATGACCGTGGATGGCGGCCTCGGAGCCGGGCCAGAACAAGGTGGCGGTTTTCAGGCCATGGCGGTCGGCATCGGCCCAGATCGGTTCGGCCTCGCCCCACCAGCGGCCGTCGCCGACGGCCTTGCGGTTGGCAAGCGAGAACGTGCCCAGCACGGGGTCGACCATGTCGTTGTCGACGATGCCATGGCTGTCCGGGTAGCGGCCGGTGACGATGGTGTAGTGGTTCGGGAAGGTCAGCGAGGGGAACGAGGGCTGCATCCACTGCGCACGCACGCCGGTGTCGGCCAGCATTCGCAGGGTCGGGTTGAGGCCGCGGTCGAGGTAGTCGGCGCGATAGCCGTCGATCGAGATCAGCAGCAGCGGGGCGGGCTGGCTCGAGCCTGCTTCGGCGGGAGTCGTGCTGCTCGATGGCTGGTGGGCGCAGCCGAGGCAGCCGGCAACGAACGCGCAAAGCAGCAGGCGAAACAGGAATTTCATGTGTGGGGTCTCAAACTGGGCTCAACCGTCCCACATGATTGCGCAGAGTTACGGCCATGGCACGCATTGTCCTGTTCCATCGCACGCTTCGATCGCTGTTGATCGGCGCCGTCGTGCTGGCGCCCGTCGGTTTCGCCGCTGCGTGGCAATCCACGACACGGCCCTCCGCGAGGCCGCCCGTTGTGCTGCCGCCACCCTCGGACGCGCAGTTCCAGCAGGCTGCCCGCCAGCAGCAGGTGAATGACCAGTTGCAGAAAAGCCAGCTGGAGCAGCAGCTGCATCAGTCCGTTGCCGACCAGGCCAAACGGCCGGGTGCGAAGGATCCGGCCTTGCAGCGGCAACTGGATCAGGCCGATCAGGCGCAGCACGATCGCGATCGCGCGGCACGGCAGGATCTCGTCGAGCGCTATCGAAACCAGGCCGCCTCGCTGCCGCGGGTGATACCGCAGGACGCGCCGGCGGCAGCGCGCAGCGGCGGCTGATCAGCTCATCCGGTACGGCGCGGACGCACGGCCTGGACCAGCAGCGCCAGCAGTGCCGCCAGGTCGAGCCATGCAAACCAGTTGCCCCAGCGCCCGTAAAGCGTGCGCGTTTCACGCAACGGCAGATCGCCGACCAGCTCGGCATCGTGCGTTTCGCTTGAGGCCTCGGCCACCACGCGACCGCGGTCGTCGCTCAGCGTGAGGCGGCCCGAACGGGCGGCGCGCGCAATCGCGAAACCGCTTTCCACGCCGCGCATGATTGCCATGCGACTGTGCAGCCAGCCATCGATCCTGAAGTCCCATGCCGGTACCAGCAGCAGTTGCGCGTCGCGCGCCGCGTAGGCCCGACCGATGCCCTGGAAATCCATGTCCTTGCAGATCGCCAGGCCCGTGCGCGGCGTGCCATCCAGCATCCGATAGTTCTGGCCGGGCGTGTAGTGGTCTTCGAAGCCGGGGATCAGGTGATGCTTGTGGTAGGTGAGCGGAGTGGCGGAGGCCGGCTGGAACACCATCACGCTGTTGTGTTCGGCCTGCGGGTTGCTCTTGTCGTCGATGCCGACGTCCAGGATCAGGTTTCGCCGGGTCGCCAGATCCGCGAACACGGGGATCGTGGTGTCCATGGTGGCGAACGAAGTCTCCGGGATCAGGACGACGCGGGCACCCTGGTCGGCGAGATGGTCGATCGCCTCGACGTAGCGCGCTTCGAGGGTCCGCCCCTGCGCCTCGTGCAGAGCAGGCCGGATCGGCTTTTCCAGCGACACCAGGCCGATGCGCAGGCTCGCCGTGGCCGGTGCCTGCAGACGCCAGGCGCCATAGCCGATCACTGCAACCAGCAGCAGGGCGGTAACCGCGAGGACCCCGGCACGGGCGCGCCCCGGTGCGTTCGGCGAGCACTGCACGGCCAGCGCGGAAGGCACCAGCAGGAGCAGGAAGCTGATGCCCCATATTCCGCTGAGCGCGGCCACCTGCAGGATCGGCAGCGCATCCATCTGGGTGTAGCTGATGCTGCCAAACGTGCCGTGCGGGGACAACTGCGTGTTGATGTACTCGATCGCCACCCACAGCACCGGCGCCGCCAATGCCGCCGCGCCCGGGCGACCTCGCGCCAGCAGGCGCCGGAACAGCAGGGTGCACAAGGCCAGCGCGATTCCCGGCCCGGCGATCGCCGGCACGATCGTGCTGGCGGGCAGGCCGATATAGCCGTGCAGGTACGTCCACTGGTTCAGTCCGCCCACCGCATAAGCCGCGAATGCCGCCAATGCGGCCCAGCGTGCGCGCACGCGTGGTGCGAGCAGCAGCACCGGAAGCGGTGCGAACCAGGTGAGCCACCATGCCGGGTGCAGCGCGCTGCCGAACCACCAGCCGAGCGCCGAAAACAGCACGGCGGCCACGCCCAGCGCCAACCGCCTGCGGTCAATGCCTGATGCCATCGATCAACCTCCACAGTGATTCCAGATAGAACGTGCGGAACTGTGTTTCGTCGTAGCTGAAACGTCCGGCACGGTACAGCGCGATCAGTCCATGCGAATGCGCCCACAGCGTCATCGCCACGTCCCACGGATCGTCCCGCTTCAGCACGCCAAGCCGCATACCTTCGGCGACCGCATCGGCAACGACGTTGAGTGTGGGCGACTGGCGTGCACGGAAGTCCTCGGGAAAGCGCCGCGCATCGTCGCGGCGCGTTGAGAACGCGTGGTCGAACAGATGCGGATGCGCCAGCGCGTAATCCAGGTACGGCTCCAGCAACGCGAGCAGGCGCTTGAGGATGTCCGGATGCGTCGAGCGCGCTTCCCATTCATGCGCGACGGTGTTGAAACTGTCGTCCGACAGCCGCTTCAGCAACGCCTCGCGATTCGGAAAGTGCCGGTAGATCGCCATCGGCGTGATGCCGACCAGCTCGGCGACGCGGCGCATGCTCACGGCGTCGGCACCTTCGCGATCGAACAGCTTGTGCGCGGCGCGCAGGATCTTTTCCGGCGTGGTGAGTTTCTGCATGTATACAGTGTATACATGCAATTTTGGAGGCGTCAAGATCGAGAGGGCCGGGCAGAATCAGGTGGTGGCGCTCCTCCCCAAGCCGTCATTCCGGCGAAGGCCGGAATGACAGCAAGGGGGGCGAATGACAAGTGGGTACGGCGAATCCGCGGCTACATCGGACCGATGAACAAGTCGCCCCGCGCAACGCGATCTTCCATCGCCAGCAGGTAACGCTTCGTCGGCAGCCCGCCGCCGAAACCGGTGAGGCTGCCGTCGGCGCCGATCACGCGATGGCACGGCAGCACGATCGGCAACGGATTGCGACCGTTCGCGGCGCCGACCGCGCGCACCGCCAGCGGCTTGTCGATGCGTCGGGCCAGCTCGCCGTAACTGATCGTGATGCCGTACGGAATCCGTCCGAGTTCTTCCCACACCTCAAGCTGGAACGGCGTGCCGACGGGATGCAGCGGCAGCTCGAAGTGCTGGCGCTCACCGGCGAAATATTCCTCCAGCTGCACGCGCGCGAATTTCAGTGGCGCGGCGGCGCGGACCCAGCCCGCATGCGCCTGCTTCGGATGGCGTTGGCGCTCGAACCAGATCTCGCGCAGGCCGTGGCTGTCCGCGACCAGGCGCAGCGTGCCGACCGGGCTGTCCATCTCATCGTAGTAGGTGGTGTCTGCGTTCATCACTTCCTCCGTGTTGCCGTGCTGACGTCGCCGGTGCTGCGCCACAGGTGCATCACCGCATACGCGCGCCACGGGCGCCATGCCTCGGCCAGCGCGGTCAGCGCCTTCGTGCTCAACTCGGGTGCGTCGCCGGCCGCGGCACGACGCAGGATCAGGTCGGCGGCGGGGAACGCATCGGGATGGCTCAGCGCGCGCATCGCCATGTAATGCGCGGTCCATTCGCCGATGCCCGGCAACGCCACCCAGTGCGCCACGAAATCCTCCAGCGGCTGCTCGGGGCGGAAGTCCGCGCGGCCGTCGAGCAGCGCCTGCGCGATGCCGCGGATCGTGGCGGCACGGGCGGTGGTCACGCCGATCTCGCGCAGATCGGCGTCGGCCAGTTGCGCCGGCGTGGGGAACAGGCGCTCCAGCCCGCTCGGCAACGGCGCACTCAGCGTGCTGCCGTAACGCTGCACGATGCGCGTCGCCAGCGTGCGTGCCGCGGCCACGCTCACCTGCTGGCCGAGCACGGCGCGCACCGCGATCTCGAAACCATCCCAGCCGCCCGGCAGACGCTGGCCAGGGTGCCTGCGCAGCATCGGTTTCAGTACCTGGCTGGCGCCGAGCGTGGCGGCGATCACGCGCGGATCGGCATCGAGGTCGAACATGCGCCGCAGCCGCGTGACCAGCGGCAGCAACTGCGCGGTTTGCGCACCGTGCAATTCCAGTTTCAACGCATGCCCGCCGGCGTGCCCGGCTTCCGGCCATGCGCTCAGGCGCAACCATCCCGCCGCATCGGTGCTGCCGAACACGCGCAGGTAGGCGTGTTCATCGACCTGCTCGACACCGGGCAGCGCGCGCGTGCGCAGGAACGCGAGCAGCGCTGCAAAATCGTACGGCGGCCGATAGCCCAGGCGAAGCACCAGTCCACTGGCGGGCGCGGTCGGCGGCCGCCGACGCAGTTCGCGCGGCGGCATCCGGTTCGCCTGCGCAAACGCGGCGTTGAAGCGGCGCAGGCTGGCAAAGCCCGAAGCCAGCGCCACTTCGGTCACCGGCAACGCCGTTTCGGTCAGCAACTGCTTCGCGAACAGCAGGCGGCGCGTGGTGTGCACATCGATCGGCGGCGCGCCGAGATGCGCCACGAACAGGCGGCGCAATTGTCGGGCGCCGACGCCGACCCGCTGCGCCAGGTCGTCCAGCGATTGCTCCGCCAGTGCGCCCGCGTCGATCAGTTTCAGCGCACGCGCCACCACGTGTTCGCCGCGATGCCAAACGGCATTGCCTGGCGCCAGTTCCGGCCGGCAACGCAGGCACGGGCGGAAGCCCGCCGCCTCGGCCGCGGCGGCGCTGGCGTAGTAGCGGATGTTCGCCGGTTTCGGCGCCGGCGCCGGGCATACCGGCCGGCAGTAGATCCGCGTGCTGGTGACGGCGGTGAAGAACAGCCCGTCGAAGCGCGCATCGCGGCTCAGGCGAGCCTGTTCGCAGACGGTGTGGGCGGGCAGGGTGGCGATCGGCGATTCGGACATGCGTGCAGGCTAGCACCGCGGCGAGGGACAGACTCGCCGTTTTCGGACATCAATGGCGCAGGCTGGCCGTCGTTCCGGGATCGCTGTTCGCGATGCGGGCAACGGCACGCAAACAGGCCGGTCGGGGCGGCAAGTTCAACCGGCCAGGACATCAGTTCGCGTGACCGATCCACGCAATCATCGCGCGTGCTTCGCTACGGCGCTTACTTGATCGGCGCCATCAGGTGCTCGTACGGTGTGCCGGCCCACATCACGTACGGTGCCGTCGTATCCGGATCTGCGTTTTTCGGATAGTTCGCATAGAACACCGGATCCGCGCCGACGATCATGAAATGCGGCCCGGTCTTGATCCAGTGGTTGCCGCTTTCCGGTTTCTTCGCGTAGGGGTCCGTGTTGCTCGCATCCGTGCCACCGGCCAGCATGTACATCATGCCGAGCTTGCCGGCCGGCGGCGGCTTGTGCGCCATGTACGCGTTCACCCATTCCATCGCGTTCTGGTCCATGCACATCGGGTCCGGCCCCGGCGTCGACGGGTTGTCCGGCATGCAGGTGAACCCGTTCGTGCCCTTGCGCAGTGTGCGCATCGTGCTATCCGCGCCCATCGCCACGACGGTCGCCCCCTTCGCGACGCGCGCCGGTGCCGCGTGCATCGCGCTCGCGATCAATTGCGCATCGCTCGGTGCGGGACGCTCCGCCGCCAGCACGCCACCCCCGACGGCGAACAGGGCAGCGGCGACGATGGCTCCGTTTTTCCAGCTCTGTTTTTTCCAGCCTGTGGTACGCATGACAACCTCCTCACGTGACTTGTGACGGTCACTCCGGGGTTCCCGCGAGAAGTCTGTGCCGCTGCCATGGCGTGGTCAATCGGCGCGATGGCCGGACCGGGCGGCGGCTGTCGGGACGCCTGTGCGCCGGCCGGCGTGGATCAATTTATGCTTGCGGTGGCCGGGCAGTGAAGCTGGCGGCCAGCATGGAACGCGACGACATCCGCGTCGTTCGCCGGCTTGCCGGCGTCGCCGCCGTCGAACGCGACGCGCCAGGCGCCGTCGCCGGCACGGCGCCACACCGTCGCGAACCGGCCGATCACGTAGCGCGGCTTCGCGCCCGGTGCCGGATTCTCGAACAGGTACGCGCCGCTGGAATACGCCAGCGTGCCGTCGCCCGACGCCACGACCTGCTGCGGGTACCAGTCCACCCGCTGCGTCTTGCCCGCGATGAACTCCGCCCAGTGCTGCCGCACCGCGGCCAGTCCGCTTGTCGGCTGCGGCGTGTTTGCGTCGAAGATCGCGTCCGCCATGACGTGCTCGGCAAATGCCGCCGGGTCATGCCGCTGCACGCTCTGCGCAAACGACAACTCGCGCTGCCAGACCTCGCACGCCGATTTGTCCGCGGCAGGCGGCGGCGTGGCCGCGAACGCGGCGGACGCGCAGGCGATCCATAACGGCAACAGCAGCAACCCGGCTTGGCGTGACATCGGCGTTCTCCTCGTTCGTGGCGCGCTGCCGCAGCATCCCGCGGTCGTCGCCGGGTTGCCAGTGCCGGATCAACGCCGTCCGGTCATGCTCGACAACACGCCGTCGCGGCGGATCAGGCCGTGGTACAGCGCCGCCGCCATGTGCGCCAGGAACGTCAGGAACAGCAGCATCGCGAACCCGGTATGCAGGTGGCGCAGCACCGCGAACGCGACCGGGCTGGTCGGGAAGATCGGCGGCAGTCGCCACGACGCGCCGAGCATTACCGGATAGCCGCCAGCCGACAGCATCGCCCAGCCGATCAGCGGCATTGCCAGCATCAGGAAATACAGCAACCAGTGCGACGCCAGCGCGGCGAGTTTCTGCAACGCTGGCAGGTCCGCCGGCAGCGGCGGCGGCGGGTGTCGCAGGCGCACCGCCAGCCGCACGATCGCCAGGATCAGGATCGCGATGCCGAGCGGCTTGTGGATGGCGAGCAGCCATTCGTGCCGCTCGGATACCGATGCCACCATGCCGACGCCGATGAACAGCATCGCCACGATCATGCCGGCCATCAGCCAGTGCAGCACGCGGGCGGGCAGGGTGAACGTGCCGGTGGCGGGCGTCATGGCTGCTTCTCCGGTTGCGGCGCGACGGTGCCGGGCAAGTGCGCCTCTTCGCTGGTGCGGCGCAGGTAGGAATCGGCATAGGCGGCCGAACGCGCGGGCAGCAGCGGGTCGTCGGAGGCCTCGATGCCGTGGGGCAGCACCAGCGGGTCGTAGTTGATATCGCGGCAGGGACCGCTTTCCTGCGCTTGCGTCGCATCGATCACCAGCGTGCCGGCGTCGATCGTGCGGCGGTCGTCCGGCCACGCCTTCGTCGCGTCGTTGGTCGGGTCGCCTGCATTCGCGAGCGTGATCTGCAGCTGCCAGCGCAGTGGCCCACGGGTCAGGCGTTCGGCGAGATCCGCAGCCAGATAGTCCGCATCGCCGGCCTTGCCTGCATCGCCGCCACCATCGGTCGCCATCGGCACCATGCGCCAGCGCACCGGCTGGCGCGTGCCATGCGCATCGACGAACACGAAGGCGTTGAGGCTCCAGTAGCTCTCGGTGGCGAAGCTGGCGGATGGTTTCGCGGTCTTCGCCCACGCGCGGAACGCGGCCGTTTCCGGGTGCGCCGCGAAGAACGCCGCGACCTTCGCCGGGTCCGGCTTGCCGGTGGTGGGATCGGGTTGCTGCGCCTGCAACTGCGCGAAGAATGCCTGCGGTGCGGCCACCGGAAACACCGGCATGCTGTTCATGCCGGTACGCCATTGCTGGCCGTTCGCCTGCGTGAAGCGCAGCGCCATGCTGCGGATCGGCACGCTGCCGTCCGGCGCATACGGATTGCCGCCGGGGATCGCGAAGCGACCGACCAGCGGGGTGCGGCCGGCTGTGAATATCTGCGCGACGGAGTACGGCTGCGCATGGCCGTTGCTGTCGAAATAGCCGGTCATGCACACGCCTTTCGCATGATTGCGCCGGTAGCCGGCGAACGTGCCGGCGTTGTCCTGCAATTGGTCCACCAGCCGTTTCGGCGTGAGCCGCTGCGGCGCCAGCCAGCCGCCGACATAACCAAAAGCGGCCACGGTGACCGCCACCACGGCGGCAATCAGTGCCCATGATCCGAGGTGACGGGTTGGCGATGTGTCCGGTGTGGAAGGGTTGTGCATGGTGAACTCCGGGCTGCTCGGGCCCTGGCATCGTGTGCGGGATGGACGAATGGCGGCGGACTTCTTTGCACCCGCCGCTGGGAGATTCGTTCCAAGGCGGCATCTGGTTACGCGTTCCCCTGAAGGGCGACAGCGACAGGCGGTCGAGCACTCGCGGAATCAGGCTTGAGCCCACCAGGTCGCTCGTACGAGCCACCCGTGCGCTCGGCGTCAGGTGCCCGTGTTGCGCAGCAGCCCGTCCACTGCGCCGAGCAGGGTGCGGCGATCGTAGGGTTTGGCGAGAAACGCCACGTTTTCCGGGAACCAGGCAAAGCTGCTGCGGGGGTCGGCCGAGATCAGCAGGATCCGGATCTGCCGATTCATCTGCGCGCGCTGCGCCAACTCGATCCCATCGATGCCGCCGGGCATGTGGATGTCGCTTACCAGCAGGTCGATCGTGGCGTCGCTCAGCAGGATCTTCAGCGCCATGGTGCCGTTGCCGGTAGTGAGGACATGGTATCCCTCGGCCTCCAGCACGATGGTGGTGACCTCGCGGGCGCTGCGGTCATCCTCGGCCAGCAGGATGGTCTTGTTCTGCGCGTGGGTCATGGCTGATCTCGGCAGATGATGTCCGACCATGGCCTGCCGGATGTTAACGTGCAGTGAGGCGGGATTGTGCCTATCCTGCGTCTCCTGGGAGTGGCGACACATGAACGATCTGGAACGCTACCGGCAGTTGATCGGATTCTCCTCGGATGGCGTGCACGAACTCGACGTGCAGGGTCGCATCACCCATGTGAATGACAGCGGCTGTGCCGTGTTGTGCATCGCCGACCCGGCCGCCGCGATCGGCCAGCCGCTGGCGACGTTCTGGCCTGAGCCGGCGCGGGCGGCGATCGAGGCGGCGCTGGCCACCGCGCGCCAGGGAAAATCGATGCAGTTCACCCAGATCCTGCCATCGGCCAGTGGCGACGACAGCTGGTGGCTGGTCAGCGTGCATCCGTATCTGGATGCGCAGCAGCAGGTCGACGGCATGGCCGTGATCAGCCACGACATCACCGAGCCGGTACAGGCAAGACTGGCGCTGGACACGGTGATCCACGGCCTGCACAGCCGGCTCAACCTCAGCGAACGGGCCGGCGAAAGCGGTGTCGCCCGCAACGAGGTGCTGGGTCGGCAACTGGCACGTGCGCGGATCTTCCAGCAGGAGGGCGCCGGGCGCGAGCAACTGCTGAAACTGCAGCTTGGCCTGGCCAGCGCCGCGCAGGCGGTGGCCGAGCACGCCTCGCAGCAGGCGCAGAAAAACGAGGCGATCGGCCAACTGGTGGCCGGCCTCTCGCATGACTTCGCCAACATGTTGCAGATCGCCATCGTGGCGCTCAGCAGCATCCAGGACGATCCGGCCAACCTCACCGTTACCCAGCGCCGTCTGCTTGGCTACAGCATGGACGGCGTGCAGCACGCCGCGCTGCTGGCCAAACGGCTGCTGGCGTTTGCCCGGGTGCACCGCTACACGGCCGAGCCGGTGGAGCTGGCCGCGATCGTCCGCGACATCGAGGGTTTCGCCCGCCACAGCCTGGGCGCCGGCATGGATTTCCAGGTCGAACCGGCCGGCGCCGGGCTGCCGACCCTGGGCGACCGCCACTCCATCGAACAGGCCTTCATCAACCTGTGCATCAATGCGCGCGACGCCTGCCATGGGCAGGGCACGATCCGCGTCCGTCTCGGTGACCTGGTGGTCGGCGAGGCCGAAGACAGCACGCTGCGGCCGGCGGGTGATTACGTCACCCTGGCGGTCACCGACAACGGCAGCGGCATGGACGAAGCGGTGCGCGAGCACCTGTTCGAACCGTATTTCACCACCAAGCCCGAAGGTGTGGGTACCGGCCTTGGGCTGGCCCAGGTGTACGGCGTGATGCGCCTGGCCGGCGGTTTTGTCGATGTGCAATCTGCGCCGGGTGAGGGCACCACGATGACCCTGGCGTTCCCGCGCCTGCAACTGCCCGTGACCGCCTGACGCGCTGCCGGCGGGTTCGACCCGCGCAGGTGCTGGCCTATACTCGGGGGTCTGTCCCGCCGGAGTTTTCCAGACATGAACGCCCCCACCCGCATCGACACCACCCGCGTCATCCGCGCACCGCGCGGCACCGAGCTTTCCTGCAAGAGCTGGCTCAGCGAGGCGCCGTTCCGCATGCTGCAGAACAACCTCGATCCGGAGGTGGCGGAGAACCCGGCAGAGCTGGTGGTGTACGGCGGCATCGGGCGGGCGGCGCGCAACTGGGAGTGCTTCGACGCGATTTTGAAATCGCTGCGCACGCTGGAGGACGACGAGACCCTGCTGGTGCAGTCCGGCAAGCCGGTCGGCGTGTTCCGCACGCATGCCGACGCGCCGCGCGTGCTGATCGCCAACTCCAACCTGGTGCCGCACTGGGCCACCTGGGAGCACTTCAACGAGCTCGACAAGAAAGGCCTGATGATGTACGGCCAGATGACTGCCGGCTCGTGGATCTACATCGGCTCGCAGGGCATCATCCAGGGCACCTACGAAACCTTCGTCGAGATGGGCCGCCAGCATTACGACGGTAATTTGAAGGGGCGCTGGCTGCTCACCGCCGGCCTCGGCGGCATGGGCGCGGCGCAGCCGCTGGCCGCCTCGCTGGCCGGCATGTGCAGCCTCAACATCGAATGCCAGCAGAGCCGCATCGACTTCCGCCTGAAGACCCGCTACGTCGACGAGCAGGCCAGCAACCTCGACGACGCGCTGGCGCGCATCGCGAAGTACACCAAGGCAGGCGAGGCGAAATCCATCGCGCTGCTCGGCAACGCCGCCGACGTGCTGCCGGAACTCGTGCGTCGCGGCGTGCGTCCCGACGCCGTCACCGACCAGACCAGCGCGCACGACCCGGTCAACGGCTACCTGCCGCAGGGCTGGACGGTGGAGCAGTGGTTCGAGCGTCGCAAGAACGACCCGGTCGGCACCGCGCGCGCCGCCAAGCTGTCGATGAGGACCCACGTGGACGCGATGCTCGCGTTCCACGCGCAAGGCATCCCCACCTTCGACTACGGCAACAACATCCGCCAGATGGCGCAGGACGTCGGCTGCGAAAACGCGTTCGCGTTCCCCGGCTTCGTGCCCGCCTATGTGCGGCCGTTGTTCTGTCGTGGTATCGGCCCGTTCCGGTGGGTTGCGCTGTCGGGCGATCCGGAGGACATCTACAAGACCGACCAGAAAGTGAAGGAGCTGATCCCCGACGACGCCCACCTGCACCACTGGCTCGACATGGCCAAAGAGCGCATCAGCTTCCAGGGCCTGCCCGCGCGCATCTGCTGGGTCGGCTTGGGCCTGCGCGACAAGCTCGGCCTCGCCTTCAACGAGATGGTGCGCAACGGCGAGCTGAAGGCGCCGGTGGTGATTGGGCGGGATCATCTGGATTCGGGGTCGGTGGCGTCACCGAATCGCGAGACGGAGGCGATGAAGGATGGCTCCGATGCGGTGTCGGATTGGCCGTTGCTCAATGCGATGTTGAATGTCGCGGGTGGGGCGACGTGGGTGTCGCTGCATCATGGGGG
>NZ_MUNU01000005.1 GCF_002001085.1 Rhodanobacter sp. B05
GGGACATGGATGTGGTTTCCTTCCACGGCATGAAATGGCACCTCGAGCAGGCTATGAACCAGCGTCGAGGTGTAACCCATGTCCTGGCACACTTGTTACCTATGTCTCCGGTCTAAACATGTGGCCAAAGAGAAAGGTAACCAAAGAGAAAAGCCACCCCGCTTGGCGCTTGCTGGGCATCCTGCCCAGCAAGTCCGTGAGCCGGGGCCGGGCTTTTCGACAGCACATCCTTGTGCTGGCGAAAAGGAGTCGACCTCCTGTCGACTCCCGCTGCGCGGCCTGTCGACCCCGACTCACCGCCGCACAGGGGCCCCGGGTAGAGCAGCGGGCCATCGTGGCCCGCACTCAGTGATGAAGCCTAGAAGCAAAACCAAATGCCAGAGCCAGAGCCAGAGCGAAGCGTCGCTCTGCCGCTGTTGTTTCTCCCGTTGTTGATCTGGCCCTTCTGAAAAGTGCGGGCCACGATGGCCCGCTGCTCTACCCGGGGCCCCTCTGAAGCGGCGGGCGGGTGGAGGATCAGCCCGCAGGGTGGTTCGCATGGATGCGAACCAGTTTGGCGTCAGTCCATGGCGACGGCATGGATGCCGGAGTTGAGGCAACGCAGGAGCGGTTGCCCGATGGACTGTCGACAAACCCCGTAACCCGACCGCGTACTTTCCGGGCATGGATGCCCGGAAAGCGCGTAAGCGGGGTGTCGTTTTCTCTTGGTTACTTCTCTTTTGGACAAGCAAAAGAGAAGTAACTCGCCCTCCGCAGGAGGGTGAAAGCTCCGCACCTCAGCTCCTGCTTCAATCCACACAAAGGGGAAACAGCGCCCCCATTTAGCCGACAAAGGAAACCCATCGTTCAGCCCTGGTCGCTGGCAGCCCGGCCGCCAATCGGCCAGACTTCGGTCCATGTTCCGTCTTCGCTCGAACCGCTGGCTGTGGTGTCTCGCGGCAACCCTGTTGCCGCTGGCGACGGTGCATGCCGCCGAAGCCGGCTGGCGTTACGACACGGTGCACAGCCAGATTCTCTTCAGCATCAGCCACAACGGCTACTCGCGACCGTTCGGCCGGCTGCACATCGCCGGGGGCTGGCTGCGTTTCGATCCGGACGACTGGAGCGATGCCGCCACCGAGCTGGATATCGACATGCAAAGCCTGGACATGGGCGACGCCGGCTGGAACAAGGCCGTGTGCAAGCCGGCGCTGCTCGACTGCGCGCGTCACCGTTACGCGCATTTCGTCAGCACCGGCGTCACGCGCACCGATGACCGGCACGGTGTGCTGCATGGCCGGCTGACCGTGCGCGGCGCGACGCGCCCGCTGGACCTGTCGTTCACCTTCAACCGTGCCGCCAGGACCATTTACGAGCTGCACAAGGTCGTCGGCTTCTCGGCCACGGCCACGCTCGACCGCGACGATTTCGGCATCACCGCCAATCGCGACTCGATCGGCCAGAACGTCAGCGTGTGGCTGGAGCTGGAAGCGGTCCGCGACGACCACGCACCCACAACCCCGAAGGAGCATCCATGAGTCTGCGCAGCAACGACCACCAGTGGGGCGCGGTCAGCAAATTTTTGCATTGGACCATCGCACTGGCGATCCTCGGCAACGGCATTTTCGGCCTGCTGATGGACCTGGCTTCCTCGCCGATGCAGAAGATCAACTGGCTGGCCCTGCACAAGTCGATCGGGCTCACCGTGCTGGCGCTGGTGTTGTTGCGGATCCTGTGGCGCTGGGGCGATCGCCGCCCGCGCGACGAACCGGCGCCGCGCTGGCAGCAGCTTGCCGCGCACGCCGTGCATGGCGCGTTGTATGTGCTGATCCTGGCGATACCACTGAGCGGCTGGTGGTACAACTCGGTCACCGGCAAGCCGCTGCAGTGGTTCAAACTGTTCAACCTGCCGCCGCTGGGGGCGAAGAGCGACCCGCTGCGTCATTTCGCCCACGGTGTGCACGAATACCTGTTCTGGCTTCTCGTGCTGGTGCTGCTGGCGCATGTGGGCGCCGCGCTGAAGCATCATGTGTTCGACAACGACAACGTGCTGCGCCGGATGCTGCCGTTCGGCCGCCTGCGCAAGCCGTCACCCGAAGGAGACCGCCGATGAAACGCCTCGCCATCCTGCTGCTCGCACTCGCCCTGCCGGGCATCGCCGCGGCCACCGATTACACCGTGCAGCCGGCTTCCAGCACGCTCGGCTTCAGCAACACCTTCCAGGGCGAATCGTTCGATGGCCATTTCGGTCAGTGGACTGCCGCGATCAGTTACGACCCGGCCAACCTCGCCGCGTCGAAGTTCGACGTGGCGGTGACCCTGGCCAGCGTGAAGACCGGCGACGGCGATCGCGACTCTGCCCTGCCGGGCAAGGATTTCTTCGACACTGCGAAGTTTCCCACCGCGCACTTCGCCACCACCGGCTTTCGTCGCCAGGGCGACCAGGTGATCGCCGACGGCAACCTCACCCTGCGCGGCGTGAGCAAACCCGTGAGCCTCGCTGTCACGTTCAAGCCGCAGGCCGGCGGTGCCGTGCTGGACGTGGCCGGCACGGTGAAACGGCTGGACTTCGGCGTGGGTACGGGCGACTACGCCGACACCTCGGTGATCGGCGCCGAGGTGAAGATCAAGGCCCATCTGCAACTGGTGGCGAAGTAATCCGCCGCGATGGGCAGCGACACCCTGTGGCAGCGCCTGCGCGGCTGGATCACGCCTGATCCCGGCCATGCCGCGGCGGCGCCTTCGCCGCGCGACAGGGCAAGCTCGACCCGTGTGGCGGACAGCTTGCGCAACCTGCTCGACGACCCGACCATCCCGGCGTCGGTGCGCAGCGAACTGGCCGCCGATTTCGGCCGCATCGAAAGCATGCTGGCCCGGCTCGAACGCGGCGAACTGCACGTGGCGGTGTTCGGCCGCGTGTCGACCGGCAAGTCGGCGCTGGGCAATGCCCTGCTGGGTCGCGACGCGTTCCAGGTCGGCGTCCTGCACGGCACCACCACCGACGCCGAGCAGGCCACGCTCGACGAGGCGCGCCACGATGGCCTGGTGCTGATCGACACTCCCGGCATCAACGAGCTCGACGGCGAGGCGCGCGAACGGCTGGCGTTCGAGGTGGCCGAAGTCAGCGACCTGGTGATCTTCGTCTGCGACGGCGACCTCACTCGCGAGGAACTCGACGCGCTGAAAACCCTGGCCGCCACGCAGCGCCCGCTGCTGCTGGCGCTGAACAAGGCCGACCGCTACAACGCCGACGAACTGTCCGACCTGCTGGCGCAACTGCGCCAGCGCGTGGCCGGCCTGGTGCGCGAGGACGACGTGCTCGCGGTAGCCGCCGCGCCCGCGCCGCCGCGGCTGGTCGAGGTCGACGCGCACGGCCGCGAGCAGGACCGCGTGCAAGCATCCAGGCCGGAAGTCGCCGCGCTGCGCGAGCGCCTGCTGGCGATCGCCACCCGCGAGGGCAAGGCCTTGTCGGCGATCAATGCCGGCCTGTACGCCGGCCGGCTCACTGACCAGGTCAGCGCGCGCATCGCGCAAACCCGGCAGGCGGTCGCGGCGAAACTGATCCACAACTACTGCATCGCCAAGGGTCTGGCGGTGGCGCTGAACCCGATCCCGGTGGCCGACCTGCTCGCCGCCGCCGGGCTCGACGCGGCGATGGTGGTGCAGCTGTCGCGCGTCTACGGCCTGCCGCTGACGCGCGCCGAATCCGGCCGGCTGGTGGCGGTGATCTCGGCCCAGTTGGCCGCACTGATGGGCGCGATCTGGGGCATGCAATTGGTCGCCTCGGCCTTGAAAGGCGTCAGCGCCGGCCTGTCGGTTGTGGTCACCGCGGCGGCGCAGGGTGCACTGGGCTGGTATGCCACCGTGCTGATCGGCCGCGCCGCCGAGCGTTACCTGATCGCCGGCAAGTCCTGGGGCGAGGCCGGCGCCAAGCGCGCCGTCGCCGAGGTCGTCGCCAGTCTTGATCGCGATTCGATCCTGCGCGAGGCGCGCGAGGAAATCCTCAAGCGGTTGAAGTCGCGCCGCGCCTGATCCCATCACACCCGTAGGAGCCCGCTCGCGGGCGATGCTTTTTGTACGGAAATCGGAAGAGCATCGCCCGCGAGCGGGCTCCTACGAGAGGCGCGCGAGAAATGTCCGCACTGCCGCCGCATCGAACGGCCAGTCCAGCTCGCGCCCGTCGCGCGCATCGCGCAATACCGGCACGCGGATGCCATAGCGCTGTTCCAGCTCATCCGAATCCTCCACCCATACGCTCTCGAAATCCGGTGCACGCGCCTCGGCCAGCACGGCCAGCGCGAGATCGCACAGATGGCAGTAATCACGCTGGTACAGGATCAGATCAGGCATGCGCTTGCGAATGGACTGCCAAAGGCGGGGACGCCGCGTAGAATAACCGTTACCCCTCTCCCCCGGCAGCAGCAACCATGGCCGTCAGCGTATTCGACCTGTTCAAGATCGGCATCGGTCCATCGTCTTCGCATACGGTGGGCCCGATGCGCGCCGCCGCGCGCTTCGCCGAACGCTGGCTCGACGAGAAAGGCGTGCTGGCGCGAGTGACGCGGGTGCAGGCCGAACTTTACGGCTCGCTGGCGCTGACGGGGCGCGGCCACGGCACCGACAAGGCGGTGCTGCTCGGCTTCGAGGGCCAACATCCGGATACCGTCGATCCCGACCATATTCCGCAGACCCTGGAGCGCATTCGCGGCAACAAGCAACTGCGCGTACTGGGCCGCCACCCGATCGACTTCGACGAGAAGCGCGACCTGATCTTCAACAAGCGCCAGAAGCTGCCGTTCCACACCAACGGCATGCGCTTCTCCGCCTACGATGCCGACGGCAACGAGCTGGCCAGCCGCGACTACTACTCGGTCGGCGGCGGCTTCGTGGTCAACAACGACGAGGCCGCGGAAGACCGCATCGTCGCCGACACCACCGCGCAGCCGTATGCGTTCTCCACCGGCGACCAGATGCTGGCACTGTGCAAGCAGCACGACATGACCATCGCGCAGCTGATGATGGCCAACGAGTCGGTCTGGCGCAGCGAGGCGGAAACCCGCGCCGGCCTGCTGACGATCTGGAAGGCGATGGCCGATTGCGTCGCCCGCGGCCTGCGCTCGCCCGGCACCCTGCCCGGCGGCCTGAAGGTGACGCGCCGCGCACCGGCGATGCTGGAGGATCTGCGCAACCAGCCCGAAGCCGCACTGCGCGACCCGCTGACCATCCTCGATTGGGTGAACCTCTACGCGCTGGCGGTGAACGAGGAAAACGCCGCCGGCGGCCGCGTGGTCACCGCGCCCACCAACGGCGCCGCCGGCATCGTGCCCGCGGTCGGTCACTACTACCTGCGCTTCTGCCCCAAGGCGGACGACGAAGGCATCATCAATTACCTGCTCACCGCCGCCGCGATCGGCATCCTGTACAAGGAAAACGCCTCGATCTCCGGCGCCGAAGTCGGCTGCCAGGGCGAAGTCGGCGTCGCCTGCTCGATGGCCGCCGGCGGCCTCACCGCCGCCCTCGGCGGCAACGTGATGCAGGTCGAGAACGCCGCCGAAATCGGCATGGAACACAACCTCGGCCTCACCTGCGACCCGATCGGCGGCCTCGTGCAGATCCCCTGCATTGAACGCAACGCGATGGGCTCGGTCAAGGCGATCAACGCCAGCCGCATGGCCCTGAAGAGCGACGGCAAGCACCGCGTCTCGCTGGACAAGGTGATCAAGACGATGCGGGATACGGGGCGCGACATGAAGGACAAGTACAAGGAAACTTCGCGGGGCGGTTTGGCGGTCAACGTCATCGAGTGCTGACCTCGCCACGTAGGAGCCTGCTTGCAGGCGATGCTCTTGTTGTCGGACATCAAAGCAGAAGCATCGCCTGCAAGCAGGCTCCTACGGCAGAACGTGGCCCCGCGTGGGTGGAGCCCGCTCACGGGCGATGCTTCACGCAGGACATCGCGTCGATCCGCACCCCGCTGACTGCATGCGCATGACTGCGCAGCAAGAAGGCAGCCGCTTCGTAGGGCGAGCACCGTCCGCCGACTTTTGCTTCGGGAACGCAAAGTGGCGGGCAATGCCCGCCCTACACACCTTCGCCATTGAAACCGCCATGTAGGAGCGCACCCTGTGCGCGACGCTTTTTCGCGGCGCAAAAGCATCGCGCACAGGGTGCGCTCCTACAAAAGTCGGGGTGTTTCGAACTAGGACTTGCGGTTTGGTGGCTTGGCGCCTGCCATGGACTTAACCGGGCTTGATCGCCTTGACGAAGCTGCCGCAAAGGCCATGATCACCTCGCACACGGCCTTCTGCTGCGTCGGTGGCAGCGTGCGGTAGATGTCGAAAACCTTCTGATCGTCATAGAGCGGTGCATCCTCCTTGACCTGCCTGGCCGCGCGAACGCCACGCGAGGCACGATCACCGAACAGCAGGAAACAGGGATCCGCCTTCAGCCAGTCCGCCAGCGCGACCAGCTTTTCGTACTCGGGAATCGCCCCGTCATTCAACCAGCGCGAGGCGGTCGTAAAGCTCACCGAGGCGCCCTTGAACCGAACGTTGAACTGCGTTGACAGCACGCCCGGGCGCGGCTCATAGCCCTGCGCGGTCATCGCGGCAGCCAGGCGTTTCGAGAATTCGGCGCGTACGTTGCTCATCCTTCGGCAACTTACCGATCACTCCCGGCTACAGTTAACGTTGTGAGTTCACTATGATTAACGTTTGAAGTTAATTCAGGGAACGACCACGTGCCCAAGTCATTGCTGGAACAGCTCCCCGAGATCGTTGTCCGCGGACGGCAGCAGGCGGAGAAGATTCTGGAGAGCCTGGAAGGCCGCCACCGGGTCAGCCTGCAGACGCGCGAATGGGTGTTGCCGTCGAAGGACACACGCGACAGCGACTGGATCACCGCGGCGAACCGGCAGGCGCACCTGGGCGACGAAGGCAACGCCGACTGGACCAACCGGCTGATCTACGGCGACAACCTGCTGGCGATGGCCGCCCTGCTGGCCGGCGACGAACACACGCCCAGCCTGCGCGGCAAGGTCGACCTGATCTACATCGACCCGCCGTTCGATTCAAAGGCCGACTACCGCACCAAGGTGTCGCTGCCCGGCGCGGAGCTGGAGCAGAAGCCGACGGTGATCGAGCAGTTCGCGTATTCCGATACGTGGTCGGATGGGACCGCGTCTTATCTGGCGATGATTACGCCGCGGCTGATCCTGATGCGGGAGCTATTGAGCGACAGCGGCTCGATCTATGTGCATCTGGATTGGCACGTCAGCCATTACGTCAAGCTGGTGATGGACGAAGTATTTGGCAAAGAAAATTTCGTCAACGAAATAGTCTGGAAACGGAGCGATGCGAAGGGCGATGCGACCCAGGGAAGCCGCCACTACTCCCGATTGCACGACGCCATTTTCCTTTACCAGAAATCTCCCGATCGCTACTGGAACCCCCTCTTTCTCCCGCTCTCCGAAAATTACGTTAGAGATTTCTACAAACATTCAGATCCAGACGGTCGCAAGTTCAAACTCGAGAACATGCTGGGCCCCGGTGGTGAAGCAAAAGGCAACCCTGTTTACGAGGTGTATGGCGTCAAACGTGCTTGGCGATATTCGCGAGAGCGGATGCAAAAGCTGATCGACGACAAACTCGTGATTCAAACGCGCCCCGGCACCGTGCCCATGCAAAAGAAGTATCTGGACGAATCAAAGGGCGTCCAGGTGGGTTCTTGGTGGGACGACATCAGCATGCTTCGGGGCTGGTCTTACGAAAAGACCGACTACGCGACGCAGAAGCCCGAAAAGCTCCTTGAACGGATCATCCAGGCATCTTGCCCCGACGGCGGGCTCACCGCCGATTTCAACGGTGGCTCCGGAACCACGGCCGCTGTCGCCGAAAAACTCGGCCGCCGCTGGATCACCACCGACCTCGGCAAGCCCGCCTGCATGATCATGCGCAAGCGCCTGATCGACCAGGGTGCGAAGCCGTTCCTGTACCAGGCGATCGGCGACTACCAGGTCGAGGCGGCGAAGAGTTCGCTGGGGCGCAAGTTCCGCGTGGGCGACCTGTCGGGGATCGTGCTGTCGCTGTACGGCGCGCTACCCCTGCAACCGGAAGACAACCCACTGCGCAATCTCGGCGCGGTGGTGTTTGGCGGCAAGAAGACGCTGGTGCTGGTGGACTCGCCGAACAAGCTCACCGGCGACGCCACCCTGCGCAAGGCGATCGCCCAGCGCGAGCACCTGCTCGGCGGCTGGGATCGGGTGGTGGTGCTTGGCTGGAACTTCGAGCCGTCGATCGGCCAGAGCATCACGGCGTTGAACGACCCCCGGCTGGAAGTGCTGGTGATCCCGCCCGACCTGCTCGACCGCCTGCGCAAGAAAGGCGGCATCGAGAAGCTGCGTGGCCAGGTGCGTTTCTCCAGCCTGCAGTACCTCACGATCAAGCCGGTGCGACGCACGGTGTTACCCCCTCCCCAGCCCTCCGCCGCAAGCGGGGGAGGGAGAGAGGAAGTGTTGCAGGTCACGCTGGACAACTACGTGCTGCTTTCGCCCGAGGCGATCAATCTCGACGACGAGAACCGGAAGAAGCTGCTCAAGGTGGCCAACGCCGAACCGCTGGCGCTGATCGAGTACTGGGCGGTGGACCCTGACTACGACGGCGCGGTGTTCCGCTCCGTTTGGCAGGACTACCGCGGCAACACCGCCAACGACGACGACCCACTGCGGGTGGTGACCTCCGCCAATTTCAATGTGCCGCACAGGCCCGGCGAGCGCCGCGTCTGCGTGCGCGTGGTCGACGTGTTCGGCTTCGAGGCCGAGGTGGTGCAGGTGGTGGCGGAGGACGGGAAGTGATGGCTCGCGAGACGCTCCGATCCTCGTCAAGCCGCCAGCGGCCGGATCTTCTTCAGGCCGGCGCCGAGCTCGCGTTCGGCGATCTTCAAGTCGTAACTGGACTGCAGGTTGATCCAGAACTGCGCGCTCTGCCCGAAGGCGCGACCCAGGCGCAGTGCCAGTTCGGCAGTCACTGGCCTCTGCTCCCGGACAATGTGCGAGATGCGCATCGGAGATACACCGATCGCTTGGGCAAACGCGGCCTGACTCATCCCGTGGTCCTCGAGAATTTCACGCAGGTAGTAGCCGGGGTGAATCGGCGGCAAACCATTCGTGGTTGCGGGAATGCTCATGATTGCAGCACCTCAGTGGTAATCGACGATTTCGACGTCGAGGGCATCCCCTTCGACGAACCGGAAGCAGAGTCGCCATTGTTGGTTGATGCGAATGCTCCATTGGCCCGTGCGATCGCCCCTCAATGGCTCCAGCCGATTCGAAGGCGGAGATCTCAGATCCTCGAGAGATGTCGCCGCATGCAGCCGGTTCAGTTGCGCCAAGGCCCGAAACAGGATGTCAGGCGGCAACCGCCGGCACTGCTCCGTGGCGAACAACCGCTCTGTTTCCTTGTCGGCGAAGTTCCTTATCACCCGGTCACTCCTGTTTACCCGGCAAATCCTTCGGCTCAAACCATAAACAAAACGTTTACTGCTTGCAAGCACCGGGAGCCAGCCCATGTCTGACGGCAGCAACCCGCTGGTTCTCGCGGCTGCCCTCACGCGCCGCACTGAACAACTGTGCATCGGCCTGGAACAAGGCATCGCCGATATCTACGAGCTGGTGACGCCGGTGACGGCCGAGCTGTTGCGCTGGTGGTTCGGCGAGGATGCCTGCCAGTCGCGCACATTCAATTTCCATCCTGGCCAGAAGCAGGCGATCCTCAACGTGATCGTGGCGCACGAGGTACTGGACAGTCCGAACCTGAAAGACCTGTACACGCAGGTGTGCGCCGACACGCTGCTGGAAGGCACGCGGCTTGCCGACGTGACGCAAGGCAAGCACGATCACCCGAAGTACTGCCTGAAGATGGCCACCGGCACCGGCAAGACCTGGGCGCTGCAGGCGCTGCTGGTATGGCAATTGCTGAACAAGACCGCGGCGCTGGACGAGGGGCGCGACGATCCGCGCTTCACCCGCCGCTTCCTGATCGTGGCACCGGGGCTGATCGTGTACGAGCGCCTGCTCGATGCCTTCCTCGGCAAGGAGCTTGAAAACAAGAGCCGCGACTTCGCCAGCTCCGACATCGCCAGCTACGCCGAACTGTTCACCCCGCCGGCACGGCGCGAACGCATCGCGCAATTCGTGCGTGGCAACGTGTGCCAGAAGCAGGAGATCGGCCTGAAGGCCACTGGCAACGGCATGATCGCGATCACCAACTGGCACCTGCTCAGCGAGGCCGAGGAGGAGGCGGAACAGGAAGAAACCGAGTGGGTCGACACGCCCGGCATGGTCGCCGACGCGGCGCGCGTGGCCTACGACGTGCTGCCGCTGGTTCCGGGTCGTGCCACCGGCAACAGCCTCGACGTGCTGGACCGGCGCTGGGCGCGCGGCAACATATTGAGCTACCTCGCCGACCTGCCCGACCTGATGGTGTTCAACGACGAGGCGCACCATATCCACGAGCTGAAGAAGGAAGGCGAGACTACCGAGGTCGAATGGCAGAAAAGCCTGTCGATCATCGCCGCGGGCAAGGGTCGCCGCTTCGTGCAGATGGATTTTTCGGCCACGCCGTACAACGACGTCGGCGGCGGCAGGAACAAGCGCAAGCTGTATTTCCCGCACATCGTGGTGGATTTCGACCTGAAGGCGGCGATGCGCCTGGGCCTGGTGAAGTCACTGGTGCTGGACAAACGCAGGGAACTCGGCGCGCTGCCGCTGGAATCGCTGGAGTTCAAGGCCGAGCGCGATGCCGATGGCAACGTCGCGCTTGCCGAAGGCCAGCGCGTGATGCTGCGTGCCGGACTGCAGAAGCTGCGCAAGCTGGAGGCGGATTTCGCCCGCATCGACGCCACGCGCCATCCGAAGATGTTGGTGGTGTGCGAGGACACCACGGTGTCGCCACTGGTCAGAGAGTTCCTGCTCGACGAGGGGCTGCACGACGAAGATGTACTTCGCGTCGATTCGGGCAAGAAGGCCGAGCTGGGCGAAAAGGACTGGGCGCCGTTGCGCCAGCGCCTGTTCAACGTGGACAAGCATGCGCAGCCGCGCGTCATCGTCAGCGTACTGATGCTGCGCGAAGGTTTCGACGTCAACAACATCTGCGTGATCGTGCCGCTGCGTTCCAGCCAGGCGCAGATCCTGCTGGAGCAGACCATCGGCCGTGGCCTGCGGCTGATGTGGCGCGACCCGGAATACGCCGACATCAAGCGCGAGAATCGCGAGCGGATCAACCGCGGCGAGGAACCGGGTTCGCTGATCGATATCCTTTCCATCGTCGAGCACCCGGCCTTCCAGAGCTTCTACGACGAACTGATGCGCGAGGGCCTGGTCGGCGAGACCGGCGACGACGAAGGCAGCAGCATCGGCGACCTGATTCCCGCCGAACTGCGCGAGGATTTCGAGCGGTACGACTTCGCCATCCCCTTCATCCTGCGCGAGACCGAGGAGAACGTGGAGCATCTGCCCATCGACGTCGCCGCGTTGTCGCCGTTCAGCGCGATGAGCCGGGCGAAGCTGGCTGAGCTGCTGGGCAAGGGCGACACCTTCACCTCGCAGGACCTGCAGAGCAACACCCTGTTCGGCGATTACCGCGTCGACGGCGTGGCGATGAACGTCAGCGGCTACAACGAACTGCTGTCGCGGCTGACCCGTCGGGTCAGCCAGGCGTTAAACCACCCGCTACCGAAGGGCAACAAGGTTTCCCCGCATCTGGATCGCCCGTACCTGCAAATGAACACCGCCGCGTTGGCCACCGCACTGGACGATTACATCCGCGAGCGCTTGTTCGGAGAACCGTTCGAGCCGTTCGAGGACGAGGGCTGGCGGCTGTTGCTGTTGCAGCCGGTGCTCGACCACATCGTGAAGATCTTCGGCCTGGCACTGGTACGCGCCGAGGAACACAGCATCAGCGGCATCACCGAAGTGCGCCATCGCCGCCTGTCGGAAGTGACCAAGCTGATGGTGCGCGAAAGCGCTTCGCTGGAAGTGAGCAAGTGCATCTACACGCGTCTGCCCTACCCGACCCGCAGCGGCGGGCTGGAGCGAGCCTTCATCGAGTGGGCGCAACTGGACGCCAGCGTCGAGGCGTTCTGCAAGATCAGCGAGAACCGCCATGACTTCGTGCGGCTGCGTTATGTGAAGGACGACGGCATGCCGGCGCTCTACATTCCGGATTTCCTGGTGCGCACGACGGACGCGATCTATCTGGTCGAGACCAAGGCGCAGGAGCAGGTCAGCCACCCGAACATACAGCGCAAGCTGAAGGCGGCGACCACCTGGTGCGAGCGGATCAATACGCTGGAACCGGAACTGCGTGGCGATCGCGCATGGCATTACGCGCTGGTCGGCGAATCGCTGTTTCACGACTGGTGGGACAAAGGTGCGCGTCTGGGTGAATTGCTGGCGTTCTCGCGTGCTCGCGCCGCACCGACGGCACAGTCGCAAGGCGGCTTGGTCCTGGGCGACTGACAGCCCACGACGCTTTCGTAGGAGCCCGCTCGCGGGCGATGCCTTTGCCATGTAAACGAGAGAAGCATCGCCCGCGAGCGGGCTCCTACGGATGGTAATCCTTGCTGGTTCCACCACCATCTGTGATCACTCGTGACTTCTGCGGGGGTGACACGGGGCCGCGAATTCTGCAACCATCAGCCTCTTTTGGCGCATTTGACGCCCTCCGCAGGAGCTTCCATGTCCCAGGCTAGCCAGATCCGCCGCGACGTCGGCCCGTTCGCCCTGATGCTCACCGGCCTGGGCTCGATCATCGGCTCGGGCTGGTTGTTCGGCGCCTGGCGCGCGGCGCAGATCGCCGGCCCCGGTGCGATCTGGGCGTGGGTGCTGGGGGCGGCGATCATCATGACGATCGCGCTGACCTATGCCGAACTGGGCGCGATGTTTCCCGAGTCCGGCGGCATGGTGCGCTACGGGCATTATTCGCACGGTTCGCTGGTCGGCTTCGTCGCCGCATGGGCGAACTGGATCGCGATCGTCTCGGTGATTTCGGTCGAAGCCGAGGCTTCCGCGCAGTACATGTCGTCGTGGAAGTGGCAGTGGGCGAAGGACCTGTATCACCGGGTTCCGGGCGGCCACGGCGAACTGAGCACCAACGGCCTGCTGATCGCCGCCGCGCTGGTGATCATGTATTTCCTGTTCAACTTCTGGAGCGTGAAGCTGTTCGCCCGCTCGAATACCGCGATCACGCTGTTCAAGCTGGTCATCCCCGCGCTCACCGCGGTGCTGCTGATGATGACCGGCTTCCACCCGGAGAATTTCAGCGTCGGCATCCATGGCGAACTGCACAAGACGGATTTCCCCTCGATCCTCACCGCGGTGGCGATCGCCGGCATCGTGTTCAGCTTCAACGGCTTCCAGAGCCCGGTGAACCTGGCCGGCGAAGCGCGCAATCCGGGCCGCAGCATTCCGTTCGCGATCGTCTGCTCGATCGCGCTGGCCACCGTGGTCTATGTGCTGCTGCAGATCTCCTTCATCGGCGCGGTGCCGCGCGAGATGCTGGCCAACGTGGGCTGGCACGGCATCGACTTCAGCTCGCCGTTCGCCGACCTGGCGATCATCCTCGGCCTGCAGTGGCTGGCGACCTTGCTGTTCATCGATGCGGTGATCAGCCCCAGCGGCACCGGCATGACCTATACCGCCACCACCGCGCGCATGCTGTATGGCATGGAGCGCAACGGCACGCTGCCGAAGATCCTCGGTCGCGTGCACCCGAAGTGGGGCGTGCCGCGGCCGGCGATGTGGGTGAACCTGGCGGTGTCGTTCCTGTTCCTGTTCTTCTTCCGCGGCTGGGGCTCGCTCGCCGCGGTGATCTCGGTGGCCACGATCATCTCCTACCTCACCGGCCCGGTCAGCGTGATGACGCTGCGCCGTACCGCGCCCGGACTGCACCGCCCGTTCCGGCTGGCCGGCCTGCCGATCCTGGCCGGCGTCGCCTTCATCATGTCCACCGAGCTGCTGTACTGGGCGAAGTGGCCGCTGACCGGCGAGATCATCCTGCTGATGGTGGTCGCGTTGCCGGTGTACTTCTACTACCAGGCCAAGGCCGGCTGGCACGATTTCGGGCGGCAGATGAAGGGCGCCTGGTGGCTGGTGTGCTACCTGCCCACGCTGGCCATCGTGTCGTGGGCCGGCAGCACCATCTTCGGCGGCAAGGGTTACCTGCCGTATGGCTGGGACCTGCTGCTGGTCGCGGTGATCGGCTTGGTGTTCTACCTGTGGGGCGTGAAGTCCGGCTGGCGCACGCCGTCGGTGGAAGCGGCGGAGCTGGAGGCGAAGGTCGATCCGAACGCACCGCTGGTACCGCCGGACGAGGAAACCGCGGAGCGCATCACCGGACACTGAGGCCTGCGGCAAGCCCGGCAAAAACGCGCGGCGACGAGCTGCGCGTTTTCTCTGGTCGCTGCCGCAGCAAGTCCGGGATGATCGGCATTCGCCACCGGGCTATGCTTGGGCCCATGCGCCCTGTTGTCCGGCATCCCGCAAAAATCCTGTTCGGCTTGCTGCTGTCGTTGTCCGCAGCCCATGCCGCGGATGCACCGGGCTTCGATCTGCGCCCGGCCGCCGGCGTGCTGCATCGGCTGCTGCCGGATCAGGCGGCGCAGATCGAACTCGGCACGATCGCGCCGAAAGACGGCCACGAACGCTTTCGCATCTCCGATGCCGACGGCCACGTCCGGGTCGAGGGCAGCACGACCAGCGCGCTGCTGTTCGGCGTCAACTGGTACCTCAAGTACGTGGCGAAGCTGCAGATCTCGCCCAACGGCGACCGGCTCGGCACCGCGCGCGTGCTGCCGCTGCCACCGCATCCGATCGAGCGGGAAACGCGCTACCGCTACCGTTACGCGCTGAACCAGAACACCGACGGTTACACCATGCCGTACTGGGACTGGCCACGCTGGCAGCACGAGATCGACCTGCTGGCGTTTTCGGGCATCAACGCGATGATCGTCGAGCGCGGCATGGACAGCGTGCTGTACCGGACCTTCCGCGACTTCGGCTACAGCGACCGCGAGATCCGCGCGTGGATCACCCAGCCCGCACACCAGAACTGGCAGCTGATGGGCAACCTGTGCTGCTTCGACGGGCCGATCAGCCAAGCACTGCTGGCGAAACGGGCGGCCTCGGCGCAGCGGATCGTCGCGCGCCTGCGCGAGCTGGGCATCACCCCGGTGCTGCCCGGCTTCTACGGCATCGTGCCGGCCGACTTCGACAGGAAATTCCCGTCCGCACACGTGCTGCCGCAAGGCGACTGGGCGGGCTTCACCCGGCCCGGCTGGCTCGATCCGCGCGACCCGATGTTCGCGAAGATCGCGGCCTCGTTCTATCGCCACCAGCGCGAGCTGTTCGGCGACAGCTCCATCTACGACATGGAGGTGTTCCAGGAAGGCGGCAGCTCCGGCGACGTGCCGGTGCCCGAGGCAGCGCGCGACGTGCAGGCGGCGTTGCAGAAGGCCCATCCGGGGGCCGGCTGGATGATGCTGGCCTGGCAGGGCAATCCGCGCCAGGACCTGCTCTCGGGGGTCGACCGCAAGCACCTGTTCATCATCGACATCGACCACGACCGCGTACCGCGCGACGATCGCGAGAAGGACTTCCAGGGCGCCCCGTTCCTGTTCGGCGGGCTGTGGGAATTCGGTGGCCGCACCACCCTGGGCGCCGACACCCGCAACATCACCGCGCGCCTGCAGCGGATGGGGCGGACCAACCCGAACATGGCCGGCACCGCCGTGTTCACCGAGGGCATGGACACCAATCCGTTCGCCTTCGACCTGTTCACCGAAATGGCCTGGCGCAGCGCCCCGGTCGACCTGCCGCAGTGGACCGCCGACTACGTGCGCCGCCGTTACGGCGCGGCCGATCCGCACGCGCTGGCAGCGTGGCGGATCCTGCTCGACACCGCCTACGACATCCGCATCGACAAGGTCGAATTCAACAGCGAGCGCGACGCCGCGCAGGAATCGCTGTTCGACGCGCAGCCCAGCCTCACCACCAACCGCGCCTCGCACTGGTCGCCCGAAGCGATGCGCTACGACCCGCGGACATTCGCCCGCGCGCTGCCCGAGATGCTCGCGGTGGCACCCGCGCTGCGCGGCAGCGCGACCTATCGCCACGACCTGGTCGACATCGCCCGCCAGACCCTGGCCAACGAAAGCCGCCTGCTGCTGCCGCGGATCAAGTCGGCGTACGACGAAAAGGACCGGCCCCGTTTCGAGGCGCTGAGCGCACGCTGGCTGCGGCTGATGCGACTGCAGGACCGGCTGCTCGCCAGCAACCGTGACTTCCTGCTCGGCCGCTGGCTGGCGCGGGTGCCGGCGTGGGCCTCCAGCCCCGACGAGCTGGCGCGGCTGAACCACGACGCCCGCTCGATCCTCACCACCTGGGGCGAGCGCAAGGCCAGCGAGGGCGCCGACCTGCACGACTACGGCAACAAGGACTGGGCCGGCCTGACCCGCGACTATTACCTGCCGCGCTGGCAGCGCTACTTCGCCTCGCTCGACACCGCCTTGCGCACCGGCCAGCCTGCGAAACCCATCGACTGGTACGCGATGGGCGATGCGTGGAATCACGGCAGCCAGCACTATGCGACCGAGCCGCAAGGTGATTCGTGGAGCATCGCGACCGAGGTGGCCAACTCACTGCATGCGGATGACGAATCCCCGGCGGATCAACCGGTCGGAGCGAGCGCAACACGTGCTGGCATGAGCGGCCACCCCTGACCTGAAAGGGTCGATGCACGGGCCGCCGAGCCGGAATCACCCCAGCGCCAGCACATCCCCCAGCAAGGCCTGCGCGGTCACCTCCGGTCCCGCGCCCGGACCCTGGATCACCAGCGGCTGGGTGTTGTAGCGGGTGGTGCTGAGCGCGAACTGGTTGTCGGTGCCGTACAGGCGCGCCGCCGGATGGGTCAGCGGCACTTCGACCAGGCCGACGCGGGCATGGCCGCGCTGGTTGAGCCGGGCGAGGAAGCGCAGCACGCATTGGCGCGATTGCGCTTGCGCGTGCAGGCTCGCGATGGGTGCGTCGAGTTCTTCAAGCCGCGCAAGAAATGATTCGACATCCAGCGTACGCAAGGCCGCAGGCACCAGGTTGTCCACCTGCACCTCGTCGCTGCCCAGATGAAAACCGGCATTGCGGGCGAGGATCAGCAGCTTGCGCGCCACATCCTCGCCGGACAGGTCCGAACGCGGGTCCGGTTCGGTATAACCGAGCTGGCGCGCTTCGCGCAGCAGTGCGGAGAACGGACGGCTGCCGTCGTACTGGTTGAACAGCCACGACAGCGAACCGCTGAACACGCCTTCCAGGGTGAGCAGCGCATCGCCGCAGGTACGCAGGCGACGCAACGTGGACAGTACCGGCAGGCCGGCACCGACGGTGGCCGAATCACCGTAGCGGGTACCATGCGCCAGCGCCGCCTGCAGCGCGCGCCAGCCGGACAGATCGCCGCCGGCCAGCGCCTTGTTGGCGGTGACCACGTGATAGCCGCGCGCCAGCCATTCGGCGTGACGGGCGGCCAACGATGCGCTGGCGGTGGCGTCGACGATCACCTTCGCCGCCGCGCCGCTGGCATCCAGCGCGGCGAACAGGCTGGCGTTGTCGCGCGGCGCGCCTTCGCGATTCAGCTGCTCGCGCAAACCGCGCTGGGCCAGGCTTGTCGGATCGGTCTGCTGGCGACGCGAGTTGGCGGCACCGACCAGCCGCAGCGAGGCGGCGGCCGGCGTGTTGAGCAGTTTCAGCAGGGCACCGCCGACCACGCCGGTGCCGAGCAGCACGATCGCGATGGCCGGGGCTTTGGCGGGAACGGCCTCAGCCGCGACGGGCCGCCTTGCAGGCGCCGTCGTCGGCGAGACATCCAGCACCGCGCTCATGCAAGCACCCGGCGTTTGGACGTCTTTACCGCCACCGCGCGATCCAGCGCGGCATCGAGATCGCGCAGCAGGTCGTCGCCGTCCTCGATGCCCACCGAAACGCGCAGCAGGCTGTCGGCGATACCGGCGGTGCGGCGTGCCTCCGGTGCCATCGACGCATGCGTCATCGTGGCCGGATGCGCGATCAGGCTCTCCACCCCGCCCAGCGATTCGGCCAGCGAAAAATACTGCAGGCCATCGACGAAGGCCTCGATCTGCGTCACGTCGCCTTCCAGCTCGAAGCTGAGCATGGCGCCGAAGCCCTGCTGCTGGCGCGCCGCCAGCGCATGGCCGGGGTGGTTGGCCAGACCCGGGTAGTACACCTTGCGCACGGCCGCATGGGCGTCCAGCTGTTCGGCGATGCGTTCGGCATTCTCCTGGTGCTGGCGCAGGCGCACGCCCAATGTGCGCAGGCCGCGCAAGGTCAGGTAGCTGTCGAACGGCGCGCCGGTGAGGCCGATGCAGTTCGCCCACCACTTGAGCTGCTCGGCCACCGCGGCGTCTTTCGCCACCACCGCGCCGCCGACCACGTCGCTGTGGCCGTTGATGTACTTGGTGGTGGAATGCACCACCACGTCCGCGCCGAGCAGCAAGGGCTGCTGCAGAGCCGGCGACAGGAAGGTGTTGTCGACCACCAGCAGCGCACCGGCGGCATGCGCCGCCTGCGCCACGTGGCGGATGTCGGTGATGCGCAGCAGCGGGTTGGACGGCGTCTCCACCAATACCAGCGCCGGCCTCTTGGCCAGCCCGGCAGCCAGCGCCACGTTGTCGGTGAGGTCGGCGAACTCGACCGTGAAGCGGCCCTTCTTCGCCCACGCATCGAGCAGCCGCCAGGTGCCGCCGTAGCAATCGTGCGCCGCCAGCACCGCGGCGCCGGGCGGCACCAGCTCCAACGCCAGCGCCACCGCCGACATGCCGCTGGAAGTGACCACCGCGCCGGCGCCCTGCTCCAGATCCGCCAGCGCCTCGCCAAGCAGGTCGCGCGTGGGGTTGCCGCTGCGCGAATAGTCATAGGCGCGCTTGCGCCCGAAACCTTCGAAGCTGTAGTTCGTCGACAAGTGCAGCGCCGGCACCACGGCGCCGTGCTGGGTGTCGCTCTCGATGCCGGCGCGCACGGCGCGGGTACAGGGGGATGGATTGCTCATCGAAGTCTCCGGGTCGTGCCGATCGCATGGATTGTCAAGGGTTGTGCTTCGTTTGTAGGAGCCCGCTCGCGGGCGATGCTTTGGCTTTGATCCACGTTGTGCATCAGAGCAGGAGCATCGCCCGCGAGCGGGCTCCTACCCGTGCGCCGAATGGCTGTCATGCCAGCGCCTCGCGCAACAGCGGCGCGAGCTGCTCGGGTTCTTTCAGGAAGGCGTCGTGGCCGTACGGCGACTCGACCACTTCGAGCGTGGCCGGACCGCGCAGGCGCCGCTGCAGCTCGCACAGGTCGGCCAGCGGCACCAGTCGATCCGACGGGAAGCCGATCAGGGTGGCCGGCACGGGAACGTCTTCCGGCGCCACCTCGTGCAGGTCGATCGACTCGGACAGCGCCAGGAAGCGCTCGGCATCGAACCGTTCCACGAAGCGGCGCCCCTGATGCTCGAGATAGTCCTCGACCGGAAAATGAAAACGCTCCTCGCGCAACTCGGGGGCACCGGCGAAGCGCCGACCGAATTCGGCGCTGCCGCGGTAGGTGGTAATCGCCAGCTGACGTGCCAGCGCCAGTGCCTCGTCGGCGTGGCCACTGGCCTGACCGAGCCGCACGATGCCGCGCTGCACGCTGCGCTGCGCGGTGCTGAGCGGGTGCGGCCGGTGCGCGCCGGCCAGCAGCACCAGCCTGCCGACCCGCCGCGGATGGCGGGCCCCGAACGCCAGCGCCACCATCGCTCCGTAGGAAGATCCGACGAAGGCATGCGCCTGCGTCACGCCCAGCCTCTGCAGCAGGGCGGCCAACGCGTCGGCCTGATCGGCACTGGACACCGCACGGGCACCGAGTTGGGCGGTGTCCAGCCAGTCGATCGCCAGTACCCGCCAGCGGGCGAGATCAATCGCTGCACCCGTGCCGACCAGGGCCTGCCACCAACCCGGCGTCGCCCGATCATCCAGCGCAGTCACTTCGCGGTCGGCCGAGATGCCGCCCTGCACGATCACCGTGGGCGCGCCCGCCGCGCCATACCAGGCATAGCTGACGTCGACTTCACGACTGCCCTCGCCGTACTTCGGCGTCAGTACCAGCCTGAGCGACCCGCGTTGCACGAACGGCTCCGGCTGCGCGGGCAGCAGCCCGGGCAAGCCGGCAAAGGCGACATGCTGGTCTTCGGCGTGGCTGGTCTGGCTCTGCAGCGTCATGAAACCCTCTCCGGCAGGCATCGCCCCGCGAAATACCGGAAAGGTCGCCCTCGCATCGGCAGCTGGTTGCTGCGGAACCGATGACGCCCATCTACCGGCAGGTGCGCCAGGCACCTCCGCAGGAGTTGGCACCGTGGCGGAAACATTCCGCAGGTTGCCCCGGCTTCAATGGGCCTGTCCCTCAGCCGGTCTCGATGAGTAGGCCGGATGGTGATCGTTCCTTCGAATGTTGTCAATAGACGTCTAAACATCTAAACGTATATGTGTTCACATGCCGCATGAACTTGTCGGCGCGAAGCCGTACGACCGACGGCACGCCAGGGCCGATGTGCGCCTGTTTGCGCCATCCGCGGCAGACTGCGAGGCGAAACAGGAAGGTACCGGGGCCAGGGCGCCGGGCGTGGATTGGCCGCCGATGGCGATCCTGCTAACGTGGCGGCCATGACTCCCCACCCCGACCGCGCCGCCTTGCAGGCCCGCCTGCATCGCGACGGCTTTGCCTTTGCCACCGCCGACACCATGCGCCAGTGGCTGTCCACGCAGGACATGGACGACTGGAGCGCATTCGCCGCCAGCTGGAACGACCTGGCGCCCGACGCCTACCTGGCGGCACTCGGCCGGCACCGGCGCCGGCGGCATGCGGTGTTTGCCGCCGATGCGAGCGGCGAGATCCGCCGCGAACCGCACCAGCCGCATTACCAGAGCCTCACCTACAACGCGCTGCAAGGCGACATCCAGCGCTGGTTCGAGCCGGTACAGCCGGCCATCGCCGACGGGGCCAGCCTGCGCCGCATCCTCGCCTTCAGCCGGGAGCTGTTCGGCGCACTGGCGCCCGATACCCGCTACTGGCACATCGAAGTGCACCAGTTCCGGATCGAGGCACGCGCCGACGAAGCGGGCGAGCCGACCCCGGAAGGCGTGCATCGCGACGGCGTCGATTACGTGCTGGTGCTGCTGATCGACCGCAGCAACATCGAGAGCGGCACCACCACCATCCACGCCCACGACGGCAGCCTGCTGGGCAGCTTCACGCTTACCCATGCACTGGATGCAGCCCTGGTCGACGATGCCCGGGTCTGCCACGGCGTCACCGCGGTCACCCCGCTCGATCCCCCCT
>NZ_MUNU01000002.1 GCF_002001085.1 Rhodanobacter sp. B05
CGAAGGTGTTGACGGTCTCCAAAAGCGATGTAGAATGGGCGGCTCACCCGGGACGAAAGGTCCCTGGGGTGTCACTGGCAACGGTGACGGCGAAAGGATCTTTGACAGTGTGCGCAGGTGAATTGTGTGGACGTCTTGCGATGGAGGGTTACGACCTGTCCAAGCAATGCAAGCGTCCAATGAAAGAAAAAGTCAGTAATGAGTTTTGATTTTGTTGGGACATACGCTTCAGAAAGATAGATCTTCTTCCTGCCTTCGGGTGGGATGAGGTCGACAACTTAAGTGAAGAGTTTGATCCTGGCTCAGATTGAACGCTGGCGGCATGCCTAACACATGCAAGTCGAACGGCAGCACAGTCGTAGCAATACGATGGGTGGCGAGTGGCGGACGGGTGAGTAATGCATCGGGACCTACCCAGACGTGGGGGATAACGTAGGGAAACTTACGCTAATACCGCATACGTCCTACGGGAGAAAGCGGGGGATCTTCGGACCTCGCGCGGTTGGACGGACCGATGTGCGATTAGCTAGTTGGTAAGGTAATGGCTTACCAAGGCGACGATCGCTAGCTGGTCTGAGAGGATGATCAGCCACACTGGAACTGAGACACGGTCCAGACTCCTACGGGAGGCAGCAGTGGGGAATATTGGACAATGGGCGCAAGCCTGATCCAGCAATGCCGCGTGTGTGAAGAAGGCCTTCGGGTTGTAAAGCACTTTTATCAGGAACGAAATACCATGGGTCAATACCCTGTGGGGCTGACGGTACCTGAGGAATAAGCACCGGCTAACTTCGTGCCAGCAGCCGCGGTAATACGAAGGGTGCAAGCGTTAATCGGAATTACTGGGCGTAAAGGGTGCGTAGGCGGTTGTTTAAGTCTGTCGTGAAATCCCCGGGCTCAACCTGGGAATGGCGATGGATACTGGGCAGCTAGAGTGTGTCAGAGGATGGTGGAATTCCCGGTGTAGCGGTGAAATGCGTAGAGATCGGGAGGAACATCAGTGGCGAAGGCGGCCATCTGGGACAACACTGACGCTGAAGCACGAAAGCGTGGGGAGCAAACAGGATTAGATACCCTGGTAGTCCACGCCCTAAACGATGCGAACTGGATGTTGGTCTCAACTCGGAGATCAGTGTCGAAGCTAACGCGTTAAGTTCGCCGCCTGGGGAGTACGGTCGCAAGACTGAAACTCAAAGGAATTGACGGGGGCCCGCACAAGCGGTGGAGTATGTGGTTTAATTCGATGCAACGCGAAGAACCTTACCTGGCCTTGACATGTCCGGAATCCTGCAGAGATGCGGGAGTGCCTTCGGGAATCGGAACACAGGTGCTGCATGGCTGTCGTCAGCTCGTGTCGTGAGATGTTGGGTTAAGTCCCGCAACGAGCGCAACCCTTGTCCTTAGTTGCCAGCGAGTAATGTCGGGAACTCTAAGGAGACTGCCGGTGACAAACCGGAGGAAGGTGGGGATGACGTCAAGTCCTCATGGCCCTTACGGCCAGGGCTACACACGTACTACAATGGTCGGTACAGAGGGTTGCAATACCGCGAGGTGGAGCCAATCCCAGAAAGCCGATCCCAGTCCGGATCGAAGTCTGCAACTCGACTTCGTGAAGTCGGAATCGCTAGTAATCGCGGATCAGCTATGCCGCGGTGAATACGTTCCCGGGCCTTGTACACACCGCCCGTCACACCATGGGAGTGGGTTGCTCCAGAAGGCGTTAGTCTAACCGCAAGGAGGACGACGCCCACGGAGTGGTTCATGACTGGGGTGAAGTCGTAACAAGGTAGCCGTATCGGAAGGTGCGGCTGGATCACCTCCTTTCAAGAAATAGACAGTCGCAACCTTTGGTTGCAAGACGTCCACACAAGACACCTGTACTTCACGCGACATCCTGTCGCGAAGAGCGAAGATCAAGACCGTCCATCCATGGACGGACTCTTCATCAACAGCGGCTTCGAGCCTGGTTCCAGGTAGTTTGTCCAGGTAGCTTGGCTCGCGGGTTCTGGGATTCATCCTTCATGGGTCTGTAGCTCAGGTGGTTAGAGCGCACCCCTGATAAGGGTGAGGCCGGTGGTTCGAGTCCACCCAGACCCACCATTGGTCTCACGCGGATCCATCCGCGGAAAGCCGATCAAGACCACCCATCCCTGGGCGGACTCTTCAAGGGGCCATAGCTCAGCTGGGAGAGCACCTGCTTTGCAAGCAGGGGGTCGTCGGTTCGATCCCGACTGGCTCCACCATCAAGCGCCGCGTGAAGTATCAGCACACAAAAGATTTGAAATCACCCGGCATTGAGGCCGGTGTGATGTTCTTTGAAAACAAGTAAACGAGTGACAAGCGTCTTGGTTCGAACCGAACCGAGACAAGTGTTAAGGCACGAAAACGAAGTAACTTGGCTGCCCCTGATGAGGGGGCTGCCCCGAGGCGACTTGGGGTTATATGGTCAAGCGACTAAGCGTATACGGTGGATGCCTTGGCAGTCAGAGGCGATGAAGGACGTGGCAGCCTGCGAAAAGTGTCGGGGAGCTGGCAACAAGCTTTGATCCGGCAATGTCCGAATGGGGAAACCCACCGCGCAAGCGGTATTGCATGGTGAATACATAGCCATGCAAGGCGAACCCGGGGAACTGAAATATCTAAGTACCCGGAGGAAAAGAAATCAACCGAGATTCCCCAAGTAGCGACGAGCGAACGGGGACTAGCCCAAAAGCACATTGTGTTCTAGTCAAACGGTCTGGAAAGGCCGGCCATAGATGGTGATAGCCCAGTCGACGAAAGGGCACTTTGTGTGAAATTGAGTAAGGCGGGGCACGTGAAACCTTGTCTGAACATGGGGGGACCATCCTCCAAGGCTAAATACTACTGACTGACCGATAGCGAACTAGTACCGTGAGGGAAAGGCGAAAAGAACCCCGGAGAGGGGAGTGAAATAGACCCTGAAACCGTATACGTACAAGCAGTGGAAGCCCGCAAGGGTGACTGCGTACCTTTTGTATAATGGGTCAGCGACTTACTGTCAGTGGCAAGCTTAACCGTATAGGGGAGGCGAAGAGAAATCGAGTCTGAATAGGGCGCATAGTCTCTGGCAGTAGACCCGAAACCGAGTGATCTATCCTTGGCCAGGTTGAAGGTGCGGTAACACGCACTGGAGGACCGAACCCACATCTGTTGCAATAGATGGGGATGAGCTGAGGATAGGAGTGAAAGGCTAAACAAACTCGGAGATAGCTGGTTCTCCTCGAAAGCTATTTAGGTAGCGCCTCGGACGAATCTTCCTGGGGGTAGAGCACTGTTATGGCTAGCGGGTCATCGCGACTTAGCAAACCATGGCAAACTCCGAATACCAGGACAGACTATCCGGGAGACACACGGCGGGTGCTAACGTCCGTCGTGAAAAGGGAAACAACCCAGACCCGCAGCTAAGGTCCCCAAGTCATGGCTAAGTGGAAAACGATGTGGAAAGGCATAGACAGCCAGGAGGTTGGCTTAGAAGCAGCCATCCTTTAAAGAAAGCGTAATAGCTCACTGGTCGAGTCGGTCTGCGCGGAAGATTTAACGGGGCTAAGCCATGCACCGAAGCTCGGGGTGTGCACACTTGTGTGTACGCGGTAGAGGAGCGTTCCGTAAGCCTGTGAAGGTGGATTGTAAAGTCTGCTGGAGGTATCGGAAGTGCGAATGCTGACATGAGTAACGATAATGGGGGTGAAAAGCCCCCACGCCGAAAGCCCAAGGTTTCCTCGCGCAACGTTCATCGGCGCAGGGTGAGTCGGCCCCTAAGGCGAGGCAGAAATGCGTAGTCGATGGGAAGCAGGTTAATATTCCTGCACTTTTCTTAAGTGCGATGTGGGGACGGAGAAGGTTAGGTCTACCGGGCGTTGGTTGTCCCGGGGAAAGGAGGTAGGCATGCATCTTAGGCAAATCCGGGATGCTTTATGCCGAGCACCGAGACGAGTCCTATGGGACGAAGTGACTGACACCACGCTTCCAGGAAAAGCCACTAAGCTTCAGCTTAAGAAAAACCGTACCGTAAACCGACACTGGTAGGCAGGGTGAGAATCCCAAGGCGCTTGAGAGAACTCGGGTGAAGGAACTAGGCAAAATGGCACCGTAACTTCGGGAGAAGGTGCGCCCATCGACGTGGTCACGTGCGTGACTGAGCGTTGATGGGTCGCAGTAACCTGGCCGCTGCGACTGTTTATCAAAAACACAGCACTCTGCAAACACGAAAGTGGACGTATAGGGTGTGACGCCTGCCCGGTGCTGGAAGGTTAATTGATGGGGTCAGCCGCAAGGCGAAGCTCTTGATCGAAGCCCCAGTAAACGGCGGCCGTAACTATAACGGTCCTAAGGTAGCGAAATTCCTTGTCGGGTAAGTTCCGACCTGCACGAATGGCGTAACGACAGCGGCGCTGTCTCCACCCGAGACTCAGTGAAATTGAATTCGCTGTGAAGATGCAGCGTTCCCGCGGCAAGACGGAAAGACCCCGTGAACCTTTACTATAGCTTTACACTGAACGTTGAGTTCTTCTGTGTAGGATAGGTGGGAGGCTTTGAAGTGCAGACGCCAGTTTGCATGGAGCCAACCTTGAAATACCACCCTGAAGTGCTTGACGTTCTAACCTCGACCCGTCATCCGGGTCAGGGACCGTGTATGGTGGGTAGTTTGACTGGGGCGGTCTCCTCCCAAAGAGTAACGGAGGAGCACGAAGGTACGCTCAGCGCGGTCGGACATCGCGCACTGTGTGCAATGGCATAAGCGTGCTTGACTGCGAGATCGACGGATCAAGCAGGTACGAAAGTAGGTCATAGTGATCCGGTGGTTCTGTATGGAAGGGCCATCGCTCAACGGATAAAAGGTACTCCGGGGATAACAGGCTGATACCGCCCAAGAGTTCATATCGACGGCGGTGTTTGGCACCTCGATGTCGGCTCATCACATCCTGGGGCTGTAGCCGGTCCCAAGGGTATGGCTGTTCGCCATTTAAAGTGGTACGCGAGCTGGGTTCAGAACGTCGTGAGACAGTTCGGTCCCTATCTGTCGTGGGCGTTGGAGATTTGAGGGGGGCTGCTCCTAGTACGAGAGGACCGGAGTGGACGTTCCGCTGGTGTTCGGGTTGTCATGCCCATGGCATTGCCCGGTAGCTACGAACGGAAGTGATAACCGCTGAAAGCATCTAAGCGGGAAGCACGCCCCAAGATGAGATCTCCCGAGAGCTTGACTCTCCTTAAGGCACCATCAAGACCAGGTGGTTGATAGGTCAGGTGTGGACGCGCAGCAATGCGTTGAGCTAACTGATACTAATGAGCCGTGAGGCTTGACCATATAACCCCAAGTGGCTTTGTTTTACGCAGGTCCTTCTGCGGAGCCACCGGCCATCCCTGGCCGGACTCTTCGAAAGGGCGATCGCTACCGAAGCACTGGTTGAAAGTCCGATTCACCTCGACGCTTGTCACTCGTTTACGATTATCTTTACGTGAGATCCTTCTCACGAGAAGAAGAGTCAAACCCCGCCATCCATGGCGGACTCTTCAACTCTTCGAGGAACCTCTCGCGGGAGCGTCGGCTGTCAGGGCCGACCCTTCAAGAATGTGGAGCCGGCGCAATCGCGCTGCTCCCACCCCTTCCCTGGCGGCCATAGCGGCGTGGTCCCACCTGATCCCATCCCGAACTCAGAAGTGAAACGCGCATGCGCCGATGGTAGTGTGGCTTTGCCATGCAAGAGTAGGTCACCGCCAGGGGCTTTATCCAAAAACCCCCACCCGAAACGGTGGGGGTTTTTCTTTTGTGCGGTGGCGACCGTAGGTCGCGACCCGCAACAGGTCACCGCCAGGGGCTTTATCCAAAAA
>NZ_MUNU01000018.1 GCF_002001085.1 Rhodanobacter sp. B05
TGTTTAGACCGGAGACATAGGTAACAAGTGTGCCAGGACATGGGTTACACCTCGACGCTGGTTCATAGCCTGCTCGAGGTGCCATTTCATGCCGTGGAAGGAAACCACATCCATGTCCCTGCGTAATGAATTTACGGCTCTGGCCAAAGGCCACGGAGTCAGCATGACCGAGCTGGCTAGGCGCTTCGGTATTAGCCGCAAGACAGCGTACAAGTGGCTGAGCCGAGATGCCGCCAACGAGCCGTTGAGTGATCGCTCACGGCGCCCCCACTCCTCACCGACACAAACCACGGGCACCTGTGAGCAGGCGGTTGTCCTGCTGCGGCAGAAGTATCCGCAATGGGGTGGGCGCAAGCTCCATCGAGTACTGCTCAACAACGGGCATTTGAACGTGCCTGCGCCCAGTACGATCACGCACATCTTACGCCGCCATGGCTTGATGCCCGACAAGGACGTGTCCGCCCAAGGTCCCTGGAAACGTTTCGAACATGCCTTGCCCAACGATCTGTGGCAGATGGATTTCAAAGGCACCATCGCCATCGGTGAGGGGCGCTGCGATCCGTTGACCGTTCTAGACGACCACTCGCGCTACAGCGTGATTCTTCGCGCCACACCGGACATGCGCGGCGCCACGGTACAAGCCGCGCTCACTGAGGCCTTCCGGCGCTATGGCATGCCGGTACGCATGAACATGGACAACGGTTCGCCCTGGGGTAGCCCCGGCGGCGACTCGCGCGGCCTCTCCGCGCTCAGCCTGTGGCTGGTTCGACTGGGCATCCGTGTCAGCTTCAGTGCACCGGCTCATCCGCAGACCAACGGCAAGGAGGAGCGCTTTCATCGCAGCTTGAAAGCCGAAGTTCTTGCCGGCCGTGTCTTTACCAACCATGCCCACGCGCAACAGGCGTTCGATGCATGGCGCGATATCTACAACACGGTACGACCTCACGAAGGTATCGGCATGGCGGTGCCCAGTGACCGCTATCGTCCCAGTCCACGCCCGCTCCCCGAAGCCCTGCCGGCCATCGAATACGCACCTCAGGATACGGTGGTCACAGTGCTCAGCAACGGTATAGTCAAGTTCAAAGGCAACGACATCAAGGTGTCCAACGCGCTACGTGGGCTGCCGATTGCCTTCCGGCCCGACGACAACCAGGACGGCATTTACACGCTTTACTTCGCTCATCATCGGCTGGCCAGCATCGATATGCGTGAAGCCGACTAAACTGTTACCCATGTCCTGGCACGTCCGTTACCCATGTCATCGGTCTAAACA
>NZ_MUNU01000001.1 GCF_002001085.1 Rhodanobacter sp. B05
GCGCTTCATCGGCCCGACGACAACCAGGACGGTCGCTGAGACGCGAATCGCCGCAAATCTGCCCGCGGGCGATGCCTTTGCGAATCCGGGCTTTCAACAGACGTACGTCTGGTCATCCCGACGCAACAGCATCGCCTGCAAGCAGGCTCCTACGCAGGTGGTTTGCGGGTCTGCCGCGGCGCGGTGGACCCGCGCACCACCAGCTCGGGGCTGAAGCCCTCGTTGCCCTCGCGCACCGGTTCGCCGTTGGCGGCGCGCTGCAGGTCGCCGA
>NZ_MUNU01000019.1 GCF_002001085.1 Rhodanobacter sp. B05
GTTCTCCGCCCCACCCCCACCGACCGCAATCTCACCCGCCACCATGCGCATCGACCGCATCCAGCACCCGCGCCGAATACACCATCGCGGCGCCGGCATTCATCGCCACCGCCACGCCGAGTGCCTCGGCGATTTCCTCGCGGGTGGCGCCATGCTTCAGCGCCTCGCCGGTATGCACGGTGATGCAGCCGTCGCAGCGGGTGGTGACGGCCACCGCCAGCGAGATCAGTTCGCGCGTCTTGGCATCCAGGTGCCCGGTCTTCTCGCCGGCGCCTGACAGGGTCTGGTAACCCTTGAGCGTATCCGGGCTCAGCTTGCCGATCTCGCCGATGCGCCCGATCAGTTCCTTGCGGTAACCCAGCCAGTCCAACATGGGAATCACCTCGCTGATGTGACGGCCAGGCACCACGCCGGACCGTGGCTGCCGATTGTGCGCCGACGGCCCGGCAAATGCGCGGCGACGATTCAGTGCACGCCGTCGGCCGGCGCGGCAGCCGTCGGCAGCTCCTGCAGCATCTGCTGCGTCAGCCGCTGGTAGCCCTCATCGAAGTGATGACCGCCCTTCTCGGCGTACACGGTGACCCACGCCGGCAGGCCGGGCTGGTCGCAGAGGCTGTCGTCGGCGTCGTCGAGACCGTAGTAGCAGACCACCGGCGGCTTGCCCTGCAGTGCCTGCAGCGGCGGCAGCGGATCGTAGTGCCGGATCGGATTGATCCACTGCAGAGTGTCCTTGAGGCGCTCCTTGAGCCAGCCCTGCTTGATCATGTAACCCTCGAGCTCGATCTCGAAGGTGACATCGCGGCTGGGCGACAGCAGCACCATCTGGGTGATCCGCGCCCGGTTGGCGGGACTGAGTTTGTCGACGATGGTGGGCAGCACGTCGGCGCCGAACGAGAACCCGACCAGCCAGATCCGCCGCTTGCCCCACACGCCGAGGTATTTCGTCATCAGGGCGTCGAGTTCGTGCGCGGTCTGCACCGGATTGCGCTCGCGCCAGTAGTACTTGAACGAGTTGACGCCGAGCACGGGCACGCCGCGGTCGATGAAGGCGATGCCGAGGCGCCGATCCAGATCGGCCCAGCCGCCGTCGCCGGAGACGATGACCGCCATCACGTCGTCCTTGCCCGCTGGCGGTGCGATGCTGTGGGCGGCCACTGGCCACACCACCGTCGCCTTCTCCAGGCTGACCCGCGACCATGGGCTCCACGCCAGCAGCACGGCCAGGACGCCGAGAACCACGACTGTCAGCATGATGGTCTTCCATCGTTTCATCGGCGCACCACTCCACTGAGGCCGCCGGAAATCAGGCTGGCCACGTTGGTCAGGATCATCGGCAGGGCGATGCCGCGCGGCACCGCCATGTAGCGCGGCTCCCACTGCGGATCGAATTTTTCCTTGTAGCGCTGCAACCCGCGGAAGTTGTAGAAGCGCTCGCCGCGACCGAACACCATCGCGCCGAAACGATTCCACAGCGGGGCCTGCCGTCGGCTCTGCAAACCGGCGAGCGGCGCCATGCCGAGGTTGAACCAGCGATAGCCCTCGCCGCGCGCCCACAGCATCAGTTCCACGAACAGGTAATCCATGATGCCGGCCGGGCTGTCCGGCAGGTGCCGCATCAGGTCCACCGAGGCCTCCTCGCGGCTGTCGTTGAGCAGCAGGTTGGCGAATGCCACCGGCCGCTCGCCCTGCCACACCACGGCCATCGGCGTGCGGGCCAGATAGCGCGGATCGAAGGCACCCAGCGAGAAACGCTTTTCGCGCACATGCTTGTCGTGCAGCCACGCATCGGAGATCGGTTTCAGCCGCGGCAGCAGGTCCGCCACCGCGTCGGCCGGCACGATCTCCAGCCGCAGCCCTTCTCGGTGCAGCTTGTTCACGGTGTTGCGCAGCACCTTCTTCGACTTGCCGTCGAGGTTGAAGTCGGCCAGCCGCACGCGCGCCTCCTCGCCGATCTTCAGCAGGTTCAGGCCCACCTCCAGATACAGGTCGAGGTTGGCCGGACTGACCTGATAGAACACCGGCCAGCCGCCGGCGCGCTCGCACTGTTCGAGGAAGGTCCACACCAGTTCGCGCCGGGCGATCTCGTCGCTGCCTACCGGATCGCCCATCGCCACCCAGCTGCGTCCCACGGTATCGAACATCACGAAGGCCTTGTGCCCGGCATCGAACAGCAGGGCCTTGTCGCCCATCAGGGCCAGGTGCGCCTGCGCCGACGGGAACTGCTTGATCAACGGAAGCGCCTGCGCCAGTTCGGCATCGGTGGGTGGCTCGCGATGCAGCTTCTGCGGCCGGATCAGCATGGCTGCGGCAAACAGCAGGCCGGCGGCGGCAGCCGCCACCAGCGCGCGCAAGGCACGCGGCGCACCGCCGTGATGCAGGCTGAATTCCCACCACAGGTCGCCGCTGTAGTCGACGTGCTTGTAACTGAACACCACCAGCCAGGTGGCGCAGGCGAGGATCGCCACGATCGCCACGATCCAGCCGATGCTGAAGGTGGTGCTGAACAGGGATGCGCGCCGGTAGAACAGGCGGTGCGCCGGGGCCAGCGCCATCGCCAGCAGGATCAGCAAGGTCGCCTCTTCGTAGTCGATGCCCTTGAGCAACGAGAACACCGCGCCGGCCAGCAGCAGCACCAGGGTCAGCCAGTAGGCCGCGTCCAACCGCCGTTGCAGGCCGCGCGCGAGGATCAGCAGCAGCATGCCGATCACACTGGCCAGCAGGTGCGAGACCTCCAGCACCGACAGCGGCAGCACCTCGCCCAGGATCGCCATGCGCAGCGGCAACGCGCGGGTCGCGCCGGAGAACAGCAGCACCGCGCCGCAGACCAGGGTCAGCCCGGCAAAGAACGACGGCAACAGGCCGGTGAACCACGGCGCCAGCAGCGATTGGCGACGCAGCCCCCGTGCCTCGCGCTGCAGCACCAGCACCGTCGCCGTGCACAGCGGCAGCAGGTAATAGATCACACGGAACGCGGCCAGCGCGCCCAGGATCGGCGCCGTCAGCTGCGCATTGCCGGTGGCGCCGAAGCCGGCCAGCATCACCGCCTCGAACACGCCCAGGCCGCCCGGCACATGGCTGATCAATCCGATGATCTGGGCAATCACGAAGATCGCCAGGAAATGGCCGAAGCCGTTGTTGAGCTCATCCGGCATCAGCACGTACAGCACGGCGGCCGCCAGGCCCCAGTCGAAGGCGCCGACCAGAATCTGTTTCAGCGCGGTGGACATCGAGGGCAGCACGACCCGCCAGCGCCAGATCCGCAACGGTCGACGGACCAGCCCGCCGAGCAGCCACGCCAGCGGCAACGCCAGCAGCGCGGCACCCAGCGGCTGGCTCAGTGCAGCGAATGGCAGCTCCGGCGGCAACGGCACGCACAGCAGGGTGACGCCGGTGAGCGCCAGCAGCCCCAGCCAGAAACTGGTGGTGCAGAACAACACCACGCGCGCGATCTCGCCGGCACCGAGCCCGTTCTGCACATAGAAGCGATAGCGGATCGAGCCGGACACCAGCAGCGACATGCCCACCGCGTTGCTGAACGCGTAGCTGATGAACGAGATCAGGGTGATGCGTTGCCAGGACAGCCGGCGGCCGATCGCGGCCAGCGCGAAGCGGTCGTACAACGTCATCACCGCGTAGCCCAGCAAGGTGAACAGCGCCGCCAGCAGCAGTCGTGCATGCGACAGGCTCTGCACGTACCTGCGCACCTGGTGGTAGTTCACTTCCCGCGCCAGCAGGTGCAAGGCCCACAAGGCGAGGCACAGCATCGCCACCGACAGCAACGGCCCGGCCAGCCGGCGCAACACCATCGCGCGCTGGCTCGGTGCCGCGGCCAGCGCATCCGCGCCTGCCGGCACCTGCTCGATCTCAACCTGCTTCACGCGACACCAGACTCCCTAGGAGCCTGTCGGGCTTATGAAGAATCGGCTGCAAATCCGCCTGCACGGTCCATATTTCCGCCGATTCTTGGCCGATAGAACCACTATCGGCCGGCAAATCGTCGAAAATCTGTCCTCGCGCAGACGCATTTTCGCTTTCGATTCCATAAGTCCGACAGGCTCCTATGCAACTCGCCCCATGCGCATGATCCAGCGGTACAGCACGGCGACCGTCACCGCGAACACCACGCCGCCGATCCAGATCGCGGGTATCTCGAAGCCCTTGCCCACCAGCGCGATCGGGGCATCGTTGCCACTGAACGCCACCACGCCCGCGAAAATGACCGCCAGCAGGCTTTCGCCGACGATCAGGCCCGAGGCCAGCAGCACGCCCAGCTGGCGGGTGGCCTCGGGTTTCGGTTCGCGATCGGCGCGCCGATCGAACCACGCGCCGACCAGGGCGCCGACCACCACCATCAGCGTGGTCGAAGTCGGCAGGTAGATGCCCAGCCCCACCGCCAGCGGCGGCAGCCGCGGCCCGCCCTTCTTCGCCAGCCCGAGCACTTCGTCGAGGATGATGATCGCCACGCCGATGCCGGCGCCCAGGCCGATCATGCCCCATGGCACGTTGCCGGTGATCACGCCCTCCGCCAGCGCCGCGATCAGGCCAGCCTGTGGTGCGGCAAGCGCACGCGCCGGATCCGCGCCCGGCGCCCCGAGGAAGCCGAACGTGTGCTGCAGCAGATCCATCACCGGCGGGATCACCACCGCACCGACCAGCACGCCGATCACCAGCGCCCATTGCTGCAGCGAGGGCGTGGCATCGACCAGCTGGCCGGTCTTCAGATCCTGCAGGTTGTTGTTGGCGATCGACGCCACCGCGAACACGATCGAGGTGAGGAACAAGGCAAACCCCACCAGCGCCTTGTCCGCACCCGGCGGCAGGAACGGCTTGACCCCGACCACCAGCAGCAGGGCTGCGATCACCACCACCAGGATGCCGATGCCCGACAACGGGCTGTTGGACGAACCGATCAGGCCGGCCATGTAGCCGGTCACCGCCGATACCACGAAACTCAGCAGCACCACGAACACCACGCCGCCGATCACCAGGGTCGTGGTGGCACCGCCCAGTCCGTTGTTGACGGCAAAGTGCCACAGGAGATAAGCAATCGGAATCAGGCACAGCAGCGAGATCAGGCCCACCATGCCGATCGGCATGTCGTGCTCGGTACGCGGCAGCTCGTGCAGGGTGCCGGTCTTGCGTGCACGCGAAGCGCTCATTGCACCGGCGAGGCCGCTGATCAGCGGTTTCATCAATTTGGCCAGCGTCCAGACCGCCGCCACGCCGATGGCACCGGCGCCAATGAAGCGCACGTAATGGCTCCAGCCCGCTTGCGCCACCGCGAAGGCGTCCCCTGCCGCCCAGTGCAGATGGGTGAAATAAGGCACCGCCCAGGCCCAGCCGATCACGGCGCCAAACAGCATCGCGACACCCACCCACAAGCCGACCAGATGCCCGATCGCGAACAGCGCGAACGAGAGGCCGAAGTCGAAACCGGAGGTGCCGCCCTTGTCGCCGCCGACCCGGAAATAATCCGTAACGCTGCTGGCGAACACACGGGTCTGCACGATCACGTAGAAGATCGCCGACACCACCGAGCCCCACACCACTGCCTTGAGCCCCGCGCCGCCGGTTTCCACGGCGGCAGCGCCATCAGCGGCCGCCTCGTCGCCGGCACCCACTTTCAGCACCTCGGCGCAGGCCACGCCTTCCGGGTACGGCAGGTCGGAATCGGTCACCAGCGCCCGCCGCAGCGGGATCGTGTACATCACGCCGAGGATGCCACCGGTCGCGCAGATGCCGGCCGAAATCCAGAACGGGAAGCCGGTCCAGTAGCCGACGATCACCAGGCCGGGCAGCACGAAGATGATCGCCGACAGCGTGCCCGCCGCCGAGGCCACCGTCTGCACGATGTTGTTTTCCTGGATGGTGGCGCCGCGCATCGCCTTCAGGATCGCCATCGAGATCACCGCGGCGGGGATCGAGGTCGAGAAGGTCAGGCCGGCCTTCAAGCCGAAATAGACGTTGGCGGCGGTGAACACCACCGTGATCACGATGCCGATGATGATGCCGCGGATCGTCAGTTCGCGCCGCGGCAACGAGCTGGACAGGCTGGTCTGGTTCACTGCTTGATCTCCCCCGATGGACGCTGCCGCGCACGATAGCGTGGAATGGGCGCGCAAGGATATTCGAACGTTGCCCGATGCGGGCCCCGCGATGCCGTCACGCCGGCAATTGCGCCCGCTCCAGCGCGGCAACATGACGCTCCAGCCGCGGCCCGAGATAACATTGCGAACCGCACGGCAACAACCCCACCTGGCTGAATTCGCGCAGATACCACCCTGGTGCGCGCGCGACGAAGCCGTGATGGTCGCCGGCCACGTCGTCCCGGCTGGTGAACACCTCCAGGAACGCGATGCCTTCGAGCATCTCGCCGATGCCGTGCAGGCCGGCCCGGATCTCCGCCGGCTTCAGGTAGTGGAGCACGTCGTTGCACACGATCAGGTCGAAACGGGTGTCGAAGCGCAACTGCTCCAACTGGCCGAAGCGCGCCAGACCCACGTTGCGGCTGCGTCCGTAACGTGCCACCGCATATTCGCTGGCATCCAGGCCGCGATAGGCGATGCCCGGGCGCAGCGCCAGCAACGGCGCACGCCAGCTGGCTTCGCCGCAACCGACGTCGAGCACGTTGCGAACCGGCCGGCCGAGGTAATACTCGGCCTGGGCCACCACCATCGCCACCTTGCGCCGCAATTCGGCGGCCGAGCCCACCGCATGGCGCGGGTTGCGGTACCACTTGTCGAAATAGGCGCGGTCGTAGGTCTTGGGCATCGGCGTTCATGCGGGATTTAGCGAGACGCCATGATATCGCGTCAAGGCAACCCATCGGCACGGTCGGCATCACTTCCTGCATGCGCCGCGCTTGCCAACATCGGCGCATCAGTCACCGACGAGGGCGCACCCGCATGGCCATGATCCGTTTCCGCCTGATCGGCAGCCGCGCCGACGCCGATACCGTCATCGTGGGTTTGCACGGCATGAGCGGCATCGAGCATATCGAGGAGATCGACGCCATGATGCCCGACATGCGCGACGATTCCAGTTCCAGCGAATCGGTGAGCGACAGCGAGGCGCACGTGTATTGCATCGAAGTGGAGGCCGTCAGCGACAGCCTCGCGGATTCCGTGCGCGGCAGCGCCGAGGTGCTCGCCCATGCCTGCGACGCCGGCATCGAGTTCGTCGACGAATTCTGATTGAGGGTTGCCGGCGCGGTGCAACATGTCATCCGCAAAGCCCTTGCTGCGTTGAACCTGCCTGCGGCATTGCCGTGAGCTCCGTTCCCGCCAGTCAGGATATAGCGCATGCACCTACCAGTTGTCCGGCGGAAAAACCTGCGGATCATGGCGTGCAGCGGCCTGTTGCTGATGAGCAGTTTCCTGCTGCCTGCCGAAACGACACCCGCGCCTTCCGCCGGGTTGAGCCACGCCGACATCCGCTGGTTGCAGCGCGCCGGCTTCGGGCTCGATTCGGCCACCCTGGAAAGCTATCGACGGCTCGGTCGCCAGCGCTGGCTCGACCAGCAGCTCAACGATCGCCACGACACCCTGCCGCCGGCGATCGACGCGTTGATCGCCAGCTACCCTGCGCTTGGCACGCCACCCGATGAACTGCTGGCGGACGCCATCAAGGCGCGCAACGAACTGAAATCGATGCCGGACGGCGACGCCAGGGTCGCCGCGAAAAAGGCGCTGCAAAAGCACGCACGCGAACTGGTGCAGCAGGCCCAGCAGGCCGAACTGCTGCACGCGATCTACGGTAGCAATCCGCTCAAGGAGCAGATGGTCTGGTTCTGGCTCAACCATTTCAGCGTCTATGCCGCCAAGGGCCGCGTGCGGCTGGTGGCGGCGGACTACGAGGAGCACGTGATCCGGCCGCACGCGCTGGGCAAGTTCCGCGATCTGGTGATGGCCACGCTGAAAAGCCCGGCAATGCTGGAGTTCCTCGACAACGCGAAGAACGTCAAGGGCAAGACCAACGAGAACTACGCGCGCGAACTGATGGAGCTGCACACGCTCGGGGTCGGTTCCGGTTACACCCAGCAGGACGTGCAGCAGCTGGCCCTGATCCTCACCGGCGCCGGCATCGCGCCGCGCGCACCACGGCGGATCGGCCGCTTCGGTCGCGGCCAGGCCGGCGTCGTGCGCGATGGCCTGTTCGTGTTCAATCCGCGGAAACACGATTTCAGCGACAAGCAGTTCCTCGGCCGCAACATCCAGGGCAGCGGCTACGACGAGATCGAGCAGGCCGTGGACCTGATCACCCGCGAGCCGGCCTGCGCGCATTTCGTCTCGCGCCAGCTGGCCGAATACTTCGTGGCCGACCAGCCGCCGCCGGCCCTGGTCGATGCGATGGCGCAAACTTTCCAGCGCACCGATGGCGACATCGCGGCCGTGCTGCGCACGATGTTCGACTCGCCTGCCCTGCTCGCCGGCGGCGCAAAGAAATTCAAGGACCCGACCCAGTTCCTGGTCTCCGCGATGAAGCTGGCCTACGACGGCCAGCCGATCACCGATGCACGGCCGCTGCTCAACTGGCTGAACCAGATGGGCGAGCCGGTGTACGGACGGATCACCCCCGATGGCTGGCCGCTGGACAGCGCAAGCTGGTCCGGCTCGGGCCAGATGGCGGCACGTTTCGCGGTGGCGCGTGCGATCGGCAGCGGCAGGAACCGCCTGCTCATGGGCGACACCGACGCACCCGGAAACGCCAGGCGCTTTCCGGTGCCTGCGATGGATTCGCCGCTCTACCGCACTGCCTTCAAGCCGTATCTGTCCGACGCCACACGCACTGCACTGGGTAAGGCCGGTTCGGCACAGGAATGGAACACCTACCTGCTGTCCTCGCCCGACTTCAATTACCGCTGAGCGGCAGCGAGATCCTGCCCACGAGGTATGCCATGAACCGCCGAGAATTCCTGCTTGCTGCCGCCAGCGCCGCCGTGGCGTTGCCGACGCTGTCCTTCACCGGCCGCCTGTTTGCCGCACCGGCGAATTCGCCGCGCTTCCTGCTGGTATTCCTGCGCGGCGGCTACGACTGCAACAACCTGCTGGTGCCGTATGCCAGCGATTTCTATTACGAATCGCGCCCCACCCTGGCGATCGCGCGTCCCGACGCATCCAACCCGAACAGCGCGATCGCGCTGGATGCGAACTGGGGCCTCAATCCGGTGCTGCGCGATTCGATCCATCCGCTGTGGCAGAAGAAGCAGATCGCGTTCGTGCCGTTCGCCGGCACCGACGATCTCTCGCGCAGCCATTTCGAAACGCAGAACAATATCGAGTCCGGCGAGCCCACCGCGCGGCGAGCCAGTTTCCGCTCCGGCTTTTTGGCGCGCCTGTCCGGCCAGCTCACCGGCGCGCCGGCGATCGCCTTCACCAAGAACCTGCCGCTCAGTTTCCAGGGCGCCGGCAAGGACATCCCCAACATCTCGCTGAAGGCCGACCCCAAGGCCCAATTCAATGCGCGCCAGGCGGCGATCCTCAGCGGCATGTACAAGAACACGCCGCTGGCAGCGGCCACCGCCGACGGGCTGGCGCTGCCCGCCACGATCTCCGATGACTTGCGCAACGAGATGATCAAGGCCAGCCGCGGCGCGCCCAGCGCACGCAGTTTCGCCACCGAGACGCAGCGCATCGCCACCCTGATGCGCGACCAGTACCGGCTCGGCTTCGTCGATGTCGGCGGCTGGGACACCCATGTCAACCAGGGCAGCGTCACCGGCGGACTTGCCAACAACCTGCGCAACCTGGGCGAAGGCCTGGCCGCCTACGCCGACGCGCTCGGCGACGAATGGGCCAACACCACGGTGGTGGTGCTCAGCGAGTTCGGGCGAACCTTCCGCGAGAACGGCGACAAGGGCACCGACCATGGCCACGGCACCGTGCACTGGGTACTCGGCGGCAAGGTCAACGGCGGCCGCATCGCCGGCGAACAGGTCGCGGTGGCGCCCTCAAGCCTGCTGCAGAATCGCGACTACCCCGTGCTGACCAATTACCGCGACATGCTCGGCGGCTTGTTCGGGCGCGTCTGGGGTCTTTCGCCAAGCCGCCTGCAGTCGGTGTTTCCGCAGGCAAGCCCGCGGGATCTGCAGCTGGTTTGAGCACCCGGTCGCCTGGCGCCGCTCAGGTCGCGGCGCCGGCCACCAGCAAGTGCTTGGCGAGGTTCCCGTGCAGGCGACCGAGCCCACGCACCATGTGCAGCGTGGCAAACAGCAGCACGATGCCCAGCACGCAAAACCCGACGGTGCCCGCCCATCCGGGGCCGTAGTAGCTGAAGCTGTCGATGTTGATGTTGATCACGTCGAAACCGAAGGCCTTGATCAGCGGTGCGGCCATGAAACCAAGGGATACCGCCAGCATGGTTACCGTGACCGTGAAATAGAAGATGCCCAGGGGCAGCATGAGCAGCATGTAGAACAGCGTGCTCCAGGTGCGCGCGTCCAGGAACATGGCGCCGATCCGCTTCAGCAGGGACTGGCCCTGCTCCGTCGGATACGGCGGTCTGCGTGGCATGCGCACGCCCAGCATGGCTTCGACGATGCGCCCTTCCAGCAACGAGAGACCACGCACGCTGCTGAAGAAAAGCACGACGAATGGAATGCCGATGATCAGTACCGAGAAGCCACCCGACATCGAGATGCCGGCGACGGCCCAAGTGAAGTAGAAAATGCCGGTGACCAGCGACAGCATCATGTAAAACAGGGCGCCATAGGTGTGCCCATCCGCGGCAACGCCGAAAAAGCGTCCGGCCATCGATCGCCGTGCTGGCGGCGGCGGCGGTCGGATCGCGCGCTGGATCCTGATTTCCTGGTCGCGGTAGATCTCGGCAACCTCGTCCGGTGCACCGTAGCTGCCCACGACATGTTCGAGCATCTCCGCCTCGCCGCGCACCGGCTGCTCGGCGAGCTCGGCCCGCAGGTGTTCCTCGGCGTCGTACAGCGCATCCTGGATCAAGGCCGGATCGGCGCCGCGCAGGGCCGCGCGCAACTGGTCCAGATACTCGGCAATCGTGCGTGGCGCATTCATGGGACCCCTCCTTGCAAGACGTTGTCGACGGAATCACGGGTGGCATTCCACGCCGCGGTCCACTCGCGCAATGATTCGCGCCCGGATCTGGTGATGCGGTAATAGCGACGGGGCGGCCCGCTCACCGAGGGCTCGACCTCACTGGCCAGCAACCCGGCCGCCTCGAGATTGCGCAGCACCGGATACAGCGCGCTCTGCTTGCCGGCGAGCACCCCTTCGCCGCCATCCTCCAGCCGCTTGGCAATCTGGTAGCCGTACATCGGCTGCCGCGACTGGCCAAGCACCGCCAGCAGCACCAGCGACACCGTGCCACTGGACAGCTCCTTCTGGAATTTCTTCAGCTGGCTGCCGCTCTCGTCCACCCGACTCACCTGCACTGCCCTATGGCGTGATGTGAACCATAGTGTTTACTTATGAATAGTGCGTGTGCCGGTAGTCATGCGCGTGCCCGGGGATGCCAGATGGGCATGACACCAATGTATGTACACGTTGTACAAACATTGGTGTCAGCTGGCGCTGCTGACGCTTGCATATGATGTTGCTGAGATAGTTATGCAGGCCCGAGAGGCGTTTGCCTTCGGCAATCAGCTTGGCTCGTAACACCCGAGGAGGCGGACATCATCGTCACCGACGGCGCTCGCGTTTTGCGAGCTTTGACAGCAAGTAAGCACACACACTGCGCAGGACCGCGCCTTTCTGGTCAATTTTCAACGTTCGGCAACAGGGCGGCGCTTCGCCGCCGCCCGCCAGGCCGGCAGCCCTGCGCCAAGCACGAGAGCGAAGATCCCGCAGAGCCACGGGAAGACGTTGCCGATCCGCGTATAGAACGTTGGCCCGGATCCCAGCGGCAGGTCGGCGACGATCATGGTCAGGCCCGCAGGCGCATCCTTCTTGAGGGCGACCAGACGCCCTTGCGCGTCGCTGGCGAACACCAGTCCGTCATGGGCAGCCCGCACGATCGAAAATCCGCCTTCGACGCCGCGCATCACGGACATGATTCCATGCTGCCAGCCATCGATGCCCATGTCGCCCGCGGGCACGCCCATCAGGCGGATGCCCTTGGCGGCATCGGAACGAATGGTGTCGGGGAAATCCATGTCCTTGCAGATCTCCATGGCACGGCCATCGCCCAACCAGCCCGAGACACGACCCGGCGTGAAATCGTCCTCGAGGCCCGGCACCGGATGGCGCTTGTCGTAGCGCTGAATCCTGCCATCGGGCGTGATCGCAAGCGCGAAGTCGGCGGCCGGCGTCTGGGAATGGAAGCCGGCAATGATCTGCACACCCGTATCCCTGGCGGCGGCAACGAGTGGCGCAACGATCGTGCTCTGTCCGGCAGGGGTCGATGCCATGCCGCCTTCCGGCGTAACCACGAATCTGGCGCCTTCCCGGGCGGCTGCACGGATCTCGCGCGCATAGCTTTCGGTCACCGCGAGATCGGCGGACACGGTCTTCGCCCGCCAGGAATCCGCTACGGCCGTTTCATCGACGATTCCCGCCACCCGCAGCACGTCGGGCTGCGGGCGCGCGAGTCGCACGATACCGAACACCAAATTGGCCGCACAGATCGTCAGCCCGAGGCCGACTGCGGCCGTGTTTCGTTTGAGCCGCAGCGCCATGGCGAGGGTATTGGCAAAGAGGCAGATCAGGAACGTAACGGCATACATCCCGAAGAGCGATGCGCTCTGGATCAGTACGGGTGCTGACATCGTGCTATAGGCGAGCGATCCGTAGGTGCCGTTCGGGGACTGCAGTTCAATCAGGAACTCGAAGGCTGTCCAGCAAGCCGGAAACGCAAACAGCGTGAGGAGCGGTGATGCCCGGTGCTGCACGAAGCGCGCAAACCATACCGCGACGCAAAACAGCCCGATATCGACCGCCAGAACCGACGTGATGACGAGCGGTGGTATGAGGTGGAGGTAGGGGGATTGCAAGATATAGCCTGCGCCGCCGAGGAGCGCGATGGCGCTCGCCCCGATCACCTGCCACGTGCGCGTATTGCCATAGGCGAGCCACAACAGCGGCACGGGCGCGAGCCAGACCAGGGCCCAGACGTGGTCGTATCCCTGTGCGAGATAAAACATGATGCCGCTCAACACGGCGGCCAGCAGGGTGATCATGCGTTTTTCCCGGACGGTTTGAGGGAATCGAGGAACTGGCGCTGCGCCGCGCGGTACAGCGCCTTGAACTGTTTGTCGCTCGCGAAACGCCTGGCGCGCTGCATCGACACGAATCCCTGTCCGTAGGCCGCGAGCGCCACGGCGATCCCGAGCGTAGGCTCGTCGCGGAACCGACCATCGGCCTTCGCCTGATCGATGCGAGCCATCGCGAGCGCAATCGCCGGCGAGCGGCCCGCGGCGAAATCATCGGGAAACTGGCGCGCCGCGGGCGCAGGCAGGAAGAATGCCGCGTCGAACCGGTGCGGCTGCGTGAGCGCGAAATCGAGATAGGCCTCCATGAGCGCCTCCAGCCACGCCACTGGGTCTCGGGTGCGGATGCCGCGAACAATCGCCTCCCACGCGGAGATACCGTCCTGCATGAGGGCGTTGAGCAACTCGTCCTTGTTCTTGAAATGGCGGTAGAGCGCCATCGGCGAGAGGCCCGCTCGCTGGGCGACCCTGCGGATGGTCAGCCCCTCGAAGCCTGCGGATTCGAGCACTGCTTTCGCGGCCGAGAGTATGCGATCCTTGGTCATGCGTACACAGTACACTGACGGGTACTAAGTACACAAGCTAGTCTCGCGGCCATAGTTCCGGGCACCCGAGGTGCTCAGGTTCATGCCATTGTTCGAAGTAACCGTAAAGGACGCGGCATTCGTCTCGTCGTCGCGGACGGCGAGGCGGTAGGGTTCTTTCGGTTAATCCGTGTCTGGGCCGAGAACCGACAGCGAGCGGAAACCCGGGCGATAGCACTGGTCAACGCGGATTGGCGCAATGGCGTGCATGCAAACCGCGACAAAAGACATGCTGCCAAGCGCGCCACGCGGCGCTCGGCGAAAATGTCAGGAGGGCGTGTCCGGGATTTCGTGCAAGTGGGCTCCAGGCCAGACATTGCCGTCAGCCCCGGAGTGGTGCGCCCCGCTTACGTACACACCTTAGCTTGTCAAAGCGAGGCCAATCGCCCACAGACGCGACAGCTAAGCCGTTGATCCGACTACGGGCACACATGCTTTGCTCTTTGGCTTCCAGCAAAGTGTGTGCATGACCTGCCCGTGCTGCACAAACTTTGGTTTTCAAAACTACACAGGCTTTATCGTCATGCCCACGGGCTCTGCTAACTTGCCGTTCCAGCCATCGAGTCGTTCCAGGGGAATTGCCATGCCCGCACGCTGCCGTCTCTTCACTGCTGCCTTGCTGACCGGCTTGCTGATCGGGCCGATGTCGGCAACGGCCAGCCAGTCGCCGACACCGACCCGCGCTCAACTGCTGGCGAAGTCCAGATCCGCCGAATGGCGTACTCCAAGCCCGGACAACCTGCTGGTGATGCAGCTGCCGAGCGGGCGCGTGCTGATCGAACTGGCGCCCGACTTCGCCCCGCTGCATGCGGCCAATATCCGCACTCTGGTGCGGCAGCACTATTTCGACGGACTGGCGATCGTGCGCGTGCAGGACAACTTCGTCACCCAATGGGGCGATCCGGCCAGCGACGACCATGGCGACAAGAGCAAGCTGCGTTCGCTGGGCAAGGCCCACGACACCGTGCCTCCGGAATACACGTGGGCGATCGACCCCAAGCTGGAATGGACCGCCCTGCCCGATGGCGATGTCTATGCGCCCGAGGTGGGTTTCAGCGAAGGGTTCCCGGCGGCGCGCGACCCGGCCATCGGGCAGGAATGGCTGACCCACTGTTACGGCATGGTCGGCGTGGGTCGCGACAACGGCCCGGAAACCGGCAATGGCAGCGAACTGTACGTGGTGATCGGTCAGGCCCCGCGCCGGCTCGATCGCAACCTGGCGATCGCCGGGCGCGTGCTGGAAGGCATGCCACTGCTTGCCGGGCTGCCGCGTGGTGAAGGCGAGATGGGCTTCTACACCAAACCTTCGCAGCGCACGCCGATCGAGTCCGTGCGACTGGCCTCCGAACTGCCCGCGGCGCAGCGTCCCGCGATCCAGGTGCTGCGCACCGACAGCCCCACCTTCGCCGCACTGCTCGATGCCCAGCGCCATCGGCACGATGCCTTTTACAAGGTGTCCTCGGGCAAGGTCGGGTTGTGCAGCGTCGATGTGCCGGTGCGCCGGCAAGTACCTCCGCCCGCGACGCGCTGATCCTTCCGGACTGACAACACGCGGCTCAGGGAAGGCCGTGCAACCCGCATTCGCGCTTGAGGCCGAAAAAGCGGGTGTCTTCGGGATCCATCCCCGGTTCCCAGCGACGGCTGGTGTGGCGGTCGCCGACCGAGACATAGCCCTGGTCCCACAATGGGTGGTACGGCAGGCGATGGCGATTCAGGTAGTGGCCGATGTCGCGATCGCTCCAGTCGGCCAGCGGATGCAATTTCCAGCGGCCGTGCCGTCGTTCGAGAATATCGATCGCGGCGCGGCTGCGTGACTGCTGCCGGCGCAGCCCGGCGATCCAGCTGCCCGCATGCAACTCGTCCAGGGCCCGTTGCATCGGCTCGACCTTGCGCAACTGGTTGTAGCGATCGATGCCGGGAACGCCCTGCTCCCACAGGCGCCCGTCGCGCGCCTCCATGCGTGCCGGGCTGAGCGGCGACTGGTAGACCTTGAGGTTCAGATCCAGCCGCTCGGTGAGTGCCTCGACGAAGCGATAGGTCTCGGGAAACAGGTAGCCGGTATCGACCAGCACCACCGGGATTTGCGGCCGTTGCCGGGTGACCAGGTGCAACGACACGGCAGCTTGCACGCCGAAACTGGATGACAGCACATGCTCGCCCGGCAAATGCTCGAATGCCCAGGCCACACGCTGTTCGGCGCTGAGCGAGGTGAGGGTCGCGTTGATGGCGGCGAGCCGGCGTGGCTCCACTTCGGTGCGGATGGCGCGCAGCTTCATGTCAACACCGTGGCGGTGATCCGCCGCGACGGTGGTGGCGCGAGGATGGCCTGGCGCAGCAGGAAATCGCCAAAACCCTCGCCGGCATCGCGCTCGGCCGCGTAGCGCGCGAACAGCGGATCCAGCGCTTCGAGTATCGCCGCCTCGTCCACGTTCTCGCGGTAGACCTGGTTCAGCCGCTGACCGCGGAGATCGGCCCCCAGGCGCAAGTCGTAGCGTCCGGGGCCGCGACCGACCAGGGCGACCTCGCCCAGGTACGGGCGTGAGCAGCCGTTCGGGCAACCGGACAGGCGCAGCAGGATCGGCGTATCGATCAATCCATGCCGATCGAGCACGGCCTCCAGCTTCGGCAGCAGCTGTGGCAGGTAGCGTTCGCTTTCGGCCATCGCCAGGCCGCAGGTCGGCAGCGCCACGCAGGCGATCGCATGCTGGCGGATCGCGCTGTGTTTCCGGTAACCGTCCAGGCCGTGGCGGGCGACGATCGCATCGATCAAGCCGCGATCGCCGGCCTCGACGTTGGCGATGATCAGGTTCTGGTTGCAGGTGAGGCGGATGTCGCCGGTGTGCACGCCGGCCAGCTCGCGCATGCCGCTGAGCCAGGTCTGCCCGGGCCGGTCGAGCAGCCGCCCCGATTCGACCTGCAAGGTCAGATGCCAGCGGCCGGCATGCCCCTGGATCCAGCCGTAACGGTCGCCGTTGTGCTCGAAGCGGAACTCGCGTGCCGGTTCGAACGTTGCGCCGAGACGCCGCTCCACTTCGGCCTTGAAGGCATCCAGGCCGCGACGGTCGAGCGTGTATTTCAGTCGCGCATGTTTGCGCTCGTCGCGGTCGCCCCAGTCGCGCTGCACCGAGATCACCGCCTCGGCCAGCGCCAGCAGGCGTTCCGGTGGCACGAAACCGATCACGTCGGCCAGGCGTGGATACGTGGTCGGATCGCCATGGCTGGCGCCCATGCCGCCGCCGATCGCGACGTTGAAGCCGGTCAGCTCGCCGCCCCGCACGATCGCAACCAGGCCCAGGTCCTGCGCGAACACATCGACGTCGTTGAGCGGCGGTATCGCCAGCCCGATCTTGAACTTGCGCGGCAGGTAGGTCGGTCCGTACAGCGGCTCATGCTCGGGTTCGCCCACCAGCTTTTCGCCATCGAGCCAGAGCTCGTGGTACGCACGGGTCTTCGGCTTGAGGTGTTCGGACAGTCGCACGGCCCACGCATACGCCAACTCGTGCGCCGCGGATTCGACCGGGTTGGTATTGCACACCACGTTGCGGTTGACGTCGCCGCAGGCGGCGATGGTACTGGCCATCGCCGCGTCGATCGCGGCGATCGAGGCTTTCAGATTGCGCTTGATGATGCCGTGCCACTGGAAGGTCTGCCGCGTGGTGATGCGCAGGCCGCTGCTGGCGTAGTCGCTGGCGAGCGCATCGAACGCCAGCCATTGCGCCGGCGTCATCACGCCACCGGGCAGGCGCGCTCGCAGCATGAAAGCATAGGCCGGTTCCAGTTTCTGCCGGCGCCGCTCGTCGCGGATGTCGCGGTCGTCCTGCTGGTAGCTGCCGTGGAACTTCAGCAGCTTGGTGTCGTCGTCGCTGATGGCGCCGGTGAGCGGATCGGCCAGACCTTCGGCGATGCCGCCGCGCAGGAAGCGACTGGCGCTCTTGATGTGTTCGAGATGGGAAGGCATGGGGATTCTTGTCTGGAAAGTGCGGCCACGGATGGCTGCTTTTTGGCTCTCGCGTTCACGCATGAACGCAGCAGTGATGGTCAATACACGTCGCGGGCATAGCGCCCCTGTTGCAGCAGGTCGGCCAGCCAGGTCTTGGCCGCGTCGGCAGACAACCGGCCGTGGCTCGCGATGATTTCCAGCAAGGCCTCGTGCACGTCGCGCGCCATGTGCGTAGCGTCCCCGCAGACGTAGACATGCGCACCATCGCGCAGCCAGGCGTACAGCTCGCGACCGTGTTCGCGCAAGCGATGCTGGACGTAGTCCTTGGAGCCGGTGTCCCGCGAGAACGCCACGTCGAGACGATCGAGCGCACCGCTGCGCAGCGCCTCCTGCCACTCGACCTGGTAGAGGAAGTCGTGCCGGAAGTGGCGGTTGCCGAAGAACAACCAGTTGCGTCCGCCGGCTCCGGTGGCCTGGCGCTCCTGCACGAAGGCGCGGAACGGCGCGACGCCGGTGCCGGGACCGATCATGATCACGTTGCGGCTGCCATCGGCGGGCAGCCGGAAGCGCTCGTTCGGTTCGATGAACACCGGCACCCGCGCGTCATCGCTGGCCGCGGCCAGGAAGACCGAGGCCGCACCGAGGTGGGCGCTTCCATGCGCGGTGTACTCCACGACCGAGACCGTCAGGTGCACCTCGTCCCGACCCACCAGCACCGGGCTGGACGCGATCGAATACAGCCGCGGTGTCAGCGGACGCAGTGCTGCCACCAGCGCTGCCGGTTCCCAGTGCGCCGGGAACCGGCGCAACAGGTCGATCGGCTGGTGCGTGGCAAGCAAGTCGGAAAACGCCGCCTGTTCGCCTGGCGCCAGGATGCGGCGCAACGTTTCGTGGCCGCCGGCTTCGGCCTGAGCCAGTACCAGCGGGCGGGTCAGGCGGGTGAGTTCGCGCTCCTGGCCGAGCCAGCGGGCCAGCGGCCGGCACCGACCGTCGTGCTCGACCTCGCTGGCCCCATCAAGCTTCAGCGCCGACAGCCACTCGTCGACCAACTGCGGCGGGTTCTGCGGCCACACACCGATCGCATCACCCGCTTCGTAGCGCAGGCCCGAGCCTTCCAGCGACAACTCGAGATGCCGCACCTCACGCACGCTGTCGCGCGAAACGATGCGCTGGTTGTCCAGCACGATGGCGGCAAACGGGCGTTCGCGTGTATGCAGCGGACGCGTCGGAGCTTCATTCACCGCATGCAGCGCACGGCCCGGTTGCGGCCCGGTCGCCGACGAGCCCAGCGCCTGGCGAGCCGTATCCAGGGCCCGCGCCGACCATGCCGAAGCGACGGCCTCGAAATCGACGTCCGCCTCGCCGAGCTCGACCAGGCGCCGGCCGCCCAGCTCCGCAAGCCGCGCATCGAGGGCACGGCTCACTGCGCAATACTTCGGGTAACTCGAATCGCCCAGCCCCAGCACGGCGAACTTCAACTGGGGAAGTTTCGGCGCCCGCCTGCCGGCAATGAACTCGCAGAAGCCGATCGCGTCGTCGGGCGGCTCGCCGTCGCCCTGGCTGCTGATCACCACCAGCAGATGACGCTCCTGCGCCAGTTCGCGCAACGGATAGGCACCGGCGCGCAGCAGGCGTACCGGCAGGCCCGCCGCTTCCGCGCTGGCCGACAGCTGCTCGGCCAGCCGGCGCGAGTTGCCGGTCTGGCTGCCATGGACGATGGTCAGGCGCTCCACCGGCACGTTCGATGCTGCAGTCGGCGCCTCGCCCACCACGCTCAGTTCCGCATGGAGCGGCAGGCGCGCCGCCGCTGCTGCGCTGTAGGCGGCGATCCAGTACAGGTCGGCCGGAGCCAGTCCCTGGGTCAGCCTGCTCAGCAGGGCGAGCCTGTCCGCATCGAGCGACGGGGTTGGCGGCAGCGATTTCAGGGCGGCATTCACGACATGTCCTTTTGGACGTCTTTACTTCTGGCCGTCCATACTATTCGTGCTTTATATCGGCGCAAAAGCACATGTCGGCATGAGCTTATGCCAGCGCTTCATTTATGCGCCCTGCGGCAAGGGCATATACTTCGCGTCCCATACCCGGATTACCGGCCCGCTTGAACGAATTGCTTGTCTTCATCGCCGTCGGCGCCCTCGCCCAGCTCGTGGACGGCGCGCTGGGCATGGCGTTCGGCGTGACCTCGTCCGGCTTGCTGCTGGCGCTGGGCATGCCGCCGGTGGCCGCCAGTGCCAGCGTGCACTATGCGGAAACGTTCACCTGCGGCGCCTCCGGCCTCAGCCATCTGTGGGCTGGCAATGTGCGCCGAGGACTGTTCCTGGCACTGGTGATCCCCGGCGTGCTGGGCGCCTTGCTCGGAGTGCTGGTGGCCATCCATATCCCCCCGACCTGGATGCGCGCGCTGCTGGCACCGTACCTGCTCGGCATGGGGGCATTCCTGTTGCTCAGGAGCGCGCGCCCGGCCGGCCTGCGCACCGACGTGCCGCGCGGTACCGGCCCGACCGGCCTGGTGGCCGGTTTCCTCGATGCGATCGGCGGCGGCGGCTGGAGCGCGATCACCGTCACCACCTTGCTGGCGCGTGGCCTGCCGCCGCGCGCGGTGATCGGCAGCGTGCACCTGGCCAAATGCGTGGTGAGCATCGCCGCCAGCGCGAGCTTCCTGCTCACGGTGGGCCTCAGCCATGCTTCGGCGGTGCTGGGCCTGATCATCGGCGGCGCGGTGGCCGCTCCGTTCGGCGCCCTGTTCGTGCGCTGGGTACCGGCGCGCGTGGCCACCGCCCTGGCGGGTGCCGCCGTGCTGGTGCTGGGACTCAACAACACGGTCCGCCTGCTCGGCTGAGGCCACGACTACACTAAGCGGATGAAACCCATCCAGTCTTACCCGATCGAAGTGCGCGGCAGCGCCAGCCGCCCGCTGGGCATGAGCCCGGCCCGGTTCCTGCGCGACTACTGGCAGAAACGACCGTTGCTGATCCGCAACGCCTTCGCCGATTTCCAGCCGCCGCTGCAGCCGGACGACCTGGCCGGGCTGGCCTGCGAACCGACTGCACTGGCACGCCTGATCGTGCACGACGAGAAGCGCGAGCGCTGGCACGTCAACTCCGGCCCGTTGAGCGAGGCCGACTTCGCGCGCACCCCCGACAGGAACTGGACCCTGCTGGTGCAGGACGTGGACAAGTGGGATGCCGACGTGGCCGGTTTGCTGCAGCACTTCGGCTTCCTGCCGAGCTGGCGCATCGACGACGTGATGGTTTCCTACGCCGAGCCCGGCGGCGGTGTCGGCGCACATGTCGACCAGTACGACGTGTTCCTGCTGCAGGGCCTGGGCCAGCGCCACTGGGCGATCAGCGACGATCCGCTGGCGCCGAAGGCGTGCCGCCAGGACGTCGAGCTGAAACAGCTGGTGCAATTCGAGCCCACCCACGAATGGCTGCTCGACCCGGGCGACATGCTGTACCTGCCGCCCGGCGTGCCGCACGACGGCGTGGCTTTCGGTGGCCCGTGCATGACGTTCTCGATCGGCATGCGCGCGCCGTCGCAGGCGGAACTGACCGGCGACCTGGCCGACTACATCGCCGAGCAGTTGCCGGAAGAGTTGCGCTACGCCGATCCCGACCTCAAGCCAGCGCGGCTCAGCGGCGAGATCGACCACGGCGTGCTCGATCGCCTGAAGCAGGCGCTGCCCTTTGCCGGGGCGCTGCGGGACGAGCTGCTGCACGACTGGTTCGGTCGCTTCATCACGCGCTACCGCAGCGCCCACGTGCCGGCGCCGCTGGACAAGCCGCTGGCCGCGGACGCGCTGGCCGCAAAACTGGCCGCAGGCGCCCGGCTGTTGCGCCATCCCTGGTCGCGCCTGGCATGGAGTCGCGGCAAGGCCGGCTGCATGCTGTACGTCAACGGTCACGCTCACGCCACCACGCCGGCCCTGGCACAGCAATTGTGCGAACAGCGGGAATTGATGCCGGATCGCAAGCTGCTCGCGGCCGAGCGCACCCTGCTGCTGACCCTGGTCAATGACGGCCACCTGCTGCTTCGCACGTCGCGCCGGCGTCGATGAAGCTGCAGAACTTCCACGTCGAGATCGCCGACTGGTCACGCGAGGACCAGCGCAACGCGCTGCTGGACCTGCGCGACACGGTCTTCATCCAGGAACAGAGCGTACCCGAGCAGCGCGAACGCGATGGCCTCGATGTCGATTGCTGGCATGTGCTGGCCCGCGACGATTCCGGCCTGCCGATCGGCTGCGGTCGGCTCACCCCGCTGCACAAGATCGGCCGCATGGCGGTACTGCCGGACTGGCGCGGCCAGGGCGTGGGCGTGGCCTTGCTGCGCGAACTGGTCGGCCGCGCACGCACGCTGGGCTGGCCCGAGGTGGCGCTGGATGCCCAGGTCAGCGCGATCGGTTTCTACGAGCGTGCCGGCTTCGTGGCCCATGGCGAGGAATTCGAGGACGCGGGCCTGGCCCATCGGTCCATGCACCTGCCGCTGGCCGCGGTCGACGACCAGCCGCAGGTGCCGCTACCGGATACCGGCGCCCTCCCCGCCACCACCGGCGCCGAAGTCGCGGCGGCACGACGGCAACTGCTCGGCGATGCACGCCATCGGCTGGCGATCCGGCTGCCCGTGCTGGACAGCGAGAGCTATGCCAGCAACGAGGAACTGGACGAGTTGCGGCGGATCGCCACTTCCGGCCGCAGCGCGCTGATCCGCATCCTGCTGCATGACCCGGATGGCGCCCTGCGCAACGACCATCGATTGATCGCCCTGGCGCAGCGCCTGCCCAGCGCGATCCAGATCCGCGTGCCGGTGGACGAGGTCGACCTGGGCTGGGCCTCGGCCTGCCTGCTCAACGACGTGGGCGGCTACCTGTTCCTGCCGGAGGCGGATCGTCCGCAGGGGCGCGCCGCCCGCAGCAACCGCGCCAACGCCGTGCCGCTGCAGCAACACTTCGACGAAGTGTGGGATCGCTCCGAGCGCGCCAGCACGCTGCAGACGCTGGATATCTGAGCATGCGGCCACGCCGGATGAACCGCAGCTGGCCGACGACTCTCGAGACCGCTCCGGCAGGATCCAACGACAAAACCGGTGAAAGCGCCGCCGCGATGCAGCCGAAGCCGGTGAAGCCATGCCGCAACCCGCTTCCGGCCCGGGCCATGGGTTGCCGCACTGCGGCAGGCCAAGGGTATAATTCGTCGGATTATCCCCAGTCATCCGCTTGAACCGCCAGTCGGACTTGAAAACCGGCCGGAAATCGCGACGTTCTGCTAACACGGATGGCTGCAAGCCTCCTTTCCTGCCGGTGGTGACGTGAGTACAAACCTGATCCGCGAGTTTCTCGAGTCTTCCCAACTCGCTGGCGGCAACGCCGATTACGTCGAAGCCCTGTACGACGCGTGGCTGGCCGACGCTGCGGCCGTTCCGTCCGAATGGGCGAGCTACTTCGAGACCTTCAAGGGCCGCGCATCGGGCGATGTTCCGCACGGCGCGGCGATCGCGCGCATCGAGGCCGCACAAAAGCAGCGCCACAACGGCGTTGCCGGCGTGCCGATGAGCGACGAGTACGCGCGCAAGCAGGCCGGCGTGCTGCGCCTGCTCACCGCCTACCGTTCGCGCGGCCACCTCGCTGCCGATCTCGACCCGCTCGGCCTCACCGAGAAGATGTCGGCGCCGGACCTGGGCCTGCCGTTCCATGGTCTCGGCGACGCCGACCTCGATACCGAATTCGACACCGGCAACTACGCCGGCGGCGGCCAGCGCCTGAAACTGCGCGATCTGCTGGCTCGGCTACAGAAGACCTACGCCAGCACGATCGGCGCCGAGTTCATGCACATCAGCAACCACGAGCAGCGCAACTGGATCTACACCCGGCTGGAACAGTCCGCCGGCGAAAGCGGCCTGGACAAGACCGGCAAGCAGCGCGTGCTGGACGGCCTGACCGCCGCCGAAGGCCTGGAGCGCTACCTCCACACCAAGTACGTGGGCCAGAAGCGTTTCTCGCTGGAAGGCGGCGACAGCCTGATCCCGATGATCGACGACGTGGTGCGCGCCGCGGGCGACAACGGCATCAAGGAACTGGTCATCGGCATGGCCCATCGCGGCCGCCTCAACGTGCTGGTCAACATCCTGGGCAAGCCGCCGAAGACCCTGTTCGACGAATTCGAGGGCAAGTTCGAGCACATCGACGACCCGGCGCATTCCGGCGACGTGAAGTACCACATGGGCTTCTCCGCCGACGTCAAGACGCCCAGGGGCGGCGTGCACGTGGCGCTGGCGTTCAACCCGTCGCACCTGGAGATCGTCAACCCGGTGGTCACCGGCTCGGTGCATGCGCGCCAGACCCGTCGTCGCGACACCCTGCACACGCAGTCGTTGGCGGTGCTGATCCATGGCGACGCCGCGTTCGCCGGTCAGGGCGTCAACATGGAACTGCTGAACATGTCGCAGGCCCGCGGCTTCAAGATCGGCGGCAGCCTGCACATCGTGATCAACAACCAGGTCGGCTTCACCACCTCCAACCCGCAGGACGCGCGCTCCACCATGTACTGCACCGACCTGGCCAAGATGGTCAACGCGCCGGTGCTGCACGTGAACGGCGACGATCCCGAGGCGGTGATCCTGGCGACGCGCATCGCCTACGACTTCCGCAAGCAGTTCCGCCGCGACGTGGTGATCGATCTGGTCTGCTACCGCCGTCACGGCCACAACGAGGCCGACGAGCCGGCCGCCACGCAGCCGGTGATGTACCAGATCATCCGCAAGCGCCCGACCACGCGCGACCTGTACCAGCAGCAGCTGGTGAAGCAGGGTGTGCTGGCCGAAGGCGACGCGCAGAAGCAGTTCGAGGCGTACCGCAACCGTCTGGAAGACGGTGCGCCGATGACCGAGCTCGACCCGGCCCCGCCTCGCGACGGCCATGTCGACTGGGCAAAGTTCGTCGGCGGCAAGTTGTCCATGCCCGCCGACACCACGGTGCCGAAAAAGAAACTGCAGGCACTGGCGAACAAGATCCTCGCGGTTCCATCCGACATCACCCTGCAGGCACGCGTGGCCAAGATCTACGACGACCGCCGCAAGATGGCCGCAGGCGAGCAGCCGGCCGACTGGGGCTTCGCCGAAAACCTCGCCTACGCCACCGTGATCGAGGCCGGCCACGACATGCGCCTGGTCGGCCAGGACTCAGGGCGCGGCACCTTCTTCCATCGCCATGCCGTGCTGCACGACCAGAAGGACGGCCATACCTGGATGCCGCTGGCTGACGTGCGCGCGGGCGCGGATGTCGAGGTGATCGACTCGCTGCTCAGCGAGGAAGCGGTGATGGCGTTCGAGTACGGCCATTCGACCACCGATCCGGACACGCTCAACATCTGGGAGGCCCAGTTCGGCGATTTCGCCAACGGTGCCCAGGTGGTGATCGACCAGTTCATCAGCTCCGGCGAAGCGAAGTGGAACCGCCTCTGCGGCCTGGTGCTGCTGCTGCCGCACGGTTACGAGGGCCAGGGTCCGGAACACTCCTCCGCGCGCCTCGAGCGCTTCCTGCAGCTGTGCGCAATGGACAACATGCAGGTCTGCGTGCCGACCACGCCGGCACAGGATTTCCACATGATCCGTCGGCAGATGCTGCGCCCGGTGCGCAAGCCGCTGATCGTGATGACACCGAAATCGCTGCTGCGCCACAAGCTGGCCGTGTCCTCGCTGGACGAGCTGGCCAACGGCAGCTTCCAGCTGGTGATCGGCGAGCATCGCGAGCTGCCGGCGAAGAAGGTCAAGCGCGTCGTGCTGTGCTCGGGCAAGGTCTATTACGACCTGCTGGAAGACGCCGAGAAACGTGGACAGAACGACGTCGCCATCGTGCGCGTCGAGCAGCTGTATCCGTTCCCGCGCGTCGAAGTCACCGCCGTACTGGACAAGTACCCTTCCGCCAAGGAAGTGATCTGGTGCCAGGAAGAGCCGATGAACCAGGGCGCCTGGTTCCAGATCCGCCATCACCTGCAGGCCTGCACCGGCAGCAAGCGCAGTCTCTCGTACGCAGGGCGCGCACGCTCGCCGGCACCGGCCGCCGGCCATCTCAACACCCATGTTGCCGAGCAGGCAGCACTCGTCGAGCAGGCGCTGGTTGCGCCGGTCGGCACCGACCACTCCGCCGAATAAAGACTCCAGGAAAATCCGATGTCCATCGAACTTAAAGTCCCTGTCCTGCCCGAGTCCGTCTCCGACGCCACCATCGCCAGCTGGCACAAGAAGGCCGGTGATGCGGTCAAGCGCGACGAGAACCTGGTCGATCTCGAAACCGACAAGGTGGTGCTGGAAGTGCCCGCGCCGGTCGACGGCGTGCTGAAGGAAATCAGGCACCAGGTCGGCGACACGGTGAACAGCCAGCAGGTCATCGCGATCATCGAGGAAGGCGCGGTTGCCGCTGCTCCAGCGGAAGCGCCGAAAGCCGCCGCGGCTGCACCGGCTGCTGCCGCACCGAAGGCCGCTGCCAAGGGCGCCGACGATCTGTCGCCGGCCGGCCTGCGCGTCGCCACGGAAGAAAACATCGATGCATCCAAGGTCGCCGGCACCGGCCGTGATGGCCGCGTGACCAAGGAAGACCTGGTCAACTACGGCAAGGGCGCTCCCGCTCCGGCCGCCGCTGCACCGGCGCCGAAGCCGACGCCGGGCTCGCGTCCGGAAGAGCGCGTGCCGATGACCCGCATGCGCCTGCGCATCGCCGAACGCCTGATGCAGTCGAAGAACTCGATCGCCATGCTCACCTCGTTCAACGAAGTGAACCTGGCCGAGGTGACCAAGATGCGCAAGGCGCTGGGCGAGGCGTTCCTGAAGGAACACGGCGTCAAGCTCGGCTTCATGAGCTTCTTCGTCAAGGCCGCCGCCGAAGCGCTGAAGCGCTATCCATTCGTCAACGCCTCGGTCGACGGCAACGACGTGATCTACCACGGCTACCAGGACATCTCCATCGCGGTGTCCACCGACAGGGGCCTGGTCACCCCGGTGCTGCGCGATGTGCAGGACATGAGCTTCGCCGACGTCGAGAAAGGCATTGCCGACTACGCTGTCAAGGCGCGCGCCAACAAGCTGTCGCTAGATGACCTGCAGGGCGGCACGTTCACCATCACCAATGGCGGCACCTTCGGTTCGTTGCTGTCCACGCCGATCGTCAACCCGCCGCAGAGCGCGATCCTCGGCATGCACACGATCAAGGAACGCGCCATCGTCGAGAACGGCCAGATCATCGCCGCGCCGATGATGTACATCGCGATCAGCTACGACCACCGCATCATCGACGGCAAGGACGCGGTGCTGTTCCTGGTCGACATCAAGAACCAGCTGGAGAATCCGCAGCGTATGTTGCTCGGGCTGTAACTGCTTGAGCCCCTCTCCCGTCGGGAGAGGGGTTGGGGTGAGGGTTCGGTCGTGCCGGACACTTCACCACACCCGAACCCTCATCCGGCGCTTCGCGCCACCTTCTCCCGGCGGGAGAAGAAAAAAGCAAAGAGAGAACCCATGAGCGAAAAATACGATGTCATCGTCATCGGCGCTGGTCCAGCCGGCTATGTGGCCGCGATCCGCGCCGCACAGCTGGGCCTGAAGACCGCCTGCGTCGACGCGTTCGCCGGCAAGGACGGCAAGCAGGCGCTGGGCGGCACCTGCCTCAACGTGGGCTGCATCCCGTCCAAGGCGCTGCTCGATTCCTCGCGCCAGTTCCACAACCTCACGCACAACTTCGGCGTGCACGGCATCACCGCCGACAACGCGAAGATCGACGTGCCCACCTTCGTCGGCCGCAAGGACAAGATCGTCAAGCAGTTCACCGGCGGCGTGGCGCAGCTGTTCAAGGCGAACAAGATCACGCCGTACTTCGGTACCGGCAAGCTGCTCAAAGGCAACAGCGTCGAGATCACCGGCGCCGATGGTGCCAAGCAGACGATCAGCGCGACCAACGTGATCCTCGCCTCCGGCTCGGTGCCGATCGAGCTGCCGTTCGCCAAGTTTGACGGCAAGGCCATCGTCGACAACGCCGGCGCACTGGACTTCACCGAAGTACCGAAGCGCCTCGGCGTGATCGGCGCCGGCGTGATCGGCCTGGAGCTGGGCAGCGTGTGGAAGCGCCTCGGCGCCGACGTCACCATCATCGAGGCGCTGCCGGACTTCCTCTCGGTCGCCGATGCCGACGTGGCCAAGATTGCCGCCCGCGAGTTTGCCAAGCAGGGCCTGACCATCAAGCTCAACGCCAAGCTCAACAAGGCCGAGGTGAAGAAGGATGGCGTGCATCTCACTTACACCGACAAGGACGGCGAGCAGAATCTCGTTGTCGACAAGCTGCTGGTTGCAGTAGGCCGTCGCGCCTACACTGCCGGCCTGTTGGCCGACGACACTGGCGTGAAGCTGGACGAGCGCGGCCGCATCGTGGTCGACGAGCACAACCACACCGGCGTCGACGGTGTATGGGCGATCGGCGACGCGGTGCGCGGTCCGATGCTGGCGCACAAGGGTTCCGAGGAAGGCGTGGCGGTGGCTGAGTGGATCGCCGGCAAGGCCGGTCACGTCAACTACGACACGATTCCGTGGGTGATCTATACCGAGCCGGAAATCGCCTGGGCCGGCAAGACCGAAAAGGAACTGAAGGATGCCGGCATCCCGTACAAGGTCGGCACCTTTCCGTTCGCCGCGATTGGCCGCGCCGTCGCGATGAATGAGGCGGTCGGCCAAGTGAAGATGCTTGCCCATGCCGACACCGATCGCCTGCTCGGCGTGCACATGGTCGGCCCTGGCGTGTCCGAGCTGATCGCGGAAGCGGTAGTGACGATGGAGTTCAAGGGCTCGTCCGAAGACTTGGCGCGCATCGTCCACGCGCACCCGACATTGTCCGAGGCCGTGCACGAAGCGGCGCTGTCAGTCGACAAGCGCGCGATCCACAAGGGCAATTGAGCGCAGGATACGCTCATCCCGGACAGCATATGGATGTGCGTCGATCCGGTATCCAGCGCCTCCGATCCACAACGGCCCGCTCGTGGCGACATGGGCGGGCCGTGCGTTTTGCCGTAGGAGCCCGCTCGCGGGCGATGCTCTTGCTCTGGATCTCTGCCCGAAGCATCAAAGCAAATGCATCGCCCGCAAGCGGGCTCCTACGACACACCTGACCAAGGTCGCACCATGCCCCAACCCTCCGCCATCTGCGTCTACTGCGGCTCCAGCAGCGGCAGGCATCCCGAGTACGCCGAACAGGCCACCGCGTTCGGCACCGAAATGGCCCGTCGCGGCACCGCTCTGGTCTACGGCGGCGGCAACGTCGGCCTGATGGGAGTGGTGGCCGATGCGGTGCTTGCCGGCGGCGGCAGGGTCGTCGGCGTGATCCCGCGCCAGCTGGTGGAGCGGGAAGTGGCACATCCAGGCTTGAGCGAACTGGTCGTGGTCGAGACCATGCACCAGCGCAAGACGCGCATGTACGAGCTGTCGGACGCGTTCGTCGCCCTGCCCGGCGGCTTCGGCACGATGGACGAGATGTTCGAGATGCTGACCTGGGCCCAGTTGGGCCTGCATCGCTACCCGTGCGCCTTCCTCGATGTGCGCGGTTATTACCGTGACTTGCGTACGATGATGGACCACATGGTCAGCGAAGGCTTCGTGCACGCTGGCCAGCGCGACAGCGTCTGGTTCGGCGATTCGATGACCGCGCTGTTCGACTGGATGGATGGTTACGACGGCGGCAACGCGTCGCGCGTGATCGGGCCGTCCAGCGTCAAGGCCTGAAACCGGGGATCCGAGATGAGCACATTCCGCGCCTTCCGCATCCACAACGATGACGCCGGCCATCGTGCCGGGATCGAAGGCATGACGGCTGAGGCGCTGTCGCCCGGCGAGGTGCTGGTCAAGGTCGCGTATTCGTCGGTCAACTACAAGGACGCGCTGGCCGGCACCGGCAAGGGCCGCATCCTGCGCAGTTATCCATTGAACGGCGGCATCGACGTGGCCGGCCACGTGGTGGCTTCCACCGACCCGACGTTCAAGGAAGGCGACGCCGTGCTTTGCACGGGGAGCGGCCTGTCCGAGACCCGCGACGGCGGCTACGCGGAATACGCGCGACTGGATACGCGTTGGACGATTCCGTTGCCCACGAACCTGGACTTGCGCGAAAGCATGATCCTCGGCACCGCCGGCTTCACTGCCGCGCTGGCGCTGCTGCGCATGCAGGACAACCGGCAGACGCCGGAATTGGGCCCGATCGCGGTGACCGGCGCCAGCGGCGGCGTGGGTCAGCTGGCGATCGACATCTTCAGCCGCGCCGGATACGAAGTGCACGCCATCAGTGGCAAGGCGGATCATTTCGATTTCCTGCGCGAGCTGGGCGCCAGCGCATGCATCGATCGCCACCAGCTCGCCTTCAGCAGCAAGCCGTTGGATTCCGTCCGTTTCGGCGGTGCGCTGGACAATGTCGGTGGCGCGATGCTGGCCGGCCTGCTGCCGCTGATCGCGCCTTACGGCAATGTAGCCATCTGCGGCAATGCCGGAGGCATCGCCTTCGACAGTACGGTCATGCCCTTCATCATCCGCGGCGTGAGCCTGCTCGGCGTGGCCTCGGCCGGTACCGCGCGGGAGATCCGGGAACGCATCTGGCAACACCTCGCCAGCGACTGGAAACCACGCTGGCTGGATCGCATCGCCACGCAGGAAGTCGGCCTGGGCGAGCTTCCGGATGTATTCGAGCGCATGCTTGCCGGCGACTCGTTCGGGCGCACCCTGGTGCGCCTCGACCGCACGCTTTGACGCCAGCGTGCTTGGAAGTACCATCGTCACGCCTTAGAATCACCGAACCTCGCAGGGAACCTTCAACTTATGGCACGCATCCTGATCGTCGACGACTCCCCCTCGCAGCTGCTGGGCATCAAGCGGATCGTCGAGAAACTCGGGCACGAGACGCTTTCTGCCGAAGACGGTGCCGCGGGCGTGGAAGTGGCCAAGGCGGAAAAACCCGATCTGATCCTGATGGACGTGGTGATGCCGAACCTCAACGGTTTCCAGGCCACCCGCACGATCAGCAAGAACGCCGATACCGCGCACATCCCGATCATCCTGGTGACCACCAAGGACCAGGAGACCGACAAGGTCTGGGGCATGCGCCAGGGCGCCAAGGCCTATGTGACCAAGCCGATCAAGGAAGAGGAACTGGTCAAGGCGCTCGAGGAATTCCTGCCTCACTGAGCCGGTTTCCCCTGCCTCGACAAAACGGCGCCCACGGGCGCCGTTTTTCATGCAGCGATCGGCGCGGCGCCGATCACCCTACGCGGTAATCCTGGTACGACTTTTCCTCGACCAGTTGCGAACCCAGCTTGAGGTTGATCGCGCGCTTGAACGCCGCGCGCTCGTCGTTGCGGAAATAGACCGCGCGCGCGAGCTCGATGAACTCGTGATCGAACGCCTGCGCACGCTCCTTCAGGCGGATCCTGTCCTCGATATCCCACAACAGCTCGTTGACGGCCAGCAGGCTGGCACGTTCCTCGCCGATGTCGGTGTGCGAGGCCGCAGCGTTGGCCCAGGTGGCATTGAGCAGATCCAGCTCGTTGCGCACATTGGCCAGCTTGGCCTCGTCGGTCATCCGCCTCGACTTGATTTCGAGGATGGTGATCTTGTCGATCAATTCGCCGTAGGAGACGGGGGTCTGGATCAGGCTCATGCGTGGCTCCCTTGCAAGTACTTCAAACGACAGCGCGAAACGCGCCCTGCTGCACCAGCGCGCAGGCCCTGGACACGTCGCCGTCCATCGCCCGGTCGCGATGCATGAATTCGATCTGTCGGCGCAGGATCGCATGCGCCTCGCGCACGCGCGCGCCAGCATGAAAATCGTCTGCACCGGCCAGGGCGGCGGCAAGCTGCTTCACTTCACCAACAAACTGTTCGTAATGCGGCTGGCCCTCGCGTGGCGCGTTGGCCATCTTGGCGGCCAGTGCCTGCCAGCCGCCGCGACTGGCCAGCCGACGGGCGGCATTGAGCATCTCCTGCCGATAGTCCAGTGCCTGCGCGGCGGTGTACAGCTCCAGCGCCAGCACGTGACCAAGATCGTCGATCATCTCCAGCACGTGGCGCGCCTCGTTGGCGCCCATCGAGACGTGATCCTCGGCGTTCGCGCTGGTCGGCACCGAGTACACGCTGGCCGGATGCGCCCGCGTGGCCAGGTCGTTGACCAGCGCGGCGGCGGTGTACTGCACGATCATGAAACCGGAATCGGTGCCGTCCTCGTTGCCGGTGAGGAAGGCGGGAAGACCATCGTTCGTGGCCGAATCGACGAGCTTGTTCAGGCGACGCTCGGAGATCGAGGCCAGCACCGGCAGCGCCGCCTTCACGTAGCTCATCGCCAGCGCCAGCGGCATGCCGTGGAAATGGCCGGCGGAAATGACCTGCTCCTCGATGAATTGCGCGCCCTCGTTGTCCGGGAAGATCAGCGGATTGTCGGTGACCGAGTTCAGCTCGATGTCGAACACGCGGCAGGCCTGTGCCCATGCGTCGCGCACCGCGCCATGCACCTGCGGCATGCAGCGCAGGCTGTAGGCATCCTGCGGCTGGTGTTTCTTGCCGCCCTTGAACGGCAGGAAGCGCTTGTAGAACGCCTCGCGACCATGGCGCTGGCTGGCCGGCACCCAGTCCCAGCTGATGTCGAAGCTGAGCGACTGGTCATCCGGCTCGCTCCACGCTTCGGCGCTCCACGGCTTGAAGCGCGGCACCAGGTGATACGGGATGTCCAGCAAGGTCGAGCCCGCCAGCAAGTCGCGCACGCGCGCCGCGGTGTCGACCTGGCCCGGATGCGGACGCAGGGCGTGTACCTCGGGGCGCAAGGCGCCGCTGCGACCGGCGAACGCATCCAGGGTCATCGCCGCCGCCAGATCGGCGGTGGCCAGCAACTGTTCCAGCGCATCCAGCGCCAGCGCGCCGGTGGCCAGCATCTGCGCGGTGCCGTTGTTGAGCGCCAGGCCTTCCTTGAACGACAGCCGGATCGGTGCCAGCCCGGCACGCTTCAGCGCCTCGGCGCCAGGTATCCGCTCGCCCTGGTAGAACGCCTCGCCGCCGCCCAGCAACACGATCGCCAGATGCGACAGCGGCGCCAGATCACCACTGGCGCCTACCGAACCCTTCTCCGGCACCACCGGCACCACGCCGGCATTGAGCATCGCGGTCAGCGCTTCCAGCGTGCTCACGCGAATGCCGGAATGACCGCGCATGAGCGTATTGATGCGGATCACCAGCATCGCGCGCACCACGTCCGCACCGAACGGTTTGCCCACGCAGACCGCGTGGGTGATGATCAGGTTGTGCTGCAACTCCTCCAGCAAGCTGCCTTCGGGCTGGTGACGCCCATCCTTGATCAGAGCCGCGCCCGGCAATTCGTCGCGCAGCCGGTGCGCGCCAAGCAGCTTGTCCGCGTTGCTGCCGAAACCGGTGGTGACGCCGTAGGTCGGCTCGCCGCAACTCACTTTCCTGGCCAGGAAATCGGCGGCGTGCTGCACGCGCCGGAGCCCGGCCGGATCCAGCGAAACCTTGTCGCCATGGCGTGCCACCGCCACCAGCTGTGCGCGGGTGAGGCTGTTGCCGTCGAGAACTATGGTTTCGCTCACTGCAGAATGCTCCGTTTGATTGCCGCCGTACCCGCATGCATGGAATGACGATGAACGCGCGCTTGCTCAGCCCATCGCCGCGGCCTGCTCCAGTTCCACCCGCAACGTCTTGATCAACTCGCCGCGCGCCACCTCGAACTGGTCCGCGCGGCGCAGGTCCTTCACCGTCACCACGTTCCTGGCGATCTCGTCCTCGCCCAGCACGATCACGAAACGGATGCCGGCGCGGTCGGCGTACTTGAACTGCTTGCCCAGCTTGCCGCCTTCCAGCACCACCTCGGTGGCGATGCCCGCGCCGCGCAGTTCGCTGGCCAGGGCCAGATAGGCCGGCAGCTGCGCCTCGTCCATCTGGGTCACCAGCACGTCCACCGTGCTGGTTGCCGTATGGATCAGACCGGCATCGCGCAACTGCCAGTACAGACGGGTCAGGCCGATCGAGATGCCCACGCCGGGCAGATGGGATTTGGTGTACTGGCCGGCCAGGTTCTCGTAGCGGCCACCGGAACAGATCGAACCGATCTGCGGGTGCTCGTTCAACGTGGTCTCGTAGACGGTGCCGGTGTAGTAGTCGAGGCCGCGGGCGATCGACAGGTTCAACGCGTAGTGGGTTTCCGGCACGCCGAACGCGTGGATCAGGCCCAGCACTTCCTTCAGTTCCGCGCGACCCTGCTCCATCGTCTCCGGGCCGGCGCCAAGCGCATCGAGCTTGTCGTACGCATCCTGCAGCGAAGTCGAGCGCACCTGCACGAAGGCCAGAATTTTCCGCGCCACCTCGGCGCTCAGGCCGAACGTCTCGCCAGTCAAGCTGTCGCGCACGTGATCGGCGCCGCGCTTGTCCAGCTTGTCCACCTCGCGCAGCACCAGCATCTGCTGCTCGCCGTCGACGATGCCCAGGCTCTCGAAATAGCCGCGCATCAGCTTGCGGTTGTTGAGCTGGATGGTGAACGGGCCGATCGCCAGTTCGCGGAACACGCTGTAGATCACTGCCGGGATCTCGGCGTCGTAGCGCACCGACAGAGAGTCCTTGCCGATCACGTCGATGTCGCACTGGTAAAACTCGCGAAAGCGCCCGCGCTGGGCACGCTCGCCCCGGTAGACCTTCTGCATCTGGTAGCGGCGAAACGGGAAGCTGAGATCGCGCTCGTGCTCGGCGACGTAGCGCGCCAGCGGCACGGTCAGGTCGAAGCGCAGCGCCAGTTCCGGTGTCCCCTCGTCCGCCTTGCCGAGCGCCCCGGTCGACTGCACGAAATACACCTGCCGCTCGGTCTCGCCACCGCTCTTGGTCAGCAGCACGTCGGAATATTCGATCACCGGCGTCTCCACCGGCAGGAAACCGAAGCGCTCGTAGTTGCGGCGGATCACGTCGAGCATGCGCTGGAGCGCGATCTGGTCGAGCGGCAACAGCTCGAGCACGCCGGGCATGGTACGGGCCGGGGTAAGCGCCATGGGATCCTCTGCTGACGATGGGGACATTCCGCCGGGCGATCGATCGCGCGACGGTAGCCTTCAAGATTAGCAGAACGTCGCAGTCGATCCGCAGCGCACACCCGTCCCGGCGCCGCAACCAACCTGGCCGCTCGCCGGTGGAAATACTTGGCGAATCACCCTGTGCGCTGCTAATATCCGCCGCTCACGTGGGGCGGTAGCTCAGCTGGGAGAGCGCTACGTTCGCATCGTAGAGGTCGTGGGTTCGATCCCCATCCGCTCCACCACGCATTGGCAACACCTTCATCAGGCCGGTCAGCCCGCTCCCGCGGACGCCGGCCTTTTTTCTGTCCCCGCCCGGCCCGTGCAGGCGTACCATTCTGCCGACGAGGCGTGCATCGCCAGCGACGCGTTCGAGGCATATGCCCGGGACCGGACCATCCTTCGCCGACGGCTCGACGGACGCATTGTTCGTCACGGTCTACGCGCGCCTGAAGGCGATGGCCGCGCGGCAACTGGCGAGCCGCCGCAGCGCCACGCTGGATACCACCGAACTGGTGCACGAACTGTATCTGCGGATGGGTCAGCGCGAAGCTCTGCATTTCGAGCATCCGGCACAATTCTTCAGCTACGCCGCCCGGGCCATGCGCCATCTGCTGGTCAACCGCGCGCGCGACCGCTTGCGCCTGCGCGCCGGCGGCCAGTGGCTGAAGGTCACGCTCGACGATGATGATCTGCGACTGGCCCTCGACACGGCCAGCCAGGCGCTCGCGCTCGACGCGGCGCTCGACGCGCTCGAACAGACCGACGCACGGGCGGCCCGGGTGGTGGAACTGCACTACTTTGCCGGGTTGAGCCTGCAACAGGTCGGCGAAACCCTGGGGCTGGTCCGGCGCACGATCGACCGCGACTGGCGTTTTGCCCGTGCCTTCATCAAGGCGCGCATGGACTGAGGAAGCGACGTCGCAGTCAGCCGGCCAATGGGGTTTATCGCAGGCAGGGTATTTCGAAGAGGCGGTCCAGCGTGGATTCCACACCGACACTGCGCGAGTTGTTCGAGACGGCAGTACAACTGCCTGGAGTGACGCGCGAGCAATGGCTTGCCAGGCACTGCGCCGACCCGCTGCTCCGCGCCGAGATCGAAAAGTTGCTCACGGCCGACACTGCCGGCGGCGAGTTGCTGTCGTCCGGCGATGCCGCCAACGCCGCGCTCGCCATCGGCGATGCCAGCGTTGCCGCAACCTTCTCGGCAGGCAGCCGGATCGGCTCGTTCGAATTGATCGAGGTGCTGGGTGAAGGCGGTTCGGCCACCGTGTTCCGGGCCTTTCGTCAGCTCGAGGGGGTGCGTCAGGAAGTCGCCATCAAGCTGCTGGCGCGCGGCCTGTATACCCCCGAGGCGCAGAAACAGTTCCGACGGGAGCGCGAGGCGCTGACGCGCCTGCGCCATCCGGGCATCGCCCGCTTGATCGAAGGTGGCGTCACCGACAGCGGCCTCGCCTATATCGTGCTGGAACTGGTCGATGGCCAGCCCATCACGCATTACGTGCACGAACACGAGATGGGCTTGCGCCAGCGTCTGGAGTTGTTCCTGACCGTCTGCCACCCGGTCGAGGCGGCGCATCGCGCGCTCATCGTCCATCGCGACCTGAAACCATCCAACGTGCTGGTGACGGCCGAAGGCGACGTCAAGCTGCTCGATTTCGGAATCGCCAGGCTGCTCGACGAAGACGCAGGTGATGCCGCCACAGGCGCCCTGCGGGCACTCACACCGGCCTATGCCGCGCCCGAACAGTTCGCACAGACGCCGATCAGCACCGCCACCGATGTGTATGCACTTGGCGTCCTGCTCGGCGAACTGGTCACCGGCAAGCGCGCCGCGCCGCACCACGCATACGCATCATCGCCATCCGACGACACCAGCGGGGAAACATCGACAGCCGCAGCGACGCATGGGGCCCGCCCCAGGCTGCGCGGCGACCTCGATCACATCGTGCTCAAGGCGACCGCTGCCGACCCGGAACATCGCTACCCCTCGGCGGGTGCACTGGCCGATGACATCAAGCGTCATCTCGCGCGCCGGCCGGTGCTGGCGCACCCGAGTTCGCGCTGGTACCGCACCGGCAAATTCATCACCCGCTACCGCGCGGGCGTCGTCACCACGGCGGGGTTTCTGCTCGCTGTCTTCGTCGCGCTCGGCATCGCCATATGGCAGGCTGGCGTGGCGCGCGAGCAGGCCGCCCGCGCCAATGCGGTGCGTGATTTCCTGGTATCGGTTTTCCAGTCGGCCGGAGCTGGCCTGCCCAGGGACCAGCGGCCCACACCGGAGGATCTGGTCCGGCAGGCCTCGGCGCGGCTGATGAAGAAAGGCGACCTGCCCGAGACCGTGCGGGCAGATCTGCTGCTGGCGCTGGCGAAGGTTGCCCGCAGTGTCGGCGCTTACGACCAGGCGCTGGTCCTGCTCGATCACGGCGACCCGATCATCAGCCGTCTGTATGGTCCCGGCGATGCGCCATGGTGGGATGCCCGCGTATTGCGCGCGGCCGTGCTTGAGGATGAGGCCGATGACGCCCGCGTCATCAGCCTGCTGCAGCCCGCCTACGCCGGGCTGGTGGCACGTCATGACGCCATCGGCATCGAGGGCTTGCGTGTGCTGGGCGATGCCCTGCTGCACAGCGGTCAGATCGACCGGGGTTTGTCTTTGCTGGCGCAGGCGCGCCGGACTGCCGCGCAGGCGCAACTGGTCGACGCGCAGCTGTCGGCGTCGATCGACGAGGCGACGGCGCTGCTGGACGCGGAGCACTTTCGCGCGGGCCTCGCGCGCGCCGATGCCACGCTTGCGCTATGGCAATCCAGCGGCGCGCAGGCCAACGCGCGGGTCCTCGATCTCTACGAAAGCATCGCACTCGGCGCCGAGGCCAGTGGCGACATGCAACGGGCGGAGCGCGCCTATCGCACAGCGATCACGCTGGGCGACCGGTTCTTCGACAAGCCCAACCCGGCACAGGCATGGAATGTGGGCATGTACGGCTCGTTCCTGATCGCCCAGGGCCGTTTTGCCGAGGCCGAGCCGTATGCGACGCGAGGACTCGAGTTGCGCCGAAGCGTATTCGGCCCGGACGATTCGCGCACGATCTACGCACTGGCCGGCATGGGCAAGTTGCGTTACGGGCAGGCGCGCTATCCGGAAGCTGTCGACTGGTACACGCAGGGCATCGACACCTGCACGCGGCTGGCCATGAAGAAGCTGGTCTGTCCGCGGCTGCTGGGCCTGCGCAGCCTTGCCTACGGCGCGGCCGGACAATTCGACAAGGCCGGCGTGGACATCGAGGCCGCACTCGAGGCGCAGCGCGCCTTCGACGGCGACCACAATCCCAACTACGCGTATGTGCTCGAACAGCTTGCCAACCTGCAGCTGCGCGAACATCGCTACAACGAGGCGATCGCGACCGCCGACCGCGTGCTGACCATCTACCGCGCGGCCAGGGGCGGCATGATCCAGCGCGAGCTCGGCACGCGGATGGTACGCGCGCAGGCGCTGTTCGCCCTGCAGCGCAACGACGAGGCACTGACCGAACTGCTCGATATCGCGCCGAAGTACGCCAGCATGTTTCCGAGCGGAATCGCCCGCTTCGACATCACGGCTCTCGAGGCCCGTGCGCTGGCGCAGGCCCACCGCAACGACGAGGCCGCGGTGGCCGCCCGCGACGCACTGGCGATCAAGTCGAGACCGGCAAGCGCGGATCGTGGGCTCGTCGACGAACTCACCCGGCTGGCGTCAGGCAGGTAGCGACTCCAGCGATACCTCGCCAGGCAGGGTACCCAGCGGACCCCGCCCCCTGCTCCGTCGCCCGAGCGGCGCCACGCTCCCCACATGTCGCACTTTGCCGGCAGGCGGTGTTTTCCGTGATGCCACGCCCGCCAATGGGTCGAGGCAGGGGAACGCCGCGCAACGACCATCCGAAGGGGAGACCTCGCCATGGAGCTTCATCGCATTATCCGATCCACCGCCAGCCGAGGCCTGCTGGTCCCGGCCATCGTCCTGCTGATGGCGTGGGCCGCCATGCCGGCCCAGGCCGCCAACGAACAGTCACGACGCGCCGATCCGCTGATCAGCGTCGATCCCTCCGGCTCGCTGCAAACCAGCACGCCGAGCGGCAGCATCGACAGCAGCAATCCGTTCTTCCAGAGCCTCGGCAGCAACGGGCGCTCGTGCAATTCCTGCCACCGCCAGGCCGAGGGCTGGACGATCTCCGCCGCGGAGATACGCCAGCGCTTCAACCAGACCAGCGGCACCGATCCGATCTTTGCCCTGGTCGATGGTGCGGTATCGCCGCTGGCGGATGTATCCAGCGTCTATGCGCGACGCATCGCCTACGCCATGCTGGTCAATCGCGGCGTGCTGCGCATCGGCCTGCCGCTGCCGGCCCATGCCGAATTCAGGCTGACCGCGGTGGACGACCCCTACGGCTACGCCAGTGCACGCGAGCTGTCGCTGTTCCGTCGCCCGCTGCCGGCCACCAATCTGATCTGGGATACCGCGATGATGTGGGACGGCCGCGAGACCTTCGCGCCGTTCAAACCGCCGATGGACGCGGGCATCGACATCGCCGACATCCATGCCAGTCTGACCTCGCAAGCGCGCGACGCGACGCTTGGTCATGCGCAGGCTGTCACCGCGCCCAGCGATGCCGTCCTCAAGCAGATCGTCGACTTCGAATCGCATCTGTTCACGGCACAACTGGTCGACAATCGCGCCGGGCGACTCAACGGCGGCGGCGGCATGGGTGGCGCCGGCATTCTTGCCCAGCAGCGCTTCTGGGTGGGCATCAATGATGTGCTCGGCGGCGACCCCACCGAAGATCCGTTCGATGCGAAAGCGATGCGCCTGTTCGACGACTGGAATGACCAGAACGCGAACCTGAGTCTCGATCCACGCGACCATGCGCGTGCCGCCATAGCGCGCGGCGAGCAGCTTTTCAACAGCATGCCCATCGCGATCAGCGGCGTGACCGGCCTGAACGATGTCACCGGCGTACCGGTCATCCAGGGCAGTTGCACGAGCTGCCACGACGCACCCAACATCGGCAACCACTCGGTCGCGTTGCCGATCAACATCGGCATTGCCGACGCCAGCCGGCGCACCCCGGACCTGCCGCTGTACACGCTGACCCGCTACAGCACCGGCGAAGTGGTGCAGACCACCGATCCCGGGCTGGCGATGATCACCGGCAAATGGGCCGACATCGGCAAGTTCAAGGGGCCGATCCTGCGCGGCCTGGCAGCGCGCGCGCCCTACTTCCACAACGGTTCGGCGGCGACGTTGCTGGACGCGGTGAATTTCTACGACACCCGCTTCAACATCGGCATGAGCGCGCAGCAGAAAAGCGACCTGGTGGCGTTCCTGTCGGCGCTCTAGACATGACTGTTCAATGCACGTCCTGTCGCATCGCGCGAATCTTGCGCTGCACCTGTTTGATCGTGTCGAAGCCCATCGTGGCTTCGCTCAAATCGCCGTCGAAGCGGAAACCGCCGGGCTGGCTTGAAAATATCAGCGGCTGGGGCAGATCATCACGCCCTGCGGTCATGCAACTGCCCAGCACGATGATGTCGGTCTGCTCGCCGTGATGCGAAAACGCCACGGCGAGGATCTTGTGGCAAAGCTCATTCCACAGATAGCCCGGCGGCATCGGCAAGGTGTAGGCCAGAGCACCATCGCGCCAGAGTTCGAAACCGATCAGGTCGGTCTCGTGTTCGGCCGGGTTGGCAAGGTGACGGCGGGCCAGAAAGCAGACCTTGCCGAAGGGCGGCAGGCTGACGTTGAAGCGGGTGCCGGCAACCGCGTCGGCACCGGACGTGCCCGACTGGTCGCACTGCGCGACGGTGGCCTGCGCGACCGTCGACGCGGCGTCCGTCGGGGCCAGCGCGCAGGCCGGCAGGCACCCGATCAACGCCGCCGCCAGGACAGGAATCTGCGCCCCGCGACGGATGCCGGCGAGTGCGCGCCCAACGGTTGCCCAATGGCCCATGTCAACAGAGTCCCGGCCAGTTGTCCCACGGGTAGCGCGTCAGCAGCGCCGTGGCGCGCTTCCGGTAGTGTTCGCGCTCGTTGTAGCCCAGCGCCTTGGCATTGATCCTCAAGGTCAGGTTCTTGTAGTTCCCATGATCGGCGTACGGATTGAGATGCGCCTTGTCCCAGAACCAGGCCGCGGAATACACGGCGATTTTCGGTTGCTCCAGCAGCTCCGGATGATTCAGCGCATCGACGCCGGTGTCCTTCGCAAACGCCGCATAGTTGTCGCGGAAGGTCAGCTGCATCAGTCCGCGACCACGGTATTTCCAGCCGTCGCCGCTCTTTTCGTCGCCGTTGCCATTCGTGCCGGCATAGACGAAGTTGGCCAGCTTTTCCGGATGTCCGACGTAGTCGGCCGCATTGGCGGTCTTGAAGGCGGTGGGAAATGTCTCTTTCAGATGCTTCGCATCACGGTACCAGGTCGATTCCACCAGCTTGCGAAACTGACTCGATTCCACCGCGACCTGGCCCAGGAACGCCGCCATGCGCCGAACGGTGTTGATCTGGTACTTCATCAGGTAGGCGTTCAGCGGTGCGACAAACTGCTCGGCCCTGGGCAGGCTCAAGTGCGGCAGCAAGGCGCACAGGAATTTCGCGGTGAGCCGGGCGAGATCGTTGGACACCAGCAGGAAACGGGGCTCGGCACGAAACAGATCGGCGCCGATGGCGCTGCTGTGCGGGAACAGGCTGGCGCCGGCCGCCGAACCAGGCAGCCCGGCCGCGCTAAAGACACCCAGGCCCCTGCTGTAGACGCCGACACCGGCAAGCGCCGATCCGCTCGCCCCGGAAAACAGGGCATTCCAGGAATCATGATCGTGACAATGCATGGATCGAATGCCCCGGCGGGAGCATCCCGCCTGTGTGGAATGGATCGGAATGTCGCTAGATTCTCACAAAATACGGTATCGCCATCAGCGCCACGCCGATAACCAGCAACCACGCGGTGCCGCTCACGACGTAGGGAAACACCATCAGCGCGACCCCGCACACCAGCGGCACGATCGCGCGCTGTTTCCGCCCGTAGACGAAGAAGCCCAGCCCGATCGAGCCGAACAGCAAACCCCACCACAGCGTCGATGCGTTCATGGCAGCCTCGCCGGTCCAGCGCCCGGACGAACGCATCGTACTGCAGCGGCAGATCCAGATGCAGCATGCACTTCTCCCGCGGCGTGCGAACGTGCCACTCTTGCCTCCCGCCATCGGCGTGCGGTCAGCAGGTCCAGCCCGACTCTCCGCGCAATTCCGGTGTCCCGTCCATCGTGCGCATCCAGGGGGTTGTGATGAAGTCCATCGGTTTTGCCGCGTTCGCGGCGTGCGGCCTGCTTGCTCTCCCGCTTTCCTCGACTGCCGCCAGCACGACGCCGGCCTTCCAGTTGAGCGACCTGCAGAAGATCGTGCGCCTCAGCGAACCGCGGATTTCGCCGGACGGCAAACGCATCGCGATGATCGTCACCACCCCGGATTTCAAGACCGACAAGAACCAGCAGGAGATCGACCTGGTGGATGTCGCCAGCGGCTCGCGGCGAGCGCTGACGTGGAAGCGCGAGGGACTCGGCTCGCCGCGCTGGTCGCCCGACGGCAGCCGGCTGGCCTTCATCGCCAAGGACGACAAGAGCAAGGAGGGCCAGCTCTACGTCATGCCGATGGATGGCGGCGACGCCGTGCGCATCACCGAAATCAAGCACGGCGTGGACTCCTTCAGCTGGAGTCCGGACGGCACGCAGCTCGCCTTCGTCAGTGCGGACGAGGCGGCCAATGCCAAGGCGATCAAGGCGCATGACGACGCGTTCCAGGTCACCGACAACCATTTCCTCACCCGCGCCGCATTGACGCCGTCGCATCTGTGGCTGGTCCCGAGCGCAGGTGGCGCCGCCAAGCGGCTGACCGAGGGCAAGTTCAGTCTGCAGACCGACCAGCAGGACGGCGCGCCCGAGCCGGCGTGGAGCCACGACGGCCACAGCATCGCATTCACACGCTTTCCCGGCCCGTACTGGGGGCCATCCTTCCACTCGGTGATCGACACAGTCGATGTCGCCGGCGGTGCGCCGCGCTCGCTGGTGACGGCGCAGGCGGTGATGGATCCACGCTACGCGCCGACCGGCGACACCCTCGCCTGGATGCGTCCACGCGGTGGCGACCAGAACAACGGCAACGCGGTATACGTGGCCATCGACGGCCATGATCGCGACGTCACCCAGGCGCTCGCGCGCAATATCGAAAACTACGCGTGGCTGCCGAACGGCAAGGCGCTGCTGTTGGCAGGCGGCGACGGCACGCATTCCGTGCTGTGGCAGCAGCCACTGTCGGGCAAGGCCAGCAAGCTCGACCTGGGCGATGTCGAGGCCGGCGCGGACGTCAGTGTTACGAGGACCGGCGCACTGGCCTTCATCGGCAGCACCACCGGCCATCCCGGCGAGCTCTACGTGATGAACTCGACGAATGCCAGACCGCGTCGCCTGACCAATCTCAACGCCTTCGTCGACAAGCTCGCGCTGGGCCGCACCGAATCGATCGACTGGCAAGGGCCGGACGGGTTCCACGAGGATGGCGTGCTGACCTACCCGGTCGGTTATCAACAGGGGCAGAAATATCCGCTAGTGCTGGTAATCCATGGTGGCCCCGAGGCCGGCTCCACCGTGCAGTTCTCGCCGTTGCCGCAATTGCTGGCGGCAGCCGGTTTCGTGGTGTTCCAGCCGAACTATCGCGGCAGCACCAATCTCGGCGATGCCTACCAGCACGCGATCTACCGCGACACCGGCGAAGGCCCGAGCAAGGACGTGATGGCCGGCCTGGCGGCGGTGCAGAAGCTGGGCATCGTCGACAGCAGCCGGATCGGCGTCAGCGGCTGGTCATACGGCGGCTACATGACCACCTGGCTGAGCGGACACTACCCGTCCACCTGGAAGGCCGCGGTGGCCGGTGCCGCGCTGACCGACTGGGTCATGGACTACACCATCTCGTATTACCAGACCGGCGACCTGTACTTCTTCGGCGGCTCGCCGTGGACCGCCAAGGACCACGACATCTGGCGCCAGCAGTCACCGATCGCCGCCGCCCACAACGTCACCGCGCCGACCCTGATCATGGGCGACGTCGGTGATCCCAATGTGCCGCTGGTGAACAGCTACGAGTGGTACCACGCGCTGCGCGACGCTGGCGTGCCGGTGGAGTTCTACGCCTATCCGGTGGACACCCACTTCCCGCATGACATCGTGCGCACCACCGACGTGTACCGGCGCTGGGTCGGCTGGATGACAAAGCACCTCAAATAGCAGTTCAGCGGCTGATCACCACAGGCAGTGCCGCGACCTGCGCTGCCATCGAGTCAAGCCGCTGCGCGACGGTCGGACCCAGCGAGCGCATGCACTCTTCGACTACCTCGGTATAGGCCGAGTGCAGGCCAAGCCGTGCATCGATCTCGCCGTGGGTCATGTCTTCCTCCAGCACGCTGACGCGTGAACCGAACGACTTGGCCTTGCGCACAAACGCATGACTCGTCAACCCGGTGCGCCACAGTGCGGCCCGCCCGTCGGATGACTGACTCCCGGCACATGCGAACGGAAGGCTATTTGCTCTATGGTCGACGTACCCACCGGCGCCATCGTGCCGTGCCATTCCTCCGCTTGACACCGTCATTCATGCAGACCCGCGTCGAAAGCACCCCGCTGTCACCCGCCGCCATCCCCGCATCGACCGCCACCCCAGCCGACACGCCATCCAGCGAAGGCACCCAGTTCTCGGTGCTCGGCGGCATCAGCGTGGCGCACATGCTCAACGACATGATCCAGTCGTTGATCCTGGCGATCTATCCGATCCTGAAACACGACTTCCAGCTCAATTTCGCCCAGGTCGGGCTGATCACCCTGACCTACCAGCTCACTGCCTCGATGCTGCAGCCGCTGGTGGGCATGGTCACCGACAAGCGACCGATGCCCTACTCCCTGCCGGTCGGCATGGGTTTCACCCTGTGCGGACTGTTGTTGCTGGCGGTGGCACCGGATTTCACGATACTGCTGCTGGCGGCCGGCCTGGTCGGCATCGGCTCGTCGGTGTTCCATCCCGAATCCTCGCGGGTGGCGCGAATGGCCTCGGGCGGGCGGCACGGCCTGGCGCAATCGCTGTTCCAGGTCGGCGGCAACGTCGGCTCCGCGCTGGGCCCCTTGCTCGCCGCATGGATCATCGTGCGCAACGGGCGCGGCAGCGTGGCGTGGTTCTCGCTGGTGGCGCTGCTCGCCATCGTGGTGCTGCTGCAGGTGGGCCGCTGGTACAGCCGCCATCATGTGGCGCACAGCCATTCGGCGTCGAAACATCTCGGCGTCATGGCGCTCTCGCGCAACCAGATCATCGGCGCGCTGACGATTCTCGGCCTGCTGATCTTCTCCAAGTATTTCTACCTGGCCAGCCTCAGCAGCTATTACACGTTCTACCTGATCCACAAGTTCGGTGTTTCGGTACAAGGCGCACAGGTACACCTGTTCGTGTTCCTGTTCGCCGTGGCCGCCGGCTCGCTGATCGGCGGCCCGGTCGGCGACCGCATCGGGCGCAAGTGGGTGATCTGGGTGTCGATCCTGGGCGTTGCGCCGTTCACCCTGCTGCTGCCGCACGCGAACCTGATGTGGACCGGCGTGCTGACGGTGATCATCGGCCTGGTGCTGTCCTCTGCATTCTCGGCGATCCTGGTCTACGCACAGGAGCTGATCCCCGGCCGCGTCGGCATGATCTCTGGCATGTTCTTCGGTCTGGCCTTCGGCATGGGCGGCATCGGCGCCGCCGTGCTCGGCGGCCTGGCCGACGTCCACGGTATCGAATACGTCTATCGGCTATGCGCCTACCTGCCGTTGATGGGGTTGATCACGGTGTTCCTGCCGAACCTGGAGCGACCAGTGCGAGGGCATTAGCCTCAAGTCTCAATCGACGACGAGGGCCTTGCGCTCGCCCACCCCCGCCAGTTCGTGCATCCAGCTCACTGTGGCATCGAGCACCTTGGCAACCTTGATTCTGCGCGCGGAAAAAATCTCGGCCAGCGCCTGGTAGTAGCCCAGCGTCCCGTCGCGCCTACCAGTGAAGCGGTCGAAAACGCGGACGCCCACTTCTGGATCTTCCAGATCCTGCACGATGGCGCGGGCGTTGTGCAGCTTGTCGCAGGCGCTGACAAGAAGGGTCTGCTCACTGGCCGTTTTCAGATGGCCAAGGTAAGCCAGCTTGCGCGCCACCCAGTCGCGTCGCCTGGCTTCGGCATCGGTGTGGATGGCCTTGCCCTCGGCCGTGCCGTCCGTGCAGTCCATGACGATGCGGACAACGACATCGCCAAACTGCTCGCGGATCGCTGTCTCGTGCTCGACACCGCAATCCTCGATGGCGTCATGCAACAGGCCGGCAATGGCCTGGTCCTCGTTGCCGCCGAACTCGATGACCAGGCTCGCCACGCCGAGCAGATGGTAGATATACGGAATGTCCGAGCCCTTGCGCACCTGCGTGGCATGGGCGCTGCGCGCGTAGTCGACGGCGCGGCTGAAGCGATCGGTGAGTACGGTCATGGTGTTGTGCTCCCTTGCTGGTTTCCCCGCGCCGATGATGGCAACGACGAGTCGCAGCAAGCGAGATTGTCCGGGGGCGAAAGTGGCATTCCCGCAGATACTGTCGACCACAAAAAAGGCCGGTTTTGCTGGCCGGCCTTCGTTGCTGTTGCGTGTCGATTAAATGGTGGAGGTGGCGGGAGTCGAACCCGCGTCCGAGGATGTTCAATGCCCGGATCTACATGCTTAGCCCGCCGTTCGATCTCGTTCCGCGACAAGTACGGTGGGCAAAACGCACCGCGGAACCAGCCTGATTGATTTAGCCTAGAACCGCCAGGCGGCAGCGTTCGGCGATCTCATGATAATGACCCTACACCGACAAGCATGAGCACAAGTGGGTTCGGGGCTTACGCCTTAAGCGGCGAGAGCGTAGTTGTCGTCGTTGGCAACTATGAGTTTGCTGCTGGATTTACGAGGAAAGCTGCCCCCTCGGCATGCACCAAGTCATCTCACTACCCCCGTCGAAGCCAGAACACCCCCGGGGAAAACGATTTGACCCATGCAGTATATGGGGGCGGCGAGCGCGACGCCAATCGCGAGGCAGCGATCGTCGGAACTGCCGTTCATCTGTCACGTCATGACATGGTACCGACAAGGCCAGCTGCTCAATCCTTGACCACATGATGGCCCAGTGTTGTTCAGGCATGGAGCCAACGTCTATACTTGGCCGGTTGCATTACCTAAGTCGCGGCGTATTCGTGGGAATGATCTCGATGACTCGATTGCACATGCTTGGCCTGGTGGTGGCCACGGCCCTTTTCGCAACTGCCAGCGCGCATGCCGAGGGCGACAAGGCCGCGGGGCGCAAGTTGGTCTACACCTGCGCCGGCTGCCATGGCGTGCCCGGATACACCAACGCGTACCCGCAGTATCCGGTGCCGAAGATTGCCGGCCAGAACGAGCAGTACATCATCAATGCGCTGCACGGCTACCAGAGCGGCGATCGCAAGCATCCGACCATGGATGCCCAGGCGGAAAGCCTTTCCGACGCGGACATCCAGAACGTCGCCGCCTATCTTTCCAGCCTCGCCAAGTAGTTGCCAAGGAATTTCCGCATGAATCGTGCGCTTACCCTGATTTCGTTCGGCGCCGTGCTGGCGTTCGCCTCCGCACCGCTGCTGGCCAGTGGCAATGCCGCTGCCGGCAAGACCAAGGCTGCCACCTGTTTCGCCTGTCATGGCACGGACGGCAACGCGGTGGATCCGCAATACCCACGTCTGGCCGGCCAGTACAACCTGTACCTGCAACATGTGCTGCACGAGTACAAGGACGGCCAGCGCGACAACCCGATCATGAAAGGCATGGTGGCCACCCTGTCCGACCAGGACATCGAGGACGTGGCGGCGTACTTCTCCAGCCTGCCGAGCAAGCTGGATACCCTCAAGGGTCATATCAGCGGCGACAAGTAAGCCACCTAGCGGCGGTTGCTGCGAAAAAAGGCCCGCGAAAGCGGGCCTTTTCGTTGGCGACGGACGCTCAGGCAATCGCCGACTTGCCCTCGGCCTTGCTGTAGTAGGGCTTCTTGCCGCCCCCATGATCGGTGGCGTCGCGCACCGCGGTGATTTCCGGCACGCGCTCGCGCAGGGTCTTTTCGACGCCCTGTTTCAGGGTCACGTCGACCATGCCGCAACCGTGGCAGCCGCCGCCGAACTGCAGCACCACGGCACCTGCGGCATCGACCTCCAGCAGGGTGACCCGGCCGCCATGCGAGGCAAGCTTCGGATTGATCTCGGCCTCGAGCACATAGCGCACGCGCTCGATCACGCCCGCCTCCGCGCCGGGCACATCGCCCTTGATCTTCGGCGCACGAATATTGAGCTGACCGCCGGTGGCGTTCGGCTCGAAGTCGATGCTGGCCTGATCCAGCCAGCTGGCGCTGTCGCCGTCGACATGGAACTCGAAACCGGCGCACTCGATCGTCCATTCGCCGCCCGCCAGGTCGACCGGCTCGCAGAACTCCAGCTCGCAATTGGCCGCTGGCGTACCGGGCGAGGTCACGCGCAGGCGGATGCCCAGCCCGTCGATGCCCTGCTGGGAAAGAAGCCGCAGAAAATGCTGCTGCGCGCGTTCGGAAATGTCGATCATGCCTGGCTCCGCTGTCACCAACCCGGGACCGGCGTGTGCGGCCGGCGAATCAGCACCATTTTAGTCCTGTTTCACGCAAAATGCCCACGCGCCGTGCAAGCTTTGACATTCGCGGGCGTAACTTCGACGCTTCGCCTCTGGAATTCCCACCTGCACGGAGACCCTCATGAACCTCAACGATCTGTCGACCAGGCATTGCCAGCCACGCAAGGGCAAGGAGCACGCGCTCGGTGCCGCGGAAGTGACGGACCTGTTGCAACGAATGCCGGGCTGGCAGTTGCACGACGACGGCAAGGCGATCGTCAAGGATTTCCGGTTCAAGGATTTCCACCACACGCTGGGCTTCATCAACGCGGTGGGGTTCATGGCCAATCAGGAGGATCACCACCCGGATCTGCAAGCCGGCTACGGCCACTGCCAGGTGCTGTGGTCGACCCACGACGTGGGCGGCCTGTCGTTGAACGACTTTATCTGCGCGGCGCGGGTCGAAGCCCTGCTGGCACGCTGATCAGAAATCGGTACGCGACTTTTCGCGCGTGTAGACCAGGCGCTTGCCTTTGACCGAGAGCGTGTCGAGGAACTCCTTCAGGTCTTCCGGCAATGGGGCGGAAAAGCTGTAGGCGCGACCGTCAAGGTCGAAGCTCATGTGCGACGCGTGCAGGAACATCCGGTTCAGACCCATCTCGCGGTAGCGCTTGTTCATTTCGCGATCGCCGTATTTCGGATCGCCGGCCAGCGGATGGCCGATATGCGCTGCATGTACGCGGATCTGGTGGGTGCGACCCGTGCCCAGGGTGGCCTGCATCAGGCGCGCGCTGGGGTATTGCTCCATTTCGCGGAAAAAGGTCAGCGAGGGCTTGCCGTTGTCGGCCACCCGCACCATCCGTTCCCCGCCTTGCATCACCGATTTCAACAGCGGCGCATTGACATCGAATTTCGCCTTGGAAGGGTGACCCAGCATCAGGCACAGATATTGTTTGCTGACTTCGCCCGCCCGGATCGCCGCCTGCAGACCGGTGAGGCCGGCGCGGCTGCGGGCGAAGACCAGCACGCCGCTGGTGTCGCGGTCCAGCCTGTGCACCAGTTCCAGGTGTTCCTGCGGCCGCGCCGCGCGCAGCAGCTCGATCGCGCCGTGACTCACCCCGCTACCACCATGACTGGCCACGCCTGCGGGCTTGTCGATGACCAGGAAGTGCTTGTCCTCGAAAATGACCGCTTCGGCCACCTCGGCAACCTGACCCTCGGCCGGGCCACGTCCCTCGGGCCGTTCGGCCACCCGGACCGGCGGGATGCGCAGCGTATCACCGTCAACGAGACGCGTATCCGGCTTGGCCCGCTTGCCGTTCACACGCACCTGGCCGGTGCGCAACAGCCGGTAGATCATGCTCTTGGGCACGCCCTTGAGCAGGGTCACCAGGGCGTTGTCGATGCGCTGGCCGTCGCGCTCCGGACCGATCGCGACTTGACGTACACCGTGAGGTGCGTCCGGGGAAGTTGCCGTCTGCATTGAAAAAAACCTGCTTAGATAGGATACTCGCCAAGCGCTGGTTTCCACCCATCTGCTGTCTGGATCGGGTGGAGGGCCCGCCCGTGACGTCGGCGAGGATTGCGCCGGTTGCCTTTGGTGGCCGGTCGCGGCTCCCTTTCATCGTAACGGTTTGGGCTGGTGTTTGTCCGATGTCATCCGGCATCGCGGCAGCAGGCGCAGCTGACCGAATCATCCCCGACACCGGCAACGGTGCCGTTTTTTTGCCGCTTAACCGCAGCGGCGCGATCCCCGGCAGGCCGCCATAGAGAGGCGCCACCGAGGCCCGCGACGCGCGGCCAAGCCGAGGATTACCACCATGAAACGTATGTTGATCAACGCGACTCAGCGTGAAGAGTTGCGCGTGGCCATTGTCGATGGCCAGAACCTGTACGACCTGGACATCGAAATCCCTTCGCGGGAACAGAAAAAGTCCAATATCTACAAGGGTCGCATCACCCGGGTCGAGGCTTCGCTTGAAGCCTGCTTCGTCGAATACGGCGCCGAACGCCACGGCTTCCTGCCGCTGAAGGAAATCTCCCGCGAGTACTTCACGCCCGGCCTCGATCACCACAAGTCGAGCATCCGCGAGCTGGTCAAGGAAGGCCAGGAAGTGGTGGTGCAGGTGGAGAAGGAAGAGCGCGGCAACAAGGGCGCCGCCCTGACCACCTTCATCAGCCTGGCCGGCCGCTACATGGTGCTGATGCCGAACAACCCGAAGGCCGGCGGCGTGTCGCGCCGGATCGAAGGCGAGGATCGGCAGGCCCTGAAGGAGGCACTGGACCACGTCACCGTACCTGACGATGTCGGCCTGATCGTGCGCACCGCCGGCCTCGGCCGCGACGCCGAAGAGTTGCAGTGGGACCTGGATTACCTGCTGACCCTGTGGAGGTCGATCTCCGAGGCGGCCAGCAAGCAGAAGGCGCCATTCCTGATCTACCAGGAATCGAAGCTGTTCATCCGCGCCCTGCGCGACTATCTGCGCAGCGACATCGGCGAGATCCTGATCGACGACGAACCGCTGTTCAACGATGCCCGCGAGTTCATGCAGCAGGTAATGCCGAACGCGCTGCGCAAGCTGAAGCTGTACAAGGACGACACCCCGCTGTTCACGCGCTACCAGATCGAGACACAGATCGAGAGCGCGTTCGACCGCCAGGTGCGCCTGCCCTCGGGCGGCTCGATCGTGATCGACCAGACCGAGGCGCTGACCGCGATCGACGTCAACTCGTCGAAGGCGACCAAGGGCAGCGACATCGAGGAAACCGCGTTCAACACCAATTGCGAGGCGGCGGTGGAAGTCGCACGCCAGGCGCGCATCCGCGATGCCGGCGGCCTGATCGTGATCGACTTCATCGACATGGACAGCCCGCGTCATCAGCGCGAGGTGGAAGATCGCCTGAAAGACGCGCTGAAACTCGACCGCGCCCGCGTGCAGATCGGTCGCATCTCGCGTTTCGGCCTGCTCGAGATGTCGCGCCAGCGACTGCGCCCGAGTCTGGGCGAAGCGACCCAGATCGTCTGCCCGCGCTGCGAGGGTCATGGTCATATCCGCAGCGTCGAATCGCTGTCGCTGTCGACGCTGCGCCTGATCGAAGAGCACGCCATGAAGGACAACACCGGCCAGGTGCTGGTGCAGGCGCCAGCCAGCGTGGTCAACTTCCTGCTCAACGAAAAACGTGCCAGCGTGGTCGAGATCGAACTGCGCCACAAGGTGCACGTGATGATCGTCGCCGACGAAAAACTGCAGACACCGCACATCGAAATCCAGCGGATCCGCGAAGCGGATATGGGCGAACACAGCAAGCCCAGCTACGAAATGCTGACGGCGGTGGAAACCACCGAGCTACCGAAGATGGGCCAGGCCCTGGGCAGCGGCGAACAGCCTGCAGTCAGCGGCATCGTGCCGGGCAGCCCGGCACCGGTGCGCGAGGAAGTCGCCGAGTCGGTTGCCGTCGCGCAGCCGGTACGTCGCCCGTCGCCAGCCCCGCGCGCCGCCGCGCCGGCCCCGGCCACCGGGCTGTTCGCACGCCTGTTCGGCTGGTTCCGCGCTGCTGAAGCCGCCGCGCCCGCGCCCGTCCAGGGTTCCGGCAACGACAGGGATGGCAGCCCTCGCAGCCGTCGCGACGAACGTGGTGCGCGCAACGCCAGCAGCAGCGCGAATGGCAGTCCGTCGCGCCAGCCGCGACGCGACGCGACATCGCAGCAGGCGCAACGATCCAGCGCACAGCAACAGGCGCGCAGCAATCGTCAGCGCAGCAACGAAAGCTCATCGCGCCAGGCTGGGCAGCCCCAGGCGCAAACCGCGCGGTCGGAGCGTCAGCCGCGACCGGCGCCCGGCGGCGAGAACGCCACGCCACGCCCCGAGCGCAAGCCGCAGCCGCCAAAGAGCGAGCGTCCGCCGCGCAGCGAGCGCACCGAACGTGCGACCACCGAACCGCAGGACGATGCGGCCAGGGAAGCCGCCCTGCTGGCGATACCGGTGACCGAGTTGTCGAACGCGCCCGACCCTGCGGATGACGCCAGCGATGCCGATGGCGGCCAGTCGCGCCGTCGCCGCGGTCGTCGCGGCGGTCGTCGCCGGCGTCGCCATGACGAAGGCGCACCGGGCACCGGCACGCCCGACACCGCGCAGGCACAGGCGCTGGACGACGAAGACCGCGATGACATCGCGAACGCACCGACCGCCACCAGGCTTGAGACGACCTCCCCGGCCGACGAGGCAAGGCTGCCTGCGGCGCCGACTCCGCGTGCCGTGACGGCGCCATCCGCACCGAAACCGGATGCCGACAGCAGTGCACCGGTATCAGGTGCGGACGGACAGCCCGCGATTGCCTCCATGCCGGTTGAAAGGTCGGCTCCAGCCGGCGTGCAGACCAGCGCAGGCGGCAACGCAGGCAAGCCGTCCGAAGCCGCATCCACGGTCGCTCCGGCCAGTGTGGCGTTCAATCTGCCGACGCTGCCGCCGATTCCCGATCAGGCCCAGCCAACGACGGTGACCGCCAGCGTTGCGCCGAAGGCCTCGCCGGCAGTTGCAACAGTCACGCCGATACCGGCCAGCCCGGCAGCGCCCACCAACGCCGAAGCGGGGCGCGCGGAGGGTACAGCCCCTGTCGTCCGACCCGAGGCCCCACGCGTGGCCACGTTCGCTGCGGCAAGCGCACCAGCGGCCACGCCGGCCGCGCGCGATCCGTTGCATGCGCAGCCAGGTCCGCAGGCGGCCCCGACAACGCCAGCCGCGATGCAAGCGTCCAGCCTGATCCAGGCGACACCCGCCGTGGCAGCAACGGTCAAGCCGGCGATCGCGTCCAGCGACGTCACGCCGAAACCCGCGCCTGCCATGGTCCCGGCGGCAACCGATCGACCCGTTGCCAGTACATCTGCGGCCCCTCCGGCTCCGGCAACGACGCCAGCCGTGGTCCCGGCCGGCACCACCGTCTCCGCCAGCGTCCCTGGCGTGGCCGCACTGCCGCTGCCGAAACAAGGCGACCTGCTGGCGCAATCCGGTTTTCCCACGAGGCCGGCACATGCCGGGGAACCCGCGAGCAAGCCCGCAGCCGATGCGACGACGCTGGACGAACGGCCCGACCGTGATTCCCACGACTGAGCCCGCGGGTCATTGATGACAAAAAAACCGGACGCTCGTCCGGTTTTTTTTGCCCGTCGCCCTGCAAGTCGCAGCGCGGAGGTCAGTTGCCGACGTGGTGACTCGGCGTGTCGATCAGCCCATGCACGGTCATCAGGTGGGCCAGGCTCAGCACGTGATCCACCTGCAGTTTTTCCATCAGGCGCTGCTTGTAGGTGGAGACGGTCTTCGGGCTCAGGTTGAGTTGCTCGCCGATGATCGTCAGCGGCTTGCCGCGCACCAGCATCATCGCCACCTCCAGTTCGCGGCTGGAGAGCGTATCGAACGGCGACACGCTGCCATCGAGAGTGGCAAGCGCGAGCTGCTGTGCTACCGCGGGTGCGAGGTAACGCCGCCCGCAGGCGACCTGGCGCACCGCCGAGACCAGTTCATCGGCACTGCAGCCCTTGGTCAGATAACCGAGCGCGCCGGCATCGAGCAGGCGCTTGGGAAAGCGCGCGTCGTCGACGACGGTGACGATGACGATGTGGGTGGACAGTTTCGAGCGGCATACGCGCTCGGTGAGCTCGATCCCGCTCATGCCGGGCATGTGCACGTCGACCAGCGCGATGTCCGGGGCCAGCGTGCGGATCAGGCGCAGGCCTTCCTCGGCGCTGCCTGCCTCGCCACTGACGTTGATGTCCGATTGTTGCTGCAAGATCATCCGGAAGCCGGTGCGAACCAGCTCGTGATCGTCCACCAGGACAACATTGATCATGTAACTCCCCCTTGGTCGGACTGCTTGAAATTAGGCTGCAAGGCGTACCAATGCAAGCGATTTGAGGCAGGTATCCCCATCAGGTCGTTCGATGCCGCGGCCAACGTCCCGTGGCGATGAACCGCACACTCGCCCGGAGCCGAGGTCAGGCTGCCAGGGCGTGGCTTGCGCGGCCGGCATCCAGTTGCGTGTAACGAACCAGCACGATCTGGCCCCGCGTACCGGGCATGTCCACACAGGTCGGACCGTGCCGCCGCTGCTGCTCGTCGCTCGCCAGCACCCTGGCCAGCCCGATCGCCTGCTTCAGCGGCAGATCGCTGAACAGCGCCACCCCATCCTGGCAGACGCTCCAATCACCGGACGCCGATGGCCTGAGCGAGATCGTCAGCATGAAATTCGTCCCCTCTGCGCGTTCTTGGCGATGGCGCGGCGAAAGGACCGCAGCCGTCGCCCTACCCCCGAGCACAGACAGGGTGTCACGCAGGGAAGCCCCGATATGTCGGCCAAATCCTACGGTCGGCGTACGGGATTTCGCCGGGCGCCGATCCACGGCGTGGCGCGACGAGGATCCGGTTCGAGTCCCCTCTTGGGCACCGAATGCAGGAGGAAAATCACGGAACTGCCGGTTGGACAGGCGGAAACGGAAAGGCCGCCAGTTGGCGGCCTTTCCGTCCCGGGATTCCGACAGATACCCGTCAGAACCACTTGTTTGGTGCCCAAGAGGGGACTCGAACCCCTACGACTTGCGTCGCTACCACCTCAAGGTAGTGCGTCTACCAGTTCCGCCACCTGGGCAGGTGTGTTGCTTCAGTGCTTCTTCGTTGCCGGCGGCGTCGCTGCCGGCACATCGCCCTGGCTCTGGGCCGGAGCGCCGTTGCCGGTTGCCGCCGGTGTCGATGCCGGGACGGCCTTGCCGGCGCTTGCCGGCGTGGCCGAGGGCACTTCCGAGCCCCCCGCGGCAGCGGGTGTTGCCTTCACCGGTGCCGGCTTTTCCGCCGCCCCGGCCATCACGCCAAGGCCACTACCGCTGGTCTGCGGCGCACCGTGGCCGTGCAGGTAGATGCCCATGCCCAGGCTGAGCAGGAAGAACAGCCCGGCCAGCACGCCGGTGGCACGGGTCAGAAAGGTCGAGGAACCGCGCGCACCGAACACGGTGGCCGAGGCGCCGCCACCAAAACCGGAGCCGGCGTCGGCGCCTGCTCCGTTCTGCAGCAGGATCAGCACGATCATCGCCGCAGCGATCAGGATGTAAAACACGCTGAAAATGACGAACATAAGTTTCTAGTCGAGCCCGTTTGCTAGCTGGCTTGAGGCGCCTGGTGTGCCGCGGTGCAGATGGCCAGGAAGTCGGCAGCCGTCAACGCGGCGCCACCGATCAACCCACCGTCCACGTCCGCCTGCGCGAACAACTCGGCGGCGTTCGCCGCCTTGACGCTACCGCCATAAAGCAGTCGAGTCAGACGGGAAAGTGTAGCATCTTCGCGTTCCAGTTGGCTACGAATGAAACCATGTACCTGCTGCACCTGCTCCGGCGTGGCGGTATGGCCGGTACCGATGGCCCAGACCGGTTCGTAGGCGATCACCGCGATGTCGAAACTGGCGATCCCGGACCCCCGCAACACGGCCTGCAGTTGGCGCGCGACCACCGCTTCGGTCGCACCGTCCTGGCGTTCCTGCAGGGTCTCGCCCACGCACAGGATCGGCGTGAGTCCGGCGGCGCATGCCGCCGCGAACTTGCGCGCCACCAGCTCGTCGTCCTCGCGGTGGTACTGCCGGCGCTCCGAGTGGCCCACCAGCACCCAGCGTGCGCCCACATCGGCCAGCATCGCACCGGATACTTCGCCCGTATACGCGCCCTGCCCCGCATGCTCGCTGAGGTCTTGCGCGCCGATGCCCAGTCCACTGTCGCCATACCGCGTCGCCAGTTCCGCCAGGTAAGGGAAAGGCGGGAACACGGCGACATCGATCGACGCCGGCTTGGCGGCCGCGATCTCATCCACCAGGGCAGCGGCCATCGTGCGACTGCCGTGCATTTTCCAGTTGCCGGCGACCAGTTTCTTGCGCATGGTGTGCTTCCGCAGCGATCAAACGCCAAGCTTAGCGAGCCCCTGCGGTCGCGGCAAACACGACCGCTCGCTGGCGTGAACCGGCGAGCACGGTCAAGAATGTGGTCCGACCCGAGGAAAACCCGATGACATCTGCACGCCCCCTCAGCCTGATCACGGGCGCCTCCTCCGGCATCGGCGCGGAGTTCGCCCGGCAACTGGCCGCGCTGGGCCACGACCTGGTGATGACGGCGCGCCGCGTCGAGCGCCTTGAAAGCCTGGCCGACGAACTGCGCGCGCAGCACGGTGCGCAGGTCACCGTGCTGCCCCACGATCTCGCCGACCTGGCGGCGGTTCAGTGGCTGTGCGATGCGCTGGATCAGCGCGGCCTGCAGGTGGACTGGTTGATCAACAATGCCGGCTACGGCGTGCCCGGCACCTTCGACGCCAGCGACTGGCCCACCCATGCCGCCTTCCTGCGCGTTCTGCTGACCGCACCGACCGAACTGGCATGGCGCCTGCTGCCTGGCATGCAGCAACGGGGTCGCGGCCGCATCATCAATGTCGCCTCGCTGGCCGGGCATGTGCCTGCTCCTGCAGGACATACCTTGTACGCGGCAAGCAAGGCCTACCTGATCAAGTTCTCGCAGGCGCTGGCCCTGGAGAACCAGTCACGCGGAATCCATGTGTGTGCGCTGTGCCCGGGTTTCACCTGGTCGGAGTTCCACGACGTCACCGGTACCCGCGGGAAGATGGACCAGCTGCCCGGCTACATGTGGCTGAGTGCCGCGGAAGTGGTGCGCCAAGGTATCGCCGCGGTCGAACGTGGCGACGCGGTGTACATCCCGGGCAAGCTCAACCGTTTCATCAAGACCGTGATGCAGTTGATGCCGGACCGGCTGGCCTTGCGCCTGTCGGCACGGCAAGGCACGCGCTACCGGAGTACGCAACCCTAGATCAGCTTGATCTCGCGCAAGCGCTGCAGCAGGTATTGGTGCGAGCTGATCGAGCTGTCGTAGCGACGCGGGTTGTCCGGCGTGATGCACGAATCGAGCGGATCGAGCATCACGTCAGGGTTCGGATGCAGGAAGTACGGCACCGAGTAGCGCGGCTTGCGTGCATTCTCGTTTTGCGGATTGACCACCCGGTGCGAGGTGGACGGATACACGTGGTTGCTGAGTCGCTGCAGCATGTCGCCGATGTTCACCACGATCGCATCGCCCTCGGTGGTGATCGGCAGCCACTCGCCATGGCTGAGCACTTCCAGCCCCTCGGCGCTGGCGCCCACCAGCAAGGTGATGAAGTTGATGTCCTCGTGGGCGCCAGCGCGCACGTTGGGGATGTTGTCCTGGGTGATCGGCGGATAATGGATCGGCCGCAGGATCGAGTTGCCGACGTCGGTCTTGTCCTCGAAGTAGTCTTCGGCCTGGTCGATATGCAGGGCCAGCGCACGCAGCACGCGGGTGCCGAGCTGGTCCAGCGCCTCGTACAGGCCGTAGCCGTAGCGCCTGAAATCCGCCACTTCGGCCGGCCAGATATTCGGCGGCATCACATCGGCAAACTTCGAGTCGCGCGGAATCTCGCGGCCGATGTGCCAGAACTCCTTCAGGTCGGCGTACTGGCTGTCCTTGGCGGTTTCCACCTTGAACGGTGTGTAGCCGCGCGCGCCGCCGCTGCCGGGCACGTGGTACCGCATCTTGGTTTCGGTGGGCAGCGCGAAGAAGCGCTGGAACACGTCGTAGGAGCCGTCGATCAGCTCGCGCGGAATGCCGTGGCCGCTGATGCAGCAGAAACCGAATTCGCGGTAAGCCGCGCCGATCTCGGCGACGAACGCATCGCGATCGCTGTCGTAACGGCGGATATCCAGGGTGGGAACGTGCTTCATGGCTGTAATCCATTCAAGGGGCGTGCGGTCGATTCATCCGCCACCGCAAGGGCGGGGCACGTCGGGCCAATCCATGGCGACCTTGATGCTGCCAGGAGCCTGTCGGGCTTTGGCGGTCGAGACGAAAAGCCGGCTGTGCGAGGGCAGATTTTCGACGGTTCGCCAGCCCATAGTGGTTCTATGGGCCAAGAATCGGCGGAAATATGAACCGCATAGCCGGCTTTGCAGTCCGGCCGGCCAAAGTCCGACAGGCTCCTAGAGGTTCACGAGCGTTCGGCTGCGGATTTTACAATCCCGGCGAGCCTCTCCGCCAACTGCCGCACTTCCGCCGCGTCCGCGCCTTCGACGGTGACCCGCACCAGCGGCTCGGTACCGGAGGCACGCAACACCACCCGGCCGCGCCCATGCAGGGTCTGTTCGACCTCGGCCAGCGCCTGGCGCACTTCGTCGCCGTGCAAGGCCTCGCGCGCGCCGGCAGCGCGCACGTTGAGCATGACCTGCGGGAATTTCTTCAGCCCCTGGCGCGCGGCAACCAGATCCTGACCGCCATGCGCAAGCGCCTCCAGTACGGCCAGCGCGGCAATGATGCCGTCGCCGGTGCTGGCACGATCCAGGCACAGGATATGGCCCGATGTCTCGCCGCCCAGCATGCCCTGGTGCTCGCGCAACTGCTGCATCACGTAGCGGTCGCCCACGTTGGCGCGGATCAGGGGTACATCGAATTCGGCCAGCGCCTGCTGCAGTCCGTAATTGCTCATCAGGGTGCCCACCACCGGGCCGGCCAGCAATTCCCGCGCGTGCAGGTACTTCGCCAGGATGTAGAGAATGTCGTCGCCGTCGGCCAGCTTGCCGTGGCGATCCACCATGAGCACCCGATCGCCGTCGCCATCGAAGGCAATGCCAAGATCGGCCGCATGGGACAGCACCGCTTGCTGCAGTGCCTCCGGATGGGTCGACCCGACGCCGTCATTGATATTGAAACCATCGGGTTTGTCGCCGATCGCGACCACCTCCGCACCGAGTTCGGCGAACACCTTCGGCGCCACCTGGTAGGTGGCGCCATGCGCGCAATCGAGCACCAGCTTGAGCCCGCGCAGGCTGAAGTCCTCGGCCACGGTGGCCTTGCAGAACTCCGCGTAGCGCGCCACGGCATCGGCCACGCGCACCGCCCTGCCGAGCTGCTCGGAAGGCACGGTGACGAAGGCGGCATCGAGCTCCTGCTCGATCGCCGATTCGACGGCATCGGAGAGTTTCTCGCCGACCGCGGAAAAGAACTTGATGCCGTTGTCGTGATGCGGATTGTGCGACGCGCTGATCACGATGCCGGCCTCCGCGCGCATCGAGCGGGTGAGGAACGCCACCGCCGGTGTCGGCATCGGGCCGAGCAGGCCGACATCGGCGCCGGCGGCGACCAGCCCGGCCTCGAGTGCGGACTCGAACATGTAGCCCGAGATGCGGGTGTCCTTGCCGATCAGCACGCTGGGGCGCTCGCCGCCCTCGCGCCGTAGCACCGCGCCGACGGCACGGCCCAGCCGCAACATGAAGTCCGCGCTGATCGGCCATTCGCCCACCAACCCGCGAATGCCGTCCGTGCCGAAATACTTGCGCTCAGTCATCGTGTTTTCCTGGAAGTAAGAGTCCCCGGCATGGGCGAATTGCTGGCGCTTCAGTCGTCATCGGGCCAGCGCGGCATCGTCGGCTGATGGTCGCGGCGTGGCACCACGTCGGCCGCATGCACCGCCTGCCATACCGCCAGCGCGTCCACCGTGGGCAGCACGTCGTGCACGCGCACCATCCGCGCGCCGCGCTGCACCGCGATCAGCGCCGCGGCCGCGGAACCCGCCGCCCGATCGGCCGGCGTGGCACGACCGGTCAGCGTACCGATCATGCGCTTGCGCGACAGGCCGGCATAGACCCCGCTGCCGAGATTGGCGAAGCGCTCCAGCGCGCACAGCAGGGCGAGATTGTGCTCCAGCGTCTTGCCGAAACCGAAGCCGGGGTCGACCAGCACCTTGCGCCGATCCATGCCAGCCAGCTCGCAGGCGAACAGACGGTCGGTCAGAAAGCGGTGCACCTCGCCGACGACATCGTCGTAATGCGGATCGTCCTGCATGCTGCGCGGTTCGCCCAGCATGTGCATCAGGCATACCGGCACGCCCAGTTCGGCCGCCGCATCCATCGCGCCGTCGCGACGCAGGGCATACACGTCGTTGATCATGCCTGCGCCGGCGGCGACCGCCGCGCGCATCACCTCCGGCCGGGAGGTGTCGATGGAGATCGGCAAGCTGGTGCGCGCAGCGAGTTGCTCGATCACCGGCAGCACGCGGCGCAGCTCTTCCTCCGTGGGGACTTCGTCGGCGCCGGGACGGGTGGATGCTCCACCGACGTCGAGCATGTCGGCCCCCTCTTCCGCCATGCGCAATCCGTGCGCCACCGCCTCGTCCACACTGGCATGGATGCCGCCATCGGAGAACGAGTCGGGGGTGAGGTTGAGAATGCCGACCACGCGCGGACGGTCGAGCCGCAAAGGACGACCGGCGCAGTCGAGTACCGGCGCAAACAGATCGTTCGACATGCTCATGTCCTCATTGGCTGCCGTGGCGTGCGCAGCATCAAGCCTCGACCTCGCCGCCCAGTTCGCCCATGTAGCGCCGGTAATGGCGCAATTCCGCGATGGAGTCGCGGATATCGGACAACGCCGTGTGCGCCGATTCCTTGCCCACCGCCTTGGCAATCTCCGGCGCCCAGCGCCGCGCCAGTTCCTTCAGCGTGGACACGTCGAGGTTGCGGTAATGGAAGTAACGCTCCAGCCGCGGCATCTGGCGATGCATGAAGCGGCGATCCTGGCAGATCGAATTGCCGCACATCGGCGACTTGCCCGGTGGCACCCAGGCACGCAGGAAATCCACCGTGGCCTGTTCGGCCATCGCGTGGTCGGTCTGCGAGATCAGTACCTGTCGCCACAAGCCGGACTTGTGATGCTGGTTGGTATTCCAGCTGTCCATCGATTCCAGCCGGTCGATCTCGTGACGTATCGCGAATACCGGCCCGTCGGCCAGCACGTTGAGGTTCTTGTCGGTAACCACCGTGGCGATCTCCAGGATCGAGTCGCCGTCGGTGTCGAGGCCGGTCATCTCCAGATCGATCCAGATCAGGTTGTCTTCGTGGGCTTGGCTCATGGAATCTCCTTGTGGCCGGGAGTTTATCAGTCTTGTCCGCATGCGATGGCCGCGTGCGATCATCCGCGCATGCAGACCTTCTTCTGGCACGACTACGAGACTTCCGGCGCCGATCCGCGCCGCGACCGCCCGCTGCAGTTCGCCGGCATCCGCACCAGCATGGAACTGGAAATCATCGGCGAGCCGGTGATGTTCTACGGCAGGCCATCGCGGGAGATGCCGCCGCACCCGGATGCCTGCATGATCACCGGCATCACGCCACAGCAGGCCGAACGCGAGGGCGTCAACGAAGCCGAGTTCGCCGCCCGGGTCCACGAGCAACTGGCGACCCCCGGCACCTGCGGCGTCGGCTACAACTCGTTGCGCTTCGACGACGAGTTCACCCGGCAGATGCTGTACCGAAACTTCTACGAACCCTACGGTCGCGAGTGGGAAAACGGCAACTCGCGCTGGGACCTGATCGACCTGGTGCGCATGTGCCAGGCGTTGCGTCCCGAAGGCATCGTGTGGCCGCTGCGCGAGGATGGCTCGCCCAGCTTCAGGCTGGAGCACCTGGCCAGCGCCAATGGGCTGAACCAGGAACGTGCCCACGACGCGCTGTCCGACGTCTACGCGCTGATCGACCTGGCCCGCCTGATCCGTGTGCGCCAGCCGCGGCTGTGGGACTGGTATTACGCGCTGCGGCGCAAGCAGAAAGTGTTCGAGCTGCTCGACGTGGTGAACATGACGCCACTGGTGCACGTGTCCTCGCGCTACCCGGCCAGCCGGCAATGCCTGGCACTGATCGCGCCGCTGGCACCGCATCCCGCTCGCAGTGGCGAGGTGATCGTCTATGACCTGGCCACCGACCCGGCCGAATGGCTGGCGCTGGACGAGGACGAGATCGCCGATCGCATCTTCACCCCGCGCGCCGACCTGCCTGAAGGCATCGAACGCATTCCGTTGCGTACCGTGCGCGCGAACCATGCCCCGGCGCTGGCGCCGTTGTCGGTGCTGCAGGGCGTGGATCTGGATCGGCTGCAACTGGACGTGGAACGCTGCACGGCGCATCGCGACACCTTGCGTGCCGTCGACGGGCTGGCTGAAAAACTGCGCCGGGTGTTCCAGCGCGCTGCCGAGTTCCCGCCACCGGAAGATCCCGAGCTGGCGCTTTACGGGGGTGGCTTCCTGCCCGATTCCGACAAGCGCCTGCTCGGCCAGGTGCGCGCCACGCCGCCGCAGGAACTCGGCACGCGGGCGTTCCCGTTCCGCGACCCGCGCTATCCCGAACTGCTGTTCCGCTATCGTGCGCGCAACTGGCCCGAGACCCTGACCACGGAAGAACACGCTCGCTGGGAATCTTTCCGCCAGGCGCGACTGACCCGGCACGACGCGCTGACGTCACTCACCCTCGACGATTATTTCGCGCGGCTGGAAGCATTGCGCCACGATCCCGCAGCGCAGGACAGACTGCCTTTGCTCGACCAGTTGCAGGCATGGGGCGAGGATCTCGCCGCCAGCATCCCTGCCTGACCGCCTCCACTCCCGATCGATCACCATGCCAAAAAGCTACTTCACTCCCGCCACCTTCCGCTTCCTGCGCGCACTGGATCGCAACAACACGCGCGAATGGTTCCAGGCGCACAAGGACGACTACGAGCGCCACGTGCGCGAGCCGTTCCTGCAACTGATCACCGACATGCAGGCGCCGCTGGCGAAGATCAGCCCGCACTACCGCGCCGACCCGCGCAAGAATGGCGGCTCGCTCTATCGCATCTATCGGGATACCCGATATTCGAACAACAAGCTTCCCTACAAGCCATGGCAGGGTTCGCGCTTCACCCACGAGCGTCGCCATGAAATCCAGGCGCCGGGTTTCTATCTGCACATCGAGCCCGGCGACTGCTTTGCCGGCGGGGGCATGTGGCACCCGGAGCCGGATGCGCTTAAGCACATCCGCGAATTCCTGGCCGACAATCCGGCCGCGTGGAAGCGCGCCACCCAGGGCAAGGCATTCAGCCAGCACCTGCAGTTCGGCGGCGAATCGCTGGTGCGCCCGCCTCGCGGCTACGACCCTGCGCACGAACTGATCGAGGATCTGAAGCGCAAGGATTTCGTCGCCACTGCCCGCTTCGACGAGGCGCTGGCCTGCTCGAACGAACTGCTGCCCTGGACCGTGGCCACCTTCAAGCGCGTCGCCCCGCTGATCGACTACCTGTGCGCGGCGCAGGAGCTGGAGTTCTAGGCGGCGTTCAAGGCCAACTGGCGGCGCTGCGAGGCCATGACGGATAACGCAACACCGATGCCGACGCACGCCGTCAATGCCACATAATGCACGGGCGCGAGCACGCCGATGCGCTGCACCAGCAAGCCGATCAGCGGCGGCGTCAGCCCGCCGAACAGCGCGTAGGCCACGTTGTAGGAAAACGACAGGCCGGAAAAGCGCACCGCCGGCGGAAACGCGACCACCATCAAGGCCGGCACCACGCCGGTCACGCCGACACTGAAGCCAGCCAGCCCATACAAGGCGACGAAATGCGCGCCGCCCGCCTGCAGATCCAGATACAGGGCATAGCTCGCCAGGATCAGGCCGAGCGCACCCAGCAACAGGGTGCGGGCGTAACCGAGCCGGTCCGCCAGCCAGCCGTAGAACAGGCAAGCCACGGCCAGCGCGAACGACGCCAGGTTGTTGCCGAGAAAGGCACGCGCCGGCGCAATGTGGAATACCGACTGCACCAGCGACGGCGTCATCAGGATCACCACCACGATCGCCGCCGTCAGCATCCAGGTCACCAGCATCGACAGCAGCACGCTAGGCAGATGGTGTGCGAATACCTCGCGCAGCGGCAGCCCGCGTGCCAGTTCCTTGCGCGCATGCATCGCCTCGAACACCGGCGTCTCGCGCAGCCAGCGGCGCAACCACACCGCGCAGAAACCGAATACGCCACCGATCAGGAACGGCAGCCTCCAGCCATAATCCAGCACCTGCGCCGGCGACATGCCGCGATTGATCGCCGCCGCGACCAGCGAACCGATCAGGATGCCGACGGTGAGCCCCGAGGTGAGGCTGGCACAGGCGAAGCCGATCCGCTGCGGCGGCACATGCTCGGCCACGAACACCCACGCGCCCGGCACCTCGCCGCCCACCGCGATGCCCTGCACTACGCGCAGCAGCAGCAACAGCAGCGGCGCCAGCATGCCGATCTGCGCATATACCGGCAGCAGGCCGATGCACAGCGTGGGCAGCGCCATCAGGAACACGCTGAGCAGGAACATCTTCTTCCGCCCCAGCGTGTCGCCGTAATGCGCCATCACGATGCCGCCCAGCGGGCGCGCCAGGTAGCCGGCGGCGAAGATCCCGAACACCTGCAGCTGCGCCAGCCACGGCGCCGTGGTGGGCGGAAAGAACAGGTGGCCAAGCGGGATCGCGAAAAACACGAACACCACGAAGTCGTAGAACTCCAGGGCGCCGCCCAGTGCCGACAGCAGCAAGGTTTTCGCGTCGCGCCAGCCCAGGCGACCGGTTCCATGCATGTCAGTCACTGATGGCGTGCTCATGGGTCTGGCGTATCCGGTCTTTGCAGGTGCGCCACGTTAGCAGCGACCGCCACGCCGTGGCAGTCGCCGCGATATTGTGCAGTCGCGTCAAGACGCCCACGTATGGCACCGGCCAAGATCCACCCGGCAAAGCCGGAGAGCCCCCTCCTTGGTCTAGACTCCGCCGGTGTCACCGCGTCACGCGTTCCGTTGCATGAATCTTCCCTCGACTTCACCGTTGCAAGGAGAGTTTCCATGAGCATGGGCAAACGTATGACTGCCGAATTCTTCGGCACGTTCTGGCTGGTCCTCGGCGGCTGCGGCAGCGCCGTGCTGGCAGCCGGTTTTCCGCAACTGGGCATCGGCTTTGCCGGCGTGGCGCTGGCGTTCGGCCTGACCCTGCTGACCATGTGCTACGCCATCGGCCACATCTCCGGCTGTCACATCAACCCCGCGGTGACCTGCGGGCTGGCCGCCGGCGGCCGGTTTCCGGTGAAGGAAGTCGTCCCGTACATCATCGCGCAGGTACTCGGCGGCATCCTCGCCGGCCTGGTGCTGTGCACGATCGCCTCGGGCAAGCCCGGCTTCGACGCCGCCGCCAGCGGCTTCGCCTCCAACGGCTACGGCGCGCACTCGCCGGGCGGCTATTCGATGGGCGCCGCGGCGCTGTGCGAACTGGTGATGACCGGCTTCTTCATCTTCATCATCATGGGCGCGACGCACAAGAGTGCGCCGGTGGGCTTCGCCGGCATCGCGATCGGCCTGGCGCTGACCCTGATCCACCTGATCAGCATCCCGGTCACCAACACCTCGGTGAACCCGGCACGCTCGACCGGCGTCGCGCTGTTCCAGGGCGACTGGGCGGTGCACCAGTTGTGGTTCTTCTGGGTGATGCCGATCATCGGCGGCATCGTCGGCGGCCTGATCTACCGTTATCTGTGGAACGACCGGGTCGCGTTGCCGGACATCAAGGGCGATTCCGTCTGAGCTGCACGCGATGAGCTGACGCGCGGCCCGCGGGACCGCGCGTCAGGCCTGGGCGAACGGAAACGCCAGCACGTCGGCAATCGCGTCCGTGCCGGCCAGGCACATCAGCAGGCGCTCGATGCCGAGCGCCACGCCGGCGCAATCGGGCAGCGCATCGAGCGTGGCGAGCAGGCGTTCGTCCACCGGCAGCTCAGGCAAGCCGCGCCGGCGTCGCGTCGCATTGTCGCGCTCGAAGCGGGCGCGCTGTTCGCTGGCGACATTCAGTTCGTGATAGCCATTGGCCAGTTCGTGCCGGCCCAGGTACAACTCGAAGCGCTCGGCCAGCGGCGGTTCGCCCGGGCGGATCCGCGCCAGCGCACACTGGGTCGCCGGGTAGTCGTGGATCACCGTGATGCGGTCGCGCGGAAACGCCGGCTGCAGCCGGTGCGTGATCAGCAGGTCGAGCCAGTCGTCGCGAACCAGGCCATCGGGGTCGATGTTGTACTCGACCAGCGGTGCACGCAGTTCGTCGATCGGCGCATGCAGCGGGTCGATGCCCAGTTCGTCGAGGAACAGTTGCCGGTAGCTCTCGATCAGCACCTCGGCACGCCGCCCGACCATCGCCAGCGCCGCCTCGACCAGCGCGATGGTTTCTCCCATCAAACGACGGTGATCCCAGCCGACCCGATACCACTCCAGCATGGTGAATTCCGGATTGTGCCGGCCGCCCGCCTCGCCATTGCGGAATACCCGGCCCAGCTCGTAGCAGTCGCCGATCCCGGCCGCCAGCAGGCGCTTGAGCGGGTACTCCGGCGATGTGCGCAGCCAGCGCTCGGGCGCACCGGCATCGACGTGACCGCTGAAGCGGGTGGTGAAGCTTTCGATGTTGGGTTCGGTATTGCCGGCGGCGGAGAGGATCGGGGTCTCCACCTCAAGCACGTCGCGTTCGGCAAGGAACGCGCGCGCCAGCGCATTCAAGCGCGCCCGCAACTGCAGTGACGCCAACCGCGACGGCTCGCTCACGCCGCCGCTCCATGCTGCTCCAGCAATGCCAGCAGACGCGCTTCGTCCCATACCTCGACGCCCAGTTCGGTGGCTTTGTCGAGCTTGGAGCCCGCCTCCGCGCCGGCGACCACGAAACTGGTCTTCTTCGACACCGAGCCGGAGACCTTGGCGCCCAGTGCCTCGAGCTTTTCCTTCGCCGCATCGCGCCCCAGCGATTGCAAGGTACCGGTAAGCACGATGGTCTGCCCTTCAAGCGGCAGTCCGCTGGGCGCGGTCGCGGCGGGAATCGCGTCGAGCAGGCGACGCATGGCGGCCTCGGCACGATCGAGTTGCGCCGAGGCCGCGCCGTCATCCAGGAAATTCGCCAGATTCACGGCCGCCGCCTGCGACAAGCCGGCGACGACCCAGTGCGCGGCACCGGCATCGCGCAGCTGTTGCAAGCCGGGAAAGTGTTCGGCGAGCAGGCGCGTGCGCTTGGGCCCGAGCTGCCCGATCGGTGCCATGTCGAGCAGGTTCGCCAGATCGAGTTTCCCGCGCAGCTTCGGCGATGGCGCCGTCTCGTCACTGAAACGGATGCCTTCGGCCAGTAGCTCGTCCACCACCTGCTGATTGCCAGGCTGTGCAAAAAAGCCCTCGATCGAGTCGGCAACTTCGCCGCCGATATCCGGCAACAGGCGCAATACCGGCGCCGGCGTGTTGCGCACGAAATCGAGTCGACCCAGCCAGCTCGCCAGCGTCTTCGCCGTGCTTTCACCGATATGCATGATGCCCAGCGCGAACAGGAAGCGCGGCAAGGTGGTGTGCTTGCTGGCGGCGATGCCGTCGACCAGGTTCTCCGCCCATTTGGTGGCTACCTTGCCAGCCTTCACCGTCTCCGGTGTGGTGCCCCCAGCCTTCGCTGGGGCAGGCTCCCGTTCGTCGGCACGCTGTTTCATGTCGACGAAATCATCGACGCCGAGTCGATACAGGTCGGCCGGCGTCTTCACCATGTCGAACTCGACCAGGGCTTCGGCGAAACGCTCGCCCAGGCCCTCGATATCCATCGCGCGACGCGCGGCGAAGTGGATCAGCGCCTCCTTGCGCTGCGCCGCGCAGATCAGTCCGCCCGAGCAGCGCCATGCCGCGGCGCCCTCCTCGCGCAGCAGTGCCGAGCCGCACACCGGGCAATGCGTCGGCATCGCCCACGGCACGGTGCCTTCGGGGCGCAGCTCCTGCACGACCCGCACCACTTCGGGAATCACGTCGCCGGCCCGACGCACGATCACCGTGTCGCCGATGCGCGCGTCCAGCCGCGCCACCTGGTCGGCATTGTGCAGGGTGGCATAGGTCACGGTGACGCCGGCCACCTGCACCGGCTCCATGCGCGCGCGCGGAGTGGCCGCGCCGGTGCGGCCGATCTGCACCTCGATGTCGAGCAGCCGGGTGGTCTGCTCCTGCGCCGGGAACTTGTGTGCGATCGCCCAGCGTGGCGCGCGCGAAACGAAGCCCATCTCGCGCTGGCCGGCGTAGTCGTCCAGCTTGTAGACCACGCCATCGATGTCGTACGGCAGGTTGTCGCGCTTCGCACCGATGCGCTGAAAGTAGGCGATCAGGCCATCGAAGCCACGCGCCGTGTCCACTTCCGGCGACACCGGAAAGCCCCACTCGCGCAGTTGCTGCAAGGTGGCCGAATGGGTTGGCGGCAACTCGCCTCCTTCGACCGCGCCGATCGCATAGGCGAAAAAACTGAGTCGTCGCTTCGCAGTGATCGCCGGATCGAGCTGGCGCAGCGAACCGGCCGCACCGTTGCGCGGATTGGCCAGCGGTTTTTCGTCGTGCTTGCGGGCGTACTCGTTGAACGCTTCGAAATCCCTGCGCAGCATGATCACCTCGCCGCGCACTTCCAGCACGTCGGGCCAGCCCTTGCCGCGCAGTTTCAGCGATTCATCCTGATCTTTCCCATTGCGCAAGCGCAATGGGATGGCGCGCACCGTGCGCAGGTTGGCCGTCACGTCCTCGCCGGTCTCGCCATCGCCGCGGGTGGCGCCCTGCACGAACAGGCCGTGCTCGTAGCGCAGGCTGATCGCCAGGCCATCGAGTTTCGGTTCCGCCGAGAACACCAACTCATCGCGCTGCAAGGTCTGCTCGATGCGCCGCACGAACTCGGCGACCTCGCGGAAGCGCTCGCGCTCGCTGCCGCCCTCCTGCTCGAAGGCGTTGCCCAGCGACAACATCGGAATCGCGTGGCGCACTTCCGCGAAGCCGCCGTGCGCCCGCGCGCCGACCCTGCGCGTCGGCGAATCCTCCGAGGCAAGCGCGTGATGCTCCGCTTCCAGCGCCTCCAGCTCGCGCATCAGGCGGTCGTACTCGGCGTCGGTGAGATCCGGGTCGTCGAGGACGTGGTAGCGGTAGTTGGCCTGCTCGATCTGCGCCCGCAGCGCGGCGGCGCGGGCCAGGGCATCGGCGGGGACGGTGGGTTCGGCCATGCGGGTCTCCTTGTCCCCGCAGTTTAGCGATACGACCGCCGTGCCGTCGTCGCCACAAGCTCAGCGATGCAGGTGGCCGGATGCCTCGGGCTGATAGGTGATTTCCAGCACCTTCAGGCGACGCTTGCGTCCATCCGGCATCGGCCAGTCGATCTGCTGGCCGCGCGCCAGTCCGAGCAGGGCACTGCCGACCGGAGCCAGGATGGAGACCGTGCCGGACGCACCGGCGGCATTCGGATAGACCAGGGTGAGGGTCAGTCGCTCGCCGTTGTCTTCGTCCTCGAAGGCCACGGTGGAGTTCATCGTCACCACATGGGCAGGCATGGCGGCCGGCTCGACCACCTCGGCTCGATCAAGTTCGGCGCGCAGCGCTTCGAGCTTGCCGGCCTCGGCGGCTGGCAGGCGCTCCAGCAAGGCCTCGATGCGTTCCAGATCGATGCGGGATACGGTGATAACTGACTTGCTCATGACTTTTCCTGAGGCTCGCGGCTCCTGCCGCACAAAAACACACGCCAGAACGAAAACGTCCCGGCGCGTGGGGTCGGTGATTGGCTACCACGCCTGGTCATTCCCGGGTGGCAGATGAAACTGGTCTGACTGTGCGAAAACGCGGCGCGAATTGCAAGCTGTCATAACAGGTATCATCCGCCTCCATGCCGCCTCCAGCCGCCGCGGACCCCCACGCTGCCGCCGCTGCTCCCACTCCAGCAACGGTTTCCCCCGCGTTGATCGAGCCTTCCACGCGCGAACGCTTTCGCGGCCTGCTGTGGCTGGTCGCCGCCGCGTTCTTCATGCAGGCACTGGATTCCACCGTGGTCAACACGGCCGTGCCGGCAATGGCGGTGGCGCTGAATGTGACGCCGCTGGGCATGCGTACCGCGCTGACCAGTTACGTGCTTACCCTGGCGATCCTGATCCCGGCCAGCCCATGGTTGTGCGACCGGCTCGGTACACGCCGCGTCTTCGGCGCCGCGATCGTGGTATTCGGGTTGGGCTCGCTGCTGTGCGGGCTGGCCCAGACGCTGCCGCAGCTGGTCGCCGCCCGCGTATTGCAAGGCATCGGCGGGGCCTCGCTGATGCCGGTCGGGCGTTACGTGCTGGTGCGCAGTATCGACAAGCGCGAATTCGTGCGGGCGATGAGCACGGTGGCCACGTTCGGCCTGCTCGGCTCGGTGCTTGGCCCCCTGCTCGGCGGCGCGCTGGTGCAGTTCACCTCGTGGCGGCTGATCTTCCTGATCAACGTGCCGGTGGCGATCGCCGGCATCTGGATGAACCGCCGCGACATGCCGGAGTACCGGCTTGCGCGCGCGAACCGGTTCGACCTGTCCGGCTTCCTGTTGTTTGCCGCCGCCTCCGCGTTGCTGCTGACCGCTTCGGAACTGGCCGGCGACTCGCCGGTGCCGTGGTTGCGCATCGGCCAGTGCAGCGCGATCGCGTTGGTGCTGGGCGTGATCTATGTGTGGCATAGCCGACGCACCGAGTTCCCGGTGGCCGACCTGGGACTGCTGAAGGTGCGCAGCGTCTGGGTGGCACTGGTGGGCGGCCTGTCGACGCGGCTTGGCATCTCGGGCATGTTCCTGCTGCTGGTGCTGTTCCTGCAGGTGGGCTGCGGCTGGTCGCCGTTGATGGCTGGCCTGATGATGGTGCCGCAGGCGCTGGGTTCGATCAGCGCCAAGTGGGTGATCAACCGGGTCCTGGTGCACTTCGGCTATCGCCGCCTGCTGCTGGGCAATACCGTGATCGTGGCGTTGCTGCTGGCGGCGTTTGCCCTGCTCGGCCCGACCACGCCGGTGTGGGCGATCGCGACACTGACATTCTGCTATGGCTGTTTTGCCGGCCTGCAGTACACCGCGATGAACACCTTGATCTACCACGACCTGGATATCCGGCACGCCTCGATGGCTTCGTCGATGGCCTCGACCGTGCAATACCTCGCGATGAGCTTCGGCATCGCGCTGGCCACCTTGCTGATGCAGGCCTTGCTGCAAGGGCACGCCAGCGCGGACTACGTCATGGCATTTCGCTGGACCGTGCTGCTGCTGGCCCTGGTCACGGGCGCGGCGAGCCGCGTTTTCGGGCGACTCCCGCACGATCGCCCGGCCTGATCGACCGGCCCATCGACGCGGACACTTCCGCCTCCGGGTCATCGCGCCGGCTGTTACTCTATTCCGCGCGTCGGTCGACGCGACAGTTCCATCTCGAGGAGTGCCCATGCGCAGACTGTTTGCGGTGGCGGCCCTGTTGGCGTGCTCCCCGCTGCAGGCTTCCGAAGCCGGCGACAACGTCAACTTCCACCTGACGGCGCATCCGGTCGGCTGGATCGCGCTGGCCTTGTTCGTGCTCGCCTACGTCGTGGTGATCCTGGAAGACCGCATCCATGTGGCCAAGTCCAAGCCCGTGGTGCTGGCGGCGGCGCTGATCTGGGGCCTGATCGCGTGGCAGACGGGTGGTGCCGGCGGAGCCCAGCAGGCCAGACACGCCTTCGAGGCGATGTTCCTCGAGTACGCCGAGATCTTCTTTTTCCTGGTCGTGGCCATGACCTATGTCACCGCGGTGGGCGAACGCAATGTTTTCGAGGCGCTCCGCGACCAGTTGACGCGACGTCGCCTGAGCTACCGCTCGTTGTTCTGGATCACCGGTTTGCTGGCCTTCTTCCTGTCGCCCATGGTGGACAACCTGACCACCGCCCTGGTGATGTCGGCGGTGGTCCTCGCCGTCGGTGCGGGCAACTCGCGTTTCACCACCCTCGCGCTGATCAACCTGGTGGTCGCGGCCAACGCGGGCGGTGCATGGAGTGCGTTCGGCGACATCACCACGCTGATGGTGTGGCAGGCGAACAAGGCGCAGTTCTTCGAGTTCTTCCGCATTTTCCTGCCGGCACTGGTCAACTGGCTGGTGCCGGCCGTGGCCATGTTCCTTGCGCTGCCCAAGGGTAGCCCCGAGCCCGCCGAAGGGATCAACCCGATCAAGCCCGGCGGCATCGGCATCTGCCTCACCTTCGCGCTGACCATTGCGATCACCGTGGTCGGCCGCCAGTGGCTGGGCATGCCGGCGGCCTACGGGATGCTGACCGGACTGGCCCTGCTCAACCTGGTGGCCACGCGCATCGATTACCGGCAACGGCACTACGCGCTGGCGCAGGGCCTCGAGCCGCAGACGTATTCGATCTTCCGCATCATCGCCAATGCCGAGTGGGACACCTTGCTGTTCTTCTACGGCGTGTTTGCCTGCGTCGGCGGCCTGGCCGCGCTGGGTTACCTCGAACTGGCCTCGATCCACCTCTATGGCAAGCTCGGCTTCACCGTGGCCAACTCGTTGATGGGCCTGCTGTCGGCGATCGTCGACAACATACCGATCATGTTCGCCGTGCTGAAGATGAACCCGCCGATGGACCACGGCCAATGGCTGCTGATCACCCTCACGGCGGGTGTCGGCGGCAGCCTGCTTTCCGTCGGCTCGGCCGCTGGCGTGGCCCTGATGGGCGCCTCGCGCGGGCAATATACGTTCATGAGCCATCTGCGCTGGAGCTGGGCGATCGGGCTCGGCTATGTCGCCAGCATCGCCCTGCATCTGTGGATGAATGCGCATCTGTTCGGCGGCAGCTGACCGGGCCGCTCCGATTACAACGACCAACGGGCTCCATCACGCCGATGCATCACGCCAGCGACATCCTGCTTACCCTCTTCATCATCTTCATCGCCGCCCAGATCGGGGCCGAGGTGGCACAACGGCTGAAGCTGCCGGGCGTGGTCGGCGAGATCGCCGCCGGCTGCGCGATCGGCCCGTCCCTGCTGGGCTGGCTCTCGCCCGGGGACATCCTGGCTGGAACGCCGGTGGATGTGCTGGCCGAGATCGGCGTGGTCCTGCTGCTTTTCGCGGTGGGGCTGGAAACCCGGCTGGACGATTTGAAGAAGGTCGGCAAGAGCGCCTTCCTGGTCGGCACGCTGGGCGTGATCCTGCCATTTGCCGCGGGTGCCCTGTGGGCGCATGGCGAGGGATTCGCGTGGATCAAGTCGCTGTTCGTGGCCGCCGCCTTCGTGGCCACCTCGGCCGGCATCACCGCCCGCGTGCTGCAGGAGCTCGGCGTGCTGCAGCGAACCGAAAGCCGGGTGATCCTGGGCGCCGCGGTGATCGACGACATCCTCGCCATGCTGCTGCTCGGCGTGGTGTCGTCGCTGCAGGGCGGCGGTTCGCTGGACCTGCAATCGCTGGTGCTCACCCTGGCCGGCGCGATCGGTTTCGTGGCGATCATCGGCTGGGGCGGCACCCGCGTGATGCGGAGCAAGTCCGGCTGGCTGGAGGCCCCAATCAATCCGCATTCGGCGCTGACCCTGGTGCTGGCGCTGTGCCTGGGGCTGGCCTGGCTGTCGACGCGGTTCGGGCTGGCGGCAATCATCGGCGCCTTCCTCGCCGGCATGATCGCGTCGGAGACCCGCCAGCGCGACGAGCTGGAACACCAGACCCTGCCTTTGCTGGCCTTCCTCACTCCGTTCTTCTTCGTGGTCACCGGCGCCAAGATCAACCTGGCCGAACTGGCCAGCGCCCAGGCGCTGTGGATGCTGGCCGTGGTCACGCTCATCGCGATCGCCTCCAAACTGGCCGGCGGATTTCTCGGGGCGCTGTCGCTGGGCAGACGCAGCGCAGCCATCGTCGGATTCGGGATGGTGCCGCGCGGCGAGGTCGGCGTGGTGATCGCCAGCCTGGGGCTGGCCGCTGGCGTGTTCAGCGAGCAGATCTACGCGATCATCGTGGCGATGTCGCTGCTCACCGCGATGATCACGCCGCCGGTACTGGCGTGGTTGCTGCGGCGCCAGGGTGAGGACGGCCAGCGCGACGACGGGAAGACGGCTTCAGCCGACGGCTGAAGCTCCACGGACTTCTCGCAGGCGCAAGCTTTTCCCTCGACTGGGGCTATGCTCTTCGGCGAGGGAGGACCCCCACGGACACACGACATGAAGACCGTACTCATCGTCGACGACGACGCGCTGGTGCTGGAAGCGCTCGATCTGCTGTTGTCACGTACCGAGGGTTTCCGCAGCATCCGCGCGCACGGGGTTGCCAGTGCCCGCAGCGACCTGGAACAGGCCCGCATTGATGTGCTCGTCGCCGACGTCATACTCGCCGGCAGCACCACCGGCATCGAGCTCTGCGAACACGCCATCGAGCGCCACCCGACGATCGCCATCGTCGTGATCACCGCCGACAACGAAGTGCAGCACGACGAGATACCCCGGCGCGGCATCTTCCTGCGCAAGCCGTTCGGCGGCGAACAATTGCTCGACGCCATCGATGCGGCGCTGAACCGGGCCGCCGCAGAATCGCGCAAGCTGATACACGTGGACTGAGCCAACCCTGGTCACGAACAGAAACGGGCCGGCAAAAGCCGGCCCGTTTTCATCGCTCGATCAAATCCAGGCGACGACTGTCCACCGTCGGCGCGGGGAGCGAAGCCAGTCCAGCGTCACTTGGCGAACAGATGCTCCACGCCGGCACGCTCTTCGCGCAGTTCCTTGTTGGTGGCGTCCATCCGCGCGCGTGAAAAATCGTTGACCGCCAGGCCCTGCACGATCTCGTATTTGCCGTTCTTCACCGTCACCGGATAGCCGTAGATCACCCCCGGTGCGATGCCGTAGGAACCGTCCGACGGAATGCCCATCGAGACCCAGTCGCCCTCGGCGGTGCCCTGCGCCCAGTAGCGCATGTGGTCGATCGCAGCCGACGCGGCGGATGCCGCCGACGAGGCGCCGCGCGCCTTGATGATTGCCGCGCCGCGCTGCTGCACGGTCGGGATGAAGTCGTTCTCGTACCAGGCCTGGTCGACCAGCGACATCGCCGCCTTGCCGTTGACGGTGGCGTGATGGATGTCCGGGTACTGGGTCGAGCTGTGGTTGCCCCAGATCGTCATCTTGCGGATGTCGGTGGTGTGGCTGCCGGTCTTCTCGGCCAGTTGCGACAGCGCGCGGTTGTGGTCGAGCCGCACCATCGCGGTGAAGCACTTCGGATCCAGGTCGGGCGCGTTCTGTTGGGCGATCAGGGCATTCGTGTTGGCCGGGTTGCCGACCACCAGCACCTTCACGTCACGCTTCGCATACGCGTTCAGCGCCTTGCCCTGCGGGGCAAAGATCGCGCCATTGGCCTCCAGCAGATCCTTGCGCTCCATGCCGGGGCCGCGCGGACGCGCACCCACCAGCAAGGCGTAGTCCACATCCTTGAACGCGACATTCGCATCGTCGGTGGCCACCACGCCGGCCAGGGTCGGAAACGCGCAGTCGTTGAGTTCCATCACCACGCCCTGCAGCGACGGCAGCGCCGGAGTGATTTCCAGCAGGTGCAGGATCACCGGCTGATCCGGGCCCAGCATGTCGCCGGCGGCAATGCGGAACAGCAGCGCATAACCGATCTGGCCAGCGGCGCCAGTGACGGCAACTCGAACGGGGGCTTTCATGGATGTTGACTCCTTCTTGGGGTATTCGATTTTCCCGTAGGAGCCGCTTCAGCGGCGATGCTCTTGCGTTGGCATCGGCGAAATCAAGAGCATCGCCGCTGAAGCGGCTCCTACGGGTTTCGTACTCAGCTCAACTCGGCGAAAAATTCGGTAATGCGATCAAGCCCCGGCTGCAGCTGCGCGGTGGGACAGGTGTAGGAAATGCGCATCGCGCGCGGTTCGCCGAAGGCAGAACCCGGTACGCAGGCAACGCCCTTGGCTTCCAGCAAGGCGGCACAGAACTCGACGTCGTCGTTGATCGCCATCTCACCGTGGTGCTTGCCGAAAGCCACGGAAATATCCGGAAACGCATAGAACGCGCCCTGCGGCCGTGGGCAGACCACGCCGGGAATCGCGCTGAGCGCGGCGAACACGGTGTCGCGCTTGCCGGCAAACTCGGCGCACCTGGCCCTGGGAATATCCTGCGGGCCGCTGAGTGCCGCCACCGCCGCCGCCGTGATCACTTCCGGCAGGCTGGTGATGTGGTTGGAGTTGAGCGTGGTGATCGCCTTGGCCACCACTTCCGGCCCCGCCAGCAGACCGACGCGCCAGCCCGGCATGCCGTACGTCTTGGAGACCGAATCGACGAAGATCACCCGCTCGCGCAGCTCGGGTTTCGCGAACACGAAGTTGTGATAGCCGAGGCCGTCGAACACCATCGAGTTGTAGATGTCGTCGGTGATCACCCAGGTGTCCGGATGCTTCGCCAGCACCTCGGCCAGCGCGGCGATTTCCGCGCCGGTGTAGACCATGCCGGTCGGGTTGGACGGGTTGTTGAACAGGAACACCTTCGACTTGCGCGCCAGCGCGGCGTCGAGCTGCGCCGGGGCGAGCTTGTAGTTCTGCTCCGCACCGCAATGCATCACGTTGATCTTCGCGCCGACGATGTCGGCGATGTCGCGGTAGCTGGTCCAGTACGGCGCGGCGAAACAGATCTCGTCGCCTTCGTCGAGCAGCGCCTCGGCCAGGTTGTACAGCACCTGCTTGGCGCCGATGCCGATCGACAGGTTCATCCGCGTGTAGCCGTTGAAGCCGAGCGCCTCGATGTGCTTGAGGAACGCGTCGAGCAACGCCTCGGCACCGCGGTTGCTGCCGTACTGGCCGGAGTCGTGCGACAGCGATTCGCGCGCGGCGGCATACACATGCTCGCCCGGCAGGAAGTTCGGCACACCGATCGAGAAGCTGATGATGTCGCGGCCGGCAGCCTTGAGCTGCTTCGCCTTCTCGGCTATCACCATGATCGCGCTGGGTTTGGCGCGGCCGACGCGCTGGGCAAGCTGGGGCATGGGTTCCTCGACGTCAGGGGATGAGGTCAGCAAACCCGTGAATTTTAGCATGCGGCGATGCGGCATTCCGCAGCATCGCAAAAACTTGCCGGATGGTGGCCTATGGTGCGGGGCTTGCCCCCGTTGCATGATGCGGATGCCGCCGGGCCAGGTGAACACGGTTGCAAGCCGGCGTTGGTCGACTCAACACAACCTTTGGGAGGTAGCTATCCATGTTCCACCTGATATGGTCCATCATCGTCGGCTTCTTCATCGGCCTGATCGCGCGCGCGGTCCTGCCCGGTGCGGATCACATGGGCTTCCTGATGACGACGGGTGTCGGCATCGTGGGCTCGCTGATCGGCGGCCTGCTCGGCAATCTCATCAAGCGGCCGGAGCCGGGGGCGAAATTTCACCCGGCCGGCTTCCTGATGTCGATTATCGGCGCCATCGTCCTGCTGCTGGTTCTGCGCTACGCCTTCCACATGTAGCCATCACCCGCGAACGGCGCGTCCGCGTCGTTCGGAAAAAAGAACGGCGGGGTGATCCCCGCCGTTCTTTTTATTTCGTTCGATAGTCCGGCTTCAGGCTTGCCCGCCCAGCAACTTGCCGGCCAGACCTTCCAGCATGCCGAGGTTGAAGCCGCCGCCCTGACCTGCCGCCGGTACCTGGCCATCGGGGGTGAGATGGTCGACAGCATGCGGCAGCACCTGCGAAAGGCCGCTGAGCACGGTGGAGGGATCAACACCCAGCTTGCTGGCCGCTTCCTGTACCAGGTTGCCCATGCCGCCGCTCTGCAGCGCCTGGCCAAGCTGGTCGCCCGAGACCGGCTGGTTCGCACCGGTACCGATCCACGACTGCACGGCACCACCCAGCCCGTGTTGCTGCAGCATGCTGGCCAGGCCCTGCACGCCGCCCGCCTGCTGCAGCAGCTGGCCGGCCACACCAATCAACGAACCTGCACCGGCACCTGCCTGTTGTCCCTGTCCTCCGAGCAAACTGTCGAGGAATGACATGATCGTTCTCCTTAATCAATGTGGATAGGTGTGTAGCCCGTCGATCATAGGCACTTAGAGCCTCATTTGTCATGACGTCGGCGCACAAAAAAACCGCCAGCGGACAGCTGGCGGTTTCCAGGGGGCGGGGGGTTGCCGCTCAGCCGTGCTGGTCGAGCACCGTGTTCCAGTCCTTGACCCGATCGGACTGCGCCGCCAGCAGCGCATCGACGTCGCCGTCGACGGTCAGCTTCTCGATCGTGTCGCCCTGCTTGATCGCGTTGACCACGTCCATGTCGGCGGCATCGACCACTTCGCCGAACACGCTGTGCTTGCCGTCCAGCCAAGGCGTCGGGCCATGGGTGATGAAAAACTGGCTGCCATTCGTGCGCGGGCCGGCATTGGCCATCGACAGCACGCCCGGCTTGTCGTGACGCAGCGAGGCGTTGAACTCGTCCTCGAACTTGTAACCCGGGCCGCCGCGACCGCTGCCTTCGGGACAGCCGCCCTGGATCATGAAATCCGCGATCACGCGGTGGAACGACAAGCCATCGTAGTAGCCACGCTTCGCCAGATTGACGAAATTGGCGACCGTGACCGGCGCCTTGTCTTCGTGCAGGCGCAGGTGGATCGTGCCGCGGTTGGTGGTGAAGGTGACATGGATGGTCATCGCAAATCCTTGGGTTCGGAAGCTGCAACGTGCCACGACTCGGGCACGCGGGTTGCCAAGAATAACCCAGCGCGACACGTGAATCATGCAGCAATGGCTTCCACGCCAAACCTCGCCTCACTGTTCGACCTGAGCGTAGCGCAGCGTACGCGGGGAGCGGCCATGGATGGCCGCAGCTTTGAGGAGCGAGGAAGTCGAAGAGCTGCCCTTCGACTTCGGCCCTACGTGCCTACGCTCAGGGCGAACGGTGAGGCTCTACGGCAAGCCCAGCATGCTGCGCTCCAGCGCACCCGCGCCACGCGGCCGGACCGCCGGCGTCGGCACATCGGTCGGCCATGCCGCGCCCTCGCACAGATGTGCCCACAGCCGGTCCAGCGCCGCATAGCCATACGGCAGCAGCGGCACATGCCGGTCGCCGAAACCGGGCAGCGCCAGGAACGCATCGAAGTGCTGCGCGTGCGGCACCTTCCAGTAGATCGGTCGACGCCCCTGATCACGCAGCCAGGCCACATACGGCTCGGAGCTGAACGCGGTCGGCAGCAAGCCGTCGCCGGTGCCGTGAATCACCCACAGCGGCAGGTCGTCGCGCGGCAACTTGGCCGCGGTGGCGGCAATGGAAGCGTGCAAGGCCTGCGACTCGTGATCGTCGCCGGTCCACAGTGCGCGCAGGCGTTCGCTGCCGATCAGGGTGGGATCGGTCGAGACGCTGGTGCCGCCGAGCAGGCCGATGCCGTTGCCGGGCGGAATGCCCGAACCATCGGCCCACCATGCCGCCCGCGCGGCAGGATCAATGGCGCTGGGCGCACCCTTGGCATCGATTGCCGCGTAATGAAAACCGCACGGCATGTCGGTGGCGCCACGGCGCAGGTACGAGGAGGCATAGCCTGCGGCAATTACCCGCCACAGGTCGAACGCCGTCGTGCTGGCGGCCGTGCTCATCGTCTCGTCGGTCCAGCCGCGGGTGTGCAGGTATTGATAAGCCTGCGCCGCCTGCTCGGCCACCGTATTGCCGCTCAACTTGCCCTGCGCGCGCAGGCTGGCACAGCGCACTGGCCATGCCGGTGGCAAAACGCCGCGCGGACCACGTGCGAATGGCGCCGCCGCGAAACGCTCGCTGCTCAACGCGCATGGCAGCCAGATCGCCGCCTCGGTGGCGTAGTCGTACATCGCGCGACCGTGACCCTGTACGTATACGTTCGGTTCCAGCACCACCACGCCGGCGAAGAAATGCTCTTTGTCGAGACCGGCCGCCTGCAGCACCGCGCCACCACCGTTGGACAGGCCGGTGGCGATGATCTTGGTGTTCTGCGGCGTGAACGGCGCGTCGTCGGGAAACGCGCGATCGAGCATGGCCAGCCCGAACTGCGCCGCCTGGATCACATGCCGGCCCCAATCGGCCTCCGGGTTGTCGCCGGAGTTCATCTGCTTCACCGCGATACCTGCGCTCGATGGCGCCGGCGGCGGCTGGAACTCGAGTTCAGCCTCGCCGCGCTTCGCGCGGCGTCCATCCAGCGCCACGCCGCTGTTGTCGGCGTAGTCGTAGTAACCGGCGCCGGTGCCCTTGTCGGTGTACGCCACCGCGCAACCATGCGGCAGGCCCCAGGCGCCAGCCAGCGCGATCGCGCCGTAGATGCCGCGCGAACCGGACGACGCGGTGACGACAAGGCAGCGCTTCTGCCTGTCGAAGTGGTCGGGCAGTTGCAGCAGCACGCGATGCGGCGCGCGTGCGCCGGGAATGCGGGCAAACGCCTGATATTCGCGGCCCGGCACATCCGGCACACCGCCATACACCGTGCCGTAGCCACCCAGCGGTCCGAGATCGGCAATGCCTTTCCAACTGGTCTGGATCGCCCGCCGCCGCAGTTCCGCCGCGGTCGGAGCCAACGGATTGGCGAATGCCGCGAATGCCGCGGGCGCGCCGGCCAGACCGGCCAGCCTCAGTCCCGCGCTGAGCAGGTCGTCCTGGCCTCGGTGCTCGGTGGTCCGCACGCTGCCGATGTGAAGTTCACGCATGATCGGTATTCCTGCTGCCGCTTCTCCGGCACAGTCGAACAGCATGACTGAAACCGGCGTCGGCGTGCAGCAAGAAATCGATCGGCGGGCTGATTCGTTGATCGCGACATCAGCAGAAGAAAGCCCGCCCACCCGACCGGAACGAGGTCGACAAGCTGGCGGCGGCGCACCTTGCTGCCGGCCCGGCGATCACCGTGCGTCGTCAGGCGAAGTGGGTGGCGCCGACCTCGGTGCTGGCGGGCAACATGAAGTACTCGTGCAGGTATTTCTCGCCTTCGTCGCAGAACACGGTGACCACGGTGCGCAGTTCCGGAAAGCTCGCGCGGATGCGCTGCGCTGCCAGCATGTGCGCACCGGAACTGGGGCCGCAGAACAGACCATGCCTGCGTGCCAGCCGCTTCATCTCGGTCACCGCGTCGACGCTGGACACCGACAGCACCTCGTTCACCAGGCTGGCGTGGCGCTGGAAGATGCCGGGCACGAATCCATCGGAAATGCCCTCGATGGTATGCGCCGCAATCTCCCCGCACAGGATCGTGCACGACTCGGACGGCTCCATCGCAAACAGGCGGACGTTGGGGTTGACCGCACGAAAGGCCTGACCGACCCCGATCAGGGTGCCGCCGGTGCCCACCCCAAGGACCAGGGCATCGGGCACCCGACCGGCCGGCAACTGGGCGAGGATCTCCGGCCCCAGGACCTGCCGGTTCTCATCCACGTTCCATTCCGACTCGAACTGACTGGGACAGAAATGATGCGGCTGTTGCCCCAGTTCCTTCGCCCGCGCCAGCGCCTCGTTGACATGGAAATTGCCGCAGAACAGCACCTCGGCGCCAAACGCGCGCGAGATCGCCACCCGCTCGCTGGAGAGCCCTTCGGGCATCACCACCAGCATCCGGTAGCCCTTCACCGCGGCCACCATCGACAACGCGTTGCCGGTGTTGCCGCTGGTGGCCTCCACGATGGTGTCGCCCGGCTTGAGCAGCCCCTCCCGCTCGGCGCGCTCGATCATGTACTTGGCGATGCGTGCCTTGATCGAGCCGGAGGGATTGACGAACTCGATCTTGGCAAAGACGCCCTCGATTTCCAGCAGTGGGGTATCCCCGACGGCGTCCAGGATGCTGCCGGATACCGCGGTAAATCGCGTGCCCACGTCAACCGCCCCCATGCGTGTGTTGCATGACGTCCAGCGCCAGCGCCGAATGGGCATAGGCGCCGCCCGCGCGCATTTCGGCGGCGACCCAGATCGCCTCCATGATCTGCTGTTCGGTAGCCCCCTGTTTCAGGGCCTCGGCGGTATGTCCCTTGATGCAGTAAGGACATTGCGTGACATGCGCCACGGCCACCGCGATCAGTTGCTTGGTGACATTGGGCAGCGCGCCGTCGGCGAATACGGCGGCGCTGAATGCCTTGAACGCCTTGAGCGGCTCAGGCGCCAACTCGCGGCGCTTGCGTGCCAGCTCGCTGGTGGCTGGTGGATACATCGCTGCTTCCATGATGAACTCCTGCGTTTGTTGTGCGCTGGCTGACGCCGTGCACGGCAGCCTGATGGTGACCGAAACCGTCTGGCACGGCCGGTGGACGGCGACGAGGCCCGCCCCGCTACTTGTCCGGCGCCGGTGCCGGAGCAGGTGATGGACTGGTCGACGGCGGCGGGCCATAGGTGGGGGTGTCGCGGTACTGCGCCGGCACGTCCCACATCCGTCCCGCATAAAACACCGCCCATGCCACCACGAACAGGCACATCACCCAGACCCAGACCGGGATCGAGGAGCGTGCCTCGGCGCGACGCGGATCGAATGGATCGTCGGTGCTGAACGCATCCACCGTCAGGTGCAACTCGCCGCGGCGGGTCGAGCCCGGACGCAACCCCGAAACGAGGATGCCGGGTCCGTTCTGCACGTGGAACGGAATTTCCTCGACACCTTCGGCGCCGCCGTGATCCTCGGCGCGGATGATCAGGCGGTGCGGGCCGTCCGCCAATTTGCGGGTGTCGAGCGTCAGCTCGGTCGGCAGTTCACGGTCGATCACCGGCTGCAGGTCGTCGTCGAGGTAGACGCGTACGTGGGGATTGGGCATGGCGGATTCCCTCAACGGTCCTTGCGCAGGATGTCGTACTTGGCATGCTGCGGGTCTTTCTCGCCCGGCCGGAAAATCATCCAGAACATCGCGACGAAACAGCCGATCGTGATCGCGCCCGAGATCGCGATAATGATGACGTTACCCCAGAACGGCCCTCCGGACATCTGCATTTCAGGTTCTCCCGCTCACTGGCCCTTCGCCCGCACGGCGGCCACGTCGGACGGCGTCACCGCCCTGGCGTGATTGCCCCACGAACTGCGCTCGTAATTGATGATGTTGGCGATCTCGGCATCGCTCAACTGGGCAGCGAACGGCGGCATCACGCTGCTGTATGCCACGCCGCCGATGGTGACGCCGTGCGCGCCCTGCAACACGGTATGGATGTGCAGGGTCGGATCGGCGCTGTCCACCGCAGCGTTCCCCTTCAGCGGCGGGAATGCACCGGGAACGCCTTCACCCGTGGCCTGATGGCAGGCGGAACAGTTGGCCGTGAACAGGGCCCGCCCCTTCGCCGCATCGTAGTTGTAGCCGCCGCTGGCGGACGCGGACGTCGAAGGCGATGCCGGCATCGCGGCCGGCGCCGCCGAGGTCATGCCGCCCATGCCGCCGTTCATGCCGTAGCCCGGAATCGACGTCTGCTTCAACGACAACAGGTAGGCGACCAACGCCTTGGCCTGCGCCGTCGGAACCACCTGGCCTTCCTTCGGCGCAAACGCGGCCGGCACCGGCACCGCGGTCTCGCCCGGCGGGACCGTCGTCACCACGCGAAACAGGAACTTGAAGTTCGGCATGATCGATTCGGGCACCACCGCGCGGGGATCGAACAGATGAATGTACTGCCACACGTCGCTGGGCTTGCTGCTGCCGACGTTGGTGAGATCGGGGCCGGTGCGTTCGGAACCCAGCAGTTCCGGCGTCTGATACGCGAAGTCACCAGGTGCGGATGGACGGCCAAACACCTTGTCCTCCGGCAGCGGGCGCACCTGCTGCGTGTGGCAGTAGCCGCAGCCGTTCGCGGCATACACATCGCGGCCTTCGGCCTGCAGCGCAGTCAGCGGCTTCACGTCCGGACCGGGCGGGGTTTTCGACAGGTCGATCGCCGGGATCACCGCAATCCCCAGCACGATGCAGATATAGATCAACACCGCGCCACCGGCGATCTGCAGCAACTTGTTCATGCCGCCGCCTCCCCGCTCCGGGCCAGGATCGGCGAGGCGGCGTTACCCGCCTGCCCCGAGGTCATTCGCCACACGTTCCAGGCGAACACGATATGCGACAGGAACATCAGCAGGCCGCCCGCGCCGCGCCAGACCCAATACGGATTCATGTCCACCACCGACTGGATGAACGGCAGTTGATGCAGCCAGTCGAGGCCCTGGATAGTGCCACCGATCGACAGCGCGATCACGTAGATGAAGCTGCCCACCAGCGCCATCCAGAAATGCATCGCGATGCCCAGCCGGCCGGGACTCTTGCCGGTCGCCAGCGGCAGCAGCGCATAGATGCCGCCCCACACTGCGAAAGTGACGAAGCCATACATGGTCAGGTGCGAATGCCCGACCGTGAAGTTGGTGAGGTGCCAGATTGCCTGCATCGACCGGAACGCCTCGACCGTGCCCTGGGTCGAGCCGACCAGGTAACCGATCACGCCGACGAAGATGAACATCAACGGATAGGAATGGGTCATGTCGCGGTAGCGGCCGCGCATGGTCAGCAGGTAGTTCGCGCTGCCACCCCATACCGGCACCAGCATCGCCACGCTGAACACGATCGCGGTGGTCTGCAGCCACCACGGCAGCGGACTGAACAGGAAGTGATGGCCGCCGAGCAGCGGGTAGAACAACAGGTTGGTCCAGAACGCGAACACACCCAGCGCGTAGGAATAGATCGGACGGCTGAGGATCTTCGGGATCGCGTAGTAGAAGACGCCCAGCGCCAGCGGCGTGAACCACATGCCCACCGCGTTGTGCATGTAGTAACCGGAGATCGCGACCTGGCCCAGGCCGTACTGGTACCACGGCAGGGTCGCGACGATCGCGATGACGCAGGTCCACAGCACCCCGCAGATGGTGTACCAGTTGGAAAGGTAGATGTCTTCGGCGTTGCGTCGCGCCACCGTGCCGATCAGGTTCCAGCCGGTCACCAGCAGCGCGGCGAGGAAGACCAGCCGGATCGGCCACGGCCACTCGCGGTATTCCAGATCGCCCCAGTTGTAACCCAGCTCCAGCGCGATGGTGCCGGCGACCGCCGCGAGGTTGAACAGCACCAACCCGATCCAGGCCAGCCTGGTGCTGTACAACCTCGTGCCGCAACTGCGCGCCGCGACGTAATACGCCAGACCGACCAGGCCGATGCTGGCCCAGCCGTAGAAAGTGTCGTTGGTGTGGATCGGCCGCAGTCGGCCGAAAGTCAGGTATTTGGCGGCCCAGAAGTCCGGCGCACCGAACTTGAACGCCAGCAGCAGCCCCACCGCGGTGGCGAACAACAGCCAGGCCGTGGCTGACACGGTGTACGCAGTGAATACCGCGGCCAACGCGCGATCGTCTTCCGCGCCCGCCGCTGCGTGGCGTCCCGTAGTGCTTGCCTGCATCGTCCCACCCGCTTGCACGTGGTACGGCGTCCGCCCGGGCGTCGATCCCGCTGAATCTACGCCCGGGCGGCACGCGCGGCGTTGACCCAGATCAGGCGATCGCCAGCTCTGGCGCGAGAGCGCCCAAAGCTTCCCCCTGCCCTCCGCTGCAGCGCAGGTGACTGCGGCCGGCGATCAGGCCTGCGCGCAGGCTGACCTGGCCACGCTGAACAGCGGTGGGGTGATCGTGGGTGCGGGTGGCAGGACCATGACTGGCGGGTCAGTGCAGTCCAAAAGAATGCCCGGGCCAAACCTCCGCATATTGTCTTTCGACGGGTATCGCCGCGCGCTGGCCGGTGCATCCGGCACGGGAACCGGTGGCGGTGCCAGCCTGAACACCCGACACGAGAACACCCACGCTGCCGCGCAAACCCGTATAATCCTCGGGTTAACCTTCCGATAACCCACGTGGTGGCTGCATGCGCCACCCGAGTCGATCCCATGTCCATCGAAAACCTGCGCAATATCGCCATCGTCGCCCACGTCGACCACGGCAAGACCACCCTCGTCGACTGCCTGCTCAAGCAATCGGGCACGCTGAGCGAGCGCACCGTGCTGGCCGAGCGCGTGATGGACTCGAACGACCAGGAAAAGGAACGCGGCATCACGATCCTGGCCAAGAACACCGCGATCACCTGGAAGGGCAACCGCATCAATATCGTCGACACGCCGGGACATGCGGACTTCGGTGGCGAAGTGGAGCGCGTGCTGTCGATGGTCGACTCGGTGCTGATCCTGGTCGACGCGATGGACGGCCCGATGCCGCAGACGCGCTTCGTGACGCAGAAGGCGTTCGCGATGGGCTTCAAGCCGATCGTGGTGATCAACAAGGTCGACCGCCCGGGTTCGCGCCCCGAGTGGGTCGTCGAGCAGGTGTGGGATCTGTTCGACCGCCTCGGCGCCACGCCGGAGCAGATGGATTTCCCGATCGTCTACGCCTCGGCGCTGAACGGCTATGCCGGCCTGGACGAGAACGTGCGCGAAGGCGACATGACGCCGCTGTACGAAGCGATCATGCAGCACGTGAGCAAGCCGGACGTGGATCCGGATGGCGCGTTCCAGATGCGCATCAGCCAGCTCGACTACAACAGCTTCGTCGGCGTCATCGGCATCGGCCGCATCCAGCGCGGCACCCTGAAGAAGGGCATGCCGGTCGCCGTGATCGATCGCCACGGCAAGAAGCGCCAGGGCAAGGTGATGCAGGTGCTGGGCTTCCTCGGCCTGGAGCGGATCGAGCAGGACAGCGCCGAAGCCGGCGACATCGTCGCCATCTCGGGCATCGCCGACCTGACCATCTCCGACACGATCTGCGCGCTGGACACGCCCGAGGCGTTGCCGGCGCTGACCGTCGACGAACCGACCATCTCGATGACCTTCCAGGTCAACAACTCGCCGTTCGCCGGCAACAAGGATCTCTCCGGCGGCAAGTTCCTGACCAGTCGCCAGCTGCGCGAACGCCTCGATCGCGAGCAGGTGCACAACGTGGCGCTGAAGGTCGAGGAAGGCTCCGACGCGGACAAGTTCCTGGTCTCCGGTCGCGGCGAGCTGCATTTGTCGGTGCTGATCGAGAACATGCGTCGCGAAGGCTACGAACTGGCCGTGTCGCGTGCGGAAGTGATCATCAAGGAAATCGACGGCCAGAAGATGGAGCCGATCGAGCAGTTGGTGGTCGACGTGGAGGAAGTCCACCAGGGTGCCGTGATGGAACGGCTCGGCACACGCAAGGGCAGCCTCAAGAACATGGAATCGGACGGCAAGGGTCGCGTGCGTCTGGATTACGAGATTCCGGCGCGCGGCCTGATCGGCTTCCAGAACCAGTTCAAGACCCTGACCCAGGGTTCGGGCCTGCTGTTCCACGTATTCGATCATTACGGCCCGCGGGAAGAAGGCCAGATCGCCAAGCGCCTCAACGGCGTGATGATCGCCAATGCCGGCGGCACCACCCCGGCCTACTCGCTCGGGCCTCTGCAGGATCGCGGCAAGCTGTTCGCCGCTGAAGGCGACAATGTGTATGAAGGCCAGCTGGTCGGCATCCACGCCAAGGACAACGACCTCACCGTCAACGTGATCAAGCCCAAGCCGCTGACCAACATGCGCGCCTCGGGCAAGGACGATGCGATCCAGCTGACCCCGGCGATCAAGTTCACCCTGGAACAGGCGCTGGACTTCATCGACGACGACGAGCTGGTCGAGATCACCCCGAAGGAGATCCGCCTGCGCAAGAAGCACCTCACCGAGAACGATCGCAAGCGCGCTTCGCGCAGCTGAGCTGCTGTCGCGCCCCACGAATCGGGCAGAAGTCGGCCGAACCGGCTTCTGCCCGATTTGCTTTCGGCGTTGCAACTCAGCGGCGCGGGTCGAAATCCGCGAAGCTCGCGCGCATGCCTTCATAGGCCTCGCGCTGTGCGTCGTTGTCGGCCACCGGCGTGCGGATCGACAACTCCACCAGCTGATCCCCCGGGTGCGCACCGGGCATGCCACGTCCCTTCAGGCGCAACTTGCGCCCCGATTGCGAGCCCGCCGGAATCCGCAGATCGACCGTACCGGCCAACGTGGGTACCGGCACCGTGGCGCCGAGCGCAGCTTCCCACGGCGATATCGGCAACACATGCACCACGTTGCGGCCATCGAGGCGAAAGCGCGCGTCGTCGCGAATGCCCACTTCCAGCAGCAGATCGCCCTTCGGGCCACCGGCCATGCCGGGTTGGCCCTGGCCGGACAGCCGGATCACTTGGCCCGGCTGGATGCCCGCGGGGATCTTAACCTCAAGCACGCGCTCGCCGCCTGTCGGGTCGTGCATCGCCAGGCGCGTGCGCCCACCATCGAATGCGGTTTGCAGGTCGATCTGCACCGAGGCCTGCACATCCTGTCCACGCCGCGGTCGCGGCTGGCCGCGATGGCCGCCCGCCGCGGCGCCACGCCCGAACAGGCTCTCGAAAAAGTCGCTGAAATCGCCCTCGTCGCCGCCAAAACCCTGCTGTTGTCCCTGCCATCCCGGCGGCGGCCGGAACTGTTCGCCCTGGCGATAGCCGCCGGCACGCAACTGGTCGTAGGAACGCCGCTTCTCGGCGTCCTTCAGCACTTCATTGGCTTCGTTGACCGCCTTGAATTTCTCCTCGGCGCCGCCTTCCTTGTTCTTGTCCGGGTGGTATTTGCGCGCCAGCTTGCGATACGCCGCCTTGATCTCGGCTTCGCTCGCGTCCGGCTTGACGCCCAGGATTTCGTAATAGTCTTTGAATTCCACGCCCGCTCCCGATGATCGGTATCTCGCGACAAAAGGCCGCGCCCCAGCGCGGATCATTATCCACGCCGGGGCGGGCTTTCACACCGTCCGCGTCAGGAACGCCGCGCTCAGTTCGCGGTATGGATCGTGATGCGACGCGGCGTGGTTTCCGCCTTCTTCGGGATCGAGATTTCCAGCACGCCATGTTTGCCATGCGCGCTGATGCCATCGGCATCGGCGCTTTCCGGCAGCGCGAAGCGGCGATGGAAGCTGCCATGGACACGTTCCTGCCGGGTCAGCTTGCCAGCGCTTTCCTCGCTGTCGACCTTGCGCTCACCCTTGATGGTGAGGATGCTCTTGTCCATGCTCACCTCGATCGTGGACGGGTCCACGCCCGGCACATCGACCAGGATCATGAAGCGTTTGTCCTCATCGCGGATATCAACCCGCGGCGCCCACTGGCTGGTTTCCACGGTGGACTGATCGCTGTCGCCGGCGCCGAAAAAACGGCCCATCACCTGGCGAAAGTCGTCCGACGGCACGAAGTCACGGCCCCAGATGGATTGACGGCTATGGTTCATCTCTCTGTCTCCTCGAAAGTATTGCGGCACGATCGCCGCCTGTTCCGGAGATAGGTGCATTCGCCACCGATTCAAGGCAATCCCCGCTGAACGCATTAGCATGGGCAACCCCTCTCCCGGCGAGTCCCGCATGCGCATCCAGTCTGGCGACACCCTTCCCGACGTACCCATCAAGATCATCGACGGCGACATCCGGCCCGCGCAGACGGGCGCCGTGTTCGCCGGGCGCAACATGGTGATGTTCGGCGTGCCCGGTGCCTTCACGCCAACCTGCTCGAACCGGCACCTGCCCGGTTACATCGCCCATTTCAGCGAATTCCGGACGCGCGGCATCGACGTGATCTGCCTCGCCGTCAACGACGCCTACGTCATGCAGGCATGGGCCGCCGCGCAACAGGTACCTCCCGGCCTGCTGATGCTTGCCGATGGCAACGCCAGCTTCACCCGCGCGCTGGGCCTCGAACTCGACGGCACCGACTTCGGCATGGGGCTGCGCACCCGACGTTTCGCCCTGTACGCCGAAGATGGCGTGGTGCGCCAGTTGCACCTCGAAGCACCGGGCGAACTGCGCGTCTCCAGCGCCGAGGCGATGCTCGCCGCGATCACTCGCTGATGATGCAGCGGACATCGGTTCATCGATCACGGTGTGGCGATTCCGGCGAAGAGCCAGGGCATGCCGAAACCGAAGCGTCGCCCACGGCTGATATGCTGCGCCGATGGATATCGTGAACAACAGCAACGCAGCCCGCATGGCCGAGCGGTTTCGCGGATTTCTGCCGGTGGTCGTCGACGTGGAGACCGGCGGCTTCGACGCCGAGCATGACGCGCTGCTGGAAATCGCGGCGGTACCGCTGTGCATGGACGAGTCCGGTTTCATGGCGCGGCAACCCGTGGTCTCCACACACGTGGAACCGTTCCCCGGTGCGAACCTCGACCCTCGCTCGCTGGAGATCACCGGCATCGACCCGGACAACCCCTTGCGTGGTGCGGTGCCCGAGCGGCAGGCGCTGGATCACATCTTCCATGTCGTCCGCGAGGCGGTGCGCGAGGCGGGCTGCCAGCGGGCGATCCTGGTCGGCCACAATGCCGCGTTCGACCTGGGTTTTCTCAACCAGGCGGTGCGCCGCTGCGGACACAAGCGCAATCCGTTCCATCCGTTCAGCTGCTTCGACACCGTGAGTTTCGGCGGCCTGGCTTACGGCCAGACCGTGCTGAGCAAGGCCGTGCTGGCGGCAGGCCTCGCCTTCGACAGCCGTGAAGCACACTCAGCGGTGTACGACGCCGAACGCACGGCCGATTTGTTCTGCAGCGTGGTCAACCGCTGGCGTCAGCTGGAGTTGATCGAGCTGGCGCACTCCGGCGTCAACGACGCCTGAAAACCGGAGTCAGGGCGGTCCGCTCACCAGGGACGCGCCAACTGAGCACGTGTCACTGCCTCGGCACGCATGGCAAGTTGTGTCTTATCCGTTGCCTCGCGACGAATCGTACGGTTGACCGGTGCGCGGCGAACCGCGCAGTTGCAGTCCGCGCAGGATGCCGTAGCCGCTGATCACGATCCAGGCGATCTGCATCAGGAATGCCGGCCAGTTGATCGGGCTGGCGCCGAACAGCAGCGACACCATCACGCCCAGCGCGCCCAGGATATTCATCAACTGATAAATCAGGCCATGCCCCTGCAGCTTGCGTGCCTGCAACAGGAAGAACGCCAGCAACACCAGGGCCACGCCGATATAACCGGCCCAGTCGTACCAGAAGATATTCATCGCTTCACACTCCGCTGTCGCAGGGCTTCGAACAGGACGACACCCGTGGCCACGGAAACGTTGAGGCTTTCCATGCTGCCCGGCATCGGAATCTTCGCCACGAAATCGCACAGCTCACGGGTCAGCCGACGGATACCCTCGCCTTCGCTGCCCAGCACCAGTGCTACCGGCCCCTTGAAGTCGACGCCGTAGATGGTGGTGTCGGTATCGCCGGCCAGGCCGGTGATCCATACACCGGCGTCCTTCAGCTCGCGCAACGTGCGCGCCAGGTTGGTCACCGCGATCAGCGGCACCCGGTCCGCCCCACCAGCGGAAGCGCGGCGCACCACCGGAGTCAGGCCGACCGCGCGATCCTTCGGCACGATCACCGCGGTGACCTTGGTCGCCGCCGCGCTGCGCAGGCAGGCGCCGAGGTTGTGCGGATCGGTGACGCCGTCGAGTACCAATACCAGGGTGTCGCTGCCGTCGCGTTCGAGCAGGCCGGCCAGGTCGTTCTCGTGCGCGGCCGGCGCGGCCTCGTAACGCGCCGCCACGCCCTGATGGCGCGCTTCGCCGGCATGCCGGTCCAGCTCATCACGCGGACGATGAAGTACCGGGATGTTCAACTTCTTCGCGCGCTCGGCCAGTTCCAGCACGCGCGCATTGCGCTGACCGTTCTCGACCAGTACTTCGCGCACGCGCTCGGCATCGTTGCTCAACGCGCCTTCGACCGGGTTGATCCCGACGATCCAGCTCTCGCTCATGGCTTGCCTTTCGGTTTCGGTTTGCGGCCGGTGTGTTTCTTCGGTGCACCACGCGACGCGTCAGCCGGAGCCGGCCCGCGCCTGGACGAACCGCCTTTGCCCGAACCCCGCTCGGACGACGGCTCGGCCTTGCGCCCCGGCTTTGGCGCACCGGCATGTCGACGTGTTGCCGCCGGCTGCGCACGCGGCGGCGGATGATCGCTCGCCGCCACCTTGCGCGGAGCCGGTGCCGACGCGGGAACCTCCGTTTCCTTGCGACCGAACGCACGGCCGATCGCCTTGGCGGCGCGGCCGAACATGCCCGGCGCCTTGGCCGTGGCGACGGCCTTCTTCGGCAACGAATAACGCTCGCCCGCGGCGGCGTAGTCATACGCCTTGCCGCTGCCGGTCGGCGGCGTGGCCGGCGTACGCGGCGAGACCAGCCGGAAGTCGATCTTGCGGTCCTCCAGGCTGGCGCGCAGCACCTGGATGCGCACGTGGTCGCCGAGGCGGAACTGCGCGCCGGTGCGTTCGCCCTTCAGCAACTTTCGCGTCGCATCGAAGTGGTAATAGTCGTTGGCCAGCTGACTGATGTGCACCAGGCCGGACACCTTCGACTCGTCCAGTTCCACGAACAGGCCGAACGAGGTGACGCCGGTGACCACGCCCTCGAACTCGCTGCCGATGTGCTTTTCCATCCACGCGCACTTGAAGCGCTCGTCCACGTCGCGCTCGGCTTCCTCGGCACGGCGTTCGCGCTGCGAACAATGGATCGCCATCGCCGCCATCTCGGCGGGGCTGTAGGTGTAGTCGGCCGGCTTGCCGTTGGTCAACGCGTAGCGGATCGCGCGATGCACCAGCAAATCCGGATAACGGCGTATCGGCGAGGTGAAATGCGCGTAAGCCGTAAGCGCCAGGCCGAAGTGGCCGCGGTTGTCCGGCTGGTAGGCGGCCATGCTCTGCGAGCGCAGCAGCACGTTCTGGATCAATTCGCGCTCCGGGCGGTCATGCACCATGCGCAGGATCTCGGCGAAATCCGCCGGCGTGACTTCATCGACCGGCGGCATGCGCAGCTTGAACTCGCGCAGGAACTGCTGCAGGTCCTCGTACTTCTCCGCCGGCGGCGGCTCGTGCGCACGGAACAGCGCCGGAATTTTCTTCTTCTCCAGGAACAGCGCCGCCTGCACGTTGGCGGCGATCATGCATTCCTCGATCAGCTTGTGCGCGTCGTTGCGCTCGGTAGCGCCCATCGACTCCACGCTGCCGGTCTGGTCGAGACGGAACTTCACTTCCGGCGTCTCGAAGTCGATCGCGCCACGGCGCTTGCGCTGGCCGGCCATCGCCTTGTACAGCGCATGCAGATTTTCCAGCTGTGGCAACACGTCGGCCACTTCATGGCGAGCGTCCTTCTCGCGCAGGCCGACCGCCTGCCATACCTTGTCGTAGGTGAGGCGCGCATGCGACAGCATCACGGCGTCATAGAACTTCGATTTGGTCACGTTACCTTCGGCATCGACCAGCATGTCGCAGACCATGCACAGGCGCTCGACCTGCGGGTTCAGCGAGCAGATGCCGTTGGACAGCGTCTCCGGCAGCATCGGCACCACGAAACCGGGGAAATAGGTCGAGGTGCTGCGCTCGTAGGCTTCGCGGTCCAGCGCGTTGCCGACCTGCACGTAGTGCGACACGTCGGCGATCGCCACGATCAGGCGCCAGCCGCCGCCACGCTTCGGCTCGGCATACACCGCGTCATCGAAGTCGCGCGCATCGGCACCGTCGATCGTGACCAGCGGCAGCTTGCGAATGTCGGTGCGGCCCTCGCGCTCGGCGGCGGTCACCACCGATTCGACCTGCGCCGCATCGCGCAGCACTTCGGCCGGCCATTCGTGCGGCAGGTCGTGGCTGGCGATCGCCATCTCCACCACCAGCGACGGCTGCAGACGCTCACCCAGCACGGCGCGGATTTCGCCGACCGGGCCACGCTGCGCCGTCGGCGGCGCGGTGATCTCGACCACCACGATCTGGCCGGCACGCGCGCCCTGCTCCTGGCCCGGCTTGATCATCACGTCCTGGTTGAGGCGGCGGTCGTCCGGCGCGACCAGGGTCACGCCATCTTCGATCAACACCCGACCGACCAGGCGCGGCGAACGTCGTTCCAGCACTTCGGCGATCGCGCCCTGCCTGCGCCCGCGGCGGTCGATGCCGACCACGCTGGCCAGCACGCGGTCGCCGTGCATCACCGCGCGCATCTGCTGCGGCGACAGGTACAGATCCTCGCCGCCCTCGTCCGGGCGCAGAAAACCGTAGCCTTCGGCATTGGCCAGCACGCGGCCGGCGATCAGGTCGAGCTTCTGCGTGGGCGCGTAACCGCCGCGCCGACCGAGCAGCAATTGACCATCGCGCACCATCGCGGCGAGGCGCTTGCGCAACGCCTCAAGATCGGCCTCCTCGTCAATGGCGAGCGCTTCGGCGATGCGCGCCTCGGTCAGCAGCTCGCCCCGCTCGTCGAGCAGGGCGAGGATGGCTTCGCGACTGGGGATGGGGCGCGCGTAGCGCTGCGCCTCGCGATCGGCATGCGGGTCAGGTACGGCACCTGCGGCGGCCTTGTTGCGTCGCTTCATGGGAGCGGTGCCCGGGCGCTGCTTTGGATCGGCGGATTTGCTCCGCTCTCCGGATGAATGATGAGCCGGGCCCTGGCCGGGCTTCGGGGGAGTTTTTCTGGTCACTAAATATCCTTGTGGTGCAAGCGCCGCGCAGAATGACATGACGCGTTCGGTGAATGTGAAAAAGAGTTGACAAGCCGGCGGCCGATGCCTACATTACGCGGCTCACGCAACTCGCAGAGCGGTGTGACACCTGCCCAGGTGGCGGAATTGGTAGACGCACTAGCTTCAGGTGCTAGCGGGGGCAACTCCGTGGAGGTTCGAGTCCTCTCCTGGGCACCAATTGTAAACGAAGGCCGCCTCTCAAGGCGGCTTTCGTCTTTTCAGGGTTTGCTGAATCCCCACCGTTCACCCTGAGCGTAGCGCAGCGGAGTCGAAGGGCCCTTCGACTTCGACCCTTCGACCCTTCGGGCCTACGCTCAGGGTGAACGGTGAGAGGTGATCGCAACCCTTGCCGCTGGTCCCTTCAGCTCGACCATGTTGCCCTGCGGGTCGTACAGGTAGATAGACGGGCCTTCACCTTGCGCGCCGTAGCGCGAACCCAGTTCGCCGACGCGCACGCCATGGACCTTCAGGTGCACCAGGATCGCCGCCTCGTCGTAATCCTCCACGCGCAGGCACAGGTGATCCATGTTGTGGCCCGCCTTGCCTGGTGCAGCGCCGCCATGACGGCCGAGCTTGCCGTCGACGGCCACCAGGTCGATCAGCGAGGCACCGGCACGCAGCTGCACCAGGCCGATCTCGTCCTGCCGGCGTTCCTCGCGGCAGCCGAGCACGTCGCAGTAGAAGCGTTGCATGACCACGATGTCGATGGCGCGCAACACCACGTGGTCGATTTCGCCGATACGGATCATGGGGGCTCCGCCGGGTCGGGGATAGGGTGTCCGAGCATAGCGCGGGCCGGCGATCGGAGTTCCCTGAACCGCGCCCCGCGGGCTGCAACGCGCGCCGGATCCCCCTGTATAATCGCCGCGGTAAACGCATGGTGGGAGAAGCGGGCGGCCCTTGACCGGGCCCGTGCCGCTGCCGAAGACGCAACGCCCGTAATCGCTCAGGCTCCCATACCATCATGTGCGAACACTCTGGAGAGACCGGTTGAATCCGGCGCCGAAGGGGCACGAAGCGCAGGCATCGCGTTTCCAAACTCTCAGGCAAAAGGACAGAGGGGCGCCCCGCGTGCGGCACGGCACGCGAGTCTTCGGATGCCCGCTCATGAGCCACAACTCCTCCCCTTCCCTGCGCGACCTCGAGCACCACGGCGCGTTCATCGAACGTCACATCGGTCCGGACGACGCCGAGATCGCGCAGATGCTGCACGTGATCGGCCACGATTCGCTGGAATCGATGACCGACGCCATCGTTCCCGGCTCGATCATGTCCGCCGCGCCGCTGGCGTTGCCGGAGGCGATCACCGAAGAGGAAGCGCTGGCCAAGATCCGCGCGATTGCCGACAAGAACCAGGTGTTCCGCAGCTTCATCGGCCAGGGCTACTACGGCACCCTCACGCCGAACGTCATCCTGCGCAACATCCTGGAGAACCCCGCCTGGTACACCGCGTACACACCGTACCAGGCGGAAATCTCGCAGGGCCGCATGGAGGCGCTGATCAACTTCCAGACCATGTGCGCCGACCTCACCGGCATGGAGATCGCGAACGCCTCGTTGCTGGACGAAGCCACCGCCGCGGCTGAGGCGATGACCCTGGCCAAGCGCTCGTGCAAGTCGAAGTCGAACGTGTTCTTCGTGTCCAGCGGCGTGCATCCGCAGACGCTGGAAGTGGTGCGCACGCGCGCCGAACCGCTGGGCATCGAGCTGGTGGTCGGCGCCGACAATGACGCGGCCGGCACCGAGGCGTTCGGCGTGCTGCTGCAGTACCCGGACACCTTCGGCAGCATCAACGATTACCAGGCCATCGCTGACGCCGTGCATGCGCGCGGCGGTCTGGTCGCGGTGGCCACCGACCTGCTCGCACTGACCCTGATCGCCGCACCCGGCGAGTGGGGCGCCGACATCGTGGTGGGCAACTCGCAGCGCTTTGGCGTGCCGTTCGGCAACGGTGGCCCGCATGCCGCCTTCATGGCCTGCCGCGACGCGTACAAGCGCTCGATGCCGGGCCGTTTGATCGGCGTCTCCATCGACAGCGAGGGCAAGGCCGCCTACCGCCTCACCCTGCAGACGCGCGAGCAGCACATCCGCCGCGAGAAGGCGACCTCGAACATCTGCACCGCGCAGGTGCTGCTGGCGGTGATGGCCTCGATGTACGCGGTCTACCACGGTCCGGTCGGGCTCACCCGCATCGCGCGCCGCACGCATCGCCTCGCCGTGATCCTGACCGTCGCGCTGCGCCGGGCCGGGGTGAAGGTGGACGGCGATTTCTTCGATACGCTGCACATCACCGGCATCGATGCCGCCGCCGTCCACGCCAAGGCGCGCGCCGCCGGCATCAACCTGCGCGAATTGGATGCCAGCAGCCTCGGCATCAGCCTGGATGAGACCACCACGCGCGCTGACGTCGTCGCGCTGGCGGGCCTGTTCGGCGCGGAACTGGCCGACGACGTGCAGGGAAGCACTAGTGTCGCGGAAGGCAGGATGCCGGGAGTGACCATCGACGCGCTCGATGCCGAAGTCCACGACGCGCTGCCACGCACGCTGTTGCGCCAGAGCGACTTCCTCACCCATCCGGTGTTCAACACCCACCACAGCGAGCACGAACTGCTGCGCTACATGCGCGCGCTGGCCGACAAGGACCTGGCGATGGATCGCACGATGATCCCGCTGGGTTCGTGCACGATGAAACTCAACGCCACCGCCGAGATGATTCCGGTGACCTGGCCGGAGTTTGGCAACATCCATCCGCTGGCACCGGCGGCGCAGACCACCGGTTACAAGGAACTGATCGAAGGCCTGGAAGCGATGCTGGTCGAGTGCACCGGCTACGACGCAGTGAGCCTGCAGCCGAATTCCGGCGCGCAAGGTGAATACGCCGGCCTGCTGGCGATCCGCGCGTACCACCGTTCGCGCGGCGAGGCCCATCGCGACATCTGCCTGATCCCCGAATCCGCCCACGGCACCAATCCCGCTTCCGCGCACCTGTGCGGCATGAGCGTGGTGGTGACCAAGTGCGACGCCAACGGCAACGTCGATGTCGAGGACATCCGCCGCGCCGCCGAGAAGTATTCGGATCGTCTGGCCGCGCTGATGATCACCTACCCGTCCACCCACGGCGTGTTCGAGGAAGACATCGTGGCGATCTGCGAGATCGTGCACGCGCGCGGCGGTCAGGTGTATACCGACGGCGCCAACATGAACGCGCTGGTCGGCGTGGCCAAGCCCGGCAAGTGGGGCTCGGACGTCAGCCACCTCAACCTGCACAAGACCTTCTGCATTCCGCACGGCGGCGGCGGCCCGGGCGTCGGCCCGTGCGCCGTCAAATCTCACCTTGCACCGTTCCTGCCGAGGAAGCTCGGCGAGGAAAGCCCGGTCGGCATGGTCAGCGCCGCCAGCTTCGGCAGCGCCAGCATCCTGCCGATCAGCTGGATGTACATCACGATGATGGGCCAGCAAGGCCTGCGCAAGGCCACCCAGGTTGCCCTGCTCAATGCCAACTACATCGCCAAGCGGCTCGAAACGCACTACCCGACCCTGTACACCGGCCGCAATGGCCTGGTCGCGCACGAGTGCATCCTCGACCTGCGCCCGCTCAAGGACGCCACCGGCATCGGCGCCGAGGACGTGGCCAAGCGGCTGATCGACTTCGGCTTCCACGCGCCGACGCTGAGCTTCCCGGTCTCCGGCACCTTGATGGTGGAACCGACCGAAAGCGAATCGCAGATCGAGCTGGACCGCTTCATCGACGCGATGATCCAGATCCGCGACGAGATTCGCGCCGTCGAGGACGGCAGGCTGGACCGCGAGGACAACCCGCTGAAGAACGCCCCGCACACCGCGACGATGGTTTCGGCCAGCGAGTGGACCCACGCCTATCCGCGCGAACTGGCCGCGTTCCCACTGGCCAGTCTGAAGCTGCAGAAGTACTGGTCGCCGGTCGGGCGGGTCGACAACGTCTATGGCGACAAGAACATCATGTGCGCCTGCATCCCGGTGGATGCCCACAAGGACGAGGCGGACGCCTGAGGCGAAGGCTGGACCCGCTTCAGCCGACGGCGGCCAGCGGCTTGGTGCTCAGCGCGAAGCCGCCTGCCCCGTGCAGTGACGACGAAGGGTGCGTACCTGGCGCCATGGCAAGGCCTATCTGGTGCTCGGCGCGCATGCGTGCCGCCTTGGCGGCGAACCAGGCCTTGGGGCCCGCCAGAAGAACACCACCGGCCGAACCGGCCTGACGCGAGGCCTCGATGGTCTGGCGCAGACGAGCGAGCAGGCATTCGTTGAACGCCTCGTTCAGGGCGGCCACGGCAAATGGCGGCGCGACATATTCGTCGAGCATGCCGGCCAGCGCCGCGACCACCCGCAAGGCGATCCGGCGATTTGCGCAGGCCATGTGCCGCGCCCCCGCGGGAACCCGCCAGGCGCCATCGAGGGCAGCAACCAGGGCAAGGAACTCGCCGCGGTTGAGCGGTCGCTGCGCCAGCGGCAGGGCGCGCCGGCGAACCAGCCAGGCCTGGTCTGCCGCGGGCAAGGCGTGCGAACGATGGATGGCGCGATCAAACGCCTCGCGCATGGACAGCCCGACGGCAGCCAGTTGTCCGGCGAGAGCCTCCTGGGTCAACGGCTGCGCTCGCGCGGTTCCATCGTCGTGGTACCAGCGGCGATATTCCAGCGTGGTCGCCGGAAACAGGTCGCGCGGCGGCTTTACCGTGGCGCGCGCCTCGGCGGCGTCATCGAGGGCCGGGGCGATCGGACGCAGGCCCGCAGCATGCGCAGCCATCACGCGAGCAAGCAGCACTTCGGCCCTGACCAGGTGCTGATGATAGGCGGCACAAGGATCGTGAGCTTCATGCGCCGGCAGGTAGACGAAGCGGATGCGGGTGTCATGCCGGACAACCCGCGCCTTGCCGAGGTGAACCGGCAGACGGCTCAGCCCATGACAGTCCTGCCCGACCAGCCGGCGCCCGATCGGCAGCGCCGGATGCGCCGTGGGCAGGTCGTTCAACAGGAGGGCAAGGCTGGATTTGGAAAGAACCGGGGGGGTGGCCGAGGAGGCCCGTGGCGGAGGGACGACTGCTGTTATGGACGCGCGCACAAACTGACCTTCTCGCCGAGGGCCATCGTGGGTTCGACTCCGCAAACGCCGCAATGTGCCTTGATGGATTATCCGTCGTCGCTGCCGGACGACTTGGAGCAGACCATGGCACAGGCCGCCGCAACGGAATGTGCGACAGCACCCAATCCCGCAACGCCGCACACCGCCGGCGAGGCAAATCGGCGCCACGATTACCGCAGTTCGGACAAAGCAGGCATCATGGGCGGCTGACACCACGCCAAATCTGCCCGACAGACAACGGCACGCTACCTCCAGACACGCGCATGCGACCGACCGCCCGATCATGACCATTGCCGAACAGCCCCCCGCCGACAACCCGGAAGCCGAGTTGCTAACGCGCCTGCGCGCCGCCGCGCAACTGCTGGAAGCGGTGGCGGACGATCGACAATTGCTGGACCGCTTGCCCACCGAGGATCGCCAGCGCCTGCACCAGGCAGTGGCAAGCGTCTACCATCCCGACCCCGGTGCGCGCCGGATCCGGCTGAAGGCGGCCGAGAAGGCAAGGCATGCCGCGAAGATCCAGGCCGAGGACAGCGTGCTCGACCGGACCGGCATCCGCACGCTGCGTCGCCGGCCGGTATTCACCACGCCGAACGTGTTCGCGCCGCAGGGCTTCCTGGCGCACGACATCGCCCCGGACCAGGACACCTCGCAACCGCGCGAGTCGATCGAGCCGAAGCACTGCTACGTGTGCAAGCGGAAATACAGCGCCATCCATTTCTTCTACGACCAGCTGTGTCCGGATTGCGCCGCCTTCAACTACGCCAAGCGCACCGAACTGGTCGACCTGCACGGCCGGGTCGCGCTGCTGACCGGTGGCCGGGTGAAGATCGGCTACCAGGCCGGTTTGAAGCTGCTGCGCGCAGGCGCGGAGCTGATCGTGACCACGCGTTTCCCGCGCGATTCGGCGGCACGCTACGCCGAAGAACCGGACTTCGCCGAATGGGGCCAGCGCCTGCAGATCTACGGGCTGGACTTGCGCCACACGCCCAGCGTCGAGGCGTTCTGCCAGGAACTGGTGGCGACCCGGCCGCGGCTGGATTTCATCATCAACAACGCCTGCCAAACGGTGCGCCGCCCCCCTGATTTCTACGCGCACATGATGGACGGCGAAACCGCCGCGTTGCATGACATGCCCGAACACCTGCGCCAGCTGGTTGGCCATTACGAAGGGCTGCGCGGCGCCAACATCCTGCCGCAGACCGGTGCCGCGGCGCTGACGCTGGGCGGCCGCGAATCGAATGTCCCCGGCCTGACCCGTGCCGCCGAACTGTCGCAAGTACCGCTGCTGCCCGAAGAACTGCTGGCGCAAAGCCACCTGTTTCCCGAAGGCCGGCTCGACCAGGATCTGCAGCAGGTCGACCTGCGCGAGCGCAATTCCTGGCGGCTGCTGATGGCCGAGGTGCCGTCGGTGGAATTGCTGGAAGTGCAACTGGTCAACGCGATCGCGCCGTTCATCATCAACGCGCGGCTGAAGCCGCTGATGCTGCGCACGGCCGAACGCGACAAGCACATCGTCAACGTGTCGGCGATGGAAGGCCAGTTCTACCGCAACTTCAAGACCACCCGCCACCCGCACACCAACATGGCCAAGGCCGCGCTGAACATGATGACGCGCACCTCGGCCACGGATTACCACAACGACGGCATCCACATGAACAGCGTCGACACCGGCTGGGTGACCGACGAGGATCCGGCGGCACTGGCCGCGCGCAAGGTCGCCGAAGAACGCTTCCACCCGCCACTGGACATCATCGACGGCGCCGCGCGCATCGTCGACCCGATCATCAGCGGCATCAACACCGGCGAGCATGTGTGGGGCCAGTTCCTGAAGGACTACCGGCCGACCGACTGGTAATCCGGCCGCTGACGCCGAAACAAAGACAATCTGTTTCCTTCGCGCCCGTTTCAGGCGATACCACGTAGCCTCATGTTATGTCCGGGCGCCGTTCCGGCGCGATGAGGAGAGGAGACCGCCGTGATTGAACGCAGACCCTTCGACAGCCTGGGCGGAGCCGACCACGGCTGGCTCAAGGCGAAACATCATTTTTCGTTCGCCGGCTACAACGACCCCGCGCGCATGGGCTGGGGCGCGCTGCGCGTGTGGAACGACGACACCATCGCCTCGCAGAGCGGCTTCCCGCCGCACCCGCACGCGGACATGGAAATCATCACCTACGTGCGCGAAGGCGCGATCAGCCACAAGGACAGCCTCGGCAACGAAGGCCGCACCGAGGCCGGCGACGTGCAGGTGATGAGCGCGGGCAGCGGCATCACCCACGCCGAATACAACGTGGAACCGGGCGCCACGCGCATCTTCCAGATCTGGATCATCCCCGATGAAAGCGGCAAGCCGCCGTCGTGGGGCGCACGACCGTTCCCGAAGGGCGAACGCTCGGGCCGCTTCGTGGCGCTGGCCAGTGGCTTCAAGGAGGATACCGAAGCCTTGCCGCTGCGCACCGACGCACGCGTGCTGGGTGCGACGCTCAGGGCCGGCGAAACCACCGAGTACACGCTGGGTGCTGGCCGTTATGCGTACCTCGTGCCGGCCACCGGTTCGGTCGAGCTCAACGGCGTGCAGCTGGATGCCCGCGACGGCGCCGCGATCCGCGACGAATCCGTGCTGCGGGTGACCGCGCTGGCGGATGCCGAGTTGGTGCTGGTCGACACTGCAGCCTGAACCGGTAGGAGCGCACCCTGTGCGCGATGCTCTTCGTCACGTCACGGAAAGCATCGCGCACAGGGTGCGCTCCTACCGTGTTATTCGAATTCGACCGCAAGAGCCGGAGTGTGGCCGGGCCGGGGGATCCCTAGATTGGCTGCACGCGATAATCTTCCGGGAGGAACAGCCATGAAAACCCTCGACAAACAACCCGAACTAGCCGCGATCACCCTGGCCGACCCGCGCTGGGCTGCGGTGCAGGCGCACGATGCAGGTGCCGACGGCAAGTTTTTCTATTCGGTGAAAACCACCGGCGTGTACTGCCGACCCTCCTGCGGAGCCCGTCCGGCGCGACCGGAAAACGTGGCGTTCCACGCCACGGTGGCCGATGCGGAACGCGCCGGTTTTCGCCCGTGCAGGCGCTGCAAGCCCGACCAGCCGTCGCTGGCGGAGCAGCATGCGGCCATGGTCACTGCCGCCTGTCGCATGATCGAGCAGGCCGAGGCGATCCCCACGCTGGACCAGCTGGCGCAGCCGACCGGGCTCAGTCCATTCCATTTCCATCGCGTGTTCAAGGCCGTCACCGGCGTGACCCCAAAGCAATACGCCGCGGCACATCGCAGTCGCCGTGTACGCAACGAACTGGCGCACGGCACCTCGGTGACCTCGGCGATCTTCGACGCCGGCTACAACGCCAGCAGCCGTTTCTACGAAACCGCCGGCCAGGTGCTGGGCATGACGCCATCGGACTATCGCGCCGGCGGTGCCGGCAGCGAGATCCGCTTCGCCATCGGCGAGTGTTCGCTGGGCTCGATCCTGGTCGCGCAGAGCGAACGCGGCGTATGCGCGATCCTGCTTGGCGACGATCCCGACACGCTGGCGCACGATCTGCAGGATCGTTTTCCGAAGGCCCGCTTGATCGGCGGCGACCGCGATTACGAGCAACTGGTGGCGCAGGTGGTCGGTTTCATCGAGGCGCCGGCGATCGGCCTGGACCTGCCATTGGACGTGCGCGGCACCGCGTTCCAGCAGCGCGTGTGGCGGGCGCTGCGCGACATTCCGGCCGGAAGCACGGTCAGCTACAGCGAGATCGCCCGACGCATCGGTTCACCCAAATCCGTGCGCGCCGTGGCCGGGGCCTGTGCGGCGAACATGCTGGCGGTGGCAATCCCGTGCCATCGCGTGGTGCGCAACGACGGCGGCCTGTCCGGCTACCGCTGGGGCGTGCAACGCAAGCGTGTCCTGCTGGAGTGCGAGGCAAAGGCATGAATGCGCAGTTGCAACCTGTCGTCGATGCCGGTAGCCGGCTGCGCGTGCACGACTGGGGTCGTGTTGCGGAAGATCTGGATGCTCACGGCTATGCGATGCTGGAGGCCCTGCTGTCACCGCTGGAATGTACGGCGCTGGCCAGCCAGTACGAGGACGATGGGCGGTTTCGCGGTCGCGTGGTGATGGGTCGCCACGGTTTCGGCCGCGGCGAATACCGCTATTTCAGCTATCCGCTGCCTGAGCTGGTGGTCGCGCTGCGCACAGCGGTCTATTCCCGACTGGTACCGATCGCGAATCGCTGGAATGCATCGATGGGCATGGCGGTTCACTACCCCGCCACGCACGCCGACTTCATCGAACGCTGCCATGCGGCCGGCCAGCAGCGCCCTACCCCGCTGCTGCTGCAATACGGTGCCGATGACTACAACTGCCTGCACCAGGATCTGTACGGCGAACACGTATTCCCGCTGCAGATGGCGGTCCTGCTGTCCGAGCCGGGGCGCGATTTCCATGGCGGCGAGTTCGTGCTGACCGAGCAGCGCCCGCGCATGCAGTCGCGCGCCGAGGTGGTGCCGTTGCGCCAGGGTGACGCGGTGCTGTTTGCCGTCCATCAGCGGCCGGTGCAAGGCACTCGCGGCAACTACCGGGTGAACCTGCGTCACGGCGTCAGCCGCGTGCGCGGTGGTCATCGGCATACGCTCGGCATCATCTTCCACGACGCCACATGAGCACGGCCGACCTGTTCGCCGCTGCGCCCGCGCCGGTTCGCCGGGATGAGCCCTTGTGCGCAGGCGCGGTGGTCCTGCGCGGGTTTGCGCTGGCCGACGAAGCGCCGCTGCTGCAGGCACTCGATGCGATCGTGGCGCAGGCGCCGTTTCGCCATCTGATCACCCCCGGCGGTTTTCGCATGTCGGTGGGCATGACCAATGCGGGGCCGCTGGGCTGGGTCAGCGATCGCCGCGGCTATCGCTACGATCCGATCGATCCGTACAGCGACCAGCCGTGGCCACCGATGCCGCCGGTTTTCCGGCAACTGGCCGGGGCCGCCGCCGCGCACGCCGGCTTTGCCGGCTTCGTGCCGGATGCCTGCCTGGTCAACCGCTACGAAGCAGGCACGCGCTTGAGCCTGCATCAGGATCGCGACGAGCGTGACTTGGGCCACCCGATCGTGTCCGTCTCGCTGGGCATTCCGGCGGTATTCCTGTTCGGTGGCCTGCAGCGATCCGATCGACAGCTGCGCGTGCCGCTGGCGCATGGCGACGTGGTCGTATGGGGCGGCCCGGCGCGGCTGCGCCATCACGGCGTGCTGCCCTTGAAGCCGAACCATCACGGCGTGCTGGGCGACTGCCGGATCAATCTCACCCTGCGCCGGGCCGGTTGAACAACGCACGCGGGTGCCAACCCGGCAGCAAATGCTACCCTCGATCCATCGTTGGAGTTTCGAGACAGTCATGACCCAGCCCCAAGGCATCCATGTCATCGATACAGGCTTCGTGCGCCCGGGTTTCGATGCCGCCTACCTGGTGGTCGAGAGCGGCCATGCCGCCTTCATCGATTGCGGCACCAATCATTCCGTGCCGCGCATGTTGGCCGCCCTGGAACGCGCCGGCCTGACGGCGGCGAACGTGGACTGGCTGATCCTCACCCATGTGCACCTCGATCATGCCGGCGGTGCCGGCGAATTGATCGCGCGCTTGCCGCATGCGCAATTGCTGGTTCACCCGCGCGGTGCACGCCACATGATCGACCCGTCAAAATTGTGGGCCGGCGCCAGCGCGGTATACGGCGAGGAAGTGATGGAACGGGAATATGGACGGTTGCGTCCGGTGCCCGCCGAACGCGTGGTCGAGGCCGGCGATGGGCACCAGATCAATCTCGCGGGCCGCATCCTGCGCGCTCTCGACACCCCGGGCCATGCGAAACATCACAACGCGATCCACGACGAACGGGCGAACGTGTGTTTCACCGGCGACGTGTTCGGCCTGTCCTATCGCGAATTCGATACCGCGAAGGGTCCGTTCATCCTCCCAACCACCTCGCCGGTACAGTTCGATCCGGAGGAACTGCATGCCTCCATCGATCGCCTGGTTGCGCTGCAGCCGGTGGCGATGTACCCCACCCACTTCGGCCGTATCGAAGACGTCGCCCGCTTGGCCGGCGACCTGCATGTGCAGATCGACGCCATGGTGACGCTGGCGCTGGAGGCTGGCGCCGACGCGGACAGGCACAGCCGACTGGTCGATGGTTTGGCCGGGTTGTACGCGGCTCGCGCCAAGGCGCACGGCTGGACCGGGGGGCGCGACGCGCTGGAGCAACTGCTGCGGATGGACATCGAGCTGAACGCACAGGGGCTGGAGGTCTGGCTGGATCGCGCCACTGCCTGATTCGCTCCGTGCTTCGGGTCGTCAAGCGTGGCTACAGGTCACTGGACACCCGCGCTGCCTATTGACCGCCATGCCGAAATGGATTCCTCTTGGCCATTGCCTCGCCAAGCCATCGACCCAAGCCATGTCGGACACAAGCTACCCGTTCAACGAGACTGAAACCGCACATCATGCCGGTGCGCGTGTCGAGGCCGACCCGCCGTTGCGCCGGATCGTCGTGGTCGGCGGTGGCACCGCCGGCTGGATGACGGCGCTGACCCTGGCCAACTCGGCCTATGGATCGAGACTCCAGGTGACGGTGATCGAATCGCCGCAGGTCGGCACGATCGGCGTGGGCGAAGGCTCGACGCCGTACCTGCGCCGCTTTTTCCAGGATCTCGGCATCGAAGAGGCGGAATGGATGCCCGCCTGCAACGCCACCTACAAGAACGGCATCACCTTCGACAAGTGGTCGACCCGGCCAGGTTTCGAGAGTTACTTTCACGCGTTCGCGTCGATGCTCGACAACCTGACCATGACGCAATTCATCAACAACGTGCACGCGCGCCTGAACCATGCGGACGTGCATGCGCACCCCGACCGTTTCTTCATCGCCAACCGGCTGGCGCGCGACTGCCGGGCACCCAAACCGGTGCGCAGTTTCCCGTTCGACATCTGGCATGGCTACCATTTCGACGCCAGCCTGCTCGGCGCCTTCCTGTTGAAGAAGGCACTGGAACGTGGCGTGCGCCATGTGCCGCGCCATGTGAACGAGGTGATCCTGAAGGAGAACGGCGATATCGATTCGCTGCGCCTCGAAGGCGGCGAGACGCTGGATGCGGACTTCTTCGTCGATTGCACGGGCTTCGCCTCGCTGCTGATCGGCAAGGCACTGAAGGTCCCGTTCGTGCCCTACGCGGAGAACCTGTTCAACAATGCCGCGGTGGCGCTGCCGACGCCGCTGGACGGGCCGATCATGTCGCAGACCATCTCCACCGCGCTCAAGCATGGTTGGGCCTGGAAGATTCCGCTGACCAACCGCTATGGCAACGGCTACGTCTACAGCACCGATTTCTGTTCGCCCGAACAAGCCGAGACCGAACTGCGCACCCATCTGGGAATGCTCGATGCCGACGCCCCCGCGCGCCATCTGAAGATGCGCGTGGGACGCGTCACCGAGAGCTGGCACCGCAACTGCGTTGCGATCGGCCTGTCGCAGGGCTTCGTCGAGCCGCTCGAGGCCACCACCCTGCTGTTCGCGCAGCGCACCGCGAACATGCTGGTTGCCGTGCTCGAAAAAGGCGACCTCGGCGAGTCCGCGCGAACGACGTTCAACCAGACCATCAATGGCCAGCTGGAAGGCACCCGCGATTACATCGTCACCCACTACAAGACCAATACGCGCACCGACACCGACTACTGGCGCGCCAATGCGGCCAACACCAACCTCTCCCATCCGCTCAAGCAACTGCTCGCCACCTGGCTGTCCAGCAAGCCGATCATCCCGGGCCTGAAGAGGGGCGTGTTCGGCCAGGGCTACCCGACCCTGTCCTGGTACAGCCTGCTCGCCGGCATGGGCTTGTTTCCGGAACCGCAGGACCTGCGTCCGCCGACGCCCGAGGAGGCGCAGCACGACCTCACGCAGATCGACAATCTGCTGGAGCGCAGCGCACTGAACTACCCCGACCAGCGCGAACTGCTGCAGCGGATTCCGCTTCGATCCACCGAGCCGTCGCTGCAGGTGTATCTCTGGTAGGCCACGGGTTCTGCGGCGAACGCCGCCTGCTCAACCCAGCCGCGTGCCATCGGGCACCGGCCGTTCCAGTGCGGTAAGTACCACGCCCTCCTCCGTGGGAAAGCCGGTGAGCAGGAATTGCGAGCGGAATGGACCGATCTGTTTTTCGGGGAAGTTGATCACGCCCACGATCTGCCGACCAAGCAGGTCTTCGGCGCGGTAAAGCGCGGCGATCTGCGCGCTGGTCTTCTTCTCGCCGTAGGGGCCGAAGTCCACCCATACCTTCCATGCCGGCTTGCGCGCTTCGGGAAACGGCTCCACCCGGGTCACCGTGCCGGCCACCACCAGCACCTTCTCGAAGTCGGCCCAGCTGATCTCGGAAATATCCATCTCGCTCATCCTTCCAGCCTCGTCTTCAGGCAATCGCGACCCTGTTGCCACCAGTAGCTCGCCTGCGCCCCAAGATACCCGAACGGTCGCCAGGTATTGTCCAGGCCATAGTCGGCAAACTGTTTCCAGCCATCGTCGCCCTCGGCGAGCGCTGCCGCCAGCAATTCGCCGGCGGCACAGGTGGGCGCCAGGCCATGCCCGCCAAACCCCTGCGCCCACCAAAGGCCGTTGCCATCACCGCCGATTTGCGGCATCTGGTGGCGTGCGTAGCTCATCAGGCCCGACCAGGCGTAGTCGATCCGCACCCCGGCAAGCTGCGGAAAGACGCGCAGCAGATCCCGGGTCAGCAGCCTCTGCACCGCGGCGGGCGAACGGTTCAACACCGAGATGCGTCCACCCCACAGCAAGCGGCTGTCAGGCAATGCGCGGTAGTAGTCGAAGGCGAAGCGGCTGTCGTAGATCGCTGCGCGGGTGCGCAGGCAATCGTCCAGTCGATCGCCAAGCGGCTCGGTGACCATCACGTAGGTGGCGATCGGCAGGATGGCCCGATCGATCGCCTTTTGCAGGCCGGCCAGATAGCCGCCGCAGGCCAGCACCACCTGATCGGCAAGCAGCTCACCTTGCGCGGTACGCAGGCGCCACTGCAAGCCTTCGCGCGCGAGGCCGAGGGCACCACTGTTTTCGTGGATTCGTACACCTTGCGCAGCCGCCGCTGAAGCGAGGCCGATCGCGTAGTTGAGCGGGTGCAAATGCAGCGCGTCCCGTTCGAACAGGCCATCGTGGTAACGCTCGCTGCGAATGCAGTGGCGCAGTTCTTCTTCAGCCAGCCATTGCCATTGCACGCCATAATGTCCGGCCAGCAATTGCTGGCGCTGGCGCAATACCGCCGGATCGCGGAACCAGTTGGCCCAGATCACGCCCTCGTCCACGACATCGCAGCTGATCGCGTGGTCGGTGATGCGTCGTCGGATGCGCTCGACCGCTGCCGTGGTGAGGCTGAACAGCGCCGCGGCCCGTTGCTCGCCCAGCTGATCGAGCAGCGCCTGCTCGCCAAGCGAATAGCCGGCGAAGACGAAGCCGCCATTGCGGCCGGACGCGCCGAAGCCCACCTGCTCGCGCTCCAGCAGAACTACATCCCGCACGCCACGCTCGGCCAGCCCGAGCACGGTGTTGAGACCGGCAAAACCGCCACCGATGACAGCCACCCGCGCGTGCGCACGGCCCTGCAAGGGTTCGTAGGCTGCGTATGGCTTGGCCGTGGCGCGATAGTAGGAAGCGGACGCGTTCATTTGCAGGAATTGTCCATGCGCAAGCCCGAAGCCGGGCAAGCATAACCCTCCAGCTACGTGCCAGCGCTACTCACGAAATCGTCGGAGGGTCCCCCGGGGCCCTCACTCCCCGCTCAGAGCTGATCCAGAAATGCGCGTACGGTGGGCGCCAGTTTCGGATCCTGCATCGCCATGTGCATGGTGGCGCGCACCAGGCCGGCCTTGTTGCCGCAATCGAAGCGGATGCCTTCAAAGCGGTAGGCCAGCACCTTGCCCTGCTCTTTCAGCAGCGCCTCGATCGCATCGGTCAGCTGGATCTCGCCGCCCGCACCCGGCGTGGTCTGTTCCAGCAGATGGAAGATTCGACCGGGCAGCACGTAGCGGCCGACGACCGCCAGGTTGGACGGTGCGTCGGCGGGCTTGGGCTTCTCGACCATGTAGCGGATTGACGCACTGCGCTCGTCGACGGGAGTGGCATCGACGATGCCGTACTTGTCGGTCTCGTCGTGCGGCACTTCCTCCACCGCGATCACGCCGGCTTGCTGTGCTTCAGCCAGTTCGGTCATCTGCCGCAAGGCGCCCTTGCCGGTGCCGTTCCACAGCAGGTCATCGGGCAGCACCACGCCAAACGGCTCGTCGCCCACCACCGGCTTGGCACACAGCACGGCATGGCCCAGGCCCAGCGCTTCGGGTTGGGTCACGAAGATCGCCCGCACATGCCGCGGCAAGGTGCCCTGCACCAGGGCGAGCAACTCCGCCTTGCCTTTTTCCTGCAGCTTCGCCTCCAGCTCGTAGGCCTTGTCGAAGTAATCGGCGATGGCATGCTTGTAGCGGTTGGTGACGAAGATCAGGGTATCGGCCCCGGCATCAACGGCTTCGTCGACCGCGTACTGGATCAACGGCTTGTCCAGTACCGGCAGCATTTCCTTGGCGACCACCTTGGTCGCCGGAAGAAAGCGTGTACCGAGTCCGGCGACGGGAAACACAACCTTGCGCAGCGGCTTGCTCACTCATTGATCTCCGGGTTGGCACGACGGATCGACACCACATTGTCCGGCTGCGACGACTCGCTCCAACGGAACGATGGCAGCAGACTGGACACGCAGCGGCGCAGTTCTTCCTCATCGAAGGCAGCGACGGCCTCGATCGCCTTGCCAAGCAGCGCCTGCAGCAGCTCCCACGAAACCTCGCGATGCTGCGCCAGGAAAATCTTGGCATGCTCGGTGGCGCTGTAATTTTCCAGCGGATGGAACAATTCCTCGAACAGCTTCTCGCCGGAGCGCAGGCCGGTGTAGATGATCGGAACTTCGCTGCCCGGCTTCTTGCCGGCAAGGCGGATCATCTGCTCGGCCAGGTCGCGGATCTTGACCGGTTCGCCCATGTCCAGGGCAAAGATCTCGCCGCCCTTGCCGATGCTCGCCGTCTGCAGGATCAGCTGGCAGGCCTCGGGGATGGTCATGAAGTAGCGCGAGATCTCCGGGTGCGTCACGGTCACCGGACCGCCCTCGCGGATCTGCCGACGGAACAGCGGCACCACCGACCCGGCCGAGTCCAGCACGTTGCCAAATCGCACCGTCATGAAATGGGTGTCGGTCTGTGCGTTGAGGTTCTGGCAATAGATCTCGGCCACGCGCTTGCATGCACCCATCACGCTGGTCGGATTGACGGCCTTGTCGGTGGAGATCAACACGAAGCATTTCACCCCGACGGCGCAGGCAGCGTCGGCCACCGCGCGGGTACCCAGCACGTTGTTGCCGAATGCCGCACGCAACTGCCCCTGCAGCATCGGCACATGCTTGTAGGCCGCCGCATGGAACACCACTTCCGGTTGCGCTTCCTCGAATACCTTGCGCATCGCCGTCTGGTCGGCGCAGTGGGCAAGGACGCCGTCGAGAATCAGTTCCGGAAAGTCGGCGCGCAGTTCCTGGGTGATCCGGTACAGGTTGTACTCGCTCAGCTCGACCACCGTGAGCGACTGCGCGCCCAAGCGGGCGACCTGCCGGCACAGCTCCGATCCGATCGAGCCGCCGCCGCCGGTCACCAGCACGCGACGGCCACTCAGCGTTTCGCGGATCGCGGTCCAGTCCAGTTCCACCGCATCGCGGCCGAGCAGGTCCTCGATCGCCACTTCCTTGATCTGGTTCATGTACGCCCGCCCGGCGACGACATCCTCAAGCCGTGGCACGGTCCGATAGGGCAGATCGGTACTGTCGCACAGGGCAACCACCCGCCTCATCTCGGCAGTGGACGCACCGGGCAGTGCGATGAGCAGCATGTCCACGGCCGCCTCGGGCGCCAATTCAGGCAATTGGTCGAATCGCCCCAGCACGGGATGGCCATTGATGCTGGCGCCACGCAGGCCTGGCTTGTCGTCGACGAAGCCGACCACGGTATAGCGGTTGTCGCGACGCAGGTCGCGCGACAATACCTCGCCGGCCCGATCGGCACCGACGATCAGCACCCGCTTCGCCCTCTGATCCTTCAGCAGTTCGGTGCGGCTGTCCTTCCAGTACCGGTAGACCAGCCGGGGGGCGCCCAGCAGCAGTGTCAGCAAACCCGGATAGAGCAACAGCACCGAGCGAGGCACGCCCTCCAGCCGATCATAGAGGAACAGGCACAGGCCAATGGACAGGGCACCGATCACCGACGCCCGCACGATGTTCCACAGATCCGGCAGACTGGCGAAACGCCACACGCTCCGGTAAAGGCCGGTCCAGCGGAAAATCAGGCCCTGCACCAGCAGCACCACCGGAAATTCAAGCAGCTGGAAGCTGACGACTTCGTCGGGCCGCAGCGCATAACGGAGCCACTTCGCTATCCACCAGGCGATGGCGGTGACCAGCAGGTCGTGCAGCACGACCGCGATGCGCGGATGGATGAAGGCGACAGACTTACGCAGTGACATGGGGTGCCTTGATCGGGTGGCGCCGCAGCAAGCGACGTTTCAGGTACAGCCAGGCGACCGCCGCGCCGACATAGGCGACCATGGTAGTCGTCAATGCCGCGTGCAGATGACTCCAGGCCAACCAGCCCATCGGCGCGGCCACCAGCAGGTTCCAGCCCAGGTAGGCGGCGTCCGTCCTGGCATGCGTTCCGCCCCGCCGCACCATCCACTGGTATAGATGCTCGCGGTGGGCAGCATGCCAGCGTCGCCCCAGCCACATCCGCGTGAGCAGGGTCAGGCTGGCATCCACCAGGAACGCAGAGGACAGGATCAGCGCCGGCCACAGCAGTGACGGATCGACCTGCCACAGCATCGCGGTGAACGCGAAAATCAGCAGGCCTACGCTGCCACTGCCCACGTCGCCCATGAAAATGCGCGCCGGCGGCCGGTTGAAACACCAGAACCCCAGCGCCGAACCGGCCATGCAGGCCGCGGCCAGGGCAAGCACCGGTTGGGCCGCCGCCCATGCCAGCGTGGCCAGGCCCGCGCCGACGAAGATTGCCTGCTGGGCCAGCAGGCCGTCGATGCCATCCATGAAATTGTGCAGGTTGATGCTCCAGACACCGCCGGCGATCAACAAGGGCAACCACCACCAACGCGTGCCCGTGGCCAGCAGGCTCAGCGAAAACACGCCGACCCCAAGCACCTGCGCGCCCAATCGCGGCAAAATGGGCAACGAACGGTGATCGTCCCACCAACCAGCCAGCGCCACCGGCAGCACCGCGGCGCACAGGCCACCCGGCACCGGATGCCACCACGCCTTTCCCGGCAGAACCCAGCTTGCGCCGAGCAGGCAGACCAGCATCGCCAGCACGATGCCGATACCGCCACCGCGCGGAGTCGCGCGGGTGTGCGAGCGGCGCTGGCCGGGCTGATCGAGCAGGCCACGCCGATGCGCATAGCCGATCGCCGCCCGCACGATGACTACGGTGATCGAGAAGCTGGCCAGCAACCATCCGATGGTCGTGAACATCGTCATCTCACTCGCCGGCAACGCCATGGATCGGGCGGATCGTGCTCCAACTCTTGCAACTCGGGCATTGCCAGTGGTGCGCCTTGGCGCCGAAGCCGCATCGGTTGCAGCGGTACATCGCCTGCCCCTCCAGCAGCTTTCTGGTCAGGTCGCGCAGGATGAGGAAGTTCTCGCGTGCTTCACCCTCGATCTTGTCCATCGTCGCATCGAGCAGAGCCATCAACCCGCGCACCGACGGACGCTGGCGCAACTGTGTGGTCAGAAAGTCGATGGCAGCACGCTCGCCGTCGCGCTGCCGGTAGATATGGGTCAGTGCAAGTATCGGCGACACCCCGTGGTAGCGCCCCAGCATGTCGCTGAGGAAGGCCTCGGCACGTTCCATCTGCTGCGAGCGGGCATAGCTGTTGAGCAGCGGCGGCAGGATGTCCGGCGTGAACGCACTGTCGGCCCTGATTGCCGCCTCGAATGAGGCGACCGCGTCGGCATGCTGGCCATCCTCCGCATGCAGTCGCCCGGTGAGCATGAACGCACGCACGCAATCGGGTTGGCTGTCGAATGCCTGGCGCAGGTAATCGCGTGCCTCTGCGCGCGCGCCGTGCTGGCGTGCGCGCTCAGCCAGTTCGCAATAAAACTGGGCGATGACCGGTGCCTCGTCCTCGCCGGTCATCACTTCCAGGCGTCGGGCGTGCTCGATGGCCTTGTGCCAGTCGCGCTCGTGCTGGTAGATCGCAATCAGGTGGCGCAATGCCGAGGGCGCATGCGAATCCATCGCCACCAGGTCGGCGAACAACGCTTCGGCGCGATCGAGCAGCCCCGAACGCATGTAATCCTCACCCAGTTCGAGCAGGGCCACCGTCTTCATCGGGTCCGACAGGCCCGGCCGCGAAACCAGGTGCTGATGCAGCCGGATCGCCCTGTCCACTTCGCCGCGGCGACGAAACAGGTTGCCCAGCGCCAGGTGCGTCTCCACCGTGTCGCGGTTGTATTCGGCCAGCTTGAGGAACACCTCGATCGCCTTGTCCTGCTCCTCGTTGAGCAGGTAATTCAGGCCCCGGAAGTAGTCCGATGACAGCTCGCTGACCTCGGCGCCGGAGCGCCGCGCGCCGGCCTGGCGCGAAGCCCACCAGCCCAGCACGAAGGCAACGGGCAGCAACGCAGTCAGCACATAGAGAGAATTCATGGCTTGGCCGACGGATGCTTGTCCGCGCGCGACGTCTGGCGCGATCGCCGCGGCCGCACGCCCAGCCATGCGCTCACCCCGCCCAGCAACCAGCCGATCACCAGGGCTCCCAGCAGGGCGGCCCCCTTCGGCAGTTGCACCTGGGCAAATCCGAAATCGTAGTCGACCATCCCGGCATTGAGCGCCCCGAGCACGATGCCGGCGGCAACAAAGACGACCAGGGTGATGATGGCAAGCAATCGCATGGTCGAACTTTACCCGATTGGCCGTGACTGGCACAGGCGGCAGGGCTTCGTCGGCCTCAGCGGCCGGTCAGCGTCAACCCGATGGCGTGGTCGATCTCCAAAAAAGGCAGGAACGGCACGCGCCGCCTGCCTCGTGGTCGATCTTCAGGGACGCCTCAACCGGCATCGCCTTCCAGATCAAGGTTGACCCGCTCGCGCAATTCCTTGCCTGGCTTGAAATGAGGAACGTGCTTGCCGGGCAGGGCCACGGCTTCACCCGTCTTCGGGTTGCGACCCATGCGGGGCGGCCGGAAATGCAGCGCGAAGCTGCCGAAACCGCGCACCTCGATGCGCTCGCCCTGGGCCAGTGCCTGGCTCATCTGTTCGATCACACTCTTGACGGCCATCTCGACATCGGCAAACGCAAGATGGGTCTGGCGTCGTGCCAGCGCTTCGATCAATTCGGATTTGGTCATGGGCCCCAATGTCCGTGACGTGAAACAGCGGGGCGGCGAATGCCGCCCCGCGTCGTGCTGCAACTGGCGATCAGTCGGCCTTGTTGAACTGTTCCTTCAACAGCGCGCCGAGCTTGGTCGTGCCGCTGGCGGCAGAGGAGTAGTCCACCGCGGCCTCGGGAACGTCTTCCTCGTCCTTGGCGCGAATCGAGAGTGCCAGCTGGCGACCCTTGCGATCCATGCCGGTGAACTTGGCCTCGACCTTGTCGCCCACCTTCAGGTGCAAGGTGGCATCGTCGATGCGCTCCTTGGCGATGTCGTTGGCGCGCAGATAACCCTCGACGCCTTCGCCCAGGTCGATCACCGCACCCTTGGCATCGACTTCCTTGACCGTGCCGTTGACGATGCTGCCACGCGGATTGGCCGCCATGAACTGGCCGAACGGGTCCTGCTCCATCTGCTTGATGCCCAGCGAGATGCGCTCACGCTCCGGATCCACCGCCAGCACCACGGCCTCGATCTCCTCGCCCTTCTTGAAATCGCGCACGAGATCTTCGCCGGATACCTGCCAGGAGATGTCGGACAGGTGCACCAGGCCATCGATGCCGCCGTCCAGGCCGATGAACACGCCGAAATCGGTGATCGACTTGATCTGGCCGGAGACCTTGTCGCCCTTCTTGTGCATCGCTGCGAAGGCTTCCCACGGGTTCGAGCGGGTCTGCTTGATGCCCAGCGAGATGCGGCGACGCTCTTCATCCACGTCCAGCACCGTCACTTCGGTCTCGTCACCGACCTGAACCACTTTGGCCGGGTTGACGTTCTTGTTGGTCCAGTCCATCTCGGACACGTGCACCAGGCCTTCCACGCCCGGCTCGATCTCGACGAAGCAGCCGTAATCGGTGACGTTGGAGACCTTGCCGAAAATGCGGCTGCCGACCGGGTAGCGACGCGAGATGTTCACCCAAGGATCGTCGCCCAGCTGCTTCAGGCCCAGCGAAACGCGGTTGCGCTCCTTGTCGTACTTCAGCACGCGCACGTCCAGCTCGTCGCCGACGTTGACCACTTCGGACGGATGACGCACGCGCTTCCACGCCATGTCGGTGATGTGCAGCAAGCCGTCGATGCCGCCCAGATCCACGAACGCGCCGTAATCGGTGAGGTTCTTCACCACACCCTTGACGACGGCACCCTCGGTCAGGCGCTCCAGCAGCTTCTCGCGCTCCTCGGAGAACTCGGTCTCGACGACGGCGCGGCGGCTGACCACCACGTTGTTGCGCTTGCGGTCCAGCTTGATGATCTTGAACTCGAGTTCCTTGCCCTCGAGGTAGGTCGGCTCGCGCACCGGGCGCACGTCGACCAGCGAGCCCGGCAGGAACGCGCGGACGTCCTTGATGTCGACGGTGAAACCACCCTTGACCTTGCCGGAAATCATGCCGACGATGGTCTCTTCCTTGTCGAACGCCTGCTCCAGGTCGTCCCACACCATCGAGCGCTTGGCCTTCTCGCGCGACAGCTTGGTTTCGCCGAAACCGTCTTCCAGGGCTTCGAGGGCTACCTTCACCTCGTCGCCAACCTGCACCTCCAGCACCCCGTCTTCGCTCTTGAACTGCTCGATCGGGACGATGCCTTCGCTCTTCAGGCCTGCATTGATCACGACGACGTCGTTGCGAATTTCCACAACGATGCCGGTGACGATGGCGCCGGGCTTCAGCTTGGAGATGGCCTGCTGGCTCTGTTCAAACAGTTCGGCAAAACTTTCAGTCATGTTGATTCCATAATGGGAAAAGACCATCGGATCCGTCGCGCCCTGATTGGGTATTGCGCACGAACTTTCCGGTCCACCGGTTGGGGATGTCTTCGACGGCTCGCAGAGCCGATCGTCGCCACCGTGAGTCAAAACCCCCTGCCGCGGCAGGGGCACAAAAGCTGCCGTGCAATCCGCTCAGGACCGCACGACAGCAAGTACTTTCGCAACGACCTCGTCGATACCCATACCGGTGGTGTCCACCAGTACGGCATCATCGGCGGGCTTGAGTGGCGCGACCGCACGCGATGCATCGCGGCTGTCACGCGCCTCAATTTCGCGCTGAAGGCCGCCAAGTGTAACGCTGAGCCCCTTTTCCTTCAACTGCTTATAGCGTCTTTTCGCCCGCTCGGCGGCACTCGCTGTGAGGAAAACCTTGTGCGCCGCGTCAGGGAAGATCACCGTACCCATGTCGCGCCCGTCCGCAACCAGCCCGGGCGTCTTGCGAAAGCCCAGCTGCAGCGCCACCAGGGCCTCGCGCACGGTCGGCATCGAGGCAATCGCCGAGGCGGCCGCACCGGCGGTTTCGGTACGCAACTCGTCGGTGGCGTCGTGGCCGTTGACGATCACCCGGGTTTCGCCACCGTCCGTGGCCGCCCGGAACTGGATCCTGGTTTGCTGCGCGCAGCGGGTCACCGCCTCCACATCCGACAAATCCACCCCGCCCATGCCCCCGGCGTAGCCTACCGCCCGGTACAAGGCGCCCGAATCCAGCAGCCGCCAGCCCAGTCGCTCGGCCACCAGGGCGCTGACCGTGCCCTTGCCCGATCCCGACGGCCCGTCGATGGTGAGTACGGGAACGGGGGTGGCATGGCTCATGACAACATCCTGGCGGCATGGGAAAAACCGGCAGTCTAGCGCGTTGACCGCACCGGCAACGCGTGCTATCTAGCCGGTCTACCCAGCCTGCAAGCGATGTCCCATCCAGCTGATGAACGATCTTCGTCGCGAGTTCGACCAGGCAGCCCGGGATGTCAAGCAACTGGCCAAACGCCCGGACAACGACACCTTGCTGAAGCTCTATGCACTCTACAAGCAAGGCTCCGAGGGTGATCTCAAGCGTGCCCAGCCCGGCTTCTTCGACTTCGTCGGCACCGCCAAGCACGAAGCCTGGGCGCAGTTGAACGGCGTCCCCGAAGAGGAAGCCATGCGTCGCTACATCGCACTGGTACAGCAGCTACTGGCCTGACACGAAGGGCGACGTCTCCGCAGCGCTTGCTTTCGGGGACCGAACACCGGCACATTCATACGATCGTTTGAGCCCTCCGTGGATCGCATGAACTATCCCCACCTGTTTGCCCCGCTCGATCTGGGTCATGTCACCTTGCCCAACCGGATCCTGATGGGATCGATGCATACCGGGCTGGAGGACAAAGCCAGCGACTACAACAAGCTGGCGGCGTATTTCGCCGAACGGGCCCGCGGCGGCGTGGGCCTGATGGTCACCGGCGGCATCTCACCCAGCATCGAGGGGTGGCTGAAACCGTTCGGCGGCCGGCTCACGCTGCCCTGGCACAAGCCGCGCCATCGCAAACTGACCCGCGCCGTGCACGCCGAGGGCGGGCGTATCTGCATGCAGATCCTGCACGCGGGGCGCTACGGCTACCACCCGTTGTCGGTGGCGCCCTCAAAGATCAAGTCGCCAATCACCCCGTTCACTCCGCGCGCGCTCTCCGCGCGTGGGGTGGAGCGCACCATCAACGATTTCGTGCATTGCGCGAGGCGCGCCCGGGACGCCGGCTACGATGGCGTCGAGGTCATGGGTTCGGAAGGCTATTTGATCAACCAGTTCATCGCCGCACGCACCAACCGGCGCAGCGATGCGTGGGGCGGCGATGCGGCGCGACGGATGCGTTTTCCGGTCGAAATCGTGCGCCGCACGCGCGAAGCCGTGGGGCCCGACTTCATCATCATCTACCGTCTTTCGATGCTTGACCTGGTCGAGGACGGCCAGGACTGGAGCGAGATCGTGGCGCTGGCCAAGACCATCGAGGCCGCTGGCGCCAGCATCATCAACACCGGCATCGGCTGGCACGAGGCGCGCATCCCCACCATCGTCACCAGCGTGCCGCGCGCCGGTTTCGCCTGGGTCACGCAGAAGCTCAAGGGTGAGGTGGCAATCCCGCTGGTAGCCACCAATCGCATCAACATGCCCGAGGTGGCGGAACGCATCCTGGCCGACGGCGAAGCCGACATGGTGTCGATGGCGCGCCCGCTGCTGGCCGATCCTGCCTGGGCGAACAAGGCGAAGGCCGGCCGCAGCGAGCGCATCAACACCTGCATCGCCTGCAACCAGGCCTGCCTCGATCATGTGTTCCAGAACAAGCGGGCCAGTTGTCTGGTCAATCCGCGCGCCTGTCACGAGACCGAGCTGAAGATCGAGCCGGCCAGCACGCGCAAGCGCATTGCGGTGATTGGTGCCGGACCAGCCGGCATGGCCTGCGCCAGTAACCTGGGCGAGCGTGGCCATGCCGTGACGCTGATCGATAAAGCCCGCGAGATTGGCGGCCAGTTCAACTACGCCAGGCAGATCCCGGGCAAGGAAGAATTCCACGAGACACTGCGCTATTTCCGTCATCGACTGAGCGATGCCGGCGTCGACGTGCGACTGGGCCAGACCGCAGATGCGGCGTTACTGCATGCCGGTGGCTATGACGAAGTGGTGATCGCCACCGGTATCACCCCGCGCACGGTGAGCTTCCCCGGCAGCGATGATCCGCGTGTGCTGAGTTATCTGGATGTACTTGCCCGTCACCAGAGCGTTGGCGCGAAGGTGGCGATCATCGGCGCGGGCGGTATCGGCTTCGACGTCGCCGAGTATCTGGTGGAGGCAGCGCCATCGCCCACGACCGATGTAACGCGCTGGACCCGCGAATGGGGCGTGGACATGACTCTCGAAAAGCGCAGCGGACTGCAGCCCCCGCGCCCGGAAACGCCGACGCGACAGGTCTGGTTGCTCCAGCGCAGCGAGGGGCGCCCCGGCGCACGACTGAACAAGACCACCGGCTGGGTGCACCGCGCCACGCTAAAAGCCAAGCGGGTAACCATGCTGGGCAAGGTCGGCTATGAGCGCTTCGACGATCAGGGTCTGCACGTCACCGTGGATGGCAAGCCGCAGATCCTGCCGGTCGACAACGTCGTGGTATGCGCGGGCCAGGAGCCCAACCGCGGCCTGGCCGAAGAGCTGATCGCCGCCGGCCTGACCGTGCACGTGATCGGTGGCGCCGACGTGGCAGCCGAGCTGGATGCCAAGCGCGCCATCGATCAGGGCACCCGCCTCGCCGGCACGATCTGAGCCGCGGCAAGTCACCGACGGCGGAAAAGAAAAGCGCCCCGCAGGGGAGACGCATCGACATGGGTTCAGGGGGGGAGTTGAACCGGATGTCGTATTTAGCGTCGCTGCGGGGCGAGGGCCGCCGCCACTAGGGGGGAGGGGAAGTGGCGGGACGAAGGGGAGTTTATGATCGACGCGATAAAGTATCCAATATATATTTCGTGCCTGATTAATTCGAAATCGCTATATGTTCGACTTCCGCCAGTTGCGCTACTTCGTGGCCGTCGCCGAGGAGCTGAGCTTCACGCGTGCCGCCTTGCGCCTGCATCTGTCGCAACCCCCGCTTTCCCAGCAGATCCAGTCGCTGGAGCAGGACCTTGGCGTGCGACTGCTGGAGCGCAGCAAGCGCCAGGTCAAACTGACCGAACCGGGGCGGGTCTTTCTTGAACAGGCCCGGCAGATCCTGGCCAAGGCGGACGAGGCACGGGGCCAGGTGGCTGCCGCCGCGGCGGGCTACAGCGGTCACTTGCGCCTGGCCTATACGGTTTCGGTCTCGTTTCACCCGGCGCTGCCGCGGACCTTGCTGCGCTACGGGCAGATCGCGCCCAGGGTCGGCCTGAAGCTGGTCGAGATGTATACCGAACCGCAGTTCGCCGCCCTGCTCGCCGACGAGATCGATGCCGGCTTTGTACGCAGCGAACCGGTGCATGCGCAGGATGCCCGTCGCCTGCGTTTGAATGTGATCGACCGCGAGCCGCTGTTGCTGGCCATGCCAGCCAGGCATCCGCTGGCAGGTCACAGCAGCCTCGGTCTGGCCGAGGTTGCCGGTGACTCGTTTGTATCCCAGCCGCGCGAACTCGCCGCCACCTTGTACGACCGCCTGGTAACCCTGGCCAACAACGCCGGATTCCAGCCATCCATCGTGCAACAGGCCCAGCAGATCAATGGCTTGCTGGCGCTGGTCGCCGCCGGCTTGGGATTGGCGCTGGTGCCGGCCAGTCTGCGCGCGGTACGCCTCGGCGGCGTCAGCTATGTGCCCCTGGAGGATCCCGACGCCTTCCTGCTGCTGGCCGTGGCGTGCCGTGCCGATGACCAGTCCCCCGCCCTGCAGCAATTCCTGGCCACCGTGGCAGAAACGTCGGTCGCACCGAGCTTGTGACAAGTCATTGGAATGGCTATACTTGCGAGCTTGAATTTTTCTTTTAGTGTCAGGAGCTGGCCGTGAAGGTGCTTAACTCTTTGAAGTCCGCCAAGGCGCGGCACCGCGACTGCAAGATCGTGCGTCGTCGCGGCAAGGTGTTCGTGATCTGCAAGAGCAATCCCCGTTTCAAGGCTCGTCAGCGCTGAGTCCAGCGTGGAACGATGCCGCAGAAAGGCCGCATGCGCGGCCTTTTTTGTGGCTGAGGATACCGCTTGCGGCGACCACGCCGCCGCAACGCCAGATCACCGTCACTCGTAGCGGACGTCGATGATCTCGTAATGCTTGACGCCGTTGGGGGCAGTGAACTCGAAGCTGTCGCCCGCGCTCTTGCCGATCAGCGCGCGGGCGATCGGCGAGGTCACCGCGATCAGGCGCTGCTTGATGTCGGCCTCGAGGTCACCCACGATCTGGTAGGTCACCGCGGCGCCACTGTCCTCGTCCTCCAGATCGACGATTGCCCCGAACACCACCCTCTTGCCCGGGTTGAGCCGGGCGATATCGATCACCTCGGCCGTCGACAGCAGGGCTTCCAGCTGGGCGATGCGCCCCTCGGTGAAGCTTTGCAGCTCACGCGCCGCATGGTATTCGGCGTTTTCCTTGAGGTCGCCGTGGGCCCGCGCCTCGGCGATCGCTGCAATGATGCGCGGGCGATCGGTGGATTTCAGCTTTTCCAGTTCCGCACGCAGGCGTTCGGAACCAGCCTTGGTAATCGGCGGACGACTCATGCGCTGAGCTCCTTGTGCAATTCCTGCAGGCTGTGAACCTCGCCGTCACCGCGGAAATCCAGCGAGTGCACCAGCGCGCGGGCACCGGCCACGGTCGTGGAATACGTGACGCGATGCTGCAATGCCTCGCGCCGGATCGAGAAAGAGTCGGCGATCGCCTGCTTTCCCTCGGTGGTGTTGACGATATAGACGATCTCGCCATTCTTGATCGAATCGACGATATGCGGACGCCCCTCAAGCACCTTGTTGACGCGCTCGCAGGCCACACCATGCCCGGCCAGATAACTCGCGGTGCCTGATGTTGCAACCAGGCTGAAACCGCGCGCAATGACCTCTTTCGCCACCGGCAACAGACGCTCCTTGTCGCCATCACGTACCGACAGGAACACCTTGCCTACGGTCGGCGGGCGGATTCCCGCCGCTTCGTGACCGCGCGCGAATGCGGCACCGAAACTGCGGCCCACGCCCATCACTTCACCGGTCGAACGCATTTCCGGGCCGAGGATGGGATCGACATTCTGGAACTTCAGGAACGGGAAGATCGCCTCCTTCACCGAGTAGTACGCGGGAATCACTTCGCGCGTCGCACCCAGGCTGGCCAGCGAACGACCGGCCATCACGCGGGCAGCGATCTTCGCCAGCGGCACGCCGGTGGCCTTGGACACGAACGGCACGGTGCGCGAGGCGCGCGGATTCACTTCCAGGATGAACACCGTGTCGCCCTGGATCGCGAACTGGGTGTTCATCAGGCCGATGACCTTCAGCTCCTTCGCCATCGCGGTGGCCTGGCGGCGCATCTCGTCCTGGATCTCCGCGCTCAGCGAATACGGCGGCAGCGAGCAGGACGAATCGCCCGAATGCACGCCGGCTTCCTCGATGTGCTCCATGATGCCGCCGATCAGCACGTTGCCCTCGGCGTCGGCGATCACGTCCACGTCGACCTCGACCGCGTGATCGAGGAAGCGGTCCAGCAGCACCGGCGAATCGTTCGACACCTTCACGGCGTCGCGGATGTAACGCGACAGATCGGCGTCGTCGTGCACCACTTCCATCGCGCGGCCGCCGAGCACGTAGCTCGGCCGCACCACCAGCGGATAACCAATCTCACGCGCCAGCGCCAGCGCCTCGTCGGCATTGCGCGCGGTGCGGTTCGGCGGCTGCTTCAGGCCGATCTTCTCGATCATGTGCTGGAAGCGCTCGCGGTCCTCGGCCAGGTCGATCGAATCCGGGCTGGTGCCGATGATCGGTACGCCGGCCGCCTCCAGCGCCCGTGCCAGCTTCAGCGGAGTCTGCCCGCCGTACTGCACGATCACGCCCTTCGGTTTCTCGACATGGACGATTTCCAGCACGTCTTCCAGCGTCAGCGGTTCGAAGTACAAGCGATCCGAAGTGTCGTAATCCGTCGACACGGTTTCCGGATTGCAGTTGACCATGATGGTTTCGTAGCCATCCTCGCGCAGCGCCAGCGAGGCGTGCACGCAGCAATAGTCGAACTCGATGCCCTGCCCGATCCGGTTCGGGCCGCCGCCGAGCACGATGATCTTGTCACGATCGGTCGGGTTGGCTTCGCATTCTTCCTCGTAGGTCGAATACATGTAGGCCGTGCTGGTGGCGAACTCGGCCGCGCAGGAATCCACCCGCTTGTAGACCGGACGCACACCGAGCGTGTGGCGCAGATGGCGTACCGCCGCCTCGTCCGTGCCCAGCAATTCGGCGATCCGCGCATCGGCAAAGCCGAGCCGTTTCAGTTCGCGCACGCGCGGCGCGTCGAGCGCCGTGATGCCCTGCGCCGCAACCTCCGCCTCGGCCAGCACGATGTCCTCGAAGGCGGCAAGGAACCACGGATCGACCCGGCTCAGTCCGTGGACTTCTTCCAGCGTCAGGCCGGCGCGAAACGCGTCGGCGAGATGGAATACGCGGTCCGGACGCGGCTCGCGCAGCTCGCGTTTGAGCGTAGCCACGCCGGCCTCGGTGCTGATGTCCAGCCCGGTCGGGTTGAGGCCGGTCTTGCCGATCTCCAGCCCGCGCAGCGCTTTTTGCAGCGACTCGTGGAAGGTACGGCCCATCGCCATCACCTCACCCACGGACTTCATCTGGGTGGTGAGGCGCGCGTCGGCGGAGGGAAACTTCTCGAACGCGAAGCGCGGAATCTTGGTGACCACGTAGTCGATCGACGGCTCGAACGAGGCCGGGGTCAGGCCGCCGGTGATGTCGTTCTTCAGCTCGTCCAGCGTGTAACCGACCGCCAGTTTCGCCGCGATCTTGGCAATCGGAAAACCGGTGGCCTTCGATGCCAGCGCGGACGAACGCGACACGCGCGGATTCATCTCGATGACGACCACGCGACCGTCCTCGGCATTGATGCCGAACTGCACGTTGGAGCCGCCGGTATCCACGCCGATCTTGCGCAACACCGCGATGGATGCATCGCGCAGCCGCTGGTATTCCTTGTCGGTGAGCGTCTGCGCCGGCGCCACGGTGATCGAGTCGCCGGTATGCACGCCCATCGGATCGAGGTTCTCGATCGAGCACACAATGATGCAGTTGTCCGCGGTGTCGCGGACCACTTCCATCTCGAATTCCTTCCAGCCGAGTACGGATTCCTCGACCAGCACCTCGCTCGTCGGTGAAAGCTCCAGACCGCGCTTGACGATCTCCTCGAACTCTTCGCGGTTGTACGCGATGCCGCCACCGGAGCCGCCGAGCGTGAAGCTGGGTCGGATCACGGTCGGGAAGCCGACCTTGGCCTGGGTTTCCAGCGCCTGCTCGAACGTGCGCGCGATCTCGGCCTTGGGGCATTCCAGTCCGATCTCGCCCATGGCGACGCGAAACAGCTCGCGGTCTTCCGCCATGCGAATCGCTTCGCGCCTGGCACCAATCAGCTCGACGTTGTACTTCTCCAGCACGCCGTTGTCGGCGAGATCGAGCGCGCAGTTGAGGCCAGTCTGGCCACCCATCGTCGGCAGCACCGCGTCCGGCCGCTCCTTGGCGATGATGCGCTCGACCGTCTGCCAGTTGATCGGCTCGATGTAAACCGCGTCGGCGGTTTCCGGGTCGGTCATGATCGTGGCGGGGTTGGAGTTCACCAGGATCACCCGGTAACCCTCTTCCTTCAGCGCCTTGCAGGCCTGCGCGCCGGAATAGTCGAACTCGCAGGCCTGGCCGATCACGATCGGGCCGGCACCGATGATGAGGATGCTCTTGATATCGGTACGCTTGGGCATCTCAGCGGGGCTCCTGCATCAGTGCGGCGAATCGTTGGAACAGGTAGCCGACATCGCGGGGACCGGGGCTGGCCTCGGGGTGGCCCTGGAAGCAGAAGGCGGGGCGGTCGGTCAGCGCGAAGCCCTGCAGCGAGCCGTCGAACAGCGAGACATGGGTCGCCCGCGCGTTGCTCGGAAGGCTGGTCGGGTCCACGGCGAATCCGTGGTTCTGCGAGGTAATCAGCACACGACCGTCGTCCAGATCCTTGACCGGATGATTCGCGCCGTGGTGGCCGAACTTCATCTTCAGCGTCTTGCCGCCTAGTGCCAGCGCCATGAGCTGCTGGCCCAGGCAGATGCCGAACAACGGGACTCTCGCGTCGAGCAGCTCGCGGGTCGCCGCGATCGCATAATCACAGGCGGCCGGATCACCCGGACCATTGGAAAGGAACACGCCGTCCGGTTTCATCGCCAGCACGTCGGCGGCAGGCGTCTGCGGTGGCACCACGGTGACATTGCAACCTTGCTCGGCGAGCAGGCGCAGGATGTTGTGCTTGGCGCCGAAGTCGTAGGCCACCACCTTGAAGCGCATCGCCGGCTGATTGAATGTGGCGCGATCGAGGTCGTAGACACCCTGGTTCCACACGTACGACTTTTTCGTGCCGACCACCTTGGCCAGGTCCATGCCATTGAGGCCGGGGAACGCGCGTGCCTTGGCCAGTGCGTCCTCCACGTCGACGCGTTCCCCCGCCACGATGCAACCGGCGAGCGCACCCTTCTCGCGCAGAATGCGGGTAAGCCGGCGAGTATCGATGCCGGCGATGGCCACCGTGCCATGACGAATCAGGTAATCGGGCAGGCTCCCCTTGCTGCGCCAGCTGCTGGCGCAGCGCGGCACGTCGCGCACGATCAGGCCGGCGGCATGCACCAGAGTGGATTCGACGTCCTCGTCGTTGATGCCGGTATTGCCCACATGCGGATAGGTCAGGGTGACAATCTGGCGTGCATAGGAAGGATCGGTGAGGATCTCCTGATAACCGGTCATCGCCGTGTTGAACACGACCTCGCCGATGGTTTCTCCGGCCGCGCCAGCGGCGTGGCCATGGAACACGCTGCCATCTTCGAGGGCAAGCAGAGCGGGTTGAGGCATTGCGATGTCCGCCTTTTGGATGCAGCAAAGTCCGCAAGCCGCCGCATTGCTGGCTTGTGGAGCTTGGGAGGGAAACGGTCTGGGCGGGTTGAAATGATAGGCTGCGACTGTGTTTCTGTCCACCTTATGTCGACTGAACCCGCGCTCTCCGAATCTGCTGGCACAGCCCGGAGAGAGCTAAACTAGGCCTTATTTCAATGGAGCTGAATATCCCATGCGTGCTGCTGTCCTGCTCGATCCCGCGCGCCTCGATCGCCCGGATACCGTGGTGCAGCAGGACCCCTTCCCGTTCATGGTGGCCCATGGCCAACTGCCCGACGAAGTGCGCGGAGACATCGATCGCGACTTCCCGCGCTACGCCAGCGCCGGCTTCTTTCCCTACGACCCGGTTGACTGCGGCCCCAGCGTCAACGCGCTGGTCGAGAACATGACGTCCGCGGCTTTTGCTCGCGCCGTCGGGCTGCGTCTGGGCATCGAGAACCTCGACCAGTACCCGACCCTGGTGACCCTGTGCCGCCTGCTGAACAAGCGCCACGGCACCATCCATACCGACAGCAAGTCGAAGATCGCCACCGCGCTGATCTATCTCAATGCGCAGTGGCCGGACAGCAGCGACGGCTGCCTGCGCTTCCTGCATCGCATCGATGACATCGACAGCGTGGTGGCGCCCGAACTGATACCGCTATATGGCGAATTCGCGGTGTTCAAGCGTTGCGAGAATTCCTTCCACGGCCACCTGCCCTACGAAGGCGAACGGCGGGTCATCCAGGTCGCCTGGCTGACCAGCGAAGAAGAAAAGCTGCGCAAGACCAAACGCGGGAAATTCTCCCGGGTGTTCAAGAAAGTATTCGGCCGGCTGGACACCAGGCTGGGCGCCGGTCGCGATCGCAACGCCTCGCATCGCGACTGAGGAAATCACCTCAGCGGGGCGTGGCGATCACGTCATCCAGTTGCCAGTGGCCCGGCTCGCGACCTGCCAGCCAGTACGCCGCCTGCATGGCTCCACGTGCGAAGATCGAGCGATCGGTGGCGCGATGGATCAACTCCAGTCGCTCCCCCATTCCGACCAGCATCGCCGTGTGCTCGCCGACGATATCGCCGCCTCGTACCACCGCAAACCCGATGCTGCCATCGTTCCGCTCGCCGGTCCGCCCTTCGCGGTGGTACACCGCCGCCCGCTCCAGTGTGGTCTGCCGTGCATCAGCGGCAACGCGGCCGAGCGCCAGTGCGGTGCCCGAAGGTGCGTCCTGCTTGCGACCGTGGTGCGCCTCGACGATTTCCACATCCCAGGCCCGAAGCGCTGCGGCAGCCTCACGCAGCAATCGCGTCAGCACCGCCACGCCGAGACTGAAATTGGCGGCACGCAGGACCGCCATGCGCTTGCCGGCGTCGGCGAGTCGCGCTTCCAGTGCAGCATCCAGACCGGTGGTTCCACTGACCAGGGCGGTGCCATGGATCTGGCAGTGATCGAGTGCCGCCGCCAATCCCGTCGGTCCACTGAAGTCGATCACCACGTCGATTGCCGGTGCATGACTCCACTCGTGCGCATAGCGCAACGAATCGGCAGCACCGGGAAACACGGGCCGACCGTCGTGTGCCGACTCCGCGGCGACGACCGCATGGACCAGCGTGAAGCGGTCATCGGCGCCAAGCAGATCAAGGAGCGCACTGCCCATGCGACCGGAAGCACCATTGATGGCGAGGCGAAGGGGGCGTGTCATCGGTGATGCGCTCCGGTGGATGGCAGGAAAGCGTTATGCGGTGACTTTCGACCAGAAATCCTTGACGCCATCGACCCAGCCTTTGGCGCGCGGCGTGTGCTTGCCGGCATCGTTGCCGTCGAAGGTAGCCTCCAGCGATTCCAGCAATTCGCGCTGCTGCTTCGTGAGGCGCACCGGCGTTTCCACCACCACGCGGCAGATCAGGTCGCCATGTCGGCTGCTGCGCACCGATTTCACGCCGCGACCGCGCAGGCGGAACTGGGCGCCGGTCTGCGTTTCCGGGGGAATGCTGATCGGCACCTCGCCGTCCAGCGTCGGTACCGGCAGCTCGGCACCCAGCGCGGCCTGCGAGAAGCGGATCGGCAGTTCGCAGTAGAGATCGTTGCCGTCGCGCTGGAAGATCGCGTGCTCGCGCACATGCACTTCCACGTACAGGTCGCCGGCCGGGGTGCCGGATTGACCAGCCTCGCCCTGCCCGCTCAGGCGGATGCGATCACCGTTGTCGACGCCCTCGGGAATCTGCACCGACAACGTGCGGGTCTCCTCGATACGGCCCTCGCCGTGACACTTCCTGCACGGCTTCTCGATCGCCTGGCCGGTGCCGCCGCAATGCGGGCAGGCCTGCTGGATCGAGAAAATGCCGTTCTGCATGCGCACCTGGCCGTGGCCGTGGCAGGTCTTGCACTTGCTGACCTTGCCATCCTCCGAACCGCTGCCGTTGCAATGGTGGCAGTTGACCTGGGTGGGTATCTCGATCTGCCGGCTGACGCCGAACACGGCTTCTTCCAGATCGAGCTCCATGATGTAGCGCAGGTCGGCACCGCGCCGCGGACGGCCGCGACCGCCGCCGCTCCGGCCGAAGATATCGCCGAAAATGTCGCCAAAAATGTCGCCCACATCGCCAAAGCCGGCGCCGCCGCGACCGCCCATGCCATGCTCGAAAGCGGCATGACCGTGCTGATCGTACATCGCGCGCTTCTGAGCGTCGGACAACACCTCGTAGGCTTCCTTGGCCTCCTTGAACTTGTCTTGTGCCGCAGGGTCGTCCGGGCATCGATCCGGATGATATTTCATCGCCAGTCGACGGAAGGACTTCTTCAGTTCGACCTCGCCGACGCTGCGCTCGACACCCAGCACCTCGTAGTAGTCACGCTTGCTCATCATGCATCCACACTGCTTCGTTGCGCCCCTGCCGGCAGGCGAAGGCCATGACCGCATTCAGCACACAGCCCGCGCCGGGAAATCCCGGCCGCGGGCTGGTGCAGTCGACCGTGCCGGGAACGGCTGCACGGCTGCCGACCGATGATTACTTGTCGTCCTTGACCTCGGTGAACTCGGCATCCACCACGTCGTCGGGCTGCGCCGAACCGCCAGGCGCGGACTGCGCACCGGCGTCGCCGGATGCAGACCCCTGCGCCGCGGCATACAGCGCCTGGGCGACCTGCTCCAGCTTTTCGACCTTGGCCTCGATCGCCGCCTTGTCTTCGCCGTCCTTGACCTTTTCCAGATCGGACAACGCGCCCTCGATGCTGCTGAGCTGATCGGCCGGTACCTTGCCGCCGTGCTCCTTCAAGGCGCTGCGCGTGGCGTGCACCAGCTGGTCGGCCTTGTTGCGGGTGGCCACCAGCTCGTGGAACTTCTTGTCCTCTTCCTTGTTCGCCTCGGCGTCGGCAACCATCCGCTGGATCTCTTCCTCGGACAGGCCGGAACCGGCCTTGATCTCGATCTTCTGTTCCTTGCCGGTCTTCTTGTCCTTGGCCGACACGTGCAGGATGCCGTTCGCGTCGATGTCGAAGGTGACCTCGATCTGCGGCATGCCGCGCGGTGCCGGCTCGATGCCCTGCAGGTCGAACTTGCCCAACGACTTGTTCGCGTTGGCGCGCTCGCGCTCACCCTGCAGCACGTGCACAGTTACCGCAGTCTGGTTGTCGTCGGCGGTGGAGAAGGTCTGCGCCGCCTTGGTCGGCACCGTGGTGTTCTTCTCGATCAGCTTGGTCATCACGCCGCCCATCGTCTCGATGCCGAGCGACAGCGGGGTCACGTCGAGCAGCAGCACGTCCTTGACGGTGCCGCCCAACACGCCGCCCTGGATCGCCGCGCCGACAGCGACAGCCTCGTCCGGGTTGACGTCCTTGCGCGGGTCCTTGCCGAAGAAGTCCTTCACCGCCTCCTGCACCTTGGGCATGCGGGTCTGGCCACCGACGAGGATCACCTCGTTGATGTCGGACACGCGCAGGCCCGCGTCATTCAACGCGGTACGGCACGGCTCGATGGTGCGCTTGACCAGATCCTCCACCAGCGCCTCGAGCTTGGCCCGGGTCAACTTGATGTTGAGGTGCTTGGGACCGGACGCGTCGGCCGTCACGTATGGCAGGTTGACGTCGGTCTGGTGGTTGCTGGACAGCTCGATCTTGGCGCGCTCGGCGGCGTCCTTCAGGCGCTGCAGCGCGAGTGGATCCTTGCGCAGGTCGATGCCCTGCTCCTTCTGGAACTCCTCGACCAGGTAGTCGATGACGCGCATGTCGAAGTCTTCGCCACCGAGGAAGGTATCGCCGTTGGTGGCCAGTACCTCGAACTGCTTCTCGCCATCGACCTCGGCGATCTCGATGATCGACACGTCGAAGGTGCCGCCGCCGAGATCGTACACCACGATCTTGCGGTCGCCGCCCTTCTTGTCCAGGCCATAGGCCAGCGCGGCCGCGGTCGGCTCGTTGATGATGCGCTTGACGTCGAGGCCGGCGATCTTGCCCGCGTCCTTGGTCGCCTGGCGCTGGCTGTCGTTGAAGTAGGCCGGCACCGTGATCACCGCCTCGGTGATGGTCTCGCCGAGGTAATCCTCGGCGGTCTTCTTCATCTTCATCAGCACCTTGGCGGCAATCTCCTGCGGCGCCATCTTCTTGCCGTCGGAGGTCTGCACCCAGGCGTCACCGTTGTCGTGCGCGATGATGCCGTAGGGCACGATATGCAGGTCCTTCTGCACCTCGGCATCGGTGAACTTGCGGCCGATCAGGCGCTTCACCGCGTAGAACGTGTTTTTCGGATTGGTCACGCTCTGGCGCTTGGCCGAGGCACCGACCAGAACTTCGCCGTCCTTGTTGAAGGCGACGATGGACGGCGTGGTGCGATCGCCTTCCGAGTTCTCGATGACCTTGGCGGTGCTGCCGTCCATCACGGACACGCAGGAGTTGGTGGTGCCCAGGTCGATGCCGATGATCTTGCCCATGTGTATGCTCCGAATCTGTTGACGGCCCCGCGGCCGCGATGGTTTCCAGATGGGGGTCTGCCGTGGCGATTCAATGCCGGCAAGGCCTCCGATGCGATTTCGTCATCTTCGTCGGCGCGGCATTCAGACCGCCGCCAACTGATTTGTTCTCAGTCCGCGGCGACGGCGACCAGCGCCGGACGCAGCAGCCGATCATTCAGCACATAGCCCTTCTGCAGCACGCTGACCACGGTACCCGGCGCCTTGCCCGGTGCCTCGACCATGCTCACCGCGTGATGACGCTCCGGATCGAGCGGCAGGCCCAACGGATCGACCTGCACCATGCCGTGGCTTTCGGCCACTTTCAGCAGAGCCTTCAGGGTCAGGCTGATGCCCTCGCGCATCGACGCCAGGTCACCGCCCTCGACCGCCAGACCACTTTCCAGACCGTCGTATACCGGCAGCAGCTCGTTCAGCAGCTTCTCGTTGGCGAACCGGCGGGCTTGCTCCAGGTCGCGATGCAATCGACGACGCTGGTTTTCGATTTCGGCCTTTTCCCGCAGCACCGTCTCGCGCAGCTCGGCATTGCCGGCTTCGAGCTCGGCCACGCGGGCCTGCAACCGGGCAATCTCCACAGCCGCGGATTCATCCGGCGCGCCTGGATCCAGCGCCTCGTCGTGCGACTGAGGGTCGTTGTCGTGCATGCATCACTCCCAACAAAAGTCCGTGGCCGGCACCAATGCCTGCCTTCCAATTCAACAAAATCCCGCCTCTGTGGCCGGTTATAGGGTCGTCGCGACGCGATTCAAGGCATCGCTCAACAATCCGGCCGTCGCCTGCACCACCGGGATCACCCGTTCATAGGCCATCCGGGTCGGCCCGATTACCCCGACCGCGCCCAGCACCCGTCCCTGCGCACCATAGCTGGCGGTCACCACGCTGCAACCGTCCAGTGCCGCGAAACCCGATTCCTCGCCGATGAACAGGCGTACGCCAGGTGCCCTGGCACAGACCTCCATCAGTTGCAGCAACTCGTTCTTCTGCTGGAAAGCATCGAACAATTCACGCAACCGCTGCAGGTCGGCCAACTCGGAATACGCCATCAGGTTGGTCTGGCCGCTGACCAGCACGTCGGCACCACTGGCCTGTGGCGCGAACGAGGCGGTGGCGAGCTCCACCGTGGTCGCCAGCAGACGGTTGAGCTCGCTGCCGGTCTCGCGCACTTCCGCCAGCAGGTGCGCGCGGATGTCGTCCACGCGCAGGCCGGCGAAATGGCTGTTGAGGTAGTTCGCCGCCTGCTCCAGCTCGCGGCTGACCAGGGGTTTGGCCAACTGCACGATGCGGTTCTGCACCTGGTTGTCGGTGAACACCAGGATCACCAGCACGCGCGCGTCCGGCAGCGCCACGAAGTCGATATGGCGCAGCGGGAAGTCCACCTGGCGCGGCACCGTGACGACACCTGCGAAGCGGGTCATCGCCGACAGCAGGGTCGAAACGTTGCCGAGCAGATCCCGCGTTGTGGTCGGCCCCGGCGGCAGTTCGCTCTGCAGGCGCTCCATTTCCTTGCGCGGCAGCGGCTGCAATTCGATCAGGCTGTCCACGAACAGGCGCAGTCCGCGCGGCGTGGGTACACGGCCTGCCGAAGTGTGCGGCGAGGCGACCAGGCCGGCATCTTCCAGGTCGGCCATGATGTTGCGGATCGTCGCCGGACTCACATCCAGGCCGGACGAGCGCGACAGCGTGCGCGAACCCACCGGCTCGCCGTCGACCAGGTATTGGGCGATCAGCGTGCGCAACAGGCGCCGGGCGCGGGCATCGAGATCGTGGCCATGTGGATTGATCATGTCTGTAGCAATTCCTGAGACCCGACAGAAATAAGGTCAATGCACGCGGCTTGCAAGCGAAAGCAGTATTTTGCCCTGCCGGGCTCCCGCTACAATCCCTTCACCCCATCACCGACCTGCCCATGCTTACTTCGCTTTACGTCCGCCATTTTGCCGTCGTCGAGGCTGCCGAAGTGGCTTTCGGCCCCGGCCTCACCGTGGTCAGCGGCGAAACCGGCGCAGGCAAGTCGCTGCTGGTCGATGCGTTGATGCTGCTGGCCGGTGCGCGCGCCGACAGCAGCATGGTGCGGGCAGGCAGCGACCGGGCCGAGCTGGCGGCAGAGTTCGACCTCGCCGACCTGCACGAGGCACGGGAATGGTTGCGCCGCGAGGAACTGGACGAAGATGGCGCCTGCCAGCTGCGGCGGGTCCTGCGCGCCGAAGGCAGCTCGAAAGCCTGGATCAACGGTCGCCCGGCAAATGCGCGACAACTTGGCGAATTGGCGTCCCTGCTGGTCGAGATCCATGGCCAGCACGAGCATCAGGCGCTGCTGTCTCGTCCGCACCAGCTTGCCCTGCTGGACGCCTACGCCGGGCACGATGAACTGCTCGCGCAAATCGGATTGCAGGCAAGGCAATGGCGCGAATTGAACCAGCGCATCCACAAACTCAGCGGCGGCGAGGACCGCGAGCAGCGCATCGAACTGCTGCGCCACGAACTGGACGAGCTGGAGAAGTGGGCGCTGCCTCCCGCCGAACTGGCCGAACTCGAAGCCAGCCACAAACGCCTGGCCAACGCCGGCCGGTTGGCCGAAGGGAGTGCCGGCATCCTGGACCTGCTTGACGGCGACGGCGAGTTCGCGCTGCGCCGCGCGCTGGGTCGCGCTCATGCCGAACTCGACAAGCTCGCGGCCCTGGACGACAAACTGGGCCCCTGGCTGGAAATGCTCGACAACGCCGGCATCCAGCTGGGCGAAGCAGCCGACGGCCTGGGGCGCTATGCCCAGGATGTGGATCTGGATCCCGCCCGTTACGCCGAGGTCGATCTGCATCTGAGCCACCTGCACGCGCTCTCGCGTCGGTACCGGCTACCGGCTGCGGACCTGCACGACAAGCTGGTGGCGCTGCGCGCCGAGTTGGCCGAACTCGACGGTGCCGGCGACACGCTGGAACAACTGGCCGTCCAGCGCCAGCTGCTGCACGACGAGTACGCCCGGACGGCAAGCAGGCTGAGCCAGTCACGCGGCGCAGCCGCCGTCAGACTGGGCGACGAGGTTTCCGTCTTGATGGGCGAACTGGGCATGGTGGGTGGCGTATTGCGGATCGAACTGGAGGCGGTGGCGACGGATGAGCCGGACATGCAAGGGCAAGAGCGCTGCGAACTGCTGGTCAGCGCCAATCCCGGCCAACCGCCCCGCGCGCTGCGCAAGGTCGCCTCGGGCGGCGAGCTGGCACGCATCAGCCTAGCCATCGAAGTCGCGACCCTGGGCAAGGACACGGTCGGCAGCATGATTTTCGACGAGGTCGACAGTGGTATCGGCGGTGCGGTGGCCGAAGTGGTCGGGCAGAAGTTGCGCGCACTTGGCGCCGAGCGCCAGGTGTTGTGCGTGACTCATCTGCCGCAGGTGGCGGCGCAGGGCCATGCCCACCTGCGGGTGAGCAAGCACACCGATGGCGATGCTACCCGCACGCAGATCGAGCCGCTGGACGCCAGCGGCCGGCGCGACGAGCTGGCGCGCATGCTTGGTGGGGTGGAGATCACCCGGGAAACCCGGGCGCACGCCAAGCAGATGCTGGAGCGCGCGCAGACCGCCTGAACGCCTCGCCGTCAGGCCGATGGAGAGAGCAACCCGCGTTCGGACGCCATCCGGTACAGATCCAGCTCCGACCCGGCCCCCAGCTTGCCCATCAGGCTCGCGCGATGGATGTAGACGGTCTTCTGGCCGATCCCCAGATCCGCGGCAACCTGCTTGGGTGTACGCCCGCCCGCAAGCAGCAGGAACACCTCGCGCTCGCGCGCGGTCAGGCGATTGACCGGATCGAGTGCCGCGTTGGGCCGGTCGGCGCGACGCTGGCGCAGATCCGAACTGAGGAAGCACTCGCCCTGCATCACCGAGCGCAAGCCCGCCACCAGCTCTTCCGGCGCCACACCCTTGGTGACGAAGCCGCTGGCCCCACGGCGCAACGCTTCGCTGACGTAGGGATCGCCATCATGCATGCTCAGAACGACCACGCGAGTCGATGCGTGCACGCTAAGCAGGTGTTCGATCAAGGGCAATCCACTGCCGTCGGGCAGCGACAGATCCAGCGCCACGAGATCCGGCCGCCAGTGTCCGACCGCTTCCACCGCGTCGTCCGCGCTGCGGCATTCGGCCACCACCTCCAGATCCGGCTCCAGCTCGATAAGCCGCTTGAAGCCTTCACGAACGATGGCATGGTCGTCGACCAGAACGATGCTGTGCATCGCCCTACTTTGACACAGGAAACATGCCTCGGGGCACTTTCCCGGCTCAGCGGCATCCGGGGGACGCAGCATGCCACTCTTCCGATGGGCACATGTACCATCCCGGCATGCGATCGAAGCCTCTCCTGCTGCCCGATTCCGGGCCACTTCTGGGCACCGGCTACCTGGCCCTGTGGCTGTTGCTGCAGACAACCGCCCAGCCCTACTGGACACTGCCCTTCGGGCTGCGATTCGCCGCGTTGCTGCTTGCGCCGATGCGCTACTGGGTGTGGTTCCTCGGCGCCGAACTGGCGGCCGCAGCCGGTATCGGCCTGATCCATGGACTTCCGCCCGGGTGGAGCAGTCCTGCGCTCCATGAAATGCCGGGGTTCGTGGCGATGATGGGCTGCATGTGGCTGCTGCGCAGGCTCAACCTGCATGCCAGCCTGCGCAGTCCGCAGGAAGTGACCCGGCTGCTGCTGTCCGTGCTGCTGGTGGTGACGACGACGACCGCGGTGGATGCGGCACTGCTCGCCTTGCTGCACTCACCAAGCTCACCCGAACTGATGGTGCGCGCCATCGCCGAGGAACTACTCAGCCACTATCTGGCGATCCTGATCGTCGCGCCGGTGCTGATCATGTTGCTGCATACCCGAATGGAAAAGGCGGCGCTGATACGCTTGTTCATGGACGGACTGCTGGTGCTGGTACCTTCCATGGCGATCTTGCTGGTGCTGTCCGTGCGTGCTGCACCGCAGCCCCAGTTCGCCCGCGTGCTGTCGCTGGCCCCCGTGCTGTTCTTCGCGTTCCGTCACGGCTGGCGCGGTGCCAGCCTGGCCATGCTCATTACCAGCCTGGGCATGACCCTGGTCGATTGGCATCTCGGCCACACCCCGTCGACCGCGGCGGCTTACCTGTTCCTGGCCGTCGCCGGCACCGGCGCGCTGATGCTCGGTTCCGCCACCGACGCCCTGCGACGCAGCAGCAAACGAGTGGCCGAGCAGAACGTCTATCTTGGCGCGGTCAATCGCCGGCTGGATCAACTTGCCCACCAACTGCGCGACGCTGCGCGCGGCAATCTGCAGGCCGACGAAAACCAGCGGCGCCACCTCGCCGCCGAACTGCACGACGAGCTGGGCCAGAACATCACCGCCATCCAGACGCACGTGAAGCTCGCGCAGGCGCGCCTGCGCGAGGCCGGCATGGAGGACGTCAGCACTTCGATCAACAACATCCTGGGGCACATGCGGCGGGCCCTGCATCGCCTGCTGGACGACCTGCGTCCCGCCGTGCTGGACGAGTTCGGCCTGTTCCGGGCGCTCGACGAGGGACCGATTCGCGATCTTCTGACCAGCGCCGGCATGCGATACCGCACGGCACTGCATGGTGACCCCCGGCTGCTGGACGACGACACGCGTACTGCCATCTATCGACTGGTGCAGGAGAGCGCGACCAACACGGTCAAGCACGCCCATGCCGGCGAGTTCGGATTGCGTCTGCGCATCGGTGAACGCAATGGCGCGGCCTTGGCCGTGCTCGATCTGCGCGACGATGGCAGCGGCCTTCCCAACCGCCTGCCTCGCGGGGGCCGGGGTCTGCAAGGCATGCGCGACCGGGTTACCTCGCTGGGCGGGCAATTCCGTCTACGCCCTGATCATTCAGGCGTCCACCTGCGAATTTTGCTGCGAAGCAACAGAGGAACTGCAGGACGTCCTCAGCAAAACTAGGAATTTTTCCGATACCGAAAACGTGAAGACATCGTTAGGATCGTGTCATCGATGTGGGGGAGCCGCCGTCGTGAGATGGCGGATCAGGGTCACCGTGGGGACGGTGGTCCTGAAAAACGGCAGGAAGCCGTTTCGCCGCTACCTGGCACCGGATTCCGGCAGGCTCGAATTTTCGAGCACGCCGTCCGACAGGTAGAGGAGCAGTCGCGGGTGGACAGGAGTCCGCTTCGCGGCTTTTTTTTGGCCGTTCACCTGATTCCGCCTCTTGGACCAAGACGCCTGCAGCTTAGTCCTTTCGGCTGCGCTGCTTTGGTCGCACGTAGAGCACCAGACTGTGATCCTCGATCACGTAGCCATGCCGGGCGGCGATCTCGTGCTGCAGACGCTCGATCTCCTCGCTGACGAACTCGATGACCTTTCCGCTGTCCACATCAATCATGTGGTCGTGGTGCTTGCCGCGATCGAGTTCATAAACAGCCTGGCCACCTTCGAAATTATGCTTGACGATGATGCCCGCCGCTTCGAATTGTGTGAGTACGCGGTACACCGTCGCCAGCCCGATATCCTCCTGATGGGCGAGCAGGTTCTTGTAAACGTCTTCGGCAGTGAGGTGCTGTACCCCCTCTTCGTCGAAGATCTGCAGGATGCGCATGCGCGGGTGGGTCACCTTGAGGCCGACCCTGCGCAGCTCCTTGGTTTCCTGTTCCATAACCCACCTCCACCCACGGCGATCTCAAGCCGGTAGTGTATCATTCGATACTTTTACGACCCTGGATGCAACACGCATGCCCAAGCTGATTATCCTGCTGGTTATCGCCATGCTGGCGCTTTCCGTCGCTGGCTGCCACATCGCCTACACGCCGGACGTGCAGCAGGGCAACCTGCTCGACAAGAAAGTGGTGGATCAGCTCAAGCCGGGCATGACCAAGCATCAGGTGCTGGTCCTGATGGGCACGCCATCGGTCAGCACGCCGTTCGACCATAGCCGATGGGACTATGTCTCCACCCAGGCCAGGCGCGGCGGCCCGGTCAAGGTCCGTGCGTTCACGCTCACCTTCAACAACGACACGCTGGTACGCACCCAAGGCGATTTCTTCGCCAAGGACGATCAGCAGTTGATCAAGGAAAGCCGGAAATACAACTCGAGCTACCCGGTGAACGAGACGAAAGGCGACAAGAGCAAGCTGCCGGATGACAACAAGAACAATGGCGGCCTGGGCCAGGGCACCGACAGCGGGCATTGAATCCGGAAGGGACTTCGTGCGGGACGGCATCTTGGTTCGTGCTGTCTGTCAGCGGGTACGCCGTCGACGCGCCTCCTTCGGGTCCAGCGCGAGCGGCCGATAGATTTCGATGCGGTCCCCGCTACGCACCAACTGGTCCGGAGCAACTTTTCGCCCGAAAATCCCCAGGCAGGTCGGATCGATCGCTCCCACCGGCAGTGACAGCGTTATGCCGCAGGCTTCGATCGCGTGCATGACCGTACTGCCTTCGCGCAGCTCCACCCGGCGCCGCTGAATCGATGATTTCGGCCCGGCATAAACGACCTCGACAGTGAAGGTGTGTTCAGCCATACACCCGCTCGGCCTCACGGCAGAAGTCATCGACCATGCGTCCGGCCAGGCCCTGGAAACCCAGTTTCAATGCTCCACCGCCGATTCTTCCCGCATAGTCGAAGTCAAGTTGGAAGGCTATCTTGCAACCGGCATTGCCCAGCGCGATGAAATCCCACACGCCTTCCAGACTGCGAAAAGGGCCGTCGACCAGGCTCATCTGCAGGCGCCGCGGCGGGTCGACCACGTTACGCGTGGTGAAACTCTGGTGGAACCCGGCGAACTTGAGATCGAGCCGAGCCACCAACGCATCGGCGTGGCGTTCGAGAACCTCGGCGCCCGCACACCAGGCGAAGCGCTTTGGGTATGCTTCAACCTCATTCACCAGGTCGAACATCTGCGCGGGCGAATACTTCACCAGTGCGCTGCGACGAATTTCGATCACGACAACCCTCTTCAGTTCTTGCATTCATCCCTGACTGCGAGGAACAGGAAGCAGCCATCCAGGCTGCACCTTTCAATGCGTCCGTTCCCGCCGGGACCGGGCGAACCACAGGGCGACGCGCTCGAGTTTAACGGACATGGCCAAGACGAAGGACAAGGACAACAAGGGCGGCGGCACCATCGCGCTCAACAAGCGGGCGCGCTTCGAATACCACATCGACCAGCGCTTCGAGGCTGGCGTGGCGCTTCAGGGCTGGGAACTGAAGGCACTGCGTGCGGGGCGGATAAACTTCGGCGACAGTTACGCCGTCGTCCTCAAGAACGAGATCTTCCTCGTCGGCAGTTCGATCCCGCCGCTGATCAGCGCGTCCTCGCATGTGATCGCCGAGGACCGCCGCACGCGCAAGCTGCTGCTCCACCGCAAGGAGATCGACCAGTTGGTCGGTGCCGTCGAGCGCAAGGGTTACACGCTGGTACCCACCGCCATGTACTGGAAGGGCAACAAGGTCAAGGTCGAGATCGGCCTGGCTCGCGGCAAGCAGGAACACGACAAGCGCGACACCGAGAAGCAGCGCGACTGGCAGATCGAGAAACAGCGCACCATGCGTTCGCACAACCGGACGTCCTGACTGCCGCACGATGCTGAAAGAACTGCTCGTTGACGGGCGCTTTCAGCATCTCGGCCGAACCGAACCACGCTCAGGCGAACGGATCGTCCAGCACGATGGTGTCCTCGCGATCCGCACCGGTGGCCACCAGCGCGAGACGGCAGCCGGAAAGCTCCTCCACCGCGCGCAGATAGGCACGCGCCGCGGGTGGCAGCCTGTTCCACTCGCGGATGCCGGCCGTCGATTCCTGCCAACCCGGGAACTCGAGGTAGACCGGCTTGCACTCGTCCCAGCCGTCGGCATCGAGCGGCGCCAGCTCGCGGCGCTTGCCGCGATATTCGTAGGCGATGCAGACCTTGATGGTATCCAGGCCGTCGAGCACGTCGAGCTTGGTGATCGCCAGGCCGTTGATGCCGTTGATCTGGGTGGCGCGCTTCAGCGCGACCAGGTCGATCCAGCCGCAGCGGCGCGGTCGGCCGGTGCTGGCGCCGAACTCGTTGCCGACCTTGCGCAGGCGTTCGCCCATTTCGTCCTTGAGCTCGGTCGGGAACGGGCCGCTGCCGACGCGCGTCGCATAGGCCTTGCAGATGCCCAGTACGTAGTCGATGTCACGTGCGCCCACGCCGGTACCGGCGAGTGCGCCGCCGATGGTGGTGTTGCTGGAGGTGACGTACGGATAGGTGCCGTGGTCGATATCGAGCAGCGCGCCCTGCGCGCCCTCGAACAGGATGTTGCCGCCGTCCTTGCGCACGTCGTGCAGGATGGTGGCGACGTCGTCGACCATCGGGCGGATGTACTCGCCCCAAGCCATCGCATCGTCGAGTACCTTCTGGTAATCGACCGGCTCGACCTTCAGCCACTGAGTGAGGATGAAGTTGTGGTAGTCGACGGCGGTCTTGATCAGCGCCGGCAACTCGTGCGGGTACATCAGGTCGGCCACGCGCACGCTGCGGCGGGCGACCTTGTCCTCGTACGCCGGGCCGATGCCGCGGCCGGTGGTGCCGATGGCCTTGCCGCCGGCGGCGATCTCGCGCGCCTTATCGACGGCGATGTGGTACGGCATGATCAGCGGTGTGGCCGGGCTGATCTTGAGGCGCGAGCGCACTTCGACGCCGTTGGCCTCGAGCTCGGCGATTTCCTGGATCAGTGCCTCGGGCGACAGCACCACGCCGTTGCCGATCAGGCACAGCGCGTCGTCGCGCAGGATGCCGGAGGGGATCAGGTGCAGCACGGTCTTCTTGCCCTTGATCACCAGCGTGTGGCCGGCGTTGTGGCCACCCTGGAAACGCGCCACCGCACTGACCCGCTCGGTCAGCAGGTCAACGATCTTGCCCTTGCCTTCGTCGCCCCACTGCGCGCCCAGAATGACTACTGACTTGCCCATGATCTTCTCGCTCGACGTGTGCGTTGTTATGCGTTGTTGGAGGCTCCCTCCAAGAGAGCTGGAAGAGAGGCGCTCCCCTGATACCCGGGAGCACGGCCGTGGATGCTGGCCGCTGTGGTGGTCCTGTCTATTTTTTCGGCGAGGGATCGCTGAAGTAACGCAGGAAGGGTGAGTCCGGCTTGAGCACGAGCACGCCCCGACCATCCTCCAGCGACGTCCGGTAGGCCGCGAGGCTGCGGTAGAACGCGAAAAACTCCGGATCCTGGCTGTACGAACGCGCATAGATGGCCGCCGCCTGTGCGTCGCCCTCGCCCTTCACCTTGGCGGCATCCCGATTGGCATCGGCCTTCAGCACCTGCGCCTGGCGATCGGCGTCGGCCTTGATCTTGGCGGCCGATTCCTGGCCGGTGTAGCGCAATTCGTTGGCCAGCTGCAGCCGCTCGGCGCGCATCCGCTTGTACACCGACTCGCTGACCTCGTTGGGCAGGTCGATCCGCTTGATCCGCACGTCGACCACGGCGATGCCAAGGTTCTTTCGCGTCGACGCGTCGGTCTGGGCGCGTACCCGCTCGGTGATGTCCTTGCGCCCGCCCGAGATCAGGTCAGGCAAGGTGCGCGCATTGAACTCGAAGCGCAGCGCGTCCTTCACGATCGGGGTCAGGCGCTGTGCCGCCTGCAACTGGTCGCCGCCGGTGGCGCGGTAATACATGGCGTTGTCGACGATGCGCCACTTGACATAGAAATCGACGTTGACGCTCTTCTTCTCGGAGGTGAAATAGCGCTCCGGCGGCGCATCCAGCGACAGGATGCGCTTGTCGAAATGGATCACCTGCTGGATCACCGGCAGCTTGAAATGCAGCCCCGGCTGGTAATCGGTCTGCACGATGCGGCCGAACTGCAGCAACAGCGCGCTGTGCCCTTCGCTGACCACGAACATGCTGCTCAGGCCAAGCAGGATCAGCACGATGGCGATGACGGCGGCGAATATCCTGTTCATCACTGTGCCCCCTTGTCGGTCGTGCTGCTGGCCGATGCCGGGACCGGAACGATCGCGCCAGCCTGGGCAGCCCCCACGTCGCCGGCAGAACCCTGCACCGAAGGCAGGTTGATGATGTTGCGACCGTCCGAACCGTCGATTACCTTGGTGTTGTGCTCCATCACCTGCTCCATGGTCTCCAGCCACAAGCGCTTGCGGGTCACTTCCGGCGCCGCCTTGTACTGGGCCAGCAACAGGTCGAAGCGCGCCGTGTCGCCCTGCGCGCGGGCGATCCGCTCCGCCTTGTCACCGGCGGCTTCGGCGGCGATTCGGGCCGCTTCGCCGCGAGCCACCGGAACGACCTTGCTGGCATAGGCCAGCGCGGCATTCTCGATGCTCTGCTTGTCTTCGCGGGCGTTGTTGACGTCGTCGAAGGCGTCCTTCACCTCATCCGGCGGCGCCACGTTCTGGAAGCTGACCTCGGTGACACGCAGTCCCGAGTCGTAGTTGTCCAGCGTTTTCTGCAATGCCTGCTGCGCCTCGGCGACCAGGTTGGCGCCGGCTGCCGACAGCACCTGATCCATGTCGCTGCCGCCGATCACGCCGCGCACGGCCGCTTCGGCGGCCGCACTGATGGTGCCATCCGGGTCATTCAGGGAAAACAGGTATTTGCGCGAATCGTCCACCTGGTACTGCACGGTGAAGTCGATCGTGATGATGTTCTCGTCGCGAGTCAGCATGGCCACCTTGTCGTTGACCGAGCGAATCCGCGTGGCCTCGACCTTGGTGACTGATTCGATCGGCTGCGGCAGCTTCAGGTGGAAGCCCGGTGCCAGGGTGCGCGCGTACTGCCCGAAACGCAGCACCACGCCCTGCTGGCGCGCGCCCACGATGGTGTAGCTGCTGAACAGCAGGCCGACCACGACCAGCACCAGGATGCCGGTGAGGAGGCTGCCAGGACCCTGGCCGAGCCTTCCGCCACCTTTCCTGAGTCTGTCCAGCAAGTCGTCCAGCGGCGATTTGCCGGAAGGACGCTTGCGGTTCCACGGATCGTTTTGCCCGTTCTTTCCGGGTTCATTCCATGCCACGAGTCAGTCTCCTTGGAGCCGTCGGGAGGCCGGCAACGACGGCCGGAATATGCCTTGTGCCATCAGGACAAACCTCCGACGGCAACGGAATACACCACACGCCTTGGCGGGGTGCACAAACGCCAATCATTGTAGCAGAGCCGGCCCGAATCGTCCGCTTGAAGCCGCCCTAGCCAGCCTCGCTCAGCAGCCCGCGCAGTAACTGCGCTTCGGCCGCGTCGCCACCGCTGAGCGGGGCGATCACACTGCGTGGCGCATCGATGCGCAACTGCCAGCCGTGCTCGTCGATCGTCTCGCCGCTGATCGCACCGGCCGCCTTCAGGCGGGCATGCAGGCGCCCCGCCGACAATGGCAGATGCAATGGCGACTGCACCCGCTCACCACCCAGCAGTTCACCCAGTGCCTGGCGCAGCAGGTCGAGGCCAACCCCGGTGGCAGCCGACAGCCAGACCCGTACCGGCTTGCCGGAGCCGTCGCGTTCGATCCGCGGCTCGGCTCCGGCCAGGTCGATCTTGTTCATCACGTGCAATTGCGGCACATCGCCGGCATCGATCTCCTCCAGCACCTTGTCGACCACCCGGTGCAGGCGATCGCGTTCCTCGTCGGCCGCATCGCTGACGTGCAGCAGCAGATCAGCGTCACGCGCTTCGGCCAGGGTGGCGCGGAAGGCCGCCACCAGGTCGTGCGGCAGTTCGCGGATGAAGCCGACCGTGTCGGCGATCACCGCCGGACCGCAGCCGAGATCCTCCAGCTTGCGCACGGTGGGATCGAGCGTGGCGAAGAGCTGGTCGGCGGCGTAGACGTCGCCGGTGGTCAGCGCATTGAACAGGGTCGACTTGCCAGCGTTGGTATAACCGACCAGGGCCACCCGCGGCACCGTGTTGCGCAACCGCGCGCGACGTTGCTGGCCACGCTGGACCTGCACCTTTTCCAGGCGTTTGGTCAGTTGCTTGACGCGTTCGCCGAGCAGGCGGCGGTCGGTCTCCAGCTGGGTTTCGCCCGGGCCGCGGTTGCCAATGGCACCGCCGCGCTGGGCGTCCAGGTGGGTCCACCCGCGCACCAGCCGGGTGGCCAGATGCTTCAGCTGAGCCAGCTCCACTTCCAGCTTGCCTTCATGCGAACGGGCACGTTGGGCGAAGATGTCCAGGATCAGGCCGGCGCGGTCGACCACGCGGACACCCAGATGCTTCTCGAGGTTGCGCTCCTGCACCGGGGTCAGCAGGTGGTCGACCAGGACCAGGTCCGCCTCCAGCGCGCGGGCCGCCTCGGCAACCTCGTTGGCCTTGCCGGTGCCGATGTAGTAGCGCGGATTGGGATCCTCGACGCGCGCAGTGATCACGCCCAGCACCTCGGCTCCGGCGGATTTCACCAGTTCGACGAATTCCTCCGCCCGCCGCGCCGTATCGCCCTCGCCACGCGAATGCGGCAGGACGAGGACGGCGCGATCGCCTTTCTTTTGTCGGTCAAACACGAGTGGACGTGATCCTTCGGGAACAGACCGACGTCATGCGGGCTGACTGGCGCCGTATCAAGCGCTTGCGTCAGCCGTAGCCGCGGTATCCGACTGCTCGTCATGGCCGTCATGGCCGTCGTGGCCATTGCCGATCCTGACATTGCGACTCGGCACCACGGTGGAAATGGCGTGCTTGTAGACCATCTGACTGACCTGGTTGCGCAGCAGCACCACGAACTGGTCGAACGACTCGACCGTTCCCTGCAGCTTGATGCCATTGACCAGGTAGATGGCAACTGGCACGCGTTCGCGCCGCAACGCATTCAAAAACGGATCCTGCAACGATTGCCCCTTGGACATTTCTTGTTCTCCCCTCGCCACGAACAGACCGGAGAAAAAACGCCTGTGGCGCCCCGGCCCAACATGACTGGATGTTAACCGCTTTCAAATGCTTGATGAAAGAAGATTTTTGCCCCGCGCAAGTGCGTTCGATCACGCCAGCGACATTGCGCCGGCCGAAGGACCCAGAAACAGCCGCACGGCAGCATGGGCACGGTCGAATAATGCGGACCGATCAGGCTCGACAATCCGGGCGTCGTGTTCGCTGCGCAGCCAGGTGATCTGGCGTTTCGCCAACTGGCGGGTGGCGAAGATGGCGCGGTCGCGGAACCGGGTCGCATCGGTCAGCCCGTCCAGGTGCTGCCAGGCCTGCCGGTAGCCCACGGCCCGAATGGCCGGAAGATTCGCGTGCAGGTCTCCGCGCGCGCGCAGCGTTCGCACTTCGTCGAGAAAGCCCTCATCCAGCATGGCATCAAAACGCTGCGCAATGCGTTCGTGCAGCCTTGCCCGATCCGCCGGAAGCAGTGCCAGCTTGAGCACCCGCCACGGGAAGCACGCCGGCTTGGCCATGCCCTGCAGCTCCGAAAGCGGGCGGCCGGTCAGTTCGAATACTTCGAGGGCTCGCTGCAGTCGCTGTGTGTCGTTGGCGGCGATGCGGGCGGCTGCCGCCGGGTCGAGCCGCGCCAAACGGGCGTGCAAGGCCGGCCAACCCGTCTCTTGCGCTTCGGAAGCCAGCCGCGCACGGATCGTCGGGTCGGCTTCGGGCAGATCGGACAGCCCCTCCTGCAGCGCGCGGAAGTACAGCCCGGTGCCGCCGACCAGCAGCGGCACCCTGCCCCGTTCGCTGATCTGTCGCATCACCGACCGCGCGTCGGTGCAAAAATCCGCCGCCGAGTACGGTTGTGCAGGATCGCGAATATCGATCAGGGCGTGCGGATGGCGCGCCAATGTCGTCCGGTCGGGCTTTGCCGTGCCGATGTCCATGCCGCGATACACCAGCGCCGAATCGACACTGACCAGGTCCAGCGCAAAACGATCACTCAACTCGCACGCCAGCGCGGTCTTTCCGGAAGCGGTGGGGCCCATCAGGAAGATGGCGAGCGGACGTTGGTCGATGGGCATGCCTCGATTGTAAGCGGGTCACCGCAGGTTCTACGCGCAGATGATGGGAGTACGGCAATGCCGCAAGACGGGGGAATGAACAAGGCCCGCGTGAGGACACGGGCCTTGTTTCCCCTCGGTGGGTGGTGCCTTATGCCGCCGGCACGCCCATTTCCCTGAGCAGGTTGTCGGCGTGGTCGAGGTGGTGCATGACCCACAACATGTAGCGCACGTCGACCTGGATCGAGCGGTTGAGCTCCGGGTTGAACAACCAGTCGCCGCTCACCGATTCCCAATTGCCATCGAACGCGAGGCCGACCAGTTGGCCGTTGGCATCCATCGCCGGTGAACCGGAGTTGCCGCCCGTGATGTCCAGGTCGGCCAGGAAGTTGACCGGCAGCGTGCCCAGCTTCGGCGAGGCATAGCCATCGAACGCCTTGGCCTTGATCGCGGCGATCTCGGCCTTCGGCGCGTTGAACGGCTCCACGCCGGTGTCCTTCTCGACGATGCCCTGCTCGGTGGTGAACGGTGCGTAGCTCACGCCATCGCGCGGCGCCACGCCCTGCACGTTGCCGAAGGTGACGCGCAGCGAACTGTTCGCATCCGGGTAAACCGGCAGCTTCTGCGAATCCTTCCAGGCGATCATCGCCTGCATGTAACGCGGGCGCAGCTTGCTCATATCACCGTCGCGGGCATCGGATGCGTCTTCCAGCGTCTTCAGCTGCGGCTGCACCGCGCGGGCGAGCTTGAGCATGCTGTCGCTGCTGGCGTCGATCGCCTTGCTGTCGGCGTCGAACCACTTCAGCCGCTGATCGACGTTGTCCAGTCTGGTGCCGGCGTACAGTTCGGCAACCCTGGCCGTCAATTGCGCCTGCGTCCTGGCACCACCGAGCCACGCATCCAGCGCTGGCAGACGCTGCGTTTGCGGCAAGGCCACATAGCGCTGCAGGCCGTAGACCATGAGTTGCTGGTCGACCTTCGGATCGAAGCGGCGATCCATCTGCTTCAGGCCGCCCTCGATGCGCACCCAGTCGCGTTGCTGGTAGCCGGCGTCGCGGTCGAGGTCGGCCTTCGGGCGCTCCTTGGCCAGATGGGTCAGGCGCACCGCGGTGCTGAACATCGACGCGCGGGTGACCAGGCCAATGGCCAGGTCGCGTTCGCGATTGGCTTGGTCGGCGGCGATCTGCTGGCGCAGCTTGCCGACGTCGGCCGCCAGCGCGGCATTTTCGGCGCCGCCCTGCTGCTTCAGCCAGGCCTCGAGTTGCGCTTCCTGCGCGCGCTTCACCTCGACCGCATCGGCGCGATGCAGGCCTTCGAGCTGGCCACCGAAGTTCTTCAGGTAATTGTTGAGGCCGGCGACCATGCTGGCGTACTTCACTGCCACCTTGGGGTCGGCCTTGCCGGCGGTGTTGATGATGTTGAGCGTGTCCTCGTACACCTTGATCTGGGTCGGGTAGACCCAGTCGATCGAGCTCTGCACTTCGTCGGCGAGACGGTAGCGGTTGGTGCGGCCCGGGTAGCCGACGACCATCACATAGTCGCCCGCCTCGACGCCCAGCGGATTCACCTTGAGCACGTGCTTGGGCTGGTACGGCACGTTGTCCTTGGAGAACTCGGCCGACTTGCCGTCCTTGGAGACGTAGGCGCGCAGGTAGCCGAAGTCGCCGGTGTGGCGCGGCCACATCCAGTTGTCGATGTCGCCACCGAACTTGCCGATCGAACCCGCCGGCGCATAGACCAGGCGCACGTCCTTGATCTCCAGCTGCTTGATCAGCTGGTAGCTGTAACCGCCGTGGAAGGAGTAGACGTCGCAGCGGTAGCCTTCGCTCTCGCAGGCCTTGACCTGTTCCTTGATCGCCAGCTCGATCGCCTTGTAGCGCTCGGCGCCGCTCATCGAGTCATTGAGCTTGGCGGTGATCGCCTTGGTGACGTCGCGGATTTCCTCGGTGACGTAGACCCGCTGGGACGGGCCGGCCGACAACTCGTCAGCCATGGTCTTCGCCAGAAAGCCCTTCTCGATCAGGTTGTTTTCCGGCGTGGAGTTCAACTGCAACGCGCCATAGACGCAGTGGTGATTGCTCACCACCAGGCCTTCGGGCGAGACGAACGAGGCGGTGCAGCCGCCGAGGCTGACGATCGCGCCCATCGGGTAGGCGGTGAGATCGGTCAGCTTGGCCGGATCGAGCCTCAGACCATGCTGTTTCAGCGTATCGGCAATCTTCGGCAATTGGGCGGGCTGCCACATGCCTTCGACGGCATGGGCGGTACCGGCGAGGCCGGCAGTCAGCGCGGCAGCGAGCAAAACACGACGCATGGACAACTCCTTCAACGTGAGGCGGGCAGCAAGTCGTATCGCATTTTCTTGCGATGTGAATCCGCCTTTATGCCGCAAACCCACGTCACGGCGATAGTGACTTTCGGCAGGGTCCAGCCTTTGTCCTGCTCCGCTGTGGTGCCGGCAGCAGCTCTTCGGTGCCTGCTGCGATCCCTCTATAATTGTGGCTACCCTGCCCGCTGTGCGGGCCAACCGATGGATGTCCCATGTCGCAGACGATGAAAGCCCTGGTCAAGCGCAAGCCCGAACAGGGCATCTGGATGGAAGAGGTGCCGCTGCCGGTGGTGGGCCCGAACGAAGTGCTGATCAAGCTGGAGAAGACCGCGATCTGCGGCACTGACCTGCACATCTACAAATGGGACGAGTGGAGCCAGCGCACGATCAAGCCGGGCCTCACCATCGGCCACGAGTTCGTCGGCCGCATCGTCGAGATCGGCCCGGGCGTGACCGGCTACAAGATCGGTGACCGCGTGTCCGCCGAGGGCCATATCGTCTGCGGCCATTGCCGCAACTGCCGCGCCGGGCGCCAGCACCTGTGCCCGAACACGATCGGCATCGGCGTGAACCGCAACGGTGCGTTCGCCGAGTACATGAGCATGCCCGCCTCGAACCTGTGGCCGATCCCGGACCAGATCCCGTCCGAGCTGGCGGCGTTCTTCGATCCGTATGGCAATGCCGCGCATTGCGCACTGGAATTCGACATGATCGGCGAGGACGTGCTGATCACCGGCGCCGGTCCGATAGGCATCATCGCCGCCGGCATCGCCAAGCATGTGGGCGCACGCAACGTGGTGGTCACCGACATCAACGACTACCGTCTCAAGCTTGCCGCCGACATGGGCGCAACGCGTGTGGTCAATGTCACCAACCAGTCGCTGAAGGACGTGATGAAGGACCTGCACATGGAGGGCTTCGACGTGGGCCTGGAGATGAGCGGCAACCCACGCGCGTTCGGCGACATGCTCGAGTGCATGTATCACGGCGGCAAGGTGGCGATGCTCGGCATCATGCCGCGCGGTGCCGGCATCGACTGGGACAAGGTGATCTTCAAGGGCCTCACCCTGCAGGGCATCTACGGCCGTCGCATGTACGAGACCTGGTACAAGATGACCCAGATGGTGCTGACCGGTTTCCCGCTGCAGAAGGTGCTCACCCACCAGATCCATATCGACGATTTCCAGAAGGGTTTCGACCTGATGGACGCAGGTACCTGCGGCAAGGTCGTCTGTTCCTGGAACTGAGTCAGGTAGCGCCGACCGCCGCCGCGCTACACTGACGTACCGGCAGGCCGGCATGGCCTGCCGTGTGTGGATTGCCCGGTCGAGCCGACCGGGTACCGGTGGTGCGTGATGTCAAGGGAGCAACGACGGCATGGCAGACCGCAGTCCTTCGCACAGTGAACTGATCGCCGCGGGGCGTGAACGCGCCCGTGCCGTGTACCACTCTCGCCGGGTACGCAAAGGCGTGCTGATCTTCGGCGTGCTGCTGCTGATCTTCGGCCTGCTCGGCTTCCTTGCCGCACCGCCGTTGATCAGGAGCCAGCTGCAAAGTCGCCTCGCTGCCATGCTCGATCGCCCGGTCGGCGTGGGCGAGGTGCACCTCAACCCGTTCACGCTGAAGCTGACACTAGACCGGCTGCACATCGGCGAGCGCGATGGCAAGTCGCCGTTCGTCGATGTCGACCAGGTCGTCGTCAATGCCTCGTGGACGTCGCTGTTCCGGATGGCACCGGTGCTGGATGAGTTGCGTCTGCAGCACCCGCAGATTCACATCACACGCACGGCACCGCAGCAGTTCAACTTCTCCGACCTGATCGAGCGCTTCGCCGGCAAACCGGCACAACCGAATGCGCCGCCGGCACGCTTCGCACTATCCAACATCAGCGTGCACAACGGTGATATCGCGTTCGACGACAAGGTGCTGAACACCAGTCATCGCATCGACCAGCTCGAACTTGGCATCCCGTTCATCGCCAACCTGCCGCGCGACACCGATGTGTTCGTGCAGCCCCTGCTGGCCATGCAGGTAGATGGCAGCCCGCTGCGGATCGGTGGTGAAACCAAGCCGTTTGCCGACAGCCATGAGTCGGCGATCGATTTCCATATCGATCACCTGGACCTGCCGCGCTACCTGAGCTATGTACCGACGCCCTTGCCGGTGGTGATCCCCAGCGGCCAGCTGTCCGGCCAGCTCAAGCTGGATTTCATCGACAGGAAGGCCACCCAGCAGATGAAGCTGACCGGCAACCTGCAGCTGGACAACTTCGTGCTCAACAACCACGACGGCTCGCCGATCGTCGCGCTGGGCCACGTCAGCGCCACCCTGGCGGATGTCGAACCGCTGGTGTCCAGGTATTACTTCGACGCCATCGCGCTCGACAAGACCACCCTGCATTACACGGGTCTGGCCGGCGGCCACAGCAACCTGGATGCGTTGACCGGTGCCGGCCAGGCGCCGGCCAAGCCGGCCTCACCCGCCACCGATGCGCGTATCGCCACGCTGACCATCCAGGACAGCCAGATCGACTACGCCGACCTGAGCGGCCCCGCTCCGGCGCGTCTGTCGCTGGACAATCTGCACGGCACGATCCGCGGCTTCGCGACCCTCGGCACAGCGCCGGCGAAAATCGACCTGGATGCAGGGCTGGCCGGCGGCACCCTGCATATCGATGGCGCCCTGGCCATGAGCGCCAGCCGTTTCACCGGCCAGGCGGCATTGAACGGCGTCGGGCTGCAGCCGCTCGTCGCGATGGCGCCACCGATGCTGAATGCGCAGGTGAGCCACGGCAGTCTGGATGCGAGCGGCCAGCTCGTGGCCGACTGGAGCAAGGCTTTCAATCTGCAGCTCGATGCAAGCAAGCTCGCGGTGAATGACTTTGTGTTGCAGCAGCACAGCCGCACGCCGGTGGCCTGGAAGGCCTTGAATGCCGATATCACGCATCTGGACCTGGCCAGCAGCCAGGCCAGCCTCGGCAACGTCAACCTGCAAGGGTTGAAGATCGACGCCCAGCGTTATCGCAACGGGCGCATCGATCTCACCGACCTGATGAAGTCATCGCCGCCTCATGCGGCGGGTAAAAAGGCGCCGGCGCCAGCATGGCACTGGAGCATCGCGCACCTCGGCATCGACGGCAGCAGCTTTGCCTATCGGGACGCGGCGGTTGCAGGCAAGGCCGGGCATATCACGGTCAATGCCGACAAGTTCAGCATCGTCGGCCTGTCCGACAACATGCATCAGCCACTGAAGCTGGACCTGGCCGGCGGCATCGACAAGGGCAAGTACCACGTCACCGGTTCCGTGCGACCGGAACCGCTGAATGCCGATGTGCATGTCACCGCGACCCGCCTGAACGTGATGCCGTTGCAATCCATGGTCAAGGTGCCGCTCAACGTACACGTCGACAGCGCGCTGTTGAGTCTCAACGGTCGTTTGCGGTACCGCGATCGCAAGCCGGAACCCCTGATGAGCTACCGGGGTCAGGTCACGCTCGGCCACGTGAATGTGCTGGACAACGTCACCAACGACGATTTCCTGCGCTGGAATTCGCTGGCTGCCACCGGCCTCGATGTGCGCACCGGCGAAGGCGCTCCGCAGGTATCGGTAGGTGGACTGGCGCTGGACAATTTCTATGCGCGCGTGATCGTCAACAGCAATGGCCGCCTGAACCTGCAGGATGTGGTGGCCAGTCCGCAGACCGCGCCGGTCTCGGTGACCCAGGCCAACAACGCGCCGGCCGTGCCCAAGGCAGCGGAATCTGCCGCCGCCAACCCGGCCACCGTCGGCGCGGCCGAGCCCGGCCCGCCTGCCGCCAGCAGCGCGGCACCGCCGGCGGTCATCCACATCGGCCAGATCATTCTGGCGCGCGGCAACCTCAACTACACCGACAACTTCATCAAGCCCAACTACACCGCCAACATCACCCAGCTCGCGGGCAAGATCGGCGCCTTCGGCACGGCCAGCGGCGGACCCCCCGCGGATCTTGCATTACAGGGCCAGCTTGATGACAGCGCGCCGATCAATATCGACGGCACCATCAATCCGCTGACGCCAGTCGCGTTCCTGGATGTGAAAGGAAAAGCCGACGGGGTCGAGCTGACGCATCTGACGCCTTATTCGAGCAAATACACCGGTTATCCGATCATCAAGGGCCGGCTCACCATGGACGTGCATTACGCACTCGACCAGGGCAAGTTGAATGCGGACAACCACATTTTCCTGAGCCAGCTGACCTTCGGCGATCGTGTCGAGGGCAAGGGCATCAGCCACCTGCCGGTGAAGCTGGCGGTGGCCCTGCTCAAGGATTCGCAAGGCAATATCGATGTCGATGTCCCGGTGACCGGCTCGCTGAGCGATCCGCAATTCAGCTTCGGCAAGCTGATCTGGCATGCCTTCGTCAATCTGATCGGAAAGGCGATCACCTCACCCTTCCGCCTGATTGCCTCGGCCATGGGCGGCAACCATCAGGATCTCGGCTATGTGGAATTCGCGCCGGGATCGAACGTACTCGATGCCAAAGCGCAGGAGCGACTCACCGAGATCGCCAAGATCCTCACCGAGAAGACGTCGCTCAAGCTGGACATCATCGGTCGGGTCGATCCCAAGTTCGACGAGAACGGCTTGCGCAAGGTCATGATGCAGGAGTCGATCATGCACGAGGTGGCCAAGGCTCAAGGCGGTGACGAGAACGATGTCTCGGCCCTGTCCAAACTGAGCCCGGACGATTACAACAAATACCTCAAAAAGGCCTACAAGCATGCCAAGTTTTCCAAGCCACGCGACCTGATCGGCCTGACCAAGTCACAGCCGCCAGACGTGATGGAAAAACTGCTGCAGACCAATATGCCGGTCGACCAGGATGCCTTGCGCCATTTGGCTGAACGCCGCGCCGACACGGTTCGTCAATGGCTGCACGGCAAGGTCGACGACAAGCGCGTCTTCGTGTCGGCGCCCAAGCTGGATGCCAAGGGCATCGACGACAAGGGCAAGACCACGCGCGCCGATTTCGGCTTGCATTGATCGCCGCATCGGCAGCAGTCGTGATGCGGTGACTGTCAATGGTTTTCCACCGCGGGCGAAAGGCTCACAATAGGCACTTTCCCCGCCTGCGGAATCCGCCATGAGCTACCCCGGTCAGTCACGCTACGCCAGCGAACTCGAGTCCATCCGCGAGCAGGGCCTGTTCAAGGCCGAGCGCATCATCACCTCGCCGCAGTCCGCCGAGATCGAGTTGGAAGGTGGTCGCAAGGTGCTGAACTTCTGCGCCAACAATTACCTCGGCCTGGCCGATCATCCCGAGGTGATCCAGGCAGCGAAGGACGCGTTGGACACGCACGGCTTCGGCATGGCCAGCGTGCGCTTCATCTGCGGCACGCAGGATTTGCACAAGCAGCTTGAAGCAAAGATCGCCGACTTCTTCGGCACCGAGGACACCATCCTCTACGCCGCCTGCTTCGATGCCAACGGCGGCCTGTTCGAGCCGTTGCTGGGCGAAGAGGACGCGGTGATTTCCGACGCGCTGAATCACGCCTCGATCATCGACGGCATCCGCCTGTGCAAGGCCAAGCGCTTCCGCTATGCCAACAGCGACATGGCCGACCTCGAGAAGCAGCTGCAGGCGGCTGATGCGGCCGGTGCACGGACCAAGCTGATCAGCACCGATGGCGCGTTCTCGATGGATGGCTTCATCGCGAAACTCGATCAGATCACCACGCTGGCGGCGAAGTACAACGCGCTGGTACATATCGACGAATGCCACTGCACCGGCTTCCTCGGCGACACCGGCCGCGGCTCGGCCGAGGTCAACGGCGTGATGGACAAGATCGACATCTTCACCGGCACGCTGGGCAAGGCACTCGGCGGCGCACTGGGCGGCTTCACCACCGGCCGCAAGGAAGTGGTCGAGATGCTGCGCCAGCGCTCACGTCCCTACCTGTTCTCCAACTCGCTGCCGCCGCACGTGGTCGCCGCCGCGATCAAGGTGTTCAACATGCTCGCCTCCGCTGGTGACCTGCGCGACCAGGTCAAGGAGAACACCCGCTATTTCCGTGAGCAGATGACTGCAGCCGGCTTCGACATCAAGCCAGGCGTGCATCCGATCGTGCCGGTGATGATCTATGACGCGAAGAAGGCGCAGGCGATGGCCACCGCCCTGCTCGACGAGGGCATCTACGTCACCGGCTTCTTCTACCCGGTGGTGCCGCAGGGTCAGGCACGCATCCGTACGCAGATGAGCGCGGCGCATACCCGCGCGCATCTGGATCACGCGATTGCCGCATTCACCAAGGTGGGCCGGCAACTTGGCGTAATCAGCGCCTGATCACGGCTGCGCTTCCGCAGGGCGTGCGATCGCCGTCCTGCAGAATCCGCACCAATCCGGGCAATCAGCGTTTGCTCTTGCGTGCATCAAGCGCCCTGACCTCGTCGGCACTCAATCGCCGCCACTGCCCTTTCGCCAGATCGCCCAGTTCCAACGTGCCGATCGCCACCCGGATCAGGCGCAGCACGTCAAAGCCCAGTGCCGCCAGCAAACGGCGGATATGCCGGTTGCGGCCTTCATCCAGCACCACTTCCAGCCAGGCATTTTTCTCGCCGACGCGCAGCAGGCTGGCCCGGCGGGCCTTCAGCAGATCGCCACTCTCATCGACACCAGCCTGCATCGCTTCCAGCACCGACGCATCCGGCTGACCAGCCACCTGCACGTGATAGGTCTTGTCCAGGTGCGTGACCGGATCGGTGATGCCGGCTGCCCATGTCGTATCGTTGCTGAGCAGCAGCAAGCCTTCGCTGGCCTTGTCCAGCCGACCGACCGGCCCCAGCCACGGCAATCCGGCGGCGGCCAGCGCGGTGTAGACGGTAGCGCGCCCCTGCTCATCGGCGGCACTGACAATCAGGCCACGTGGCTTGTTGAACATCACATGCACGAGTTCGGCGGATTTCAGCGGATTGCCATCCACGGCCACCTGCTGTCGATCCAGCTGCGTCGGATGATACGGATCGCGCACAACGCGACCGTCCAGGCTTACCCGACCGTCACGTATCCATTGTTCGGCCTGACTGCGCGAACATGCGCCCAGCTTGGACAGCACTCTCGCCAAGCCATGTCGTGGTGCATGGGTCGCTGATGCCGCGGTACCAGTGGAACGGAAAGATTGGCGAGACATCCAGCTAGCGTATAGGTCGGTGACACGGGGCGAAAGGATCTCGTGATTGCCGCCGATAGCCGACATGGAATGAGCCGGTGGCCGTAACCCATGTAGCGACCAAAAAAAACCCGGCCGAAGCCGGGTTTTTTCATACTGCGTGACTCAGGTTCGATTACTGCTGAACCTGCAGCTCCGTGCGACGGTTCTGTGCGCGGCCTGCATCGGTCGCGTTGTCGCCGATCGGATTGCTGGAGCCATGACCGATCGGCCCTTCCAGACGGCTTGCATCGATGCCGTGCGAGGTCAGGTAGTTGTACACGATCTGTGCGCGACGCTCGGACAGCTTCTGGTTGTAGGCATCGGTGCCCTTCGAGTCGGTGTAACCGGCAACCGTCACGTGTACCTGCGGGTAACGCTGCAAGGTGTCGACGGCCTGGTTCAGCACCGAGATCGAGTCGGCAGTCGGCACGGCCAGCGACTTGGAGATGTCCGTCTCGCCAGCCTTCGGACGGTCGAACTTGAAGTTCACGCCGCGCAGATCGATCACGACCTTCTGCGGGCAACCGTCGGGACCGACGATCGTGCCAGGAGCCGTATTCGGGCACTTGTCGTCGCAGTCATTCACGCCGTCATGGTCACTGTCCATGGTCGAGCAATCGGCCGGGGCCGGAGCCGGAGCCACGGCCGGGGCCGGGGCAGCAGCCGGAGCGCCGAAGCGCGAAATCACGCTGAAACCGAGGAACCAGTCACCGTAACCGCTCTTGTTCGGGTAGGTCTTGTTGTCCCAGTCGTAGCGATAGCCGGCTTCCAGACGGATGTCCGCGCTGTCCGAGACGGTCTTGGACACACCGCCACCCAGTTCGGCGGCAGGAGCCCAACCGTGGTCGAACATGTTCTGATGATGGCTGCCCATCAACCCGACCAAGCCATACGGACGCCAGGCATTCCAGTCACCCGCGTAAAACCGCGCGGTGGCACCGATATTGGTGTTGGACCACGAATTCCCGCTGTGACCGCCACCGGCGGCCGGGCCGTTGTCCATCTCACGCTTGGTGCGGTCGACGAACGCGTCAATCGACATGTTCGGATTGATGAAACGCCCGAAACCCAGCCCGTAATAGATCTGACGGCTGTTGGTATCGCGCTTGTGGTCGTTGTAGTAGGCGCCCACGGTCGGGGCGATATACCAGCGCCCGTCATAGGACGAGGTTGCCGCGCTGCTGGACGCGTCGGCGGGGGCGGCAGTGGTGTCCTGCGCATGAACGGCACCTACGCCGCCCAGGGCCAGCGCAATCAGAAAGTACAAGCCCTTACGTTTCATCAGGTGTCTCCTCAATTATTAGGTTTTCGCGTCCGTTCGACCCCAAACCGGAAGTCGCGCGTCAGAACTTTTACTCAAGTCTCTTCGAGCTTCTGCAGCCCCTGCTTGGCGTTCCTGCGGCCAGCGGCGGGCAGTGTAGCAAAAACGTTAAGCAGGTGGCTATTTAACATCTTGACAACCTGCGTTCAGTGAAACAGCGTTCAGGAAAGGATCAAGCCGGGCAGAGGCCAATACCCAGTCATCGAAGGGCCACAAGCGCCACCCCGCAACGACTCCACCCGATGCCCGACCGGTTCGATCTTCCACTTGCGTCGTCTCTACAGTGTGAAGAGCCCCAGAAACTGCTGCAAAGGCATCGCGTCCAGCGTGGCCGGATCGCTGGTCGCCGCCATGATCGCCCTGACCCGATGCGCCGGAAGATGCCCGCGCATGGCCGCCTCGAATTTTTGCAGCAGGACGGGTATGCCTTCGGCGCGCCGCTTGCGGTGACCGATCGGATAATCGATCGACACCTTTTCCGTGCTGCTGCCGTCCTTGAAAAACACCTGCACCGAGTTGCCGATGTAGCGCTTGGCCGGATCGAAGTAATCGCGGGTGAACTGCGGGTTCTCGACCACCGTCATCTTGTCGCGCAACGCGTCGATGCGCTGGTCGGCGGCGACCTCGTCGTTGTAGTCGCTGGCCACCAGCCGGCCGAAGATCAGCGGCACGGCCACCATGTACTGGATGCAATGGTCGCGGTCGGCATAGTTCGCCAGCGGCCCGGTCTTGTCGATGATGCGGCAACCTGCTTCCTGGGTCTCGATCACGATCTTCTCGACCTGGTCGAGCTTGCCTGCCACCTCGCCATGCAACTTCATCGCGCACTCGACCGCGGTCTGCGCATGGAATTCGGCCGGGAAGCTGATCTTGAACAGCACGTTCTCCATCACGTAGCTGCCGAACGGACGCTCGAACTCGAACGGCTTGCCACCGAAGGCAACGTCGTAGAAGCCCCAGGTCTTCGCGCTCAGAGCGGACGGATAGCCGACCACCCCCCGATAGACCGCATTGATCGCATGAGTCACCGCTCGGCGACAGGCATCACCGGCTGCCCAGCTCTTGCGCGGGCCGGTGTTCGGCGCGTGGCGGTAAGTACGCAGCGCACCGTTGTCGATCCAGCTGTGCGACACGGCGGTGGTGATCTGCTCCTTGTCGCCACCGAGCATCGCGGTCGCCACGGCCGTCGAGGCCAGGCGCACCAGAATCACGTGATCCTGGCCGACCCGATTGAAGCTATTCAGCAAGGCGTAGCAACCCTGGATCTCGTGCGCCTTGATCGCATAGCCCAGCACGTCGCGCACGGTCAGTGGCTGGCCACCTTCGCGTTCGGCCTTGCGGCTGAGGTAATCGCCGACCGCCAAAATGCTGCCGAGGTTATCCGACGGATGCCCCCACTCGGCGGCCAGCCAGGTGTCGTTGAAATCCAGCCAGCGGATCTGCGTACCGATCGCGAACGCCGCCTGCGCCGGGTCCAGCTCATGGCTGGTACCCGGTACGCGCGCGCCGCCCGGCAACGTGGCGCCAGGCACCAGCGGACCGAGGTGCTTCACGCACTCTGGAAACTTCATCGCCAGCATCGCCGTACCCAGCGAATCGAGCAGCATGTAGCGCGCGGTGTCGTACGCCTCCTTCGAATCGATCTTGTAGTCGGCCACGTAGTTGGCGATGTCTACCAGCGGCTGGTCGGGATCGGGGCGGACGGCGGAACGGATGTCATGCGCACTCATGAGGGATCTCGCGGCAGGGGAAACCGTCATTTTAGCTGACTGGCGCGCGTCAAGTGTCTTGACCCCAGGGCAGATGCCCCGCAACAATCGCCGCATACCCCAAAAGGGAGTAGTTCCCGCGGCAGGCCCGAGTCTGCCCCGGTGCCGTGATCGTCAGCACGGGCGACGCCTCGCCCCGGTCACGACGGCAGCCTTGCTGCGAGCGAGACTTTTGCGGTGGCCACGGGCCGCGCGCGTCCGTGATCACTGCATTGTCTGACGCGCAAGGTGGCCCGCATGGATTTCCTCAACTCCGACGTTCTTTCCGGCCTGCTGGCCATCATCCTGCTTGACCTGGTGCTGGCCGGCGACAACGCCATTGTCATTGCGCTGGCGGCGAGCCGCCTGCCCAGGGAGTTGCAGACCAGAGCCGTGTTCTGGGGCACCTTCGGCGCCATTGCGGTGCGTTTCCTGCTTACCGCCATCGTGGTGTATCTGTTCAAACTGCCCGGATTGCTGCTGGCGGGCGGCCTGCTGTTGCTGCCGATCGCCTGGAATCTGCTGCGCCATCGAGCCAATGACGATCCGAAGATCCACGCCGCCCATACCTTCTGGCAGGCCTTGCGCACGATCATCCTGGCCGATGCCCTGATGGGGCTGGACAATGTACTGGCCATTGCCGGCGCCTCGAAAGGCCACCTGGGCCTGGTGATCACCGGCTTGCTGATCACGGTGCCGCTGGTGGTCTGGGGATCCACCCTGATTCTGAAGTTGATCGAACGGTTTCCGATCATCGTCTACATCGGCGCCGCGGCCATTGCCTGGACATCCGCGCGAATGATCTCCAGCGACCGTCTGGTCGACCCGTGGTTCGACAGCCACGGGTGGGCAGTCTGGACGCTGGATGCGGTGCTGGTGATCGGGATCTGCGGGCTGGCCTGGTGGGCGGAACATCGCGCTCGTACGGCATCGGAGTGAGACTAGCGGCCCGCGTCGGCATCACCGAAGCCAATCTCTCGCAACTCAAGCAGGGGTGCGTGAAAGGCGTGCGCTTCCAGACGCTCGAAGCGATCTGCGCGGTGTTGGACTGCCAGCCCGGCGACCTGCTGGAATACCGGCCCGATGGCACCCTTCCCACAAGGTGATCGTTGCCTCTTCTCCGTTCCACCAGAGACCGCGGCCGGTTCACCGGCACGCGCTCCAGCGCCGACTTGTACCTGTGCATGATACTTCTCTGGACTTCCGGCAAGGACGGCCTTGACCGCCTGACGGCGTTTTCCGCGCGCATGCGCAAGGACACCGGAGTCATGGCCGCAATTCAGGCCGAAAGGCCCTGAAGCAGCCCTCACGCATACCGAAGAGAGGGCACTACGACTCCCTCTTCGTTCTCGCAAGGCGCTCAGCGCTTGTCGATCGGCACGTAGGCGAGGTCTTCCGGGCCCGTGTAGTTCGCACTCGGGCGGATGATCTTGCCGTCCTCGCGCTGCTCGATCACGTGCGCGCTCCAGCCGGAGGTGCGTGCGATCACGAACAGCGGCGTGAACATCGCGGTGGGCACGCCCATCATGTGATACGTGCTGGCGGAGAACCAGTCGAGGTTGGGAAACATCTTCTTCACCTCGCCCATCACTTTCTCGATTCGTTCGGATACCTCGAACAGCGTCGGGTTGCCGCCGTCAGTACACAGCTTGCGCGAGATCTCCTTGATGATCTCGTTGCGTGGATCGGACACGGTGTAGACCGGGTGGCCGAAGCCGATGATGATTTCCTTGCGCTCGACGCGGGCACGGATATCAGCCTCGGCGTCGTTCGCGCTGCGGTAGCGCGAGATGATCTCCATCGCCACTTCGTTCGCGCCGCCGTGCTTCGGCCCGCGCAGCGCGCCGATCGCGCCGGTGAGCGCCGAATACATGTCCGAACCGGTACCGGCGATGACGCGGGCGGCAAAGGTGGAAGCATTGAATTCGTGCTCGGCGTACAGCACCAGCGACTTGTCCAGCGCCTGCGCATGCAGTTCGCTCGGCTTCCTGCCGTGCAGCAGGTGCAGGAAGTGCGCGGCGATCGAGTCGTCGTCGGTCTCTGTCTCGATGCGCTTGCCGTTGTGGCTGAAGTGGTACCAGTACAGCAGCATGGAACCGAAGCTGGCCATCAGGCGGTCGGCGATCTCGCGCGCACCGGTGACGTTGTGGTCGTCCTTCTCCGGCAGCACGGTGCCAAGCACCGAGCAGCCGGTGCGCAGCACGTCCATCGGGTGGGTGGCGGCGGGCAGCAGTTCCAGCGCGGCCTTGACCGGCGCCGGCAGACCACGCAGGCGCTTCAGACGCGAGCGGTAATTGTTGAGCTCGGTCCAGGTCGGCAGCACGCCGTGCACCAGCAAATAGGCAACTTCCTCGAAGCAACCCCTGGCGGCCAGGTCGTGGATGTCGTAGCCGCGGTAATGCAGGTCGTTGCCGCTGCGGCCGACCGTGCACAGCGCGGTGTTGCCCGCCGCCACGCCGGACAGGGCGACGGATTTCTTGGGCTTGGGTAGGGTTTGCGCGGTTTCGCTCATGGCTGGAAGCCTCTCATCGGTGAAATTCTGTTCGCGCGGCCGCACCCTGACAGTCACGGGATGCAGTGATGGTCCATCAATTGTTGAAAACCTGGTTTTGCGGCAACCGTGGACACTGGGCAACGGGCTTGACCAGTGGCGCTGATCCCTTGTCGCCGATCGGATGGCGGTCGCTGTAAGTCCAACACTCATCCAGAGTCGAGCAGAAACAGATATCCATCGTGACGCGGTCTCGCGCCGCGGCACGAAAACTCTGCCATCGATCATTCTCGGGAAACCGGATGGCCCGCAACTGCTCGCCGGGACTCAACACGCCCGGATTGAGCGTGGATTCAATGTTGTGGCGCGGCGGCAATCCCAGCGCAGCGAGCACGTGAGCCCAGTCGATCTGCGGCTTGTCGTCGACTCTCATCTGCACGCTGCGCACGATCGCCGGACCGACGCCCTTGTTGTACACGATCAAGGATTGATCCAGATCGTTGTTGCCCACAATCAGGTACGGCCACACCTGCGCACGCACCTGTTGACGCTGGATATAGGCCGTGTAGCCGGACACGCCCAACGCCAGCAGGCCGATCAGCGCCGCCATGATCGCGGCGACGCCGTCCCAGTGGTTCGCTGACCGCACAGTATCAGGCGAGCGATGCCCGGTTTCGTCCATCGATTCAGCTTCCGGATTTTTCATCGGCGAACAGCGCGTCGAGCTTGTCCTCGTAGGCGTGGTAGCCGAGGAAATCGTACAGCTCCTCGCGAGTCTGCAAGGTATCGACGATGTTCTTCTGGGTGCCTTCGCGGCGCACTGCCTCGTAGAAGTTCAGCGCGGCCTTGTTCATCGCGCGATAGGCACCGCAGCAGTACAGCGCGATGTCCACGCCGGCCTCGCGCAATTCGTCGGTGGTGAAGAACGGGGTGGAACCGAACTCGGTGAGGTTGGCCAGGATCGGCACCTTCACCGCGGCCTTGAACTTGCGGTAATCCGCCAGCGTCTTCATCGCCTCGGGGAAGATCATGTCGGCACCGGCCTCGACGTAGGCGCAGGCGCGCTCGATCGCCGCGTCGATGCCTTCCACGGCGGCCGCGTCGGTGCGCGCCATGATCACGAAGCCGGCGCCGGTACGCGCATCCACCGCCGCTTTCACGCGGTCGACCATCTCCTCCTTCGACACCACTTCCTTGCCCGGGCGGTGCCCGCAGCGCTTCTGGCCGACCTGATCCTCCATGTGCACGGCGGCCACGCCGATGCGTTCGAAGTTGCGGATGGTGCGTGCGATGTTGAAGGCGCCACCCCAGCCGGTGTCGATGTCGACCAGCAGCGGCAATTGCGTGGCCTCGACGATGCGGCGCGCATCGGTAAGCACGTCCTCCATCGTGCTGATGCCCAGGTCCGGCACGCCCAGCGAGTTGGCGGCCACGCCGCCGCCGGACAGGTACAGCGCCTTGTAGCCGACGCGTTTGGCCATCATGCCGGCATAGGCAGTGATCGCGCCCATGATCTGCAACGGCTGCTCGGCGGCAAGCTCCGCGCGGAAACGTGCGCCCGGGGATGCTGGCTGTGTCATGTCGCCTCCGTCAAAGCGTCTATTTTAGCCTAGGTCGGCCCGCTGCCGGGATTGGACCTTTCGGCACCTGTGCCGCGGCCGCAAAAGCGCATCCCGACGGGCTCCATGGCAACCCGAAAACACTTGCGTGACGAATCCGCCGCAGCCCCGTACATTCAACCCCCATGAGTACATCGACTCCTCTCGCAAAACGCATCCTCTGGGGCCTGGTGATCGGCGTGGTCGCGGCCGTGGCCACGCTTGGCATCGGCCAGTGGCATCCGCCCACGCTGGCGCTGATGCAGAAGATCTCCGCCGCGGTATTCGACCCGTTCGGGCAGATCTTCCTGCGCATGCTGTTCTTCGTGGTGATCCCGCTGGTGTTCACCTCGCTGGCCTCCGGCGTAGCCCAGCTCGGCCGGCTCGACCGTCTCGGTCCGCTGGCCGGGCGCACGTTCGCGCTGTTTTTCGCCAACATGCTGATCGCCGTGGCGATTGGCCTGGTGATGATGAATACGGTACAGCCGGGCCATCATCTGGACCAGCAGGCGCGCACCCAGCTGATGCAGGAATACGGCAGCAGCGCGCAGCAGTCGATCGACCGGAAGGCGGCCCAGCCCAGCATGAGTTTCCACACGCTGGTGGAGATGTTCATGCCGCGCAATCTGCTCGGCGCCGTGGCCGGCCCCAGCCGTGACGCGCTGGGCGACGTGCTGCCGCTGATCCTGTTCGCGATCCTGGTCGGCGCGGCCGCCACCCAGTTGCGCGAGAAAGAGCGCAAGCGGGTGCAGATGGCGCTGGACACGATCACCGACCTGATGACGAAGATCGTCGGCTTTGCGCTGCAACTGGCGCCGTACGCGGTGCCGGCGATGATCTACAGCGTGATCGTCAAGGTCGGCGTGGACGTGCTGCTGGCGCTGTCGGTGTTCGTGGTCGGCTGCAGTGTGGCACTGGCGCTGCACCTGTTCGGCACCATGTCGTTGTGGTTGCGCTTCCTCGCCGGCCGCTCGCCGCTGCCCTATTTCCGGCAGATCCGGCCGCTGCTGATCACCGCGTTCTCGACCAGCTCCAGCAATGCCTGCCTGCCCGCCTCGCTGGCGGTGGCGCACGATGAACTCAAACTCGCGCCCAGCACCGCCGGCTTCGTGCTGCCACTGGGCGCGACCATGAACATGAGCGGCACCGCCCTGTTCGAGGGTTGCGTGGTGCTGTTCGTGGCGCAGGCGTTCGGCGTGGAACTTACCCTGAGCCACCAGGCCATCCTGATGCTGCTGTCGGTGCTCAGTGCGGTTGCCGTGGCCGGCATCCCGGGTGGCTCGCTGCCGATGATCGCCGGCCTGCTGGCGACTTTCGGCATCCCGCCGGAAGGCATCGGCATCGTCATCGGCGTCGATCGCATCCTCGACATGATGCGCACCACGGTGAACGTGGGCAGCGACATCATCACCGCCACGGTGGTCGATCACCAGTTGCGCGGCCGCCTCGCGGCCGCGCCGTAACCTCGCGCATCGCGACACCGGCCGATGGGGCTTGAAGCCGCCCCGTCCGACCTTGCATGTGGGTCGCCAGGCGATAGTCAAAACAAATCGAACCTATGTCAACAATCAATTAGATTAATGGTCTAGGAAACCGTAACATCTGTTTTATCCTTTCAACCAACCACGGGAAGCAAGCAAAGATGTCCCTGATCAATACCGAAGTGAAACCGTTCAAGGCCCAGGCTCTCAAGGTCGGCCAGTTCATCGAAGTCACCGACGCCGACCTGAAGGGCAAGTGGTCCGTCGTGTTCTTCTACCCGGCCGACTTCACCTTCGTCTGCCCGACCGAGCTCGAGGACCTGGCTGACAACTATGCCGAATTCCAGAAGCTGGGCGTCGAGATCTACTCAGTCTCCACCGATACCCATTTCGCCCACAAGGCGTGGCACGACACTTCGGACGCGGTAAAGAAGATCAACTACACCATGGTCGGCGATCCGACCGGCACGATCAGCCGCAACTTCGAGGTAATGATCGAGGAAGCGGGCCTGGCCGATCGCGGCACCTTCGTGATCGATCCGGCGGGCAAGATCCAGATCGTCGAGATTACTGCCGGCGGCATCGGCCGTGACGCCAAGGAGCTGCTGCGCAAGGTCAAGGCTGCTCAGTACGTCGCCTCCCATCCGGGTGAAGTCTGCCCGGCCAAGTGGAAGGAAGGCGAGAAGACCCTGGCGCCGTCGCTGGACCTGGTCGGCAAGATCTAAGCAGTACCGCGCGCCATGCGCCACGGACCCGGAGTTCTTCCGGGTCCGCACTACCGAAACACAGCGCCATGTCGACGCCCGGGTCCGCCCGGGTGCTCGCCACGCGCACCCTGAAGAAACCCATCGACGGAGCTACACCCATGTTGGATGCCAATCTCACCACCCAGTTGAAGGCCTATCTCGAAAAGGTCACGCAGCCGATCGAGATCGTTGCGTCCCTGGACGACAGCGCCAAATCCCTTGAGTTGAACGAGCTGCTTGAGCAAATCGCCGCGCTGTCCGAGCGGATCAGCCTGGTGCGCCACGACGACGAAGAACGCAAGCCATCCTTCGCGATCAACCGCGTCGGCAGCGACATCGGCGTGCGCTTCGCCGGCATTCCGATGGGCCATGAATTCACTTCACTCGTGCTCGCCCTGCTGCAGGTCGGCGGACATCCGTCCAAGACCGCGGCAGACGTGATCGAGCAAGTGCGGAACCTCGACGGCGACTATCGCTTCGAAACCTACTTTTCGCTGTCCTGCCAGAACTGCCCCGACGTGGTGCAGGCGTTGAACCTGATGAGCGTGCTGAACCCGAAGATCCGGCACGTCGCCATCGACGGCGCGCTGTACCAGGACGAAGTCGATGCGCGCCAGGTGATGTCGGTGCCGACCGTGTTCCTCAACGGCGAGGTGTTCGACCAGGGCCGCATGAGCCTGGAACAGATCCTGGCCAGGCTCGACACCGGCGCTGCCCAGCGCGAAGCCGAGAAGCTCAAGACCAGGGACGCGTTCGATGTGCTCGTCGTCGGCGGTGGCCCGGCCGGTTCGGCGGCCGCGATCTATGCCGCACGCAAGGGCATCCGCACCGGCGTGGCGGCCGAACGATTCGGCGGCCAGGTGCTGGACACCATGGCGATCGAGAACTTCGTCTCCGTCTCGCATACTGAAGGCCCGAAGCTCGCCACCGCGCTGGAGCAGCACGTCAAGGATTATGACGTCGACGTCATGAACCTGCAGCGCGCCGAGAAGCTGCTGCCGGCGACGGAAGCCGGTGGCCTGATCGAAGTGCAGCTCGCCAACGGCGCCACGCTGAAGTCGAAGACCGTGATCCTGTCCACTGGCGCGCGCTGGCGGCAAATGAACGTGCCTGGCGAAGATCTGTACCGCAACAAGGGCGTGGCTTATTGCCCGCATTGCGACGGGCCGCTGTTCAAGGGCAAGCGTGTAGCGGTGATCGGCGGCGGCAACTCCGGCGTCGAGGCGGCGATCGACCTGGCCGGCATCACCAGCCACGTCACCCTGCTCGAGTTCGACAGCAAGCTGCGCGCGGACGAAGTCCTGCAGCGCAAGCTGCGCAGCCTGCCGAACGTCGACATCATCGTCGGCGCGCAGAGCACCGAAGTGCTGGGCGACGGCCAGAAGGTCAACGGCCTCGTCTACAAGGATCGCGTCGACGGCGTCATGCACAGCATCGATCTGGAAGGCATCTTCGTGCAGATCGGCCTGCTGCCGAATACCGAGTGGCTGAAGGGCACGCTGGAACTGTCACCCCGCGGCGAGATCGTCATCGACGAGCGCGGCCAGACCTCGCTGCCCGGCGTGTTCGCCGCCGGCGATGCCACCACGGTGCCGTACAAGCAGATCGTGATCGCGATGGGCGCCGGTTCCACCGCCGCCTTGAGCGCGTTCGACCACATCATCCGCAGCCCGCTGCCCTCGAACGCAACGGCCGAACCCGAAGCCGAGGCAGCCTGACCTCATGACCATGACAGCAAGCGACAGTCGCCGCGAAGCCGCCATGCTGGTCGGTTATGCTTCGACTCCCGCTATCGGATAGTTTGCCCAAGCTGCGAGACATGACCCCGCTGCAGCAATTCATCGAAGCCCATCAACGCCTGTTCGTGCTGACCGGTGCCGGCTGCAGCACCGACTCCGGCATCCCGGACTACCGGGACCGCGAAGGCGAATGGAAGCGCGCGCCGCCCGTGACATTCCAGGCCTTCATGCACGAGGCGGCGACGCGCCAGCGCTATTGGGCACGCAGCCTGATCGGATGGCCGCAGTTTGGCCGGGCCTTGCCGAACACGGCACACCACGCACTGGCGCAACTGGAGCGGCGCGGGCAAGTCGAGCGACTGGTCACCCAGAACGTCGACCGCCTGCACCAGCGCGCCGGCAGCGAGCGGGTCGTCGATCTGCACGGCCGGCTCGATGAAGTGCGCTGCATGACCTGCGACTGGCGCTCCGCCCGCGACGATTTCCAGCAGCACCTGGTCGAACGTAATCCGGCCTGGCAGCAGCTCGATGCCACTGCCGCCCCCGATGGCGACGCCGACCTTGAAGGCCAGGACTTCGACCGGTTTGACGTGCCCATGTGCCCGCGCTGTGGCGGCATCGTGAAGCCGGACGTGGTGTTCTTCGGCGAAGGTGTGCCACGCGAACGGGTGGATGCGGCCACGCAGGCCTGGCAGGCGGCCGACGCCGTGCTGGTGGTCGGTTCCTCGCTGATGGTCTATTCCGGCTACCGCTTCGTGCGCGCGGCGGCGCAAGCCTGCAAGCCGGTGGCTGCGCTGACCCTGGGGCGCACCCGTGCCGACCCGCTGCTCAGCCTGAAGATCGACGCCCGTTGCAGCGACGCCCTGGCCTTCGTGCTGAGGCCCGAGCCGTTGTTCGCACACTGATCAGATCGACGCGGCGATGCGCCCGACTTCAGCCAGCACTGCGCCACGCTGCTGACCGTCTGCCGACGAGCCCGCGTAATACGCCGTCACCAGGATCGGCTTGCGGTGGGGTGGCCAGAAGATCGCCACGTCATTGCTTTCGCCATGGGCGCCGCTGCCGGTCTTGTCGCCGGCCTGCCAGTCGGCAGGAATGCCGGCACGCAGCTTGTCGGTGCCGGTGGTGCACGCGCGCAGCCAGCCGATCAACCGTGTCCGCGAGGCTTCCGTCAGCACATGCCCAAGCAACAGCCGCTGCAAGGTATCCAGCATCGCGTTCGGCGTGGTGGTGTCGCGTATTTCGCCGGGGCCGCCCTCGTTGAGTTCGGGCTCGATGCGGTCGAGTCGCGTCACCGGATCGCCCAGACTTCGCACAAAGCGGGTCACGGCAGCTGGTCCGCCCAGGCTGGCCAGCAAGAGGTTCGCAGCGGTGTTGTCGCTCAGCGTGATCGCCGCCGCGCACAACCCAGCCACCGTCATGCCCGGCGCACCAACCTGTTGCCGGGTCACCGGCGCATAGTCCAGCAAGACATCCCGGCCAAACACGATGCGCCGGTCCAGCTTTTCCCCACCCGCGTCGACCCGCGCCAGCACCGCCGCCACGGCCAGCACCTTGAACGTGCTGCACAACAGAAAGCGTTCGTCGCCACGCTGCGCGACCCGACGGCCGGTGCCGGTGTCGAGCACGGCCACGCCGAGGCGCCCGCCATGCCGACGTTGCAGCGCGGCCAGCCTCGCCTCGGCTCCCACGCCTTCCGTGGCGTGCGAAACCAGCGGATGCAGGAACCATGCGGACGCCCCGAACAGGCCGTTCTTGAGCAGGTTTCGACGATTCATGCGGCTACCTCGGGGGCTGTTGTCGCGGATCAGTGCACGTGCATGCTGAGCGGTCCATGCTGGCCGTCGATGCGGGCAATCCGCGGCATGATGCATGGCCATTTCATGGCAAACGGACACAGCCGCAACTCCGCCCGATGCGGGCCCTCGCAGGTAACCTTGCGTCGGCTGCAGCGAACTCCATGTATACCGCGTCGCCCGCAAGCCTGGGCGAACGCTTCCGACCATCACCTCGGAGACAATCATGTCGAACTACCGCAAGACCCCCGAAGCGCTTGCCCGGCTCACGCCCGAGCAGTACCGCGTTACCCAGGATGCCGCCACCGAACGGCCATTCGACAATCTCTACAACGCGAACAAGGCGGCAGGCCTTTATGTCGACATCGTCTCTGGCGAACCGTTGTTCACCTCCGTCGACAAGTTCGAGAGCGGTTGCGGCTGGCCCAGCTTCACCCGCCCACTGCAGAACGAGCACGTCATCGAGAAGCACGACCGCAGCCACGGCATGATCCGCACCGAAGTGCGTTCGCGCGATGGCAACAGCCATCTCGGTCATGTCTTCCCGGATGGGCCGCGCGAGTCGGGCGGACTGCGCTATTGCATCAATTCCGCCTCGCTGCGCTTCATTCCCATCGACCAGCTCGATAGCGAGGGTTACGGCGAATACCGCAAGCTGTTCGACAACGCACACAAGGAACCCGCCACATGAACACCACCAGCGAACGAGCCGTTCTCGCCGGCGGTTGCTTCTGGGGCATGCAGGAACTGATTCGCGCGCAGCCTGGCGTCATCTCCACCCGCGTGGGCTATGCCGGCGGCGACGTGCCCAACGCGACCTACCGCCACCACGGCAGCCATGCCGAGGCGATCGAAATCGTCTTCGATCCGCAACGAATCAGCTACCGCACGCTGCTGGAGTTCTTCTTCCAGATCCACGATCCCAGCACCCCGAACCGGCAGGGCAACGACCGCGGCGCGAGCTATCGCTCGGCCATCTTCCATACCAGCGGCGAGCAGAAGCAGGTGGCCGAGGACACCATCGCCGACGTGGACGCATCTGGACTCTGGCCGGGCAAGGTGGTGACCGAACTGGCGCCGGCCGGCGACTTCTGGGAGGCCGAGCCCGAGCACCAGGACTATCTCCAGCACTACCCGAGCGGCTACACCTGCCATTTCATCCGGCCCGGCTGGGTGCTGCCACGACGCCGGCAAACCCCATGAAAACCATGCTGGCGCGATCCGCGCCAGCATCTTCAACGACAGCATTCAGGCGGCGGCGCCGAGCCTTCACCCGGTCTGCGTGGCGAGCCGCAATTCGATCGCCTCGATCATGGCCTGGTAGCGCGGATCGCCGCGCAGCAGGTCGAGATCCGGATCGCCCTTGACGTATTCCAGGAAGCTTTCCGACATATTTTCGAACAACGGGCCGAGCATGTTCAGTGCGGCTTCCTTCTCTTTCAAATGCACGCTCAACGCACACACGAAGTTGTAGCGCATGTTGAAGTTGTCGGGATCGATCAGCAGCGTGCGCTCCATGCGGGCCTTGGCACGCTCGGCCTCGCCCAAGGTCGCCAGTGCATAGGCACTGTAGGCCGCAACGCTGGAGTTGTAGGGGTCCTGGGCCAGGGCGGGTTCGGTACGCTGGAGCGCCAGTTGCGCGACCCGGTGAGCGTTGGCGTCATCGCCGACCGCGGTGTAGCAGGCGATCAACATCATCGCCGAATTGATGTCGACGTCCATCAGCCTGACCGCCTTTTCATAATGGCGAATGGCGTCCCCGTAGCGGTGGAGTTGGTAGCTCAGGCGACCCGCCGAGCGATTGGCCTCGTAGGATTCCGGATCCAGTTCGAGTGCGCTGGCGACTTCGGTCGCGGCGGTATCGGCCTTGCCATCCTGCAACAGCACCTGGGCCTTGATCGCATGCGCCTCGGTGAGGCGGGGGTCCAACGCCAGCGCGCGTTCCGCCGCCGCGAGGCTGTCACCCGAATTGCCACCATTCACCACGCGCAACTTGTGGTAGCCGACCGCCATCAAGGCCCAGGCCTGGGCATAGCGGGGGTCGATTTCGGTGGCACGCGTGCACAGGCGCACGATCGCCTCCGCCGAACGCGCCTCCATCTCCTGACCGGTGATATAGCTCTGCCGCGCCATCAGGTAGAGATTGTGCGCTTCCGGACTGTCGGTGCCGCGGCGCACGATCGCCTGCTTCTCCGCGGGCAGCAGCCGCAGCTTCAGCGCCTTGACGATGGCCTCGGAGATCTCGTCCTGCAGCGCAAAAATGTCATTGGAGTCACGGTCGTAGCGCTCGGCCCAGACGTGATTGTTGCTGCTGCCGTCGATCAGCTGTGCGTTGATCCGCAACCGGCCGCCGGCCTTGCGCACGCTGCCTTCCAGTACGTGGCTGACCTTGAGTTCACGTGCGACCTTGGGAATGTCGACGTGCCTGCCCTTGTACATGAAGGCGCTGTTGCGCGAGATGACGCCCAGCGCGGAGACCTTGCTCAGGTCGGTGATGATGTCCTCGGTGATGCCGTCGCTGAAATACTCCTGTTCCGGATCACCACTCATGTTGGCAAACGGCAGCACGCATATCGTCCAGCGCGCTGCGTCCTTGTCGACCGACGAAGACGCCGAAGCATCGCCTTGCCTGGTCGGTTGCGCCGCTTGCGTATGCGCGATCATGGTGCCAAGCGCGCGCAGGAACTCCTGTACCGGTGCACTCGCGGGATCTTCGCCGCAGCCGTCGAGGTCGGTGGTGTGGATGGCGCGAACGTCCAGCGGCAGGCGCGCCTGCTCGAACCGCACCGGTACAAGGATGCCGCGCTCGGCGGCTTCGCGGGCCTCGCCGCGCACCCAGCGGGAAGCTACCGAGGTCGGGGTCCAGACCACCAGCACGGCCCGGGCCGCATCGATTTCTGCCTCGATCCGGTCATCGAACTCCTGCCCCGGTGCAATCTCGGGATCCCACCAGACTGACCAGCCTTTCGCCTCGATCGCAGCGACCAGCGGCGCAACCCGTTGCTTGTCGCTGCGGGCGTAGGAGACAAAAACGTCAGCCATGCTGCTCAACCCTCGATGCGAACCGGTCGCACCGCCTCAAGTTTCAAGCATACCCCCGCGTTGCAGGAGATGCGCGCAATGGCGGCCGGCCATTTCATCGCTCCAAACTGCAGTGACCGGCAGACGACCGCACCATACCCAGCCGGCGAAACCGGTCGCCCCGACACGAACTCATCCGCCTTCGCCGGCCGCGCCGTGGATCACGCCCTCGATGCGCCGGTCCGGGATCAGCCACAGCAGCGCGGTCAGCGCATACAGCAGCTGCGCCGCCCACGGCCGCCAGAACGCCAGCACGATGCCCGTCACGTAGAGCACCGGCGAAAGCTTGCCCTTCCAGTCCGAACCGATCGCCTGCCGCAGCACCGAACCGGCGCCGTCCGCCGCGATCAGGGTCTGCTGAAGAATCCAGTACGCAATCGCCGCCATCAGCAACACCACGCCATAGGCCACGGTCGGCGGCGCGGCCAGGTAGCTTTCGCCCATCCAGGCGGTGGTGAACGGGAACAGCGACAGCCAGAACAGCAGATGCAGATTCGCCCACAGTGCGGCACCCGACACCCGATGGCAGGGAAACAGCATGTGGTGATGATTGTTCCAGTAGATGCCGACGTAGACGAAACTCAACACGTAACCGAGCAGCACCGGGGCAAGCGGCAGCAGGTCACCCAGCGTGTGCCCGGCCGGCACCTTGAGCTCCAGCACCATGATCGTGATGATGATCGCGATGACACCATCGCTGAATGCTTCGAGCCTGCCCTTGCCCATCCGCTACCCTCACCATTTAGTGTTGGTCGACCGATCCCTCGAACACCCGCCCCCTCCCGAACAAGATGGAACCATGGACGCATTCAGCTACCTCTCCGTGCTGCTGTCAATCATCCTGGGCCTGGCGATCACCCAGGTGCTGCAGGGTTTTCGTGGCCTGATGCTGGCCCGCTCGCGCGTTCGCAGCTACTGGCCGAGCATCGCCTGGGCCATCCTGCTGCTGTTGCTCGACGTGCAGGTATGGTGGGCGATGTACGACCTGCGCTTCCGGCATGAATGGAGCTTTCTCGGCTTCGCCACCGTGCTGGCGCAGACCGTTCCGCTGTACCTGCTGGCCGGCCTGGTATTGCCCGACATCGGCATCGAGGGATCGGTCGACCTGCGCACCCACTACTACGAAAACCACCGCTGGTTCTTCAGCCTGCTGATCTTGCTGCTGGTGATCAGCATCGGCAAGGAAGCGATTCTCAACGGCACGCTGCCGGCGCCGCTCAATCTGGGCTTCCAGCTCACCTTCATCGCCGGCTCGCTGTTCGGGGCATTGAGTTCCCGCGAGTGGTGCCACAAGGCGCTGGTGCCCTTCAGCACCATCCTCATCATCGCGTATATAGCCGCCCTGTTTGCCCACCTGCACTGACAGGAGCCTGGCATGGCGTCGCCGGGCCCTTGATTTGCGCAGGCGCGGAGCATATTCCCGAGGAACGCCACGCCAGTCACAGGAGCAGCCCCATGCGATCTTTCGGCAAGCCGGCCCAGGGCGAACGTCTGGAGCGGCTGCACGACCTGCCATTATGGGACGGCGAGCGGCTGCGCAACATCCATCCGGTGCTGCCTGGTTTGCGCGACCTGTCCGCACCGCGCCCCACCCTGCGCGACTTCGTCTGCGGCGATGCGTATCGCACCCCGCCGGCGCCGCTGCCTGCGGAAGATCCTCGCGGCATATGGTTGAAAGCGCCGGCCAGCGGACTGCGCGTCACCTGGCTGGGCCATTCCACCGTGCTGCTGGAGATCGATGGCTGGCGCGTGCTGACCGATCCGGTGTGGGGCCAGCGTGCCTCGCCGTTCACCCTGCTCGGCCCGAAGCGCTTCCAGCCAGTGCCGGTCAGCCTGCGCGATCTGCCCGCCGTCGATGCGGTGGTGATCTCGCACGACCACTACGACCACCTGGACTACCCGACCATCCGTGCGCTGGCGAAGTCGGATGTCCCCTTCGTCACCTCGCTCGGCGTCGGCGCCCATCTCGAAGCCTGGGGCATTGCGCCCGCGCGCATCACCGAGCTGGCCTGGTGGCAAACCCACCAGGTGCCGGGCACGGGGCTGACCATTACGGCCGCCCCGTCGCAACATTTTTCCGGGCGCGGCCTGAAGGATCGCAACCTCACGCTGTGGTCGTCGCTGGTCATGCAGGGCGAACGGCACAGCGTCTTCTTCAGCGGCGATACCGGCCTCACCCGCGAGTATCAGACCATTCGCGACCGACTCGGCCCGTTCGATCTGGTGATGCTGGAAGTCGGTGCGTTCCATCCGTCGTGGGGCGACATCCACCTCGGTCCGGCGAATGCACTGACGGCCCACGAGATGCTCGGCGGCGGCGTGCTGATGCCGGTGCACTGGGGAACGTTCGCCCTGTCCACCCACGCCTGGGACGAACCGGTGGAGACCCTGCTCTCGCTGGTAGATCCGCAACGGGCGCACCTGCTGTTGCCGCGGCTCGGCGAGGCCATCGAACCCGTGCAGCGGCGGCCAGTCACGCCATGGTGGCGCCGTGGCGAAGAGATCGCCCAGACCCGTGGGATCGAACCCGATCCCGTCGAGGCATCCACGGCCGAATACCTCGCGGGATCGGTGCCATGGCCGCTCGACTGAGCCGCTCGCGGGGGCTGGCGAAAGCGCCTGCCAGGACGTTGGACCATCGCCGCGCCTGGATGATTCCGCCCCGCGCAGGGCGGTGACGGACCAGCCGTTTACCTGTTGCCGGTCTCCTCGAGCATGGTTGTAGTATGCCCTCGTGGCGCGACGTCACGCCCTGCCTGCCCGCAGCGGCTTTTGCGTTCGCCTCCTCTGCCAGGGGGTCTGTGACATGAGCGCCCGGAACCAGATGCTGCTGCAGCTGACGCGGCTTCCGTTCTTTCTCAAGCTCTGGAACCGCATGCCGCTCGGGTCGCTGCGTACCCGCGTCGACTACGGCATCTTTCCCTATCCGCACTATGCCTACGGGCTGTTCTGGGCTGCGACGCTGGCCGCCGCGCTGGATATCGGGCGCATCTCGGCGATCGAGTTCGGTGTCGCCGGCGGTCGCGGGCTGGTGGCGCTGGAACACGCCGCCAGCGAAATCTCCCGCGAGACCGGCGTGGCCATCGATGTGTTCGGCTTCGACAGCGGCGCCGGCATGCCCGCCCCGGTGGACTACCGCGATCTGCCGCATATCTGGGGTCCGGGCTTCTACCGCATGGACGTGGACAAGCTGCGCGGGCAACTGTCCGGCGCCGAACTGGTGCTCGGCGACGTGCGCGACACGACCGCCGCATGGATCGGCCAGTCGCACGCGCCGGTCGGCTTCGTGGCGTTCGACCTGGATTACTACAGCGCCACGGTTGCCGCGCTGCAGATTTTCAGCGGTACGGCGTCCACCCATTTGCCGCGCGTCCACTGCTATTTCGATGACGTCACCACCAACGACCTCGGCTGCATGAATCCCTACGTCGGCGAGTTGCTGGCGATCCGCGAATTCAACGAGCGCTCGGCCGAACGCAAGCTCTGCCTTGTCGAACAACTGCGGGTGCACCGGCATCGCTGGGAAAAGTGGCAGGGCCGGATGTTCGCTTTCCACGATTTCGCGCATCCGAAATATACCCAGCTGGTGGTTTCGCCGGAGCGGGCCGACAGCCAGTTGCCGCTGGGCTGAGCGGCAATCCGCAGGCTTCACGTCGGGCCGGAGCCAGCTCGCAGCGGGTCGCGGTGCGCCGCTCATGCCGCCCTCGGTGCAGCAGCAGCCCATCGGAACGGTTACGCTGAATGTTGTCCCGGCGAGGCATACCCATGAGCAAAGGCACCCACGACTACCAGAGCGATCCGCGCAACGAAACGATCCGGATCAGCGTCAACGGCGAATTGTTCCCGCGCCACGAGGCACGCGTGTCGGTATTCGACAGCGGCTTTGTGCTCGGCGACGGCGTGTGGGAGGGGCTGCGCCTGCATGACGGCGGCCTGCCCTTCCTCGACCAGCACCTGGATCGACTATATGAAGGTGCCTGCGCGATCGATCTCGACATCGGTCTCGACCGCGAACAGTTGACCCAACGCATCGTCGACACCCTGCGTGCCAACGGCATGCATTCGGACGTGCATATCCGGTTGATGGTGACGCGTGGCATCAAGGCCACGCCGCACCAGGATCCGCGCTTCGTGATCGGCGCCGCAACCGTCGTCATCATCCCCGAATACAAGCAGCCGCTGCCGGCCACGGTCGAGCAAGGCATCCGCCTGTTCACCGTGCATGTACGCCGCGGCGCGCCCGACGTGCAGGATCCGAAACTCAACAGCCACTCCAAGCTCAATTGCATCCTCGCCTGCATCCAGGCGCAGAAGGCCGGCTACGACGAGGCGCTGATGCTCGACCCGCACGGCTTCGTGGCCACCTGCAACTCCACCCATTTCTTCATCGTGCGGCGCGGCGAGGTGTGGACTTCCAGCGGCGACTACTGCCTGGGCGGCATCACCCGCGCCAACGTGATCCGCTTGTGCCGCGCCAACGGCATTCCGGTGTTCGAGAAAAACTTCAGCCTCACCGATGTCCACGGTGCCGATGAAGCCTTCGTCACCGGCACCTTCGCCGGCGTGGTGCCGGCCAGCGAGATCGATGGCCGCCGCATGGGCGACGGCGGGCGCGGACCGATGGTGGCGCGGTTGCAACAGCTGTACATGGAGCTGGTGAAGGCGGAAAGCCGGTCGGAACCCCGCGTATGAGTCCGGCGCGCGCTGGCTTGCGCGTCGCGATGTGGTCGGGTCCGCGCAATATCTCCACCGCGATGATGCGTGCCTGGGAAAATCGCGAGGACACCGCCGTCATCGACGAGCCGTTCTACGCGCACTACCTGCTCGCCACCGGCGTGCAGCATCCGGGGCGCGACGAGGTGATCGCCACGCAGGACAACGACGCGGCCGATGTTGCCGCCATGCTGACCGGCCCGATCCCGGGCGACCGATCGATCTGGTATCAGAAGCACATGACCCAGCACATGCTGCCGGAGATGCCGCTGGACTGGCTCGACCAGGTCAGCAACTGCTTCCTGATCCGCGAACCGGCGGCGGTGGTCGCCTCGTTCACCATCCAGCGCCCCGATGCCGCCGCGTGGGAACTCGGCTTTGCGCAACAGGCGCGCCTGTTCGACCACGTCTGCGACCGGCTTGGCGCCGCACCTCCGGTGATCGACGCCAGCGATGTGCTGAAGAATCCCGCGGCCGTCCTGGGCAACCTGTGTACACGCCTGGGCATCGCCTTCAGCCCGCGCATGCTGCGGTGGCCACGCGGCCCGCGCGCCAGCGACGGCGTGTGGGCACCGCACTGGTACGCAGCGGTGGAACGCTCGACCGGCTTCGCGCCGTGGCGCGAGCACGTGGTCAAGCTGAGCGCATTCCAGCGCGGGCTGGTCGAGCAGTGCCAGGCGCACTACGACAAGCTGTCACCGCACCGGCTGGCTGCATCCTGACAAGGTCACGGATAGAACCGCGTCTACGAGCTTTCGGGCCACATCGAAGCGTCCGCGCAAGGGCGTGCCGCTGCTGCACGCATCCCGGGCTCCGCCGTGGAAATTGTCCCCGGCAGCAACAGGGCACCCGGTTCGCTTCCGCAGCGGGACAGACCGGCTCGACCTGCCGGAGATTGCCTCCGGCGATGCGTTCACCCTCAGCGATGCCGCTCCGCCAACACTCTCGCCACATCTCCCAGCGACATCCCCCGCGCCCTCAACGCCACGGTGAGATGAAACACCAGATCCGCCGCCTCACCCAGCAACTCCTCATCGCCCTGCACCACCGCCGCCAGCGCGGTCTCCACGCCCTCCTCGCCCACCTTTTGCGCAATGCGGCGGATGCCGCCGTCGAACAGCCTGGTGGTGTAGCTGCCTTCGGGCCGTTCGGCATGGCGTTGCGCGACCAGCGCATCGAGTTCGGCGAGGAAACCCAGCGGCGGGCGCACGTCGGCGCTATCGCCGAAGCAACTGGAGGTGCCGGTATGGCAGGTCGGGCCGTGTGGATCGGCCTGGATCAGCAAGGTGTCGGCATCGCAGTCGATGCGAATCGATTTCAGCACCAGCACATGACCTGAGCTTTCGCCCTTGGTCCACAGGCGCTGCTTGCTGCGGCTGTAGAAGGTAACGTGGCCGCTGCGCTGTGTTTCAGCCAGAGCTTCGGCATTCATGTAGCCGAGCATCAGCACTTCGCCGCTGCGCCAGTGCTGCACGATCGCCGGCAGCAGGCCGGAAGGATCTTTGGCCCAGTCGGGAGCCGCGGGGTTGGTTGCGAGTGCCGTGGTCATTGGCTGATCTCCCGGAGGCGAGGAGTGAGTAGAGAGGAGTGAGAAGTGAGAGAAGGCATCCAATCTGCCACTCCGCCACGGTTCTGCTGCTTTCTCTCGCTCTTCATTTCTCTTCCCTCACTTCTCTCATCGGTATTCCCCACCCCTGCAGATACCGCTTGAGTGCGGGGATCGCGATGGCGCCGGAGTGGAACACGCTGGCGGCCAGCGCACCGTCCACGTCGGCGTCGACGAAGGCGTCGCGGAAGTGCTCCGGTTCGCCCGCACCGCCGGAGGCGATCAGCGGCACGTGACAGATCGCGCGGGCTGCCGACAACTGTTCGAGATCGTAGCCGCTGCGCACACCGTCGCTGCCCATGCAGTTCAGCACGATTTCGCCGGCGCCGCGTTGCTGGGCCTCAGCCATCCAGTCCAGCGTTCGACGGCGCAGCGCCTTGGTTTTCGATGGATCGCCTGTGTACTGGCGCACGCGCCACTCGCCGTCGACATCGCGCAGCGAGTCGATGCCGACCACCACGCACTGCACGCCGAACGCGGCGGCGAGTTCGTCGATCAAGGCGGGGCGTTCGAGCGCGGGCGAATTCACCGAGATCTTGTCGGCGCCGGCATGCAGCACGGCGCGCGCCTCGTCGACCGAGCGAATGCCGCCGGCGACGCAGAACGGGATGTCGATCACGCGGGCGACCTTCTCCACCCACGCGCGATCCACGCTGCGACCCTCCGGGCTGGCGGTGATGTCGTAGAACACCAGCTCGTCGGCGCCTTCGTCGCGATAGCGCAGCGCCAGCTCGACGATCTCGCCCATCACCACGTGGTCGCGGAAGCGCACGCCCTTGACCACCTGGCCGTCGCGCACGTCGAGGCAGGGGATGATGCGGCGGCTCAGCATGCGAGTGCCTCTTCCACGGTGAAGCGCCCTTCCAGCAGCGCGCGCCCCAGGATCACGCCCTGCGCACCGGCCTCGCGCGCCGCGCGGATATCATCCAGCGAACGCACGCCACCGGAAGCCTGCACGGCCAGCTGCGGCACGCTATCGGCGAGGTGCCTATACAGGTCGAGGTTGAAGCCGGCCAGCATGCCGTCGCGGTCGATGTCGGTGCACAACAGGTGGCGCGCACCGCGCGCGGCGTACCACGGGGCCAGTTCGTCCAGGGTGCGTGTTTCGACTTCGGTCCAGCCGGCGCTGGGCAAGGTCCAGCGGCCGTCGAGGCGACGCGTGTCCAGGGCGAGGGTCAATCGCTCGGCACCGTAGGTCGCCAGCCAGCCAGCGACGCGTTCGGGATCGCGGATCGCCACGCTGCCCAGCACCACGCGCTGCACGCCGGCGTCGAACAGACGTTGCAGATCGGCTTCCTCGCGCACGCCGCCACCGGCCTGGATCGCCATGCCGTCGGCAGAGATCGCGGCGATCACCGCGAGGTTGTCGAGCTGGCCGGAGCGCGCACCATCCAGATCGACCAGATGCAGCCAGGTCGCGCCCGCTCGCGCGTAACGTGTGGCGACGCTGCGCGGATCGCTGGCGTAGGTGGTCTGTTGCGCGTAGTCGCCCTGCTTCAGGCGCACTACCTGGCCGCCACGCAGGTCGATCGCGGGGATGACGTCAAAATTCCTCATCGAGGCCGTCATAGGTCGAGAAAATTCTTTAGGAGCTTCGCGCCGACCACGGCCGAGCGCTCGGGATGGAATTGCATGCCGTGGAAGTTGTCGCGTGCGATCACCGCGGAGAACGGCTCGCCGTAATCGCTGCTGGCCAGCGTCCAGTCGCCCGTCGGTACCGCGTAACTGTGCACGAAGTACGCTTGCTCGTCGTCGCCCAGGCCGGCGAGCAAGGGATGTTCGCGCCGCGCGGTGACGCGGTTCCAGCCCATGTGTGGCACGCGCAGACCTGGCGCCCCGGTGAAACGGCGCACCGGTGCCGGGATCAATCCAAGGCATGCGACATCACCCTCCTCCGAATGCGCGCACAGCAACTGCATGCCGAGGCAGACACCGAGCACCGGCTGGGTCAGCGAACGCAGCAGCTCGACCAGGTCCAGTTCGCGCAGCCGCGCCATGCCCGGGCCGGCTGCGCCCACGCCGGGCAGGACCACCTTGTCGGCGGCGCGGATCGTCGCGGCGTCCGCGGTCAGCGCGGCATCCACGCCGAGCCGCTGCAACGCATAGCGCACCGAGCCGATATTGGTGCCGCCGGCATCGACCAGGACCACGCTCACGGGCTCACTCTTTGGCAGAAAGCCCGCGTCAATGAAGTTTGCATTGACACTCGTAGGAGCCCGCTTGCGGGCGATGCTTCCCTACCCACCACGTGGGAGGGCATCGCCCGCAAGCGGGCTCCTACGACGGGTTGGGTGGCTGACATCACAGCGTGCCCTTGGTGCTGGGCAGCTCGCTGCCTTCACGGCGGATCGCCTGCTGCAGCGTGCGCGCGACGACCTTGAAGCAGGCCTCGACCATGTGGTGCGCATTGTCGCCGCGCACCGTGAGGTGCAGGTTTGCGCCCAGCGTCTCGCACAGCGAGCGGAAAAAATGCGGCACCAGTTCGGTTGGCACCTCGCCCACCCGCTCGCGCGGGAAGCTGCCCTCAAACACGAAGTACGGACGGCCGGACAGATCCAGCGCCGCGCTGGCCTGCGACTCGTCCATCGGCAGGGTGAAGCCATAGCGGTCGATGCCGCGCTTGTCGCCCAGCGCCTGCTTCAACGCCTGGCCCAGCGCCAGCGCGCAGTCCTCAATGGTGTGGTGCTCGTCGATATGCGTGTCGCCGTCGCAGTGCAGTTCCAGCGCGAAGCCGCCGTGCTTGCCGATCTGCTCCAGCATGTGGTCGAAGAAGCCCAGGCCGGTGTGCGCCTTCGGCTCGGCCACCTTGTCCAGGTCCACGTTGACCGTGATGCGGGTTTCCTTGGTATGGCGCACCACCGTCGCCATGCGCGGCGCGTCCAGCAACTGGTGCGTCAGCTCGCTCCAGGTCGCGCCTTGCGGGCCGACACGCAACCCGCGCACACCGAGGTTGGCGGCGAACTGCAGGTCGGTCTCGCGGTCACCGACCATCGCCGAGGCCGCGCGGCTCCAGCTGTCATCGGCCAGGTAGTGACGCACCAGGCCGATGCCAGGCTTGCGCGTGTCCAGCCCTTCGTGCGGGAGGCTGCGGTCGATCAGCACTTCGCGAAAGCGGATGCCTTGCGAACCGAGGATGCCGAGCAGCAGCTCGTGCGGGCCTCTGAAGTCGGCTTCCGGAAAACTGTCGGTGCCCAGGCCATCCTGGTTGGTCACCATCACCAGTTCGTAGCCAGCCGCGACAAAACGCTGCAGCGCGGCGATCACGCCGGGCAGCAAGGCCAGCTTGGTGTAGCTGTCGATCTGCTGATCGGCAGGCTCCTCGATCAGGCAGCCGTCGCGGTCGACGAAAAGAAGCTTGCGCTTGTTCATGTCGATCCCTCGTTCATGTCGATCCCTCGGCAAGACCTTGAGCATTCGTGGTCGCATTCCTCAGGACCGCCAGCACCTTGTCGTTCTCCGCGGGTGTGCCCATGGTGATGCGCAGCGCATCGCCGAGGTTCGGGTAACGACGGGTGTCGCGCACCACGATGCCGGCGGCGAGCAGGCGCTGATAGACGGCACCGGCGTTGTCAAAGCGCACGGCGAGGAAGTTGGTCCACGAGGGCAGCACTTGGCGCACGCCAGGCACGGCGCGCAAGGCCTGCTGCATCCGGGTCCGTTGCGTACGGATGGTCTCCAGATGAGCTCGCGTTGCTGCCTGTCCCTCCGCCGACAGCACGGCAAGTGCCGCCGCGACGCAGGGGCGTGGCAATGGATACGGCGCAATGATCCGGCGCAGCAGCCCGGTCACCGCCGCGTTCGCCAGCACGCAGCCCACCCGTGCTCCAGCCAGCGCCCAGGCCTTGGACAGCGTGCGCAAAACAGCGAGGTTGTCGTGGCGATCGATCAGGTCGACCACGCTGACTTGATCGTCGAACTCGACATATGCCTCGTCGACCACCAGCACGGAACGACCTTGCAGTGACTGGGCCAGCCGCTCGATGCTGGCACGCGGCACGCGCTGCCCGCTCGGATTGTTCGGCGTGCATACGAAAGTCAGCTTGACCGCGGGAGTGAGTGCGGCCAGCAGCGTATCCACGTCCACGCTGAAATCGTGTGCCAGCGGCACTTCGATCACGGCGGCGTTCTGGATCTGTGCGTAGATGGCATACATGCCGAAGGTAGGCGGCTGGATCAGGATCGCGTCCTCGCCGGCGCGGCAGAATGCGCGCACCAGCAGGTCGATCGCCTCGTCGCTGCCGCGGGTGACCAGCACCTGTTCACGCTGCACGCCATACATCGCGGCAAGGGCTTCGACCAGCTCCGGCGGCTGCGGCTCGGGATAGCGATTGCAGCCCGTGCCACCGTCGCCCGAAGGTGCCCATGGCGATTCGTTCGCGTTGAGCCAGATCTCACCACCGCCGGCTTCCATGCGGGCGGACGAATACGCCTGCATCGCGCGGATCTCGGGCCGTGCCAGATCGAGCACGTTCATGCTGTCGCCTCCAGCGCCGCCAGGCGCAAGGTCACCGCACGGCGGTGTGCTTCCAGTTGTTCGGCCGCGGCCAGCGTCGCCGTACAGGGACCGATGTTGCGCAGTCCTGCAGCGGAGACTTCCTGCACGCTGATCTGCTTCTGGTAACTGGCCACCGACACGCCGCTGTAGCTGCGCGCGTAACCGTAGGTCGGCAGCACGTGGTTGCTGCCGCTGCAGTAGTCGCCAACCGACTCAGGCGTCCATTGGCCGAGGAAGATCGAGCCGGCGCTGTCGATGCCATCGAGCAGTTCGCGCGGGGCGGCGACCTGCAGGATCAAATGCTCGGGCGCGTAGCGGTTGCTGACCTCGACCGCCTGCGCCAGCGATTCGACCGCGATCAGCCGACTTTGCGCCAGCGCCTGGCTGGCGATCGCGCCGCGTGGCAGCGTCGCACACTGCCGCTCGACTTCCGCGGCCGCCCTGTCCAGCAGTTCCGCCGACGGGCTCAGCAGGAGCACCTGCGAATCCGGCCCGTGCTCAGCCTGCGACAGCAGGTCGGCAGCGACGAACACCGGGTTCGCCGCGGCATCGGCAATCACCAGCACTTCGGACGGACCGGCCGGCATGTCGATCGCCGCACCATCCGGATCGGACGAGACCTGCAGCTTCGCCTCGGTGACCCAGGCATTGCCCGGACCGAACAGCTTGTCGCACTTCGGCACACTACCGGTGCCGTACGCCATCGCCGCGATCGCCTGCGCGCCACCAAGCTTGAAGACCTGGTGCACACCGGTAAGCCGCGCGGCATACAGCACCGCCTCATCGCAGCGACCATCGGCGCGCGCCGGCGAGCACAACACCACTTCGCGGCAACCGGCGATCTGCGCCGGCACACCCAGCATCAGCGCGGTCGACGGCAGCGGTGCACTGCCGGCCGGCACGTACAGGCCGACCCGGCCGATCGGGCGCAGCATCCGTTCCACCCGCACGCCGGGTGCGGTATCGACCGCCACGGGTCGGGGCGCGGTGGCCCGGTGGAACAGCTCGATGCGTTCCGCGGCTTCGCGGATCGCCGCCTTCAGCGCGGGATCGAGTGCGGCTTCGGCCGCAACGAATTCGGCCTCGTCCACCGCGATCGCGTCCAGCGCGCAGCGATCGTACTTCGCGCTGAGTTCGCGCAACGCCGCGTCGCCACGTTCGCGCACGCCGACGATGATCTGCTCGACACCGTGGCGCAATGCGTCCGCGCGCGACTGCGCCGGGCGCGCGAGCGCCTCGCGCCGGGCCGTTTCATCCAGGGCATTCCAGTCCAGTCTCTTCATGACAGCCTGCTTCATGACAACATTTTCTCGACGGGAAGCACGAACATCTCGCGTGCACCGGCCTTCTTGATTTCCTCCAGCTGCCGCCAGCTCACCTCGCCGGCGCACAGCGCCTGCAGCATCAGCTGATCCGGTTGACCGGCCACCGGCAGCAGGGTCGGCTGCGGGCCGCCCGGCAACAGGCGCGTGACTGCCTCCAGCGTGTGCCGCGAGGTCTGCAGCAACAGCAGACGCGACTCACGCACCTGGATCACGCCATCCAGCCGCTTCAGCAGCAGCTCCAGCATGTCACCACGCTCGTCCACCGGCAGCGTCTGCGGGCCGACCAGTACGGCCTCGCTCTCCAGCAACACTTCGGTCTCGCGCAATTGATTGGCGACCAGGGTGCCACCGCTCTGTACCAGGTCGCAGATCGCATCGGCAGTACCCAGCTTCGGTGCGATCTCCACCGAACCGGCCAACGTCATCACGCCGGCTTCGATGCCTTGCGCACGCAGCCACTCGCCGAGCAGCCCGGGGTAAGAGGTGGCGATGCGCAGGCCCGCCAGGTCGCCCGGCCCGGCGTAGTCCAGTTCCTGCGGCACGGCGATCGACAGCCTGCATCGGCCGAAACCGAGCGGACGCATCTCAGCCAGCGGCTCGACCTCGCGTCCGGCAACGAGCTGGAACTCGCCGAGGACATTGCGTCCGACGATGCCGAGGTCGCATACGCCCTGGGCGATCAGCCCCGGAATGTCGTCGTCGCGCACCAGCAACAGGTCCACTGGCTCGCCTTCGCCGAAGCAGAACAGCTTGTCGCGGCTCTGCCGGAAGGTAAGGCCACAGCGGGTCAGCAGATCCAGTGCAGGCTCCGTGAGCCGGCCGGACTTCTGCATCGCGATGCGCAGACGATCGCGTGGTTTCATGCCTTCTTCCTTGCCGTTTGCGCCTGCCGCCGTGCCGCCCGGGCCGCTGCGGCCAGATAGCCGCCGCTGCCCTGATTGAGGTAGCGCGCGACGCGCCCGATCGTGGTGATGCTGACCGCGGTGCGCTCGTGGATCTCCCGATAGGAGACGCCTTCCAGCAGATACGGCACCACCCGCCAGCGATCCACCAGCACCTCCAGCTCGGCTGGCGTGCACAGGTCGCGCAGGAAGGCTGACACCTCGTCGAGATTCTTCAGCGACAACAGCGCCTCGTACAGGCTGTGTTCCGCCGATTCGGCCGGGGTCTCGGGATCGAGCGATCGACGCTTCATAATGTACTAATGCATTAATACGAAGGAACGGATCTTACCTGACACGGGGCGCGGCGGCAATTCCCCCGGTAAAGCCTGTCTCGCGCCATTCAGGATGGGGGCGCCCCGCGCTCCGAACAGTGCGCTACCGGCGTGCCAGCCCAGACCGAGCGAAACTCCGGCGCCCCGCGGCAGCGATCCGGTACGGACACCGTTCGCGTTACAAACAAAAACCCCCGCCGAGGCGGGGGTTTCTCGAACACGCCGGGAAGTGGCGTCGACTCAGGCCGACTTCTTCTTCGGCGCCGCCTTCTTCGCGGCTGGCTTGGTCACCGTCGGCTTGGCACCGACCACGGTCGGCGCCGCGACATGCGCGCGCGAATTGCCGTAGCTGCTGCGATAGATCTTGCCGCGGCGGGTCTTGCGATCGCCCTTGCCCATGGAAACACCTGATTGATTGAATGAACGGCCGTCCATCATAGCAGTGCCGGGCCGAACGCCATAGTCAACCGTGGCGATGCCCGGCACAGCCCGGAGTCTCATCGGGGCACGCGCCGGGATCGATCTGCACGGTGACGTGCTCGACTTCGAAGCGCTCACGCAGGATCTGCCGGATCGCCCGCAAGACCCTGGCACCGTCGGCAGGCTCGTTCAGTTCGGCATGCAGGGTCGCCATCCGCGAACCCGAAGCCAGCTGCCAGACGTGCAGGTGATGGATGCTGCGTATGGCCGGGTCGGCGCCGCGCAGCGACTGCTCGACCACGGCACTGTCCACGCCTTCGGGGACGCCTTCCAGCAGGATGTGCGCGGACCTCCGCAGCAATTGCCAGGCATTGCCGAGGATCAGCAGCGACACCAGCAGCGACAGCAGCGGATCCGCCCACAGCCAGCCGAACCAGCGTATCGCCAGCGCGGCGAGCACCGCCGCCAGCGACCCCAGCAGGTCACCCAGCACATGCAGGCTGGCACCCGCCATGTTGACGTCGTCGTGCGCATGACCGTGCAGCGTGCGCAGCACCAGCGCATTGACCAGCAGTCCGGCGAGCGCCACCACCAGCATGACGCCGGACAGGATCGGGCCCGGATGCAGCAGGCGGGTGACTGCTTCGTAGATGATCCAGCCGACCAGCACGAACTGGCTCAATGCGTTGACGAAGCCGACCAGCACCTCCATCCGCCCGTAGCCGTAGCTGCGCCGCGCATCGGCCGGCCGGGCCGCCATCGCCGCGCCGACCACCGCCAGCAACAGGGCCAGCGCATCGACCATCATGTGCCCGGCATCGGCCAGCAACGCCAGCGAGCCTGACCAGACACCACCACCAGCCTCGGCCAGCATGACCAGGACGGTCAGCACGAAGGCCAGCAGCAACTTGCGGCGACGACTCACCGGGTCGCCACCACGCGCGTGGTCGTGCGCATGATCGTGATGGGGTTGGTGGTCGTGTGACGAACTCATGCGCGCATGCTAGGAACGGGTGCTGCCGTTACACAATCACCATGACCTCCGCGGGCACGCCACATTGCCGGCGCCGGGCGAGCCGCGCTCAGTGGGCGCACTGCGGCCCATGCACGTGAGCTGCGCCTGCCCGGCGGTCGCGGTGCAGGTTGACAAAGTGGGCACTGGCCAACAGCAGGCCGCCGCAGGTCACCAGCACGCTGTGCAGGATGATCGAATAGTTTTCGGCGAAGGTGACGCCGAGCAGCAGCAAGGCGAGCCCGGGGATCGCCAGCAACAGCGGCAGCGGCTGCTGGTGGCGCCGGAAACCTCGGATCAGCGCGACCAGGGCCAGCGCGCAGGCGAACATCACGAAGCCGCGCTCGAAGCGGTGGTCAGCCAGAAACTCCAGCCCCACCAACGGTAGTGCCGCCAGCACGAACGGCAGCAAGGCGCAGTGGATCGCGCACAGGAACGACGCGGTCGCACCGATGCGGTCAGCCATTTGCCATCTGCGGGATTGCTGGGATTCCATCTACCTGCCTGGCCTCGCCGGAATGGCGATCCTGATGCCTGGGCAATCATGTTACATTATAACAGTCACTGCCGCCATGACCCGGACCGGCCGGGGTCAGCCCTTGCGACAGTTCCTGCAGGTGCCATGGACTTCCAGCGTCTGCGCCTGCGGACGAAAGCCCAGCGCGCGCGCCTGCGCCTCGATCAGCTCGGCCACCCGCTCGTCGCAGACTTCCTGTGCGCTGGCGCAGGTGTCGCAGATCAGGAAGGGCACCTGGTGCGCCTCGGCCGGGTGATGGCAGGAGACGAAGGCGTTGATCGACTCCAGCTTGTGGATGAAGCCGTTTTCCAGCAGGAAATCGAGCGCCCGGTACACCGTGGGCGGCGCCGCATTGCCATGCTGCTCGCGCAACTGGTCGAGCAGGTCGTAGGCCTTGACCGGCTTGCCGGCCGCTGCGACAAGCTGCAGCACTTCCCGGCGCAGCGGCGTCAGGCGCAGGCCGCGCTCCTTGCTGGCATGCTCGACCGCGCGCACGAAACCCTTCGCATCATGATGATGGTGCGAATGGTGCGCGTGCTGGTTGTCGGTGCCGTCGTGGCTCAATGCTTTCACCTCGCAGTCGATGATACATCCGCCGCGCCAGCCTTCAGCCCGGCAAGGGCGGTGGCTTCACGGGCGGTTTGCGGCGGGGCTTGCACAGGATCACGACCCATCCGATCGGTCCCAGCACCCAGGCCCACAAGGCGCCTTCGGCCACCCGGCCACGCCACCAGCCGAGCAGCAGGCCGACGGCGACAAACAGCAGGCTCCACCAGAACATGGCTGCCCACGGCACCATATTCAACAGGTTGAAAAAAACGTGCCAGAACGCGCCCGGGGCATCGAGATCGACGCCACGGGTCGCCCTGCCCAGCAGATCATCCATGGCGTGAGTGGTGCGTCATCGCCATGGCCTGCAGGTCAGCCCTGCGCCAGCACCAGGGCCGCGTCGATGCGCCGGAGCGCTTCGTCGCGGCCGGCCAGGTAGATCGTGTCCTCGATCGACGGCGAGACCTGGGTACCGGTCATCGCCACGCGCAGCGGCTGCGCGATCTTGCCCATGCCCAGTTCCAGTTGCGCCGCCACTTGCTCGATGACCTGGTGGATCGGCGCCGGACGCCACTCGCATTCGGCCAGCAGCGATTTCGCCGCCGCCAGCACGCTTGGCGCACTGGCGTTCTTCAGGTGCTTGGCGACCGCCTTGTCGTCCCACTCGAGGATCGGGCCATACCAGATCTTTGCGCGCTCGGCCATTTCCTTCAGCGTATGCACGCGCTCGCGCAACGCCACGATCACGTCGACCGGCGCCGGACCATTCGCTGCATCAATGCCTGCGCGCTGCAGGTGCCATTCGAATTCGGCGGCCAGCGACTGCGCATCGTCGGTCTTCAGGTAATGCTGGTTGAGCCAGGCCAGCTTCTCGGTGTCGAAGCGCGAGGCGGCCTTGTTGCCGTCGGCAATATCGAACAGCGCGATCATCTCCGCGCGCGAAAAGATCTCCTGATCGCCATGCGACCAGCCCAGCCGTACCAGGTAGTTGAGGATCGCGTGCGGCAGGAAGCCGTCGGCCCGGTATTCCATCACGCTGACCGCGCTGGTGCGCTTGGACAGCTTCTTGCCTTCCCTGTCCAGGATCATCGGCAGGTGCGCGAATTCCGGCACCTTCGCGCCCAGCGCGTGGTAGATGTTGATCTGGCGTGGCGTGTTGTTGACATGGTCGTCACCACGGATCACCTCGGTGATGCCCATGTCGATGTCGTCGACCACCACCGCGAAGTTGTAGGTCGGCCAGCCGTCGGAACGGAAAATCACCAGGTCGTCCAGCTCGCTGTTGGCGATCTCGATGCGGCCCTTGACCTTGTCCTCGAACACCACCGAGCCTTCGGTCGGATTGCGGAAGCGGATCACCCGGTTGGGATCCTCGCGACGGGGCTCTTTCCGGTCGCGGTAATAACCGTTGTAGCGCGGCTTCTCGCCCGCCGCCATGGCCGCCTCGCGCATCGCCTCGATTTCAGCCTTGCTCTCGTAGGCGTAGTACGCCTTGCCGGCGGCAACCAGCTCATCGGCGACCTGCCTGTATCGCTCCAGCCGCCGCGTCTGGTAGAACGGGCCTTCGTCGGCGTCGAGGTCGAGCCAGTGCATCGCATCCAGGATCGCCTGCACCGCTTCATCGGTGGATCGCTCCCGATCGGTATCCTCGATGCGCAGGATGAACGCGCCGCCGCGGCGGCGCGACTCCAGCCAGCAGTACAGTGCGGTGCGCGCGCCGCCGATGTGCAGGAATCCGGTGGGACTGGGGGCGAAGCGGGTGCGTACGGTCATGGGGGGTTTTCAGGAAATGCGGGGTTGAAGGATGGATTTTAGCCGATACCGGGACGACGGCCCGAAATGGCGCCGGCGTAACTCATGCGCCAGCCGGCTCGTGCCGTTAGCCCTGCTCGCGCTCGGCTGGACCGCCGTGGCGCCAGCGTGGGCGGACAACCCCGGCTATGACCGCCCCGGGCTCGGTTTCAATCCGGCCACGCTGGACGCGGGCGAGCTCACGCTCGAACAAGGCCTGCCGAGCTGGAGCGAGGATCGACAGGACGGTATCCGCAACGCCCAGTACAGCGCCGACAGCTTGCTGCGGCTGGGCCTGGGCCATGCGCTGGAACTGCAGTTCGGCGATTCGTTCTACAACCATCTGCAACTGAGCGGCCCCGGCATCCACCAGGACAGCAACGGCCGTGGCGACAGCAGCGTGGCACTCAAGCTCGCCCTGCCCTCATCGAGCACGTCTTTCAGCTGGGGCCTGCTGGGCAGCGTGGAGTTCACCGACGGCGCCCGCGATTTTCGCAATGACCAGCGCCAGTATCTGCTCGGCATGGCGCTGAGCGAGCAGTTGAACCCGAGCGACAGCATCGGCGCGTATCTGGAAGATGTACGGGCCGGCGGCGCGGACAGCTACACGGTGGCGATCAACCGCAGCCATGCGTTGACGCCGACGCTGACGATCTATGGCGAAGCCGTGTGGCAACGTCCGGCCGACTCCCGCGCCGGCACCCTGGCCGGTGCAGGACTGGCCTGGCAGGTCAGTCGCCGCGTGCAACTGGATGCCGGCTTTCGCCGGCGCGTGAGCGGCCCGTTGGCGACCTGGTGGGCAGGCCTGGGCGCCTCGATGTTCTTCGGGCACTGACCCGGTACCAACTCCCGCGTCATTTCACATGGATCGTGATCCGCTTCGACACCAGCGGCGGATCGAACGGAACGTGGTGGGCATCGCCCAGTTCCAGTTGCAGGGTGTGAGTACCGGGCGTAAGCGTGATCGTGGTTTCGGTCTGGCCACCGCCGAAGTGGATGTGTTGCGCATCGTTCGGGATCGGCTGGCCCGCCACAGGCAATTGCTGCACGTCTACCAGCAGGTGATGGTGGCCAGTGCCATCCTTGCTGACGCCAGCCGGCGCCACGCCCATGCCCTTGAGGCCAAAGCGCACGGTGACGTGCCGGCTGACGGTGGCCCCATCGGTGGGCGAAATGATGTAGACCTCGGTACCCGCCGGCGCGGGGGTGACCGGCAGGCCGGGCGCGTCGGCAGCGATCGCCGTGGCGGTCAGGCCAGCCAACGCAAGAGCGAGAAGCAGGCGTTTCATCGTCAGTCTCCAGCAGGAACAGGAGCAGCCAGTGTAATAGCCGTGGCAGCCTCCGTCGGACTGGGCAAAAAATCATCAATACGTGGCAAGTGCCCGCCAGCAGGCAGGGAATCGTCGTTGTCCACAGGCTTGTACAGAAGGCACCCACAATCGTTGTGGAAAACTGCCCCGCCGAGTGCGTGCAGATGCCTCGACACGCATCTGCCTGCCGTGCGCAATTCCTGACCAGCGCGTAGCAAGTGCTTGATCGACAAGTACGGCAGCGTGCTTGTCCACAGGCTTTGCCGCAGCACGTCCACAGCGGCTGTGGAAAACCCCGCTGCGGATACGACGATGCCGCCCGAAGGCGGCATCGCTGGAGGCAAACGACGGCCCGGACTCAGGCTGCGCGATCCGCCCGGGTGAGGATGCCGAGCAGGTCGGCCAGCTTGTCGCGCATCTCGCGGCGGTCGACGATCATGTCGATCGCGCCGTGGTCAAGCAGGAACTCGGAGCGCTGGAAGCCTTCCGGCAGCGTCTCGCGCACGGTCTGCTCGATCACCCGCGGACCGGCGAAACCGATCAGCGCCTTCGGCTCGCCGATGTTGATGTCACCCAGCATCGCCAGGCTGGCGGAGACGCCACCGGTGGTCGGGTTGGTCAGCACGCTGATGTACGGCACGCCGGCGTCGCGCAGGCGCGCCAGCGCGGCCGAGGTCTTGGCCATCTGCATCAGCGAGAACAGCGCTTCCTGCATGCGCGCCCCGCCGGTGGCGGAGAAGCACACCAGTGCACTCTTGTCGGCCAGCGCGCGTTCGGCGGCACGGGCGAATTTCTCGCCGACCACCGAACCCATCGAGCCACCCATGTAGGCAAACTCGAACGCCACCGCCATCAGTGGCCGGCCCTTGAGCTTGCCGCTCATCGCGACCATCGCGTCCTTTTCGCCGAGTTTCTTCTGGGTCGCCGTGATGCGATCGCGGTATTTCCTGGAGTCGCGGAATTTCAGCGGGTCGGTCGGTTCGAGACTGGCCCACAGTTCCTGCGCGGAGCCGTCGTCGAGCAACGCATCCAGCCGCATCCGCGCACTGATGTAGTGATGATGGCTGCATTTCGGGCAGACCATCAGGTTGCGCTCCAGCTCCGGCTTGTACAGCACGGTGCCGCAGCCGCCACACTTTTCCCACACACCCTCGGGCACCGAACCCTTGCCGCCATTGGCAGGCAGCGTGCGGGTGCGCGGGTTCATGATTTTTTGCAGCCAGTTCATATCAATCGAACTCCATCCGGGCACAAGAGCCCTTGTATTCGACAACCTCGCAGGATGCCAACCCGCACGGCACCATACGTTCCCCTCTCCCTCCGGGAGAGGGCAAAGGGTGAGGGTTCACGCAGCCAAGGGCTATCAACCAACAACCGTACATCATTCAAGTCAGGACGCATCCAGCGCAGCACGGATCGGTTGCAGGAAGTCCCGCGCACGACCTTCGATATCCGCCGCGTCCATGGCACCCGACAAGCTTTCGACCAGCGCACTGCCGATCACCACCGCATCGGCAAACTTGCCGATCGCCACGGCACTGGCCGCGTCGCGGATGCCGAAGCCGACCGCCACCGGTGCACTGGCGCGGGCACGAATGTCGGCAACCCGCGCGGCGATGTCGCTGGTGCTCAGCTGCGCCGCCCCGGTGATGCCGGCGAACGACACATAATACAGGAAGCCCTCGGCCGAACCGCACAGCTGCGCCATACGCACGGGTGCGGTGGTCGGCGCAGCGAGCAGGATCTGCTGCAGGCCCGCGTCGCGCAACGGCTGCAGCACGGCCGATTCCTCCAGTGGACAATCGACCAGCAGCACGCCGTCCACGCCTGCCGCCACGGCCTCCTGCGCGAAGCGCGCATAACCGTGGATCTCGACCGGATTCAGATAGCCCATCAGCACGATCGGGGTATCCGCATCACGTCGGCGGAATTCGCCGACCCAACCCAGCACTTCGTTCAGGCCGACGCCCTTCGCGATCGCCCGTTCGCTGGCGTGCTGGATCACCGGGCCATCGGCCATCGGATCGGAGAACGGCACGCCCAGTTCGATCAGGTCGGCACCGGCAGCGACCAGCGTGTGCATCAGCGCCACCATGTGCTGCGGCGACGGATCGCCGGCGGCGACGAACGGGATCAGGCCGGTGCGGCCGGCGGCCTTGAGTTGGGCGAAGCGGGTATCGATTCGGGTCATGGGATCAGGAGTAGACGAATGAGGAGTGAGTGAAGAGGAGTGAGGAGTGAGAGAAAGCAACGGCGAGTTCGGGCGATGCCGGAGTGGAAGCCCTTCTCTCACTTCTCACTCCTCTTGCCTCACTCCTCGCTTTCCGCTACACCTCCACTCCTTCGCGCGCCGCGATCGTATGCACGTCCTTGTCGCCACGACCGGACAGGTTGCACAACACGATGCCGTCCTTCGGCAGCTCGCGCGCCAGCTTCATCGCCTGCGCCACCGCGTGGCTGGACTCCAGCGCCGCGAGGATGCCTTCCGTGCGCGCCAGCAGATGGAACGCTTCCAGCGCCTCGTCATCGGTGATGCCGACGTACTCGGCACGGCCGGCATCTTTCAGGAACGCATGCTCGGGGCCGACACCGGGATAGTCCAGGCCTGCCGACACCGAATGGGTCTCGGTGATCTGGCCATTGTCGTCACACAGCACATAGGTGCGATTGCCGTGCAGCACGCCCGGCCGCCCGGCCGCGAGCGACGCAGCATGGTGTCCGGTGGCCAGACCCAGGCCCGCCGCCTCGGCACCAACCATGCGTACCTCCGCATCGTTGAGGAAGGCATGAAACAGACCGATCGCGTTCGAGCCGCCGCCGACGCAGGCAGTCAGCACGTCCGGCAGGCGGCCATACTGTTCCAGCATCTGCGCGCGCGCCTCGCGGCCCACGATCGCGTTGAAGTCGCGCACCATCTTCGGGTACGGATGCGGTCCGGCCACGGTGCCGATGATGTAGAAGGTGTCCGCGACATTGGTGACCCAGTCGCGCATCGCCTCGTTCAGGGCGTCCTTCAGGGTCTTCGAGCCGGAAGTCACCGGCACTACTTCCGCGCCCAGCAGCTTCATCCGGTACACGTTGATCTTCTGCCGCTCGATGTCCACCGCGCCCATGTAGACCACGCAGCGCATGCCGAAGCGCGCGGCCACGGTGGCCGTGGCCACGCCATGCTGGCCAGCGCCGGTCTCGGCAATCACGCGCTGCTTGCCCATGTGCCGCGCCACCAGCGCCTGGCCGATGGTGTTGTTGATCTTGTGCGCACCGGTGTGGTTCAAGTCCTCGCGCTTGAGCAGGATACGGGCGCCGCCGACGTGCCGGGACAGCTGTTCGGCGTGATAGATCGGGCTGGGCCGGCCGACATAGTGCTGCAGGTCGCGATCCAGCTCGGCAAGGAAGCCGGGATCTGCGCTCAGGCGCTCGTAGGCTTCGCGCAGTTCGGCCAGCGGTGCCATCAGGGTCTCGGCGACATAACTGCCGCCGTAGGCGCCGAAGCGGCCTTGCGCATCAGGCCAGGCCTGGAAATCCATTGTCTGGAGCGGTGGAGTGGGCATGTCGAATCATCGAAAGACAGGGTGAAGATGTCACAGGTTAACGCGTATCAATGCGATGAAAAAGCGAAATATTTGCCTTGACACTTGAGTTAAACTCACAGCATGTCTGCTCGCGAACTGCTCCCTCTGAATGCCCTGCGCGCGTTTGAAGCCACGGCGCGACTGGGCAGCATGAGTCTTGCGGCACAGGAACTGCGCGTGACCCACGGCGCGGTCAGCCGCCAGGTGCGCGCGCTGGAGGAAGCGCTGGGCCAACCGCTGTTCGTACGCCGGGGACGCGGCGTCGCCCTCACCGCCAGCGGGCAGACCTTGCGCGAAAGCTGCACGGGCGCCTTCGAGCAATTGCGGCAGACCTGGAGCCACCTGCAGCAGTCCCATGCCCGTTCGGCCTTCGTGCTCGGCTGTTCCGGCAGCGTGCTGGCGCGCTGGGTCATCCCCCGACTGGAGCGCTTGCGCCGCGACCTGCCGGCGCTGACCCTGCACCTGTCCGCGCTGGACGAACCCGCCAGCGAAGGAATGGATGGAGTGGACGCCCTCCTGCTGCTGGCCGCGCCACCCTGGCCAGGCGGCTGGCAAGCGCACGAACTGGCGCCGGAATGCATCGGCCCGGTGTTGAGTCCGCGTTACCCCGGCGCCGAACGCCTGCGCGAACTGCCCGCCGAGGCGCTGTGTGACGAGCCGCTGCTGCACACCGCCTCACGGCCGCAGGCGTGGCCGGACTGGGCGCGCGCGATGGGCGTGCCGCCGGACTCCCTGCAGCAGACGCAGGCGCTGCCGCACCTGTACTTCCTGCTGGAAGCGGCCGCCGCCGGGCTGGGCGTGGCGATCGCCCCGCAACCACTGGTGGCCGACGACCTCGCCGCGGGCCGGCTGATCGCGCCCTGGGGTTTTCGGCCGACACCGGCACGCTGGGCCCTGTGTGCGCCGAAACAGGCCAGCGACCCGCGCCTGACCGCGCTGGCAAACTGGCTGCGGCAGGAACTGGCGGAAACGTGACCGGCTGGTCCAGGAGCGTGGGCCGTAGAAACTTTCGAGGCGAAAAAGTGGCTGCGTGAGGACAGATTTTTGCCGCCCGGAAGATTTCTGCGGCCCACGCTCCTAAAGGTGCAGGCGCGCACCCTTCTTCAACTCCTCGGCCGTCTCGGCCGTGAGCGGGCCGAGCACGCCGCGGCGATCCTCGGGGATATGCGCCACTGCCTCCTCGTTGCCGAACACGTAGTAGTCCAGCAGATTCCGCCAGTTGGCCCGCTCGGCAGGCGGCAGCACGCGAAAGGCGAGCAGGCAGTGGAACAACGCGGCGCGTGCGTGGCCGGTGTTGTAGCCGTCGACCTCGACCGGACTCCACCAGTAGTTCACCAGTGCGTTGAGCACTTCCAGCGACTCGACGTTGTGCCACCACAAGGGCGGCATGTAGATCGCGTCGCCCGGATGCAGCTCGGCCACCTGCGCGGCAGCCAGCGCAAGTTTCAGGCGCGGATAGCGCGGGTCGTCCGGTCGGTCCAGCCGCGCCATGCTGATTGCCGCGCCGGTGGGCGCGTAGTCCAGCGGGCCGATATAGAGGTTGGGCAACTGCTCGGGTGGGAACAGCGTGAAACGGCGCGCGCCGCATACCACGCAAGCGATGTTGTGCTGCGAATCGAAGTGCGTGGGCGTGGTGACCTTGTTGCCCATCCACAGGCGTGGCTCCACGCGCGGGTCGAGAAAAGGCAACGCATGCCCGGCCAGGAATCCGGGCATGCAATCGCGGATCGGCACGCTCTGGATCACCAGCCCCGGTGCATTGTCACGCCGGCTGTAGCTCGCCAGGCGCCGCAAGCCAAGGGTCAGCGACACCTTGAAGTGCTGGTAGTTGAACCCGCTCAGGTCGGGTGCATAGCCGATGATGCCGTCGCCTTCCGGCGCGATCAGCAAGGTGGTCACGTCGGCGCCGTTGTCCAGCTCCGCCAGTCGCTGCGCGAAAGCGGTATCCGACTGCCGCGCCAGCTTCACCACCGGCCACTCGCGCACCAGGCCACGGATCACCAGCGGGCGGCCACCGGCCACCACCGCGTCGAGATCGAACGGATGGTCATCGTCGACGCGACATTCCTCGATCGCGGCAGGTGCGGGAATCGTGCCGGAAAGTTCGCCCATGACTACCCCTCCCTCGTGTCTGCGGCGCGCACCGCCGCCATGAAGTCGGCCAGCAGGGTCGCATCCTTGATGCCTGGCGCCGACTCCACCCCGCTGGCCACGTCCACGGCCCATGGCCGCGCCAGGCGGATCGCCTGCACGACGTTGTCTGCGCGCAGGCCGCCGGCCAGGATCACGGGCTGACCCAGACCGCCCGGTATCCGTGTCCAGTCGAAGCGCTTGCCGCTGCCGCCGGCCTCGCCAGATCCGTGCCCGTCCAGCAACAGCGCCGACGCACCGGGATAGTCGCGCAGCCGCGGCAACGACGAATCGCCGTCGCCCATCGCGACGGCCTTGAGGTAGGGACGTCCGAAGCGGGCGCAGTCGGCATCGCTTTCCGAACCATGGAACTGCAGCAGGTCCGGGTTCACCGTCGCGATGACTTCCTCGACCCGTGCCGGCGTGTCGTCCATGAACAGGGCCACCGTGGTAACGAAGGGCGGCAGCGCACGACGGATCGCCAGAGCCTGGACCATGCTCACCTGCCGCCGACTGCGCGCGGTGAACACCATGCCGATCGCGTCCACCCCCAGCCGCGCCGCCAGCAAGGCGTCCTCGACCCGGGTCATGCCGCAACACTTGATGCGCGTCATGCGGAAAGCTCCCGCATGCTGACCTCTTCCGGCAACGCCCAGTGCCGCTCGTAGCGAGGCCCGACAAAGGTCAGGCCGGAAGCCGGCGCGGTGGGGCCGGCTACCTGCCGATCACGCCCGGCCAGCAGTTGCGCCATCCATTCGACCGGCTGCTCGCCGCGACCGATCAGCAGCAACGAACCGACGATGTTGCGCACCATGTGGTGCAGGAAGGCGTTGGCTTCGATCTCGACCAGCACGTGCTCGTCCGCGCGTCGCACGCCTGCCACCAGGACCGAACGGCGTGGATGTGCGGCCTGGCAGGACAAGGCCCGGAACGCGCTGAAATCGTGCTCGCCCAACAGCGCCTGCACGGCGGCGTGCATGCGGTCGGCGTCCAGCGGCAGGCGCTCCCAGGTGACATGACGCGCATCCAGCGCCGCACGCACAGGCCGGTTGAGAATGTGATAGCGATAACGCCGACTGCGTGCCGCATAGCGGGCGTGGAAACTGTCCAGCACCGGCTGTGCCCACAGCACCGCCACGCTTGCCGGCAGGTTGGAGCAGGCACCGAGCACCCAGCCACGCATCCCGCGACATGCTTCGGTATCGAAATGCACCACCTGACAACGCCCGTGCACGCCGGCATCGGTACGCCCGGCACAGCTGATCTCCACCGGATGTGCGGCGACCTTCGACAGCGCCAGCTCGACCGCCGCCTGCACGCTCGGCCCCTCGGTCAGCCGTTGCCAGCCGGAAAAATCGGTGCCGTCGTATTCGATGCCGAGAGCGATGCGCATGAGCCGTATGAAAATCGTTGTAGCGACACCGAAGATTAGCAGGGCCGCAACGAAGTCGGGCCGGCAAGGCCGGCCCGACTTCGTTGTCAACCGGGTGTGCTATATCAGCTCAGGCCGTCAAGCAGGCGTCGGGCGGTATCACGCTGCATCTGGCTGCCTTCCTTGAGCACTTCGCCCAGCATCGCGCGGGCACCATCGGCATCGCCCATGTCCAGGTAGGCCCGCGCCAGATCGAGCTTGGTGTCGACCGGGTCGTCGCTGAAGTCGACGGGTTCGTGCCCCAGGCCCATCCCGTGCGGCGCGGCGGTATCCGGCTCGGCCCAAACGGCGGATTCGGCGTGCGGCTTGACCACGGTGATGTCATCCGGCGCAGGCGCAGGCGCAGGCGGCCTGGGCGGCTCGGCGGCCGCCGGATGAGTCAGGTCGAAGTTGAAGTTGTACTCGCTGACCTTTTTCGGCCCTGCCGGCAACGATGGCGGGAGCGGCGACACGACGGTGGCGTCGTCGTCATGGTCCTTGTAATCGTCGATGTCGAAACCCTGACCCGACGTCGCGTGCCCGGATGCCGTCGCCTCTTCATGGTGATCGAACAACGGGTGCTCGGGGGCCAGATCCTCGCCCATGTGCAGCACGTCCTGCCACTCGTCCTGGGCCGGATCGGTGATGTGTGCGTGCATCGCCTCGGCGGCGGCCTCGAAGCGCTCGACGTCGCGCCGCGAGTAATACAGCGTGACCAGTTCCAGGTGCAGGTAAATATCGTCCGGATGTTCGGCGAGCTGATCGAGCAACTGCTCCTGATCGGTATCGTCGTCGAGCAGGTGGTCGTCGCCCGAGGCGGGTGCAACAAAGCGGTCGGCCAGCGAGGAGGCGGACTTCGACGCCGCAGCCGCCACCGGCTTGCGGCGACGGCCCAGCATGGCCAGCAGGATCAGCAGCACGATGGCGGCCGCGCCCGCAGCCCATGCCCAGGTCTGCATGTACCAGGGTTCTTCAGGAGCAGGCGCAGGTTTGCCTGCGGATTTGGTCACCGGTTTGGCGGTGGCAGGCGCGGCCACCGACGCCGCTGGCGCGGTAACCGCCGCCGGTGCTGCCGACGTGCTGGCAGCGGCGGTCGATGCCGAGGTGGCGGTCGCCGCTGAAGTGCCCGATGCGGCAACGGACGCCGACCCGGCCATCATGGAGGACGCTGCGGCAGCCGTTGGCACGTTCGCGTTGGCGCTGGTGCCTCCGGTCGCCATGGCCGGCTCCGGCGCAGCCGCAGCCGACGGCTCCGTGTTCGGCGTCGTCGCGACGCTGGCTGCCGTTGCCGACGCTTTTCCGGCGGCAGCGGCAGCCTTGCGCGCCGCCGCAAGTTTGGCCTGCAGTTCGGCGATCTCACTGTCCTTCAGTGACAGCAGATGCTCGTTCTTGCCGTTGATGTCGGTCAGGTCCTTCAACCGGGTCTTCAGGTCGCTGCTTTGCTGTTGCAGGCTGGCCACACTCTCCTTGGCGCGAAGGAGATCCTCGCGCAGGGCAGCCGACGACTTGTCACCCTTGCCGGTTCCCTGGCTGCCGGTGTCACCACCGACTTTCGGCGGAACCAGGGCAAGTCGATCCTCGTTGCCTGCGGGCGTGGTGCCGGCTGAACCGGACGCGGTGGCGCGCGTCCCGGCGTCGGCCACGACCGACGGCTTGCCCGGCGCACCGGCACGCCAATCGCTGTTCTGCCGGCGCACTTCCGCAGCGGCCGCCGCCAAGGTCAGGGCCTGCGCCTCGGCCGAGGTTGGCACGCGCAGCACCGCGCCACTCTTGAGCGCGTTGATGTTGTTGCGATAGAACGCATCGGGATTGGCCTTCTGCAAGGCCAGCAGCATCTGCTGCACATCGACACCCGATGGCGCCAGGTTACGGGCGATCGCGGAAAGCGTCTGGCCGCTTTGAACCGGGCCATAGCGACCGTTGCTGACACCCGTCGGGGCCGGTGCAGGTGCCGGTGGCGCCGTCACGTGCCGTGGCGCGGCAGCCGGCACAACCTTCGCCGGTCTGGCAGGCGCCGGTTCCGCCGGGGTGGCCGTCGCCATCGCGGCCGGTGCGGACGCGCCGGGCGGATCCAGCAGGATGGCGTATTCACGCACGCTCTTGCCGGCATGGCCGTTCACTTCGATCAGCAGATCGAGGTAGGGGTTGTCCACCGGCACGCTGCTGGTGATGCGGATCACCGGGTTGGCGCCGGCTGCGCCGGATACGCTGAAGTGCAGCGGGATGCTGGTGCGGCCACCGACAATGCCGGCGCGGGCAAATTGCTCGCTTGAGGCCAGCGTTACCGTAAGGCCCTGCAATTCCGCCGGATTTGCCGGATGCAGCGGAATTTCCGCCAACAGTGGCTGCCCCAAGGCTGACTTGACCTGGACCTGGCCAAGATCCAGCGCCAGGAGCTGACTGCTGCCCAGCGCCAGTGCCACCAGCATCGACAATTTCAACGAACGATTCATGCGTGCTCCCCCGAACGATCCTTGGCGCAACTTCTTGTTTAAAGGTGCCCCCACCATGGCGGCGGCTGCGTCAGCGTGCCGCCACTTTAGTTACATGCGGACCAATCAACAATAGCTGCGGCGAATACTTGCAGTACATTGCTGCGGTGCGTTCTTGCCTGGGCAGCGCCCTCATCGCTGCCCTGCCGGGTGGCCGGCCTGCAGCTCCAGCAGCTTCCGGCGCAGCTCGGCTATCTCCTTGTCCTGCTGCTGCAGGCGTTCGCCGGCCTGCCTGCTGTCCGATTCCTGCCTGGCGACTTCCCGCTCCAGCCGTTTCACTTCGCCCTGGTTCCGCTTGAGCCGCTGCTGGATCTTCGGCAACGGTGCCTTCGTGGCGGGCGCCGGGGCGGTCGGGGGAGTCGCCAGAACCGGGGCAGCAAGAGCAAGAGCCAGGCCCATGACGGTGATGAGCTGCAATCGACCCATGGTCAGAGATATTCCTCGATCAACAATTCGGCGATCTGCACCGCATTGAGCGCTGCGCCCTTGCGGATATTGTCCGACACGATCCACAGGTCCAGCCCGCGTTCGTGCGAGATGTCCTCGCGGATGCGGCCCACGAAGACCCCGTCGGCGCCAGCTGCCTCGCCCACCGCCGTGGGATAGCCACCCGGCTTGCGTTCGTCCACCAGCACCACGCCGGGTGCCTGCCGCAGCAGTTCGCGGGCTTCTTCGGCAGTGATCTTCTCGCTGGTCTCGATGTGGACTGCCTCGGAATGGCCATAGAACACCGGCACGCGCACCGCGGTCGGATTCACCTGGATCGACTCGTCTTCAAGGATTTTCCGGGTCTCCCACACCAGCTTCATTTCCTCCTTGGTGTAGCCGTTGGGCTGGAAATCGTCGATCTGCGGGATCACATTGAACGCGATCTGGGCCGGGAATTTCTTGCCGGGCTCCACGCTTTGGAAGTTCAGCAGGGCCGCGGTCTGCTTGCCCAGTTCCTCCATCCCGCTGCGACCGGCACCGGAGACGGACTGGTAGGTCGCCACGTTGATCCGCTCGATCTGCACCGCGCGATGGATCGGCGCCAGCGCCACCAGCATCTGCATGGTCGAGCAGTTCGGGTTGGCGATGATGCCGCGATGGGTGTACTGCGCGATCGCATGCGGGTTGACCTCGCTGATCACCAGCGGGATGTCGTCCTGGTAGCGGAACTCCGAGGTGTTGTCGATCACCACCGCGCCGGCTGCCGCCGCCCGCGGCGCGTGTTCGCGGCTGACCGAACCGCCGGCCGAGAAGAACGCGATGTCGACGCCGGCGAAATCGTAGGTGTCGAGCAGTTGCACGGTGATGTCCTTGCCGGCGAAGCTGACCTTGCCGCCGGCCGAACGCTCGCTGGCCAGTGGCACCAGTTCGCTGACCGGGAAATTGCGCTCGGCGAGGATCGCCAGCACGGTCTCGCCGACCGCGCCGGTGGCGCCGACCATGGCGACCTTGTAACTGCTCTTCTGACTCATCGGATGGCTTGCCCTGAAGGAAGGAGGATCGTGCCGCTCACAGCACGTTCGGGTTGAGGATATTGGGCGGACGCCCGGCATGCGGACCATGCCCGAACATCGCCAGCACATTGTCCACCGCCACCGAAGTCATCGCGCGGCGGGTTTCGGTCGTGGCGCTGGCGATATGCGGGCTGAGCAGCACGTTGTCCAGCGCGAGCAGCTCGGGATGCACCCTGGGCTCGCCCTCGAACACGTCCAGTGCCGCGCCGGCCAGGCGTCGCTCGCGCACGGCGGCGGCGAGAGCGGCATCGTCGACGATGCCGCCCCGGGCGATATTGATCAGCATGGCGGTCGGCTTCATCAGCGCCAGTTCGGGTGCGCCGACGGCATGGCGCGTCTGTGCGGTCAGCGGCAACGCGAGCACCAGGAAGTCGGACTCACGCAGCAATTGCTGCTTGTCGACATGGCGGGCGTTGCAGGCGCGCTCGTCCGCCGCGGGCAGCGGCGAGCGATTGTGGTAGATCACCGGCATGCCAAAACCCACGGCGCGTCGCGCGATCGCCTGGCCGATGCGCCCCATGCCGAGAATGCCAAGCGTGCGACCGCGCACGTCGGCTCCCAGCCAGGCCTTGAACTCGGTAGCGTGCCACTGCCCCGCTCGCAGCCAACGCTCGGCAGCCGTCATGCGGCGTGCGGCGCCGAGCAGCAGCGCCCAGGCGTAGTCGGCCACGCTCTCGTTGAGCACGTCGGCTGTGTTGGAAACGGCAATGCCGGCGGCGCTCATCGCGTCCAGGTCGATATTGTCGTAACCCACCGCGAGATTGGCGACGATCCGCAAGCGTTCGGCGCCGCCGACCTCGGCCGCGCCGATGCGATCCTTGAGGCCGACGATCACGGCGTCCTGCCCGGCCACGCGCGCAACCAGCTCGGACGAGCTGAACTTGCGCTCTTCCGCCTCCACGCTCACCTCGAAATGGGGTTCCAGCCGGGCAATGACGCCCGGAAAGGTGGGACGGGAAACCCAGACGCGTGGCTTGTCGGTCATCGAACTGGTTCCGGTTGCAGCATTGGAGTGTCAGGTGATGCGCGGCGCAACCGGCCCCACATCGCCGCACTGCGCCCGATGGCGCAACGCGTGATCCATCAGCACCAGCGCCATCATCGCCTCGGCGATCGGCGTGGCACGGATGCCGACGCAGGGATCGTGCCGTCCCTTGGTAACCACGTCCACCGGCTCGCCGGCCAGGTTCACGCTATGGCCGGGAATCAGGATGCTCGACGTGGGCTTCAGCACGATCGACGCGGTGACCGGCTGACCGCTGCTGATGCCGCCGAGGATACCGCCCGCATGATTGGACGTAAAGCCGTCCAAATGCATCTCGTCGCGATGCTCGCTTCCGCGCTGGGCGACCGCCGCGAAGCCATCGCCGATTTCCACCCCTTTCACCGCGTTGATCGACATCAGTGCGCTGGCCAGGTCGCCATCGAGCTTGCCGTAGATAGGCTCGCCCCAGCCCGGCGGCACGCCGTCGGCCACCACGTTGACGCGCGCGCCGACCGAATCGCCGGACTTGCGCAACGCATTGATGTAATTCTCCAGCGCCGGCACCTGGGCCACATCGGGCCAGAAGAACGGGTTCTGCTCCACTGCCTCCCAGTCGAACGCATCCGGCGTGATCTCGCCGATCTGCGCCAGCCAGCCGCGCACGCGCACGCCGTGGCGTTCGGCCAGCCACTTCTTGGCGATCACCGCCGCCGCCACGCGCATGGTGGTCTCGCGTGCCGAGGAACGCCCGCCGCCGCGCGGATCGCGGATGCCGTACTTCTGCCAGTAGGTGTAGTCGGCGTGGCCGGGCCGGAAGCTTTGCGCTATATCGCCGTAATCCTTGCTGCGCTGATCGGTGTTGCGGATCAGCAACGCGATCGGCGTGCCGGTGGTCTTGCCCTCGTACACGCCGGAAAGGATTTCCACCTCGTCCGCCTCGTGCCGCTGCGAGGTGTAGCGGCTGCGGCCGGTGGCGCGCCGTTCCAGGTCCTGGCGGAACTCCTCCGCGGCGATCGTCAGCCCGGGCGGGCAGCCGTCGACCACACAGCCGATCGCCGGCCCGTGACTCTCGCCGAAGGTGGTGACGGTAAGCAGTTTGCCGAACGAGTTGCTGGACACGGGGTTTGGACGTCCACGGGATAACCGGCACAGCTTAACCGTGATGAGGTCCGCTTGCCTGCTGCGCGCGCCACTCGTGATCCAGCATGGCGAAAATCACGTCATCGGCCCATTCGCCCTTGAACCACAGGCTTTCGCGGTGATGGGCTTCCTGGCGCAGGCCGAGCGCACGCAGCATGGCCATGCTGGCCAGGTTGCGCGGATCGACCGAGGCATGGACGCGGTGCCGGCCAAGCTCACCGAACACGCAGGCCAGCAGCGCGCGCACCGCCTCGCTGGAATAGCCGTGGCCCTGATACGCGGGTGCGATGCTGGCTCCGAACTCGACCGAGTCCCGCGGATCTTCGGGCAGGCACACGCCCAGGTCGCCGATCAGCACGCCGGCTTCGCGCAACCGGATCGCGCGCTGGAACCAGCCGTGCGATGGCGACAGCGGTTGCGCCGCGATGAATTCACTGGCCGCGGCGAGGTCGGCCGGGCACCAGCCCTGATAGATCGCCACCGAAGGGTCGGCGCGGCAAGCAAACAGCTCTTGCGCATCCTCCGGTCGCAGCGCGTCGATGTGCAGGCGTGCCGTGACCAGTTCCATCGTTCAGCCCGCGCGGCGCGCGGCAGCCGCCGCCTTGATGACTGCAGCGTGCTCGACCAGGTCGCGCCGCTCCAGCGCAAACACGCCCATCTGACCGACCTTGAACTCGATCCAGATGAATGGCACTTCCGGCAGCAGTGCGGCCAGCGCGTGCTCACTCTCTCCCACCTCGACGATCAGCAGGCCGTCCTCGCTGAGATGATCGGCCGCCTCGTCGAGCATGCGCAGGCACAGGTCCAGTCCGTCCGCGCCCGAGGTGAGGCCCAGCTTCGGTTCGTGCGCGTACTCGCCAGGCAACGCGGCGTACTCGTCTTCGGTGACGTACGGCGGGTTGGAGACGATCAGGTCGTAGTGGCGCCCCTTCACCCCGGCGAACAAATCGGAGCGGATCGCCTCGACCCGGCCCTCGACGTGCTGGAACACGATGTTCTCGCGCGCCAGCGACAGCGTCTCGTCGCTGATGTCGACGATGTCGACCTGCCAGTCCGGGTTGTACTCGGCCATCGCGATACCGATACAGCCCGAACCGGTGCACAGATCCAGCGCGCGCTCGATGTGGCGCTCGTCCAGCCACGGCGCGAAGCCCGACTCGACCAGCTCGGCGATCGGTGATCGCGGCACCAGGGCGCGGCGGTCGCTCTTGAACTTCAGCCCGGCGAACCAGGTCTCGCCGACCAGGTAGGCCACCGGCAGGCGCTCGGTCACGCGGCGCTCGATCAACGCCAGCACGTTCTCGCGCTCGGCTGCAGTGAGCTTGCCGGCGCCGTAGGCCGGAGGGATGTCCGGCGGCAGGTGCAGGCTGGCGAGGATCAGGTGCGTGGCCTCATCAATCGGGTTGTCGTGACTGTGTCCGAAGGTCAGTCCGGCCGCGGAGAAGCGGCTGGCACCGTAGCGGATGAAGTCGATGATCGTGGCGAGTTCGGAAGTCACGGCAATCCCGGTCGGACAGGGCAGAAGGCCGGCCATTATAGGGCCAGCAGGCTGACCGACCCCGTATACTGGACGGATGACTTTCAACGTATTCCTGCAATACATCCTGCCGCACCGCTTCCTTTCGCGCATCGTCTACTGGGCCACGCGCTGGACCTTCGCGCCGTGGAAGAACTGGCTGATCGGCACCATCGTGCGCAACTACGACGTCAACATGACCGAGGCGGCGCAGCCCGACGCGCTGGCCTACCAGCACTTCAACGCGTTCTTCACGCGCAAGTTGCGGCCCGATGCACGCCAGGCCGATGCCGATCCGATCGCCCTGCTCTCACCCGCTGACGGCCGCGTCAGCCAGTCCGGCGCGATCGTCGACGGCCGCATCTTCCAGGCCAAGGGCCAGGACTACAGCACCGCCGAGCTGCTCGGTGGCGACGAGGCCGCCGCCGCGCCGTATCGCAACGGCCGCTTCATCACCGTCTACCTGTCCCCACGCGACTATCACCGCGTGCACATGCCGTTGAAAGGCACGTTGCGCGAGACAGTGCATGTACCAGGTCGCATCTTCAGCGTGGCGCCGTTCGCGGTGGCAGCGATCCCGCGGCTGTTCGCCCGCAACGAGCGGCTGGTCTGCCATTTCGACGGCGAACACGGCCCATTCGTGGTGGTGATGGTCGGCGCCATCCTGGTCTCGTCGGTGGCCACCGTGTGGGACGGTTTGGTGATCCCGCCGTATGCCTCGTCGATCCGGCGCAAGTCCTTCGCCGGCCAGCACATCACGCTGGAACGCTTCGCCGAGATGGCGCGCTTCAACATGGGTTCCACGGTGATCGTGCTGCTGCCCGCGGGCGGTGCGACCCTGGACGCGCTGCAACCGCAGCAGGCGGTCCGGGTCGGCCAGCGAATCGGCCTCGGGCGCAGCAGCGACCCCGAAAGCTGACGCCACGTGTCATTTTGTGACGTTCTAGGCGCTAATTCCGGGGTGCTTTGCTAAGATCGGGGAGAGCGATGCGGCAACCGGTGCCGCGCAATCCAGTGTCGAGGGGAACCATGCAGATACTCACTCCATTGTTCGTGGCAATGCGCGCGCGCCAGCTTGGCCGGCAGTTCCGCGACATTGAACGCAGCATCCGGGCCCTACCCAAGCGCAACCGTGACCGGCTGGGCATGCTCACCTTGCGCGAGATCGGGCAGGCCTCGCGCTGCGACTTCCCGCATCTGTACGGCACCACCCCCGAATCGCGCTACCTGCCCTGGGGTCAGGGTACCGATATCGGCTACGAGCGCGCCCGCTCGAACAATGCCGAGGTAGCGTTGCGCGGCATCTCCCTGTGGCTGGCGGTCGCCTATCACGAGACCAAGACCACGACCCAGCCCGCCCTGCAGCTGCAGCACCGGCAACTGCTGCAATTGCTGCGTGAACTGAAGGAAATCCAGAGCGGCAAGAGCAGCGTGGATGACTGGATGCAGGAAAGCGCCGTCGCCTGATCGCTCCCCTGCAAGCAGCAACCGGCGGCTCACGCTCAGCGGCAGACCGGCACTTTCAGCTGCTGGCCTACCCGAATGCCATGATGCTTGAGCCCGTTCATCTCGGAAATTTCCTGCACGCTTGAACAATGCAGCTTGCGCACGATGCTGATCAAGGTGTCGCCATGGCGCACGCGATAGCTTTTCGTCGACGGCACCGGGGGAGCGACCGGCTTCGGGTCGGGCACCACCGGCACCGTCGCGTTATGCAGATCGGCGGCGAGAATCGGCCACGGGCCATCGACACAACGTGAGGCGTAGGCGCGCTCCAGCTGCCTCGGCACCTGCAACAGGGTTCCGGTCGGCTGGCTTACATCGGGATCGAGCCGGGGATTCAGGTTGCGCAGCGTACGGAACCAGCCGTCGCTCATGCCATCGGCCGAACCCAGGCATACGGTGAGCTCGTCCAGCGAGGCGGCCCGCTTCAAGGTGATCGTGCCCGGAACCCCATCGACTTCCGGAAAACGCAGGTTGTAGCTGTCCGGATGCAGGAACAGCCAGGCCGCCGCCAATACGGCAGGCACGTAGTCGCGCGTCTCGGGCGACATCTGGTTGTAGACACGCGGGTCATAGAAGCTCACCGAAGTGTCATCCCCCACCGCGCGCCGCATCCGGCCCTCGCCACCGTTGTAGGCGCCGATGACGAGCTCCAGGTTGTTGTTGAAGATGCGCAGTTGCTCGTTGAGATACTCGGCGTTCGCCCGTGCCGAGGCCGCCGGATCGAAACGCGTGTCGAAACCATTGTCCACGCCCAGCCCGAACCGCATGCCGGTGGAGTACATGAACTGCAGCGGGCCGGCGGCGCCGGAACGCGACACCGCGTGCACCTTGCCGCCCGACTCCTGCGCCAGGATGCCGAACAGCAGGGCTTCGGGAAGATCGGCCTTTTCGTACGCCGGCCACATCTCGTGGCGCAGATAGCGGTAGTTGACCCAGGCATCCATCAACTGCGGGCGACGCTGGGTCAACCACATCTCCAGCGCGGCCTTGACCGGCCCGTTCATCGCGATCAGTTGCGACAGCTTCTGCCCATGCAACAGGGTCACGCTGCGCTGCGCCTGCGGCAGGCTGGCCGCGCCGGCATGACCGGCAGCAAGCGAGGCCTGCGACGAGTCGACATCGCCCGCCAGGTCCTGGTCTCCGCCGAAATCGCCGTCCTTCAGTCGCAGCAGCCGGTCGAACACCGAAAAGAATCGCTGCGGATCGCAGCCCGGTGTACTGCCGCACTGGGCCGAAGCCTGCTTCAGGCGGTCGAGCGACTGGCGCAGGGTCAGCTGCGAGGCTTCGAGATCGCCTTCGCGCGACTGCTGCAGCGCCGTCTCGTAGCCCGTGCTGGCCTGATCGAGCTGGCTGTAGAGCGCATTGACCTGGGCCGATGGCTTGCCACCTCCGGTACTGGCGCAGGCGCCGAGCAGGCCGAGCGACACGGCAAGTGTGGCCAGACGCATGGAACGAAACACGGAACACGACAACATCAGCAACTTCACCCGCGGAAAACGTCCACCATAGCTGGCACAGCGCCCCGACTCAACGCAGCGCCACGCGACAACATCATCGTGTTGGCTACAATCGCTTGACCACCAACGGACGGAACGCCATGACTGACATCCTGATCGGCCGCAACGACAGCGCCAGCGTCAGCCTCGACCCGCATTACGGCAATCGCCACGGCATGATCGCCGGCGCCACCGGCACCGGAAAATCCGTCTCGCTGATGGTGCTGGCCGAAGGTTTCTCGCGGTTGGGCGTGCCGTGCTTCCTGGCCGATGCCAAGGGAGATCTGGCCGGCCTGTCGATGGCGGCTGCCGAGGCGGGCGACAAACTCAAGGCACGGCTGGACAAGATCAAGCTCACCGACTGGAAGCCGCAGGCCAATCCGGTGGTGTTCTGGGACATCTACGGCAAACTCGGCCACCCGGTGCGCGCCACCATCAGCGAGATGGGCCCGACCCTGCTCGGTCGCGTGCTGGAATTGAACGACACCCAGGAAGGCGTGCTGGAAGTGATCTTCAAGGCCGCCGACGACCAAGGCTGGCTGCTGCTGGATCTGGCCGACCTGCGCGCGTTGCTTACCTACGCATCGGAAAACGCCAAGGACATCTCGACCCACTACGGCCTGATCAGCACCACCAGCATCGCGGCTATCCAGCGTGCGGTCCTGAAACTTGAAAGCGACGGTGCCGACCAGTTCTTCGGCGAACCGGCGCTGGAGCTGACCGACCTGATGCGCCAGGACATGAGTGGCCGCGGCATCATCAACGTGCTCGCCGCCGATCAACTGATCCTGAAGCCGCGGTTGTATTCCACCTTCCTGCTGTGGCTGCTGTCTGAACTGTTCGAACAATTGCCCGAGGTGGGCGATCTCGATCAGCCGAAGATGGTGTTTTTCTTCGACGAGGCGCACCTGCTGTTCGACGATGCGACGCCGGCGTTGCAGCAGCGCGTCGAGCAGGTCGTGCGGCTGATCCGTTCCAAGGGCGTCGGCGTGTATTTCTGTTCGCAGAATCCCGACGACGTGCCGGGTGTGATCCTTGGCCAGCTCGGCAACCGCATCCAGCACGCACTGCGCGCGTTCACCCCGCGCGATCAGAAGGCGGTCAAGGCGGCGGCGGAAACCTTCGTCGCCAATCCGAAACTCGATGTCATCGAGGCGATCACCAGACTGGCGGTAGGCGAGGCGCTGGCCTCCACCTTGGCCAACGGCGGTGTACCCACGCCGGTCGAACAGATACTGGTGACCACGCCGTGCTGCCGCATCGGCGCGATCACCGACGCCGAGCGCTCCACCATCCGCCAGCGCTCGCCCGTCGGCGCGAAGTACGACACGACCGTCAACCGCGAATCCGCCGCCGAGATGCTGGCCAAACGTGCCGAGGACAAAACCGCCGATGCCGCCACCGTCGCCGCCGGTGCGACCAAGGATGCATCCGGACAAGCAGGATCGGGCTGGGGCGGTGCCGTGCATGACGCGATCTTCGGCACCAAACGTCGCCAGGGCATGATCGAGACGATGAGCAAGCAGATGGTGCGCACGGCCGGCAGCCAGCTCGGCCGGCAAATCCTGCGCGGCGTGCTCGGGGGTATTTTCGGCGGCAAGCGCTGAAGCATCCTGCTCATGTCGAAAGTCGAACTGATCGACCTGCGCCAGCCGCTTTCCTGGCATGTGCTGGATGCCTTGCGTTACCCGCTGCGTGCCAGCGCCCTGCCCGGCCTCGTCATCTTCACCCTGGCGCACTACCTGGCCTTGCTGCCGGCCGCCGGCTGGTTGCTGGAGCTGGTGATCTGGGCCGCCACCTACCTGTATGCACTGGAATGCCTGCGCCACAGCGCCGACGGCTTTGCGCAGCCGCCGGAGTTCGCCGAACCGGGCCATGGCGGCTGGGCGCTGGTGGCGATCCTGCTGTGGTCGACCCTGCTGACCCTGGCGGTGAAGCTGAATTTCGGCGGCAGCACCTGGCTGGTCAGCGCGTTGACAGCCATCACGCTGCCCGCCATCGCGATGTCGCTGGCGCTGGACGGCGGCGTTTCGCACGCGCTGAATCCGCTGACCTGGCTGCAGATCATGGCGCGCTTCGGTTCACCCTACCTGCTGCTGATCGGCGTGCAACTGTTGATCGCGTTGCTGCTCGGCTCGGCTCAGCTGGGTCTGGAGCACGTGCTGCCTCGGTTACTGTCGCTGCCGCTGTTCTATTTCGTGGCGATCTACGCCACCCTTTTCAACTTCCGCCTGATGGGCGTGCTGATCCACCAGCGCCACGAACAATTCGGCCTGCAACCGAAGGCCCGCCAACTCGCCACGCAGAACCACCAGGACGACGACCAGCGCTTGCTGGACGACGCCAATGAGCTGGGGCAGCAGCAACCGCAAGCGGCACTCGAACTGCTGGTACCGCGCCTGCGCGATCGCGCCGCGCCGGCGTCGCTGCACCTGGCCTACCGCCAGTTGCTGAAACAGCAGGGCTTGCGTGATGCACTGCTTGTGCATGGGCAGATCTGGATGGCCGCCCTGATCGCCCAGGGCGAACCGCGACGGGCGCTTGGCGTCCTGCAGGAATGCCTCGGCCTGGATGCGGATTTCACTCCGGACGATCCGCGTACCTGTGGCGAACTGGCCGACCTGGCCGCCCGCCTGGGCATCAGCCGAATCGCCCTGAAGCTCTGCCGCGGCTACCTGCAACACTGGCCCCGGGACACGCAGACACCCCACTACGGGCTGCTTGCCTCGCGCCTGCTTGCCGAACATGCCGACCAGCATGCGGAAGCGAGGCAACTGCTCGACCAACTCGCTGCCGCGTGGCCCGAACATCCCCTGCGCGCCGAGATCGAACAGCAGCGACAACGCCTGGCCGGCTTCGCATGAGTCGCTGGCGCCCACCGTCGCCGGGTTCGACCGCGATCATCACCCGCGAAGGCTTCGAGCGGCTCAAGACCGAGCTGGACCATCTGTGGCACACCGTGCGCCCGGAGGTGGTCAAGGCGATCACTGCTGCTGCGGCCGAGGGCGACCGTTCGGAGAACGCCGAATACATCTATCGCAAGAAGCAACTGGCCGAGATCGATCGTCGCGTGCGCTACCTGAGCAAGCGGATACCCTCGCTGAAGGTGGCCGAGGGTACGCCCGGCGACCGCGCACAGGTGTTCTTCGGCGCCACCATCGAACTCGAGAATGTCGACACCGGTGAAGCGCTGCTCTACCGCATCGTCGGGCCCGACGAGACCGACGCGAAACAGGGCTGGATCAGCATCGACTCGCCGATCGCGCGAGCCGTGCTGAAAAAGCGCATGGACGACGAATTCGTCGCCGAACTGCCGGCCGGACCGGCGCGGTTTGCCGTGATCGCCGTGGACTATCGCTGATTCAACATCTGGGTGGCGCGTTGATAGTCGCGCTCGATCTGATCCAGCCGCGCCTGCCGCGCCTGCGAGCTGACCCACTGGCTGTGCTCGGCCTGCGCGCGCAGCAAGGCGTGTTGCATGTCGACGAACGGCTGCAGTACCTGACTGGTTTCCGGAGCGAAGCCACCCAGGTCGGGAATGCGCGCAAGCTGGTCGCGTTCGCGCTCACCAACGGCGCCCGGTGTGCTGCCGTACGCCAGCAGGAACGCCGTCAGGCGTGCCCGCAACGCGGCGGGGATGCCTTCGCGCAATACCAGCACACCGGAAGGGATCAGACCGGAGCGCCAGATCACCTTGAGCTGGGCCGCCTCGCGCGGGAAGTTGCGCCGGAACAGGTCCATGTCGGGGTTGTTGCTGCTGGCCACGTCCACTTCGTGGTTGACCACGGCAAGCAGGTTGCCCTGGTGGTCGCCGACCTCCACACGTGCAAAGAACGTGTCGGAATTGAGTCCGCGTGGCGCGAAGACATAGGCTTCCGGCGCGGTGTAACCGCTCACCGACAGATGCTCGCTGCGCGCATAGCTCCAGCGCCCGGGTGCCGCCAGCAGGCCGGCCAGCGTGCGGATCGGGCTGTCCGCCCGCACCACCAGCATCGCCACGTTGCCGCGCGCGCCATCGCTGCGCACGAACTGCGCGAACACCTGCATGTGCTGGCGCGTCACCGCCTCGACCGCCAGCTTGCCGGACAGGAAGGCGATGTCCACGCGCTGTGCGCCGATGGCGTCGGAAAGGCTCGCGTAACTGCCCACCGACACCGTCGTCACCGGATGCCCCAGTTGCTTGTGCAGGTCATCCAGCAGCGGTCGCCACTGTTCCAGGGATTCGGCCGCACTGCCGATGGGCAGAATGCCGAAACGGATCGGTGCTGCCGCATCGGCCTGACTGTCCGCCGCGCGCACCGTGCCTGCGACACAGGCCAGTGCGCCCAGCAACAGGCACGGCATCACGATGCGCATGGAAGCGCGCCAACCAAACCACGACGCCCACTCGTGTCTTGCGATATTCAACACGCCTGCCCCTGACTTGCCCGCTGCGCTCTGTATAGTCGCGATCACCGATCAGGGCAAGTTGCACCCGTGCAGCTGCTCTCACATGTCGAATCGCCGTGTCTGCAATACTGTCCATCCGGATGCCGTGGAGGGCGACACTGTTGGAAGAACTCGATGCACTCACACCCCTGGTCGCGCGCAGGAGTTCACCCGCCGCGGTACAGGGCTCACGCCTGACGTTCTTCCGACAGTGGCTGCGTCACCCCCTGCGCATGTCCTCGATCACGCCCTCCGGCCGCCAGTTGGCCCGCATGATGGCGGCAGCCGTTTCCCCGGACGCGCAAGGGGTGATCGAACTGGGCGCCGGCACCGGCGTGATTACCCAGGCACTGATCAACCACGGGATCAGGCCCGAGCGGTTGCTGGTGGTCGAGATGAACGACGTGCTGCATGAATTGCTGCGTCAGGCGTTTCCCCGCGCGAACGTGGTTTGTGGCGATGCGCGGACCCTGCGGAAACTGACCACCGAGGGCGGCACGTTCGGCACTCGCCCGGTCGACGCCGTGGTCAGCAGCCTGGGCTTGCTGGCCATGCCCGCATCCGTACAGCATGACATTCTGGCCGCCGCGTTCGAGGTATTGCGCCCGCGTGGTGGCGTCTTCGTCCAGTATACGTATGGACCCTCCAGGCCGGTGGCGGCGGAAGTCTGCGCCACACTCGGCCTGCGCGCACGGCGCCACGGCTGGGCATGGCGCAACCTGCCGCCTGCGCGTGTGTACGTCTACTCTCGCGATTGAGCCGACGCGGCGCGCTGCAGTTCGCGGGCATGGCGGGCGTGGACAGCCCGGACCCCGCTCATATCACGCCGGGCGCAGGATATCTCCGGCCCGCGCGCCTGGCCTGATAGCACGCCGTGTTCCGGTGAAAGGCCTCCACGGCGTTGTCGTCTCGCCATCCCGGCAACCCGGACAGCGGCAGGGGACGCAGTTCGAGCGGATCGTTGAGCAGGTTGCCGCTGGCGATCGCTCCGGCACAGTGGGCGCCGATGCTGGACGCGTCCGCATCGGCTGACTGGAACACCAGCGCCTTGCCGACCAGCAGCCGGGTCGGGTCCAGGGCCAGTTCGAGCAAGGCGTGTCCGAACAGTTGCAGCTGGATCGTGCCATCCAGCCACGCTTGTCGCTGGCGCCAGAACAGGCCATGCCAGTCATGCGCATCCCACAACGCCAGCACGGCAGGATCCCGCAGCCACACGATCACGCCGGCTTCGTCGAAGTGGGTCAGTGCGTATTGCGCACGGGAGCGGATTTTCGGGCCCATGCGCGCGATCTCGGCAATCTGGCGCCGGTTCAATGCCTGCTTGAGCGCTGGATGGCGCAGCCAGATCAGGGCGTTCAGCAGATCGTGCCAGTTGCCCTCGCGCGTCGCGATGTCTCCCCGCTCGGCAATGCGCTGTTCGTAATGCCGGCCATCCGCCAACAGCGACGGCGTCTGCGCCACGAAGCGATACGAAGCCTCTCCGGACCAGCCGTCGTTGAGCTGGTCCATCGATGGCCAGCTGTCGCCTTCGAGCCACGCCGCGTGGTCGCCCCACGCCATCAGTGGCATGCGCTGGAAGACCCTCCGGTCGATCTCGCCGCGTGCCGGTGCGACGTAGCGCATGGCAGGCTCAGATCACCGCCAGCGTCGGATGGGCCAGACGCGCCTGCAAATCATGCTCGCCCGCGCCTTCGACCACCACCTCGACGAACTGGCCGGGATTCAGCTTCTGGCCGTCGGCGATCAGCACGGTGCCGTCGATTTCCGGCGCGTCCGCCGCGGAGCGGGCGACCGCCCCATTCGCACCTGCTTCGTCGACCAGCACCTGGATGGTGCGGCCGATCTTGCCCTGCAGCCTGGCCGCGGAGATTTCCGCCTGCACCGCCATGAACTGTTCGAGGCGGTCCTCCTTCAATTCCTCGGACACCGGATCGGGCAGCTCGTTGGCCTTCGCCCCATCGACCGGCGAGTAGGCGAACGCGCCGACGCGGTCGAGCTTCGCCTCGCGCAGGAAATCGAGCAGTTCCTCGAACTCGGCATCGGTCTCGCCGGGAAAGCCGACGATGAACGTGCTGCGGATGGTCAGATCCGGCACTACCTTGCGCCAGGCGTTGATGCGCTCCAGCGTCTTGTCGATATTGCCGGGGCGCTTCATCAGCTTGAGGATGCGCGGGCTCGCATGCTGGAACGGGATGTCCAGGTACGGCAGCAATTTGCCGGCAGCCATCAACGGCATCAGCTCGTCCACGTGCGGGTACGGGTAGACGTAATGCAGTCGCGTCCACACGCCAAGCTCGGACAGTCCCTCGCACAGCTCGGTCATGCGCGTGCGATACGCCTTGTCGCGCCAGCTGCGCTCGACGTACTTCAGGTCGACGCCATAGGCGCTGGTGTCCTGCGAGATCACCAGCAGTTCCTTCACACCGCCCTTGACCAGCCGTTCGGCCTCCCGCAATACCTCGTCGACCGGACGCGACACCAGGTTGCCGCGCATCGACGGGATGATGCAGAAGCTGCAGCGGTGATTGCAGCCTTCGGAAATCTTCAGGTAGGCATAGTGCTTCGGCGTGAGTTTCACACCGGTGTCCGGCACGATGTCGATGAACTTGTTGCGCTTCGGCGGCAGCGCAGCATGCACGGCACTCATCACGCTGGCGTAGTCCTGCGGACCGCTGATCGACAACACGTCCGGGTAGGCCTCGCGGATCAGTCCGTCGCGCTTGCCCAGGCAGCCGGTGACGATCACCTTGCCGTTCTCGTTGAGCGCGGTGCCGATCGCGTCCAGCGACTCCTGCACCGCCGCGTCGATGAAGCCGCAAGTGTTCACCACCACCGCGTCGGCGGCGCCATAGCTGGGCACGATCTCGTAGCCCTCGACCTTGAGCTGGGTGAGGATGCGCTCGGAATCGACCAGCGCCTTGGGGCAGCCAAGGCTGACAAAGCCGATCTTGTGGGCGGTCTGGGACATGGTGGGGGCAGCCGTGAATATTGCGTGGAAACAGCCGATTATACGGGAGCGCCGCACCCCTGCCGCTGCGGCTAACATCAGGATGTCGAAGCAAACCTCAGGAACGACCATGGGCCAGCACATCAACCTCCCCACCGGCGGCACCCAATGCATCGGCGCCTACCTGGCCAAACCCGACGGCAAGCCCAGGGGCGGCCTGGTGGTGATCCAGGAGATCTTCGGCGTCACCGCTCACATGCGCAGCGTGGTCGATCGCTTTGCCGAGCATGGTTACACCGCGATCGCGCCAGCCTTCTTCGACCACCTGGAAACCGGCGTGGAGTTGAGCACCGACCAGGTCGGCGCCAATCAGGGCAAGCGGCTGGTGACGGAGCTGGGGCTTGATCGCGCACTCGAGGACGTGGCCAGCGCGGCCGAAGCCATCGCGTCGGCCGGCAGGATCGGGACGGTCGGCTATTGCTGGGGCGGCACGGTCGCCCTGCTCGCGGCCCTGCGGCTGGGTCTGCCTTCGGTGAGCTATTACGGCGCACGCAACCTGGCCTTCCTGCATGAAGTGCCCAAGGCACCGATGATGTTCCATTTCGGCGAGAAGGACCAGCACATCACGCCGGACATGGTGGAAAAGCACCGCGTCGCGTTTCCGCAAATGGACGTCCATACCTATCCGGCCGATCACGCTTTCAACCGCGACGGCAGCGCGCCCTACCACGAGCCCAGCGCGAAACTCGCGCTGCAACGGACGCTGGCCTTCTTCGACAAGTACCTCGCCAGCGCATGAATGGAGGCGCATTCGCACTCGACCCCCGGCTGGCCGCGGACACGTGCCTGGTCGCCTCGCTGCCGTTGTGCGATGTGCAACTGATGAACGATGCACGTTACGCCTGGCTGGTGCTGGTACCGCGTCGCGGCAGCCTCGTCGAAATCGCCGACCTGAGTGACGACGACCAGGCGCTGCTGTGGCGCGAAGTGAACCTTGCCGCACGCGTGCTGCGTGCCGTCGCGCCCTGCGACAAGCTCAACCTGGGCGTATTGGGCAACATCGTGCGGCAGTTGCACGTGCACGTCGTCGCGCGCTGCCAGGGTGATGCCGCCTGGCCTGGACCGGTCTGGGGTCACGGGCAGGCGCAGCCCTACGCCGAGGATGCGCTGCACGAACGGCTGGCGGCAGTGCGCCACGCGCTGGAAGCGTCGGGTTAGCGTGGAGACCGCCTCGATCCAGTTCGAACCGTTCGCCGAGGACGCACTGCTGCTGCGTTTCGACCATCGCATCGACGCGGCGATCAACGCGCGCGTGCATGCCGCCGTGGCCACCTTGCAGCGCGACCTGCCGCGACTGGAATGCGTGCCGGCCTATGCCAGCGTGCTGCTGCGCTTCGACCCACTGGCCTGGCGGGACGCCAACACCGCCGACCCGCACCAGGTGCTGGAATGTGCGGTACGCGCCGCACTTAGCGCGGGCGAAAGCTCGCCCCGGGCGCCGCACGAACGGGAGATTCCGGTGTGCTATGGCGGCGCCCACGGGCCGGACCTGGTCGACGTGGCACAACACCTCGACCTGACGATCGACGAGGTGACCGCCCGTCATGTCGCCGCCGATTATCGCGTGGCGATGCTCGGATTCGCGCCCGGCTTTCCCTATTTGCTGGGACTCGATCCGACGCTGGCGATGCCACGCCGTCGTGATCCACGCCAGCGCGTACCTGCCGGCAGCGTGGCGATCGGCGGCGCGCAGACCGGCATCTATCCGGAGCAGTTGCCCGGCGGCTGGCAACTGATCGGACGCACGCCGCTGCGCCTGTTCGATGTTGCCGCCACGCCGCCCTCGCTGCTCGGCGCAGGCGACCGCGTGCGCTTCCGCGCCATCGGCGAGGACGAGTTCCGGCACCTCGAAGCGGAACAACGCGCATGAGCGTGAGCGTGCTCAAGCCGGGCCTGCTCAGCACGCTTCAGGACGCTGGCCGCCCTGGCCATGCCGCGATCGGTGTCGGTCGCGCTGGCGCCATGGATGTGCCGGCCTGGCGGCTGGCCAATGCCCTGGTCGGCAATCACGGCGACGAGGCCGCGCTCGAATGCACCCTGCTTGGCCCGACCCTGCGTTTCGAACGCGCCGTGTGGATTGCATTGACCGGCGCGCCGATCCAGGCGCAGGTTGGCGACGTCGCGCTACCGCCGTGGACGGCCTGCCATCTGCCCGCCGGCAGCGTGCTGCAACTCGGCGGCATGGCCATCGGCTGCCGCAGCTATCTGGCCGTGCGTGGTGGCTTCGACGTGACACCGGTACTGGGCAGCCTCAGCAGCGACCTGCATGCGCGGCTCGGCCATGAAGCCGGCCGCGCCCTGCAAGTCGGCGACGTGCTGCCGATCGGGCATGCCGGCGCGGTGCGCGAGCCAGACCCCACCCAATCCGTCCATGCCTCGCCCTGGGGGCTGGATCCGCAGCCATGGTTCGACTTCGCATCGGCGCCCATCACGCTGTTGCACGGCAGTCACTGGTCGCAGCTGGACGAGGCCTCGCAACAACGCCTGCATGACGCCCGCTTCAGCATCGGCCAGGACAGCAACCGCACCGCCAGCCGTCTGGACGGCCAGACCCTGCAACTGCGCGCGCCACTGGAACTGATCTCCGAAGCCGCCCTGCCCGGCACCATGCAGTTGCCGCCCTCCGGCCAGCCGATCGTGCTGATGGCCGAAGCGCCGGTCACCGGCGGCTATCCGCGCATCGGCCAGATCGCCGCGGTCGACCTGCCGCGGCTGGCACAGCGCCGGCCCGGCGATGCCGTATGCTTTCGGCATGCCAGCCTGGAAGACGCGATCGTCCGACTGGCCGCACGCGAGCGGGCGCTCGGCGCACTGCTGAAACATGTGGCGCAACGACTGCAACAAGATGGATGCACCAACGCATGACACGCATCGACCTCAACTGCGACCTTGGCGAATCCTTCGGCGCGTGGCGCATGGGCGAGGATGCGACGCTGCTGGAACTGGTCAGCTCGGCCAACATCGCCTGTGGCTTCCATGCCGGCGATCCGCTGATCATGCAGCAGACGGTGCGCCTGGCCGCGGCACGCGGCGTGGCGATCGGCGCGCATGTCTCGCTGCCCGATCTGCAGGGCTTCGGCCGGCGCGAGATGCGCGTCAGCGCGGACGAGGCCGGCGCCATGACGCTGTACCAACTCGGCGCCCTGCACGCCTTTGTCCGGGCTGCCGGCACGCGGCTGGCCCACGTCAAACCGCATGGCGCGCTGTACAACATGGCCGCGCGCGACCGTGCGCTGGCCGATGCGATCGCCCGTGCCGCGCAGGCGTTCGATCCGCAGCTGATCCTGTTCGGCCTCGCCGCCTCGGCATTGATCGACGCCGGCAAGGCGATCGGATTACCGGTGGCGGCGGAAGCGTTCGCCGACCGTCGCTATTGCGCCGATGGCTCGCTGCAACCGCGTGGCGAGGCCGGTGCGGTGATCGATGACAACGACGACGCCCTGGAACAGGCGCTGGGCATCGCCCGCGACGGCGTGGTGGTGACGGTCGATGGCAGCCGGGTGAACCTGCGCGCCGACACGCTGTGCCTGCACGGTGACGGTGTGCATGCCGTGCAGTTGGCGCGCCAGTTGCGCGCCGCGCTCGAGCAGGCCGGCGTTCGCATCGCGGCCCCGGGCACCGCATGATTCTGCCCTCCACTGCCCGCACGAGGAACGCATGAACTACTGGCCCCTGCTTGGCGTCGCGGTGATCGTGATCGGCTTCGCGCTGCGTTTCAACGCGGTGCCGGTGGTGGTCACCGCCGCCCTGGTCAGCGGCTTGCTGGCCGGTCTGTCGGTGCCCGACCTGCTTGCCCTGCTCGGCAACAGTTTCGTGTCGGCGCGGATGTTGTTGCTGTTTGTGCTGACGCTGCCGGCGATCGGTCTGCTTGAACACGCCGGCCTGCGCGAACATGCGCAGCGCTGGATGGCACGCATGCAAAGCCTGACCCTGGCACGCTTGCTGATCGGCTACCTGCTGCTGCGCCAGTTGCTGGCCACGGTGGGCCTGACCGGCGTCGCCGGCCCCGCACAGACGGTGCGCCCCTTGCTGGCGCCGATGGGCGAGGCCGCGGCGGAAAAGATTCTTCCAGGTTTCGATGAAGCCGACCGCGAGGAACTGCGTGCGGTTGCCGCCGCCACCGACAATATCGGACGCTTCTTCGGCGAAGACGTGTTCATTGCGTTGGGCGCGGTACTGCTGATCCAGGGCTTTTACAGCCAGCATGGCATCGAGCTGAGCCCGCTGGCAATCGCGCTGTGGGCGTTGCCCACGGCGATCGCCGCGTTCGCGATCCAGTCGGTGCGCATATGGTTGTACCAGCGTCGCCTGCAGCGTCGCGCCGCCGCCCCGCGCCATCGACAGGACGCCTGAGCATGTTGCGCATCGAACATGCGTACTGGCTGATCGCGGCGTTCCTGCTCTACAGCGGCTGGCGCAACCTGCGCGACGGGCATGGATGGCATGCCGCATTCTGGACTGTGCTCGGACTGCTGTTCGGTGCGGGCGACTTCATCCTGGCGCAATCGGCCGCAGGCCACGCGCTACCGGCACAGGTCGCCGGTGCTGGCGTGATCGCACTGGCCTTGCTGGCGCCACGGCTGAAACGCATGGCGCATCCGGAGAGCAGCAGCGCGGAACAGCGCCTGCAATCGGCGATCCGGCTGGGACACAAGCTGTTGGTGCCCGCCCTGCTGATTCCGCTGGTCACCCTGCTGGTTGCACTGTTTGGGGCGCACGTGGTGATCGGCGGGCAGGCGCTGTTCGCCGCGCCGCAGATGACGCTGACCGGACTTGCGCTGGCCTGCGTGGTGGCGCTGTTCGCGGCTTCGGTGATTGCACGCACGCCCATGCACGAAGGTGCGGCCGAGGGCCGGCGCCTGCTCGACGCGATCGGCTGGGCTGCCTTGCTGCCGCTGTTGCTGGCGGCGCTGGGCCAGGTATTCACCCGGAGCGGCGTGGGCGCTGCCATCGCGGCGATCGCCACCGATTTCCTGCCCACCGGCAATGCCACCGCGGCGCTGCTGACCTTCGCGCTGGGCATGGTGCTGTTCACCGTGATCATGGGCAATGCGTTCGCCGCCTTCCCGGTGATGATGGCCGGCATCGGCCTGCCGCTCTTGATCCACCAGCATGGCGCGCATCCGGCCATCCTCGGCTCGATGGGCATGCTGTGCGGCTACTGCGGCACCCTGCTCACGCCGATGGCCGCCGACTTCAACCTGGTGCCCGCGGCACTGCTGGAACTGCGCAATCCCTACGGGGTGATCAAGGCGCAAGCGTGGAGCGCGCTGTGGATCTTCATCAGCACCTTCGTGCTGATGTGGCTGCTGGTGTTCCGCTGAATCGAGGGATACCCATGAACAAGACCCTGCCACGCATCCTGCTGACCGGCTTCGACCCGTTCGATGGCGAAACCGTCAACCCCTCGTGGGAAGCCGTGCGCGCCCTGCACGGGCGACGCACCGGCGGGCATCTGGTGGTGGCGCGCCAGCTGCCAACCGAGTTCGCCGCCTCGCTGCGACTGCTCACGGCTGCCATGCGTGAGCTGAAACCGGCAATCGTGCTGGGCGTAGGCCAGGCCGGCGGCCGGCCGCAGCTGTCGCTGGAACGGGTGGCGATCAACCTGCAGGACGCACGCATCCCGGACAATGCCGGTGCGCAGCCGATCGACGAGCCGGTGATCGCCGGTGCCCCGGCCGCGTATTTCAGCACGCTGCCGCTCAAGTCCATGCTGGCGGCGCTGCACGATGCCGGCTTGCCGGCCGGGATATCGCACAGCGCCGGCACCTATGTCTGCAACCACATCGCCTACGCGATGCTGCACCTGGCGGCAGAAAAGCGCGGCGTGCGCGCCGGCTTCATCCACATTCCCTATTTGCCGGAGCAAGCCGCAGGGTTGCGCGGCGCGGCCAGCATGGCGCAGCCCGAGGTGGAGCGTGCCCTGATGATCGCGTTGCACACGGCAGCAACCACCCGCGTCGACCGCAAACTCAGCGGCGGCAGCCTTGCCTGAAGCGGTCCGGAAACCTGTCCCGCCATGTGCACAGGCCGGCGACCGGGGTCGCGGGCCTGTGCAATGGACGCGGATTCATTGCAGCGCGGGCAGGATCAGCCGCCGAGCCCGTTGCCCTGGGTGTGATCCTGCGGCGGAGGCGCCTCGACCGGTGCGTGCTGATGATAATCCTCCAGCTTGCGCGCCTTGGTATTGACCGGGCTGATCTCGGTCAGGCGGCCCTTGTGGTCGAAGAAATAGGCCTTGAACCCGTAGTCGATCGACATGCGCGCCATGTATTGCAGGTGCTTCTTGCCTACCTTCGCATCGTCGCTGTCGATCAGCAGCACCTTCTTGGGCAGACGTCCCTGGTCGCGCAGGTAGGAGAAATGACTGCCCGCATCGGTGGCCGAAAGCACCGCGCCGTCGATCAGGAACTGGCCGTCCTTGTAGGACTCCATGGTCAGGTCGAACTGACCCTTCATCGACGTCGCTAGATTCTGCTCCTGCTTGACCTCGCCGCGATGGCAACCGGCCAGCAACAGGACACTGCCCAGCATGATCGCGGCCGTGATGCGGGCAAGCAGGGTGGACGTTCGGCTCATGCGGATCTCCTGGAAGGGCGTTTGTCGCAGGGGATGAAGTCTAGCAGCCTGTCGGCTTCCGGTTCGCGGGTTCGCGGCGCCGTTCAGGCAGGCGTTCTCAAGTGCGCGGCAGGGTCACGCCCTGCTGGCCCTGGTACTTGCCGCCGCGGTCCTTGTAGCTGGTCTCGCATTCCTCGTCGGATTCGAGGAACAGCATCTGCGCCACGCCTTCGTTGGCGTAGATTTTTGCGGGCAGCGGCGTGGTGTTGGAGAACTCCAGCGTCACGTGGCCTTCCCACTCCGGCTCCAGCGGCGTCACGTTGACGATGATGCCGCAACGCGCATATGTGCTCTTGCCCAGGCAGATCGTCAGCACCTTGCGCGGGATGCGGAAGTATTCGACCGTGCGCGCCAGTGCGAACGAATTCGGCGGGATGATGCACACGTCCGCCTCGACATCGACGAAGCTCGACGGATCGAACGACTTCGGATCCACGATGGTGGAATTGATATTGGTGAAGATCTTGAACTCACGTGCGCAACGCACGTCGTAGCCGTAGCTGGAGGTGCCGTAGGAGATCAGCTTGTTGCCGTCGCGCAGCTTGATCTGGCCTGGCTCGAACGGCTCGATCATGCCCTGGCTCTCGGCCATGCGGCGGATCCACTTGTCGGGTTTGATGCTCACGCTGACTCCGGTCGGTAACGATGCCACCCGATTCGGTCGGGCGTAAAACGACAAAAATACATGGTCGGGACACCCCCGCGCCAGCCACCCGCGCCGCCGTCCCCGTAGGAGCCCGCTCGCGGGCGATGCTCTTTTTTCGGGATTCGGGATTCGGGATTCGGGATTCGGGATTCGGGATTCGGGATTCGGGATTCGGGATTCGCAAGAGCATCGCCCGCCAGCGGGCTCCTACGACGGGCCGAAGGGGATCTCGGTGAGGAGGACATCCAGCGCTGTACGCAATTCCGTGCAGCGTTCCGCACTGGCCAGCACCTGGGCCGCCGTGCAGCCGGCCCCCGGCAGCGCCACCGGCACCGGCTGCGACGTCAGCAACTGCGCGGACATGGTGGTCAGGATTTCCGCCAGTGCCTCCTGCGCATGGTACGAACCACGCGCCGCGGTGTTCAGTAGCAGGATTGGCTTGCCCGGAAATTCCAGGCTGCCCACCAGCCAGTCGAGCAGATTCTTGAATGCGCCGGGCACGCCGTGGGCGTATTCGGGGCAGGCGATCAGCAAGGCATCCGCGCGACCGACCACTTCACGCAGCGCCTGCACCGATGCGGGCACGGCATCGGCTTCATCATCCGGATTGAACAGCGGCAAGCTGCCGAGGCCGTCGTACAACACCAGCTTCAGCGTCGCCGGTGCCAGCTGTTGCGCGGCCTGCAACGCGGCGGTATTCGACGACAGCCGGCGCAGGCTGCCGCACAGGCAGAGCACGCGCCGTGCCGGCGCCGTCATGCCGCGGGCACGCCCTGCACCACGATCTTGCCCAGCCCCAGCGACTTGTTGCGCGGCTGCCGCGACAGCCGACCGGCCGCGTTGCGGGCGATCTCGCGATAGCGGGCGGCAAGGTCGGATTCCGGCATCGCCACCACGGTGGGGTTGCCGCCATCGGCCTGCTCGCGGATGCGGATGTCCAGCGGCAGCGAACCGAGATAAGCCACATCGTACTGCTCCGCCATGCGCGCGCCGCCGCCTTCGCCGAAGATGTGTTCCTCCTGGCCGCAGTTCGAGCAGATGTGGGTGGCCATGTTCTCCACCACGCCGAGCACCGGCACCTCGACCTTCTCGAACATCTTCAGCGCCTTGCGCGCGTCCAGCAGGGCGATGTCCTGCGGCGTGGTGACGATCACCGCACCGGCCACCGGCACCTTCTGCGACAGCGTGAGCTGGATGTCGCCGGTGCCCGGCGGCAGGTCGACGATCAAATAATCGAGCTGCTCCCAACGCGTGTCGGTAAGCAGTTGCATCATCGCCTGGGTGACCATCGGGCCACGCCAGATCATCGGCGTGTCGGCCTCGACCAGGAAACCGATCGACATCACCGGCATGCCATGGGCCTGCATCGGGATGATGCTCTTGCCGTCCGGCGAGCTCGGCTTGCCGCTGACGCCGAGCATGGTCGGCTGGCTGGGGCCGTAGATGTCCGCGTCCAGCACGCCGACCTTCGCGCCTTCGGCCTGCAGCGCCAGCGCCAGGTTCGCCGCCACCGTGGACTTGCCCACGCCGCCCTTGCCGGAGGCCACCACGATGATGTTCTTGACGTTCGGCAGCGGGCCCAGCGTGCCCTGCACCTTGTGCACGTGGATGCGGCTGGTGATCGACACGGCCGCCGACGCGATCGCCGGATCGGCTTCCAGTGCCTGACGCACGCGTGCGGTGAGATCGTCGATCGCACTGGCGGCCGGATAGCCCAGTTGCAGGTCCACCGACACCTTGGCGCCGTCCACGCCGATCGCGCGCACCGCCTCGGCCAAGGTCGCGCCGGTATGGGAGTCGGTCAGCCCGCCAAGGATCTGGCGGACCAGGGCTTCGTTCGCCTGTGTCATGTCGGTTCGGATGGTCGAGAGAGGCCCATTATGCCAGCCGTGCCGGCCTCACCGGCTGATGCAGATCAGCGCAGCACCTGCAGCTGAACGGTCGCCGCGCAATGGCGCAATGCAGCTTGACGACCCCGCCGATCCTCGCCAGTCTCGATTCCATACGCTTTCGTACGGGAGGAGCACCATGAAGCCAGTGTTTCGTTTTGCCATCGTCACCACTCTGCTGTTCGCCGCCGGCGCCGCACTCGCGGCCAACGACACCCCGGTCGGCACCTGGAAGACCATCGACGACGAGAGCGGCCAGGCCAAGTCGATCGTGCAGATCACCGACAACAACGGCGAGCTGCAGGCGCACATCGTGAAACTGCTCAACCGCAGCCCGGAAGACATCGCCCGCGATGGCGCGGTGGCGGTGTGCAAGAAGTGCGATGGCGAGCGCAAGGACAAGCCGGTCGAAGGCATGAACATCATGTGGAGCGTGCACAAGGACGACGCTGTCTGGGACGGCGGCCATATCCTCGACCCCAAGAGCGGCAAGGTCTACAAGGTCAAGCTCTCGATGCTCGATGGCGGCCAGAAGCTCAATGTGCGCGGCTACATCGGCTTTTCCTGGGTCGGTCGCACCCAGGTGTGGGAACGGCAGGAATAAGCGCCTCAACTGCTTCATGCGCGCCGTTGCATCAAGCCTCATGCCAGCGATCCTGGCCTGAGGCTTTTCATTTGGGCGAAACCAGGCTCACCTCATGCGGGCCGCATCTGCCCGATGCACCACCAGGCCATGTGCACTGAATGTGGCACGCAGCGCGCGACCCACATCGTGTTCGACCACCAGATGCTGGACTTCGTCGATGGCCGCCACTCGATGCGTCGCCACGGTACCGAGTTTGTCGCTGGTGGCTACGATGACTACCTCACTGCTGGCCTCGACCATCGCCCGCTTCAGCAGTGCTTCCTCACTATCGAAACCCCACAGCCCACCGATCGCATCTATCGCACAGGCGCCGGGAAAAGACAGGTCCGCGCGCAGCCGCTGAATCTCCTTCACAGCCTGCGCACCAATGGCAGCACCAATCCGCGTATCGATACGGCCACCGATGAGCAGGATTTCGAAGCCTTCGCGTTCGAGCAGGAGCTGCGCGATATCCGGTGCATTGGTCACAACGGTCAACCCCAAATCCTGCGGCAGCACGGCGGCGATCGCCGCGTTGGTCGACCCGGCATCGATCAGCAGCACCTGACCCTGCCGCACCAGCGTTACCGCCTTGCGTGCCAGTGCCAGCTTGCGGCCGGCGTGTTCCTGTCGCCGCTGCTTGAGCGGCGCAACAGTGGCGGTCATGGGCAAGGCACCGCCGTAGACGCGTTTGCACAGGCCCAGTGCAGCCAGTTCGCGCAGATCGCGTCTGACCGAATCCTCGGACACCGCGAATTCCGTCGCCAACTCCAGCGCCACGACGCGACCGCGCTGGCGCAACCGTTCCAGTATCCATTGCTGGCGTTCCTGCGGCAGCATCTCGCCGGGACTCTGCTTAGCCATGCTGGCGCGCCTCCGGCGCTGCGGCGTCGAGCAAGCCCAGCGCGACAAGTTCTGTGCGCAGCGCCACTGGGTCACGGAACCGCAGCGCATACATGCCGAGCTTCGCCGCCGCATCCACGTTGCGCGTGGCATCGTCGATAAACACGGCTCGTTCCGGATGAATCCCGTAACGGTGCAGCAACAGGTGAAAGATCGCCGGATCGGGCTTGATCAGCCGCTCCTGCCCGGACACCACGATGCCCTCGAATGCCCGCAGGAACGGATAGCGTTCGAACGCCAGCGGAAAGGTCTCCTGCGACCAGTTGGTCAATGCGTACAGGCGTACGCCACGCGCGCGCAGTTCGTCGACAATCGCCACGCTGTCGTGCACCGGGCCTCGCAGCATTTCATCCCAGCGCATGCGGTAGGCCGCGATCAGCGCCGCGTGTTCGGGGAACTCCGCACTGCGCAGCCGGATCGCCTCGTCCCAGGGCCGCCCGGCATCCTGCTGTTCGTTCCACTGCGAATCACACACTTCGCTCAGGAACCGCTCCATCGCCGGTTCGTCATCAAACAGCTGGCGATACAGATGGCGCGGGTTCCAGTCGATCAGGACGCCGCCGATATCGAAGATCACCGTATCCAATTCAGAATGATCCAACGCAGGACGATCCAATTCAGGGTGATCCGGTGCAGCAGGCCGGGTTCCACGCTCGCTCATTTCGCCATCCTCAGTCATGAAGTTCTTTCAACGCCGCACTCAACGCCGCACGATGGGTGCCGCGCCGGCGACCAGCAACAGCATGCCGGCGACCACGCCCAAAGCCATTGGCAGGTTACTGGCATGGGCCACGAAGCCGATCAATGCCGGGCCGCTGAGCAGGCCGGCATAGCCCAGCGTGGTCACCGTAGCAATCGAAATCGCGGGCGCGCTGCCCGGCAAGCGGCCAGCTGCACTGAACATCACCGGCACGATGTTCGACGCGCCCAGGCCGATCAATACGAAGCCGAGCAACGAAGCCGGCGACCACGGCGCCATGGCTGCCAGCAGGAACCCTGCCGCCGCCAGGCTGGCACCGACGCGTACCGTCCATACCGGCCCCAGCCGCGCGATCACCCAGTCGCCGGCAAGGCGGCCAGCCGCCATGGCTACCGAAAAGCACGCATAGCCGATGCCGGCGGATGCCGCGGAGAAGCCGCGGAAGTCACGCAGCAGCACGGCGCTCCAGTCGAGCATCGAACCCTCGGCCAGGAAACTGACGAAGCACAGCACACCAAGCAGCAGCACCAGGCCACGGGGCGGACGGAACCTGATTGGCTGTTTGGCCCCATCGTCGACATGAGAAAGCAGGTTGCCGCGCTGACTGAGCACGATCAACGCCAACAGCAGCGCGATCGCCACGGCGTCGATCGACAGGGGCAAACCCAACGCCAGCAACGCGCTCATGAGCGCGGCGCCCACCAGGCCACCGATACTGAAAAGCCCGTGGAAGCCCGACATCAACGCGCGACCGTCGCGCCGTTCCACTTCAACCGCATGCGCGTTCATCGCCACATCCACCGCGCCAAGCATCGCGCCGAAGTACAGCAGCGTGGCGGCAAGCGTCAGCACATTCGGCACGATCGCGAGCACGGGAATCGCCAGGCACAACAGCAGCCCGGCCACGCTGATCACCCTGCAGTTGCCATAGCGATGCGCCAGCACGCCGACCAGCGGCATCGACAGCATCGATCCACCACCAAAAGCCAGCAGCACCAGACCAAGACTCGCGTCGTCCAGTCCCAGCCGTGCCTTGACCTCCGGCACCATCGGCGCCCAACTGGCCATACCGACGCCGGACACCAGGAAGATCCAGCGGGTGGCGCGGGTGGCCATGACCAGCTCTTGCCTTCCCGCCGGTACGGACCCACTCAGCACATTCATTGTTCCGGACCAGATTTCAAAACGTGCACAAGTGTATATAAACAAGATAAAACGTGCAATGTAGAAGGCATCGCTTTCGAAGGTCGGCATTGCGCCTCGACACCGGCACAGCCGCCTCACATCCGCCGGGACCGACGCCTCGGCATACGGTCGCCTGCATGCACGCATGCCATAATCAGCAGTCATTCCGGAGTGCCTGTCCACCATGAGTCGCCGCCTGCTCGTCACCCACGCCCTGCCCTATGCCAATGGTCCGCTGCACCTGGGCCACATGCTGGGCTACATCCAGGCCGACATCTGGGTGCGCGCGCAGCGGATGATGGGCAACGAGGTGCATTTCGTGGCGGCGGACGACGCGCACGGCACGCCGATCATGCTGGCCGCCGAGAAGGCTGGCATGACGCCGGAAGCGTTCATCGCGGACATCCGCGCCAGGCATGAGGCCGACTTCGCGGACTTCCATTTCAGCTTCGACCACTACCACACCACCCATTCGGACGAGAACCGCGAGCTGGCCTCGCTGATCTATACCCGACTGCGCGATGGCGGGTATATCGCCAAGCGCACCATCAAGCAGCTGTTCGATCCGGAAAAGCAGATGTTCCTGCCGGACCGCTACATCAAGGGGACGTGCCCGGTGTGCAAGACGCCGGACCAGTACGGTGACAATTGCGAGAACTGCGGCGCCACCTACGCGCCCACTGACCTGATCGACCCGTACTCGGTGATGTCCGGCGCCACGCCGGTGCTGCGCGATTCCGAACACTACTTCTTCGAGCTGTCGAAGTTCGAGCCGCTGCTGCGCGACTGGTTCGCGGGCAAGTTCACTCATGGCAAGCCGGTGGCGAACAGCGGCGTGGCGGCCAAGCTGCGCGAATGGCTGGACGGCGGCCTGAAGGACTGGGACATCTCGCGCGATGCGCCTTACTTCGGTTTTCCGATTCCCGACGCGCCCGGCAAGTTCTTCTATGTCTGGCTGGACGCGCCAGTCGGTTACCTGGCCAGCTTCAAGGCGCTATGCGACCAGCCCGGCTCGACGCTGAAGTTCGACGACTTCCTTGGCGCCGACAGCATCGCCGAGATGCATCACTTCATCGGCAAGGACATCATCAATTTCCACGGCCTGTTCTGGCCGGCGATGCTGCACGGCGCCGGCATGCGCACGCCGACCGCACTGCACGTCAACGGCTACCTCACGGTGAACGGCGCCAAGATGTCGAAGTCGCGTGGCACCTTCATCCAGGCGCGCACCTATCTCGACGCCGGCATCGATCCCGAGTTCCTGCGCTACTACTTCACCACCATGCTGAGCGATGCGCCGGTGGACGTGGACCTCGACCTCAAGGCATTCGAGGAACGCATCAACTCGCACCTGATCGGCAAGTGGGTGAACATCGCCAGCCGCACCGCCGGCTTCGTGCAGAAGTTTTTCGACGGCAAGCTGGCTGATCGCTTCGAGGCCGAGGAAGGCGCGTTGTGGCAGACCCTGCTGTCGCACTACGACGGCGTCGACCAGTTGTACGAGGCGGGCGAGTTCGCCGAAGTCACCCGTCGCTTCGTCAGCATCGCCGACCTGGTCAACGGCTATATCGCGGCTAAGGCGCCGTGGGTGATCGCCAAGGACGAAAATCGCCGTGGCGAGCTGCAGCAGGTCTGCACGCTGGCCCTGCACGGGTTTCGCCTGTTGTCGGGCCTGCTCAAGCCGGTGCTGCCGACCACCGTGGCCGCCGCCGAACAGTTTCTCGCCGCACCGATCGCCAGCTTCGATGACGCCCGCCGCGAACTCCACGGCCACACCGTCCATGCCTTCGAACCGCTGCTGGCCCGCATCGACCCCAAGCGCATCGAGGCGATGGTCGAAGCCTCGAAGGAATCACTCGGCGCCCCCGCCGATGCTCCCGTTGCCGACAAGAAGAAAAAGTCCATGAACGACAGCGCCAAGCCTGCCACTCCGAATCCCGACTCCCCAGTCTCGACTCCCGCCACCATCGGCATCGATGACTTCGCCAGGCTCGACCTGCGCATCGGCAAGGTCATCGCCTGCGAATTCGTCGAAGGCTCCGACAAGCTGCTGCGCTTCGAGCTGGACGCCGGTCCGCTGGGCAAGCGCCAGATCTTCTCCGGCATCCGCGCCGCCTACGGCGAACCGGACAAGCTGCTCGGTCGCAACGTGGTGTTCATCGCCAACCTCGCTCCCCGCAAGATGCGCTTCGGCCTGTCCGAAGGCATGATCTTGTCAGCCGGGGACGGCGGCAGCGATTTGTTCCTGCTCGACGCCGATCAAGGTGCGACACCAGGGGCCACGGTTCGGTAATCAGCAGCGATGGCCGCTTGGCATTGAATGACCCGCGCCCGGGTCAGGCCTTCGGCGTTTTCTCTTTCGCAGGTGGCGACGACGTCATTGGCGGGAACTGCAGCCATACCTGCGTGGGCTCCCCGGACTGGCCTTGAGCCTTGCGGAGCAGACTCGTACCCTCGACAGGCATGGCCTTTTCCGCCAGCTCATGCGGACCGCAGCCATCGGATTGGCAATTCCATGCCGAGCCGCCATGCAAATCGAGGTTCACTAGGTAAGGGGCATCCGCCAGCAAGCGCTCTGTCACCGTGGCGTCCTTGCCGCGTGCGGGACCTGTAAAAGCACTGTGCGCATTACCCATGAATGCAATAACCAGATGATCCGCCGCTCCTTGCTGGACTTCGCCATGGATGATCTGTGCCATCGCAGTACTGCGATAGGCATCGTCACCGCCAGCCTGCTTGATCGCAGCATCGCCCGGATAGTCAGTGACCGTGGTGAACACGTCCACATCGCGGCCTTGTTCGCGCAGCTTCCGCACACTTTCGATAAGCCGCACGATGGCTTTACTCATGCGCCCCTGCCCTACCGCCCAGAAACCATCATGCAAGAGGGCGGCACGATCGGCCACCGTGCCATGTGAAGCCATGTAAGTCTGAATGGGCTTCTTCTCGAACGTTTCCATTTCCAAGCCAAGCCTGACCGGCCGCTGTGCGGAGGCATCGCTCACCAGTTGCGCCACGAAATCGGGAATCTCGTTGCTGCCGTGGTAGTCGCCGACGATCAGCAATCGCCGATTGGCCGCATCGCAGACAATCGCCCGGGCCGCCTGCGCCAACGAAGCCACCTTGTCGAAACGGCTCGCCGTGCAGGACATTGAGGCCTTCGGCGGCGAAGCAATCGCCACGGCCCCCACCAGCGACAAGCCGAAGATCATCGTGACCTTCGGCGCAACCGCCACAGACAATTTCGACATCCTTTGTTCTCCGTCTGCCGAGCCTGTTTGCCGACATGGCAAAAGCCGGAACGATCAGCCCAGTTCCGCGGCGCTGGCAATGATCCTGCCGACGAGGCCGTAAGCCTTGGCATCCTCGGCCGACATCCAGTAATCGCGCTCGGTGTCCTTGGCGATGCGCTCGTAGGTCTGCCCGGTTTCCCGCGCGAAGATCTCGTTGAGGCGCTTGCGCATGCGGATGATCTCGCGCGCATGGATCTCGATCTCGCTGGCCGAGCCACCGGCGCCGCCCGAGGGCTGGTGCAGCAGGAAGCGCGTGTTGGGCAGGCTGAAGCGGTTTTCGCGCTTGACCGCGGCATAGATCAGGGCGCCGGCACTGGCCACCCAGCCGGTACCGACGATCTTCACTTCCGGCTTCACGAACTTGATCATGTCGTAGATGGTGTCGCCGGACTCGACGTGGCCACCCTGGCTGTTGATGAAGATGGTGATCGGGTCGTCGCTTTCGTACTGCAGCGCCAGCATGCGCGCGGTGACGCGCTCGGCCAGCTTCTGGTCGATGCCGCCGTAGATGAGGATGGTGCGCGCCTTGAACAGGCGCTCCTCGATCTGCTGCGGACGCTTTTCCGGCGGCACCGGCTTGGCGTCATCGTCGAGTGTGGCGATAGTGCAGTCGTTGATGGGCATGCATGCTTTCCTTGTTGATCGTGCCGGATCGCCGATATCGGCCGTGCCATCCGGTCCCGTGTGACATCACGTAATGGCGAACCGCGCCAGTTCAAGCCGTCGATGCCGGACCGGATTGCGCCACAATATGGCACATATGGCCACCGAACCTTCCACGCTGGCGGCGCAGATCGATGCGCTGCTGCCGCAGACGCAATGCGAACAGTGCGGTTATCACGGCTGCCGCCCATACGCCGCGGCGATCGCCGATGGCGAAGCGCCGATCAACCAGTGCCCGCCCGGCGGCGCGGCAGGCATCGAGAAGCTGGCCAAGCTGCTGCAACGACCGGTATTGCCGCTGAACCCCGCACACGGCACGGAGAAGCCACGCACACTGGCACGCATCGTCGAGGCGGACTGCATCGGCTGCACCAAGTGCATCCAGGCCTGCCCGGTCGATGCGATCGTCGGTGCCTCGAAGCTGATGCATACCGTGCTTGCCGACGACTGCACCGGCTGCGAGTTGTGCGTGCCGGCCTGTCCGGTCGACTGCATCGAACTGATACCGATGCCTGCCGCACAGATCGACGACGCTCATACCGATGCCGCGCGCGCGCATTTCCAGCGTCGCGAAGCCCGCCTGGCGCGTGAACACGCCGCGCGCGAAGCCGAGCTGGCTGCACGCAAGGCCTCCGTCGACAGCGGCGCGCAGCGCAACCCGGTACTGGAGGCACTGGCCCGCGCTAGGGCGAAACAACAGGCACCGAAATCATGAAACGCGCCGACGTGATCGAGCTGTTCACGCGGCTGCGCGAACTCGACCCGCACCCCACCACCGAACTTCTGTACACCAGCCCGTTCGAACTGCTGGTGGCGGTGGTGCTGTCGGCGCAAGCTACCGATGTGGGCGTGAACAAGGCCACCCGCAAGCTCTATCCCGTGGCGAACACGCCGCAGGCGATCCTCGACCTGGGCGAGGATGGCCTGAAGCGCTACATCAGCACGATCGGCCTGTTCAACGCCAAGGCGAAGAACGTGATCGCGCTGTGCGGACAGCTGCTGGATCGTCACGGCGGCGAAGTGCCGCGCAGCCGCGAGGCACTGGAGGCGCTGCCCGGCGTGGGCCGCAAGACCGCCAACGTGGTGCTCAATACCGCTTTCGGCGAACCGACCATCGCGGTGGACACGCATATCTTCCGCGTCGCCAACCGCACCGGGCTGGCGCCGGGCAAGGATGTGCGCACGGTGGAGGACAAGCTGCTCAAGGTGATCCCGGCGGAGTTCCGCCAGGACGCCCATCACTGGCTGATCCTGCATGGGCGTTATGTGTGCAAGGCGCGCAAGCCGGATTGTCCGCATTGCGTGATCCGCGATTTGTGCCGGTACATGGACAAGACGCCGACCGAGTGATGGGCCTGCGCGACGCTGCGTGGCTTGCGTTTGCGAAGCGGCAACCCCGGAACCTCTTCGATGCCACCTCCTGTAGGAGCGCACCTGTGCGCGATGCTCTTGGCTTGCAGCAAAAAAAGGCAATCGCACACAGGGTGCGTTGTAATCCAAGCTGTGGTTGTCTGATGACGCATAAATCAAGGGCTTTCGTGCGCCCTCGGCGCGCGAGTTACTTATCTCTTGCGTGGCCAAGAGATAAGTAATCAACAGAGAAGGCCACCCCGCTTGGCGCTTACCGCCCATCCATGGGCGGCAAGTCCGTGAGCCGGGGCCTGGCTTTTCGACAGCACGTCCCTGTGCTGGCGAAAAGGAGTCGACCTCCTGTCGACTCCCGCTGCGCGGCCTGTCGACCCCGACTCACCGCCGCACAGGGGCCCCGGGTAGAGCAGCGGGCCATCCTGGCCCGCACTCGGTACGCCACCGCTGCGCGGCGGCGAAAGCGGAAGGGCCAGGAGTGACAGATCCAGCTTCGAGCGGGGTTTCCCAGAGCAACCGATGTCTCAGTTCGGCCAACTCCTGCCGTTCGACCTCTTCAACTGCATGACGCAAAGCTGACGTTCAAAACATGCCGCGACGGGGTCAAATTCACTCTCCGACCCCAGGCCATGAAGTGAGCCTAACGCCGTTCCCGCCATTCGTCGCAAGTGCCAGCGCCGATACCGCGCAAACTGTCCTTTTTCATCGCCGATGTCCACTCTGAAGCGACCCTCAAGGCTTGCGCGAGGCGGCATACGCTGCGGCCGCGATCATGTCCCTCAACGACAGATGTGAGGCTTCCTGCTGCATCGGCGCGGCGGCGGTGTTGGCGCGCCCGCCGAGCCGAAACAGGATCAGCTCGCGAATGATGTAGGTCGGCGAGCGACTCGCGAGCGGCGGGATGTTGCCAACGCCGCGCAGGTCGGAACCGTGGCAGGATTCGCAAGGCAGCGCCTCGCCGGCACCCTTCGAGGCGATCACCGCACCGCGCGCGATGCTGCCGGGCGGCACGTAAGCAACAAAACCAAACCGCGTGTCACGCAACTCGGTGCGTGCGATGTCGGTGGACGTCTCGATGATGCGATTACCGATCGGCTCGCGCGCGTTGCCGGTGTCGGCGACCAGGATAAAGTGCACCATGTGCGTCTTCGGCACGGTCGCGGTTTCGATCACCTGCGTCCATGGTTTGTAGTGCAGACTGGAAAAGTATCCCGCGGCCTGCTTAAGGTCCGCATCCGTGACATGGGTCGCCTCGGCCGGCATGAAGCGCGCCATTTCCGGTCCTCCGCTGACGCGCTTGCCGCTGCGAAACGCCTTCACTTGTTCGATGATGTACGCGGCCGGCAGTCCCGCCAGTGGTGCGTTCTCCGGCCTGCCTTGTCCTGTCGGCAGATGGCAGAACGCGCAGGCCCACGCCGGCTTGCGTCCCCGCGCGACAATGCGCGGCATCGGCGGATGATCCTGCGGAAACCAGTCCGGCGCGCCGAACATGTGGTCATAGTCGGCGAGCGTGTACGTGCGCGCACTGCCTGGCACGTGCAGCGGCTTGTGCATGTCCGGCATCGGCGCATGCGCAGCGGGTGGTGGATTGAGCGGAAACGCCCATTCCATCGCGGCACGCAATTCGGCGTCGGGCGGCGTCGGTGCACTTTGTGCGAACACGAACGTCGACAGCCCCGTGGCCAGGGCCGCCAGCAGCATGGGTAACTTGGACGTGAGCATGCGATTTACTCCGCCGTGTGTTTCGAACCGGGAGCCAGCTTCGTCGAATGTAGCAGGAACACCTGCCAGCCTTGCGCGTGCCGGTGCAACACCGCGCTTTCCAGATAGCGCTAATGTTTGATTGCCTGTCCGTTGCGGATTTCGGAAATCAGTCCTGCTGCAGATCCGACATCTGTCCAGAATCAGGTAGTTGTGCGTGCACAGATTGCGATAGCGGGCTACGTCATGAGCGGCCGACGCAGCGTAATACGCGACGATAATCTGGTTGGCTGTGGCCACGTCGTTCGGACTCGCTGCAACGATTCCGCCCTGCGAATGCAGCGCGGCGACGCTGGGCAGCCAATGTCGTCCTACTGATGTGACATTGCGTGCTCAACGGTTCGCCCCCCAGCGCAGCCGCAAACTGGCCTGCCCGAAACCGGCCGTTCGTCACCGTCTCCTTGGGGTCGTGAGCTGCCTGCCACCAAAAGCCAAACATCACTAACCGTCGGCAGCACGGTGATCGACCTAGACTGGTAACGCTGATCACGCCTCCAGTGCGCGCTTACAGCGTGAACCCACTGGTGAAGCAACGTGATTCGCCCGACAACGGGTCGACGAACGCCAACTGTTGCGCCAGCAATTTCAGTGGTCGCCGATAATCATCCGGAGCTGTATCCGCCAGCACGGGATAGCAGCGGTCATGCAGGATAGCCGCCCCCAGTGCCGCCATGTGCACGCGCAACTGGTGCTTGCGTCCGGTCACGGGCTGCAGCGCGTAGCGCCAGTACGTAGCGCCACGTTCGATAACGTCGATGCAGGTTTCGCTATTGGGCTCACCCGCGCTCTCGCACATGCGGAAGAACGGCTCGCCGCGAACGATGCGCGAGCGTCGCCATAACGGGAACGCCAGCCCGGGCAACGGCGCCGCCAACGCCTCGTATCGCTTCTCAATCCGGCGCTCGCGGAACAGCGCCTGGTAGGCCGCGCGACTGGCCGGGTTGGCCGAAAACAGCACCAGCCCTGCCGTGGCCCGATCGATCCGGTGCAATGGCACCAGTTGCGGGTTGTCCAGACGCCGGATCAGGCACCGCAACAAGGTCTGCTCGACAAAGCCGCCGGCCGGCGTCACCGGCAGGAAGTGTGGCTTGTCGGCCACCACCAGATGCTCGTCGACGTGCAACACGGTTTCGGTGAACGGTATCTCCGTCTCGTCCTCGACTTCGCGGTAGTAGTGGATGCGCATCCCTTCGCGATAGCGGGAGTCGGCGACGATCGCCACTCCCAGTCCATCCAGCACCCGGCCGCGCGCAATCCGGTCCAGCCATTGCTCGCGACCGATCGCGGGAAAGCGCGCGCACAGCGCCTCCAGCACGCTTGTCCACGCGCCCGCCGGTAGATGCACCGTGCTGGCCTGGCTGTCGCGACGAAAGGGATAATCGGACATGATCGCCGCAGTCTAGCGGCGGCATGCTCGCGCAGCGTCATGCCCGGGCCGAACCCGTGGCAACGCGAGCGCGTACAATGGGCGGCTGTTGTCCCACGGCACCGCGCATGGCACTGAACTCCACCATCTACAAGGTCGAACTGCAGGTCAGCGACATGGATCGGCACTACTACGCCACCCATGCGTTGACCCTGGCGCGGCATCCCTCGGAAACCGAGGAGCGGCTGATGATCCGGCTGCTGGCGTTCGCCCTGTACGCGGACGACCGGCTGGAGTTCGGCAAGGGCATCAGCGACGAGGACGAGCCGGCGCTGTGGCGCAAGGCGTATACCGACGAGATCGAGTTGTGGATCGAAGTCGGCCAGCCCGACGAGACACGCATCCGCAAGGCCTGCGGTCGCTCGCGCCAGGTCGTGGTGATCAATTACGGCGGCAACGCCGCAGGGATCTGGTGGAACAAGGTCGGTGCGGCGCTGAACCGCAACAGGAACCTCACCGTGCTCGACATTCCCGCCGGCACCGTGGCCGAACTGGTCGAGTTGCTGCAGCGTGGCATGCGCCTGCAGTGCCTGATCCAGGATGGCCAGTTGCAAGTGATGAACGATGCCGATGCGGTCGCCGTCGATCCGCTGCGGCGCATGGCACCCGCCGAAACGATCAGCTGAACGGGCATGCCGGCGACCGCGCATGACACCTCGCTGCGCCGCGTCGTGGGCATCGTGGCACTGCTCAATCTGGGCTATTTCGGCGTCGAATTCGCGGTGGCGCTGGCGATTGGTTCGGTCTCGCTGTTCGCCGACAGTGTCGATTTCCTGGAAGACGCCTCGGTCAACCTGCTGATCCTGCTCGCGCTCGGCTGGAGCCTGAAAGCTCGAGCGCGCGTGGGCATGGGGTTGGCCGGCATCCTGCTGGTGCCCGCGCTCGCCACGCTATGGGCGCTGTGGAGCAAGTTTCAGCTTCCCGCGCCGCCGGCACCGCTGCCGCTGACCGTTACCGGCTTCGGCGCGATGCTCGTCAACTTCGGCTGCGCGATGCTGCTGATGCGCTACCGCCATCACGGCGGCAGCCTGACCCGGGCTGCATTTCTGTCGGCACGCAACGACGTATTCGCGAACATCGCCATCGTGATCGCCGGCGCAGCCACCGCGATGACGCATGCGGTCTGGCCCGACATGGTCGTCGGCGCGGGCATCATGCTGATGAACGCAGATGCGGCGCGCGAAGTCTGGCAGGCGGCGCGCAGCGAGCATCAGGGCGCAATCGATCTGCATGCCTGAGCCGGGTCGATCGGGACGCCGCGTCCCGTTTGCCGGATAATCGCCGCTTCGTCCACGTTGCCACGGAGTCACCCATGCGCTGGTTGCTGTCCCTGCTCGCCGTTTTCGGTCTCGCCGCCTGCACCGCCGCTCCGCCGGCACATGCTGCCGGCCATGTCGACAAGCTCACCACCATCGACACCACGGTCGGCACCGGCGCCGAAGCCAAGCCCGGCATGAAGGTCACCGTGCACTACACCGGCTGGCTGTATGACGACAGCGCCAGGAACAAACACGGCAGCAAGTTCGACAGCTCGCGCGATCATGGCGAACCGTTCTCGTTCGTGCTCGGCGCAGGCAACGTGATCGAGGGCTGGGACCTGGGTGTGGCCGGCATGCGCGTGGGCGGCAAGCGCACCCTGCTGATCCCGGCTGCGCTCGGCTATGGCGCGAACGGCGCCGGTGACGACATTCCGCCGAACGCCTCGCTGGTATTCGACGTGGAACTGCTGGACATCAACACACCTTGAGCCCTAGGGATGCCCTGATCTATTCAACGCAGGCGTCACCGGTCATGTCTGTCTGCAGCTGGGTGGCGTGCCGGCGAAGGCAGGCTGGCCGCCTGTCGAGACGGTGCACCGCACAGATGTGGGCAGACATGACCGGCCCGAACCGATTGAAAACAAGGATGAAGGGTGATGTCCAGAAGGCCCGCAGGCGGCAGCGCGCGGCTTGCCAAGGCGGCCAGCCTTGCCTGCGCCACGCACTGCCGCCTGCGAACCTTCTGGACATCATGCCGCCTGTGCTGAATAGATCAGGGCATCCCTAGACCGTTTTCCCGCTGGCGCCAACCGCACCACTCGACGCTTCCGAAGTGATCCGTGACCGCCCGGTCAGCCGCGGAAGTTCGCTATACTTTTCGCGGTGTCAGGGGGAGTCGGTGGCATGCAGCAGGTTTTTCCGTTACCCAGACCGTACCGGGCCGGGCCGCCAGCCCTGGTGACCAGGTAGCGACGTTTTCGTGAACGCCCGCCGCTCGTTCTTGGCCGAACTCAATCGCCGCAACGTGCCGCGCGCCGGCGCCTTGTATGCGGCTGGCACGTGGGCACTCGCCCAGGGAATCGCACAGTTGGGGCCGGCGTTCGGCGCACCGGACTGGGTGACACGCTGGTTCGTGATTGCCTGTGTCATCGGCTTCCCGTTCTGGCTGGCGTTTGCATGGTTCTACGAATTCACGCCCCAAGGCCTGAGGCGCGAAAGCGAGATCGCGCCCGCTGATCCGATCGCGCACTCGACCGCACGCAAGCTGGATTTCTGGATCATCGGCATTCTCGGCGTGGCGGTCGTGCTGCTGCTGACCAATCAACTGGTCGGGCGCAAAGATGTGAACCCGGGCGCGACGGCCGCCCGGGTCGATGCGTCGAGCACGGCAAGCATTCCCGAAAAATCCATCGCCGTGCTGCCTCTGGTCAACGACAGCGGCGACAAGGACCAGCAGTATTTTTCCGACGGCCTGTCGGAGGACTTCATCAACGCGCTGTCGCAGTTCGAGGGCTTGAAGGTCATCGGACGCAACTCCGCATTCCAGTTCCGCAACAGCACGGACGATGCAAAAGCCATCGGCGCCAAGCTCGGCGTGACGCACCTGCTGGAAGGCAGCGTGCGCCGGGAAGGCGACGAGGTGCGCATCAGTGCGGAGCTGATCAACACTCGCGACGGCAGCACCTTGTGGTCGCAGCATTACGACCGGCCATACAAGAACCTGTTCGCGCTGCAGGACGAGATCACCCACGCCATTGCCAGCGCCTTGCAGGCGAAGCTGCTTGAGAGCAGCGGCGCCGTGGCGCAGAGTGATCGACCGCCCAGTGGAAACCTCGCCGCATACTCGGCATTTCTGCAGGCAAAGTCTGGCGAAGGTGGCACCCAGGCCGCCATTGCCGATCTCCAGCGCGCCATACGACTCGATCCAGGTTACGCAGCTGCCTACGCGTTCCAGTCGAAACTGTGGACGGCTCTCTACAACAGCGGGTTGAACGGGGCCGATGCCACACAGGCCATTGCCAATGCCCGTGCTGCCGCGGATTCCGCACTGGCGCTCGACCCGGACCTCGCCGATGCACATCTCGCACATGCCTCCCTGCTCGTTTCCGCCGATTTCAACTGGGCCGGCGCCGAGGCCGAGGCGCGGCGTGCCGTTCAACTCGCGCCCGCCGATTCCGGCGCGGTCAACTCACTGGCGCGGATGCTCGCCGCGCAGGGCCACCCACATGAAGCGATTGGACTGTTGCGGCGCTCGCTGTCGCTCGATCCGCGCAACACCGGTGCGTGGCGCTTGCTGCGCTGGCAGCTGTTGATCCTCGGACGACTGGACGAGGCCGAGCAGGCTACCCGGGTGGCCAATTCATTGCTGCCGCCGGGTGCCAAAGACACCTATGTGCAACTGGCATCCATCGCGGTGTTGCGCGGCAATTTCCAGGCGGCACTGGACTTCGCGCTCCGCGAACGCGGGCCATCCTGGCGGCGCTTCGGGCTGGCATTGGCTCGACAGATCGGCCCCGATCACGCTGCCGCGGATTCGGCGCTGCAGACGCTCATCGCGCATGACGCCGGCACGGCGGCGTTCCAGATCGCCGAGGTGTATGCGTTGCGCAAGGATCCGGACAATGTCTTCAAGTGGCTGGATCGCGCCTGGGATACTCGCGATTCGGGCATCACGACCCTGCTCTACGATCCATTCATTCAACGCTACAAGAGCGACCCGCGTTTCGCCGTGTTCTGCCGCAAGGTCGGGTTGCCGGTGCCGGTGCCGGTGCCGGGGCGTGGCGGGTGAAAGCGCCAGCGGTCAATCCGCCAGCGCCGCCTCGTCCCGCCCCTGCTGGCGAATCATCGCCTCCTCGCGTGCGTCGATGATCGACTGCATCACGCTGTCGACATCGGCGATGCGTTCGTCGAACTCGAACTGGCCGGTGAGCTCGGTGTCCGGGTGCAGCTCGCCCAGTTCATATAGCGACCACATCTCCTCGCCGTAGTGCGTATCCAGCAGTTCCGGCGCGAAGCGCGACAGGCTGATGCTGATATTGCCCACGTCACGCCGCAGCATCGTGCGCGCGTTGTTGTTGCCCGACGCACTGACTGCCTGCGGCAGATCGATGATCACCGGGCCGTCCGGCCCGACCAGCACGTTGTATTCGGACAGGTCGCCGTGGATCAGTCCCACGCACAGCATGCGGGCGACCTGCTGCATCAGGAACCGGTGGTAGCGGCGCGCCTCGTCGGCCGACAGCTCGACCTCGCCCAGCCGCGGCGCCGAATGGCCGTCCGCATCGGTGACCAGCTCCATCACCAGCACGCCGCTGAAATAGCCATACGGTTTGGGTACGCGCACGCCGGCGGCGGTCAGCTGGTACAGCGCGTCGACCTCGGCATTCTTCCAGGCGGCCTCGGCCTCCTTGCGACCGAACCTGGTGGCCTTGCCCATCGCCCGCGCCTGCCGGCTGCCGCGCACCTTGCGGCCTTCCTGGTATTGCACGCGCGCCTGGAAGCTGCGCTGGGCCATGTCCTTGTAGACCTTGGCGCAGCGCACCTCATCGCCCGAGCGCACGACGTAGACGGAGGCTTCCTTGCCGCTCTTCAGCGGTCGCAGCACCTGGTCGATCACGCCTTCGTCGATCAGGTCCTGCAGGCCCTTGGGGGTTTTCATGCGCGGGGGAGCTTCAACAGTTCGTGGAATAACCCCCATTATGGCCGATTGGCGGCCTTATCCGGGCGTTTCCGATCAGCCCACCGTCAGCAGCCGATCCCGCGCCGCCGCGGCCATCTCGAACGAATGCCGTCGCGCCGCGTGGTCGAACACGTTGGCGGTGATCATCAGCTCGTCCGGCCGATGCCGCTCGATGAAGGCGGCGACACCGTCCTTCACCGTGTCGGCATCGCCGACCACGGCGCAGGCCAGCGCGCGCTCCACCATCAGCTTTTCCGGCGGCGTCCAGTAGCTCTCGATATCGTCGATCGGCGGCGGGATCAGGCCCGGGCGGCCGCGGCGCAGGTTGATGAAGCTCTGCTGCTGGGTGGTGAACAGGCGCCGCGCCTCCGTATCGCTGTCGGCGGCAACCACGTTGATGCCGAGCATCGCGTAGGGCTGCTGCAGCCGCGCCGACGGCCTGAAATCCCGTCGATACAGCGCCAGTGCCTCGTCCATCGCATCCGGCGCGAAGTGCGAGGCGAACGCGAACGGCAGGCCGAGCTGTGCCGACAGCTGGGCGCTGAACAGGCTGGAGCCGAGCAGCCACACCGGCACCTCGATGCCGGCACCCGGCACCGCACGCACCGGCTGGCCCGGTTGCGCCGGCTCGAAATAGCCCAGCAGTTCCAGCACGTCATGCGGGAACGCGTCGGCGCTGTCGAAATAGCGGCGCAACGCTTTTGCCGTGGGCTGGTCGGTGCCCGGCGCGCGACCCAGGCCGAGGTCGATCCGCCCCGGATACAGCGAGGCCAGCGTGCCGAACGCCTCGGCCACCTGCAGCGGCGCGTGATTCGGCAACATGATGCCGCCGGCGCCGACGCGGATCGTCGAGGTGCCGCCGGCCACGTGCCCGATCAGCACGGCGGTGGCGGCGCTGGCGATGCCCGGCATGTTGTGGTGCTCGGCCAGCCAGTAGCGCCGGTAGCCGAGCCGCTCGCCCAGCTGCGCCAGGTCCAGCGTGTTGCGGAACGCCTGGCTGGCGTCGCTGCCTTCGGTGACCGGGGCCAGGTCGAGGATGGAAAACGGAATCATCGCGCGATCTCTCATGGCGGCAAGCCCTCGATCTGGGGGCGAATGCGACGATTGCCAGCTGAAGCCCGGCGCCAACGCCTACAATGCCTCGACTTCATTCCATGGCATCCCTGATGACCGAAGCAGTCCGCCTGGCCAAACGCGTTGTTGCGCTGACCGGCTGCTCGCGCCGCGAAGCCGAGCAATACATCGAGGGTGGCTGGGTACGGGTCGACGGGGTGGTGGTGGAAGAGCCGCAGTTCATGATCGAGGCGCAAGCCGTCGAACTCACCCCGGGCGCCACGCCGACACCCGCCGAACCGGCCACCCTGGTGCTGCACAAGCCGGCCGGTTGCGACCCGGAAGACGCTCGCAACCTCGTCACGCCAGCTACCCGCTGGTCTGCAGACCCTTCCGCGGTGCGGCCGCTGAAGCGCCATCTGCAACGACTGGGCGCACCGCTGCCGCTGGCGGCCGATGCCAGCGGGTTGCTGATCTTCACCCAGGACTGGCGCGTCACGCGCAAGCTCAGTGAGGACATCGACCGCATCGAACAGGAATTCGTGGTCGAAGTGCGGGGGGAGCTGATACCGAACGGCCTGGCCCTGCTCAACCATGGCCTGCAGTTCAATCACTACGCGATGCCGCCGATCAAGGTCAGCTGGCAGAGCGATAACCGCCTGCGCTTCGCGTTCAAGCGATTGCAGCCGGCGCAGATCCGGCCCATGTGCGAGGCGGTCGGCCTCACCGTGCTGGCGATGAAGTGCCTGCGCGTGGGCCGCATCCCGCTGGCGAAATTGCCCGCTGGCGAATGGCGTTACCTGGCGCCGAGCGAGCGCATCTGAGCCGACCTCACCAGCACCGGCGAAAACGCATAGACTTGCCGGGTACCACATGTCCATCCAACCGATCGCACCGAGGAGAAAAGCATGAGCAAGGGCATGGATTCGAAGAAAAGCGAAAAGAAGAAACCGGCCAAGACGATGAAGGAGAAGCGGGCCGCCAAGCAGGAAAAGAAGAAGACCAAGTAAGGCTGCAAGCCGTCACGCAGCGCACCTCGAAATGGCACGGTGTCGATGCGGCAATCTTCAGTCAGCAATTACCACCACGCCGGCGGATCGATCGCCGGCAGCTGCTCGCAATCGGCGCCGGCGGATTTGCTGTCCTGCCCGACACACAGCATGAAATTCCCGGGCAGCCCGGCAAGCTGCCTGCTCGCGCCGGTGGCCACGGCGAACTGTCGTACGGCATCCGGCGCGCATGTCGAAGCGGTCGCCGCGCGCGCTCGTGGCGTGGCGCAATCGTGCTTCAGCAAGCGGTAATGGCAACTCCCGCTTGCACTGCGGACGCAAGTGACGTCGACGACGTCCGCAATGATCCGGGCCTTGCTGTAGAGCACGTCGATGCCATTGACGGTCGAACGGCTGACGATGGTATGGCTGCCGGCGCCGTCGAGGCCGAAAAGCGCCAGCACGAAGTAGATCAAGGCGATGAGGTAGTGCATGGTTCACCTTCCTGTCGTCCAGACTGGGGCATGACGGTTACATGTTGCGAAACAGCGTCATGAACGGTTGGCTCACGCTCAGGGTTTCCGGCCGATCGCGCAGACGCACGATGCCCTTGCCGGTGTCGTCGCGCGTGACCCCCGCGATCGCCTTCATGTTGACGACCGTGCTGCGATGGATCTGCTTGAACACGGTGGGGTCGAGCACTTCGAGCAGTTCGCGGATCGGCGTGCGCAACAGCGCCTCGCCTTCGGCGGTGACCACCGTGGTGTATTTGTTGTCCGCGCGGAAATAGGCGACGTCATCGAGCAGCACGAGCCGGGTCTCGCGGCCGGTGCTGGCGGTGACCCAGCTCAGTGGCGGCTCCCGGCGCGACGACCACGATTTCGTGCCGAGTTGCCTGACCAGCTCTGCCAGCCCCGCGGCGCCGTCCTGCCCCGCGGCGATGCGGGCCTGCACCCGTTGCACGGTCGCCGCGAGCCGGTCATCCGCAATGGGTTTGAGCAGGTAGTCGATCGCACCGCGCTCGAACGCATCGACGGCGTACTGGTCGTAGGCCGTGACGAAGACCACCTGGGTGGCAGGACAGGCCTCGGCTGCCGCGGTGGCGACTTCCAGGCCGGTCAGGCCGGGCATGCGGATGTCGAGAAAGGCCACCTCCGGTCGATGCTCGACGATCGCCTCCAGCGCACTGGCGCCGTCCTCGCACTCGGCGACGATGTCCAGTTGCGGCCAGGCCTTGCCCAGCGCGGCCAGCAGGGACTGCCGCAGCAGCGCTTCGTCTTCGGCAATCACACCCTTAGCCATGGGACGGCTCCTCGCTGTAATGGTCCGGCACGGTGATGGTGGCGGCGACGCCCTGCGGGAAATTCGCGGCGATCACCAGGCTCGCCTGCCCCGCATAGATCAGTTTCAGACGCTCGCGGGCGTTCTTCAGGCCGATGCCGGTGCCGCTGGCCTGCGCGTCGAAGCCCTTGCCGTCGTCCGCCACGGTCACCGCCACCCGCCCATCCTGGCGGCGCGCGAAGATCCACACCGTGCCGTCGCCTGGTCGCGGCTCCAGGCCGTGCTTGATCGCGTTCTCCACCAGGGTCTGCAGCAGCATCGGCGGCAACGGCGTGGCGAGCAGTTCGTCGAGTACGTCGATCTGCAGATTGAGGCGTGCGCCCATGCGGATCTTGAGGATTTGCAGATAGGCGCGCGATCGCTCCAGCTCATCGCCAAGCGTCGACAGTGCGCGGTCGGTACGCGGCAGCGAGTGCCGAAGGTACTGGATCAGGTGGCCGAGCATCGCATCGGCGCCGGCCGGATCGCTGCGCACCAGCACCTGCGCGCTGGCCAGCGTGTTGTACAGGAAGTGCGGCTCCACCTGCGCCTGCAGCAGGCTCAGCCTGGCGATCGCCAGTTCCTTTTCCGTCGCTGTCTGCGCCGCTGCCGCCTGCTCGCCACGGCGGCGCGAGGCCACGCCCTGGGTGACGGCGCGGGCGATCGCCTGGATATTCTCCAGATTGACGCCGTCGTCGACCTGCAGCCAGTCGCTCCACGGCGCACTCTGCGGTTCGCAGACCAGGTTGAAACTGCTGCTGCCGTCGCCGCGGCTGACGGTTGCCAGGATGCGGTTGCGCTGGCTGACGATCCAGCGCATCGGGTTGTAGCGACCCAGCTGCGCGAGATCGTAGGGATCGGCGTAACTCGCGGTGGCGCGTATCTGCAGGTGGTTGCGCGCACTGTCGACGCGGTCGACGCCGGGCAGTTCGCGGATCGCGGCGTCGAGCAGGTCGAATGCCTCCTCGGCCTCGAACGGCACCTCGATCTGCCGTCGCTGCCGACTGGCCAGCGCCGCGGAACTCAATTTGCCGGCGATCATCCGCACCCGCACCAGGTGCGAGTGTGCGCGGATCACGACGAAGATGATCGCCACCAGCCCGAGCAACTGCACCAGCCTGCCCAGCGGTGACCAGATCCAGTCGACCAGCAGGAAGGCCACCAGCACCAGCAGGTACCAGGCGATGACGAGGCGGGCATGGAACAGCAGGCTTCTGAACACGGCGACGGTTCCGTTGGTTTGGGATCGCGATGGAGAATAGTGGTCGCGGCACGGGAAATCCCCCACCTCCCGACGAAACCCCGCTGCCGCCGATGGAAGGTCGCCCTAACAGCGCGAAGCCAGCCGCCGCACTCGTTGCACGCAAGAGAGCGAGGGCATCAAGGCAGATCCAGCTGCATCGGCTGGACGACCAGGCCGGTGTCTTTTGCCTTCAGCGGGCCGCTCGGCACGAAACCAAAGCGACGATATACCGGCACCGCCATCGCCGACGCGTTCAACGTGAAGTGGCGGGTACCCGCGCGCCGCTGCGCATCACGCAACGTGCGCTGCCATAGCTGCCGCGCGATGCCGCAGCCGTGCCAGCGCGTGCTCACGAAGAACTGGAACAGGTGGGAGTCGTCGCGCATCGCCGCCACGCCGATCACGCGCCCGTCGTCCAGGCAGGCCAGATGAAAGCGCTGTCCGTCGGTCATCTTGCGGCGAATCGCCCAGGCCCGCATGCCGGCCAGCAAGGGGGCCGCCGCAGTGGCCGGCTGCCCTGGCAGGATCCAGCGCCGGGTCACCCTTCGTGCCAGTTCGCCGATGGCGCGCGCATCCTGCGGCTGGCCCAGGCGAAAGCGGATGCGCGACGACCGCCTCATGGATCCGAACGAAACACCAGGCTGCAGCAGGTCACCGCGCCCTCGGCCTTCTGCAGTTCGGAGACATCGACGACGATCACCTTGAAACCGGCATCGAGCAGCCGTTGCCGCGTGCGCGGGAAGCTGGCCGGCATGACCAGCGCGTCACCGATGCGCAGCACGTTGGCCGCATGTTCCTCGCCCGGATCGACCTCGATGATGCGGAAGTCCCCAAAGCGCTCGCGATCCACCCAGGCCGGCTGCAGCAGCACGCTGTCATCGGACAGCGCGGTGACTGCCGACTTCAGGTGCAGGCAGTGGCGCATGGCCACGCCCTGCACCGCGTAACCATGTGCGGCCAGCAGCTTGCGCAATTGCGCGATGCCGTCCGGGTTGCTGCGTGCGGACTGGCCGACGTAGAGCGTGCGATCGATGCGCAGCACATCCCCGCCATCCAGCGTGGCGGGCGCCTCGATCGCCTCAAGCGGCCGGTAATGGCGCAACAGATCGGCGACGCTGGCCACCTCGGGACGTCGTGACGGAGCGCCCGGCCGGGTCAGCACCGCCATTTCGTCCAGCACGACCGCCACATCCTCGACAAACACCGAGTCGGGCAGCTCGGCTTCCTCCGCCAGCACGATCACGCGGCAGCCGGCGGATTCAAGCGCACGCAGGTAGTCGCGGTGCTGCGTGCGGGCAAGCGCGATATCGATGCCCGTGCGCGCGATGTGCGACAACTCGCAGCGATCGAGGGATGGACTGACGGCGCGGGTGATGGCGTTCCACATGGACGATTCCTGGTCGCTTCGCGACGTGCTCACGATTCGGGGTGGCGGGCGCGCCAGGCTTGCAGCGCGCGTTGATAGCGTTCGATCGCTTCCTCATGAAGGTCGTAGACACAACGCACGCAGCCCTCGCCGCAGCATTCGGCCGCGTCCGGTTCGGCGGGGCGGCGCGGCGCGGGATCGGCCGGATCATCGTCCGGCGGCGCGGGAACGCTGGGTTTCACGAGATGCTGTCCGGCGTGGCTTCATGGAGGCGACCGCCCGACCTCCTCCATGCCTGATGGTGCCGTCGGCGCCTGCAAAGCTCAAGGCTGCCGCATGCCGCGGCACGCTTCGCGAAGAGCATCCCTAGTTCGCGGGCTTCCGGAAGCGGTAGATGAACTGGTCGGTGTGGCCGCGTATCGACTTGTCGAATACCTTGACCGTGTGCGGATCGGCCGGATTGCGCAGCGCGTTGCTCTCGCCATCGAACACGAAGCCGGCGGCCTCCACTTCGCGTTTCACCGCGGCGGGATCGATCCGGTGCAAGGTGTTGGTGTCGGCAATGCCGGAACCGGCGGGGGCCACATGATCGATCACCACGAACAGGCCGCCCGGCTTCAGCGCATCGTAGACCTGCTTGTCGAACCGGGCCATGTCGACTGGGCCCATGAACGGATCGTGGTAATCGTGGTAGTTCTGCGAGGTGAACACCAGATCTACCGGCACCGGCACGCTCAACTGCGCCGCCGGCTGTTGCAACAGGCTGACATTGGCGTAGTGCGGCGTGGTCACCAGCTGCTGCCAACTGGCCAGGCTCTTCGTGGCGAATTTCGCCATCTCATCCGGCCAGACCGTGTAGACATGTCCGGTCGGCCCCACGATGGCGCTGAACACGCGCGTCCAGTAGCCACTGCCGGGCGCCAGTTCCAGCACCTTCTGGCCGGGTTTGACCTGGGCGAACGTCATCACCAGGGCGACCTTGCGCCGCGCATCGTCGTGCCTGTCCGCCTCGCGGGCCGGGTCGTCGACCCCTTTTTGCACCGCAGCAGTGATCGCGCCACTGTGCAGGTTCGACACCTGGGCGGGCGCGGTGGCAGGAAGGGCGAGGGTCAGCAACAGGGCAAGCATGGTCGGGCGCATGGCGTACTCCAGTGGCGGGCATGTCTGCCAAGTCTGCTCCCATTTCGCGATGGCGGCCCTGTGCCGGTTGGCACAGGGCGTCGACATGGTCGATGCGGCATGCTCGGAAAGGTGGTCTGGTCAGCGATGCACCGGCCCGGGGAGGGGAGTTGAGAGGCTTGCACGCGACAGCGCCGGGACACACTGGTAAAACAGCACCTACACCCGCCCGGACATGCCCTCTGGAGCAACCGATGTCACGGTCTATGCGACTTGTCGTTCTCGGATCCGCGTTGCTGCTTGCGCAGCTGGGCATCCCCGCACATGCCCAATCCCCTGCCCAGTGGCAGTCCGAGCAGATTGCGGCGTCGGACAAATCCGAGCGGATCATGCGGGAGGCCAACAAGCACAGGGGGCTGCTCGCCCAGTACCAGGTGATGCGTTACGCCTACGCAGCCGACAAACAGCCCGCGTTCCGACTCATTTTCGGGCAATACCTCAGCTGGTATCAGACCTTCATCGGCGACTATCCGGATGCCGCTGCCAGCTTTTCCATCCGGCAGGCCCCGCTCAAGGACGATTATCCCTCGCCACTGACCGATCCCCGCTGGCATGCCCGCCCCGCGCTGGAAGCGATACCCGAACTGGCCAGCAAGTACCAATTGGTCTATCTCAACGAGGCGCACAACATTCCGCTCACGCGCACCCTGACGGTGCAATTGCTCGGCAAACTTCGCCAGGAAGGTTTCGATTATTTCGCCGTCGAAACCATTTACCAGACCGACACCAAACTGCAGTCGCGCGGTTACCCCACCAGCAAGAGCGGGTTCTACACCGAGGAGCCCATCAGTGCGGAAATGGTTCGCACCGCCTTGAAACTGGGATTCAAGGTGCTCGGTTACGAGGCCCTCTCCGACGCCACCGGGGACGCTCGCGAGGCCGAGCAGGCACGCAACATCTACAACAGCGTGTTCAAGAAAGACCCGCACGCACGACTGGTCGTCGAGGCTGGCTATGCCCACGTCCAGAAGTCGGGTGGCTTCCTGGGCGGCTCATCGATGGCCGAGCACCTGTTCAAGCTGTCCCGCATCAATGGCCTGTCCGTGGAACAGACCATGCTGATCCCGCATCCGGTGAAGAGCGACGACCATCCCGACTACAGCGCGATCATCGAGCAGTTGCATCCGACCACGCCGATCGTGTTCGTGGATGACGCGGGCAAACCCTGGTCGCTGCGACCCGGCTACGACGTCAGCGTGGTTTTCCCGCCGCAGAAGATGCGCCGGGGGCGGCCGACCTGGCTCAGCATCGGCGACCTGCGCCAACCGTTCTTCGTCAGTGGCGATCGCTGCGAACACCATTACCCCTGCATGGTCGAGGCCCGCTACGCCAACGAGGGCCCGGATGCCATACCGGCCGACCGCATGGTGCTCGATCCGGTGCCCCTGAACGCCACCATCAACGATCGCGTGCGCCAGGGTCAGGGAGCGCCCATTGGCGAACTCTACCTGCGACCGGGCCGCTACAACCTCACCATCGACAACGAAAACGACGACCAGATTTTTGCGCAGAAGATTGACGTTCCCGCAGAAGACAAGGGGTCGCCCAAGCCCGGACAACCATGACCACCACGCTGCCGACCGGTGCTGCAACACGGGCGCGATGGTGCAAAGACCGACTGACGCGGGCGGGCCGGGTAGCCACGGCGCCGCGACCTGCCTCACCCGCAACGAATCAAATCCCTCTCAACCTGCCTGACGGAATCTGCCCATGCCCCTGAACAAGATACGCCCGTTGTTGACCCTGGCCTGCATGATTGCCACGTGCACGGCAGCGGCCGGCAGCAACGTCACTCACGATGACCAGGCGATGCTCGGCTTTGCGCCGGCCAATGCAGCCACGCAAGTGAGCCTGGAGCAGCGCTTCGACGCCCAGCTCGACCCGGCCGACCAGCGCCGCTGGATGAAGCAGATGTCGTCCGAGCCGAACCAGGTCGGCTCGCCGCACGACAAGGCGAATGCCGAGTTCATGCTGAAGAAGTTTCGCGAATGGGGCTGGGACGCGCATATCGAGACCTTCAGCGTGCTCTACCCCACGCCGAAGAAGGTGGCGCTGGAACTGCTCGGGCCGCATCCGTTCACGGCCATGTTGCACGAGCCGCCGATTCCCGGTGACGCCACCTCCGATCTGCCCGGCGCATTGCCCCCCTACAACGTCTATGGCGGCGACGGCGACGTCACCGCCGAACTGGTCTATGTCAACCAAGGCATGCCCGACGACTACAAGGAACTGGCCCGCCGTGGCATCGACGTACGCGGCAAGATCGTGATCACTCGCTACGGCGGTGGCTGGCGCGGACTGAAGCCGAAACTGGCGCAGGAACATGGCGCCGTGGGCTGCCTGATCTATTCCGACCCGCACGACGATGGCTACGCGCAGGGCGACGCCTATCCCAAGGGCGGCTGGCGCCCGGCCGAGGGCGTGCAGCGCGGCTCCGTGGCCGACATGCAGCAATACCCCGGCGACCCCCTCACCCCTGGCATCGGCTCCACGCCCGGCGCCAAGCGGCTGGCGATCAAGGACGCGAAAACCCTGCTGAAAATTCCGGTGCTGCCGATCTCGTATGCGGATGCCACTCCGCTGCTGCGCTCGCTGAGCGGACCCGTGGCACCCGCCAGCTGGCGCGGTTCGCTGCCGTTGACCTACCACGTGGGGCCCAGCGCGGCCAAGGCGCACATGACCGTGCTGTCGGACTGGAGCCAGAAGCCGGTCTACGACGTGATCGCGACGATCAAGGGCGCGACCGCCCCGGACCAGTGGATCATCCGCGGCAACCATCACGATGGCTGGGTCTTCGGTGCCTGGGATCCGCTCGCCGGCAATGTCGCCCTGCTGGCCGAGGCCAAGGCCATCGGCGCACTCGTCAAGCAGGGCTGGCGTCCACAACGCACCCTGGTCTATGCCAGCTGGGACGGTGAGGAACCGGGCCTGCTGGGCTCCACCGAATGGGCCGAGACGCATGCGAAGGAGCTGCAGGCCAAGGCCGTGTTGTACGTCAACTCGGATACCAACGGGCGCGGCTTTCTCGGCGCTGGCGGCAGCCATTCCCTGCAGCATCTGGTCAACCAGGTCGCCGATGGCGTGACCGATCCGGAAACCCATGTCAGCGTGGGCGAACGCCTGCGCGCGCACATGATGGTCGAGGGCAGCGGCAAGGACGCCAGACCCGATGCCAAGGTCAACGCAAAACTGGCGGCGGCCGGCGGCGACTTGCCGATCGAGGCGCTGGGTTCGGGCTCCGATTACAGCGCATTCCTGGAGCATCTCGGCATCACCACGCTCGACCTCGGCTTCGGCGGCGAGGACGACAACGGCGGCATTTACCATTCGCGCTACGACTCGTTCGACCACTACATCCGCTTCGGCGATCCCACGTTCGAATACGGTGTGGCACTCTCCAAGGTGGCCGGCCACATCGTGCTGCGCATGGCCGACGCCAACCTGCTGCCGCTGCGCTTCGGCGATTTCAGCAACACGCTGGACCGCTACGTCGGCGAGCTGCACCAGCTGGTCGACAGCACGCGCAAGGCTACGGCGCAACAGCATCGCCTGCTGGACATGCACGCTTACGCGCTGGATGCCGACCCCACCCGCCCGCTCGCTCCGCCGGCGCGCGAATCCGACGTGCCCGCGATCGATCTCGCCCCGCTGGACCAGGCGGCGAAGCAACTGGACAAGAGCGCACAGGCCTTCCAGGCGGCGTACGCCAGGCGCGCCGCTGCGGGCTTCCAGCTGTCGGCCACGCAACAGGAGCAGATCAACCAGCAAATGGGGCACATGGAACAGGCGCTGACCGATGCCGCCGGCCTGCCCGGCCGGCCCTGGTTCAAGCACTTCATCTATGCACCGGGCATGCTCACCGGCTACGGCGTGAAAACCGTTCCCGGCGTGCGCGAGGCGATCGAGGCACGGCGCTGGGATGAGGCCAATCGCTACGCCGCGATCACTGCCAAGGTGCTGGACGGCTATCGTGCGCAACTCGACCGGCTGACGGCGATGTTGAACCCATCCAGCTAGCGCAACGACTTGGCGGGCGATCCCCATGGGGGTCGCCCGCGCAGGAGACGCAGGAGCGCCGGTCTGTCGGAGCAAGACCATGTCGCTGACGAACTTCATCCAATCGAACGTGCGCAAGCTGGATCCCGGCAGCTTCGCGCTGGTGATGGCCACCGGCATCGTCTCCATCGACGCCAGCCAGCATGGCATGCCCATGCTGGCGCTCGTGCTGTTTGCCCTGAACCTGGCCGCCTATGGAGTGCTGGCGTTGCTGAGCCTGTTGCGGGTGCTGCAAGCCCGGAACGAGATGGTTCACGACTTCACCAGCCCGGCACGCGGCGCGGGCTTCCTCACCTTCGTCGCCGCCAGCTGCGTGCTGGCCGGTCAATGCCTGCTGGTCGTGTACTGGCCGGCATGGGCCATCGCACTGACCGCGGTCGGCGCGATCGGCTGGGTCAGCCTGTTGTACCTGCTGCTGCTCGCCGTGATCACCGGCCAGCGCAAGCCCGATTTCCGACGCAGCATCAACGGCGGCTGGCTGGTGGCCGTGGTCTCGACCCAGTCGCTGGCCGTGGCGCTGACCCTGCTGGTGGCGCACGGCGGGGCGACGCCTGCACTCGGCTGGCTGTTCGCCGCGCTGTGCCTGTACCTCGTCGGCGCGGCGCTATACCTGATCCTGATCACCCTGATCTTCTACCGGCTGCTGTTCCTGCCGCTCGCCGCCAGTGGTTTCACGCCACCGTACTGGATCAACATGGGCGCGCTGGCGATCACCACCCTGGCCGGCGCCCTGCTCGTGCTGCATGCGCCGGCGCAGGCACCCTTGGGCGACCTGGTGCCGTTCGTGAAGGGCTTCACCCTGTTCTTCTGGGCCACCGCGACCTGGTGGATTCCGCTGCTGGCGATCCTCGAACTCTGGCGCCACGGGTTGCGCCACGTGCGCCTGCGTTACGAGGTCGACGACTGGGATATCGTGTTTCCGCTGGGCATGTACACGGTCGGCACGCATGCGCTGGGGCAGGCCCTCAATCTCGATCTGCTGCAGCCGGTGTCGGACATCGGCGTCTACATCAGCCTGCTGGCCTGGCTGCTGGTGGCCGCCGGCGCAGTGCGGCATTGGAGAAGCGTGTTCACAAGCTGATCGGTGGCGCGCCGCAGGTCGCCGCATCCGGCGCGCGTGCGTTCGGTCAATTGACCGCTCTCAGCTCTCGAGCCTGGCGTGTCCCGCGGACATGCGGCTTTCGGCGTGCCGCACCTGCCCTGCCCCGCGCAACACGAAGCGCTCGATCGTCAGCGCCTCGGCACCCATCGGCCCGTACGCATGCAGGCGTGTAGTCGAGATGCCGATCTCGGCGCCGAGGCCCAACTCGCCGCCGTCGCTGAAGCGCGAGGAGGTGTTCACCATCACCACGGCCGCTCGCAGCGCATGCACGAAGCGTTCGGCGACGTCCGGATCCTCGGTGGCGATCACCTCGGTGTGGTCGGAACCGTAACAGCGGATATGCGCGATGGCCTCCTCCAGACTGTCCACCACGCCCACCGCCAGCTTGAGGCTGAGGAACTCGGCGGCGAAATCGTCGTCGCTGGCGGACTCCATCCCGGGACACAGCGCACGCGAGCGCTCGTCGCCGAGCAGTTCCACCCCGCGCCGCTGCAAGGCCTTTGCCGCACGCGGCAGGAAGGCCGCGGCGACGTCCGCATGCACCAGCAGTGTCTCCAGCGCATTGCAGGCAGACGGGCGCGAGACCTTGCCGTCGATCAGGATATCCAGCGCCTTCTCCAAGTTGGCGTGCGCATCGACATACAGATGGCACACACCCTTGTAGTGCTTGATCACCGGCACTCGTGCATGCTCGGCGACGAAGCGGATCAGGCCTTCGCCGCCACGCGGGATGGCCAGGTCGACGATATCGCTGAGTTGCAGCAGTTCGACCATCGTCTCGCGCCGCAGGTCTTCGACCAGGGTCAGCGCGGCGACGGGAACGCCATGAGCCCGCAGCGCCGACTTCAGCGCGGCGGCGATCGCGGTATTGGAATGAATCGCCTCGGAGCCACCGCGCAGGATCACCGCATTGCCGGCCATCAGGCAAAGCGCTGCGGCCTCCGCGGTGACGTTGGGGCGCGCCTCGTAGATCATCGCGATCACGCCAAGCGGGATGCGCACGCGTTCGATCGCCAGCCCGTTCGGCCGCGTTTCGCGGCGGGTCGTCACGCCCACCGGATCGGGCAGCTCGGCGACCTCGCGCAGCGCGCTGGCGATGCCGGCCACGCGCGCCTCATCCAGCCGCAGCCGGTCCAGCATCGCGCCCTGCACGCCCTTCGCCGCGGCGTGACGCATGTCCTCGGCGTTTGCGGCGAGCACCGCCGACGACCGCGCCTCCAGCGCCGCGGCCATGTCACGCAGCAGTGCGCGCTTGCGCGCGGTATCCATCGCGGCCACGACCTGGGCGGCGTCACGGCAGGCCATGGCCTGTTCGCGGATCGTGCTCATGCGTTGATCTCCTGCCCGGGGACGACCGGGCGATTCATCGTGACGAGATCGTCACGATGTACCACCTCGTCGCCGTAGCTGTAGCCGAGTACGTCGCCGATCTCGCGGCTGTGTCGGCCTGCCACGCGGCGCACCTCGGCAGCGCCGTACTGGCTGAGTCCACGTGCTATGACGGTGCCGGCGACATCGGCGATCTCGATCAGGTCGCCGCGATGGAACTCGCCGTCGGCGCCAAGCACGCCGCCCGGCAGCAGCGAGACGCGCCCGCCGCCCAGAGCCTTCGCTGCGCCGGCGTCGACGCGAATGCGGCCCGGCGAGGCCGGCGCGTGGCGTAACCAGTATTTGCGCGCTTGCAAGCGAGTGGAGGCTGCGGCGATCAGCGTGCCACGCAGCTGCCCGCGTTGCAGCGCCTGCACAGTGGTCGCCTCGCGACCGTTGAAGAAGGCGGTGGGAATGCCGGCCGCAGCCGCCTTCGCCGCTGCTTCCAGCTTGGTGCGCATGCCACCGGTGCCGGCAGCGCTACCGCTGTCGCCGGCCATCGCCACGATCTCGGGGGTCAGCGCGGCGACATGAGCGATTGGCGTGGCCGCCGGGTCGCGCCGCGGGTCGGCGCTGTACAGCGCATCGACATCGGAGGCGATCAGCAACAGGTCGGCATCGACCAGGGCGGCCACGATGGCGGCGAGATTATCATTGTCGCCGAGCTTCAGCTCGTCCACCGAGACGGTGTCGTTCTCGTTGATCACCGGCAACACGCCGAGCGGCAACAACTCGCGCAGAGTGGCACGCGCATTGAGGTAGCGGCGGCGGTTGCGCAGATCGTCATGAGTCAGCAACACCTGCGCTACCGGCCGCGCGACCAGCGATTGCCACAGCGCGATCATCGGTGCCTGGCCCAGCGCGGCCAGCGCCTGGCGCGCAGCGAGACCGTCACTGCCGTTGACGTGCTGACGCAACAGCGCGCGCCCGGCCGCCACCGCGCCGGAAGACACCAGCACCACTTCGCGTCCCTCCGCATGACTGGCGGCGATGAAGCCGGCCAGCGTTTCGGCATAGCGAGGGGTAAGGCCACCGCCGTCGGCGGCGAGCAGGTTGCTGCCGACCTTCAGCACGGCGCGGTGCCAGCGCGGCAAAGCCTGTTCGGGCAGAACGGTACGCGTCGTTTTCGTGTCGATCACCGTCATGCCCGTATCCCCGCTCAATCGCCGAGTGCGCGCAATCGCGCGTGCAATTCGTCCAGCCGCAAGTCGTTGCCGGCGCCCGGCGACACGCGCGCGGCGAGGCTGCCTTCCGGCGTGCGTCCCTGCCCGGCCGATGCAGCAGCTTCCGCAGCGGCACGATACGCGTCGCGGAACGGCACGCCGGCGGCGGCCTGCTCGATCGCCACGTCGGTCGCATACATCGCCGGCTCGATCGCGGCGAGCATCGCCGGCGCATTCCACGTTAGCCGCGCGAGCAGATCAGGCACCAACTCCAGCGCGCCGAGGCCGTGGCGCACGCCGTGGAACAGCGAGCCCTTGGAGAACTGCAGGTCGCGCTGGTAACCGGACGGCAGCGACAGCAGCTGCTCGATCTCGGTGCGCGCAGCGGCGACGCTGGCGTAGCTGGCGCGTAGCAGCTCGACCACATCAGGGTTGCGCTTGTTCGGCATGATCGAGCTGCCGGTGGTGTATTCGGGCGGCAGCTTCACGAAGTTGAACTCGGCCGTGGTGAACAGCGACAAGTCCCACGCCAGCCGACGCAGGTCGAGCAGCGCGCTGCCGATCGCCTCCAGTACCGCCATCTCGAACTTGCCGCGCGAGAGCTGCGCGTAGATCGGCGAGACCTGCATGCGCGAGAAGCCGAGCGCCTGCGTGGTGTGCTCGCGGTCCAGCTTGAGGTTGACGCCGTAGCCGGCAGCCGTGCCGAGTGGGTTCGCGTCGATCCACGTCGAGGTCTGCTGTGCACGCAGGGCGTTGTCGATGTAGCCTTCGGCGAAACCGGCAAACCACATCGCCGTGGACGACACCACGGCGCGCTGCAGATGCGTGTAACCCGGCAACGGAAACGCGGGCTGTGCGGCACGATCGAGGCAGACCTGCGCGATCGTGCGGCAATGCGTCTGCAGGGCGGCCAGTCGATCCTTCAGCCACAACCGCGTGGCGACCAGGATCTGATCGTTGCGGCTGCGCCCGGTGTGCACGCGGCGGCCGGCATCGCCGAGGCGTTCGGTGAGCCGCGCCTCGATCGCCGAATGGCCGTCCTCGTAGCGATCGTCGAGCACGAACGTACCTGCACGAAAATCCGCCGCCAGCACATCCAACTCGTGCTTCAAGGCTGTCGCTTCGTCGGCGCTGACCACACCGATATTCGCCAGCCCTTCCACATGCGCCTTGCTGGCGGTGATGTCATGCAGGAAGAACTCGCGATCCAGCAATACGTCGTCACCGGCGAGGAACTTCATGATCTTCGCGTCGATCTGGATGCCGGTTTTTTGCCAGAGGGGTTGGGTCATGGGAGAGCCGAGAAGTGAGTGGAGAGGAGTGAGAAGTGAGAGAGATCAAGAGCCAGGGTTTGCGGAGAGTGCGGGGAGTGCAAGCTTTCTCTCACTCCTCACTCCTCTTCCCTCACCCCTCACCCCCGCCCCACCGGGATAGCCGTGTATTCGTCCACGCCGATTGCGCGGTTGATGTTCTGCATGGCCTGGGTCGCCGCGCCCTTCAGCAGGTTGTCCAGCGTCGCCACGATCACCACGCGCTTGCCGTCGGCGGAGAGCGCAAAACCGCCGATCTCGGCATGATGGCGATGGGCGATGCGGCTGACCCACGGCGCCTCATCAGTCACGCTGACCAGCTTCTCGTTCTCGTACGCATGGCGGAACCGCGCCAGCACTTCCTCGCGCTTCAGCGACCGGGTGAGATAAAGATTGGTGGTGACCGTGAGCCCGCGGAAATGCGGTGCCACGTGCGGCATGAACTCCACCGGCACGCCGAGCCGGAACGAAGCCTCCTTCTCGTGCATGTGGCCGGTGAGCGCGTACGGCATCAGGTTGTCGCGCAGCTTGTCCGGATCGTTCTTGTCCGATGGCGTGGTGCCGGCGCCGGAATAACCGGACACGCCGAAACACACCGGTGGCGCGGCCAGCAGGTCCTTCAGTGGTGCGATCGACAGCTGCATCGCGGTCGCATAGCAGCCTGGATTGCTGATGCGTCGCTCGCCACGCCACTTGTCGCGGGTCAGCTCGGGCAGGCCGTAATACCAGCGCTGGTCAAAACGATAGTCGGCCGACAAGTCGATGATCAGCGGATCAGCACCCGCTGCATCGAATGCCGCCACGCAGACTTCGGCCTTGCCGTTGGGCAGCGCCAGGATCACCACGTCGGCGCCCAGCTTCGGCAGGTCCTCGTGCGCCGGCGCGCTGTAGCGCAGCTCGCCATGGTATTCGGACACATGCGCGTCGACGCGCTGGCCGTCCAGCTCGCGCGAGGAGACGAAGGCCAGCTCCAGCACCGGATGCGCGGCGATCAAGCGGATCAACTCCGCGCCGGTATGCCCGCGCGCACCGACAATACCGATGCGTTTCCTGTTCGTGCTCATGTTTCAGTCCGTCAAGGTTGGCTGCCGCTGCGCGCAATGCGCCACGCAGCGGGCAATGGTGTCGAAGTCGTGGATGCCGTACCAGAACACTTTCCAGCGTGGCTGCTTGAGGCAGCCATCGGACTCGGCGTAATAGAAAGGGTTGACCGGATTGCCGTGGCGCGAGCGCCAGAACAGCCGGGGGGTTTCCTCGCGCATCACCTGCCATACGGCACGCCCCAGGCCCTCGCCCTGCGCGTCGTCGAGCACGGCGAACTTGTCCAGGTACGGCAGGCCGCCTTCCTCGATGAGGATCATCGCGGTGCGATAGTTCTCGCTGACGTAGATGCGCAATGGCCGCGTGCGCTCGAAATAATCCGGCACCAGCGTGCGGCCGAAGCTGGACTCGATCAGCGTGCGCATCCGCTCAAGGTCGATACCTTCCCACGAGTCGAATCTCAGCACTTTCTCGCCACGTCGCACCAGGGTGCCCGAACCCTTGTGGGTGAACAGCTCCTTGGCCAGTTCCGCCGGCCGCGTGATCGAGACTGACGAAGTCAGCGGCAGGTCGGCCAGCAGATCGGCGATCTGCTCCAGCTTCAGGCGCATCCCGCCGTTGATCCACGGCTGCGCCATCAGGTGTTTGTACTCGGTGGACAGGTTGATCGAGTCGATCAGCTTGCCCTGCTCGTCGAGCAGGCCACCGGTGCCGGTGAGGAACACGATCTTGTACGGCTGCAGCACGCGCACCAGTTCGTTGGCGGCGAAGTCGGCGTTGATGTTGAGGATCTGCCCCTCATCGGTCTCGCCGAGGCTGGCGATCACCGGGATCGAGCCGGCACGCAGGCTGGCCTCGATCGGTGCCAGGTTGATGCTCTCCACCTTGCCGACCAGACCGTAGGTGTCGCGATCGAGATAGCCGGCCATGAACACACCTGTCGCCACCGACGTGGCGCGCGTGTCCATCGACTGCAGTGCCTCGACCAGCTTCAGGTTCTGCTGCTGGAACACGCGCCGCACGATGCCGAGCGCCTTCGGCGAAGTGACGCGCAAGCCACCCACGGTGTGTTTTTCGATGCCGGCGGCCGACAGTTCCTCATCCAGCTGCGGGCCGGCGCCGTGCAGCACGATCGGGGTGAGTCCGACCTGCTGCAGGAAAGTCAGCGACGAGGCGAGATCGGCCAGCTCGTCGCGCAGCACCGCGCCGCCCACCTTCACCACGGCAAAGCGCTTGGCGTCGATTTCGGAGAAGCGCTTGAGGTATTGCTGGATTTCCTTCGCGCTGCCCATGCTCGAGAGCAGGCGCACGATGGTTTTGCGGGTGTGCTTATGCGTTTCCATGTTTATTCCTTGCGTTCATCCGTGAACGCGAGAGTCAAAAACCGGCCGTCCCTGGCCGGGCTTTTCAATGATTCGATAAACCGTTTGCGCATAGCGTTCGAGCTGGTCGAGCGCGACCCACTCGTCGGCGCTGTGCGCCTGGGCGATATCGCCGGGGCCGTAGACGAAGGAGGTGTAGCCGGCAGCCGAGAACAGCGCGGCCTCGGTCCAGAAGTCCACCGCGTTGCCGATCGGCAGCTCCAGTTCGTCGGCGATGTCGCGGGCGGCCAGACGGCGTTCCTCGGCTCGCGCGGTATCACCGGCTGGCAGCGAGGCGCCGCGGAAGGTCTCGGTGAACTCCACCGGTGCGGGCTCCACCAGTGTGGAGAAACGCTGCAGCAACTGGTCAGGATCCATCGTCGGCAGCGGACGGAAGCCGAAGCGCACTTCCGCTGTCGGTGCGATCATGTTCGCCTTGATGCCACCTTCGATGCGACCGATGTTGAAGCGCAAGCCGGTGAGTCCGCCGAAGCGCTCGTGCGATTGCGCGGTGACGAAATCCAACGCCGCATCGCCCCAGCGCACGGTCTGGTGCAAGGCGCTGTCGCTGGGCTTCTGCTCGCCTGAGGCGTGGCCGGCGTGACCGGCGAAACGCATCAGCACCGACTGGATGCCGCGATGCGCCAGCACCGCTTCGGCCCTGGTCGGCTCGGCCACGATCACCGCTTCGTAGCCCCTCTCCCTGTGGGAGAGGGGTTGGGGTGAAGGTATGTCCGAAGCGGAAGGGCTGGCTTCGCCCGCACCCTCATCCGCCCTTCGGGCACCTTCTCCCGGAGGGAGAAGGGACTTCAGAAACCCGGCGATGCAGCGTGGATCATTCGCTTCTTCATCCGTGGAAAACAGCAGTGCCATATCGCCGTCGCTGGCATTCGCCACCGCCAGCAGCGCGGCCGCAGCACCCTTGATGTCGCAGGCACCGAGGCCGATCGCACGATCCGCGGTGACCCGCAGCTTGTGCGGGCTCGCACTCCAGTGCGGCGAATCCGGCACCGTATCCATATGCACGTTGAACAGGTATTTCGGCTGACCACGTACCGCATGCAGGGTCACTGCGCCGGCGCCGTAGTCGGTCACCTTGACGTCGAAACCGGGCAACTGCGCACGCAGATAATCGAAGATGCCGCCGGTGCCGATCGCCCGCGGCGGATTGCGCGTATCGAAACCGACCAGCGCCTTAAGATGCTCCAGCGTGGCATCGAGCAACGCGCTCATTGCGAAACCTCGCGACATAGAGCCCCTCTCCCCTTGGGAGAGGGGTTGGGGAAAGGGTGCGAGCGGAGCGCGACACTCATGCGTCGCCGCTCCGATTCACTTCCGCCCACAGTGTGCTGCTCATGCCGAACAGCTTGATGAAGCCCTCGGCCTCCTCCACGCCCCAGTCGGCCGACTGCGCGTAGGTGGCTCCCTTGGCATTGAGAATGTGCTTTGACTCGACTGCGACGGCGTTGACGATGCCGCCGTTGGTTTCCAGCGTCACTTCGCCGTTGACGGTGGACTGGCTCGAGGCAAGGAAGGCTTCCAGGTCGGTCTTCAGCGGATCGTGGAAGAAGCCCTCATAGACCAGCTCCACCCACTTGCGTGCCACCTCGGGCTTGAAGCGGTTCTGCTGCTTGGACAGCACGGCTTCTTCCAGCGCGCGATGCGCAGCGAGCAACACCGTCAGGCCCGGCGCCTCGAAGATGATGCGGCCCTTCAGACCGATCGTGGTGTCACCGGTGTAGATGCCGCGACCGACGCCGTACTGGGCAAACAAGCCATTCAATTTGGCCAGCATCGTGTGACCGGCAATCTTTTCGCCATCCAGCATCACCGCTTCACCCTTGACGAAGCCGATCTTCACGCGCAGCGGTTTGGACGGCCATTCGGCACGTGGCTTGCACCAGCCTGCAGCACCCTCGCCCGGCGCCTGCCAGCGGTCGATCTCGCCGCCGGACATGGTCAGGCCGAGCAGGTTTTCGTTGATCGTGTAGGCCTGCTGCTTGGCGCGCACGCCGAAGCCACGCTGTTCCAGATAGGCCTGCTCATAGGCGCGCGTCTGCGTGTGCTCCTTCTGGATCTCGCGGATCGGCGCCACGATCTCGTAGTCGCCCAGCGCCTTCACGGTGAGGTCGAAGCGCACCTGGTCGTTGCCCATGCCGGTACAGCCATGCGCGATCGCCTTGGTACCCAGTTCGGCGGCACGCTTCAGCGCGGCCTCGACGATCAGGTAACGATCGGAGACCAGCAGCGGGTACTGACCCTGATAGCCCTCACCGGCCTGCACAAAGGGTTTAACGAAGCCTTCCCAGATCGCCGGGCCGCCATCGACGGTGACGTGCGAGGCGACGCCCAGCTCCGCCGCGCGCTGTTCGATGAAGGCGCGCTCCTGTGCATCGACACCGCCGGTGTCGGCAAACACGGTATGCACGGCCCAGCCGCGCTCCTGCAGGTAAGGCACGCAGAAGCTGGTGTCGAGGCCGCCGCTGAAGGCAAGCACGATGTCTTTGTTGCCGGGATTGGGGATTGGGGATTCGGGATTCGGAAAAGCAGGCTGGGACGACATGGAAGATTCCTGTAATAACGAAAGATGTGTGACGTGCGAGGTTTGGCCGTTGCGAATCCCTAATCCCCAATCCCGAATCCCGGCTCCTCGACAACAATGCGCGGTTCGCAGCGCACCGGAAAATTCACGGAATTGGCGATGAAGCAGGCGTGGTGCGCGGTTTCGTGCGCGGCCTCGGCCCTGGCCGGATCGCTGGCGGCGCTGATCGTCACCACGGGATGCAACACCACCTCGACGAAGCGGCCGCCGTCGCCCTCGGTAGCCATGGTGCCTTCGGCAGCGTCGGTGTACGCCGTCACCACCACGCCGGCGACGGTGGCCATGTGCAGGTAAGACAGCATGTGGCAGGTCGACAGCGCGGCGACCAGCATGTCTTCGGGATTGTGCCGGGTACCGTCGCCGCGGAAGGTCGGATCGGACGAACCGTCGATCGGTGGCTTGCCGTCGATGCGGATCACATGATCGCGGCCGTAGTTGCGATAGCCGTCGGTACCGCTGCCGCGGTTGCCGGTCCACTCCACGTCCACCCGGTAGCGATGCTGGTGGGTCATGATTTCGGTTCCTGTTCGGCCATCAGTGCAGCCAGCTCCGCATCGCCATCGCCGTCGCGCTGACGCAGACCAGCGACCACGCCAGCACGGTTGCGCGCCGGATGGTTCTGGCTCAGCTTGAACTTGCCTTCGATGCGATCGATCACGACCTCCAGGCCGACGATCGCCCGCAGTGATTTTTCGATATGGTCTTCGGGTGCATCGGTGATCTTCCATGGCTGCGGCTGATCGGCCTCATGGTGATCGGTCAGCGTCTGCAGCAGGCCGCGCATCCAAACGGCATCGTCGATCACCCGCAGTCGGCCATGCACATGCACCACCGCGTAATTCCACGTCGGCACCTCGCGCCCGGTCTCGTGCTTGGTCGGATACCAGTTCGGACTGACATAGCCGTCCGGGCCGCGGAAAATCAGCAGCACCTCGGCACCATCCATCCGCACCAGTTCGTTGCCACGCGCGACATGGCCGTGCAATACATCGCCGACCAGCTCGAATGGCAGGTGATTGGCGCTCAGCCCGTCCGTCGCATGGGTCACCACGATGGCAAACGGATACGCATGGATCAGTCCGTGCAGCACTTCGGTACGCGTCTCGTGGAAAGCCGTTGGCATGTACATGTCAGTCCTCAGTGCGTGCCGATCAACGAAGCCATCACCGCCTTCTGCACGTGCAGACGATTCTCGGCTTCGTCGATCGCGATGCAGGCGGGCGAATCCATCACCACGTCGGTGGCCTTGATGTTCCGGCGCAGCGGCAGGCAATGGCTGAACAGGCCGTGGTTGGTCAGCGCCATCTTCGCTTCGTCGACGATGAAGTGCTTGTGCGCCTCGCGGATCGGCTTCTCCTGCTCCCAGCGGCCGAAGAACGGCAGCGCGCCCCAGCTCTTGGCATAGACCACATCGGCGCCGCTGTAGGCCTCCTTGATGTCGTGGCTGACCTTGAGTGAACCACCGTTCTCTTTCGCGTTCTGTTCGCCGAACGCCATGTAGCGCTCATCCAGCACGTAGTCCGGCGTGGGGCACAGCAGGGTCACGTCCATGCCCATCTTCGTGGCGATCAACAGCGCCGAATTCGCCACCGCAGTGTTCAGCGGCTTCGGATGATAGGTCCAGGTCAGCACGTACTTCTTGTTCTGCAAGCTGCCCAGGTGTTCCTTCATCGCCAGCGCGTGGGCCAGCTCCTGGCAGGGATGGGTAATCGTCTCCATGTTGATCACCGGTACGGTGGCGTACTGCGCGAACGCCTTGATCACCTTGTCCTCGCGATCTACCGCCCAGTCCTGGAACTTCGGGAACGCACGCACCGCGATCAGGTCGACGTAACGCGACAGCACCCGCGCCACTTCGGCGATGTGCTCCTCGGTGTCGCCGTCCATCACGCTGCCGACCTCGAACTCGATCGGCCACGCATCCTTGCCCGGCGCCAGCACGATCGCATGGCCGCCCAGGTGGAACGCGCCCAGCTCGAAGCTGGTGCGCGTGCGCATCGAGGGGTTGAAGAACAGCAGCGCAACCGACTTGCCGGCCAGTTGCGATCCGCGCGGCGTACGCTTGAACGCGGCGGCCTGCTCCAGCAGCGCATCGATCTCGGCGCGGCTGTAATCCTGGGTGGTGATGAAATGCCGTGGTGCCATCATTTTCTCCAAGCCTCAAACACAAAAAACCCGGCGCGATGGCCGGGTCTTGTCGTCGATACACATGAAACGCGCGCGACAGCCTACCCGGCCGAATGTCGAATCATCGGTCGGCGCGCACGCGACGTCATGCCAGCGGCCGCGCGGGCGCTGGTAAGTACGGTGGCGGTATAGACGGCTGAAGACATTCGGGTTCCCGGTGACTGGCCGACATCATGGCGAGAATTTCGCTGCCATGCAACAAAAATCTCGGCCCGTGGCGATCCGGGCCCGAAAATGCCATCGCCGCCCGAAGGCGGCGATGGTTCAACGGGGTGTCGCGGATCAGTCTACCGGCGTGACCGACACCCGCACCCGCAGGCGCTCGCCGGGGTCGTAGTCCAGCCGCGACATGTAGACCTCGCCGCGGTAGCGATATTCCACGTCATAGCCGATGATCCGTCGCTGCTCGCTGACCGCGTTGACCTCGCGGCAACGGGTCTGCGTGGTTGCGTAGTCTCCACCGTGATCGGAGACCCGGTTGCCGACCGCGCCACCGGCCACCGCACCGGCCACCGTGGCCGCGGTCCGTCCGTCGCCCTTGCCCACGGTATGGCCCAGCACCCCGCCGATCACCGCACCGAGCACGGTACCGGCCGCACTGTTGCCGGGGTCGCGCTGCACCACCTGCTGGTCATAGCACTGCTGCTGCGGCACGTTGGTGCGGCTGACGCCCTGTACGGGATCGGCCCGCAGTACATCGGCCCAACCGTAATGGGCATTGTCATCATTGTTGGGATTCGGCGCATTCTGCGCCTGCGCACCCATCGCCATCACCGCCATCACCAGTGCGGAAACCCATAACTTGACCATGACCCGCTCCCGTACTCGATGCAAAACCGATGCGCCATGCGCGCACTGGCAGCATTCCAGCAAAATCACTCTGAATACACGCTTAGGGGTGGCGCGATCCGTTCAGTCCCAGCACCGCCAAACCGGCCTGCAAGGCGTCACGCGGTACAGGCCGGGACCGGCGCCGGCGCGCCGCGTGACGGGCGAAGCTTCAGCGCCCGGCGCGACGCCAGCCCCGGCTTGTTAAGATGCGCCGCCGGCTTCGCCCGGCCAGCACGCAACTTTCGCGGATTTGACCGATGCCGATTTCGCTCTACAACAGCCTGACCCGTCGCACCGAACCATTCGTTCCGCTCGACCCCGAGCGGGTGACGATGTACCTGTGCGGGCCCACCGTCTACAACTACGTGCACATCGGCAATGCGCGCGGCCCGGTGGTGTTCGACGTGCTGGCACGACTGCTGAGGCGGCACTTCCCTGGGGTGCTGTACGCACGCAACATCACCGACGTGGAGGACAAGATCAACGCCGCCGCGCTCAGCGAAGGCGTGCCGATCTCGACCATCACCGAACGCTATGCGCGGGCCTACCACGACGACATGGCCAGGCTGGGGATCGCCGCGCCGGATATCGAACCCTACGCCACGGCCCACATCGGCGAGATCATTGCGATGAGCCAGGCACTGATCGCCGACGGCCACGCGTATGTCGCCGAAGGCCATGTGCTGTTCGACGTGGCGTCCTACCCGGATTACGGCGCCCTCTCCGGTCGCGACACCGACGAATTGATCGCCGGCGCGCGCGTCGAGGTCGCGCCCTACAAGAAGAACCCGACCGACTTCGTGCTGTGGAAACCCTCCCCGCCCGAACTGGCCGGCTGGGACAGCCCGTGGGGCCGCGGCCGCCCCGGTTGGCACATCGAGTGCTCGGCGATGTGTGCCGCACAGCTGGGCGAGACGATCGACATCCATGCCGGTGGGGTCGACCTGCTGTTTCCGCACCACGAGAACGAGATCGCCCAGTCCACCTGCGCCCACGGTGGCAAGACTTTCGCGCGCTGGTGGATGCACAACGGCATGCTCACCTTCGACGGCCGCAAGATGTCCAAATCGCTGGGCAACGTGTTGCTGGTGCACGAACTGCTGAAGGCCCAACCGGCCGAGGCGCTGCGCCTGCGCCTGCTCAGCGGCCATTATCGGCAGCCGCTGGACTGGTCCGAAGCGGCCATCAACCAGGCCATCAGCACGCTGGATGGCTGGTACCGGGTGCTGCGCGATCTGGCCGACGTCGAGGTGGCCGCTGGCGACCTGCCGGTACCGGAAGGCGTCGAGACGGCCTTGTGCGACGATCTCAACACACCGCAGGCCCTGGCCGAACTGGCGGTGCTGGCCGATGCGGCGCGTCAGTCGGGTACGGCCGCAGCAAAAGCCGGGTTGCTTGGCGGCGGCGCCCTGCTCGGCCTGCTGCAGCAGGATCCGGAAGCGTGGTTCAAACGCGGCGGCGAGCAGCCCGTCGATGCTGCCCGGATCGAGGCCTTGCTGGAGCAACGCCGCGCCGCGCGCGCCGCGCGTGACTTCAAGCGTGCCGATGCGATCCGCGACGAACTCGCTGGCATGAACATCGCGATCGAGGATGGCGCGCAGGGCACGCGCTGGAGCGTATTGAAGCAGTGACCGCTCGAGTCGCCGTTTCACGCATGGGCATCTCCTGCGCGATAATGCGGCGATGAATGAGACCACCAGCCCCAGCACCGAGCAGGCCCAGCAGGACATTGCCGAGGAATTCGCGCTGTTCGGCGACTGGTCCGAGCGCTATCAGTACCTGATCGACCTGGGCAAACGGTTGCCGCCGTTTCCCGAAGCCTGCAAGGTCGAGGCGTACCGCGTGCACGGCTGCCAGTCGATGGTGTGGCTGGTGCCCAGCGGCGATGCCGGCAACATGCACTTCGAGGCCACCAGCGACTCGGCCATCGTCTCCGGCCTGCTCGCCCTGCTGTTGCGGGTGTATTCCGATCGTCCCGCCCGCGAGATCGTCGCCACCGAACCGCAATTCATCGCCACCATCGGGCTGGCCAAGCATCTGTCGCCAACCCGCTCGAACGGCCTGGCCGCGACCCTGGCCAGGCTGAAGGAGTACGCGGCGACGGCTGCGTAGGAGATACCCCAACCCTTCGCCCGTACGGCCGTGACCTGCGCCATCCGGGCCATCGAAAAAGCAGGACCCCGCGCGATGGCGGGGTCTTGTGCCGCGACAGTCTGCTGGCGGCGACTCAGTCGCCCATCTGCTTCTGCAGATGTTCGCGACGCTCCTGCGCATCCAGCGACAGCGTGGCGATCGGTCGTGCGTCGAGACGGTCGACGCCGATCTCCTCGTCGGTCTCTTCGCAGAAGCCGTAACTGCCTTCCTCGATGCGACGCAGCGCCTTGTCGATCTTCGAGATCAGCTTGCGGTAACGATCGCGCGTACGCAATTCGAGCGAGTTCTCCGTTTCGCGGGTGGCCCGCTCGGCCTCGTCGCCGACATCACGCACTTCCTCGCGCAGGTTGTCCATGGTCTGGCGCGATTCCTCCACCAACTGGTCGCGCCAGTCACGCAGCTTGTTGCGGAAATACGCCAGGTGCCGCGGATTCATGTACTCCTCGTCACTGGAGGGGCGGTAGTCCTTGGGCAAGCTGATGTTGCTGGTGGAAGGCAATGCGTAGCGCCCGTCTTCACGGGTGATGCCGTTGTCGAGTTGTTTTGTTGCCAGTTTATTCATTGAGGACGACGAATTCTTCGATTTCTTGTGGGAGGAAGCATGACGCCCGGCAGCGGGGACTGTCTTGGGCGTCACCATGGCGGTAGCGCTCGCCACCTTGCCCTTGAAGAGCTTGCTGGCAGGTGACGTGGAATGATTGCTCGCTGCAACGGCCGGCTTCGGCTGGGCAGCAGGCTTCGTTGGCGCCTTGTGTGCGGACGGCGCCGGCCTGGCGGCTTTCTTTGCGACAGCCTTGGGTATCGGCTTTGCCGCCGGTTTCTTCGCTGCGCTGGTCTTGGGCGCGGCTTTCTTGACGACGGCCTTGCCTGGCGACGGCTTCCTGGCAGCCGATTTCCCGGCGACGACTTTCTTTGGCGGCGCCTTCTTCGCCGGTGCTTTCTTGGCAGGCACCTTCTTGGCAGGTGTTTTCTTCGCAGGCGCGTTCTTTGCCGCAACCTTCTTTGCGGGGGCTGCCTTCTTCGCTGGCGCCTTGGCGGCGGCCGGCCTGGACGCGGCCTTCTTCGCCGCGTGCCTGGCGGCCGGCTTGGCGGATGTCTTGTTGGCGCTCTTCACGATCCGCTCCTTGCCCACGGCAATCTTCGACTTGCCGGCCCCGGCAGAGGCTTTGGCCGACGTCTTTCCCTTGTGCGCCTTGGCGGCGGTCGAACTCGCTTTGGTCTTCGCCATATCCCTTCACCGTGGTTGGCCGTGGCGGCCGCGTGTTATAGCCGATGTATCCCACACCGGCAAGTGTGTTTCTGGAATACTTGTACCACTACACGCCGCACGCCGTTCCGGCAACGTGAACATCCTGACCCGATTGATACTGTGGTTGCTCCGTTTGTACAAGCGCTGGCTCAGCCCTCTGCTTGGCACGCGCTGTCGCTTCCACCCCACCTGCTCCGATTATGCACGGATTGCGGTCACGCGGTTCGGGCCCTGGCGTGGCAGCCTGCTGACCACCTGGCGGCTGTTGCGCTGTCAACCGTTGTGTGAAGGCGGCGAGGATCCGGTGCCCGCGCACTTCCATTTCCGCAGCTGCCGTTGCCAGGGGGACTCTCCCGATGCCCCGTGACTGGCTGAAATGATGAAATGAGGGCCGCTGCCGCGCCGACCTGCGCGGCCGCATCGAGAAACGGTTGCCGAGGGGATGCCGCAGTGCCGGCAGCGCAGCAACGGTTACGACGCGGATCCGTAGCCGCCTTCGACACCCTTGCTGGCGTATGCCACCGCATCATGCGGATGCAGGCTCTCCTGATGTTCGACGCGGACGTGAAAGTCGCTGAGCGCGGCGTCCGCATCGAGTGCCTTCTGGATGCGCCGGGCGGCGTCCTCGCAGAACATCAGGTTGCCGCCGTTGGCCAGCGCGAAGGCCTGTTCGTCCTCGCGCTTCACCGCCGTCTGCACCGGCGTGCCGAGCGCATGCTCGACACGGTCGACCAGATCGATCAGGTGGAAGCCGGCCACGGGACGGATGCGCAGGCGCGCCACGCTGCGCTGGGCGTGTGGGGTAGCGACGATGCCGTGCTCGCTGCCGAGCCAGGCCAGCACGGCCGCGTGATCAAGCGGTTTGGCGACATCGAAGTCGCTGGCGAACTGGTCCTGAATCAACTGGCGCGACAGTGCCGCCGAGGCCGGACAGGTGGAGGAATAAACCACCTCGGTACCGAATTCGAACAGGAACTCGTCGCCGGTCAGGCTGGCTTCGATGCACACCGGATAGGCGCGCCAGCCGCTGTTGGCACTACGCAAGGCGGGGCGACGCACCAGTTGTTCGAAATGGACGCTGAGGCAGGCACGGTCAGACAAGTCCTTGTGCGAATCGAGAAAGCCGCGCAGCAGTGCATGCAGCGAATCCGCCGTGAGCAGCTGTGTGCTCAACGCCTGCTCGACCTGCAGGTACAAGCGCGACATATGGATGCCGCGCTTGTCCGGTCGCTTCAGATTGACGAAGGCACCAACCTTGGCACTGGCCCGCTGTACCTCGCCATCGCCCGCATCGAACAGCACCGGTACCTGGATATCGGCCATGCCGACCCAGTCCAGCGCGCCGGCCAGATGCGGCTGCGCGTGCACGGCAACGTCGGGGAGAAGGCGGGCGGTATTTTCCTGATTCGGCATCGTGGGGTCCTGGCATCGGCGATGTGTGTCGCCGCGAAGCAGACGATCTTGGGGCAGGCAGGTCACCGTGCAATAGTGGCGTGGCGGAAACGCTGCGTCGTGAACCGGTTTACACCACTTGCCGGCGCCACGCGCGAGCAGCCTGCCACGCATGCAGCGTCGTCGCCAACCCGGTGCGCGGCTGTCCCGCCTGCAACACCGCCAGCGCATCGTCAGTGAGTGCCGCGCGCCGGGCCAATTGGTTGCCATGACGCGATTCCAGCGCGCGAAACACGCTGAGCGGCCCCGCCAACGCAGCCGACTCGCGCCAGCTGGCCAGCAAGTCGTCCAGCTGCGCCTTGACTGCCTGCTGCCGCGCTTCACTGGGTGCGCGTAGTTGCGTGCGACTCAGGCCATGTCGCGCCAGCCGCGCCATCGGCAACGGCAGGCGATCGCGTTCGGCGTCCTGCTCCAGCCGCAACAATGCGTACAACAAATGATTGAGCGTGGCGATTCGCGTCGCCCGTACTGGCGACGCATCGCTGCCATACCACCAGGCGGTTTCCAGCGCAGCCAATGCACCATGCAGCGGCATAGCGGCATCGAGCTGGGCGGGGAAGTCCGCGGCGGTGCCCTGCTCCAGCTGGGCCATCGCCGCCAGCACCGGCGCCAGCCAGAGATCGCTGGCGATCGCATGCGCGCGCGCGTCGTCAAACAGCACCTGGGTGAGTGGATGGCGGCCGCCGCTGGCGGCGGCGCCGGCCAGTTCCTCCGCCCACCAACCGAGTTTTGCCGCCGCCACCTGCGGCTCGCGGATGCCGTAGGCCGCGCCGAGCAGCTCCTGCTCCAGTGCGGCCAGGGCGACATGGCCGGGATAACGGTGGCCATCGACGAAGGCCAGCGCAATGCGTTGCTGCGGCTGCACCGCCAGCCATTTGTCGATGAAGCCCTGCAGAACAGCGCTTTGTTCGACCCGTTCGATCATGCGGCGGTCGGTTCCAGTTGCAGCAGCGCGGCCAGCTCGGCCGGGTGATCCAGCACGGCGTCGGCGCCCCAGGCATGCGGATCGCCGCCGTCGAGATAACCCCAGGTAACCGCCACGGTGAACAGACCTGCCGCCGCGCCGGCCTGGATATCGCGGAGATCGTCGCCGACGAACAGACAATGGGCCGGCGACAGTCCCGCGAGTTCGCAAGCCAGCAGCACCGGTGCCGGGTCGGGCTTCTTGACCGGCAAGGTGTCGCCCGAAACCACCGCGCTGGCCCGCCTCGCCCAGCCAATGCGATTGACCAGTTCATCGGTGAGGAAGGCCGCCTTGTTGGTGACGATGCCCCAGCGCAGGCCACGCGTCTCGAGTCGGGCGAGCAGATCGTCCACGCCATCGAACGCGCCGGTCTGCCGCGCCATCACTTGCTGATACAGCTGCAGATAGCGGGGTATCAACGCCTCCACCGCCGCTTCGCCACGCGCGGCAAAGGCGCAGCGCAGGACGGCACGGGCACCGCGCGACACCACCTGGCGCACCGGCGGGTAAGGCGGCGGTTCGATGCCCTCCTCGACGCACTGCGCCAGCAGCGCGGCGTACAGATCCGGCGCGCTGTCCAGCAAGGTGCCATCGAGGTCGAACAGCACCCCCTCGACGGCTTGCGGCAGGCGCCGGCTCATGCCGGCTTGCGACCTTCGGGCGTGCCCGCGGCACGCGCGCTGAGCACGTAGTTGACGGCAGTGATCGGGCTCAGCCAAGCCTTGCGGTTGAGCGGGTTGTAGGCCAGGCCGCTGACGTCCTCAAGCTCCAGGCCCGCCTGGCGCAACAGCCGCGCCAGCTCTGAAGGTTTCAGGAACTGCGCATAGTGATGCGTACCGCGCGGCAGCATCTTCATCACGTACTCCGCACCGAGGATGGCGGCGCCGAACGCGGCCGGGGTGCGGTTGATGGTGGACATGAACAGGCGACCACCCGGCTTCAGCATCGCGGCGAGGTCGTTGACCAAGGCGGCCGGATCCGGCACATGCTCGATCAGTTCCATGCAGCACACGACGTCGAAACCGGCCGGCTCGGCGGCCGCCAGGTCGGCCGAGGACTGCACTCGGTAATCGATGTCCAGGTTCGACTCGTGCAGGTGCAGCCTGGCGATCTCGATCACCTTCTCGCCCAGGTCGATGCCGGTGACGCGGGCACCGGCGCGCACCAGCGCCTCGCTCAGCAAACCGCCACCGCAACCGACATCGGCGACGCGGGCGCCACGCAAATCAGCACGCGCCGCGATGTACGCCGCGCGTACCGGGTTGAGATCGTGCAGCGGGCGCGACTCGCCATCGGGATCCCACCAGCGCGCTGCCAGGCTGTCGAAACGGGCGATCTCGTCCTCACTCACGTTCGCGGTGCCGGCGTTCTGGGTGTGCATGGTCGAATCCTCGGTGGCAACCATGGAGTTTAGTGCGCCAGCCATTCGTGCATCGTGATATCCCAGCCGCCGCTGCGATGGGCGGGATCGTCGTGCACGATGGCGGTGGCCTCGGCCAGGTCGTTGGCGTGCAGCAGGTAGGCTCCACCGGACTTGTCGCTGAAGCCGCCGGAGAGTTCAACCCGGCCGCTCTCCCGCAGGCCGTCCAGATACGCCAGATGTTGCGGCACCACCGTCGGATCGAGATCGGGTCGCCGCATCAGCAGGATCAGATATCGGTTCATGGTCGCTCCTTCAGGCCGAGGCAATGCGCTCGCGCCAGGCGCGCGTGCGAGCCAGGATGGCGCCGGTGTCCAAGCCCACCAGCTCGCGGCCGGCCAGCTTGCGCACGCCGGCAACCCAGACATCGCTGACCTGGTGCCGACCGCTGGCATAGACCAGTTGGGAGATCACCTGGAACAGCGGCTGGGTCTCCAGCTCGCTCAATCGCACGGCAGCGAAGTCGGCCTGCTTGCCGACCTCGATCGAGCCGATCTTCGCTTCCAGTCCGATCGCCTTCGCGCCGTTGAGCGTGGCCGCGCGCAACGCGAACGCCGCGTCGAACGCGGCCGCGTCGCCGGCCACGGCTTTCGCCAGCAACGCGGCCGTGCGCATCTCGCCGAACATGTCCAGATCGTTGTTGGAGGCACAGCCATCGGTACCGATCGCCACATTGACGCCAGCCTGACGCAGCTTCTCGGCCGGGCAGAAACCGGAAGCGAGCTTCAGGTTGGATTCCGGGCAATGCACCACCGAAACCCCGGCGCTGGCGCAGGCGGCAATCTCGCCTTCGGTGACCTGGGTCATGTGCACCGCGATCAGGCGATCGTTGACCAGACCCAGCTTCTGCAGACGCTGGAACGGGCGCAGGCCGCTCTTCTTCTTTTCTTCCTCGATTTCGTGTGCGGTCTCGTGCGTGTGCAGGTGTACCGGAATATCGAGCTGGTCGGACTGCATGCGAATGCGCTCGAAGCTCTCGTCCGACACCGTATACGGTGCATGCGGTGCGAATGCGGTGCTGATCAGCGGGTCGCCGATGAAGCTGTCGTGCACCTCACCGGCGCGATCGAAATATTCATCCTGGCTTTTCGCCCAGGCAGTGGGAAACTCGATCACCGGCAGGCCGACCACGGCGCGGAAGCCGAGCTTGCGATAGGTCGCGCCGATCACGTCGGGGAAGAAGTAGTTTTCGTTGGCGCAGGTGGTACCGCCACGCAGCATCTCGGCCACCGCCAGCTCGACGCCGTCGCGCACGAATTCCGGCCCGATCACCTTCGCCTCGGCCGGCCAGATGTGCTGCTGCAGCCAGACCATCAGCGGCAAGTCGTCGGCAAGCCCGCGCAACAGAGTCATCGGGTTGTGCGTGTGGCTGTTGACCAGGCCGGGAATCAGCGCATGCTCGCCCAGCTCGACGCGCTCGCGTGGCGCATAGGCAACACGCGCCTCGGCGACCGGCAGCAAGGCGACGATACGATCGTCCTGCACCACCACCGCATGATTCTCCAGCACCACCGCGTGCGGCTCGACCGGTACGACCCAGCGTGCTTCGATCATCAGGTCGACGGGCTGTGGCTGTGGGGTCATCTCGCTCATCTTCAACTCACTCTGTGTCGATCCGGATACGAAAAAGGGCGGTACCTTGCGGCAGCCGCCCCTCTGAATCGTCATTCCAGCGAAAGCTGGAATCCAGTGCCTTTACCCTCGCCGGAACGCAAAAGGTTTTGCGTGCTTCGCACGAGTACCTCACTGGATCCCTGCCTTCGCAGGGATGACGAACTGGCAAAGGCGCGAGCGAAGCCCGCGCGCCAGTTCGTCACTTGACGCGGCTGTCGTATTCGCCGGTGCGGGTATCGACCTTGATGACTTCGTCCTGGTTCACGAACAGCGGCACGCGCACCACGGCACCGGTTTCCAGCGTGGCCGGCTTGCCGCCGCCGCCCGAGGTGTCGCCGCGCACGCCCGGATCGGTCTCGGCGATCTTCAGCTCGACGAACTTCGGCGGCTGCACGGCGACGATGGCGCCGTTGAACAGGGTGATCACGCACTCTTCCTCACCCTTCAGCCACTTCCAGGCGTCGCCCATCGCGGCCAGCGTCGCCGGCACCATCTCGAAGGTTTCCATGTTCATGAAGTGCCACAGCCGATCCTTGCCGAGGCCATCAATGAAGGAAAGCTGCATGTCGGTGTCGGTGACATCCGCCTCTTCGAACGAGTCGCTGGACTTCAGCGTCTGCTCGGTGGTGCGACCGTCCTTCAGGTTGCGGATGCGGATGCGGGTGAACGCCTGGCCCTTGCCCGGCTTGACGAAGTCCGCTTCGGTGATGACCCAGGGGTCGCCGTTGTGAAGGATCTTCTTGCCCGTTTTGACATCGTTGAGGCCAAGGGTCGCCATGCGCTATCTGCTCCGGAATCGTTTTCGCCCGAGGGGCGGCTAAAATGGGGGTCTGTCACGGGCATCACGGCCCGCTTCAAGGCCAGACATGATAACCGCAAGCCCCCATTCCCGCCTATCGCCCACCGCGCCCGACTGGCGCGACTTGTGGCGGGATGCCATCACCGATGCCGGCGAACTGTTGCAGGCGGTAGGCCTGGGTCACCGCGCCGACCTGCTGCCGGCGGATGACGCCGGCTTTGCCCTGCGCGTTCCCCGCGGCTTCGTGGCGCGGATGCGCCGCAACGACCCGAACGACCCGTTGCTGCTGCAAGTGCTGCCGCAGCGGGCCGAACACGATCACGCCGAGGGCTTCACGGTCGACGCCGTGGGCGACCTGGCGGCCAGGGCCGGGCAAGGCTTCCTGCACAAATACGACGGCCGCGCCTTGCTGATCGCCAGCGGCAGCTGCGCGGTCAACTGCCGCTACTGCTTCCGTCGGCACTTCCCCTACGGCGAGGAGATCGCCGCGGCTGCGCAATGGCGCGATGCGCTGGCCCACCTCAAGGCCGATCCATCCATTCGCGAGCTGATCCTGTCCGGCGGCGACCCGCTGGCCCTGGCCACCCACAAACTGGCGGAGTTGACCCGCGGCCTGGCCGAGCTTCCCCATGTGATTCGCCTGCGCATCCACACCCGCCTGCCGGTGGTGCTGCCCGAACGGATCGACGAGGCCTTCATCAACTGGCTGGACGCGCTTCCCCTGCAGAAAGTGGTGGTGTTGCACGCCAATCATGCCAATGAATTCGACGCCGGCGTGGACGCGGCATGCGCGAGACTGCGCGGGGCCGGCGTCACCTTGCTCAACCAGTCGGTGCTGCTGCACGGCATCAACGACGATGTCGATACACTGGTGGAGCTGTCCGAGCGGATGTTTGCCACCGGCGTGCTGCCCTACTACCTGCATCAACTGGATCGGGTTCAGGGCGCCACCCACTTCGAGGTCGGCGACGGCCTTGCGCTGGAATTGCAGCAGGCCTTGCAGGCGCGCCTGCCAGGCTATCTGGTGCCCAGGTTCGTACGCGAGGTCGCCGGCGATGCCGCCAAACGGCCACTTTGAGCGCGCTCGGCCCTGCCACGGTGCCGCTTGGCTGGCGGCCGGTGGCGGAATCCGCTACAAACACGTATTGCCACCGACCATGTGAATCCCCTCTCACGCCAGTACCGACCCACGGACCACGTCGCACCCCATGAAAAAAGATTTCGTCATCAAGATCCTGTTCGTCGAGAATTCCCTGGAGGAAGCCGAACAGATCATCAGTCTGTTGCGCAACAGCGGTATTGCCGTGCGTCCGGCGCGCGCCACCAACCTCGAGCAGTTGCAGGCAGCGGTGAACGAACTCGAACCCGACGTGGTGATGTTCGACCCGGCGGTCACCAGCCTCAACCTGGGCGAGACGATGAGGGTGCTGGACGCCTACGGCCGCGATTTCGCCCTGATCGGTCTGGTCGGCAACATGGACAACGAACTGGTGGCCGACCTGTTCGTGCATGGCGCCCGCGGCGTCGCCACACGCAGCCACCCGAAACAGCTGATTGCCGTGCTGAAGCGCGAATTCGAGTCGCTGCACACGCGGCGCCAGGTGCGCTGGCTGCACACGGCGCTGCGCGAGACCGAACGCCGCTGCGATGCCTTGCTCGATTCCTCCACCGATGCCATCGCCTATGTCCACGAAGGCATGCACGTGCGCGCCAACCAGGCCTACCTCGACACCTTCGGCTACGACAGTTTCGACGACCTGCTCGGGCTGCCCTTGCTGGACATGATCGATGCGGCGAATGCCGACGAAATGAAGACCTTGCTGAAGGGCCAGGCACACCAGGGCAAGTTTCCCGCCCAGCTCACGCTGCGTGCACGGCGCGCCGACGAGAGCCGCTTCGACGCCACCGTCGAGTTCGCCCCGGCCACGTTCGAAGGCGAACGCTGCCTGCAGATCGTGTTCCGCCGACAGATGATCGACCCGGCCGTGCTGGAACAGCTGCAGCGCGACCCGGTCACCGGCCTGTACAACCGCCAGCACATGCTGGCCTGCGTGGACGACGCCGTGACTGCGGCAGCCAAGGGCAAGAAGGGCCAGTCGTTGCTGCTGATCGAGCCCGACAACTGGGCCTCGCTGGTCAGCGGCATCGGCCTGGGCAAGGCCGACGACTTGCTGGCCGGCTTTGCCGACCGGATCCGCATGTTGCTCGGCGCCGACGATCTTGCCGGCATGCTCGCCGAACACACGCTGGGCGTGGTGCTCGATTCGCGCTCCGACGAGGCGATCCGCGAATGGATCGCCAAACTCCAGCACAGCATCGGCAGCGAGATCTTCGACGCCGGCACGCGCTCGATCACGGTCACCGCCAGCGTCGGCGGCAGCCTGCTCGGCGAGAAGAACGCCAACGCCGAAACCCTGCTCAACCAGGCCAGCCACGCCTTGCGCAGCGCACAGAATCTTGGCGGCAGCCAGGTGGAGCTGCACGATCCGGCCGCGCGCGAGAAGGCCGACGAGGAGCGTGACCGCTACTGGCTGGACCTGCTGCAGCAGGCATTGGCCAACGACGGCCTGGTGCTGTATCACCAGCAGACGATCAGCCTGCAGGATGCCGAAGGCGAGTTCTCGGAAATCCTGCTGCGCATGAATGGCCCGCAGGGCGAGGTACTGCCCGGCTTCTTCATGCCGATCGCCGAGAAGCACAATCTCACCGGCGCGATCGACCGCTGGGTGATCGACCAGGCCATCCGCGTGCTGAAGGCGCGTGAGGCGCAGGCGCAGCCGACCACGTTCTTCATCAAGCTCACCGCAGCCTCGCTGCAGGACGACACGCTGGTGCCATGGCTGGCCGAACGGCTGGGTGCGGCCAGGTTGAAGCATGGCCATCTGGTGCTCGAAATGACCGAGAGCAAGGTGATGACCCTGTTGCGTCCGGCCCAGGAATTCGTCAACGCGTGGAAGAAGCTCGGCGGCAGTTTTGCGCTGGAGCAGTTCGGCTCCGGCCTGAACTCGTTCCAGTTGCTCAATCACATCAACGCGGACTACCTCAAGATCGACCGCAGCCACATGGCCGATCTGCCGCAACACCCGGACAGCCAGAAGAAGGTGGCCGAAATCTGCCAGCAGGCGCACGACATGAAGCGGCAAACCATCGCCGAATGGGTCGAGGATGCCACCAGCACGTCGCTGCTGTTCGCCTGCGGCGTGGACTTCGTGCAGGGCAACTTCCTGCAGGTGCCGCAACGGCTCGAATGAACCCTCGCGTCAATGAACAGCAAAAAGCCCGCGGATCGCTCCGCGGGCTTTTTTCACCTTGCTGCCGAGTGGACTTACTCGGCGCTGGCGGCGGCAGCCTTCGCGCCCGCCTTGGCGGCCGCAGCGGCGGCGATGTCTTCCTTGATGCGGGCGGCCTTGCCTTCCAGGCCACGCAGGTAATACAGCTTGGCGCCGCGCACCTTGCCCTTGCGCTTCACCGTCAGCGAATCGATCGCCTGGCTGTGCGCCTGGAACACGCGCTCCACGCCGGTGCCGTGCGAAATCTTGCGCACCGTGAAGGCCGAATGCAGGCCGCGGCTGCGCTTGGCGATGACGATACCCTCGAACGCCTGCACGCGCTCGCGGTTGCCTTCCTTCACCTTGACGTTGACCACCACGGTGTCGCCGGGGCCGAAGTCCGGCAACTGGCGGGTGATCTGCTCGGATTCGAACTGTTCAATGATCTTGTTCATGGCGCACCTGTTCGGTTCACTTAAATTGCTATCTATCAAGGGCTGCGGCCGTCACTCGACCGCATCGTCTTGCCGCATGTGTTCGCGGCGGAATTCATCCAGCAATGCACGGGACCTGGCATCCAGTACACACTGTGACAACAGCTCCGGGCGGCGCAACCAGGTTCGTCCCAGCGATTGCTTGAGGCGCCAGCGGGCGATCGCCGCATGGTCACCGGACAGCAACACCTCCGGTACATCACCCAGCGCGTCATGCACCGGTTTTCCATAATGCGGACAATCCAGCAGGCCATCCGAGAATGAATCCTGCTCGGCCGACTGCGCGTCGTTCAACGCACCGTCCTGCAAGCGTCCCACCGCGTCGATGATCACCGCAGCAGCCAGCTCACCACCGGACAGCACATAATCGCCGATGGAAAGCTCCTCGTCGACCTCGTGCGCCAGCAGACGCTCGTCCACACCTTCGTAACGTCCGCAAAGCAGGCCAATGCGCGGCAACTTCGCCAGCGCTTCCACCCTGCCCTGCGTCAGCCGCGCTCCCTGCGGACTGAGATAAATCAGATGCACCGGTTCCGGTGCAGCGTCACGCATGGCCGCCAGGGTCGTGCGCAACGGTTCAATCATCATCACCATGCCGGGACCGCCGCCATACGAGCTGCTGTCCACGCTGCGGTGTTTGTCGGTGGCGTAGTCGCGCGGATTCCAGGCTTCCACCTGCAGCAACTCGCGTTGCTGCGCGCGTCCCACGACACCAACGGCAGCACTCTGACGCACGAAGTCGGGAAACAGGCTGACGACATCGATGCGCATGAACCCTCAACCCTTTGTCGCGATGCGATGCAACGTCAGAATTCGGGATCCCAGTCCACCACCATGCGCCCTGCGGACAAGTCCACCGAACGCACATACGAACCCTGGATGAAAGGAATCAGCCGCTCGCGCTCGCCATCCCTCACTACCACGACGTCGTTGGCACCGGTGGCGAACAGGTGACTGACCCGCCCCAGCTTCACGTCTTCCGTGGTGACAACCTCGACTCCTTCGAGATCGACCCAGTAATACTCATCTTTCGCGGGAGGCGGCAACTGCTCACGGGCGACATGGATGTCGGTACCGATCAACGCCGCTGCCTGTTCCCGGTCGTCCACTCCCGGCAGTTGGGCCACCATGCCCTTGCCCTGCGTACGACCTTTCACACCCGAGATCTCCCTCTCCTCGCCGGGCGCTGCACCGAGCAGCCACGGCTGGTAGTCGAAGATCCGCATGCGCGGCTCGGCCCAGGATTCGATCTTGAGCCAGCCCTGCACACCGTACAGCCCGACGATGCGTCCGATCAGGACGCGCCGACTGGCTGCAGCGGCACTCATAAGTACCGTACTCAGGCAGCCTGCTGCTTGCCGGCTTCCTTGACCAGGGCGGCGACCTTGTCGGTCAGCTGGGCACCCTTGCCCACCCACTCCTGCACGCGCGCCACGTTCAGCTCAAGGCGCTTGTCCTTGCCCGACGCGACCGGATTGTAATAACCGACGTTCTCGATGTTGCGGCCGTCGCGCTTGCTGCGCTGATCGGTCACGACGACGTGGTAGAACGGACGGCCCTTGGCGCCACCGCGCGAAAGACGAATCTTGACCATGGTAGAACTCCAGAATTGCCGAATGAGCGGCAGGCACACGAGAGTCGTGCGCGGTAAACGGGGCATTTTAGCGGGTTTTCGTCAAAATGGAAGGGCTGGGAAGCAGAAGTGAGGGAAGAGGAGTGAGGAGTGAGGGAGGGCGTTTCGCTTTTCTCTATCTCCTCACTCCTCTTCCCTCACTTCTCGCTCATTCAGCGCATCGGCGGCAAACCGCCCATGCTGCCCATGCCCTTCATGGCGCCACGCATCTGCCTCATCAAACCCTTGCTGCCGCCCTTGCCCAGCTTGGACATCATCTTTTCCATCTGCATGTACTGCTTCAGCACGCGATTGACGTCGGCCGGCTGGGTGCCCGAGCCGCGGGCCACGCGGGCACGCCGCGAGCCGTTCAGCAGATCCGGGTGACGGCGCTCTTTCTTGGTCATCGAATTGATGATCGCGATCATCTTGTTCATTTCGCCATCATTGACCTTCGACTTGACGCTGTCCGGCAGGCCCGACACACCGGGCAGCTTGTCCATCAGGCCGGCCAGGCCGCCCATGCTGTTCATCTGTTCCAGCTGATCCTTCATGTCGTTCAGGTCGAAGCGCTTGCCCTTCATCACCTTCTGGGCCAGCTTCTGCGCCTTGTCCTGGTCGACCTTGCGCTCGACTTCCTCGACCAGCGACAACACATCGCCCATGCCGAGGATGCGCTGGGCCAGGCGATCCGGGTGGAACGGTTCCAGCGCGTCGCTCTTCTCGCCCGCACCGAGGAACTTGATCGGCTTGCCGGTGACGTAGCGCACCGACAGCGCCGCGCCGCCGCGGGCGTCGCCATCGGTCTTGGTCAGGATCACGCCGGTCAGCGGCAGCGCCTCGTTGAACGCCTTGGCGGTGTTGGCCGCGTCCTGGCCGGTCATCGAGTCGACCACGAACAGGGTTTCGACCGGCGTGATCGCGGCATGCAGGGCCTTGATTTCGGCCATCATCGCCTCGTCCACGTGCAGGCGGCCGGCGGTGTCGACGATCAGCACGTCGACCACTTCGCGCCGCGCGGCCGCGATGGCGTCCTTCGCGATGCGCACCGGATCCTGCCCTGCCTCGGACGGGAAGAACTTCACCCCGACCTGCTCGGCCAGCGTGCGCAACTGCTCGATCGCTGCCGGACGATAGACGTCGCAGCTGACCACCATCACCTTTTTCTTCTTGCGCTCGGTCAGCAGGCGCGCCAGCTTGGCCACCGTGGTGGTCTTGCCGGCGCCCTGCAGGCCTGCCATCAGCACCACGGCGGGTGGCGTCTGGGCCAGATTCAGCTCGGTGTTGGCCGTACCCATCACCACGGTCAGCTCGTCGCTGACCACCTTCACCAGCGCCTGGCCCGGCGACAGGCTCTTCAGCACATCCTGACCGACCGCACGCACCTTGATCCGCTGGATCAGCGCCTGCACCACCGGCAGCGCCACGTCCGCCTCCAGCAACGCGATGCGCACCTCACGCAGGGCTTCGCGGATGTTTTCCTCGGTCAGCCGGCCGCGGCCGCGCAGGCGATTGACAGTGGTGGATAGGCGTTGGCTGAGCGACTCGAACATGACGGAACCGGCAAACGGGAAAGTGTTCGATTATAGCGGACGGATCGACCTGCTTCGCATGCACGCCGGGCAGGGGCTGTGCGACACTTCCACGCCATGTCACTCATCCTGCCTTCCATCCTCGCCATCGTGCTGTACGTCGGTGCCGCCGCCTTGCTGGCGGCGCCCCTGACGGGTTGTCCGCGCACGCCGCGACGTCTCGGCCTCGTTACCGCGACCGCGGCGGTATTGCTGCATGCCGGCGTGCTGCTGGGCGCGCACGGCGGTCGGGTTGACCTGCATTTCTTCGCGGCGCTGTCGCTGGTCGCCTGCGTGGTTGCTGCCTTGACCCTGCTGGTGAACCTGTCGCGGCCGGTCGCCGGACTTGGCGTGATCGTGTTTCCGCTGGCCGCGCTGCTGCTGGCGCTGGATGTCTTCCTGGCGCCGCCGACGACGCCCACCCCGATCGACTGGCAGATCAAGCTGCATGTGGTGATCGCCCTGCTCGCCTACAGCCTGCTGTCGATTGCCGCCGTGCTGGCACTGCTGCTGGCAGTGCAGGAACGCGCGCTGCGCTCGCGCCGACCGGGAATACTCGTTCGCGCACTGCCACCGCTGACCCAGACCGAAGCCTTGCTGTTCCGCCTGATCGGCGCCGGTTTCGCCCTGCTCACCCTGACCCTGCTGAGCGGCCTGCTGTTCATTGCCAATATCCGGGCGCAGCACCTGATCCACACCACCGTGCTGAGCATCGTGGCGTGGCTGATCTTCGGCGCGCTGTTGTGGGGTCGCTGGCGTCACGGCTGGCGCGGGCGCAGCGCGGTCAACCTCACCCTGATCGGGATGGCGATGCTGGTGCTGGCGTTCTTCGGCTCGAAGTTCGTGCTGGAAGTGATCCTGCATCGCACGATGGGCTGAATACGCTCAGCGACAGGCGTCGATCGCCTCGCTCAGGCGTTCCACCCCGACCACCTCCATCTCGCCGACCTTGCCCTTCTTCGGCGCATTCGCCTTCGGCACGATCGCACGGCGGAAACCGTGATGGGCAGCCTCCTTCAGGCGTTCCTCGCCGTTTGGCACCGGGCGGATCTCGCCGGACAAACCCACTTCGCCGAAGGTGACCATGTGCTCCGGCAGCGGCCGGTCGCGCAAGCTGGACAACACCGCCAGCAACACCGGCAGGTCGGCCGCGGTCTCCTGCACGCGGATGCCGCCGACCACGTTGACGAACACGTCCTGGTCGTAGGCGGCCACACCGCCGTGCCGATGCAGCACGGCCAGCAGCATGGCGAGGCGGTTCTGTTCCAGCCCCAGGGTGACCCGGCGCGGATTGCCCAGTGACGACTGGTCGACCAGCGCCTGCACCTCGACCAGCAGCGGGCGTGTGCCTTCGCGGGTGACCATCACCGCGCTGCCCGAAGTCGGGCCCGAGTGCGACGAAAGGAAGATCGCCGACGGATTCGGCACCTCGCGCAGGCCCTTGTCCGACATCGCGAACACGCCCAGTTCGTTGACCGCGCCGAAGCGGTTCTTGAACGCGCGCAGCACGCGGAACCGGCTGCCCGACTCGCCCTCGAAATACAGCACCGCATCGACCATGTGCTCAAGCACGCGCGGGCCGGCGATGCCGCCCTCCTTGGTGACGTGGCCGACCAGGAATACCGCCGTGCCGGTCTCCTTGGCGAAGCGGGTGAGCTTGGCCGCCGACTCACGCACCTGCGACACCGAGCCCGGCGCCGCGGTGAGCAGCTCGGTCCAGATCGTCTGGATCGAGTCGATCACCAGTACCTTCGGTCGGGTCGCCATCGCCTGTTCGAGGATGCGCTCGATGCAGGTTTCCGCCAGCGCCTGCAGCGGTTCCAGCGGCAAACCCAGGCGCTGCGCCCGCGCCGCCACCTGCGCCAGCGACTCCTCGCCGGTGACGTACACGCTGGGCAGTTGCAGGCCCAGGGTACCCAGCACCTGCAACAGCAGGGTCGACTTGCCGATACCCGGATCGCCGCCGATCAGCACGACCGAACCCTGCACCAGGCCACCGCCGAGCACGCGATCCAGTTCGCCAATGCCGGTCAACGTACGCGCCTCGCTGGTCAGCATCACCTCAGTCAGCGGCGTGATCTTCGGCGACCCGGCGGCGGCGCCGGCATAACTGGAGCGCTGCGCCCCCACCGACGATTTCCCCGCCGTGGCCGGCTCCAGCACGATCGCGCTGAGCGTGTTCCACACGCCGCACTCGATGCACTGGCCCTGCCACTTGCTGTGCTCGGCGCCGCACTCGGTGCAGACATAGGCGGTCTTGGCTTTGGCCATGGGAAGTTCCGGATCAGGAATCTGGGAAAGGGGCAGCTTAGCCCGGGTGAATCGCAGGCGGCGAGACGTCGCGGCCCCGAGGAGCTGTCAGCTTTCGTCTTCCACGAACAGCACGCGGCGCGTCATGCCGCAGGTGAGGTCGTAGGAAATCGTGGCCGCCTGCGCCGCGACGGCCTCGACCGGCAGTTCAGGCCCCCACAGCACCACGCGCTCGCCGATCCTAGCGTTGGGTGCGTCGCGCAGGTCGAGCGTGATCAGGTCCATCGACACGCGCCCGATCAGCGGCACGCGCTGCTCGCCGACCAGTACCGGCGTGCCGGCCATCGCGCTGCGCGGGTAGCCATCGCCATAACCTATCGCAGCGACGCCGACCGGCATCTCCTCGGGGCAGGTCCAGGTGCCGTTGTAGCCGATCCGTTCGCCCTTGCCGATGCGGTTGATCGCGATCAGCCGCGTGCTCAGGGTCATCGCCGGACGAAAGCCGAAATCGGCACCACTCCTGCCCTCGACCACCGACAGGCCGTAAAGCAGACCGCCGGTGCGCACCCAGTCGCCACGGGCATCGGGCCAACCCAGCACGGCGGCGGAGTTGGACAGCGAGCGCGGTCCAGCAATACCTGCAGTGACCGCGGCGAAACAGGCGATCTGCGCCGGCGTCTGCACACCGTCGAACACCTCCGAATCGGAGAAGTGGGTGAGCAGGCCGATCTCGGGATCGACACCCGGCATGGCGACCAGTCGCGCATGCACCGCAGCCACCCGTTCCGGCACGAAGCCGAGCCGATGCATGCCACTGTCGATCTTCAGCCAGACCCGCAGCAGGCCACGCCCGGGTGTGGCCTGCGCCAGCCACTCCAACTGCGCCTCATGGTGGACGGCCGCATCCAGTTGCAGGCGCTGCATCTCGGCGATGTCGTGTGCATCGTCCGGGCCGGACAACACCACGATCCGCTGCCGATGCCCCGCCGCGCGCAGGCGCAGGCCATCGCCCAGCGCCGCCACCGCGAACGCCTCGGCCTCGGTATCCAGCGCGCGCGCCACCCGCTCCAGCCCATGCCCGTAGGCATCGGCCTTGACCACCGCCATCACCTTCGCCGGCGCCGCCAGCGCTTTCAGCCGCGCCAGGTTGTGGCGCAGGGCGGCAAGGTGGATGGTGGCGACGGTGGCGCGGCTCATGGTTGCCAGGAATCCCGCAAGAGGATTTGGTCGGGAATCGGGAATCGGGATTGGTCAGGAGCGGAAGCACCACGAGCACGCAGGCTCGAACGACTCCCCGTTCTCCATTCCCCAAACGGGTTGGCGTCGAAGCTCAGCCGGGATAGCCCTACTCCCTTCGGGAGAAGAGCCTGCCCCGGACTTGATCCGGGGTGGCGCGAAGCGACGGATGAGGGTACGGGCGAAGCGTGAAGCAGCAAGGTCGAACGCTGCCACATTGGGCTCCGCCCTAACCCTCTCCCCAATCCCTCTCCCGCCGGGAGAGGGGCTTCTGACGGCTGAGTTTCGACGCTGATCAAGCTTCCCATTCCTGGCTCTCAGTCAAACCCGCCAACAAACGAATCCGGCGCGTAGTTCACGAACTTCGTGTAGTGGCCGATGAAGGTCAGCTTGCAGGTGTCGGTGGGACCGTTGCGCTGCTTGCCGATGATGATTTCGGCGATGCCCTTGTCGGCCGATTCCTTGTTGTAGTACTCGTCGCGGTAGATGAACATGATCACGTCGGCGTCCTGTTCGATCGCGCCGGATTCGCGTAGGTCGGACATCATCGGGCGCTTGTCGGCACGCTGTTCCAGCGAGCGGTTCAGCTGCGACAGGGCGACCACCGGCACGTTCAGCTCCTTGGCGAGTCCCTTCAGTGAACGCGAGATTTCCGAAATTTCGGTGGCCCGATTCTCCGTGTTTCCGGGCACCTGCATCAGCTGCAGGTAGTCGATCACGATCAGGCCGAGACCACCGTGCTCGCGATGCAGCCGCCGCGCGCGGGAACGCAGCTCCACCGGCGACAGGCTGGGCGTGTCGTCGATGAAGATCCTGGCGTCCGAAAGCAGCGCGATCGCGTTGGAGACGCGCGGCCAGTCCTCCTCTTCCAGCGTGCCGTTGCGCAGGTGCTGCTGGTGGATGCGTCCGACCGAGGAGATCAGACGGAACGCCAGCTGCGAGGAGGACATTTCCATCGAGAACACCACCACCGCCTTCCTGCCGCCCAGCGCGGCGGTCTCGGCGATATTCAGCGCGAAGGCGGTCTTGCCCATCGACGGGCGCGCCGCCACGATGATCAGGTCCGCGGGCTGCAGGCCGGAGGTGAGTTCGTCCAGGTCGGTGAACCCGGTGCTGACGCCGGTGAGCTGGCCACGGTTCTGGTAGCGCTCGGTCAGCAGCTTGAACGCATCCTTGACCGCCTCGCGCATCGAGACCGAGTCCTTCTTGCCGCGCGCGCCCGACTCGGCAATGTGGAACACGCGCTGCTCGGCGTTCTCCAGCACCTCGTGCACGCTCTTGCCTTCCGGCCGATAACCATCCTCGGTGATCGAGGTACCGGCATCGATCAGCTGGCGCAGCACGGATTTCTCGCGCACGATCTCGGCATAGGCCGCGATGTTCGCCGCACTCGGCGTACTGTTGGCCAGTTCGATCAGGTAGCCGGCGCCGCCGACCATTTCGGCCAGGCCATTGCTTTCGAACCAGTCGCCCAGGGTGACCGCATCGCACGGCATGCCCTTGTTCGCCAGCTCGTTGATCGCGCGCCAGATCAGGCGGTGATCCTTGCGGTAGAAATCGTCCTCGGCCAGTCGATCGGCCACCTTGTCCAGCGCATCCGGCGCCAGCATCAAACCACCCAGCACCGCCTGCTCGGCATCGATGGAATGCGGCGGCACCCGCAGCGCCTCGATCGCCGACGAGGGGGATTTGCGTTCGGGCACGAAGGACATCGACTTACCTCGGAAGAATTGCCCCACGAACGACACGCAACGCGCCGACTCCTCGTGGGTGGTCATACCGGCACCATCATGCGCGGCGGCGTCTCACCCGTCGAGACAATAAGTCTGTGGATAAGCTGTGAACTGGCGGGGATAACGAGTGCCCGGATCCAGGCACTCCAAAACAAACGGGCGCCTTGAGGCGCCCGGATGTTTCCATCTTGCGGATGGATGAAGCTTACTTGTCGCCGACCACGATCACCTTGACGGTGGTATGGACGTCGGCATGCAGGTGCAGCGCCACGTCGTACTCGCCGGTGTTGCGCAGCGGACCTTCACCCAGGATCACTTCGCCCTTGTGCACGACATGGCCGGCGGTGGCCAGCGCCTCGGCGATGTCGCGCGGACCCACCGAACCGAACAGCTTGCCTTCCGCGCTGGCATGCGCGGAGATGGTGACCGTGGCATCTGCAAGCTTGAGCTTGCGTGCCTCGGCATCAGCCAGCAAGGTGTTGGCCTTGGCTTCGTATTCGGCGCGACGCTGCTCGAACGCCGCCAGGTTGGCGGCATTGACGCGCACGGCCTTGCCTTGCGGCAGGAGGAAATTGCGGCCATAACCCGGCTTCACCACGACCTTGTCGCCGAGGTTGCCCAGGTTGCGGACTTTCTGCAGAAGAATGAGTTCCATGATGCTTTCCTGTTCGTTAGCACCGGTGTGGCCCGGCGCAGCCAGAGGACGGTTGTCCGAAGGTGTTGCACCCTCTCCCCATCGGGGAGAGGGCTGGGGTGAGGGGCCGGGACTTGCGATGATGCCTGTCGAAGCGAGCTTCGATGAAGCTTGTCGCGAGCACCCGCCCCTCATCTGCCCTGCGGGCATCTTCTCCCCGGAGGGGAGAAGAAATGGCAGATCAGACGTCGTGGTTGTCGGTGTACGGCAGCAGCGAGAGGAAGCGGGCACGCTTGATCGCGGTGGCCAGCTGGCGCTGGTAGCGCGCCTTGGTACCGGTGATGCGGCTCGGCACGATCTTGCCGTTCTCGGTGACGTACTGACGCAGGGTGTTGAGATCCTTGTAGTCGATCTCCTTCACATCTTCGGCAGTGAAGCGGCAGAATTTGCGGCGGCGGAAAAACTTGGACATGGTCTGGGTTCCTATCAGTCGTCGCTGTCGTTGTCGTTGTCATCGCGGTCGCGACCGCGCGGACGGCCCTCGCCATCGTCGCTGTCGTCATCGCGGCGACGGGTGGACTTGGCGTCATCCTTTTCCTTCGACTTCAGGATGAAGGACGGCTCGATATCGGCCTCGTCGCGACGGATCACCAGGTGGCGCAGCACGGCGTCGTTGAAGCGGAAGCCCGACTCCAGCTCGTTCAGCGCGTTCTGGCTCACTTCGATGTTGAGCAGCACGTAATGTGCCTTGGCCAGGTTCACGATCGGATAGGCCAGCTGACGACGGCCCCAGTCTTCCAGACGATGAATCTTGCCGCCGTCGGTCTCGATCAGCGCCTTGTAGCGCTCGAGCATCGCCGGAACCTGCTCGCTCTGGTCCGGATGGACCATGAACACAACTTCGTAATGACGCAGGGTCATTGGGGTTTGACTCCTTGTGGATGCGGCCAAAGCGGCCTCGCAGCCTCCCGCTGGTGCGGTGAGGCAAGTGTCCTGCCAGCGCCCAAACGGGTGCGGACAGAAGCGGAATTGTACGATGCCCGCGATTGATCACGCAAGTCATTGAAAATCATGACTGCAGCGGATTGATGTCGGTCAGCTGACGGTGAAACTCTCGCCGCAGCCGCACTCGCCGGTGGCATTGGGGTTGTGGAACACGAAGCTGGCGTTGAGGCCGTGCCGCTGGAAGTCGATCACGGTGCCCTCGACCAGGGCCAGGCTCTTGTCGTTGACGATCAGCGGCACGCCATCCACCTCGACCAACTGGTCGCCTGCGTCGACCGAATCGGCCAGGTTCACCACGTAGGCAAAGCCGGAGCAACCGGTGCGCTTGACCCCGAACCGCACGCCGGCCGCCGCTGGCGTACCGGCCAGGAAATGGCGCATGCGTTCGTTGGCAGCGGGAGTGATGGTGATGCTCATGACGATCGATTCAACCTCGCACATTGGCCCGGAAAGTCGCGATGCGGGCAACAGCTACATTATCATGCCGGTTTGGCCTTGCGTGCCGACACGCACGCGCCGTTCATCCATTCACGCGCCGACATGCGGCGTACCAGCAGGAGTTTCAACCGATGGCCGTGGTCAGTGTGAAGCAGGCTCTCTCCGGCAAGCTCGACGCGGGCAGCGCGGTGACCGTGCGCGGCTGGGTGCGCACCCGGCGCGACTCCAAGGCCGGCCTGTCCTTCGTCAACGTCACCGACGGCTCCTGCTTCGACCCGATCCAGGCGGTGGTGCCGGCCACCCTGGGCAACTACGAGAGTGAGGTGAAGCACCTCACTGCCGGCGCTGGCGTAATCGTTTCCGGCGCCCTGGTGCCGTCGCAGGGCAAGGGCCAGAGCTTCGAGCTGCAGGCCAACGAGGTGATCGTCACCGGCCCGGTCGACGATCCGGAAACCTACCCGATCCAGCCCAAGCAGCATTCGATGGAGTTCCTGCGCGAGGTCGCCCACCTGCGCCCGCGCACCAACCTGTTCGGCGCGATCACCCGCGTGCGCCACACCATGATGACGGCGATCCACCGCCACCTCACCGAACAGGGCTTCTTCTGGATCAACACGCCGATCATTACCACCTCGGATGCCGAAGGTGCCGGCGACATGTTCCGGCTGTCCACGCTGGACCTGGCCAACCTGCCACGCCTGCCCGACGGCAAGATCGACTTCCGCAAGGATTTCTTCGGCCGCGAAGCGTTCCTCACCGTGTCCGGCCAGCTCAACGTCGAGGCGTATTGCCTGGCGATGAGCAAGGTCTACACGTTCGGTCCCACCTTCCGCGCCGAGAACTCCAACACGCCGCGCCATCTGGCCGAGTTCTGGATGGTCGAGCCGGAAATCGCGTTCGCCGACCTCACCGCCGACGCCGATTGCGCCGAGGCCTTCCTCAAGGCGATCTTCAAGGCGGTGCTGGACGAGCGTGCCGACGACATGGCGTTCTTCGCCGAGCGCGTGCAGCCGGATGCGATCACGCGGATGGAGGCCTTCATCGCCAAACCGTTCGAGCGCATCGACTACACCGACGCCATCGAGATCCTGAAGAAGTCGGGCGAAAAATTCGAATACCCGGTGACCTGGGGCGTCGACCTGCAGACCGAACACGAACGCTACCTGGCCGAGAAACATATCGGTCGCCCCGTGGTCGTAATGAACTATCCCGAGGCAATCAAGGCGTTCTACATGCGCTTGAACGATGACGAGAAGACCGTGGCCGCGATGGACGTGCTGGCGCCGGGCATCGGCGAGATCATCGGCGGCGCCCAGCGCGAGGAGCGCCTGGACTACCTCGATCGCCGCATGGCGAAGTTCAACCTCGATCCCGTGACCTATGGCTGGTATCGCGACCTGCGCCGTTATGGCACGGTACCGCATGCCGGCTTCGGTCTCGGTTTCGAGCGCCTGCTGGTCTATATCTGCGGCCTGGCCAACATCCGCGACGCCATCCCCTACCCTCGTGCCGCCGGCACAGCCGAGTTCTGAGCAACCTCTCCGTCATGTCGTACCGTCCAATCGCCATCACCGCCGCCCTCGGCGCCGCCGTCATGTTGACCGGGTGCCACAACGCCAAGGCCTTGCTGCCGCCGAACCTGCGGCCGCCTTCACAGAACGCCGGTGAGCCGTTGAAGCTCGCCCAGCAGCAGTTGCAGCAAGCCACGCCTTGCTGCAGCAGCTTCGCCGACTTTTCCTACCGCAGCCTGCTGCCGTGGCAGCCGCAGAAATTCACCCTGGGCAGCGCCAGCATGGTGGCCAATCTAGGGGGCACCAAGAGTTACTTCCTCGCCTTCCGCCTGCCCACCGAGGTGAAACTGCCGTACCGGGTCGCCGTGAAATCCGAATTGAACGGTCGCTGGTTGCACGCCAGTTACCTGTTCGCGCCCACCGTCGTGCTGCTGGACGATGGCTTTCAGCCGCTGCGCTCCGATGACATCACCCTGTGCGAACACATGGGCTGGAGCGACGACACCACCGGTGCCTTCGGCAGCATGACAGTGGAAAGCAAGCAGGCGCGCTACCTGCTGGTGTACAGCTCGGCCAAGCAACAGTCCGGCAAGACCTACTGGGAACAGTCGCCCACGTCGTTCTCCAGCAGCACCGCGGCGACCCTGCAGATGAATTCCGCCGGCAGCTTCAGCATCCCGCACGGACCCGATGGCTCGCTGTGGATCGGCATGATGAATTCCACCTACAAGAAGGCTGTCGACAGCGCGGTCTGCGGCAAGCCACCCAGCGGCACCGGCGTGCTGGACGATTTGTCGCTGCCCTGGAGCGGCAAGCGCAGCGGATCGAAATGATCGTTGTCTACCTGACCTTGCTGACTGCCGGCGTGGGCCTGTTCGTGCTGTCCTACGTGGCGCAATTCCGGCTCGCTTCGCTGTTGCGGGTACGCTACCCGCAGCACTGGCAGATCATTGCGGAGGCGGACCAGGGCAAGCCGTCGGCCTGGCGCCGCTGGGTCCGCATGCAGCACGTGCTGCGCTCGCCGGCACTGCCGGCGCTCGGCGACCCGACCATCAACCGATGGCGCAATCTGTGGCGCTACGGCCCGTGGCTGGGCTGGTTATGCTGGATGGGCGCGCTGGCGATGCGCCTGCTGCACTGAGAGACCGCGAGAAGTCGTCCACCCGCATCAACCGGAGCGAGTACATGCAACTGGACCTGAGTGGCCGTCACGCGCTGGTCTGCGGCGCATCCCAGGGCATCGGCCGCGCCTGCGCGATCGAACTGGCCCTGCTCGGCGCCAGCGTCACCGCGCTGGCACGGCGCGGCGACGTGCTGGCCAGCGTGGTCGACAGCCTGCCGCACATCCACGATGGCCAGCGACACGGCTTCATCGTCGCCGATGCGGGGGATACCGACGCCTTGCGCAGCCAGGTCGAAAACCTGGCCGCGACCGCGCCGGTGCACATCCTGGTCAACAACAGCGGCGGTCCGCCACCGGGCAGCATCGTCGAGGCGGGCACGCAGGAGTTTCTCGACGCCATGCGCAAGCACCTGCTGGCCAACCATGCACTGGTGCAGGCGGTCCTGCCTGGCATGCGCAAGGCCGCCTGGGGGCGCATCGTCAACATCATCTCCACCTCGGTGAAGGAGCCGATCCCCGGTATCGGCGTCTCCAACACCACCCGCGGCGCCGTGGCCAGTTGGGCCAAGACCCTGGCCGGCGAGCTGGCTCCGCTCGGCATCACCGTCAACAACGTGCTGCCGGGCTCCACCCACACCCCGCGCATCGATCAGATCGTGGCGGCGCGCGCGCAGAAGTCGGGCCGCGACGAACAGGACGTGCAGCAGGAGATGGCCGCGGAGATTCCGATGGGCCGCTTTGCCGATCCCGCGGAAACCGCCGCCGCGGTGGCCTTCCTCGCCTCGCCGGCAGCGAGCTATATCACCGGAGTCAGCCTGCCGGTCGATGGTGGACGCATGCGTTCGTTGTGAATGCGCATACGCCAGCGTCCGGTGCAATTGCCGGTCGCCGGAATTAAGATGCTACGGATGTCCACCCCGCATCTCGCCAACCTGATCGACGGCCGCCTGCAGGCGCCCATCCACGACCGTTGGCTGGATGTGCACGAACCCGCCACCGCGACCGTGTTTGCGCGCTGTCCGGATTCCGATGCCGCCGATGTCGACGCCGCGGTGGCTGCCGCCCGGCGTGCCGCGCCCGGCTGGGCTGGCACGCCGATCGAACAACGGGCGCAACTGCTGGAAAGACTCGCCACGCTGATCGAGGCGCGCCTTGACCAGTTCGCCGCGCTGGAGTCGCGCGACAGCGGCAAGCCGCTCGGCCTCGCACGCCGGCTCGACATCCCGCGCGCCATCAGCAATCTGCGCTACTTCGCCGCCGCGATCACCGGCTGGGGCAGCGAATCGCATGCGATGGAAACCGGCGCCGGCATCGCCGCCATCAACTACACCTTGCGTCAGCCGCTGGGCGTGGTCGGCTGCATCAGCCCCTGGAACCTGCCGCTGTATCTGTTCAGCTGGAAGATCGCGCCGGCACTGGCCGCCGGCAACACCGTGGTGGCCAAGCCCTCGGAAGTGACCCCCTGCACTGCCGCCCTGCTCGGCGAGCTCAGCATCGAGGCGGGCTTTCCGCCCGGCGTGCTGAACATCGTCCAGGGTCTTGGCCCCGGCGTGGGTCAGGCCATCGTGGACCATCCCGATATCAAGGCGATCTCCTTCACCGGCAGCACCGCCACCGGCGCCCGCATCGCCAGCTCCGCCGCAGCGCGGTTCAAGAAAGTCTCGCTGGAGATGGGCGGCAAGAACCCGGCCATCGTGTTCGCCGATGCCGACCTCTCGGACGCGAACCTCGACACCATCGTGCGCTCGGGCTTTGCCAACCAGGGCGAGATCTGCCTGTGCGGCTCGCGCCTGCTGGTGCAGCGATCGATCTACGAAACGTTCCGCGCACGCTATCTGGCGCGGGTGCAGGCGTTGCGTGTGGGCGACCCGCAAGACGCCGACATCGACCTCGGCGCGATGGTGTCACGGGCGCATTACGACAAGGTGCTTGGCTGCATCGAACAGGCACGCGCCGAAGGCGGCCGGGTGCTGTGCGGCGGCGGCGCGCTCGCGCAACCAGGTCGCTGCGCCGGCGGCTGGTTCATCGCGCCCACCGTGATCGAAGGCCTGCCGTCTTCGGCAACCACCAACCAGCAGGAAATCTTCGGCCCGGTGGTCGCACTGATTCCGTTTGAGGACGAAGCCGAAGCGCTGGCGATCGCCAACGACAGCCGGTACGGACTCGCCGCCTCGTTGTGGACGCAGGATCTCGCCCGCGCGCACCGGCTCGCCGGTCGGCTCGAGTTCGGCATCGTGTGGATCAACTGCTGGCTGCTGCGCGACCTGCGCACGCCGTTCGGCGGCGTCAAGCAATCCGGCGTCGGCCGCGAGGGCGGCAGCGAAGCGCTGCACTTTTTCACCGAGCCCAAGAACGTCTGCATCGCCTACGGCACGTCGCCGGGGCGCGGCTGATATGTGCACGCAAGAACCCCCGGAACCCCGATGAATTCACTGAAAGACCTGCTTGCCAACAACCGTCGCTGGGCCGACCAGGTCACCGCGCAGGATCCCGCCTATTTCGAGCAGCTCTCGCAGCAACAGGCACCGCGCTACCTGTGGATCGGCTGCTCGGACTCGCGCGTGCCGGCCACCCAGATCGTCGACCTGCCGCCAGGCGAGATCTTCGTGCATCGCAATGTGGCCAACGTGGTGGTGCATACCGACCTCAACGCGCTGAGCACGATCCAGTTCGCGGTCGACGTGCTCAAGGTGAAGCACATCCTGGTGGTCGGCCACTACGGTTGCGGCGGCGTCGGCGCGGTACTCAAGGAGAGCCGGCTGGGCCTGATCGACAACTGGCTGCGGCACATCGCCGACATCGCCATGAAGCATGCCGACAAGTTCGACCCGGCGCAGTCGTTCGCGATGCGTCACGCCCACTTGTGCGAGCTGAATGCACTGGAACAGGCGCTCAACGTGTGCCACACCACGGTGGTGCGCGAAGCGTGGGAACGTGGCCAGGAGCTGGCTGTGCACGCGTGGATCTACGGCCTGGACAATGGCCATATCCACGACCTCGGCCTCGACGTGCGCGCCCGCGAGCAACTGCCCGTGGCGTATGAGCAGGCCGTCACCCAACTGACACAGCGCTGGGCCGGCAGCGCATGAGCGGCAAAGGAATTCGCACCGACAGCGCGCCGGCACCGGTCGGCGCCTATCCGCACGCGCGCCGCGTCGGCGACCTGCTGTTCCTGTCCGGCGTCGGCCCGCGCCAGCCGGGCAGCAATGCAATCCCGGGCAACGTGCACGACACCGACGGCCGGCTGGTCGAATACGACATCGAGGCGCAATGCCGGCAGGTGTTCGCCAACGTGCGCGCCGTGCTCGAGGCCAGCGGCGCGCAGTGGACCGACCTGGTCGATGTCACGGTGTTCCTGACCGACATGCAGCGCGACTTTGCGACGTACAACCGCCTCTACGCGGAATATTTCGCGGGCGTCGATGCCTGCCGCACCACCCTGGGCATCAGCGCCCTGCCGACGCCGATCGCGATCGAACTGAAATGCGTCGCGGCGCCGCGCCCACAAAAAAACCCGCCGGCCTGAACCGGCGGGTTCTTGCGTCGCTACCGGATCAGCCAGCCGGAGTCGCGGCGGGTTCCGCAGTCTTGGCAGCTGCCTTCTTGTGGCTCTTCTTGTGGTGCTTGTGGTGCGAAGTCTTGCTCATGGCCGCCTTTGGCGCGGCGTCAGCCGCCGGGGCGGCCTTGGCAGCCGGAGCAGCCTGCTCCGCCGGAGCCGCGGCCTGCGGTGCCGCAGTCTGCGGTGCAGCGGCCTGGGCCAGCACGGAACCGGAAAGCGCCACACCCGCCACCAGCAGGGAACTGATCAAAAGTTTGCGCATCATGATGTCGAACCTCGGACAATGTAGGTATCGCGAGCCCGGCCGGAACCCGGCAACTCGGGTGGCGCGACATGCCGACAATGCGACGCAAACCGAATACCGCAGCTGAATGAAACACAGTATCTTGCGCGGGCCTTGCGAGCCGGATCTTGACATCCGCACGATGCGATCCCGACAACAATTTCTTGCGGTCACTCCAGGCAAATCCGCAACAGCCGGTCGATCACCGCCTGCACGTCGGGTGCCCTGGCGGCCGCGTATTCGAAGCTTGCCTCATCCATGTAATTGAGCTGTGCCAGCTCAAGCTGCACGGCCTGCACGCCGACCTCGGGACGGCCGTAGTGGCGGGTGATGTAACCGCCCTTGAAGCGGTCATTGACGGCCACGGTAAAGCGCGACTGCGCTTCCAGGCTCGTTTGCAGCCGCGCCTGGAGTGCGCTGCCGCAACTGGCACCGGTCGCCGTTCCCAGGTTGAAGTCCGGCAGCCTCCCCTCGAACAGCATCGGCACCCGGCTACGGATCGAGTGACCCTCCCACAACACCACACGCCCATGCTCGGCATGCAGGCGCGCAAGTTCCTGTGCCAGCGCGCCGTGGTAGGGCCGCCAGTAGTCGTTTACCCGTTGTTGAACTTCGGCGGCATCCGGCGCGCAGCCATCCAGGTACAGCGGTCCGCCATCGAACCCCACGATGGGCACCAGCCCGGTCTCGCGTTGCCCCGGGTACAGCGGGTGACCGTCGGCAGGCCGATTGAGATCGACCACGTAGCGAGATGCCCGCGGCTTCAACACGCTGGCACCCAACTCCCGCGCCAGCGGCTCGTACAGCCGCGCCACATGCCAGTCGGTATCCGGCGAGCGGCGCGCCACTGGATGCATGCGCGTGGCGATGTCCTCGGGAATGAAGCTGGCATCGTGCGGCAGGCTGATCAGCAGCGGCACACGGCCGCGATGCAGGATGAAATTTTCCATCCGGCCATTCTACCCGGCGCGACGTGCGGGATTCGTGCAAGGGCTTGAGGAGCCGGGGAGAGAAACGCGAGCGCTGAAAACCGGGAGCCGCCCGCTTCCTCACTCCATCAACACCAGTTCCTCCGCCGACGTGGGATGGATCGCCACCGTGGTGTCCAGGTCGCGCGGTTCGAGCAGCGCTACCCGGGCGCCATGTTTCGCGGCACGGAAGGCCATGGCCAGGCCCGCCCAGCACGATCAGGTCAAGGCTTGCGGCCATCGCGTGCTCCCGAATGGTTGGTGAGGGCCGCGATGGACTCGCAAGCACGGCTACAGGCCGAATCGCGCCGGAGCGTAAGGGCTCGCATCGATCGCCGAAGGTGTGCCCGCCAGCAGCGCCGCCATCAGTTCACCGGTGGCCGCCGACATGCTCACGCCGAGCATGCCGTGTGCGGTCGCCAGCCACAGGTTGGCCCAGCGTGCGCTGGCACCGATGATCGGCACCTCGTCGACGCTCATCGGCCGCCAGCCCCACCACTCCTCCACCAGTTCACTGCCTTCAGGTTCGCGCAGAAAGGCCGCCGCGCCGCGCCTCAGCGCATCGAGCCGGGGGCGGTTGAGACCCTCGCGGTAACCGGAAAACTCCATCGTGCTGCCGAGCCGGTAGCCACCGCTCCAACTGGTCACGCACACCGATGGCTCGCACAAGGTCAGCGCACGCCGCGGCGCCAGCGCGGGGCGGTTGTAGGTCAGGGAATAGCCCTTGCCCGGCTGCATCGGCAGTTGCAGCCCCAGTTGCCTCGCGAGCAGGGGCGACCACGCGCCGAGCGCCAGCACGACGCGCTCGGCACGGAATCGGCCGCGACTGCTTTGCACGCCCGTGATGCGCGTTCGATCCGTCTCGAAACCCTCGATGCGCGCACCGCTCTCGATCACGCCGCCGAGCTCCACCACGCGCCGGGCGAGCTCGGCTAGGTAGCGGTCCGGTCGCAAGGACGCATCCTGCGGGTGCAACAGTCCGCCTGCCACGCCTGGCTTCAGTGCCGGCTCCATCGCCTCGACCTGTTCGCCGCTCAAGCGCTGCACCTCGATGCCGAGACTCTCGAGCACGGCGGTATGCTTCTTCTCGTCGATCTTCTGCAACCGGGCCGTGCGATAGACCAGCAGCGTGCCCTGCTCGGCGAATTCGCAGTCGAGCCTGTCGTCGCGCACCAGTTCTGCCAGCAACCGGCGCGAGCGCTGCAGGATCGCCAGCCGTGCCTGGGTCGCCGCATGGAAGTCGCGCCAGTTGCAGTGGCGTGCAAAGCCCAGCAGCCAGCGCAGGCGCGCGCCATCCAGGCGCGGATTGAGATAGAGCGGTGCGTCGGCATGGAAAATCGAACGCAAGGCCACCCCGATCATGCCGGGCATCGCCAGTGGCGGTGCGTGGCTGGGCGTGATCGTGCCGCAGTTGCCGTGCGAACTGCCGCAGCCTGGCGTGCCCTGTTCCAGCACACGTACGCTGGCGCCGGCCTTGAGCAGATAGAGCGCGCAGGCCAGGCCGATGACGCCACCACCGAGGATCAATACATCGTCACGTGCAGATTCCATCGAGGGATTGTAGCGAGCCGTGGCGTACCCGAGTGTCCTCGCAGGCAACCAGTGGCAATCTTCCATTGATTTGTGAGAACTTCCTTCCAACCCATTGATTTGATAACCTCGGACCGCCTCATGCCGAGATTGCATCATGCCGTTGAGTTGCGCGTCCCGATTTGTGCTGCCACCCGACACGCCCCGTGTCGCGCGACAGCTCCTGCTCGGCGCCATGATCATGCTGCTTGCCGCCTGCGCCAGCGCGCCGCACCGGCGTGAATCGACCTACAAGGCCTCGCATTCCGCGCTGGCCGACCTGCCGGCGCGGGCACCCTCCGCTGCCAGCGCGGGCGAGGCGAACGACATCCTGTTCCGCGCGATCGCCCTGGTCGGCACGCCCTACCACTGGGGCGGCAATACGCCGGCTGGCGGCTTCGATTGCAGCGGCCTGATCGATTACATCTACCGCACCGCCGCCGGGATCAAGCTGCCGCGTACCTCGAACGAGATGGCCTCGATGGACGCCCGCAAGGTGCGCCGGATGACCCAGCTGGCCAGCGGCGACCTGGTGTTCTTCGATATCGACGGCAGCATCAGCCACGTCGGCGTGTATGTCGGCAAGGGCCGTTTCGTGCACGCGCCGAACAGCGGCGGCACGGTGCGACTGGACGATATCGACGGGCCGTATTGGGGGGATCACTTTGCGTACGGGAAGCGGGTGCTGGATTGAGGGGGGGAGTTCTCAACCGCCTGTCCATTCGATCCACGGATGACCGGACTCGACCACGCAGGGACTGACCTCAACCAAAAATCAAAAGCGGCTACGCGCGAACCGAACCCTCTCCCCAGCCCTCTCCCGGGGGGAGAGGGAGCAAACGAAAAACGGCGCCTAAGGCGCCGTTTTGCTTTGACTTGATATCCGCCGGTCAGTGCGCAGCACTGCCCGGCGGATGAGCATGACCGTGCTTGAGTTCTTCCTCGGTGGCTTCACGCACTTCGCCGATGGCGACGTCGAAATGCAGATCCTTGCCGGCCATCGGATGGTTGAGATCCACATCGATCGCGCTCATGCCGACCTTGTGCACGGTGACCGCGCGCTGGCCGCCTTCCTTCAATCGCAGCACGGTGACCATGCCGGGCTTGAGCCGGTTCGCCTGCGGGAAATATTTCTTGGACATGCGCTGGACCTGGCCTTCCTGACGTTCGCCATAGCCGTCCACGGCTGCCACATCCACCTCCAGCGCCTCGCCCGCTTCACGGCCTTCCAGCGCCGTCTCCAGGCCCGGGATCAGCTGGCCGTGACCAAGCAGCACCCACAGTTGTTCCTCGCGATCATGCGAGCTTTCCACCTTCTCGCCATCCACGGTCAACGTGTAATGGAGGGAAACCACCTTGTCCTTGCCAGCTTTCATCATGAATCTCTTGAGGGTCTGCAAACCGGCGATTCTATCAGGAGCCCGCCTTGCCGAAGCGGGTACCGCGCACCTCCGGCCCCAGCCACGCGAGCAGGGCCAGCAGCACGGCGACGACCGCCATCCACGACGCCATCACCAGCGCGTAATTGCCGCCGCTGCGATCGGCCAGCCAGGACTGTGCGGTGGCCGTGCTGGCCGCGAGCAGGTTGCCCAGCTGGTAGGCGAAGCCGGGCAAGGTGCCGCGCACTTCGTCCGGCGACAGTTCGTTGAGGTAGGTCGGCACGATGCCCCAGGCACCCTGCACCATCACCTGGATCAGGAATGCTCCCAGCCCCAGCAGCATCAGCGAGCCACCATGCGTCCACAACGGAATGCATGGCAGCGCCAGCAGCGCCGCGACGATCATCCCGCGCCGTCGACCGACCTTTTCGGACCACGCACCAAAACTCAGCCCGCCCACGATCGCGCCCGCATTGAGCAGCATCGTCAACACCGTCACCGTGCCGACGCCCAGGTGCAGCTGCGACTTCAGGAAGGTGGGATACATGTCCTGCGAGCCGTGGCTGAACATGTTGAACGCCATCATCAGCAGCATCATGTAGAGGAGCCGCTTCCAGTGACCTTGCATCGAATCCAGCAGGTTGCGACGTTCACCGCCCGCCTGGCTGGCCTGCCAGATCGGTGACTCGGGGACCTTGCTGCGCAGGTACAGCACCAGCAGCGCCGGCAGCACGCCAACCACGAACATCGCGCGCCAGCCCAGACCCAGCACGTCGAACACTACCCAGTAGGCGACGGCGCCGAGGAAATAGCCGCACGGATAGCCGCTCTGCAGCAGGCCGGAAACCAGACCGCGGGATTTCACCGGCACGCTCTCCAGCGCCAGCGACGCGCCGATGCCCCACTCGCCGCCCATCGCGATGCCGAAGGCAAAGCGCAGCACCAGCAACACGGTCAGCGTCGGCGCAAAGGCGCAGGCCAGCTCCAATACGGAGAACAGCAGCACGTCGACCATCAGCACCGGACGCCGGCCGAAGCGATCGGCCAGCCGTCCAAACAGCAGGGCGCCGATCGGGCGCGCCGCCAGGGTCAGCAGGATGCCCAGCGTGACCTCAGTCTTGTGTACGTGGAAATCGTCGGCGATGTTGCCGAGCACGAACACCAGCAGGAAGAAATCGAACGCATCCAGCGTCCAGCCGAGGAAGCTCGCGAACACCGTGTGCCGCTGGCTGGCATCGAGTTCGCGCAAGGGGGAAAGCCATGCCATGGGAGCGTTCCTGGCCGCAGCGGGTCGGCAGCCGTGCGCAACATATGCAACAACTTGGCGTCGCGCGCAACACCGCCACGATGACCCGGCCCGATCAGCTGCTAGGCTGGCAACACCGTCACCAGGCAGGACGTGGATGGATCGCCACGCACGCCACCGCATTGCCAGCCGCTACGACGGCCATCTGCAACGCTGCTACGTGCGGGTCAAGCTGGCCAGCGACCCGGTGTACGCCGCCAGCAGCGCCGTGCTTGCCGGCAGCACCCTGCCCCTGCTCGACATCGGCTGCGGCATCGGCCTGCTCGGGCAATACCTGTATATGCAGGGCCACCGGGCGCCCTACCTCGGACTGGACCGCGATCCGCGCAAGATCGCCGCCGGACAACGCGCAGCGCAGCGCGCCGGGCTGGCAACGGTAGTCGACCTGCGCTGCGCGGACGCACTCGACCTTCCCCCGACACAAGGCAATGTCGCCCTGCTCGACGTATTGCATTACCTGCCGGCCACCGGCCAGCTCGCCTTGCTGCAGCAGGCCGCCCGACATCTGGCGCCGCAAGGTCGTTTGATCATCCGCAACGTGTTGCGCGAGGGAAACTGGCGCTTCCATGCCACCCGCGCCGAGGAGTTCCTGCTGCAGGCGTCGGGCTGGATACCCGGCGGCGCGCAGCATTACCCGAGTGCCAGCGAACTGCGCGAAGCACTCGAGGCTGCCGGCCTGCTCATGCGCATCGAAACGCTGCGCGGACGCACGCCATTCAACAGCTACCTGATCGAGGCACGGCACGCCCACTGAAGCGGCTGTTCAGCTTGATCCACCGCGGGTCAAGCGCGGCGCCGATGAATCGGCTATACTGCGCGGCGCAGTCGCCTTCGCGACCGCTGCGGCACACCGCCGCCCTTCTCCCCCTTGATTCGCAACACGGTATGAACACTCCGGGTTGCACAGGAGTGTTACATGTCTTTTGATTCGCTGGGCCTTGCGCCCGCGTTGTTGCGTGCGCTTGCCGATTACGGCTACACCCAACCCACCCCGATCCAGGCCGCGGCGATTCCGCCCGCACTGGAAGGCCACGACCTGCTCGCTGCCGCCCAGACCGGTACCGGCAAGACGGCCGCGTTCGCGCTGCCCTTGCTGCAGAAGCTGTCGACCAGCGGCCAGACCATGACCCGCCGTCCGCGCGCGCTGATCCTCACCCCGACCCGCGAGCTGGCCGCGCAGATCCACGAGAACATGCGCGACTACGGCAAGCACGTGCACGTCAGCGCCACCACCATCTTCGGCGGCGTCAGCATGGGCCCGCAGATCAACGCGCTGCGTCGTGGCGTGGACATCGTCATCGCCACCCCGGGCCGCCTGATCGACCACATGCAGCAGCGCACGCTGGATCTGTCCGCGGTGGAAACCCTGGTGCTGGACGAAGCCGACCGGATGCTCGACATGGGCTTCCTGCCGGCGCTCAAGCGCATCCTGCAGTCAGTGCCGAAGAAGCGTCAGACCATGCTGTTCTCGGCCACCTTCCCGCCGGCGATCAAGACGCTGGCGATGGAGTTCATGCACAACGCCCGCGAGATCTCGGTGTCGGCACCGAACACCGTGACCACCCTGGTCAGCCATCAGGTGCATCCGGTCGACGCCTCGCGCAAGCGCGACCTGCTGCTGCACGTGCTGTCGCAGGACAGCCGCCGTCAGAGCCTGGTGTTCAGCCGCACCAAGCACGGCGCCGACAAGCTGGTGACCTTCCTCAACGCGTCCGGCCTGCGCAGCGCCGCGATCCACGGCAACAAGAGCCAGAACGCCCGCACGCGCGCCCTCAGCGACTTCAAGAGCGGCCGCGTCACGGTACTGGTCGCCACCGACATCGCCGCGCGCGGCATTGATATCGAGCAGTTGCCGATCGTCATCAATTTCGACCTGCCCTCGGTGGCCGAGGACTACGTGCACCGTATCGGCCGTACCGGTCGCGCCGGCATGGAAGGCCTCGCGCTGTCGCTGGTCAGCCATGATGAAAGCGGCCTGCTGCACGACATCCGCAAGCTGCTCAAGCAGGACATCGCGATCAACCCGGTGGCTGGCTACGAGCCCTCCGCCCCGCTGCGCCTGGATGCCGGCGCGCCGCGCCCGAAGCAGGGTGGCGGTGGTCAGCGGCAGCAGTCGCGTGCGCCGCGACAGGGCAAACCTGCGGGCTCGCCCCGACCGAATGGCTACGCACCGCAAGGCCGCGGCGAGCACGCCGCCGGCAACCAGCGCCGCCGCTCGAACCATCGTCCGGCCGCCAAGGCCTGAGCCGAACCAGCGAAATTCAAATTGCCCCGCCAAGCGGGGCAATTTTTTTGTAGGAGCCCGCTCGCGGGCGATGCTTTTGTGTCGGGACTCGGGATGACCAGACGTTCGTCTGTTGAAAGCCGGGATTCGCAAAAGCATCGCCCGCGAGCGGGCTCCTACGGTAGATCCAGCGCTGCTGCGTGGTGGCGCAGATGGTCATCGATGAAGCTGGCGATGAACCAGTAGCTATGGTCGTAGCCGGGGTGCCGCCGCAGCAACAATTCCTGCCCCGCTTCGGCGCAGGCCTGGTCGAACAGTTCGGGCTTGAGCTGGGCTTCGAGGAACGGATCGGCCTCGCCCTGATCGATCAGGATCGTCCCCGGAAAGGCCTGCTGCCGCACCAGTTCGCAGGCGTCGTAACTGGCCCATGCCGCCGGATCATCGCCGAGATAGCGCGGCAGCGCCTTCCGGCCCCACGGCACTTGGCTGGGTGCAACGATGGGTGCGAACGCCGACACCGAGCGGTAGCGTGCGGGATGTTTCAGGGCGATGGTCAGCGCGCCATGCCCGCCCATCGAATGGCCGCAGATGCCGCTGCGCGACGTGTCGACCGGAAACTGCGTGGCGACCAGCGCCGGCAATTCGTCCGCCACATACGTGTGCATGCGAAAGCGCGCCGACCAAGGCGCGACGGTGGCATCGACGTAAAAGCCCGCGCCCTCGCCGAATTCCCAGTCGCCGGTGGCGCCGTCGAAGCCGGTGTCGCGCGGGCTGGTGTCGGGCATGACCAGCACCAACCCGAGCTCCGCCGCTAGCCACTGGGCGCCCGCCTTGATCGTGGCGGTTTCCTCGGTACAGGTCAGGCCAGCCAGGAAATACAGCGTCGGACAGGCCTGTCGCGCCGCTTGTGGCGGCTGGTACACGGCAAACCGCATCGGCCCGCCGCAGGCTCGCGAGGTGTGCCTGTAGAACCCCTGGACACCGCCATGCAGGCACTGTTCGGAAATCGTCTCGAGCTTTCCCATCTCCGGCCTCTCCGCGACAATCACGCAGACCCGAGCATAACCGCCGGAGGCGTTCAGCCCGCAGCACCACGCCACCGTGCCGGGACTGGTAGAATGCGCCGCCTGCGCGCCGCATTCCCGGCGTCGCCATGGTTCCGAGGTTTCCCCATGTCATCCCCCACTTCCGATCACGCCCCGGCTCCGTCCGGTTTCGGCGCGCTCGCACTGCACCCCGACGTTCTGCGCGTACTCGCCGATGTCGGCTATGAATCACCCTCGCCGATCCAGGCCGCGACGATCCCTCCGCTGCTCGAAGGCCGCGACGTACTCGGCCAGGCACAGACCGGCACCGGCAAGACCGCCGCGTTCGCGCTGCCGATCCTGTCGAAGATCAGCCCGCGCGCCGGCAAGCCGCAGGCGCTGGTGCTGGCGCCCACGCGCGAACTGGCGATCCAGGTCGCCGAAGCGTTCCAGCGTTACGCCGCGCACATCCCCGGTTTCCAGGTGCTGCCGATCTATGGCGGCCAGAGCTACGGCCCGCAGCTGCATTCGCTGAAGCGCGGCGTGCATGTCGTGGTCGGCACGCCGGGCCGCGTCATCGATCACATGGACAAGGGCACGCTCGACCTGTCCGAGCTGAAATACCTGGTGCTCGACGAAGCCGACGAAATGCTGCGCATGGGCTTCATCGACGACGTCGAGAAAGTGCTGCAGGCGACCCCGCCGCAGCGCCAGGTCGCGCTGTTCTCGGCCACCATGCCGACCCAGATCCGCAAGATCGCGCAGCGCCATCTGAAGGAGCCGGTCGAAGTCACGATCAAATCCTCCGCCACCACCACGCCGAACATCCATCAGCGTTACTGGTTCGTCAGCGGCATGCACAAGCTCGATGCGTTGACGCGCATCCTCGAAGCCGAACCGTTCGACGCGATGATCATCTTCGCGCGTACCAAGCAGGCCACCGAGGAACTGGCCGGCAAGCTGCAGGCGCGTGGCCTGGCCGCCGCCGCGATCAACGGCGACATCGCCCAGCCGCAACGCGAGCGGGTGATCCAGCAATTGAAGGACGGCAAGCTCGACATCCTGGTCGCCACCGACGTGGCCGCCCGCGGCCTCGATGTGGAGCGCATCAGCCACGTGTTCAATTACGACATCCCGTACGACACCGAAAGCTACGTGCACCGCATCGGCCGCACCGGCCGCGCCGGGCGCAGCGGCGAGGCGATCCTGTTCGTCAGCCCGCGCGAGCGCGGCATGCTCGGTGCGATCGAGCGCGCCACCCGCCAGCCGATCGAGCAGATGCAGCTGCCGTCGGTCGATGTGGTCAACGACGTGCGCATCGGCAAGTTCAAGCAGCGCATCAGCGACATGCTGGCGCAGGGCGATCTCGGCCAGTTCCAGCAACTGATCGAGCAGTACGAACAGGAGCACAATGTGCCGGCGATCGAGATCGCCGCCGCGCTGGCGCGCATCGCCCAGGGCGATCAGCCGCTGCTGCTGGCGCCGCCGCCGAAGCGCGAGAAATACGAGCCGGCCTCGCGCGAGCGGGTCGAACGCGCGACACCCCGCGAGCGCAGCAGCAGCGAGCGGCGCCCGCCGCATGCGCGCGAAGCCGCCGCGGCCGGCCACCCGGCGCGCGAATCGAGGCCCGCCGAACAGCGGCCACGCGAACACGCGGCGCATGACCGTGCTCCGCCGCGCGAGTTCGGCCATCGCCCGGTGCGCGCGCATGCCACCGAGGAAGGCAAGCGCACCTATCGCATCGAAGTCGGCCACGAGCACGGCGTGAAGCCGGGCAACATCGTCGGCGCGATCGCCAACGAGGCGGGGCTGGAAAGCCAGTACATCGGCCGCCTCAGCATCCGCGACCACTACAGCCTGATCGACCTGCCCGACGGCATGCCGAAGGAAGTGTTCGAGCACCTGAAGAAGGTCTGGGTGGTGCAGCAGCAATTGCGCATCCACGAGTGGGACGGCACCGACACCGGCACCAGCGCACCACCCGCGCACAAACCGGGCGGCTTCAAGAAGCCCGGCGGGTTCAAACCCGGCGGCCCGAAACCTGGCGGCGCCAAGTCCGGTGGTTTCAAACCACGGCACGGTGGCGGCAAGCCGCCGCACAAGTAAGTCGCAAGCCACTCGTCCGGGTCGCCCGGTCGTTTCGATCAGGCGACAGCATGTTTCCCGTGGGCACTGATGGAAAATACATTGGCGCCCATACTTCGCGGGTCACCTTCGCCAATGAAGAACGCCATGACCCGCCTGCCCAGTCTGTACATCTCGCACGGCTCGCCGATGACCGCGCTGCAACCCGGCCTGACCGGCGCGCGGCTGGCCGAGCTGGCTGCCTTGCTGCCGCGACCGCAGGCGATCGTCATCGCCAGCGCCCACTGGCTGTCACAGCGGCCGCAGGTGGGCAGCGCCACCGCACCGAAAACCATCCACGATTTCGGCGGCTTCCCCGCCGCACTGTACCAACTGCAGTATCCGGCGCCGGGCGCGCCGGTGCTGGCAGATCGCGTCATGCAACTGCTGGATCAGGCCGGCCTGGCACCCGTAGTCGATTCCGAACGCGGACTCGATCACGGTGCGTGGGTGCCATTGCGACTGCTGTATCCGGCGGCGGACATTCCGGTCGTGCCGGTTTCGATCCAGCCCGAACTCGGCCCCGCGCACCAGTACGCGCTAGGCCAGGCGCTGGCGCCGCTGCGTGACGAAGGCGTGCTGGTGATCGGCTCAGGCAGCATCACCCACAACCTGCACGACCTGCGCGCCGGCTACAGCGACGAACGGCAGGCCCCGTACGTGCAACCGTTCATCGCGTGGATCGAGCAGAAGCTCGCCGCTGGCGACATCGACGCCCTGCTCGACTATCGCCGACAAGCCCCGTTTGCCGAACGCGCGCATCCCACCGACGAACATCTGCTGCCGCTGTTCGTGGCCTTGGGCGCGGCCGGAGCGAATGCCCGTGCCGAGCGGATCGATGCCGGCATCGACATGGGCCTGCTGGCGATGGACATCTACCGCTTCGATTAAGCAGGTGGCACGGCGCGCCGCCGGCATATCGTTGCGTGTTGCAGGAGCGGTCTCAGCCACTCCTGCAAAAGTTCGGGCTCAGGCCGCCTGCGGCAGTGGCGGTTCGTCGGTGTCGTAGGGTTCGAGCCAGTCCTGCGGCGTCAGCACCGGCAATCCATGCGCGAGGCGCGCCTTGTCGCATTGCGGGCTGATCCTGCCGAATTCCCATGAGGGTTCCACCTCGCGACATACCGAGGGCCGCCGCGCGTAGATGCCGCAATGCGCTGCCACGCCCAAGGTGCCTTGCAGCGCCACGCAACGTGGCTGGGCGGCGTTGGTGCCGCGCATCGCCAGCCGATGCGGATCAAGCTTTTCGGTGAGTTCCGGCGGTACGCAGCCGCCAAGCGAAGGATCCGCTTCCGACCAGTGAAACCCCACACGAAAGAAAGCGCAACAGACGCCACAGCGCAGGCAGGGATGTTTCATCAGGTCGACCAGGGCGCACCCCGAGGTACGCAGAGGACGGATTCTAGAGCGTGGGAAGTCTTCTGTGCAGTGCCCGAGGGACGAATTGCAAAAGCGACCCCACCGTGTCCTCCCCCGCGTCCTCCCCTGCGATGCAGGAGAGGAAATGCGGAGCGTGCTCAACCAGGGTCGAGCGCTTGTGAACTCACGGCTCGCCGGCGAAGGTGTCGCACTGGTCCATGTTGCCGCTGCTGAAGCCGGTCTTGAACCACTTCACCCGTTGCGCCGAGGTGCCGTGGGTGAACGTATCCGGTCGCACCCGGCCTTGCGCCTGCTGTTGCAAGGTGTCGTCGCCGATATGGCTGGCCGCGTTGAGCGCCGACTCGATATCCCCGGGCTGCAGCCAGTTCAGCTCCTGCTGGCTGTGATTGGCCCACACGCCCGCGTAGCAGTCGGCTTGCAGCTCCTGTCGCACGGACAAGCCGTCGGCGCCGTCCATCGGCTGGCCCTGGCGTTGCAGTTGCTTCACGCGATCGAACACGCCGGTCAGCTTCTGCACGTGATGACCGACCTCGTGCGCAATCACGTAAGCGCGGGCGAAATCGCCGGAGGAGTGCAATTCATCCTGCAGTTGCTGGAAAAACGCCACGTCCAGATAGACCTTCTGATCGGTCGGACAGTAGAACGGCCCCACCGCCGTGGTGGCGCCACCGCAGCCGGTGCTCACGCCGCCGCTGAACAGGTGGAGCTTCGGATCGACGTAAGTCATCCCCTTCGCCTGGAAGATCTCGCCCCAGGTCACCTCGGTGGAATGCAGGATGGCGCTGACGAAGGCCTTCTGCTGCGGATCGACCTGGGCCGGCACGCCACTCTGGGTGGGAGCCGCGGATTGCACGCCGCCCTGATCCAGCAAGGCCAGCGGATTCTTGAAGAAGATCCAGCCCAGGATGGCCAGCACGATCAGGCCGCCCAGCCCCATCCGGCCACCGCCGCCGCCACCGAAACCCCGACCGCCGCCACCGCCATTGTCGACCTCGACGTTGTCGCTGCTGCCGCCTTTCTGCCAGTCCATAAGATTCCCCGCTCGTCAGATGCATCCGCCCCCGATGCCATGGCGTGACGATAGCGGCTTGATCGCCATCACGCCACGCCTGCCGTCCGGCTACATTAGACCAACCCCAACGAGGACATCCCATGACCCAGTTGCCCGCCCTGGTGACCCTGCTCACCGTACTCCTGCTGTTCGGCACCATGTGGGTCGTGGGCCATGCCCGCGGCAAGTACGGCATCAAGGCGCCGGCGACGAGCGGCCATCCGGCATTCGAACGCGCCTACCGCGTGCAGATGAACACGCTGGAGCAGACCGTGATGTTCCTGCCGACGCTGTGGCTGGCCGCAACCTATGGGTTCAGCGGCTGGGCCGGCATCGCCGGGCTGGTCTGGCTGCTGGGGCGGGCCTGGTATGCCCTGGTCTATCTGAAAGACCCGGCCAAACGCGGTCCGGGCTTTGCGTTGGGCATGCTTGGCTGGATCGCCCTGCTGGTGATGGCCGGCGTCGGCGTGGTGCGCGCCATGAGCGTGGGCTGAGTCAGCCCAATGACCCGGGCGCCACGGCGCTCAACGCCCATACCCGATGTGGCACCGCGAGCGGTTCCTGCGGATGGCGACTGGCCAGCATCGCGGCCAGTTCCGCATCGAAGCGTTTCACCTTCGCCTCGTCCAGCACCGCGCCGATCGCCGCACTGGCGCGGATGCGTCCGCGCCAGGCCTCGTGGCTGTACGGCACATCGAGGTCGAACGACCAGGTGCGCAACTCGGTGAAGCCCGCTTCGGCCACGTCCTTCAGCCAGGCCGGATACAACCCGCTGCCGCTGTGCAGCGTCCACGCGGGATTGCAGGAGAGGATCAGGCGTTCGGTGTCCTGCACGATGTTGCCGTTCAACGGCAGCCAGTCGAAATGGGCAATCAGCAAACGCCCACCCGGACGCAGCCATCCACGCACCAGTGCGGCCGTGCGCGCGCGGTCGAACCAGTGCCAGCACTGCCCGGCGGTGATCAGATCGAACGAGGCCCGGGCAAAGTCGGCATTCTCGACCCGCGCACGCACCTGCTTCACCTGCACGCCGGCGGCGCGATCCATCTCGGCAGCCTGCGCCAGCAGCGGTGCCGAGTGATCCAGTCCGGTGACCTCGCAACCGCGCAGCGCCAAGCCGCGGGCGACCGTGCCGGTGCCGGTGCCCAGATCGAGTACGGACTGACCGGGTCGCACCGTACCATCGCTGAAAAGGCGCTCGAAGAAGGCATCCGGAAATCCCGCACGATGGCGGGCGTAGTCGCTGGCAGTCTTGCCAAAGTCGATGGCCATTGCATCCCCCCACGAACGAATCCGTGCCGGGATGGTAGCGCGAACGTGCGACCCTGCAACGCCGAAGGTGACCATGCCCGCTGCGGGCACGCCTGCCACGCCAGTGACGATCGACCGATTGCACCCGATGGCGTCGACAGGCTAGCTTGCCGCATGCACGGAACGTCGGTGCGGATACGCGGTCACTGACGCGTCCTTGCCGCACGATCCGCTACCCCATGGATGTCCTGTCTATCGATACTCGCTCCACCCCGTTCGACACCCGACTGCCACCGGTTTTGCCGGCATTGGTGCGCGCACCCGGCGTGTGGACCGCCTTGGGCTGGATCACGCTCTATTTCGTGCTGCAACTGGCTGGCGGCACCCTGGCCGCCCTGGCATTGGCCATCGCCAGCGGCTCCCTTCACTCGTGGCAGGGCCTGCTGCATTTCGACGATGTCCTCGGCGCGATGCTGGAGCAGCCGGGCATGCAGTCGCTGCTGGCGATACTGACCCTCGCCGTCGCCGCCATCCCGATCCTCCTGCTGACCCGGCGACGCTGGCCGCGCCTGTGGCCGGTCGGGCGTCCGCCAGGTTTCGGTTTCGCCGCCCCGGCCACCTCACGTTATCTCTTGCTGGCGGTCGTGGTCGGCGTGCTCGCCACGATGCTCGGTGGCTGGTTGACGGATTGGCTGGCACACGGCCAGACCGTCACGCAGAACATCGAGCAACTCGGCAAAAGCACGTCACTGGGCTGGCGCATCCCGCTGGCGCTGATGGCGGTGAGTCTGGGCCCGCTGGTGGAAGAACTCCTGTTTCGCGGCGTCTTGCTGTCGGCCCTGCTGCAACGCTGGGGAAGCGCCACGGCGATCCTGCTCAGTTCCCTGCTGTTCGCCCTGATGCACCTGCCGGGGCTGAACTGGCAGGTGTTTGCCGTACCGAACCTGCTGTTGCTAGCCCTGGCGCTGGCCTGGCTGCGCCTGCGCTCGGAATCGATCTGGCCCAGCGTGCTGGCCCATGGAACCTACAACCTGATGGCCGTGGTCGCATGGTTCCTGGCCGCCCCCCTCGGCGGCTGAGATCAACCGCCGCGGGCAGCGAACCCGCGCAGCAACCGCGCCGTCTCGAACAACGGCAGTCCCATCACGCCGGAATAGCTGCCCTGCAGATGCTCGATCAGTGCCGCACCGCGGCCCTGGATCGCATAAGCACCCGCCTTGCCGAACGGCTCGCCAGTGGCTACATAGGCGGTAATCGCTGCCTCGTCCAGCGCGCCGAAGCGCACCCGGGACACACAGACATCGCCCCGCTCGCAACCATTCGCCACCAGCCACACCGCCGAGATCACCTCGTGCGTGCGTCCCGCCAGCCGACGCAGCATCGCCGCCGCATCCTCGGCATCGCGCGGCTTGCCGAACACCTCGCCGTCCAGCACCACCTCGGTATCCGCACCCAGCACCAGGGCCTTGCCCAGGTCAGCGGCAGCCAGCGCCCGCAGCCCGGCCTGCGCCTTGTCGCGCGCCACCCGTTCGACATAGGCCTGCGGCGTTTCATCGGGCGCACGCTGCTCCGGCACCTCCACATCGAGCACACGGAATGTCGCGCCGAGCTGGGCAAGCAACTCACGGCGACGTGGCGACTGCGAGGCCAGATGGAGCATGCACAAGCTTCCCGGGATCAGACGAAGTCCAAGGATAGCGGCGGCCCGTGGGATCTGGCGACTTGCTTCATGCTTGTGTCTGTTTGCGGCCAGAAACTGCCATTCCACGCAGCATTCCTTGCTCTCAGACTTTCAGCTGCGTTCGTGCCGCAAAATCATGAAGCTTTCTTCCGGGGTTGGCGCCACAAAGTAGCCAGACAGGAGATCGAAGGTGGCCTCGTCCTGTAACGGATCGCCTGGTTTAGCAAGCGCGCGCTCCTTGAGTTGGCGCTTGCAGACATCATCTGGGACGAGCAGAAGATGTAGCTCATGGGCGGCGCCCGACTGGTCGATCAGCTCACGGAACCAAACGCGCTGACTCACGGTATTGGCCGGGAAGTCGAGGACCACCGACATGCCTCGACGGAGCAGTGTACTAATGTGCCCGCGCAAGGCCTGCCGCACGCGACCCGCGCAGGACACGTAAGTTGCCAAATCCACAACGTCCTTCGGATAAAGATCGCGCAGAAAACCGTCCTCAGACAACAGCACGGCGGAGTTGTCCTCGGCTATCGCTCTTGCGAGCGTGGACTTGCCCGCACCCATCTTCCCGCACATGAAGTAAAGGACCGCTGTGGTGGCCATCGACATTCTTCCAAGAGGGTCCCCCGACTATACCGATTCGTTTCAGTCGCGTGCTCTCGGCATGGAGATTGGTTGGTTCGATGGCTGTCCTTCGTCAGCTCGCCTACCCGAAAGGAGCCGTTCGCGACCGGCAGCAACGGGTCGGTGACAGACAGTCAATCACCAGCACTACAGCACCAATCCATACTCGCAAAAGCCCTGATCGCGCCGCCACCCCAGGGACTCATAGAGCGTCTGAGCGGGCAGGTTGTCGAGCGCGGTGGACAACGACAAGCTGGCAGCGCCCAGGCCACGTGCGTGATCGGCAGCGGCGAGCAGCAGCGCCCTGGCCACGCCCTGTCGACGCGCCGACGCGACGACGAACAGGTCGTTGAGCAGGAAAGTGCGCACGGCGCGCACCGAGGAGAACAGCGGATAGAGCTGGGTGAAGCCCAGACCGGTGCCGCTGTCGTCGAGGGCGAGCAGGATTTCCGATTCGTGTCGGCTCAGTCGCTCGGACAGGAAGTTGCGTGCACGGGTCGGATCGGTAGCCTGCCGGTAGAACTGGCGGTAGCCGTCGAACAACGGGACCAGGACATCAAGGTCGGGGAACTTGGCGGGGCGAATCTGGAGCGTCATGGCGTCACCGGGGAACGGGGCAAGGCAGAAGCATAGATCGCCTTGCGACTCCCGTCGCCGTCCTGCCCTCAGGCGCGGTGGTAGGGATGCCCGGCGATGATCGTGGTGGCCCGATACAACTGTTCGGCGAGCACCAGCCGCACCAGCATGTGCGGCAGGGTCAACGGCCCCAGCGACCAGTGCTGGTCGGCGCGCGCCAGCACTTCGGGCGCATGGCCGTCCGGGCCGCCGATCAGGAACGCCACGTCGCGGCCGGCCATGCGCCACTTCGCCAGCTGCCCGGCCAGGTCCTCGCTGGACCAAGGCTTGCCGCGGCCATCGAGTGCGATCACATGACTGTCGTGCGGCAGGGCGGCGAGTATCGCCGCGCCTTCGTCCTGGATGGCCCTGGCATCGTCGCGACCCTTGCCGCGGTTGCCGGGTTTGAGCTCGACCAGTTCCAGCGGCAGCTCGTGCGAGAGCCGCTTGCGGTATTCGGCAAAACCCTCGGCGACCCAGTCGGGCATGCGTTCGCCAACCGCAATCAGTCGCGCGCGCATGAGCCCGCTTCAATAAAGAGAAACGCGCGCAGCGCCGCGTTCGCCTCCTCTCCCCTTTGGGGAGAGGATTGAGGTGAGGGGCCACTCTTGCGCGGAACCCGCATCAAACCCGTCCTTCAATCAACCATCCGGCAAGCAGCCACCCTCCAGGCACCTTCACCGCAGGGTGATAGGGGATGACTTCAGCCGGCTTGCGCCGCATCGATTTCATGCCCGTGGTCACCGACCGTCCACAACCGCTCCAGGCCGTAGAACTCGCGAATCCGCGGCAGCATCACGTGAACGATCACATCGCCCAGATCCACCAGCACCCACTCGCCTTCCTGCTCGCCTTCCACGCCCAGCGGCATCACGCCGGCTTTCTTCGCGTACCTGGCGACTTCGTCGGCGAGGGATTTGACGTGGCGTGCCGAGGTGCCGGAAGCGATCACCAGCAGGTCGGCGATGGAGGTCTTGCCGCGGACGTCGATTTCGCGAACGTCCTTGGCTTTCAGTTCTTCGAGTGCGTCGATGACGGACTTGCGCAGGGTGGCCGTGGTGACGGCCTTGTTCGTGCGGGCAGTGCTCAAGAGGATGGGCCTCGATGCGGGATTGCAGCGCAAAATGGCGCTGGCGCAGTATACCTTTCCGGCCGTCAAACGGCGTCCGGAACCTGCTCAGGACGCCAGCGTCCGTCTGGCCAGCCGATACTCGTGCATCAGACGCGCAACCAGTTCGGCGGCCGGCTGGGGTCGCACCAGGCCAGCGGCCTGCCCGCACCATTCGGACAGCAGATCGCCGCGCCCGGCCGCTGCTGCGGCCCTGCGCAGCGGCGCGGTGAGCGCGTTCAGCAGCGGATACGGCAGCCCTTGCGCCGGCTCCGGCATGGCTTCGACAAAGCGGTTGCGCAGGCCCCGCGCCGCGCGCCCGGAGAAGCTCCTGATGGTGGTGACCTGATGCTCCTCGGTCTGCAGCAGATCCTGTTTCCAAGCCGCCGCGGCCGAGCATTCGGGACAGGTGAGAAAGGCCGTGCCGAGCTGACTGGCTGCCGCGCCGAGGATTTCCGCCGCCAGCATGCCGCGGCCGTCCATGATGCTGCCGGCGGCGATCACCGGAACATCCCTGGCGCCCGCCGACAACGCACGTACCGCGAGCGGAAGCAGCGCGAACAGGCCGATCATCGCGTCTTCGGGCTGGTGCAGGAAGGTGCCGCGATGACCGCCAGCCTCAGCGCCCTGCACGCAGACGGCATCCGCGCCGGCCTCGGCCCAGGCGCGCGCTTCGGCCACCGTGGTCGCCGTTCCGATCAGGTAGATGTCGCGTAGCTGCAGCTCGCGCAACTGCGCCGGGCTGATCACGCCAAATGCAAAGCTGGCCACCGCCGGCTGCGCCTCGCACAGGGCTGCAAACTGATCGGAGAACCGTGGCGCCCAGCGCGCCGGCACACTGGTGCGGACATCGAGGCCCTCGCTTGCCATGAGTGCGTCCAACTGCTCGCGCGCCTTCGCCACGGCCACCATGTCGGCATCGAATTCATCCGGCAACACGAACAGACTGATCGCAAACGTCCGAGCGCCGAGCGCACGGATCTGCGCCGCCTGCTCGAGGATCGCCTGCGGCTCCAGGTAGCCGGCGCCGAGCGAACCCAGCCCGCCCGCATTCGACACGGCGGCTACCAGCGCCGGGGGTGTCGAGCCGGACATCGGCGCCTGGATCAGCGGATGCTCGATACCGAGACGGTTGGCAAATGGCGAGGTCACCCCTAGCTCCCCTGCCCCGCCACGATGTTCACCGTGATCGCGATGATGAACACATTGAAGAAGAACGCGATCACGCTGTGCAGCAGCACCACGCGGCGCAGGTAGCGGCTGGTGATCTGCACGTCGGACACCTGGAAGCACATGCCGATGACGATCGCAAAATAGACGAAGTCCCAGTAATCCGGCTGTTCGGTGCCGGGAAAATCCAGCCCGGTGTGCTTGTCGCCGAAATCACCGTAGAAGCCGTGCGCGTAATGGATCGCGAACATGGTGTTGAGGAACAGCCAACTCAGCACCACGCTGAGCGCCCCCACCGCCAGCGCCAGTACGCCACCGGCCTTGGCTGCATGCAGCTCATTGCTCAACGCCACCAGCACCACCGTCGACAGCACGATGCCGCTCCACAGCACGCCCCAGCGCCCGGTGTCCTGCGCCTGCGCCTGGCTGCGCATGTGACTCGTCGCAGCCTTGTTGAACAGCCGTGCCAGGATGCTCAGAAACACCACGGAAGCCAGATCGAACGCCAGCAGGATGGCGGTGGCCACGCGCAGCTTCATTTGCACCAGCACGGCACTGGCCACCAGGAAAATGATCAGCGAAATGATCATCCGCGGCCGTGACTTTACATAGTGGAATGGCCGCCAGCGACGCTTTTTCGGCGACGTCGTCATGCCTGTTTCATCGCTGCTCACGCAAGCCTCCATGGCGCAGCCATCGGCGCCGGCATGCGGCGATCATAACGGGAGTTTCAGGCGCACAGCGCGCGATATTCCGGGTGCCGCCCGATCCACACCGCGGCATACGAGCAGGCCGGTACCACTTTCCAGCCTTCGCGGCGCGCTGCCTCGAACGCCGCCTGCACCAGTGCCGATGCGACGCCGCGCCCACCGACGGCAGGCGGTACGCCGGTGTGGGTGATCGTCATCACCGCAGCCGCCAGTGTGTAGTCGAGTTCGCATTCGACGCCGTCCACCTGCGTCTCGAAGCGATGGGTGGCGCGATCGTGCCGGATGGAAAACGACATGTGGGTTCCACATTGACAGAGAAACTCCAAGCATACGGCGCGCATGGGGCAACCGCGTGTGAAGCCGGAGCGCCGATCCGTTCGCGCCAGCTGCATGAACCGTGCGGCATAGTGCGCGCTTGTCCGCCATCGCCAAACAGGAGCATTGCCATGAAGAAATCCGCATCCGCCCACTGGTCCGGCGGCATCAAGGATGGCCAGGGCACGATCTCGACGGATACCAAGGTGCTGCGCGAAGCGCCGTACGGCTTCAAGTCACGTTTCGAGGACGGTCCCGGCACCAATCCGGAGGAACTGATTGCCGCTGCGCACGCTGCCTGTTACTCGATGGCGCTGTCGCTCGGGCTGGGCAACGTCGGACTCACTGCCGACAGCATCGACACCAAGGCAGTGGTGACGCTGGACAAGGATGGCGACGGCTTCTCCATCACCGCCGTGCAGCTCACCTGTGAGGCGAAGGTGCCCGGCGCCGACGCGGCGACGTTCGAGCAGATCGCGCAGGCGACCAAACTGGGCTGCCCGGTCTCCAAGGTGTTGAAAGCCGCGATCACACTGGACGCACGCCTGAAAAACTGACTCAGGCGGCCACCTCCGCGCAAAGCAGGGACGCCGCGACGCAGCGGCGCTGGCGTACCGCCTGCGCCAGCCGTTGCAGCACCTGCACCGAGCTGTCCCAGTCGATGCAGCCGTCGGTGATGCTCTGGCCGTAGCGCAGCGGCTGGCCCGGCTGCAGTTCCTGGCGCCCGCCGAGCAGGTGGCTTTCCACCATCACGCCGAGGATGCGTCGCTCGCCGGCGGCTATCCGCATGGCAAGGTCCTCGACCACCTTCGGCTGGTTCTCCGGGTTCTTGCCGCTGTTGGCGTGGCTGGCATCGATCATTACCCGGGGGCGCAGGCCGGCCTTGTCGATCGCCGCACAGGCGGCATCGACGCTGGCCGCATCGTAATTCGGCGCCTTGCCGCCACGCAGGATCACGTGGCAGTCGCCATTGCCGCTGGTGGTGGCGACGGCGACCTGGCCGCCCTTGGTCACCGCCATGAAATGATGCGATTGCGACGCGGCCTGCACCGCGTCGACCGCGATCTTCACGTTGCCGTCGGTGCCGTTCTTGAAACCGACCGGGCACGACAGCCCCGAGGCCAGCTCGCGATGCACCTGGCTTTCGGTGGTGCGCGCACCGATCGCGCCCCAGGCCACCAGGTCCGCGATGTATTGCGGCGTGATCATGTCGAGGAATTCGCAGCCGGCCGGCACACCCAACGCATTGATGTCGCACAACAGGCCCCGCGCCAGCCGCAGGCCCTTGCCGATGTGGAAGCTGCCGTCCAGGTCGGGATCGTTGATCAGGCCTTTCCAGCCGACCGTGGTGCGTGGCTTCTCGAAATACACCCGCATCACGATCTCCAGCGCATCGCCCAGCTCACGGCGCAGCGGCGCCAGCCTCCCCGCATACTCCAGCGCCGCGCGCGTGTCGTGGATCGAGCACGGTCCGATCACCACCACCAGCCGGTCGTCGCGGCCGTTGATGATGGCGTGCAGCGATTGACGCGAGGCGTCCACCGTGGCGATCGCCGCCACCGTGGCCACGCAGTCGCGCATGACCTCGGCCGGCGTGCTGAGTGGGGTAATGACGCTGATGCGCAGGTCGTCGGTGGCGTGCATGGCGGCTGTCCTGATGGTTTTCGGATGGCGGCCAACAAAAAACCGCCAGGGATGCTGGCGGTTCGGTGTGATGGTGTCGATCAGTTCATGTCGATCGCGCGCACGCCGCCGCCGGTGGCTTCGGATAGCCGTAAAACCAGAAATACAGGCGGGTGGTGGCGGAGTGCATGGCGCCATTGATAGCACAACAGACGTCCAAATCAAACTGGCCATGATCCGGGCGATAGACTGGGCGCATGCCCTCGCCTTTCGAACTGTTGACCCGCCCCGCCCGCGAACCCCTGCGTCGCTGGGTGCTGAGTGCGTTCCCGCGCGCCGATACCGGCAGCCTCGACTACGACCACCCGCCGGGCGACCCGGGCCTGTTCGGCCCGCGCAGTGCCACCTGGCGGGTGCACGCCGACTTCCCCGGCATGCTGGCCGGCGGCCTCGCCGCGCTGACCCTGCAGACCCTGCACCCGCGGGCGCTGGCCGGCGTATGGGATCACTCCAATTTTCGTGGCGATCTGCTGGGCCGGCTGCGTCGGACGACAGCCTTCGTCGGCGGCACCACCTACGCGCCTCGCGCCCAGGCCGCGGCATTGATTGCACACGTGCGGCAGATCCATGGCCACATCGTCGGGCACGCCGAGGATGGCCAGCCGTACTCGGCCAACGACCCCCATCTGCTGACCTGGGTGCACGTGAGCGAGGCGTATAGTTTCCTGCAGGGTTACCGCCGCTACAGCCACATCGCCTTGCCGCCGGATGCCGCCGACCGCTACTACGGCGAAGTGCGGCGGATCGCCGAGTTGCTCGGTGCACGCGACGTGCCAGCCTCCGAACACGAAGTTTTCGATTACTTCCGCCGGATTCGGGCCGAACTGGCCTATACCGGGCGCTCGCGGGTGGTACTCGGCCTGCTGGCGCAGGTGCGCCTGCCGGTGCCGGCAGCCGGTCCGTCGCGCGATCTGTTCCTGCTCGCAGGCAACGCCCTGCTGCCGGACTGGGCCAAGACGATGCTCGAGCACACCCCGCGGCAGCGGCGCCAGGCTCGATTCGCTGCCCGCGCGCTATGGTCGATCGCGCCGGTGTTCCGCGCCGCGTTGCGCGACGGCATCGCCAGCCGCGCCTGCCGGCGCATGGATATCCCGCCGGAGCAGCTGCAGCGCTGGACATAGGGCTAGCGCACTGGCATTGACAGCCCCGCTGCATCGGCTAACGTCGTCCGGCACGCACCAGTCAGGGGTCTCCGTGGCGACACTCATTCCCACCCGCAACAGCTGCCTGCCACGCATGACCGGTGGCGAGAAGCGCGTCTCCGAGCGACTGGAACAGAAGCTCGAGGACGACTACCTGCTGTGGTACGACGTGCCGATCGGCGTGCGCCAGCGGCATCCGGACTTCGTGGTGTTCCACCCGCGTCGCGGCCTGCTGGTGCTGGAGGTGAAGGACTGGAAGGCCGACACCATCCGCCATGCCGACAGCACCCAGTTCACCCTGGTCACCGAACGCGGCCTGGTGAAGGAGAACAACCCGTTGCTGCAGGCGCGCGCCTATGCGCTGGAAATCGGCGTGGTACTGGAACGCGATCCGGCGCTGCGCCATCCGGAAGGGTCACGCCATGCCGGCAAACTGATCATGCCGTGGGGCTGGGGTGTGGTGTTGGCCAACATCACCCGCAAGCAGTTCGACGAAGGCGCGCTGGGTGAGGTCGTGCCCGAGCACTTGGTGATCTGCCGCGACGAGCTTTACGAAACGGTCGAGACCGAAGCCTTCCAGGAGCGCCTGTGGGCAATGTTCCCACAGGTGTACCCGGTGGCGCTGACCCTGCCGCAGATCGACCGCGTGCGCTGGCACCTGTTCCCCGAACTGCGGGTGGAACCCGGCAGCGGCCAGTTCGGCCTGTTCGGCCCCACCGACGACGCGGTGCGACCGCTGGAAATCCCCGACCTGATCAAGGTAATGGACGCGCAGCAGGAGCAACTGGCGCGCTCGATCGGCGGCGAGCACCGGATCATCCACGGCGTTGCCGGCTCGGGCAAGACGATGATCCTGGGCTTCCGCGCAATGCAGCTGGCACGCGAAATGGGCAAGCCCATCCTGGTGCTCTGCTACAACAAGACGCTGGCGGCGCGGCTGGAACAGCTGATCGGCGAGCGCGGGCTGAGCGAGAAAGTGCAGGTCTACAACTTCCACAAGTGGTGCCGCAAGATGCTGGTGGCCTACCACGTCGACCTGCCCGCCCAAGGCAGCAAGGACTTCTTCGAACAGATGGTGCTGCGGGTGATCGACGGCGTGGATCGGGGACAGATCCCGCGCTTCCAGTACGGCGCCGTGCTGGTCGACGAAGGCCACGATTTCGAGCCGGACTGGTACAAGCTGATCGTGCAGATGATCGACCCGGCGACCAACTCGCTGCTGGTGCTGTACGACGACGCGCAGAACATCTACGGCAGCACCGAGCGGCGCAAGATCAGCTGGAAGAGCCTCGGCGTGCAGGCGCAGGGGCGCACCACCATCCTCAAGCTCAACTACCGCAACACGCTGGAAATCCTCTCGGTGGCGCGCGTGTTCGCGCAGGACCTGCTGAAATCGCGCGGCGACGACGACGATGGTGTGCCGCTGATCGCGCCGGAAAGCGCCGGCCGCCGCGGCGCGGTGCCCGAGCTGGTGCGCACCGACACCGCACGCGCCCAACTCGACGTGCTGATCGCGCGGCTGCGCGACGAGCACGCACGTGGCCGCCCCTATTCCGACATGGCGGTGCTCTACCGCAACCAGTGGGAAGGCGAAAAGCTGCACGAAATCCTGCAGGGCCTCGCCATCCCCAGCCGCCTCGCCGACAACGCCGGCAAGCAGACCCTGTTCGTGGTCGAGGACAGCGTCAAGCTGGTCACGATGCATTCGAGCAAGGGCCTGGAGTTTCCGTTCGTGATCATCCCCGGCCTCGGCTCGCTGCCCAAGGAAGGCCAGCGCGAAGCCGACGAGGCGCGCCTGCTCTACGTGGCGATGACCCGCGCCACCGAACACCTGCTGCTGATCCACCACGACGACTCGGTGTTCTCCAAGCGCATCCGCGACTCGATCAACGAAGTGCAGGTGCAGCTGAAGGGCGATCAGTGACGCGCCGACACGCCACACCGGCGTCCTGCTCGACGGCGCATCTCAACGCGGCCTGACCGGCAGGTACTGCCGATTCTCGCCATAGCGCGCGCCGCGGGTATCCACGTTCGCGCACAGCTTGCCGTTGCCGCACAAAGTGACATCGGCGCCGTTGTAGGCTTTCAGCAGTTCGGCGGAAAGCTGGTTGTCGCGGATCACCCGGGTGTAGTGCAGCGACAACCACGCGCCGCCGGCAAGCAGCAACGCCAGCGCAAGCACGACGGCGCCCGTGGCCTTCCATATCAACTGGCGATGCAGCCGTTGCAGCCGGCCGATCTGGCCGGCCAGTGCCTGCGACGCTTTCTCGACATCGTGGCCCGCGGCGTCCAGGCGCTGCCGGTAGTCACCGATCGACTGCCCGAGGCCGTTGCGCATGACCGATCCCATCTCGGCGGGCAGCGTCTGCAGCACGCCATCGGCGGACATCTTGACCACCAGCGGAAGCTGTCGGGTCAGGCTCTGCAGCGTGTCGCCCAGGGCTTGCAGGCGCGCGTCGATGGCTTCGCCCCGGCGCTCGTATTGCGCCATCAGGGTCGCGGTCTTGTCGATCAAGGTGGTCAATTCGTCCTGTTGCATGGCGTCGCTCCCTGATGGCCGGTTGATCGTGCTCAGTGCTGCATGACCGGACCTTGCACGGACTGCAGCAGCGGCGGTGCCGGCATCGCCTGCTGTTGTGCCGCCTGCTGCTCCAGCCATTGGGCTTGCTCGGCCGCGCGTTCGAGCATGTTGCGGCCGGCATTGCCATAGGCCAGCGTCTGGTTCTCGCGACTGAAGGTCGCCCAGTCGTTCGCCTGCCCCGCCACCAGCAGGCGGTCGAGTCGCATCGACAAATCACTGACCGGCGCCTCCCGCGTCGACTCCGGCGTCACCGTTTGCGCACCGGCCTTCACCACCTGCCGCTCGAACTGCCGGTTCAATACCTCGTCGCGCGGCTCGGCGTTGTACGGATCGCTGACGTGTCCGGCCTCGCGCCTGGGCACCAGCAACTCGTTGTAGCCATCCGGGCTGAGTCGATCGATCTTGTGGCCGAGCCGATAGATCAGCATGCCGTCTTCCGAACGGTGCACCACGTTCAGGCGCGGGTCGTCGGGCACCGCCTGCAGCTCGAGGAACGGCCGGTCGCTAAAGGCATTGAGATAGTCGATCATCAGGTTGTCGCTGCGAATGGCCAGGCCGTCGCGGTGGTAGCTGCCACCGACATCCGAATGCACCCCGGCCACGACCACACCCAGGAACCGCCCGTCCGGCGTCATGCCCGGATCGATGATGCGATCGGACTTGAACAAGCCACGCCGCTCGTCCGCGGAAATGATCTGGAACCCGGAAATCACCGACGGCGGCAGGCGGCGGTCATGATCCCGCACCGGCTCGCCAGTACCCACCGCATCGAACAGGCCCACCGCCTGCGCTACCTGACCGGGAGCGACCAGTGGGGGCCTGGTGTATTCGACGTGGGTGATCTGACCATCTCGGTCGAGAGTGTAGTGTGCACCTGCCGGATCCTGTATGCCCCGCTCGTGCACCAGCCGCGCGAACCCGGCTGCCTGCTCCGAACCCCGACTGAATCCAATGTCGGCAATGCGGATTTCGGCCTGGGGGTCCTCGGCGCGCCATTGCTTGGCTTTCTCGATGAACAGTTGGTACATCTTTTCGATGCGTTCGTCGTAGGTATTGCCGTCGATACCATCCAGGGTGCGGGCAAGATAGTGGTCTTGCGTGCCGGGACCGGGAACGTAGCCTGCCGAAATCTGCCTGTTACCGCCCTCTAATATCTGTTTGTGCAGTTTCGCGATATTGGTTGCGTGCTGAGGATCCTTGTAGACATCGTTGCCGGTGCCGTCGAACGCGGCAACATACAAGTACTCGTGCGGGTTGCCCGCGTGCACCAACACAGGCGTCTGGAAGCGCGACAACGCATCAGCCGCATCGACGTAACTCTGCAATCGCCTTGCATCAGCCTCGTAATACGGCACGCCGTCATTGCGGATTCCGTCCTTGTCCAGCTTGTCCTCGTGGCTCATTCCGTTGCTCCCGGATCAATAGGCGTGCGTCCAGACAAGGAACAGGTCGTTCCGGAAATTACTGTCCTTGTTTCCCGGTATCTGTTCCGTCCTCGTCGGAATGAACATTTTCGTATAGACATTGATCGTGTGGTCGTTCACCTCCAGGAAAATGCTGGGGTCACCCGCTACTGGGCCGCTGAAGAAATCGGCCATGTCCGACTTTGGCACTTTGTGCCAGATCAGCTTGTCCTTAAAAATCGCGGCCATGTCCACCTTGGCCTCGTGTTGCACACCGTCCAGCGACTTCCACCTAACTTCTGCGGGAGGAGGAAAGTTGTGAATATCAATCTCTACCGAGTCCCAGAGCTCCTTTCGGTACTTCGGAGATGGAGGCGGAGGCGCCACTTGGTCTGCACCGTCCTCTTGTTGATATCGACCGTTGTAGATCACCTGACACCCAATGGTGTTGTAGCAATGTGCCGCAAAGTTGTGACTCGCGAACCGCAGCGGCACCGCAAGCGTTTCCGGTGGTGGCTGGATCTTTGAGGGTTGGGTGGACATGGCGGGGTGGCATCCTGTCGTCAGTGCAGCGGCAATCACGATCAAGGGAAGTACGCGGTGGCGCATGGGCTTCCGTCGGCGCATGGGGCTCTCCTGCCTCAACCTGCAAACGCCGTCGAATGTACGGCTCCACGGTGCAGCGTGCAACGCGCCGGTCGACAAATTACCGAATCCATCAAGTTCCGCGGCTTGCGCCCACAGCCTCGTTGGGCTTGTGCCCACGGCGCCACTGCTTGATACACTGCAGACTCGATTCGCGCGACCGGCGCGATCAGGGATGAACACGAGGCCAGCATGATCGGAACCGACCGACGACCCATCGCGGCGCGCGACAGCGCATGGGCGAAGTCCGTCACCGGCGCACTGGTCCGCACGTCGATCACGCCGAACCAGATCTCCTGTGTCAGCGTGCTGTTCGCCGTGCTGGGCGCCGCCGCGCTGCTGACGATGGCCGATCCTTTCGGCAAGCTGGTGTGCGCCGCGTGCATCGTGCTGCGGCTGCTTTGCAACATGTTCGATGGCATGGTCGCGGTCGAGGGTGGCAAGGGTACGCCGGCCGGCGCGCTGTTCAACGAGATACCTGACCGGCTGGCCGATTCGCTGTTCCTGGTGGCACTCGGTTACGCCGCCGTGTTGCCCTGGCTGGGCTGGTTGTGCGCCTTGCTGGCAGCGCTCACTGCCTACGTCAGGGTGCTTGGCGGTTCGCTGGGGCTGGCCCAGGATTTTCGCGGGCCGATGGCCAAGCCGCACCGCATGTGGCTGCTGGTCGGCGCGCATGCGCGCTGGGTCGGTTGCGCACCATCGCCCGCGCAACGGATCTACTTCGCCAACCATTCCAGCCACCTCGATACGCTGGCGCTGTGGTCGGCGCTTCCGCCGAACCTGCGCGCCACCACCCGGCCGGTGGCGGCGCGCGATTACTGGGGCCACGGCGGCGCCCGCGGCTTCATCGCCGATCACGGTTTTCGCGCCGTCTACATCGAGCGTGACCGCAGCCGTTGCGAAGGCGATCCGTTGCAACCGCTGCGGGATGCACTGGACACCGGCGAGTCACTGATCATCTTCCCCGAAGGCACGCGCAGCCAGCAGCCGCTGCCCCTCCCCTTCAAGGCCGGACTGTTCCATCTGGCCCGCGATTATCCGCAAGCGGAACTGGTGCCGGTCTACCTGGACACGCTGCACCGGAGCATGCCCAAGGGCAGCCTGCTGCCGGTACCGCTGACCTGCGTGGTGCGCTTCGGCGCAGCGCTGCGACTGCAGGCGAACGAAGACAAGGACGACTTCCTGCAACGCGCCCACGCGGCGGTGGTGGCACTGGCATGACGGCACAAGAAAAATTCTGGTGGGTGATGGGCGGCGTGCTGGCGCTGTTGCTGCTGGCCAGCACGATCGGCTGGTGGCTGGGACGGCGCGCGCCGCAAGGCAGGCGCGAGGTGATCGACAACCTCAACGCGCGCATCCGCGCCTGGTGGTGGATGGCCGCGCTGCTGTGCGCCTGCTTCGTGCTGGGCCGCGTCACCACCCTGGTGTTCTTCGCGCTGGCCTCGTTCTTTGCGCTGCGCGAGTTCGCCACGCTCACGCCGACCCGACGCGGCGACCACCTGCCGCTGGTGCTGTGCTTCTACGTGGCGATACCGCTGCAGTACTGGCTGATCGGCATCGACTGGTACGGCCTGTTCGCGATCTGCATCCCCGTCTACGGCTTCCTGCTGCTGCCGGCGATCACCGCGCTCGACGGCGATATCGAGAATTTCCTCGAGCGCACGACCAAGATCCAGTGGGGGTTGATGCTCACGGTGTACTGCGTCAGTTACGCGCCCGCCGTACTGCTGCTGCACATCCCCGGCTACCAGGGGCAGAGCCTGCTGCTGATGCTTTATCTGTTGCTGGTGGTGCAGATCAGCGACGTGTTGCAGTACGTGTTCGGCAAGCTGTTCGGCCGGCACAAGCTCGCGCCCCGGGTGAGCCCGTCCAAGACGGTCGAGGGCCTGCTCGGCGGCGGCCTCTCGGCCACCGCGATCGGCGCCTGCCTGTGGTGGATCACGCCGTTCACGTTCTGGGGCTCGGCCGGCATGTCGCTGGTGATCGTGCTGGCCGGCTTCCTCGGCGGACTGGCCTTGTCGGCGGTCAAGCGCAGCATCGGCGCCAAGGACTGGGGCAGCATGATCGAAGGCCATGGCGGCATTCTCGACCGGCTCGACTCGGTGACGTTCGCCGCGCCGATCTTCTTCCACATCGTGCACTACGCTTACATGTGACCCCGCGCCCGGGTCAGCGCTGGCGATACGGCGAGAGCAGTTCCGGCGCATCGAACAGTCCCGCCGGCAACTGGTAGCGCGGCTCGCGGCCGGCGGCGAGCAACTGGCGAATGCGCGTGGCCGAGATTTCAAGCGGCGTGACCGACAGCGCCATCACGTGGCCGGCCGACGCGGACTGCAACGAAGTGGAATCGTCCACCCAGCGATCGACGGTCTCGCGCTGCAATTCCTCGGGCAGCGTGGCCTGCTCGCCCGGTCGGCTGAGCACACCGATGTGGGCCAGCTCGAACAGCCTGCGCCAGCCATGCCAGTCCGGCAGGCCGGCGAACGCGTCCGAGCCGAGCAGCAGGACCAGCGGGCGATCGCCATGCTCGTCACGCAACTCGACCAGGGTGTCGACGGTGTAGGACGGTCCGCTGCGTCCCAGCTCGCGTGCATCCAGGATCAGCCGCGACTGGCCGCGCAGGGCGACTTGCAGCATCGCCAGCCGCTGTGGCGCACTTGCCATGGGCAGCGGACGATGCGGCGGCTCCCCGGACGGCATCATCAACACATCGGCATCGAGCAGTTCGGAGGCTTCCCACGCCACGCACAGGTGGCCGAGATGGATCGGGTCGAAGGTGCCACCGAAGATCGCCAGCGGTTTCACGCCAGCGCCCTGGCCGCGCGCGGCTCGGCGATGGCCGCGATCAGGCGCTCCGCCTCCAGCCACGCATCGCCGGTTTCGCGCCCCTTGGCCATGCGGTCGATCCGTGCGGCGCGCGCCAGGCATTGCAGCCAGTGTTCGCGCGGCGCACGGCGCAGTGCCTGGCGGAACATCTGTTCGCGCGACTGCCACAACCGCTCGACCTTGGCCTGCGCCGCGAAATTCTGCGCATTGGCCAACCGCAGCGCCAGCTGCAATTGATTGACCAGCCAGCCCATCAGCGCGATCAACTCATCGCCCTCCGCGCGCAGGCCGGCCAGCACGCGCAGTGCGCGCGCGCCATCGCCAGCGAACGCCGCATCGGCGAGCTTGAAAACATCGTAGCGGGCGCTGTCGGCGACCAGGTTCTCCATTTCGGTCGCGTCGATCCGGCCTTCGCCATGCAAGACCAGCAATTTGTCAACTTCCTGCGCGGCCGCGAGCAGGTTGCCCTCGACCCGTTCGGCCAGCAGGGCCACCGCATCGGGCGTGGCGGTCAATCCGCGCGAGGCCAGGCGTGCGCCGATCCACGCGATCCACTCATGCGGTTTGGGCGCGTTGAACACCACCATGCTGCCGCTGGCATCGAGCTTCTTGCTCCAGGCGCCGTCGTGCTTGCTGCTCCATTCCAGCGCGGTAATCAGCAGGCTGACGTCCGGTGGCGGGTCGGCGCAAAACGCATTGATCGCCTTGGCGCCATCGATGCCCGGCCGCCCCGTGGGCAGACGCAGGTCGATCAACCGGCGGCTGGCAAACAGCGACATGCTGGCACCGGCCCGGGCGAGATCATCCCAGTCGAAATGCTGGCCGGCCTCGAGCACCTCGCGTTCGCCGTAACCAAGCTTTCTGGCCTGCGCGCGCAGCGCATCGGCGGCTTCAAGCACCAGCAACTCGTCGCCTGCCAGCAGGTAGACGGAGTCCAGCCGATCGGACGCCAGCGCCTTGGCCCACTGATTCGCGCTGAGCGGCATCAGTGGACGCTGGCGGCTGCCGCCGGAGCGGACGCCGGATGCTGCGCGGCGGCCTGCAGGCGGAACAGGATCGCCTGCACCATGTCGTCGTCGAGGCTCTTCTGGATCTGCTCGACCTGCGAGGCATTGCCGATCGTGTCGCTGGCGTCGTAACTGTATTCACGCGACATGTTGATGTGCTGCAGCGGCACCAGCGCCTGCCCCGCCGCGTCGGTTACCTGGAACTGCACGGCATAGTGGATGGAATATTCGCTGATGCGCGCGTAGCCACCGGAGGTCAGCGTGTCGGTAGTGAAAGCCGCCGTCGGCACCTGCAATTCGGCGATGCCGGGGCCGGCATCGTCCTCGACGGTGATGCCGGAAGTCTCCAGCGTGCGCGTCAGCTGGCGCTGGAAATAACTGTCGCCACTGATGGTCAGATGCACCCGCTGCATCGACGCCGGCAATCGCGCGTTCTCGCGCAGGTGAAATCCGCACGCGCCGAGTGCGATCGCGGCGAGCAGCAGCACCGTGGCCTGGATGGAGCAGCGTACATCGGTAAAGCTCATGGAGGTCACCCTGCGACGATGTTGACGATCTTGCCGGGCACCACGATGACCTTGCGCACCGTCATGCCTTCGAGGAAATGCACTACCTGTGGTTGCGCACGGGCCATGGCCTCGGCTTCATCCTTCGAGGCGTTGACCGGCAGTTCGACGGTAGCGCGCAACTTGCCGTTGATCTGCACCGCCAGGGTCACCACGTCGCGCACCAGCGCGGCCGGATCGGGCCGCGGCCAGGGCTGGTCTTCAAGCACGGCCGGCGCATGCCCGAGCACCTGCCACAGTGCATGGCTGACGTGCGGCACGACCGGATTGAGCAGCAGCACCATCGCTTCCAGCGCCTCGTGGCGCACCGCGCGGCCCTGTTCGCTCTGGTCGGTGAACTTGCCCAGCGCGTTCAGCAGCTCCATCAACGCGGCGATCGCGGTATTGAATGCGTGGCGGCGGCCGAAATCGTCGCCGACTTTCTGGATCGTCTCGTGCAACTGCCGGCGAAACGCCTTCTGGCCGGCATCCAGCGCAGCCGGATCGGTCACCGGATGATCCGGGTTTGCCGCGTGCGTGGTCACCTCGCGCCACAGCCGCTTGAGGAAACGCGCCATGCCCTCGACGCCGGCCTCGTTCCATTCCAGCGACTGCTCCGGCGGCGCGGCGAACATCGAGAACAGGCGCACGGTGTCGGCGCCGTACTTGTCGACCATGGTCTGCGGATCGATGCCGTTGTTCTTCGACTTGGACATCTTCTCGGTACCGCCGATGTGCACGCTCTGGCCATCGGCCTTGAGCACCGCGCCGCTGACACGGCCGCGCTCGTCGCGATGCACCTCGACGTCGGCCGGGTTGATCCAGTCCTTCGAGCCATCCGCGTTGTCGCGATAGAACGTCTCGGCGATCACCATGCCCTGGCACAGCAGGTTCTGCGCCGGCTCGTCCGAATGCACCATGCCGGCGTCGCGCATCAGCTTGTGGTAGAAGCGAAAATACAGCAGGTGCATGATCGCGTGTTCGATGCCGCCGATGTACTGGTCGACCGGCAGCCAGTAGTTGGCGCGTTCGTCGATCTGCGCATTCGCGCCGGGACTGGTGTAGCGCGCGTAATACCAGCTCGATTCCATGAAGGTGTCGAAGGTGTCGGTTTCGCGCTCGGCCGGACCGCCGCACTGCGGGCAGGTGGTCTTGCGCCATTCGGGGTCGGCCTTGATCGGTGACTGCACACCGCTGAAGGCGACGTCCTCGGGCAACACCACCGGCAGCTGGTCTTCCGGCACCGGCACGGCCTCGCACTTCGGGCAATAGATCACCGGAATCGGGCAGCCCCAGTAGCGCTGGCGGCTGACGCCCCAGTCACGCAGGCGCCAGTTGATCCGGCGCAAGCCGCTGCCATCGCGTTCGAAGCGCGTGGCCAGCGCATTCAGCGCCTGGGCGAAGTCCATGCCGTCGTACTCGCCGGAATTGACCAGGGTGCCGCGAGGAGTCCAGGCGGCCTCCTCGCGAATGCGACGCTCGAATTCCTCGACCGCCCGCACCGGCGCGGAAACATCCTGCGTGTTGATGCCGCGGCCTTCCAGCGCGGCGAGCATCGGGTCGATGCCGACGCCCAGCGAAAGGTCGTGCTCGATCTGCTTCAACGCGGCCAGCACCGAATCGTCGACGATGACCATCCTGATCGGCAGGCCGTATTTCTGCGCAAACTCCCAGTCGCGCTGGTCGTGCGCGGGCACCGCCATCACCGCGCCGGTGCCGTAGCCCATCAGCACGAAGTTGGCGACCCAGATCGGCACCGGCTCGCCGGTCACCGGATGGATCGCGCGCAGGCCGGTGTCCATGCCGCGCTTGTCCTGGGTCTCCAGCTCCGCCTCGGATACGCCGCCGTGCTTCAGTTCGGCGATGAAGGCCGCCAGCTTTTCATTGTCCCGTGCGGCCCGCAACGCCAGCGGATGTTCGGCCGCAATCGACAGGAAGGTCACGCCCATCAGCGTGTCGGGACGGGTGGTGAACACGCTCAGCGGTTCGCCTTGGCCTTCCGGCGTGAAGTGGATTTCCAGCCCTTCGCTGCGCCCCAGCCAGTTGCGCTGCATGGTCTTGACCGCATCGGGCCAGCCCGGCAGCGCGTCCAGCCCGTCCAGCAGTTCCTGCGCGTAGTCGGTGATCTTCAAAAACCACTGCGGAATCTCGCGCTTTTCCACCACCGCGCCGGAGCGCCAGCCACGGCCGTCGACGACCTGCTCATTGGCCAGCACGGTCTGGTCGACCGGGTCCCAGTTCACCACCGCGTTCTTGCGATACGCCATGCCTTTCTTCAGCAGACGCGTGAACATCAGCTGTTCCCAGCGGTAATACTCCGGGCGGCAGGTGGCGAACTCGCGACTCCAGTCGATCGCGTAGCCCATCGACTTGAACTGGCTGCGCATGTGTTCGATGTTGGCGTAGGTCCATTTGGCCGGCGCGGTGCTGTTCTTGATCGCGGCGTTTTCGGCCGGCAGGCCGAACGCATCCCAGCCCATCGGCTGCAGCACGTTTTTGCCGTTCATGCGCTGGTAGCGGCTGATCACGTCGCCGATGGTGTAGTTGCGCACGTGCCCCATGTGCAGCGCACCGGACGGATACGGCAGCATCGACAGGCAATAGAATTTCGGGCGACTGGAATCCTCGGTCACCTCGTACGCGCGCTGCGCGTCCCAGTACTGCTGCGCGGCTGCCTCCACCAGCTGGGGCCGGTAGGCGGCCTCGTCATGTTCGGGGGCGGTCGTGGCTTGAATGTCCTGCATGATTCCGGTGCCGTGGTGCGGTTGGCGCAACCCGGCGGAAGCCGGCTGCGGTGAACTGGACAGACTAGCCCAGCGCGGGCCGGCCGCCAAGCCGTGGCGCCCGGCCGGGCGGGCTCAACCGGCAGGACAACTGGCGGACTGACCGGCGGCGAGCGCCCGCGCCACGACCGCGATCTGCCCGGCCAACTCGTCCAGTGCCCGCTGGTGGCCCTGCACCAGTGCGTCGTAGCCCGATCCGACCGATTCGCGGACGCGGCTGCTGCAGGCCAGCGACGCCGGCTTCGCGCCATGTGACCAGCGCACGCTCCACGCTCCCTCGATCAAGGCGTAAGCGCCTGGCTGCGAATCGAAGCGGCGCAGATCAACCCGGACCTGCAGCGCGGGTTTGCCCGCGGAAGGCATGCCGCCGACGTCCCGGCCAGGCAGCGCACGCGTCAGGTCAGCCGACAGCGCACCGCGCACCTCGTCGGCCAGCGGCGCGATCCAGCGTTCGCCTTCGAGCAGCGCCACGCTCTGGCCGCCCTCGCGCACGACCAGTTGCGGCTGGTCGACCTGCGCCGGCACGCTCACCGGCAACAGCTCGAACGCCAGCGACGTCGCCGGGTTCGGTGGTTCGGCCGCCGCCGACGGCAGCAGCGTGTAGTAATGCATGGGCGCCGAAGCACAGGCGCCCAGCAACGCGGCGGTTGCGACCAGCAACAGCACGTTGGCGTGACGGATCATGGCTGGCTCCCGGGTTTCGGCTGGCTGGCCGGCGCCTGCGGCGTCGGTGACGGATCGGCGCGGCGTCCACGCAGCAGCGCTTCCGGATGACCACCCAGATAATCGGTGAGCACGCGCAGCGAACGCGCCATGCGCTGCACCTGCTCCAGTGTGGCGCCGAGGTTGCGCTGCAGCGGCGAATCGCCCGAAAGCGCGTCGTTCGCCGTGCCCATGGTCTTCTGCACGCCGTGCAAGGTGTCGTTGAAGGCGGGCAAGGTCTGCCCGTTGACCTGCTTGAGGGTGGCATTGAGCCCGGCCAGGCTCTGGTCGATGTTCTTGCCGATACTGTCGAACGGGACCTTGTCGAGCTTGTCCACGATGTCGGCCAGTTGCTCCTGCAATTTGTCGAAGCTGCCCGGCGCGGTCGGTATCGTCATCGGCTTGGCATCCGGGTCGAACGTCACCTTCGTGGCGTGCGGCACGAAGTCCAGCGCCACGTACAACTGGCCGGTGAGCAGGTTGCCGGTGCGCGCCTGCGCGCGCAGGCCCTGGTCGATCAGCCGGCCGACCATGCGCGACAGATCGGGGTTCTCGCCATGCTCCCTGGCCAGCGCTTCCAGCTTGTCGTAGGCGCTGCCAAGCCGCTGCGGGTAGACCACCGCGCCGACAATGACCGGAAACTTGTGGGTCTTTTCGTCGTAATCCAGCCGCACCGAGACGACCTTGCCGATATTGATGCCGAGGAAGTCCACCGGCGCATCCACCGCCAGCCCGCGCACCGATTGCTCGAAACGCATGCGGATATATTGCGGCTCGCCGTCCGGCGGAGCCATCGCCGTGGCACGGTCGCCAAACAACGTGAAACTGGTGTCCTCCGGCGCACGAATCGTGTCGTGCGGACCCGGCGGATCCTGGAACGCCACGCCACCGGCCAGCACGGCCGCCAATGACTGCGTGTTGAGCTTCAGCCCATTGGCACCCAGCGAAAGGTCCACGCCGCTGGCATTCCAGAAGCGGCTGGACTGGGTCACATACTGGTCGTTCGGCCCGTCGATGAAGATATGCAGCGATACGCCCTTGCCGTTCCTGTCCAGCGCATAGGACGCCACGCGGCCGACCTGGATGCGCCGGAAGTACACCGGCGAACCGACGTCCAGCGAACCGAGGTCGTCGGTGTGCAGGACGAAGCTGCGCCCGGGTGCGTCATGCTTGACCGCGGGAGGTATTTCCAACGCCTGGAAATCGTCCTCCGGCTCGTTCGATTCGCCCACGTCGGCGCCGATGAAGGCGCCGGAAAACAAGGTGTCGATGCCGGACACGCCACCCAGGCCGATGCGCGGGCGCACCACCCAGTAGCGGGTCCCCTTGGTCGCGAAGCTGCTGGCACTCTTCTCCAGCGCCACCGATACCAGTACGTGGCTGCGGTCTTCGCTCAGACGGATCTTCTTGACCTTGCCGATCACCACGTTCTTGTACTTCACCGGCGTCTTGCCGGCATCCAGCCCTTCGGCGCTCTGGAAGCTGATGGTGATCTGCGGACCGGCCTGCAGCCAGCTGTTGACCACCAGCGAGATCCCGACCAGGGCGGCCAGCGCCGGGATCAGCCAGATCAGCGAGGCGCTGAAGCGCCGCCGCTTCACCACCGGCTGCGGCAATTCCTCGGGCGACGGGAGGCCGTGTTCGCTCTGGCTGTCTTCAGTCATCGGTGTTCCTGCCATCCCAGATCAGTCGCGGATCGAAACTCATCGAGGCGAGCATCGTCAGCACCACGGTCAGCCCGAAAAAAATCACGCCGGGCAGCGGTTCGACCCGGCTCAATACGCTGAAGCGCACCAGCGCCGTCAACAACGCCACCACGAACACGTCCAGCATCGACCAATAGCCGATGAACTCCACCAACCGGTACAGTTTCGCACGCTGCGGCCGGGCCCAGTCGCTGCCGCGCCCACTGCTCAGCAGCAGCATGCTCAGCGAGAGGAACTTCAGCATCGGCACCACGATGCTGGCGGCAAACACGATCACCGCCAGATCCGGCGAGCCCTTCACCCAAAGCTCGACCACGCCGCTGATGATGGTGTTGTCGTCGATATCGTTCAAGCTGGCGGTGCGCATGATCGGCAGCACGTTCGCCGGAATGTACAGGAGGAACGCGGCAATCAGCAGCGCCCACGTGCGCGTGTAACTGTTCGGCTTGCGCCGATGCAGGGTGCTGCCACAGCGCGGACACGCCATCGCGTCATGCACGCCATCACCGTCGAGCCGCTCGTCGCCCGGCACGCTGCGACAGACCAGGCCGCAGACATGGCAGCCGATCAAGCCCAGCTCGGTGGCGCGTGGCAACCCGCTCATGGCGACCGCTCCGGCGTCTGATGCCACAACTGGCGCAGATCCACTCCGGCGAAGATGGTGATCAACAGGGTCAGCGCGGCATAGGCGTAGATGCCCGGATCGGCCACCACGTCGAAATAATTGTGCGCCTTGACGATCGCCACCAGCGCGCCGAGCACGAACACCTCGCTCATCGTCCACGGCCCGAGATAATGCAACCCCACCATCAGCGGCGCGAAACCCGGCGCGCGCCGGCCCAACCGACCGAACCACAGGAGCCAGCCCAGCACAAGCATCTTGGCGAGCGGGAAAAAGAACAGCGTGGCCGCCGCCAGGACCGCCACCACCTGGGCGTCCTGTTGCCACATCGTGATGATCATGCCCCACAGCGTGGTAGCGCTGTACTGGCCATTCAGGCCCAGCGTGACGATCGGCCACATGTTCGCCTGCACGAACACGATCAGCGCCGTCAGGATCAGCGCCAGCAGCGCGTTCACCCCCAGTGCGCGATGCCGATCCAGCTCGAAGCCGCAACGCGCGCAGCGTGCCACCTCGCCGCGCGCGAGCGCCCGCCGCCGATACACGGTGTCGCAGTGCTCGCAGATCAGCAGCGCTTCGGACGGACGCATGCGCATACCCTGGGTAACCTGTTCCGCTGGGTCGATCGGCGGATTCTCGCAAATCCTTCGTGAACGCGCTGGTCGGTTCGACCCGGCATGCTTGATATGCTGAACGTCGCCCTGATCTGAAACCGCGTAACCCATCCCTGCCGGAGCCTTCCGTGACCGCTGCCGCCACTGCCCATGTTTTCGACATCGACCAGCAAACCTTCGAATCGCAGGTGCTGCAGGCGTCGATGGACACACCCATCCTGGTGGACTTCTGGGCAACCTGGTGCGAGCCGTGCAAGTCCCTCGGGCCGACCCTGGAAAAGCTGGCTGCCGAATACAACGGCGCGTTCCGGCTGGGCAGGGTCGATGTGGATGCCGAGCAGGAACTGGCGGCGATGTTCGGCATCAAGAGCATCCCGACGGTCATGCTGGTCAAGGACGGCCAGGTGCTCGACGGCTTCACCGGCGCGCTACCGGAAGGCCAGTTGCGCGAGTTCCTCGGCCGCCACGTGCAGCCGCTGGAGGGTGAACCGGCGGAAGCCGACAGTGTTGACCCCGCAGCGGAGACACCCGAGGCGGCGATCAACCGCCTGCAGCAGGCGATCGCCACCGAACCGGCAAAGGCCGAGCTCAAGCTGGAACTGGCACTGGCCCTGATGCGCGCCGGCCAGGTCGGCGCCGCCCAGGCCGAGCTGGACGCCCTGCCCGCCAACCTCGCCACCGACGCGCAGGCCCAGCGCCTGCGCAGCGAACTGGAACTCGCCCACGCCGTGCAGCAGGCCCCCGCGGCGGCCGAACTGGAGCAACGCATCCAGGCCAATCCCGAGGACTGGCAGGCGCGCGACCAGCTGGGCGTGCGCCTGCTGCTGGAGGGCCATCCCGAAGCCGGCCTCGAGCAGTTCCTCGTCATCCTGCAGAAGGCCCGCGACTGGAACGACGGCCAGGCAAAGAAGCGCCTGCTCGCGGCCTTCGCCACGCTGGATGATGCCGAGCTGGTCGGGCGATACCGGCGGCGGATGGCGTCGATGTTGTTCTGAAGCCGGGATTCGGGATTGGCGATTCGAAATTCGAAAGAGCATGACGCTTCGCTTTTTCAGACCGCTGCCCGGCAAACCCGTACTCACGCGTATGTTCAGTTAAACTGGGCTGAATTCCTGTTGCCCGGACACTTCCCGAATGCGTGCCAGCACCTTTCGCCACCTGCTCAATCTGTGGCCACCTTTCCTGATCAATGCGATCCGCGTGCAGTCGCTCAGCGACGACTACAGCGAGGCGAAGGTGGTGCTGCGGTTGCGGCCGTGGAATCGCAACTACGTGAAGAGCCAGTTCGGCGGCAACCTGTTCGCGATGGTCGATCCGTTCTGGATGCTGCTGGTGATGCACCAGCTGGGCAACGACTACTACGTATGGGACAAGGCGGGCGCAATCGACTTCGTGGCACCCGGCTACGAGGACGTCTACGCCCACTTCAAGCTGGAACCGGCGGTGGTCGATGAACTCCGGGCCGCGGCCGCAGGCGGCGACAAGGTGCTGCGTTGGTTCGAGACCGCGGTGACCACCACCAGCGGCAAGGTCATCGCGGTGGTGCGCAAGCAGGTCTACGTGCGGCTGAAGCCGCGGGCGCGCTGACCCACGGATTTTCCATTGACCAGGAGCGCCTCGTTGGAGCACACCCTGTGCGCGATAGCTCTTGCGAATCCCGGCTTTCAACAGACGAACGTCTGGTCATCCCGAATCGCGAATCTCGCGGAGAAGCATTCGCGCACAGGGTGCGCTCCTACCGATGCGCAGACGACACTACTCGCGCTCGAAGCCGGCGAGCGCATCCAACTGTTGCGAGGCACGCAACAGGCTGCGACCACTCATGTCATCGACGAGCCGCCGCAAGGTCGGCGACTTGATCGACCGCCCGGCCAGGCGACGGGCCAGCCAGAGACACGCCCCCATGCCGATCACGCCCACGCCCATCGTCGCCCAGTACCAGCCGGGCGCCGCAACCGTATAGAGATCCACGCCCCACAGCCAGACCATGCCGACCGTGGTCACCGGCAACCACAGGAACCACCATGGCAGGCCCAGCAGCAATTGACTGCAGAAACGGAAGCGGCGCAGTTGGGCCAGTCGTTGCTGCAGCACCAGCACCGGCGCGTCGAACAGATGGATGCGGCTGAGCAGGAACAACTGCGTCGCCGCCGACCAGATTGCCGCGATGCCATAACCGTGCAAGAGCAAGCCGATCACCAGCAAGTGCGTGGTATGTCGATGCTGGACCCAGAACGACGCCACCCACACCACGAAGAGTACCCAGGCCGCGATCTCGATCATCTGCATCAGCAGACTCGAGCGCATCGAACTGCGGGCCTTGTCCAGCTTTCGATCATGAAAATCCCTTCGCAACCGCACGTCCATCGCGTCCTGACGCCGCTCCATGCGCGCCCACGCCAGCTTCATCTCATCGAGTTCCATCGTCATGCCCTCTTGCTTGTCGTCGCGGTCATCTGGCCGCGCAGCTTCTGTTTGATGCGACTGATCTTGGTCGCCACATTGGTTTCGCTGATGCCGAGGATCGCGGCCATCTCCGTATAATTGCGGTCTTCCAGGTACAGCAGGATCAACGCGCGATTGAGCGGATCGAGTTCGCCGATGAAGGTGTACAGCTCGGTCAACCGCTCGTCCGGCTCGATGATCGCCTCACCACCGCCCACGGTTTCCAGGTGATGCAACTGCAAGGGTTCGCAGTGTTCCGCCGCCGACCCGCGCTGCCGTCGCGCCTGCGAGATCGCCACGTTCAGCGCGATCCGGTACAGCCAGGTGGAAAACTTCGCCTGTCGCTCGTCATAGCGCGCGAACGAGCGCCACAGCTGCACGCTGATCTCCTGCACCAGATCCTCGTGATCGGCCGTGGTGCGGCTGTACAGCCCCGCCACCTTGAACACGATGCGGCGATGCTCGTGCAGCAGTGCTTCGAAACGTTGCTGGTCCTGCCTGGCGCTCATCCGGCCTGTTTCCCTGTGGTTCCATCCATGATTCGCCGGATGGCGGAAAAAATCACAGCCGGCGAATGATCCACCGCTCGCCCCTGCAACCCGCGAGATCGATTGTCACCGTACCTTGGCCCTCTTCGCCGCCACACCGACCGGCGCGCAATGGCCACCGACGCCGGTGCCAGCGAACGCCGGCTCGGCGCCGCACTCGCCGCCTTCGAGCCAGGCGATCTTGGCGCGCAGGTACTTCTTCATCATGCGGATACGCCCGGCCTTTTCCTCGATGGCCTCCAGCTGGCCTCGCATCACGATCAGCTTGCGCGCGGTGTCCATCGCGCCAGCCGCGTATTCGCGATTGAGCTCGACGATCTGCTTGAGCGTGAAGCCCAGTTGCTGTGCGGTGCGGATCAGCGCCGCGCGCTCCACGTCGGCGGCGGCAAACCGCTGGTAGCGGTTGCTGGCGCCGGCACCCACCTCCGGCTCGATCAGGCCCAGCTTCACGTAGAGGCGCACGGCATCGCGGGTCAGCCCGGCCCGAAGACAGAATTCGGCAATCAACATGACGCGCCTCTTGACTGTGGTGTTTACACCCTGGTTTAGACTGTACTCCACCGACCTCACCAAGGCACCCATCATGACCACCCGGATTGCATTAATCACCGGCGCCTCCTCCGGCATCGGCGAGGCAACCGCCCGACGACTGCTGACCGACGGCTACGTGGTCTACGCTGCCGCGCGACGACTTGAGCGGATGCAGACGCTGGCCACGGCAGGCGCGCGCCTGCTGGCACTGGACCTGACCGACGACGCCTCGATCGTCGCCGCCGTGGAAGGCATCCGCCGCGCCGAAGGACGCCTCGATATGCTGGTCAACAACGCCGGCTACGGCTCGTATGGCGCGCTGGAGGATGTACCGCTCGCCGAAGGACGGCGGCAGTTCGAGGTCAACCTGTTCGGGCTGGCCCGGCTGATCCAGCTGGCCACGCCGATGATGCGTGCCCAGGGCAGCGGCACCATCGTCAACATCACCTCGATCGGCGGCAAGATGCACGAGCCGCTGGGCAGCTGGTACCACGCCACCAAGTTCGCCGTGGAAGGCCTGAGCGACTGCCTGCGGATGGAGCTGGCACCATTCGGCATCGATGTGGTGGTGATCGAACCGGGCGCGATCCGCACCGAATGGAGCGGCATTGCGAGGGACAGCCTGCTGCAGCATTCCGGCCACACCGCGTACGCCGAACAGGCCGCTGCACACGCACGCATGCTGGCCGCCAGCGACACCTCGAAGATGGTCTCGGCGCCCGACGTGGTCGCCCGCACCATCGCGCGTGCTTTGCGCGCACGCCGACCGCGCACCCGCTACGCCACCGGCGGTGGCGCGCGCACCATCCTGTTCCTGCGCTGGATGCTCGGCGACCGCGCGTTCGACGCGGTGATGCGGATGGCCGAGAAAGGACTGGCCTGAGCGCGCGCCCTCGCCATGACGACTCAGGCCGGGTTCCAGGCATGCTCCGGGTAGTAGCGCCGCATCGCGCGATCGACAAAGGCCGGCAGATTCGGCCGCGTTTCCACGGCACGACGCAGCGGCGTCTCGAAGAACGGCGTGGCCACGCAACCCGGCACATCGCGACCGCCGATGTGTCGATCTCCGCCGAAAATTCCGATGACTTTACCGACGGCAGGCACGGTCGGTCATGACGGTTGTCCGCTCGCCACGAGCACCATGTCGCTGCTATAAACTGGAATCCGTACGCGGCCACGCATGAGGTGCGGCCGCGCCGTGACCACAGGGGAACTCGATGATGGATAGGCGACGCTGGATCGTGGCGGCTTTGCTGTTGCTGTTTGTGTCCGTGCTGCAGGCGCAGCCGGTGTCCTTCGCCGACCTGGCGAAGCATCCTGAATACCGCGAGGTGAGGATCTCCCCCGACGGGAAGTACGTCGCCGCGACCGCGTTGCTCCAGGGCGGACAGACGGTGCTGGCCTTGGTCGACTTGGCAACCAGGAAGCCGATCATCTTGCGCCTGCGCGAAGGCGATGATGTGGTCCGCTTCGACTGGGTGGGGCCGGAACGGCTGGTGTATTCGGTCGGGCATCGAATAGGCGGCTATGACGCACCGCTGAGCACGGGCGAGCTGTTTGCGGTCAACGGCGACGGCAGCGGCGCCAACATGCTGTACGGCTACCGCAAGACCGCCGTGAACGCCGACTCCGGCTCGCTGATCCCGCACGCCACCACCGAACGGGGCACGGCGAGCCTGATCGCCGCGATCCCCGACGACCCGCAGCACATCCTGGTCTCGGTCAGCCTGTGGGATACCACCGGCTATGAGCTCAACCTGCCGGTCGCGTACCGGATGGACGTGCGCAGCGGCGACAAGATCAAGATGCTGACTGCGCCAATGCGCGGCGCGGAGTTTCTGGCCGATCACCAGGGCCGGATCCGTTTCGCCTACGGCGAGGCCAACGACGGCAGCTGGAAGGTCTACGAGCATCCGCTCAAGGGCGACGGCTGGACCCTGCTGCCGGAGTTCAGCAACAACCGCTCCACGCCGCTGGCGTTCAGCAGCGACGACCGCACCGTGTATTTCGAATGCCCTGCCGGAGCCGCCGGCTTCGGCGTGTGCAGCTGGGATGTGGCGACGCGCAAGCTGGCTACCGTGTGGAGTAACCAGAGGGTGGAGGAGGACGACTTGGCGCAGGGCCTGGCCAGGGACAGCATCATCGGCGTGAGCTTCACGGACGGGCGCCCGGGCCTGTCGGTGTTCGACTCGCAATCGGCCGATGCGCAGGCGCTGATCATGCTGATGAAGCAGTTCCCCGGCGAGCAGGTCAGCTTCACCTCCGGCACCACCGACGGCGGCCTGAGCCTGGTGCTGGTCCAGGCCGACGCCGATCCCGGCGCGTTCTATCTGTTCGATCCCAAGGCGCACAAGCTGACCATGCTGCTGCCGCGGATGCCGTGGATCGACCCGTCGCAGATGGCACGCAAGCAACCGATCGAGTTCGCCGCGCGCGACGGCCTGAAACTGCAGGGCTATGTCACCTACCCGCCCGGTGAGGAAAGCGCGAAGCAACTGCCGATGGTGGTGGTGGTGCACGGTGGCCCTTACGGCATCCGCGACCGCTGGGACTATGACCCCGACGTGCAGGCCCTGGCGACACGCGGCTACGCGGTGCTGCAGGTCAACTTCCGCGGTTCCGGCGGCTATGGCTACGACTTCGTGAAAGCCGGCTGGCGCCAGTGGGGCGGCACGATGCAGGACGACGTCACCGACGGCACCCGCTGGGCGATCGCGCAGGGCATCGCCGATCCCAAGCGCATCTGCATCTACGGCGTCAGCTACGGCGGCTATGCGGCATTGGAGGGCGCGATGAAGGAACCGGATCTGTACCAGTGCACGATCGGCTACGTGGGCATCTACGACCTCCCGCTGATGTTCCATCGTGGCGACACGCATGATTCCAGCTGGGGCGAAGACTTCCTCAAGCGGGCACTCGGCAACGACATGGCGGTACTCGCCAGTCATTCGCCGATCAACCAGCTCGATTCACTCAAGGCCAAGGTGATGCTGGTGGTCGGCGGCAAGGACTACCGCGTGCCGGAGATCCAGGGCCTGCACCTGCACCAGGCCCTGCTCGACCGGCACATCGCCCACGAGTGGATGCTCAAGCCGGACGAGATGCACGGCTTCTACAACGAGGCGAACGTCACCGAGCTGTATACCCGCATGCTGCAGTTCATCGGTGCGAGTATCGGACCGGGGATGACGGGCAAGGCGGCAGCGGCAGGTGCCGCTGCGCATTGAGTTTCAGCGCGCGACGCAGATAACGGCTGGCGCAGTGCCCGGAGCAGCGCCTGGGCATCCATGGACGGACCTCCCGTCGCGGACTTGCGAGCACGCCGTGACTCCGGGAATGGTTCCGCCACATGGAGATTCAAACGATGCACTTGCGACACTGGATCGCCGCACTGGCCCTGTTGCTGATCCCTGCCGCGCTGTGCGCGCAGCCCGTGTCATTCGCCGATCTGGCAAAACACGTCGAGCACGGCACGGTAAAGATTTCCCCCGACGGCGCCTACCTGGCCACCACCAATGTGGTGAAGGGACAAACGGTGCTGGCCTTGATCCGCCTGTCCGACAAGATGGAAAGCACGGTGCGCCCGCGCGACGGCGACGATGTCGTCAACTACTGGTGGGCCTCATCCGGTCGCGTGCTGTACACGGTGGGTATCCGCGACAGCCAGTTCGACGAGCCGTACAGCCTCGGCGAGATCTATGCGGTTGATGCGGATGGCGGGAATCCGAAGATGCTCTACGGATACCGTATGGCCAATACGGCCGCACCCGAGCGTGGCTGGGCCGAGGTGATTGGCGGCATCGCGCATGACCCAGACCATGTGCTGGTCGGAATTACCCCGTGGGAAAAGCAGTACCCGCACAATCTGCTGCCGGTCGCGTACCGGATGGATGTGCACACCGGCAAGAAGATCGCGCTGACCGCCGCGCCGATCGAGGACGCGGAATTTGTTGCCGATCATCAGGGCCGGATCCGCTTCGCCTATGCCGAGGACGCTGACGAGCGGATGCGGGTGTACATGCTGCAGGACGATGGCAAGAGCTGGCAGTTTCTGCCACAGATCAGCGCGCAACGCGCGGTTCCGCTGGCCTTCGATGCCGACGACCGCGTCGCGTACTTCGACTGCCCCCAACCTGCGGGAGTCTCGGCCATTTGCACCTGGGACGCGGCAACGCACCGATTGACACCGATCTGGAGCAACGCCCGGGTCGAGGCCGATGGCATGCTGCGCGGTATGGCCAGGGACAGCCTCATCGGCATCAGCTTCACCGATGGCCGGCCCGCAGTAGCCCTGCTCGACAACCAGTCGGCGGATGCAAAGGCCTTGCTGATGCTGATGAAGCAGTTCCCCGGCGAGATCGTGCGTTTCGTCTCCGGCAGCCGCGATGGACGCCTCAGCGTGGTGCTGGTCGAGGCCGACGCCGACCCGGGCACCTTCTACCTGTTCGACCACAGCGCGCACAAGCTGACCTTGTTGCTTTCGCGCGCGGCATGGATCGACCCCGCCAAGATGGCGCGCAAACAGCCATTCGAGTTCGCTGCACGCGATGGTCTCAAGCTGAAGGGTTACCTAAGCTTTCCACCTGACCAGGGCGGCGGCAAAAACCTGCCAATGGTGGTCATGGTGCACGGTGGCCCATACGGAATACGCGACGATTGGGGCTACGAGCCCGATGTGCAGGCACTGGCTACCCGTGGCTACCTGGTGTTGCAGGTGAACTTTCGCGGTTCGGGTGGCCGCGGCCGCGCTTTCGAGCATGCCGGCTGGCTCGAATGGGGCGGCAAGATGCAGGACGACGTCACCGACGCCACCCGCTGGGCGATCGCGCAGGGCCTGGCCAACCCCGGGCGCATCTGCATTTTCGGTGCGAGCTATGGCGGCTACGCCGCTTTGGAAGGCGCCGTGAAGGAGCCTGACCTGTACCAATGCGCGATCGGCTACGCCGGCATCTACAACCTGCAGTTGATGTTCAAACGCGGGGACATTCCCCAGTCCAAGACCGGCAGGAACTACCTCAAGGAAGTGCTGGGAACCGACATGAACCTGCTGGCCAAACGCTCGCCGGTCAATCAACTCGACTCATTGAAGGCCAGGGTGATGCTGGTCGTGGGTGGTGCGGATACGCGAGCACCGCCGGTACAGTCACTGGAACTGCGCAAGGCGCTGCGCAAACACCAGATGGACCCGGTGTGGCTGTTCAAACCCAGGGAAGGCCACGGGTTCCTGGGAGAGGCCGACAATGTCGAGCTCTATACCCAGCTGATCCAGTTCCTCTCGGCAAACATCGGCCCCGGCGCTACCCCGGCAACCACAGCCGCCACGCACTGAACGATTGCTACCCCGCGATTGCGCCCGGGCGACGGCGCAACCATGCATGGCGCGAGCACCCAAAGGAGAATCCGGGGATGAAATCGCAACAAGGCATCATGGCATTGCTGCTGTTTTTCGCAAGCATGGTTCAAGCCGCACCGGTGTCCTTCGCGGATCTGGCCAGGCACTTCGAGTACACCGACGTGAAGATCTCGCCGGACGGGAAGTATCTGGCCGCATTGAGCGTGGTCAAGGATCAGCATGTGCTCGCGTTGCTCCGCCTGTCGGACAAGCAGGGGCGGGTACTTCATCCGCGCGAAGGCGACGACGTCACCGACTTCTGGTGGGCGTCGCCGGGCCGGGTCGTCTACACGGTTGGCACCCATGTCGGCGGTATCGACCAGCCGCTGTCGACCGGTGAATTGTTTGCCGTGAGCGCCGATGGTGGCGATCCGGAAATGCTCTACGGATACCGCAAGGGGGGGCATGACCACGGGCACCCTCATCCCGCACGCGGTCAGCGCCCGTGGCACGGCACGATTCATCGCCTCGATCCCGGGCGATCCCCGCCATGCGCTGGTGTCGATCAGCTCATGGGATGCGGCGGGCAGCCAGCGCGACCTGTCCCAGGCAGAGCGGATCGACCTGCAGAACGGCAACCTGAAACCGATCATCGCCGCGCCGGGCCGTGGCATGTCGTTCGTTGCCGATCACCAGGGACACATCCGCTTCGCCTACGGCGAGGAGGATGCCGGCGACATCAAGGTCTACCTGCACCCGGTCGACGGCGAAGGCTGGCAGGAGATGCCGGATGTCGAGCCGACGCGGTCCATTCCGCTGGCCTTCAACCGGACCGACAGCCTGGTCTATTTCACCTGTACCCCCAAGGATGGCGGATTCGGCATCTGCAGCTGGAGCCCGACCACGAAGCAGTGGGATACGGTGTGGAGCAATCCCCGGGTCGAGGCCAGCGGGCTGCTGCAGGGCATGGCCAGGGACGAGATTGCCGGCGTGCGCTACGAGGATGGCCGCCCGGGGGTGGCGCTGTTCGACGGCGACTCGGACTACGCGAACATCCTTATCGGATTGATGAAGCAGTTCCCCGGCGAGGATGTCCGTTTCGTCTCCGGCAGCAGTGATGGCCGGCTGAGTATCGTGCGCGTGGATGCGGACATGGATCCGGGCACGTTCTACCTGTACGAGCGCGATACCCGCAAACTCACCTCCTTGCTGGCGGTGGCCTCGTGGATCGACCCGCAGCAAATGGCCGCCAAGCAGGCGTTCGATTTCAAGGCGCGCGACGGCCTGCCACTGCAGGGTTATGTCAGCTATCCACCGGGTGAGGAGGAGGCCACGCACCTGCCGATGGTGGTGTATGTCCATGGCGGCCCCTATGGTGTACGCGACGACTGGGATTACGACGCCTATGTACAGGCGTTGGCGACGCGCGGCTACGCCGTGTTGCAGGTGAATTACCGCGGCTCTGGTGGCTACGGCTACGAGTTTGAAACGGCGGGTTGGCGGGAATGGGGCGGCAAGATGCAGGACGATGTCAGCGATGCCACCCGCTGGGCGATCGCCCAGGGCATCGCCGACCCTCGGCGCATCTGTATCTTCGGCGCGAGCTATGGCGGTTACGCGGCGTTGGAAGGCGCGGTGAAGGAACCCGATCTGTACCAGTGCGCGATCGGCTACGTGGGTATCTACGATCTGCCGCTGATGTACCGGCGCGGCGACATTCCGCAATCCACCTATGGCGAAGGCTATCTGAAGCGCGTCCTGAGTACGGACATGCAGGCGCTGGCACAGCGCTCGCCAATCAACCAGCTCGATCGACTCAGGGCGAAGGTGATGCTGGTCGTCGGCGGCCAGGACGAACGCGTGCCGCCGATCCAGGGCAGGCATCTGCACGACGCGCTGCTCAAGCGACACATCGCCCACGCCTGGATCGACAAGCCAGGCGAAATGCATGGCTTTTACGACGAAAAGGATGTCGCCGCGCTGTACGACCAGATCGTGCAATTCCTGGGCGCCAACATCGGCCCGGGCACGTCTGCCGCCGCCAGCGCAGCAGCGCACTGACGGTCGGCGACACCCGACGATCGGCAACTACCCCGACTGATGGCCTACGCATGAACGTCGCCGTTCTGGCACAGTGCGGCGATCCATTGCCACGTCACCCGGGGGAACCATGGCCATGCCTGCCTGTCGTCGAATTCCGCTTACCGCCATGCTGGCGCTGCTCAGCTTCTGCGCCGTCGCCGCCACCGATCCCGATGGCTCGATCACCTACGCGCGCGATCCGGCGCAGCCGGTCGACCAGGCGTACACGGCGCAGATCCTGAAGGACACCACCGACCCGTCGTTCAATTCGCCGCTCACCGACTACCTGCCGGCCTCCAGCAGCGTACCCACGCCGGAAAAGGTGCTCGGCCACATCGCCGGGGCGCCGAACTACCTGCCCTACTCGGCCGACGTCTATCGCTACTTCCGCGCGCTGGCCGCAGCCAGTCCGCGGGTGAAAGTGTTCTCGATCGGCAAGACCGAGGAAGGCCGCGAGATGATCGCGGTGGCGGTGGCGGACGAGAACCTGCTGGCCGACCTCGATGCGAACAAGGCGCGGCTGGCGCAGCTCGGTGACCCGCGCACGATCGGCATGGACGACGCCACCGCCGACCAGCTGATCGCGAAATCGACCCCGGTCTACTACATCACCGGCACCATCCACTCCACCGAAACCGGCGCGCCCACCGCGCTGATGGAGCTGGCCTACCGCCTGGCGGTGGACAACGCGCCCTACATCAGGCACATCCGTTCGCACGTGATCACCCTGATCACGCCGATCGTCGAGGTGGACGGCCGCGATCGCCAGGTCGACCGCTACAACTGGCACCTGGCGCACCCGGGCGAGAATTACCCGCGGCTGCTGTACTGGGGCCATTACGTCGCGCACGACAACAACCGCGACGCGATGGCGATGACACTGAACCTCACCCGCAACGTGGCCGACACCTTCGTCGGCTGGCATGCGCAGGTGTTGCACGACCTGCACGAGTCGGTGCCGTTCCTGTACGACAACACTGTCGGCGATGGCCCGTACAACGCGTGGATCGACCCGATCCTCACCGGCGAATGGCAGCAACTGGGCTGGGACAACGTGCAGCAGCTGACCAAGCTGGGCATGCCCGGTGTATTCACCCACGGCGATTTCGACACCTGGAGCCCCGGCTACCTGATGTTCATCGCGGCGATGCACAACGGCATCAGCCGCCTCTACGAGACCTTCGGCAACGACGGCGCCGACACCGTCAAGCGCATCCTCGCTCCCGACGAATATCAGCGCACCTGGTACAAGCCGAACCCGCCATTGCCGGTGGTGACCTGGTCGCAGCGCGACAACAACAACTACCAACAGACCGGCCTGCTCACCGCCTTGAATTATTTCTCCGGCAACGGCCAGCTGTTCCTGAAGAACTTCTATCTGAAGAGCAAGCGCTCGATCGAGAAGCCGCAGAACGCCGGCCCGGCGGCGTACGTGTTCCCCGCCAACGACCCGCGCAGTGGCTCGCAGGCGCAATTGCTGCGCATCATGCAGCGCCAGCATGTCGAAGTCAGCCGCAGCACCGCACCGATCACGGTGACGCTGCCACCGGTGAAGTCCGACGACGGCAATTCGAAGCAGGCCACCTCGCGCAGCTTCCCTGCCGGCAGCTACATCGTGCGCATGGATCAACCGTACTCGCGCATCGCCGACACCTTGCTCGACCGTCAGTACTGGTCGCCGAAGGATCCGCAGAAGCATCCCTACGACGACACCGCCTGGTCGATGGGCGACTTGTTCGACGTGGAGGTGGCGCGGGTCATCGACAACAGCATCCTGAAGGCACCGATGAGCAAGCTCGACGGGCCGGTGAAGGTGCCTGCGGGGCTGGCGGCCATCGACGTGGCGCCGGCCAGGCTGCCACGCATCGCGGTGATGCACACCTGGCTCAGCACCCAGACCGAGGGCTGGTGGCGCATGGCGCTGGACCAGTTGCAGGTGAAGTACGACTACATCAGCACCCAGGACGTGGCGAAGATCAGCGACCTGCGGGCGAAGTACGACGTGATCCTGTTCGGGCCGGTCGGCGGCGCGAATACGCGGCGCATCGTCGACGGCATGCCGATGTGGGGCAACCCGATGCCCTGGAAAACCACCAAGCTCACGCCGAACATCGGCCGCATCGACAGCACCGATGATGTCCGTCCCGGCCTGGGCGAGAGCGGCGTGGCGAATCTCAAGCGCTTCGTGCACGACGGCGGCCTGCTGATCACCGCCGAGGACACCGCGAAATTCGCGATCGACGTGGGCCTGGCACCGGGCGTGTCGGTCACGCCGACCGACAACCTGAGGGTGGTCGGCAGCGTGCTGCAGACGCAATTCGTCGATCGCCGCAGCCCGATCGCTGCCGGCTACAGCCGCGACGAGCTGGCCATCTACAGCGCCGAGGGACAGTCGTTCAAGATTTCCAACCTGCTCAACGGCGACCACGGGTTGCCGACCGCGCAGGACTTCCAGCGTCCCACCGGCCGCGGCGGCCCGCACGACACGGATACGCCCGAGGGCCGGTCGTCCGTCCCGCCGCCGGCGCTACCCGACGTGAAGCCGTGGCAGGCCACGCCACTCAACGACGAGCAGACGCGCAACAACCCCTGGGTGATTCCGGCCGACCAGCGGCCGCAGGTGATCCTGCGTTTCGCGGCCGCGGACAAGCTGCTGATCGCAGGCCTGCTCGACCACGGCAACGAAATGGCCGAACGCGCCGCCGTGGTGGACGCCCGTTACGGCAAGGGCCACGTGCTGCTGTTCGCCAGCAACCCGATGTGGCGCGGCGAGACCATCGGCAGCTACCCGCTGGTGCTCAACGCGATCGTCAATTTCGACAAGCTGGATACGCCGGCAAAGCCCTGAGGCAGAGCCTGCCGGTTCCGTAGCCGCAACGTCAGTCGCGGCTACGGACTCCTGGTCGGCGGCGCCATCATCGCGTCGCGCTTGGCCTTGAACGGGCTGTCGGCATACCAGGTCGGCCATACGCCGGCGTGACCCAGGTACTGGCCCAGTTCGTACAGCGCCTGGGTGTCCTCCAGGATGCCGGAATAATCCCAGTCCGGATTGAACACGTCGTTCGGCGTGTGATAGCGGTGCGCGGTGTAGTCTTCGGCCGCTTTCTCGCCCGCCGCCTTGCCGCCATCGAGCAGGTCCAGGCCCGAGCTGGCCAGCATCGCCGGCACCCCGGCACGGGCGAAGTTGAAATGATCGGAGCGGAAGTAGAAGCCGTTCTCCGGCGTCGTCTCCGGCGAAATCACCCGGCCCTGGCTCTTCAGGACACCGGCGAGCATGTCTTCCAGTTGCGACTGGCCCTTGCCGATCACGGTCATGTCGTGGGCGCGGCCGATGATCGGCAGCGCGTCCACCGCGATGTCGGCCACGGTGCGGTTCAGCGGGAACACCGGTTGCGCCGCGTAGTACTGCGAACCGAGCAGGCCGGATTCCTCCAGCGTGGGCATGAAGAACAGCACGCTGCGCTCCGGCGGCGTTTTCTGCTGCGCGAAGGCATCGGCGATCTCCAGCAGCATGCTCAGGCCGGTGCCGTTGTCGATCGCGCCGCTGAACACCTGGTGCCCCTTGCGCGAAGGGTCGCTGCCCAGGTGATCCCAGTGCGCGGTATAGACCACCACTTCATCGGCCTTGGTACTGCCCGGAACCATCGCCAGCACGTTCTTCGATTCGAAGTGGCCGATCTTGTTCTGCAGGCTGATCGAGGCCGTCGCCTTCAGCGGCACGGCCTTGAAGCCCGGCTTCGCCGCCGCGGCGGCGAGCCGGTCGAAGTCCATGCCGGCCGCAGCGAACAGGCGCGTGGCCGCGGCGTGGGTAAGCCAGCCGGCCACCGGCAGGCGCGGCGCCGGATCGACGCTGGGCGGCAGGCTCAGTTGCGGGCCGCGGTTGCCGTTCTGCAGCACGCTGAACGGATAGCCCGTCGCCGCGTCGCTGGTGTGCACGATGAAGCATGCGGCGGCACCCTGTCGTGCGGCCTCGGCATACTTGTACATCCAGCGACCGTAGTAGGTCATCGCGCGGCCGTTGAACAGTTTCGGATCGCCCGTGGCAAAACCCGGATCGTTGACCAGCACGATCACGGTCTTGCCTTTCACGTCCACGCCCTGGTAGTCGTTCCAGTGCCAGTTCGGCGCATCGGCGCCATAGCCGAGGAAGACGATCGGCGAATGCTTCAGGTCGACCTGCGCCTTCGACTGCAGGGTCTGCACCACCATGTCGACCTGGTTGGCGAAATTGGTGTGCCTGCCGCCGGCCGCCACATCCAGCTTCACGTTGCCGTTCAGCAGCAAAGTGCTGTCGGCCGGCACGGTCTGGAACCAGGAGCCGTGGTTGCCCGGCTGCAGGCCCATCCGCTTGAACTCGTCCACCAGGAAATCGAGCGTGCGCTGCGCGCCGATCGTGCCGGGCTTGCGCCCGCCGAACGCATCGGAGGCGAGTGTCTTGTCGAAGCGGGCGAAGTCCGCCGCATTGATCGACGGCGCCAGCGTCACCGGCGAAGCCTCCGGCCGGGCGGCCGTTGCCGCATGCAACGGCGTCACGACCAGGCCCAGGGTCATCAGCAACACGGAACTCATTGCGCGCATTGGTGCGCTCCCATCGGCGGAATCAGCCACCTTTGTAGCGCGCGCCCGCCCGGCTGTCCATGCGATCGGCGGCGATGCACGCGAAATACGCCGGCTACCAGGGGAAAACCGGCCTCTGCATGCTCACACGAGGCTCAGGTGGACATGTCGACTGTCGGACAGGCTGACCCGGTTGCGACCCTCGCGCTTGGCGCGATACAGCGCATCGTCCGCGTCCATCATCAGCTGGCGCAGGTCGTAGCCGGAGTTGGTCGCGGCGGCCACGCCGAAGCTGGCGGAAATCGGAATGCCTGGAGCGTCCTCGCCAGCCGAAACCGTAGCAATGGCCACACGCATCTGTTCGACCCGCGCCAGCACCTGGTCCAGCGTGCACTCGGGCAACAGCATGCCGAACTCCTCGCCGCCGAGACGACCGAACACGTCAGTGGAACGCAAGTACGCCTGGCAGGCTGCCACGGCGCGCTTCAATACCCGATCGCCTACCGCATGGCCGTGCGTATCGTTCACCGTCTTGAAGTGATCCAGATCGAGCAGCACCAGGCAGGCATCGCGCTCCGATTTGCGGCAGTACTGCAACTGCCGATCGGCTTCGCCCACGAAATACTGCCGATTGAAAATGCCGGTAAGTCCATCGCGCCGCGCCAGCTTCATGAAGCTCAACTGCGAACGCTTGATGCGGTAGGTGATGAACCCGACGAAGGCCAGTATCGACAACAGCAGCACGATCCAGAGCCTGCCCGCCTCCACCGCCTTCTTGCTGAGTGCCTGTTGCAGCGAGAGGATCTGGTTCTGCTTGTTCAGTGCGTCGATCTGCAGCTTTTTCGCCTGCACCTGCTGCTTGACCGTCTGGTATGCCAACGCCTTCGCACTGACATCGTTCAGATAGCCCTTGTCGGCGGCCATGTATTTTTCGTGCCATGCCAGCGCGGCGTTCGGATCGCCCTGCTTCTTGCTGATCAGATACAGCAAGGCATAGGCGCTGGTCCGCGATTTGGTGAACTCGTGCTTGACGCCATCATCAACGGCAGCGTATGCGTACTGTTGCGCCAGCGCAGTGTTGCCTTCGTTCCAGTACGCCTGCGCCAGTGCGGCATCAAATTCCGAGATCTGTTCCGGGTAACCGATGCGTCGGACTTCGGCGTAGTGCTTCTGCAAAAGCTTGATCGCCGCAGACGATTGCCCATGTTGAATGTCAAAACTCGCCACATTGGCACGAATTCCATTAGCGTAGAGGAATTCCAGCGCCTTGCTGCAGGCGTCAATGGCCTCAGGGTACTGCCTGTCGAATGTTGCGAACTTGCCGCTCTCATACAGCGATTGAATCTGCAAAGCTCTGGCTTTGCAGCCGCCATCCCCATCCGGGTTCTCCTGGAGCATCTGAGTCGCATAGGTCAGGCCAAGCTCGTATTGGCCAGCCTCGTTGTACAGGAGCGTAGCAACACCCAGGCCCTGTATGCGGGCGGCCTTGTCGGTAATCTGCGGCAGTTGATCCAGCAACCGGCTGACTTGCGCAAACGCTTCCTCATAATGGGAGCCGATGGCAAGCATGTTCACCAGGGTCGTACCCGCACGAAACCGCAACGTGGCATCCGTGGATTCCGCGATGACCGCATTCAACAGTGGCGTGGCGGTTTCGTAGTCGCCTTGATAACCGATGGCCCAGGCCTGGAGGTAACGCAAGTGCATGCGCTGCCCCGGAGAAAGCGTGGCTGCCTCGGCGCCCAGCCGCTTCAACAGTTGGACGAACTCGGGATGGTTCGACGTCTTGACGCCGTCAGCCTGCCTGAGCAGTTGCGCCGAATCATCGGGTGCGGGCACGGCCGCAACGGCCGTGCCCGCCAGCAGAGCCGCAAGCAGGATACAGCCGGCAACGTATGTCCGGCGCCGGCGGCCCGGAGAAAACATCGACTAGGCCGTCGGGATCGCGGTGCGAAGCCCGCTGTGCTCGGGGGCTTCATCCGGCTCCCTGGACGGAGTCTCCTCGTCCTCGTCGCCTTCCTCTTCTTCCTCTTTGCCGGGCAAAAAATAGCCGCAAACAGGAGCGTGTCCCAGCAGCGCCTCAACTTGCGCCTGATCCTTGGCGAGAATGGCCGCCTGCAACTCCGGGGTAATCTCGGCGCCGCTCAACGCCAGTTCCACTTCATCCTGCGCCGCATGACGCAACTGCGCGTCCTGCCCCATCTGTTCCAGAAAATCGATGACATCCGTCATTGCCTGCCCCTTGACCATTGGTTGTTTGAAAACGCACTGCGAAGGTCAATGGATTTGACCCGATACGTTCGACCAAGACCCCTATCCCCCGTGGATATGTCGAATTGTGGCATATCGCGGCCTACCGGTGATTGCGGCATCTCCTCGTTTTTGTCGCCGGGCCGGCGGCGTGTGGCGCCCACCCTGCTCTTCCGAAAGCCCCGTGCCGTCGGGCCCGGGAAGGCCGCGCCTGCTTCAAGCCACGCCAGTCGCTGCCTTGTCCAGCGCTGTCAGCCGCGCGCGGGTCTCGTGAGCGATCTGCATGGCCCGCGCGGGCGGAATCACCACGGTATCCTGCATCGCGATATCCGCCTGCGGCAAATCGCCCAGCGCCAGCCGCTCGATCCGTGCCGACTGGATCGGCAGGGTCGGCGTGCGATAGATGATGACCTCGTGCTCCAGCGGATAGTCGCGCACCAGCACTTCCACCAGCACCTGCCGGTACGCCGGGCCGGTGGAGAAACGCGCCAGCGACTGGTCGCCGACCAGGCCGACCTGCCACAGCACGAGATACGCGGTGGGGTCGATCCGACGCTGGTAGAACAGCAACTGGCTGGCCTCGTAGTGCTGGCAGCCGAACCGGCCGGGGTCGATGCCCAGGTCGGCATACAGGCAGTCCTCCGCGGAAATGCCCGGCTCCATGTGCGCGGCAAACCCTTCGCTCCGCGCCACCTCGATCGCCTTGTGCGGCGCCCAGGCGAACACGCCGGGATGGCCGTAGAACACGCCGCAGACTTTCCGGCCGGCATGCACCTCGGCGAGGATGGCCTCGACCATCTGCCGATAGGTCTGCATGCGCGACTTGCCCTCGCGGTAGTACGGCTGCAGGCTGCGCACGTCCTTGTGCATGCGCCGCAGCCACAACTCGACGATGCCGTCGGAAACTCCGGCAAACACCACGTCGGCCTGCTCGATATGGCTGCGCGCCAACGGCCCGAGGTGGGAGCCCAGGGTCATGCCAAGGCCGACGCAGACCAGACTGCCGGCCGGAGCTGTTGCATTCATGCTGTTGCTTGCTCGTGCGAGATGGATCAGTCCGTTGTACCCGAATCCCGCTTCGACGGAAATGCCTCCATCAGCGGCTTGATCAGATCCAGCGGCAGCGGGAACACGATGGTCGAGGACTTGCCGTTGTTGGACATGTCCGACAAGGTCTGCAGGTAGCGCAGCTGCAGCGCCTGCGGCTGCTGCGACAGCATCGCGGCGGCATCGCGCAGTTTCTCGGCGGCCTGCATCTCGCCCTCGGCGTGGATCACCTTGGCCCGGCGTTCGCGTTCGGCCTCGGCCTGGCGCGCGATCGCGCGCACCATCGTCTCGTTGAGGTCGACGTCCTTGATCTCGACGTTCATGATCTTGATGCCCCACGGATCGGTGGCTTCGTCCAGCGTCACCTGCAAGGTGTGGTTGATCGAGTCGCGCTGGGACAGGATCTCGTCCAGTTCGTGCTGGCCCAGCACCGAACGCAGGCGCGTCTGCGCCAGCTGGCTGGTGGCCTGCAGGAAGTTCTCCACTTCCAGCACCGACTTGTCCGAATCGACCACGCGGAAATAGACCACCGCGTTCACGCGCACCGAGACGTTGTCGCGCGAGATCACGTCCTGTGGCGGCACGTCCATCACGGTGACGCGCAGGTCGACCCGGATCATGCTCTGCACCACCGGAATCAGCAGCACCAGCCCGGGCCCCTTGGTACCGGTGTAGCGGCCCAGGGTCAGTACCACGCCGCGCTGGTACTCCGGCAGGATCTTGATCGCGGCGAACAGCAGCAGCACACCGAGAATGATCAGTACACCGACAAATCCGAACATGGTTATCTCCTGGCCTTCATGAAACGCTCGCTTCGGCTGGCGCCGGCTCGACCCACAACAGCAATCCCTGACGCGACACTACGCGCACGCTGGCACCGGCGGGCAAGGCGCTGGCACAGCGCACGCGCCAGCGTTCGCCACGCAGCATCATCCAGCCCTCGCCGTCGGCGGTGACGGGCTCAAGCAACAAGCCGGTGTCGGCGAGCATCGCCGCGTCGCCGATGAACAGCCGCGTCCGGCGCGCGTGCAACACCAGCCACACGATCACACCCAGCGACGCCGCAAAACCGACCGCGATGCCGCCGATCACGCCGAGGTTGACGGCATAGCCGGGCACGCCCGTCTTCATCAGCATCACCGAGCCGATCACGAACGACACCACCCCGCCCACGCCGAGCGCGCCCACCGTGGGATTGACCGCTTCGGCCACCAGCAGGCCGATGCCCAGCGCCATCAGCGCCAGCCCGGCGTAATTCACCGGCAGCAGTTGCAGCGCATACAAGCCCACCAGCAGGCAGATCGCACCCACGATGCCCGGCAACATCGCGCCCGGATGCAAGGCCTCCAGCGCCAGGCCGAAGACGCCGCCAAGCAGCAGCAGATAGGCGATCGTCGGGTTGGTGATGATCGCCAGGAAACGCGTGCGCGCACCCGGCGCATAGTCGCGTACCGTGGCGCCCTTGAGCTGCAAGGTGACGCTGCGCTCGCCGACCTGCACCTTGCGTCCGTCAGCCTTGGCCAGCAGGTCGGCCACGTCGTTCGCCACGAAGTCGATCACGTGCTGCTGGGCCGCCTCGCTGGCGGTCAGCGTGGCCGCGCCGCGTACCGCCTGCTCGGCCCAGGTCGCATTGCGCCCGCGCAACTGCGCCAGCGAGCGGATGTAGGCGATCGCGTCGTTCAGCACCTTGTGCGATTCGGCATCGTCATCGGCCTGATCCGGCTTGGCGGGCGCGCTGGAACCGGCCGAGGCCGGCAACTTGTCTGCCGCCTTCGGCAGGGGCATCGGCGTGCTTCCACCGAGCGATACCGGCGTCGCCGCACCCAGGTGGGTGGCCGGCGCCATCGCGGCGATCTGTCCGGCGTAGAGGATGTAGGTGCCGGCCGAGGCGGCGCGCGCCCCGCCCGGCGCCACGTAAACCAGCGTCGGCACCTTGCTGGCCAGCATGCGCGCGATGATCTGACGCATCGATTCGGACAGGCCGCCCGGCGTGTCCAGCTGCAGCACGATCGCCACCGCGCCGTCGGCCGCCGCGCGCTGCGCGGCATCGTCGAAATACTCCGCGGCAGCGGGCCCGATCGGGCCATCCAGGGTGATTCGCGCCACCATCGCCGGGGGCGCCGCATGCGCGCCGGCAGGCAGGGTATCGGCACACACCGCCAGCATCGGCAACATGCAGCACAGCAGCATCCCGAGCAGCCAGCAGCCACGCTTCATGATTCCAACCTCCACCGCGTTCGCGACGTCGCCCCACTGTAGCCGGTCCGGCCTGCAAAGGTGGTTAATCAGCCGGACATGCGCCAGGCCGCAGCCACCGACGCACAATAAGGAGGTGCCAACCCGCGGAGAATCGCATGCCCAGGATCGACGTTTCCCAGGTTCCCGAACGCAAGGGCTCGGGTTATCCATCACCTTTCGCGGCGACGGCCGGCGCGCGCATCAGGCGGGCGCTGGGCGATGCCGGTGGCCTCACCGATTTCGGCGTCAACCTGACCCGGCTGCCGCCCGGCGCGTGGTCGAGCCAGCGCCACTGGCATACCGACGAGGATGAATTCGTCTACGTGCTGTCCGGCGAGCTGGTGCTGGTCACCGATACCGGCGAACAGCTGCTGGCCGCGAATGACTGCGCGGCGTTCCCGAAGAACCGCGTCGACGGCCACCACCTGATCAATCGCGGCACGCAGATGGCCGTCTATCTGGAAATCGGCAGCCGCAGCGAGCGCGACTGCTGCCACTATCCCGACATCGACCTGTATTGGGACAGCGCCGTCGACGTCTACGCGCACAAGGACGGCTCGCCGTACCCGAACAAGGTCTAGCCGGTTGTGGCCGCCGCGGCCGGATGCAGGTTCTGTCCGACCAGCAGGCTGCGAATGGTGCGCAGCTTCGCCTTGATGGCTGCTTCATTGGCCGGCCCCGTACGCAGCAGCAGGCGCTGCCCCGCCGACAGGGATTCCAGGCCGGGGTCGGCGTAGACGTAATAGCCGTTGGACAGCCGCAACGCCGGTGGCGCGGCCGGCTCCGGCGCAGCCAGCAGGTTGTCGATCGCCACGATCAGGCGGTCGTTGAAATAACCCTTCGGGTAACCCAGCTGCCGGTAGGCCTGCTGGAACAGCGGATAGGCGTGCACGTACCAGGCGACCAGCGCCTGCGGATCGACCTGCTCGACGACCTGCATGTACGGCGCATAGCGCGCGGCATTGCCCGCGCCGATCACGGTGTTGCCGTCGACGTTGCCGGTGACGAAGGCACCCTTCGGCGTGCGCGCCGGCAGCATGAAGCCGCCGAGGCTGCGGCCGGGCATGGCGTCGATGGTGGCCACGATGCGCGCGATGATCTGCGGGCGCACCAGCAGCAGGGACAGCGGGCTGTTGCCGGCCAGCCGCTGCAGGTTCGACGCCACCTCGTCATCGCTTTGATCCAGTGGCGGCAGCGCGGCCGTCGAGGCGCCGGCCGGTTGCGTCTGCGCATCGGCGATCGGATGCCGGATCGGCACGGCAGCGCTCGTCGGCACGGCCGGAGTCGGCGCGACCGCTGCCGACCCGGCGGATTGGTCCGCATGCATCGCCTTGCGTGCCAGGAATACGCCGGCCGCGACTACCGCCAACACCACGACCACCGCCACGACCCAGCTGCCTGTTGATCTCTGCCTGCGCATGTGCTTTCCCGTTGTTGCATGTCGATACCGGTTTCGACTTTCCCGCGCCCGAATCGTTCAGCGTAACCGCGCATCCTATCCTCATTCGGCAGCACGATTCGGCCAAGTGACTGCCAGCCAGGCCCTCAACACAAGGGGCGACCGCCGCTCAGGCTTTCAGCCGGTAGCCGCTACGAAAGATCCACCACACCAGGCCCAGGCAGATGGCGAGGAATACCAGGGTCATGCCCAGGCTGATTCCCACGCTGACGTCGGAAACGCCGTAGAAGCTCCAGCGAAAGCCGCTGATCAGGTACACCACGGGGTTGAACAGCGTCACCTTCTGCCACAGCGGCGGCAGCATGTGGATCGAGTAGAAACTGCCACCGAGGAAGGTCAGCGGGGTCACGATCAGCAAGGGCACCAGTTGCAGCTTCTCGAAGTTGTCCGCCCAGATGCCGATGATGAAACCGAACAGGCTGAAGGTCACCGCGGTAAGCACCAGGAACACGACCATCCACAACGGGTGCGCGATGCCGAAGGTGACGAACAGCCGCGCCGTGACCAGGATGATGGCACCGAGGATGATCGACTTGCTGGCCGCCGCGCCGACGTAACCGGCGACGATCTCGAACGGCGACACCGGCGCGGACAGGATCTCGTAGATGGTGCCCACGAATTTCGGAAAGTAGATCCCGAACGAGGCGTTCGAGATGCTCTGCGTGAGCAGCGACAGCATCACCAGGCCCGGCACGATGAAGGCGCCGTAGCTGACCCCGTCGATGCCGTTCATGTGCGAACCGATCGCGGCGCCGAACACCACGAAGTACAGCGAGGTGGAAATCACCGGCGAGACGATGCTCTGCAGCAGGGTGCGCCGGGTGCGCGCCATCTCGAAACCGTAGATCGCCCGGATGCCGTGGATGTTCATGCGCGCTCCCTGACCAGGTCCACGAAGATGTCCTCCAGCGAGCTCTGGCTGGTCTTGAGATCCTTGAAGTCGATGCCGGCCTCGGCCAGCCGCCGCAGCAACACGTCGATGCCGGTGTGCTCGCCCTGCGCGTCGAAGCTGTAGACCAGTTGCCGGCCATCGTCGGAAAGTTCCAGCGCATAGCCGTCGAGCGCGGCCGGGATGGCTGGCAGCGCATCCTGCAACTGCAGGGTCAACTGCTTGCGGCCGAGCTTGTTCATCAGCTCGGCCTTGTCCTCGACCAGGATCAGCTCGCCCTTGTTGATCACCCCGATCCGGTCGGCCATCTGCTCCGCCTCGTCGATGTAGTGCGTGGTCAGGATGATGGTGACGCCGCTGGCGCGCAGCCCGCGCACCATCTCCCACATGTCGCGGCGCAGCTCGACGTCGACGCCGGCGGTGGGCTCGTCGAGGAACAGGATCTGCGGCTCGTGCGACAAGGCCTTGGCGATCATCACCCGGCGCTTCATGCCGCCGGACAGGGTGATGATCCGGCTGTCCTTCTTGTTCCACAGCGAGAGGTCCTTCAGCACCTTCTCGATGTGCGCCGGGTTGGGCGATCGACCGAACAGGCCACGGCTGAAACTCACCGTATTCCACACCGTCTCGAACGAATCGGTGGTGAGCTCCTGCGGCACCAGGCCGATCTTCATGCGCGCGGCACGATAGTCGCGCACCACGTCGTGGCCGTCCGCCAGGACGCTGCCGGCACTCGGGTTGACGATGCCGCAGATGATGCTGATCAGGGTGGTCTTGCCGGCGCCGTTCGGTCCCAGCAGGGCGAAGATCTCGCCCTTGCGGATCTGCAGGTCGATCGGCTTCAGGGCCTGGAAACCGGATGCATAGGTCTTGCTGAGTTGCTGGACTGAGATGATCGGTTGCACGCAGGCTCCGCCACGATGGCTCGATGGGCAGCCGATGGTATGCCGGACCGCGCGATGCCGCCAGCATGCGAGACCGGAGGCGCGGTAACGGGCGCGCCCGGTTCGACGCCTGGCGACTGCGAACGCGGGACAGCGAGCCGTGCGCTGGAGTATCGTCCGCGAGCCGCGCTGGGCGGCATGAGAGGGGATGCCGATGAGCAGGAAATTTCCGCATGCCGGCACGATCGCCTGCGCCGTGTCCGTCCTGCTGGCGCTGCCGCTGCAGAGCATGGCGGCGACTTCCGGCGGCCACCCTGCCGCTGCCTCCTCGGCGCCGGAAACGACCTGGGTCTATCCGGTGATCAAGGGATTCGGCAGGGTCCATCCGCGCCCGGACGCCGCCGCGCAGCCCGACCCCGACGCCGACTACAAGGTGATCGTCGACGTGGTCCACGGCAGCAAGGATCATCACGAGGTGCTCGGTTCGCTGCAGCGCCTGGCGCGCACCGTGAACCTGATGGGTTTTGCCAGGGTGCCGCCTTCGCACGTGCATATCGTGGCCGTGCTGGAAGGCGAAGCCGCCTACGCCGCCGCCAGCAACGCCGAATACCGCAAGCTGTTCAAGACCGACAACCCCAACCTGCCGATCCTGCATGCGTTGAAGCAGGCCGGCGTGCAGTTGCTGGTCTGCGGCCAGGCGATGGCGGAGATGAATCTGCACGACAGCGATCTGGGCCCGGACATCACGGTGTCGCTGTCGGCATTGAGCGACTTCGTGGTGTACGGCCAGCGCGGCTACAGCTACATGCAGCTGTGAGGCGCGGGCCTGCACCACGCACCCTGATCAGGGGCAGAACGCCCGGGTAATCTCGAACGTGGCGATGGCGCAGGCCGTCGCCACATTCATCGAGGAATGCCGGCCGCGCATCGGGATGTGCACGGTCTGCTCGGAGAGATCCAGCAGGGCCTGGCTCACGCCGGCGTTCTCCGAGCCCAGCACCAGACAGATCCGGTCCGAGGCATGGACCACCAGCTGGCGGATGTCGATGCTGGCGCTGGTGAGCTCCAGGCTGATAATGCGATAGCCGGCCGCCTTCAGCTCCTGCAGGACCGGCAACGGGTCCGCCGCGTGACTGAAAGGCACGTGTTTTTCCGCCGCCCGCGACGTCTTCCTCAGCTTGTTGTTGGGCGGCACCGGCGACCTGCCGGTCAGGTGGATTTTCTCCACGCCCAGTGCATCGGCGATCCGGAACAGGCTGCCCACGTTCATCGGCACATCGAGGTCGTGTGCCAGGTAGCACAGCGAAAAATTGCTGTGCGAAGGCCGATGATGCGTATGGTCCAGCTGGATGTTGGGCATGCTCGTATCCGGTTGCGCGATGGAGACAGCGATGGGCTCACCGGCCTTCGATAGCCACAGGCGCGGACTCAGAGCTTGTGAAGAAAACCACTTCCTGTGGTTTTCTTCTATCGCGAGCCCGGTACACGCCCGGACTCGCTCACGCGAATCAAGCACATGCGTGCTCGATCCGCGTCCGGCCATCCGTGGCCGGGCTGAGAGGTTGAATAGTCACAACCTCTCAGCTCGGCATCCGCAGCGGATGGTCGAGGCCCGCCAGGGTCCTGATCATGAGACCCCGCAGCGGCGCCAGTTTCAGTGCCTGCGGCACCAGCGTGTCGCGCAGCCGGCGCAGCACGGGTGGATGGCCACCCATCAGCCGGGTGAGCGTCGCCACTTTCCGCACCACCCGCCCATCCACCGCCCGGCGCAAGTCCGCGTAGGCCTGCAGCTGCGCCACTGTTCCGCCGAGGGCACGCGCAGCGCACTCGGCGAATACCCAGGCGTCCTCGATGCCCAGGTTCATGCCGCGCGCGCCCAGCGGCGAATGGATGTGCGCGGCATCGCCGCCAAGCATCACCCGCCCGGCACCGAAACGGCTGGCCAGTCGGTGGCCGATATGGAACCGCGACTGCCACTCGACCTGGCCGGCCACGCTGTCACCGGGCAGTTGCGCCAGCGGTTCGGCGCCGTTGCCGATGACCCGCCACAGGTCGGCCTGCAGGTTCATCACGAACACGAAGCCATCCGGCGCCAGCACGATATGCGCGCAGCGCGGGTCGAGCGAAGTGCGCAGATGCAGATCCCACAACAGCCAGGGTTCGGCCAGCGTGTGCCCCGGAAAGTCGATGTCGAGCGCATGCCGCACGGCGCTGTGCGCGCCATCCGCGCCGAACACCAGCGACGCATGCGCCGTCCGGTTGCCGTGCCCCGACTGCAGATTCAGGCTGACCTGCTGTGCATCCTGGTGCAGCGTCTGCAGGCTGGTGCCGCGCTCCACCTGCACACCGCACTGCGCCAGCGCCTGGGTGAGCAAGGCCTCGGTGGCCGCCTGGGCCAGGCCGATCGGCAACTGCGCCGAAAGCTCGCCGCGCAGATCGATCGAGGCCACCTGCCGGCCCGCCCGATGCAGGACGGCGCCGACCACCGCATGGCCCTCGCCCACGATGCGTCGTGCCACGCCGCTGTCACGCAGGATGTCGAGCGTGCGCGGGTTGACCAGCAAGGCCTTCGAGGTCGTGGTCGGCTCCGCCGCCGCATCGATGATGCGTACCGGCAGCCCGCGGCGGGCGAGGAACAGCGCCGCGCTCAACCCGGTGGGTCCGGCGCCGACGATCATCACGGGAAGTTGCGTTGCCGCGCTCATGCGTCCCTCCTCCTTACAAGGTATCCCACATCGCCCGACGGCGTGATGGATTTGCAGGGCCGAGCCTGCGCGCCTGCACCCATGAAATACGATCCGCCTTTTGAATGGAACGGGGAATCCCGTGCGGGTGAAGTGGCGTTCCTAGTTCATGCCACGGCCGCGACAGCTCGTGCTCAGAACAGCAACAGCAACAACGGCACCATGATCCCTCCGGCCAGCACCGCGCCAAACAGGCCGGGCCGGCGGCTGAAGCGCCAGGCCATGTAGAGCCCACTCAGCACCGACGTGAACAGGCCCAACGCGATCAAGGCGAAGAAGATCTTCATGGGCAGCAGATTCTTCAACAGCCGGTTGTCGTTTTCACCGCGTTGCGCCTTGCTCGATGCGACCGCGGCTGGCGCCGCCGGAGTCCCGGCCTGCGCCGTCGGCGGGCGCGGTCGCCTGGGCGGAACCACCAGTGTCTGCTTCTTGTGCAGTTGCGCCATGCTGACCAGCCACGCCGGGGGCGCGTAGCTGCTGCCACGACTGGTCTCGTGCAGGCCAAAAGCCTGCAGCCCTCCCGTCAACGCGAAAAACAGCAACATCGGCGCGGTGAACACGCCGAGGTAGAGGTGGATCGTGCGGACGGTTCTTGGAAAGCGATGGGTCAGCGACATGGCTCTCGATGTCATGCATGAGGGGTGGCACAGGGTAACCGTGCCGCGATCCGGCAGCTAGGAATGCCCTGATCTATTCAGCACAGGCGGCATGATGTCCAGAAGGTTCGCAGGTGGTAGTGCGGGGCACGGCCAAGGCTGGCCGCCTTGGCAAGCCGCGCGCTGCCGCATGCGGGCCATCTGGACATCACCCCTCATTATTGTTTTCAATCGGTTGGGGCCGGCTATGTCTGCCCACATCTGTACGGTGCACCGTCTCGACAAGCGGCCAGCCTGCCTTCGCCGGCGCGCCACCCAGCTGCAGGCAGACATGACCGGTGACGCCTGCGTTGAATAGATCAGAGCATCCCTAGCGGTTGGCGTCCCGATCCGGACTGCTGCTACGCTCGCTCGTGGCTGTCGACCGTGCTCCTGGCGCCACCAGGTGGCCGCGACAGACACGCAACCAGAATCCGGCGTTGACCTCGGCATTCCCGCGGGAGCAAAGCGCGTGCCTTTTGAAATCGAAGAGCGCCGCATCGACGTGGCCGACCTGCAGCTGGGCATGTTCGTGTGCCGGCTGGATCGACCATGGGAAGGGACGCCGTTCCCGTTGCAGGGCGTCGCGCTGACCCGGCTGGAAGACATCGCGACGCTGCAGCGCCTGTGCCGCGAGGTTTACATCGACGCCCGCCGGTTGATCGAGCGCGAGTCAGCGCAGGCGCTCACCCGCACCGACCTGTCCCGTTACCGTTTCAACAGCAGCACGCACTACACCGACCTGGTGGCGGTCGAGGACGAGGCGCCGCGCGCACGCGCCGCGCTCGAGAATGCCTCGCAGATCGTGGACGGGCTGTTCGAGGACATCGCCAGCGGCCGCGAGCTGTCGGTGGAACACGTCGAGCAAGCCGTGCGCCCGCTGGTGACCACCGTGCTGCGCAGTGCCGACGCATTCTTCCTGATCGAGGGCCTGCGCCGCAGCGACAGTTACTCCTACAGCCACGCGATCAGCTGCAGCGCGCTGGCCGCCGCGTTCGGCCGGCACATGGGGTTCGACGAGGAGACCATCTTCAGCCTGGCCGCCGGCGGCCTGCTGATGGACGTCGGCAAGACCCGCCTGCCCGAGGAACTACTGCAATACCAGGGCTCGCTGGCACCGAGCGAAGTCGACATCATCCGCTCGCATGTCGCGCATGGACTGACCGTGCTGGAGGAGGCGGGCATCGCCAACCTGGACGTGCTCGACATCGTGCGCACGCATCACGAGCGGCACGACGGCAGTGGCTATCCCGAAGGCCTGGCCGGCTACGTGATCCCGATCAGCGGGCGCATGCTCGGCATCATCGACAGCTACGATGCGATGTCGAGCGCCCGCCCCTACCGCGCCGCCATTTCGCGTCACCAGGCCTTGCAGCAGATCTATGCGGCGCGCAACCGGCTGTACCAGGCCGAGATGGTCGAGCAGTTCCAGGTCTGCCTGGGGGTCTACCCCACCGGTTCGCTGGTCGAGCTGAGCACCGGCGAGGTGGCCATCGTGATGGCACAGAACCAGGTGCGCCGGCTGCGCCCGCGCGTGGCGATCCTGAGCGCGCCGAACAAGCAGCCGCTCGACGACTTCCGCCCGGTGGACCTGATGCAGCTGGGCGACAAGGACGGCGTCGACATCGTGCGCAGCCTGGCGGTCGGCGACTACGGTGTCGATGCGACACGGTTCTTCCTGTAATGATGGCCCGCCACCCTGCCCACCCACGCCGCCACGGACCTGCCAGCGCATGCTGAACCGCGAACACATCTTCAGCGAGATCGAGGCGCATATCCAGGCCAGCGCCGGCGAGCGCTTCGCCGTGCTGGTGCTGCGCGTACCCGGCCTGCGCGAGATCAGCCTGCGTTTCGGCTACGCCCAGGGCGAACAGGCCGAGGACATGGCGCAGACGCTGATCCAGCATTCGCTGCGTCCGATCGACCGGGTGTTCCGCGCTGGCGACGACAGCTTCGTGGTACTGCTGCCGGCCATGCTCAGCTACAACCACGCCCTGCTGGCCAGCACCCGCCTGATCCAGGCATTCGAGCAGCCGCTGGCGGGCACCGCCTCGCCCTGGCTGGTGCGGCCGGTGATGGGCATTGCGCTGTTTCCCGAGCATGGCCCCAGCGCCGACCGCCTGTGTCGCCGTGCCGGCATGGCGCTGGACGAGGCGCAGCGACGCGGCGAGCTGTGCGTGGTCTACCAGCCGCACGACACCCAGATCGAGATCTTCTACGACGAGTTGCGCGAGGCGCTGGACGCCAACCGCCTGCAGGTGTTTTTCCAGCCGATCTGGAACCTGCAGGAAAACCGCATCGCCGGCGCCGAGTCGCTGGCACGCTGGAGCAGCGTCAACCACGGCGAGGTGTCGCCCGCCAACTTCGTGCCGTTTTCCGAGCAGAGCGACCTGATTTCGGTGCTCACCCGCTGGAGCGTGAACACCACCCTGCGCCACGTGGCCAACCTGCCGCGTGACCAGAACCTGGGCTTCGCGATCAATTTCTCGCCGCGCGTGCTGTCGCGTCCCGGCATGGTGGAGCAGCTGATCGGCGCGCTGGAAATCTGGGGCGTGCCAGCGACCTCCGTGATCGTGGAGATCACCGAAACGACCCTGGTCAACGATCTCGACCTGAGCGTACAGGTGCTGCGTCGACTGCGCGATCACGGCATCCGCATCGCGATCGACGATTTCGGCACGGGCTACGCCTCGATCGCCTACCTGCGGCAGTTCCCGGCCACGGAACTGAAGATCGACCAGTCGCTGGTCGCCGCCATGCACAGCGAGCCGCATACCGGCAAGCTGGTTCGCGCCATCATCAACATGGCCCATCACATGGACCTGGCCACGACCGCCGAGGGCATCGAGGACGCGGCCACCCAGGCACAGCTTGCCGACATGGGTTGCGACTACGGCCAGGGCTTCCACCTGGGCAGGCCGCAACCTGCGGCGGAATTCATCGCACAGTTCATCGCGGCCGGAACATCGCGGTGAAGTCGCGCCGCTGTGCACCGCGCCGCGATCTCACCGGAACCGGAGCCGATGTCCGCCGCGCTGCCCGCTGAAGCCGCCGGCATCCGCTTCACCGTCGAGCAGGCCAGCAAACGCTACGGCAAGGTGTCCGCGCTGGAACGGGTCGAGCTGGAGTTTGCCGCCGGCAGCACCACCGCCCTGATCGGCAGCAGCGGATCGGGCAAGTCGACCGTGCTGCGCCTGTTGCTGGGCCTGGAACAGGCCGACAGCGGCTGCGTGCGGATCGACGGGCGGATACTCGAACCGGCCGACGTGCTCGCCTTGCGCCGACGCGTCGGCTACGTGATCCAGGACGGCGGCCTGTTTCCCCACCTCACCACGCTGGGCAATCTCGCCCTGCTGCCACGCTACCTCGGCTGGAATGCGCCCCGCATCCGCGAGCGCGCCAGGGCCCTGGCCGCGCTGACCCATCTGCCAGCGGATGCGCTCGACCGCTATCCGGCCGAACTGTCCGGCGGCCAGCGCCAGCGCGTGGCCCTGATGCGCGGACTGATGGCCGATCCCGATGCGCTGTTGCTGGATGAACCGCTGGGTGCGCTCGATCCGATCGTGCGGCACGAATTGCAGGACGAGTTGAAGCGCATCTTCGACCAGCTCGGCAAGACCGTGATCGTGGTCACCCACGACCTGGCCGAAGCGGCCTGGTTCGCCGATCGCCTGGTGCTGCTGCGACACGGGACGGTGCTGCAGGATGGCCGCTTCGAGGATCTGCGTGATCGCCCTGCCAGCGATTTCGTCCGCCAGTTCGTGCAGGCGCAGCGACGCCTGCCGGAGTCGTCATGACGCGTCGCATGCCTGTCATCGCCTTCATGCTGGGCCTGTGCCTGCTGCCCGCGCTGGCGTCTGCCCAACCGGTGCGCATCGGTTCCAAGCAGTTCACCGAGTCGGTGATCCTCGGAGAAATCGCGCGACTGAGCGCACGCGACGCCGGCGTCGATGCCGTGCACCGGCGCGAACTGGGCGGCACCAGCATCCTGTGGAAGGCCCTGCAGCAGGGCGACATCGATGCGTACCCGGAATACACCGGCACGCTGACCCAGGAGCTGCTGAAGAACGTGCCGGCCAACGCCGACATCGCCACGCTGCGCGCGAAGCTGAAGCCGCTGGGCATCGGCATCACCGACTCGCTCGGCTTCGACAACACCTACGCGATCGGCATGCGCGACGATGAGGCGGCGCGGCTGGGCATCACGCGGATCTCCGACCTGCGCCTGCACCCGACCCTGCGCTTCGGCTTCTCCAACGAATTCATGGACCGCGGCGACGGTTGGCCCGGTTTGCGCCAGGCCTACGGGCTGTCCCAGACCGGCGTCAGCGGGCTGGATCACGTGCTGTCCTATCGCGCGGTGGCCAGCGGCGCGGTAGACGCCATCGACCTGTACAGCACCGACGCCGAGATCCCCTACTACCACCTGCGCACCCTGCTTGACGACCGCCATTATTTTCCGCGCTACGAGGCCGTCTATCTGTATCGCCTCTCGCTGCAACAGAGCGCGCCCGCCTTCGTCACGGCACTGCGCAAGCTCGCCGGCCGCATCGACGAACCCGCCATGCGCGCCATGAATGCCGCCGTGAAACTGCACGGTCGCAGCGATACCGCAGTCGCCGCCGACTTCCTCGGCACGCATGCCGAACCGGGCCGGCACGGCATGTGGCAGCGCCTGCGCCAGCGCAGCGTGGAGCACATCGAGCTGGTGGCGATCTCGCTCGGGCTGGCGGTGCTGCTGGCGATCCCGCTGGGCATCCTCGCCGCCCGCCTGCGCCGACTGGGGCAACTGGTGATCGGCGCCACCGGCATCCTGCAGACGGTGCCGTCGCTGGCGATGTTCGTGTTCATGATCCCGCTGCTCGGCATCGGCCGCTGGCCCGCGATCGCCGCCCTGTTCCTGTACAGCCTGCTGCCGATCGTGCGCAATACACACGCCGGCCTGGTCGGCATCGCACCCGAGCTGCAGGAGTCCGCCGCCGCGTTGGGGCTGCCACGCCACGTGCGCTTGCGCCGGATCGAACTGCCGCTGGCCACGCGCTCGATCCTCGCCGGGATCAAGACCGCCGCGGTAATCAACGTGGGCACCGCCACCCTGGCTGCCCTGATCGGCGCCGGCGGCTACGGCCAGCCGATCCTCACCGGCATCCGGCTGGACAGCGTGGGGTTGATCCTGGAGGGAGCGATTCCCGCTGCCGTGCTGGCGCTGCTGGTGCAGGCGCTGTTCGAGCTGGTCGAACGCTGGCTGACTCCGCGCGGACTGCGCCTGGAAGCGCGCGAGTAGGCCAGAAGCCGGTTATCGACCGGGATTCCGCAGCAAGCCATCGGCAGCAACCCATCGGTCAGGGCAATCGCCGCGCTCGACATTCCCGCCGACAACGCCCGCGCACGCACGGATGTCGCCAACCCGCGCTGGACAAGCTCAATACGGGTCGGGGAGATCAGGCAGCTCGGGCATGTTGGCCAGCTCGGCCAGCATGTCCACCACCTTGGGCGCCGGCTCCTGCTCCAGTGGCCAGCACCCGATCACCTCATGCCGGGACTGACCGAAGAAGCTGCGCAGCAACAGGAACTCGCGCGCATGCCACTGGATCGGCGTGATCGATTCCTCGATCGCATCGATCGCCGGACCAAACTGCAGCGCCACATGCGGGTGGAAGCTGGAAACGCCGCCGACCTGCAGGCCGACCTTGCGCTGAGCATCGGCGATCGCCTTGCGCAAGGCCAATGCGGCCTGCGTAGTGGCATGGTCCGCACACAGCACGAACGGAAACTGTCCGTCCTTGGAGATGCAGCGCATGGCCGCATCCAGCGTGGCCAGAAAACCCGTGGCCCGGACCTCGGCGCCGGCAGCCAGCAAGGCCCGCTCCAGCGGTTGCCGCAGACGCTCCGGGCGCCCCATCGGACACAGCGACAGATGCAGACTCTCCACCGGCACCGCCACGCCGCTGACCCGCTGCGCCTTGCGGAAGCGCGCGGCCGCGTCGGCGATCGCGGACCGTGCCTGGTCGTCCGGCCTCACGGCAAAGAAATAATCGATGCCTGCGGCGAGTTCTGCGGGGGTCGATGGGGTCGGAATGGCCTGTGCCTCCACGGCAATCGCGCTGACGAACAGTTGACCGAGGCAAAGATACTCCGTCCGCGCGCGACGGCTGTGACCGCCGTCGCCTGATTGCACGCGCACCGTCGCTGCGCAGCGGCAGGAGTCATACACTGAGCCGGACTGGCAATATGACGGGAGCCACCCGATGCAGCATGCATGGAGATATCCGGCAGGGATCGTGTTGGGCTTGCTGCTGTGCGGTTCGTGCCGTGCCGCGGCCCGCGAAACGGCACCTGCCGATGCCGCCACCGGCGCCCAGGGAGCGTGGCTGGAGCAAGCCGTGGCAAGCCTGTCCGCGATGCCCGATACCGACTCCCTGGTCACCGCGGCCGTACTGGCGCGACAGTTGCCGGACGCTCAGGCCCGGGCCATCGATCTGCTCGACCGCGCAGCCGCGTCGGCGCCGCAGGCTGCGGATGTCGGCCTGCTTGACATCACCCTGTGCAGCGCGCAAACCGGCTGCGATGCGTTGAAGCGCGAGGCGCGCCTGCGCCACCTCGATCCGCGCAACGGCAGCCTGTGGATGGTGGCGCTGCACGACGCCTCGATGCGCAACGACCGGCCGCGCATCGACTCGATGCTTTCCCGGATGGCGCAAGGCGATCGCTTCGACGTCCATTTCATTTCGCTGGGGCAGCGCTTTCTGGTCGCACTGAAACGCATTCCGCCTCCGCCCGGTGCAACCGGCACATCGGCCGATTCGTTGCGGCGGATGCAGGCGATGGCCCTGGTCGCGGCCTTCGTGCTGCCCCCGATGCAGGATCTGGTCGAGGCGTGCAAACCGGGCAATCCGGTCAGTGATGCCCGTCGCAAGACCTGCCGCGCGATCGCCGACTCGCTGCGCCGCAGCGATACGCTGATCGCGGACCTGATCGGCTTGCGCCTGCAGGAATGGACCGCTCGCGATACGGCCGACAAGGACGACGCACTGGCCCGCCGGCGGCGCCTGCTGTGGAAAATGCACCAGCTGAACGACGTCTCCGGCACCGCCGCCATGCCGCCGGCAGGCCAGATCGGCATCATGCTGGCGCACGAGAACGAGGTTGAGGGCATCGACGCCGTGCTGCTCGCGACCGCCCGCCCGCTGGATCCGCCGGCACACTGGCAACCTCCCCGACCGGCGTCGGCGTCGACGCTGCAAACCCGGCACTGACCTGGCGCCCAGGGGCGCGTCGACTCCTCAAGCCACCGTTGCTACGTCGACGTCATCGGGAGCCACCGCATCGGTGAGTGTGATCATGGCGGCCGTCCGGGCGCGGGTGCATCGTGACTGGAGTAGCATCCTGTTCCATTGTCACCAGGGGGTGGCTGCTCGCCAGCGCCATTGACGAACCGATGACCCTGTATGTCTCCAGCCTGCTGATCGCCTGCGGCATCTGCCTGTTCGCGGGGGTCCACGCCGTGCTGGCGGGAACGACGGGAAAACGCGAACCCCTGAACCAGGCGTTCGGCTGCCTGAGCCTGCTGCTGGCCGGCTACCTGCTGCTGGCGGCGGCCATCTACCAGGCGGATGCGTTGTCGCTGGCCCGCCAGCTGATTCGCCTGCAACTCACCCTCGCCTGCCTGATCTATCCGGCCGCGGTCTGGTTTCTCGGGCTGTACGCCGAGCTGCGCCAACGGCGCCGCTGGCTGGCACTGGCGAGCCTCGTGTTCGGTGCGTTGCTGGTGATCAATCTGTTGTCCTCGAACAGCGTGATCTATACGCAGATCATCAGGGATCACGCCATCGCCCTGCCCTGGGGCGAGCAGGTGCACGACTTCGCCGGCCGCAAATCGAAACTGTTCGGCGCCTATTTCCTGGCCAAGGATGCGATCTACGTCTTCGCCACCGGCTGCTGCATCGCACTGTGGCGCAGGCATAGCGCTCGCGCCTGGCCGCTGACGCTCTATCTGCTGATCCAGGGTCTGGCTGCCGTGCACGCGGACATCGTCAACCGCAGCGGCACGCAAATGGTGACCTTCGAGGCGCTTGCCTTCCTCGCGCTGGTGCTGCTGATGGGCGACCGGCTGCGGCTGGAGCTGTCCCAGCGCGCCACACTGCTGACGCACAACCTCGAGGAGTTGCGCGAGGAAACGCGGCGCCGACAGCAGGTGGAGTCCACCCTTCGCCACCTGGCCTACCATGACCCGGTGACCGGTCTGTCGAATCGGCTGGCGCTGCGCGATCACGTACAGGCCGCGCTGGCCGTGCAGCACACCGGCGACCACGCCCTGATCCTGCTGGACCTGGATCACTTCAGGATCATCAACGAGGCACTTGGCCACGACGTGGGCGACATGCTGCTGAAAGCCGTGGCGGCGCGGCTGCTGGCCGCCGCACCGGCAGGCAGTCTGGTGGCCCGTCACGGTGGCGATGAATTCGCGTTGCATGTCGGCCTCCCGTCCGGCACCGCGCCGGCGGCAGCCGCGCGCGAAATCGTGCGTGGCATGACCGCAACATTGACCGCGCCATACACCATTGGCGCGCATGACCTGGCGGTGGGCGTCAGTGCCGGCATCGCGCTGCTGCCGGGCATGGCCGGCGATGTCGACAGTGCGCTGCGCCAGGTCGCCGTGGCGCTCCATCGGGCCAAGGCTTCCGGCCGCAACACCGCCATCATCTTCGAGCAGCTGATGCAGGCGCAGGCCGACCGGCGCCTGCTGCTGGAGAAAGGGCTGCGACTGGCGCTGGAACGCGACGAGTTCGAGCTGCACTACCAGCCGCAGCTGGATGCGCGCGGGCGTTTCGTGGCGGCCGAGGCGTTGCTGCGCTGGCGTCATCCGCAACACGGCTTGATCGCGCCCGGCGAGTTCATCCCGATCGCCGAGGAGACCGGCCTGATCCATGCGATCGGTCGATATGTCCTGCACCAGGCCTGCCTGGAGCGGGAAAGCTGGGCGGCGGTGCATGCCGATGCGCGCGTATCCATCAATGTCAGTCCGTGGCAACTGTTCGCCCAGGACTTCGTGCGCACCGTGCACGAGGCGGTCAACACCACCCGTACCATGCCGCGAAACGTCACCATCGAAATCACCGAGAACGCGCTCCTGCATGACCTCGAGGACGTGGCATACAAGATGCGCGAGCTGGCCAGCCTCGGCTTCCATTTCGCGCTGGATGATTTCGGTTCGGGCTATGCCTCGCTGGGAAACCTCAAGAGGTTGCCGCTGCACGAGCTCAAGATCGACCGTGTCTTCGTCGAAGGCCTGCAGGCGGGCGTGCGTGACCCGCTGGTCGAGGCCATCATCAACATCGCGCACGAACAGCAGCTGTTCGTGGTGGCCGAAGGCGTCGAAACCGGCCAGCAGCGGGAGGCGCTGGCCGAACTGGGTTGCGACGCGATCCAGGGCTATCTGATCTGTCGCCCGATGCCGTCCGCCCAGTTCCATCATTGGCTCGATCAGTTGCCCGAACCCGTGGATCTGCCCGGCCGCTGACCCCGGCGATTGCGTGCAAGCGGCGATCCCGCATGCGTGCAAGCCACCGACCCCGGGATGAACTGGCCCGCGTCGGCGAATCGGGCGATCATCATGCGCCTGACCCGAGGAGAAAAGCCGCATGAGCACTCCGATCGTACGCGCGAGCACCGGCAGCGCCCCGTTCGCCGTGACATTCACCGACGACCTGGGTCACCACTGGCTGGCCGACGAACCGGCCGAAGGCGGCGGCGGCGATACCGGCCCCTCACCGCACCGGCTGCTGCTCTCGGCGCTGGGCGCGTGTACCGCAATCACCTTGCAGATGTACGCGGCACGCAAGCAGTGGCCGCTGCAGCACGTCGATGTCGAGCTCCAGTTCAATCCCGAAGGCACGCCCGCCGCCGGCAACGACATCAGCCGCGCGATCACCCTGCAGGGCGACCTGACCGACGAGCAGCGCCAGCGTCTGCTGCAGATCGCGAACATGTGCCCGATCCACAAGGTGCTGACCGGCGAGGTACGCATCGCCACGCGACTGGAGGCAACCGCGTAACCGTGCTGTCGCCGGAACCGGCTCAGCGCAGCTGGCTGTCCTTGCTGCCGCGACGGTTGTAGAGGCCGGCACCGCGGGACTCCTCGTCATGCGCCTGCTGGCAGGCCACGCACAGGCGCACGCCGGGCACGGCCTCGCGCCGCGCGGCCGGAATGGCGGCGTCGCATTCCTCGCAGCGGGTCAGGCCCGGACCCTGGCGCAGTTGCTGCCGCGCCCGCTGCACCGCATCGTCGACCGTGGCGTCGATCTGATCCTGCACGGCACCATCACCTGCCCAGCCGGTTGCCATGGAAACCTCCGCACTACCGATGCATCCGGACTCTCATCCGTACCTGACGAGCTTCGCCGAATGACCACGCGAGCGAACGATCCGTCTCAATGGGACCTCGCGCGCAGGCCGTCGATATAGCCCAGCTCGCCCAGAGATCTGGGTTCGCCCGGTTCGGGTTTCAAGCAGGCCTTGCAGGCTGCGGCCGCGTCGTCCAGTCGATGCAACTCCACCAGCGCGTAGCCTTGTCCGCGCAGAGCCTTGCATGGCAGCCCGACAATCCGGTGGCCGCGACCAGAGCCACTCCGATAACCGCCTGCTTCATGTTTCGCCCCCCGGGATTCCCGATTCAGCATATATGCCGCGCGGCAACCCCGAAAGCGGGGCACCATCCCGGCGACAGTTCAGCAGCCATCACCCCGCCGGGCGCGATCGGCACGTAATTGAGAGACGGGTCAGCCGCCGCAACAGGTCGAGGGCAATTGCACCATGCTGTGGACAGCCATCAGCCGATCTGCGTGACCGCGTCATTCGCGACTACCGACCGACGCGGCGCCCCTTCCATGCATATCCGATCCCCAGCAGCACGAACCACACCGGGCTGGCGACCAGCGCCTCGCGGGTATCCGGCTGCAGGCTCAGCAGCACCAGCACGAACACGAAGAACACCAGGCAGGCCCAGCACATGAACACGCCGCCGGGCATCTTGTACGTTGACGCTTCGTGCAACTGCGGACGCTTGCGCCGGTAGGCAATATAGGAAAAGAGGATCAGCGACCACACGAACATGAACAGCACGGCGGACAAGGTGGTGATCAGGGTGAACGCCGTGATCAGGTCGGGGATCAGGTAGATCAGCGCTGCCCCCAGCAACAGGCAGAAGCAGGAGAACAGCAGGCCCAGCGAAGGCACCGCCGCGCGCGACAACCGTGCAAACGTCTTCGGCGCATGCTGCTCTTCGGCCAGGCCGTAGAGCATGCGGCTGGTCGAGAAGATGCCGCTGTTGGCCGAAGACGTCGCCGAGGTCAGCACCACGAAATTGATCAGGCTGGCGGCGGCCGGGATGCCGGCCAGCACGAACAGCTCCACGAACGGGCTCTTGCCCGGCTCCACCATGCGCCACGGCGTGACCATCATGATCGCCACCAGGGCCAGCACGTAGAAGATGATGATGCGCACCGGGATCGAGTTGATCGCCTTGGGCAGGTTGCGCTTCGGGTCCGCCGTCTCGGCGGCGGTGGTACCCACCAGCTCGATGCCGACGAAGGCGAACACGGCGATCTGGAACCCCGCGAAGAAGCCGCTCAACCCCTTCGGGAAGAAGCCGCCGTCATTCCACAGGTTGGCCACCGAGGCCTGGTGTCCGCTCGGCGAGGTGAAGCCCCAGGCGACCAGCGCGAAGCCGGTGGCGATCAGGGCGCAGATCGCGATGATCTTGATCAGCGCGAACCAGAATTCCATTTCGCCAAACAGCTTCACTGTGACCAGATTCAGGCTGAGCAGCAACAACACGCACAGCACGGCCGGGATCCATGGCGCCAGCCCGGGAAACCAGAACTGCGTATAGGCGGCGATCGCGATCACGTCGGCGATTGCAGTGATGATCCAGCAGAACCAGTAGGTCCAGCCGCAGAAGAAGCCGGCCCACGGCCCGAGCAGGTCGGTGGAGAAGTCGATGAACGACTTGTAATCGAGATTGGACAGCAGCAGCTCGCCCATCGCCCGCATCACGAAGAACAGCATCACGCCGATGATCAGGTAGACCAGCAGGATCGACGGCCCGGCCAGGCTGATCGTCTTGCCCGAGCCCATGAACAGGCCGGTGCCGATCGCGCCGCCGATGGCGATCAGTTGCAGGTGTCGGTTGGAAAGGCTGCGGCGCAGGTGGTCGGGGTGATCCGGCAATGCGGTCATGCGGTGCGCCTTGGCGACGGGGGTGGCGCCAACATACAGAAAAGCGCGCGCGGCATCCATGCCACATGGTGGCTCCCGTCACCCGCTGCCCCGGCGTGGCTCGCCCGCGGTCACGCGTCACGCGATGTGCGCATGACATTCCTGGCCATCGATCATCGCTGGGATTCCCTGCGCGGCGACCCGCGCTTCGTCGCCCTCATGCGCAAGATGCACCTGCCCGGGGCATAGCGTCGCTGGCGGCAAACGCGGCGGCGACGCAGCCCCCTCAAACCTGCACCATCACCCGGTTGCGGCCAGCCGCCTTGGCGGCATACAGCGCATGGTCGGCGGCCACCACCAGCGACCACGACGAACGCCGGTCGTCCGGCTGCGCGGCGCTGACCCCGATGCTGATGGTGACGTATGCCGCCACCGGCGAGTCCGGGTGCGCGATCGCCAGTTGCCCGACGCGGCGGCACAAGTGCTCGGCGAGACGCTGCCCGTCCTGCAGGCCGGCACCGGGCAGCAGCAGCACGAATTCCTCGCCGCCGTAGCGTGCGACCAGCGCGTGCACGCTGTCGCCCACCTCGGCGCACAGGCCGGCGAGCGCACGCAGGCATTCGTCGCCGAACACATGGCCGCGCACGTCGTTGAGTGCCTTGAAGCAGTCCACGTCCACCAGCAGCAGGGCCAGCGATTGATCCTCGCGCAGGTGCCGTTGCCACTGTTCCTCCAGTTGCCGGTCGAAGCAGCGCCGGTTGGCGATGCCGGTGAGGCCATCGCTCATCGACAGGCGCTCGAGCTTGCGGTTGGCCAGTTCCAGTTCGGCCACCACCCGCGCCAGATGCACGGCGCCGGCGATCTGCGCAGCGATCGCATCGAACGTGGCGCACACGTCGGGGGTGAAGAAATCCGCGGACGTGCTCTCCAGGTTGAGCACGCCGTGCAACCTCGCCCGATGCAGGATGGGCACCAGGTATTCGGACCTCACCGCGCGATTGCCAGGGATGTAGTCCGGGTCGGCGTCGACGTCGCTGATCAGCACGGCGACCCCGCTCTGCACACAGCGACCGGCCACGCCCAGTTCCACCGGCCACGGCAACTCGGCGGGGAGTTCGAGATCAATCGTGCCGAACCAGACTTCCTGGATGAAATGCGTGCGCGCATCGTTGAGCAGGATGATGCTGGCGATCGCCACCGGCAGGCTGCGGCCCACGCAGTCGACGATACGCTGCAGCACCGCGTCCAGCGTATCGCCCTGCAAGGCCTCCATCGACACCTGCGCCAGGATCTCGGTGAGCATCGCGCGCCGCGCCGGTGCAGCGCGCTCGCTCCACAAGAAAGGATGGTTGGCGGCGTCGCCACCGTTTTCGCCGGTCTGCGTCATCCGGACCAGTGGACTCCTGCCGCGGAGCGCCGTCAACGGGATCGGCCGCAGCGGTCGCGCCCGATTCCGCCATGCCCGCGCCCGGGCCGCGCGGCCGGTGAACAGACAGTCGCGGTGACGCCTGTGCGATCAGGGCATCCCTAGCGCACGCTGTTCCCGATCATGCCGTCACCCGGGCCGAACAGCGTGCGATTCGCGTAGTGTTCCCTGGCGAAGGGCGGACCATTCAGCAGTTCGCTCATGCGACTCTCGCACATCGCCACGCCGTCGTTGCAGAACGCCGACATCGCCACGGACGGTGCCGGCAAGGTGCCGCCCCGCACGAAATGCAGGGCGATCGCGTGGACGGAATCCAGGTCCAGAAACAGCCAGAGTTCGAGCGGCACGCGTTTCGTGTCGCGAATCGGATAGGCAACCATGTTCCCGTCCGCCTTGCGACCGTAGCGCGACACCATCGCCTCGTAGGCCGACCTCACGTCGGCAAACGGGAATGGCGTCGCCGCGCGCACATAGTGCGGATTCGGATAGTCGGGGCCCCAGAAGTCCGGGCGATCAAGCATGTCCGCGTTCGCATCGAACGAAACCGGCAAGCGGGCATACCAGGGTTGACCGGGATAGCGGCCGCCATCGACCGGAAAGCGCCATTGACGAATTGCGTCCGACGCCGCCCGATCCAGCAGGCGATAACCCGAGCTTGCTTCGACCCGGATGCGCGCCGGCGTACCGTCGGCCTGCACCTGGATCAGCAACCGCACCCTGCCATGCTCGCCTCGATAGATCGAAATGCCGGGGTAACGCGGCGCCGGGTGGACGATCGGAGAGGTCGACCACGGCAGCGCCCCCGGCGGTGCCGGAGGTGCGGGCGGCGGTGGCGGCGCGGGCGGCGGCAACTGGACAAGCAGTGGAGCGTCCACCCCGGTCGGTGGCACCTTCGACCCGGTGGAGCAAACCGGTGCCGCCAGCAGGGCCGTCAGCAACCCCATGACCTGATATGCCTTCATGCAACGCTCTCCGCTCATTCTGTTGTCGAATCGACTGCATGCGAGCTTGCCTGCAACGTAGCCGAAAGTTGCAAGCCCGTGGCGGAAAAGCGCACTTCATGTCTCCGCGCCCGGTATTGTGCATCGATGGAATGACCGATTCCCTGCGCGGGCCCGGACGGTTGCCGTCCGGGCATGAAGACGTCCCGGTGGCCAGATCCGGCACAAGGCGTCCTGACCACCGCCCGCTCGCCCGCTGTCGCCATGCGACAAGCTCTTTGCCTTGCTCCCATTTCAGCGCAGCTGTCGATTTCGCCCCGACGCATTCGTCGCTGGTAGAAGCCCCGGTCCGCCTGGCGGACCCGCCCCCCACCGCTTGGAGCCATCATGCCAACCAGCAAGCAACAGACACACGGCCCGATCCTGTACGCCCACCCCTTTTCGTCGTACTGCCAGAAGGTACTGGTTGCGCTGTACGAGAACGGCACGCCGTTCGAGTGGCGCCTGCTGTCGCCGGATCACCCGCAGGTCCTGCAGGACTGGGCGACGCTGTGGCCGCTCAAGCGCATGCCGGTGCTGGTCGACGCCGGCCGCACCATCGTCGAGGCCAGCATCATCATCGAGCACCTCGGCCTCGAGCATCCGGGCCCGGTACCGCTGCTGCCTGCCGCCCCCCGTGCCGTGCTCGAGGTGCGCACGCTGGATCGCTTCTTCGACAACTACATCTCCACGCCGCAGCAATGCATCGTGTTCGACAGCCTGCGCCCGGAGGACCAGCGCGACCCGTACGGGGTCGCCCGGGCGCGTGAGCAGCTCGACACCGCGTACGCGTGGCTCGACCAATGGCTGGATGGCCGTACCTGGGCGGTTGGCGACGGCTTCAGCCTGGCCGATTGCGGCGCCGCGCCGTTCCTGTTCTACGCCGACTGGACACACCGGATCGATCCGTCGTTCACCCGCGTGATCGCCTATCGCCAGCGCCTGCTGGCGCGACCTTCGTTCGCGCGGGCCGTCGACGAGGCACGCCCGTACCGCCCGCTGTTCCCGCTCGGCGCACCCGATCGCGACTGACTGCGGAGCCCATGAAGAAAACCACTTCCTGTGGTTTTCTTCAGTCGCGAGTCCGGCGCATGTCCGTACTCGCTCACGCGAATCAATCACTTGCATGATTGATCCGCGACCGGCCATCCATGGCCGGGTTTCGAGTTTGAAAAAGTCACAAACTCTCAGGAGACCTTCCCATGAACCTTGTCCCCACCGCCGAACTGATCAAGCTCAGCCACATGCGCTTTCCGAACGAAAGCGACGACTACCGCCACGCACGCCATGCCCTGCTGGCCGAGGAAATCGAGCTGCGCCGGCACATCGAACGCGTCGCCGAGCAACGCCGCGCCCTGCCACCCGGCGGCGAGGTGACCGGCAATTACCGTTTCCAGGGTGAACACGGCCCGCTCGATCTTGCCGGGCTGTTCGGCGACAAGCAGAGCCTGGTCGTCTACAGCTACATGTTCGGCCCGCAGCGCGAGCGTCCCTGCCCGATGTGCACGTCGTTGCTGAGCGCATGGGATGGCGAGGCGCGCGACGTCGGGCAGCGCGTCGCGCTGGCCGTGGTCGCGCGTTCGCCGATCGAACGCCTTGTCGGGTTCGCGCGCGAGCGCGGCTGGCGCCACCTCAAGCTCTACTCGGACCTCAACGGCAAGTACAGCCGCGACTATTTCGGCATCGACAGCAAGGGCGGCGACGATGCCGCGTTCACCGTGTTCACCCGCCGCGATGGCGTGATCCGCCATTTCTGGAGCGGCGAGATGGGCTCGGCCACGGCGGACCCCGGCCAGGACCCGCGCGGCGCGCCCGACCTGATGCCGCTGTGGACCATCCTCGACTGCACGCCGGAGGGCCGCGGGACCGACTGGTATCCGAAGCTCGATTACCCTGACTGAGGCCGCGCCGGACACTCAGCCGTGGCTTTTCCGGGACGCCGGCGTCGCTGCCGGATCGAGCACGCCGCTATAGGTCTGCTCCAGCCCGTCGCCGAAACTCGACAGCACCCGCATGTTCATCAGCTCATGCTTCATTTGCAGCAGTTCGAACATCCGCTGCGCGGCGGAGCCCGCCTGCTCCATGCCTGGCACCGCGGTGGGTGTCGGCGGGTAGATCACGTGCTGCTGTGCGGTGAGGAACAGCGCCTGCATTTCATAGGTCTTGGCGACCTTCAAGGTCCATGCGTAGTCGAAATCACCCACCGTGCCGGTAGCCTGGGCCGTTTGCCATGCCGCCGACGAGGGCAGCAACGGCGAGAACGGAATACCGGCGATGGCCGAGCTCTGCGCCAGCGGCTGGCCCGCCTCGAGCCTGGCAACCGCGGCACCCAGGTTCGAAATGGCTGCATCCACCGATACGCGGGTCTGATCGAGTTGGGCCCGGTTGCTGCGCAGTTCCGCGACGATGGCCTGATGCGCCCGCGCGGCCAGCCTGGCTTCCTGGTCGTGTTGGTGCCAGGCGCTGGCGCCGAAGGCAAGCAGCAACGCCAGCACCACGGACGCGGCCTCGATGAGTATTTCCGGAGTCTTCTCGCGCAGTCGCGAGCGCAGCGGACGCACGGTCGACGAGCTGGCTTCGCGTTCTTCCACGATGAACGTTCCTGTGGAATCCACCCGGCATCGGCAGCGAGAACTGCCGGCAGGTGGTTAAGATGATATGGAAAATCCAGTGCAGGGTGATGCCGGTCAGTATCTCGGCTGTCACGAACACACAGAAATAGACGCAGAATCGCTTGGCCGGTTTCTCGAACCAGAACCGGTTCTTCTCGCGAAGCGCACGGTCTGAGGCGGTCCGCCTGTCGGCAGCCATGTCGCTCCCAAGCGATGCTCCCATGTCGTTGCTGCCATTGCCGATCGTGACCATCTGCTGTCTCCGCGTGAATGTTGCGCCCGTCGTATGACGATCTCTCCGCATCAACCCTGCACCACGATACCCGACTCGACCAGCAGCGTGCACGGATCGGCCGCACGCATCCCGCATGGACGAGGGCGCTCACGGTCACCGCGCGTGCCGGATGGACGGACTGCGCGTGAGGTGTGCTACGGCAACGCCGGAACGGCCAGGCTGCGCTCGGGATCGCCGCTGGCGCCGGTGCGCAGGTTCGGCGGGATATGCCCGACATCGCCGACGGAAATGACCTTGAACTTTCCATCGGCTTCGACACGGATCCGGGTGATGCTGGCATTGCCCACCGACATCTCCAGCCACGCCTGGGGATCGACACCGAGCGCGCGCACCACCATGTTGCGGATCACGTTGCCGTGGCACACCATCAGCTCGGTGCGTTCGTGGCCCGTGGCGGGTTTGAAATAGCGGGCAAACAGCCGATCGAGCTGCGCCTTGCACGCTGCCAGCTCCGCCGGCTTTTCCTGCGCCGTGATTTTCGTCCGCCAGGTCGGCGGCGTGCATTCGGCCAGATCGTCGACCACCTCGAAATGCCGCCCTGGGAAATCGCCGGCGATGATCGCCGCGGTATCGCGCGCACGCTGCAGCGGACTCACATACAGCGCATCGAAGCGGGTCGGCAAACCGGCCAGGCGCGCACCCACCAGATGCGCCTGCGCCACCCCGATCGGTGCCAGGTGCGGCCCCAGCTTCTCATCGGCGTGCGCATCGGGCAGGTAATAACCATGCCGCACCAGCACGATGGTGCGCGCCGCCGGCGCGGCCAGCTCGGCGGCGTGCAGCGGCGCGATCAGTAGCAGGCAGCAGAACCAGGGAAGGAGTTTGCTCATCACGGCCCTCTTGCAGATAGTCATGTGTGACGCTCATGTCCGGCGCGCGCGGTCGTATCGATTGCCCGAAATCAACGTCGCGCGCGCATCGACGACGCGGACGAAAGCGGCCGCATGATCAGCGCAGCCCCACCGTGCCGTCAGCGGCCTTGACCAGCTTCGCCGGGTCGTAGCCCACGCCATCCTTGAACACCAGCGAGACGTTCTCGATGTCCTTGATGTTCTTCGCCGGATTGCCCTTGACCAGCACCAGGTCGGCCGCCTTGCCCACGTCGATCGAACCGATCTCCTTGTCGGCGCCCATGAAGCGCGCGCCGTTCAAGGTGGCAATCCGGATCGCCTGCACCGGCGTGAAGCCGGCTTCCACCAGCAGCTCCACTTCGCGCTGGTCGCCGTAGCCCGCGATCACGCCGCCATAGCCGGTCGGGTCGAGACCCGCCAGCAGCGTGCCGCCGGCCTTGACGAAGGCGCGCTCGAAAGCCATCTCCAGCTGGAACGCCTGCGGCCACGGCGAGTTCTTCGTCGCCGCGACGCGCTCGCGTGTCTTCAGATATTCGGCACGCGTCTGCGGCAGCATGGCGTCGAGCACGCGCGCATCCTGGGGCGCGCGACCGGGCACGAAGGTCTCGAACACCGGCAGCGTGGATGTCACCGCCACGTGCTTCGCCACCAGATGCCTGATCAATCCCCGGATCTCGGGGTCATCGACGCTCAGCGTCGCCATGTGCGCGACGGCGGCCTTGGTGTCCGGGCAGACATCCGGCTGCTTGCCGGCCGTGAACTCGGTGTCCACGAACAGCCCGTGCTCCAGGTCGTCGATGCCCAGATCGGCCGCCTCGGTGAAACCGATCGAACACAGGTGGCCGGTGACCTTGATGCCCTTGGCATGCGCCGCCGCGATCGCCGCCGACAGTTCGGCGCGCGTGATGTGCATGTACGCCTTGAACGAGGTGGCACCCTCGTCCATCCAGTAGTTCACCGTATTGCGCGCATCGTCGGCATCGACCAGCTCGTGCATCTGCGGCGTGAAGCTGCCCTTGCCTTCCAAGTACGGCCCGGTGGTGTGCATCTTCGGCCCGGGAATGCGGCCGGCATCGATCGCCTTCTTCAGCTCCAGGTCTGTATACGGCTCGGTGCTGCCGGTGGTGCGGATGGTGGTGACCCCGCCGGCGAGGTACAGCTTGGGAAAGCTCGACGCCTGCTCCGGATAGATCGCCTCCTTCGCCGCCGGATTGACCTTCGGCGCGGGATAGAACATGTGGTCGTGCATGCCGACCAGGCCGGGGATCAGCGTCTGCCCGCTGCCATCGACCACGGTCACGCCGGCAGGCAGCTTCACGTGGCGTCCGACGGCCGCGATGCGCCCGTCACGCAGCAGCACGGTCTGGTTCTCGTTGGCCCGCGTGCCATGGCCGTCGATCACCCGCACATGGGTGATTGCCAGCAGCGGCTCCGCATGCACCACGTAGGCCTGTACCTGCGGCGACAACACCGGCATTGCGGCGCGGGCTGGTGTCGATAGCGTTGCGGCCACGCCGACGCAAGCGATGGCGACAACCCACGCTGCACGAACACCACGTCCACTCGATGGGTAATGCATGACAGGTTCCCCCAGACAGAATTGCCGTGAACCCCGTTCACGGCTGGTCGGCAGTTTCACACGATCGACCGGAGGGATGGGCAGTTTCGAGAGCACGACTTGATCCCGCATGGCTCGCCAAATCCATTTAGTCATGTATATTGACTATCAATCAAACGGACTTATTACCCGACATGACCCGCGAAACACCCTGGTACGAACAAGTCACCACACCCGCCCTGCTCCGCCACGCGCGAACCACCTACGGCACGGCCATGCGCCGTGCCCTGGCCGCGGCCGGTTATGACGACATCCCGAAGAACGGCCTGTATCTCATCGGCGGCATGGCGTATCAAGCGCAGGACATGCCGCTGGGAAATCTGGTCAAGGACCTGCGCATCACCAAACAGGCCGCCGGTCAGTTGGTCGACACCCTGGTCACGCGCGGCTACCTGCAGCGCGCCGTGGATGAACAGGATCGCCGCAAGCTGACCGTGACACTGACTGCGCGCGGGCGCGCCGCCGCGGTCGTGCAGACCGAAGCGCGGAAAAAGATCGACGCCGAACTGCTCGCACGCGCCCGCCCGAATGAAGTGAACATCACGCGCAGGACGCTCGCCGCCCTGGTCGAGATCGGTCGCCAACGCGAAGCAGACGACGCCTGATCTGCAACTTGGCCGACCGCTCCAAACGCGACGCAGCCCTGAGCCCGCCTCCCCACGGCGGACTCTCCCGCATCAGGAAAACGGCGTCATGCCATCCAGCTCGGCGATCACGTCGGCGCTCAAGACAAGCTCCACGGCTGCCAGGTTCTCGCGCAGATGTGTGGTCGACGAGGTGCCGGGAATCAGCAGGATGTTGGGTGCACGGGCGAGCAGCCAGGCCAGCGCCACCTGCATCGGCGTGGCGTCGAGACGCGCAGCCGCATCGGACAGCGTCTGCGATTGCAACGGGGTGAAACCGCCGAGCGGAAAGAACGGCACGTAGGCGATGCCTTGCGCGCCGAGCGCTTCGACCAGGGCATCGTCTTCGCGATGGGCCAGGTTGAACTGGTTCTGCACGCAGACCACGGGCGCGATGCGCCGGGCCTCGGCCACCTGCGTGGCGGTGGCATTGCTCAGGCCAAGATGGCGGATCAGCCCTTGCTGCTGCAGCGTGGCCAGTGCGCTGAACTGCGGCTCGATCGATCCTTCGGACGGCGCGTGCACGTCGCCCATGATGCGCAGGTTGACCACCTCCAGCACGTCAAGCCCGAGATTGCGCAGGTTGTCGTGCACGGCCTGCTCCAGTTGGGCCGGGCTTTGCGCCGGCTTCCACGAGGCATCCTCGCCGCGCAGCGCGCCGACCTTGGTGACGATCACCAGATCATCCGCGTACGGGTGCAGCGCCTCGCGAATGATCCGGTTGGTGACGTGCGGGCCGTAGAAGTCGCTGGTGTCGATGTGATTGACGCCGGCTTCCCGCGCCGCGCGCAACACCGCTAGTGCGGCAGCGTGATCCTTCGGCGGGCCGAACACGCCAGTGCCTGCGAGTTGCATGGCGCCGTAGCCCATGCGGTTGACGGTGCGGTCGCCGAGCGTGAACGTACCGGCTTGCCTGAAGTGGCTCATATCGTTCTCCATCGGGCTGTCGAAGGGGGATGAACCGACTATAGGCGCGCCCTGCCCGCGCGATAATCCGTCACACTCCGCACGGTCTGTACGGAGACCCGAACAGTGACAGCCGACATGCAGGACCTTCTCGCCTTTCTGGCCGTGGTGCAGGCAGGCGGCTTTCGCGAGGCGGCGCGCAGCGGCAACGGCTCGGCCTCGCAATTGAGCGATGCGGTGAAACGCCTCGAAACACGCCTCGGCGTGCGCCTGCTCCATCGCACCACGCGCAGCGTGTCGGCCACCGAAGCGGGGCAGCGTCTGGCCGAACGACTGGCGCCAGCGCTGGCCGAAGTGCAGGCCGCGCTCGACGTGGTCAATCATTTCCGCGACAGCCCTGCCGGCACACTGCGGCTCAACGTGCCGGCCAATGTCGCGCGCACCGTGCTGCCGTCCATCATCACGCCGTTCCTGAAACGCTACCCCGAGATCCGGCTGGAAGTGATCGTCGAAGACAGCCTCGTCGATCTGCTGGCTGCCGGTTGCGACGCCGGCATCCGTTACGACGAGCGCCTCGCGCAAGACATGATCGCCGTACCGATCGGCCCGCGCACCCAACGACTGGTAACCGCCGCCGCGCCCGCCTACCTGCAAGCACACGGCCGCCCCGAACACCCACGCGACCTGCTGCAACATGCCTGCATGCGCGGCCAGTTCTCCGGTGGCGCCATCGCCATCTGGGAATTCGAGCACGACGGCGAAGTCGTGCGCATCGATCCACCCGGCCCCTTGCAGGTGCGCACGGGCGCTGCCTTCGACCTTGCCGTACGGGCCGCCATCGACGGGCTCGGCATCATTCACCTGTTCGAGGATTGGCTACGCCCGCATTTCGAAAGCGGTGCCTTGGTGCCCGTCCTCGAACCATGGTGGCAAAGCTTCAGCGGGCCGTTCCTGTACTACTCGGGACGTCGGCATCTGCCGTCGCCGTTGCGGGCGTTCGTGGATTTTATTCGCGGGGACTGATCTGCGCTGAAGGTGCAGTCGTTCGTTTGGAGTACCCGTTCCCGAGGGAATTTCAGCAACTCCATTGTCGAGGATCATCGGCATAGAGCACGTACGGGCCGGACTGATCCCTACCCACCTGCTCCTTTTCGGCTAATCTGATCCAAGGGGTGCGGCATGGCTTACTGGTGGGTCAACCACAAACAGACGCGCAACCACGAAGTTCGTGGCGGCTACCTGTGGTCGCCCTATCAAAATACGAACGGCGCCTTCAACCAGACCTACGAGAATATGAAGCTCGTTCGTCCCGGCGATATCGTGTTTTCGTATGCCAACGGTCGCATAGGTGCGGTGGGCCGCGTTACCGAAGCCGCGTCGCCCAGCCCCAAACCGATTGAATTCGGCAACGTGGGTGACTACTGGTCTCACGAAGGTTGGCTGGTCGAGGCAGATTTCAAAGAGGCACACCACCCGCTGCAGCCCAAGGATCACATCGAGTCCATCGGACCAATGCTCCCCGAGCGCAACTCGCCTTTGCAGAAAAACGGCAATGGCAATCAGGGCTGCTACCTCGCGGGAATTTCGGATGCTCTCGGGCACCTATTGATGGCGCTACTGGATATGCACCAAGCACGTGAGCTCGATCAGTTGCCGCGCTATGTGATCGACCATGAGCCCAACGCCCATGTACTGGACGACATTCATCGCATCGAGAACGATGCCTCTATCCCGGAAACCCAGCGCCTACAGCTCACCAGAGCTCGCGTCGGCCAGGGCTTCTTCCGCAAACAGGTAATCCTGCTGGACGGAGCCTGTCGCGTCACCGGCGTCACCGATACCCGCCTGTTGATCGCCAGCCACATCAAACCCTGGCGCGAAGCCTCCAATGCCGAACGCCTCAGCGGCCACAACGGACTGCTGTTGTCGCCTCATGTCGACGCGCTGTTCGACGAGCAGTTCATCACCTTTGAAGATGATGGGAGAATGCGAACCCATTCGTCGTTGCCGCAGGAAGTACTGGAACGGTGGTCGATTAACCCAAAGAAGCGGGTTGAACGATTTCGGCCCGAGCAGACTTCGTTCCTCGCACATCACCGGGAGCTCTTCGCCCGAAAAGCTACACGCGATTAGTCGCTGGAAAAGTGCACCCTCGTCGCGCCTACTGAGACGGACCGCTGCCAACATCCACGACAGCATTGATGTCCGGTCGCGTAGCCATAACGGTACGCATGCGGGATCGCCTATGGAACGGGATCACCGTGGATCATGATCATGATTTAGATGGGGACGCTTGACGATGGAAATGACCAACATCCCGCCCGCTGCATTTGTCAGCAAAGGCAATTGGACCGCCGAACAGCTCAAGCTAGCGTTCTATTTCTACTGCCAAACGCCTTTCGGCAAGCTACACAGCAAGAACCCGCAAATTATCGAACTGGCCAAGCTCATCCGTCGCACACCCAGTGCTCTGGCCATGAAGTTGGTCAACTTTGCCAGCCTCGATCCTTCGATCACCGGAACCGGTCGTAAAGGTTTGAGCGGTGCGTCGGCGCTAGACCGCGAAACTTGGAACGAATTCCATGCGGACTGGGAGCGCCTTACGGTCGAATGTGAGCAGCTACGCCAGCACCTATTGCATGAGCATGGCTTATCGGCACCTGTGCCATCAGCACGCGATGACGATTTTTCACTCACTGACTTCACCGGCGAAACACGCCAAGCGATCGTCCAGCAACGCGTCAAACAAAACTTCTTTCGTCGCGCCGTCCTCAGCAGCTATCGCGATCTCTGCTGCATCTCCAGCGTATCTGACAAGCGCCTACTCGTTGCCAGCCATATCGTGCCGTGGAGCGCCGACAAAGCTAACCGTCTAAATCCAAGCAACGGTCTTTGCCTGTCCGCGATACACGACAAAGCTTTTGATAGCCACCTTTTCACGCTCAGTGACGACTGGCGCATTGTGCTATCGGAGCGCATAAAAGCCAGCAAAGATACCTTCCTGCGTGAGGTGTTCTGGCCATGCGACGGCAAACAAATCGAAATGCCCGAGCGCTTCGCTCCCGATCCGGCATTCATAGCAAAGCATCGACGCACCATGCTTGACTCATACCCTATCGACTGAGGTCAGCCAGTGAGCGACAAATACATTTCCGAAGACGAATTCTGGGATGACTGGGGCGTTATCCAGACGTCGGATGGCGGCATGTTCGACTTCGAAGACGTTAAAGATCAACCGCTCGAGCATGTCTGGACGATTGTAGATACCGGTGCTTACGAAGATGAAAACTGGTACGCCATGCCGGGGTTTCACATCGTAAACAAGCTTGGCTACATCATGACCCGACGTGAGTGGAATTCGGACACTCCTGACGCCATCTATTTTCGGCATGAGGACGAGGACGATGGCGAGCGCCAAGTCTTCATTTATCAGTACCGTGACGCCTCGAACTACAAGGCGGGCGGCATGTTGCTTCTTTACGGCGCAAGCCGAGACGTTGAAGAAGATCTAATCCGCGAGTGTTGTGATGCGGATGGATGCTTCGTTGCCGAGCAAGTCGGAGTGCCCGCACTGTGCGATCAACTCTTTACTTTTGGTGGTGGTCCTACCAATGACGATCACGCCTTCCATGAATTTCAGTGCCTTCGCCCAGCCACGACAGAAGAAATTGCTTCGCTCCCATTGTGGGGTGGTTTGCGAGATCTGACACGCCGATTCCTCCGCACGGAGGGCCAATGGGATTGCTCGTTGTCTCCCAACTGCTTCTGACTCGATACGGGCAAGACGGTAGTCATTTCGGGTTGAGCAAGTTCGCACGCACAGCGGGCGCACCGAGTGCGGGCCAGGATGGCCCGCCGCTCTACCCGGGGCCCCTGTGCGGCGGTGAGCTGCGGCCGACAGGCCGCGTAGCGGGAATCGGCAGGAGGCCGATTCCTTTTCGCCAGCACAGGGATGTGCTGTCGAAAAGCCCGGCCGCAGCTCACGGACTTGCCGGGCATGGATGCCCGGCAAGCGCCAAGCGGGGTGTCGTTTTCTCTTGGTCACTTCTCTTTTGGACAAGCAAAAGAGAAGTGACTCGCCCTCCGAAGGAGGACGAAAGCTCTTCGCTCTGATGCCAAGGTGAAGAAATGCAGATGCGATTCCTGCCTTCGCAGGAATGACGAGAAAGGAAGAGTGCAGAAGCGATGACCAGCTTCGCAGGAATGACGAGAAGGAAGAGTGTGGCGGGCACCCGCCCGTCCCCCGCACGGGGAGAGAGAGCAAAGAAAAAGCCCGCTGGATGGCGGGCTTTCTTATATCAGCGAAGCGCGTCGCACCTCACCCCAGCAACACCCGATTCATCCTTTGCACGAACGCCGACGGATCCGGCAACTGCGCGCCTGCCGCAATCTCCGCCTGCTCCAGCAGCAGTGTGGCCAGGTCCTTCGCCTTCGCCTCGTCGGCTTCTGCCTCGACGCGCTTCAACAGCGCGTGCTGCGGATTGATCTCCAGCGTCGGCTTGCTCTCGGGCATATCCTGCCCTGCTTCGCGCAGCAAGCGCGCGAGATGCGGAGCCATCTCGAAATCGCTCAGCGCGAGGCATGACGGCGAGTCGGTCAGACGAGCCGATACCTTCACCTCGCCCACGCGATCGCCCAGCAACTCCTTCAGTTTCTTCAGCAGCGGCTCGGCTTCCTTGGTCGCTTCTTCCTGCTTCTTCTTGTCGGCTTCGTCGAGCGGCACGTCGCCCTTGGCGACGCTCTTGAGTTTCTTGCCGTCGTATTCGTTGAGTGAGCCGATCATCCATTCGTCGATGCGGTCGGACATCAGCAGCACTTCGATGCCCTTGGCCTTGAACGCTTCCAACTGCGGGCTGCCGGCGGCGGCCTTGTAGCTGTCGGCGGTGATGTACCAGATCGCGTCCTGGCCGACGGCCATGCGGCCGATGTAGTCGTCCAGCGAGACGTTCTGTTCGGTGCCTTCGCCCTTGGTCGAAGCGAAGCGCAGCAGCTTGGCGATGCGTTCGCGGTTGTTGGCGTCTTCGCTGATGCCTTCCTTGAGCGTGTTGCCGAAGGCCTTGTAGAAGGTGGCGAATTTTTCCGGCTCGTCCTTGGCCAGTTTCTCGATCAGGTCGAGCACGCGCTTGACGCAGGCGGCCTTGATGCGATCGAGCTGGCGGTTGTGCTGCAGGATCTCGCGGCTGACGTTGAGCGGCAGGTCGTCGGCGTCGACCACGCCGCGCACGAAGCGCAGGTAGTTCGGCAGCAGTTCTTCGGCGGCGTCCATGATGAAGACGCGCTTGATGTAGAGCTTGAGCCCCTTGCGCTCGTCGCGACCGCCCATCATCAGGTCAAATGGCGGTTGCGCGGGCAGGTACAGCAAGGTGGTGAAGCTCTGGCTTCCCTCGACGCGGTTGTGCGTCCACGCCAGCGCGTCGTTGAAATCGTGGCCGAGCGACTTGTAGAAGCTCTGGTAGTCCGCGTCACTGATCTCGGACTTGGGCTTGGTCCAGAGCGCCGAGGCGGCGTTGGTGCTCTCGAACTCGTCGGTGGGTTTGCCATCCTTCTCCACCGGCATGCGGATCGGGAACGCGACGTGATCGGAGTACTTGCGGATCAGCGACTTCAGCTGCCAGCCCTTGAGGAACTCGTCCTCGTCGGCCTTCAGATGCAGGATCACCGAAGTGCCGCGATCGGCCGAGTTGACCGCCTCCAGCGAATACTCGCCCTTGCCGTCGCTCTCCCACTTCACGCCTTCGCTTGCCGGCGCATCGGCGCGGCGGGTGATCACGGTGACCTTGTCGGCGACCACGAAGGCAGAATAGAAGCCCACGCCGAACTGGCCGATCAACCGCGCATCGGCTTTCTGCTCGCCGGACATCGCCTCGAGGAAACGCTTGGTGCCGGAGCTGGCGATGGTGCCGATGTTGGCCACCACTTCGTCGCGGGTCATGCCGATGCCGTTGTCGCGGATGGTGACGGTGCGCGCATCCGGATCCCAGCTCACGTCGATGTGCAGCTCGCTGTCGCCGGCCATCAGCTCTGGCTTGGCGATAGCCTCGAAGCGCAGCTTGTCGCAGGCGTCGGAGGCGTTGGAGATCAGCTCGCGCAGGAAGATCTCCTTGTGCGAGTACAGCGAGTGGGTGACCAGGTGCAGGACCTGGGCGACTTCGGCTTCGAACTTGCGGGTTTCGGCGACGGGCGCGTTCATGGGTGGACTCAACTCCATAGGGTGCAGTAATGACGGGTCGCCGTTCCCCTCGCCTGACTGCCGGCGGGCCGGTACCGGGCGATTCCCGGGGCAGCCGGAGTGGCCGACCGCGGGAACGTGACAACTGCAACTGAAGATTCGGGCAGCGTGCCGCGGTTTCAAGAGCGCACCGCCGATAAAATGCGCCGATGACCTACCACGGCCGCTTCGCCCCCTCGCCCACCGGAAAACTGCACTTCGGCTCGCTGGTGGCCGCCGTGGGCAGCTGGCTGTGCGCCCGCCATGCCGGCGGCCAGTGGCTGGTGCGGATGGAGGATATCGACCCGCCGCGCGAAGTGGCGGGCGCCGCGGCCGACATTCTCGCCACGCTGCCGGCGTTCGGTCTGATCGCCGACGCACCGCCGCTGTACCAGTCGCAGCGGATGGCGGCGTACGACACGGCTTTCGAACAATTGCGCGAGGCCGACCTGCTGTTCCCCTGCACCTGCAGCCGCAGCCAGTTGGCCACGAGCGGCGGCATCCATCGCGACGGGCAATGCGTCACCGCGGGCGAGCCTGATCGCAGCCCCGCCTGGCGGCTGCGCGTGCCGGATGTCGAGGTGGCGTTCGACGATGCCTTGCTTGGACCGCAGCGCGAGAACCTGCGCGAGACGGTCGGCGACTTCGTGATACGCCGCGCCGACGGCCATTACTCCTACCAGCTGGCCTGTGTGGTGGACGACGCATTCCAGGGCATCACCGACGTGGTGCGCGGGCAGGATCTGCTCGAATCCACCGCGCGGCAGATCTGGCTGCAGCGCTGCCTGGAACTGCCCACGCCGACGTACCGGCACCTGCCGCTGGTGCTCGATGGCGAGGGCAACAAGCTGTCCAAATCCACCCACGCCCTGCCGGTGGATCCGTGCGAACCCACACCGACACTGCGCCGGGCACTCGCCTTCCTGCACCAGCCGCTGCCTTCCAGCGTGACCGGCGTGGAGGAGTTGCTCGCCCACGCCCTGGCCGATTTCGACCCCGCGCTCATGCCGCATTGCAGCGGTAGTTCTGTCACCTGACCGGCTATAAAGAGCTGGTAACCCGCGCCTCGCTGACACCGCCTTGCAGCAATCGGCAACGATGATCGCGGATTCCGCAGCCCCGGCTTCACCTCACAGGAGATCGACGAAATGACCCAGCGCACGGCATTGGTTACGGGCGGTACCGGCGGCATCGGCACGGCCATCATCCGCTATCTGGCGAAGCAGGGTCACAAGGTCGCCACCAACTATCGCGACGAAGCCAAGACTGCGGCATGGCGGGCGGCGATGGCAAAGGAAGGGATCGAGGTGTGCACGGTGCGCGGTGACGTGTCCGATCCCGAAGCCTGCCTGGCGATGGTGCGCGCGATCGAGGGAAAATGCGGCCCGGTGGACATCCTGGTCAACAACGCCGGCATCACCCGCGACACCACCTTCCACAAGATGAACTACCAGCAGTGGACGGACGTGATCAACACCAACCTCAACTCCTGCTTCAACGTCACCCGCGCGGTGATCGAGGGCATGCGCGGTCGCAAGTGGGGCCGCATCGTGCAGATCAGTTCGATCAACGGCCAGAAGGGCCAGTACGGCCAGGCCAACTACGCCGCCGCCAAGGCCGGCATGCACGGCTTCACGATCTCGTTGGCCCAGGAGAACGCGAAGTTCGGCATCACCGTCAACACCGTCTCGCCCGGTTACGTGGCCACCGACATGGTGATGGCCGTACCCGAGGAGGTGCGCGCCAAGATCGAGGCACAGATCCCGATCGGCCGCCTCGGCAAGCCGGAGGAAATCGCCCACGCCGTGGCCTTCCTCACCGGCGAGGAAACCGGCTGGATGACCGGCGCCAACCTGGCGATCAATGGCGGGCAATACATGGGTTGGTAAGGCGGCGTCCACACGACGCCCGTAGGAGCCCGCTCGCGGGCGATGCTTTTGCTTTGATCTACATATGCCGCATCAGGTCAAAAGCATCGCCCGCGAGCGGGCTCCTACGGGGAATCAAGGAGTTTTTCGAGCACCTTGCCCACCGCCGCGAAGGCGAACGCACCGGTGACATGGGTCGCTGCACCCAGACCGCCGCCGCAGGCCAGGTTCATCGCGTCGCCGCCCGGCGGCCGGTTGCCACAGACCGTGCCGTCCGGTTGCGGGTACTGCACGTTCTGCAGCGAATAGACGGCTGAAACGCCGAAGTAGCGATCCGGGTTGCGCGGGAAGTTGAAATCCGTGCGGAGCTTCTTGCGGATCAGGCTGAACATCGCGTCGTGCTCGGTGCGCGACAGGTCGCGCACGCGGATCTGGGTGACATCGGTGCGCCCGCCGGCCGAGCCGACGCTGACGATCGGCAGCTTGCGCCGGCGGCACCAGGCGATCATTTCCAGCTTCACCCGGAACGCGTCGCAGGCATCCAGCACCACGTCGTAGCCGCGATCCAGCAACTCGTCCAGCGTGGACGGGGTGAGGAAACGCTCGATCGCCTCCAGCCGGATCGCCGGATTGATCGCGTGTGCGCGCGCCGCCATCACGCCCACCTTCGACTTGCCGTATTCGCCATCCAGCGCGTGCAACTGCCGGTTGGTGTTGGAGATGCAGACCTCGTCGGCGTCGATCAGGGTGAGCCGGCCCACGCCACTGCGCGCCAGCGCCTCGGCCGCCCACGAGCCGACGCCGCCGACGCCGATCACGCAGACGTGCGCTTGTGCGAGCACATCCACGCTGCCAAGTCCGTACAGGCGCTCGACGCCGGCGAAGCGCTCGAGATGATTCTTGTCCTGCGAAGGTGTCACGACTCGTCCCGGTTGCGGCAACAATGCATTTTATCCCGTCGGCTTGGATTCGCGGCATGCCGACCGGCTATCCTTGCATCCATCCCATGCCGAGACGGAGTCGAAACGATGCGCGTTGCCCTGATGATCCTGCTGGGCCTGGTGATTGGCATCATCGGCACGGTCAACGTGATGAATGTGCTGAGCCAGCGCAGCCCGATGCCCAAGGCGGTGATGCACACGATGGGCTATCACATGGGCGAACTGGCGCACGCGATCAAGGCCAACCAGTGCGATGCCGCGAAGATCCAGCACCACCTGGCCCGCCTCGACTCGACGGCCACCGACATCACGCCGGTATTCGGCATGGATGACAAGGACTTCAACGATCACGCCCGGCAGTTGGAGGACCACCTGCAGCAGGCGGTGCAGGCGGCACCCACCACCTGTGCGGCGCTGGCGGCGGTGATCAAGCCGGTCAACGAAAGCTGCAAGAGTTGTCACCAGAAATATCGCGACAACTGAAGCCGCCGGCGCAAGCCTCAGAAACGGATCTTGCCGGCCAGCATCTGCCCGTACATCACCCAGTCGCCAAGCAGGCTGTACAGCGGGTGCTTGAACGTGGCCGGGCGATTCTTCTCGAAGCGGTAGTGGCCGATCCACGCACAGCCGTAGCCGAACAGCGGCATCAGCCACAGCCAGCGCAGCTGGCCGCTCCACAGTGCCAGCACCAGCGCCGCAATCACCAGCGTGCTGCCGATGAAATGCAGCCGCCGACAGGTACGGTTGCGGTGCTCGCCGAGATAGAACGGATAGAACTCGGCAAATGTTTGGAACCCGGACATGACGCCCTCCATGAAGCGTGCGAGCCCATCTTGCCAGACGCCGCGACTTTTGCAGGAGCCCGCTGGCGGGCGATGCTTCTGCTCTTGTGCACGAGGTAGGTCAATCAAAAGCATCGCCCGCCAGCGGGCTCCTGCAAAGGGTGGTCCCCGCGGCACGGAGCGGGGTCGGCTGTTCAATCGGGTAGCGGGATGAACTCCTGGTCATCGCCCGCCACCTTGCCGAACACCTGCGCCTGCCAGTCGGCCTTGGCCTGTTCGATGCGCTCGGGCGTGCTGGCGACGAAGTTCCACCACAGGTGACGCTCGCCATCCAGCGGCGCGCCACCGAACACGAGCAGCCGGCTCGCCGCGCGCGCGCGCAGCGGCGGCGCCGTGGCGCCGGCCTGCACCGCCATGCGGGTCGCCGCAATCTCCAGCCCGTCCCACTCGATCGCCCCGTCGACCACGAACACGCCGCGCTCGACATGCTCTGGCGGCAGCGCCAGCTCGGTGCCCGCCTCCATGGTCACTTCCAGCAGGAACATCGGCGCAAACACCCGCACCGGCGACTCCTCGCCATAGGCGTTGCCGGCGATCAATACCGCGTCCGCGCCGGGCCATTGCAGCCTTGGCAAGGCGGTACGGTCGTGGTGATGAAACTCCGGCGCGACTTCGGCATCGGCCTGCGGCAACGCCACCCAGATCTGCACGCCGTGCAGACGCTGCCCGTCGCGCCGTTCGTCAGGTGGCGTACGTTCGGAATGCACGATGCCGCGCCCGGCCGTCATCCAGTTCACTTCGCCCGGGCGGATGTCGGCCAGGCTGCCCAGGCTGTCGCGATGGCGGATCGCGCCATCGAACAGCCAGGTCACCGTGGCCAGCCCGATATGCGGATGCGGCCGCACGTCCATGCCCTGGCCGGCACCGAATTCGGCCGGCCCCATGTAATCGAAGAACACCAGCGGCCCGACGTGCCGCGCCTGCAATACCGGCAACAGGCGGCGCACGGTGAAACCATCGCCGAGGTCGTGCAGCTTGCCTTCGATCAGGGTGGGATGCGCTTCCATCATGTTCTCCTGGTTGTTTCCGGCCGCGATCACCACGCCCGCTGGTATGGCGCCGGCGCCTCGATCTTCGCGCCGAGCACGCTGGCCGCACGGCGGGGAAAGTAGGGATCACGCAGACTCTCGCGGGCGATCAGCACCACATCGGCCTCGTCGTTGGCAACGATCGCGGCGGCCTGTTCGGGCTCGGTGATCAGGCCCACCGCGCCGGTGGCGATGCCGGCCTCGCGCCGGATCCTTGCCGCAAACGGTACCTGATATCCCGGTCCCAGCGGGATCTTCGCGTGCGGCAGCATGCCGCCGCTGGAGACATCGATCAGGTCCACGCCCAGCGGCTTGAGCTCGCGCGCCAGTTGCACGCTCTGTTCGATGTCCCAGCCGCGCGGGCCCTGTTCGGGCGCCCAGTCGGTAGCCGACAGGCGCAGCCACAGCGGCAACCGGTCCGGCCACACCTCGCGCACTGCGGCGACCACTTCGCGGGTCAGCCGGATGCGATGGTCGAAGCTGCCGCCGTAACCGTCCTCGCGCCGGTTGCTCAGCGGCGACAGGAACTGGTGCAACAGATAGCCATGCGCCGCATGCAGCTCGACCAGCTCGAAGCCTGCGTCAAGCGCACGTCGTGCCGCATCGCGAAAATCCGCAATCACCGCCTGGATGCCGGCCTCGTCGAGCGCCTGCGGCATGTTCCAGCCGGTATCGAACGGCAGCGCCGAAGGTGCCACCACGGTCCAGTCGCCCTGCCCGGCCGGTACCGGACCCTGCCCGTCCCACGGCCGCAACGTGCTGGCCTTGCGCCCGGCATGCGCCAGTTGTACCCCGGCGACCGCGCCATGCGCCTTGATGAAGCGGGTGATCGGGCGCCAGGCATCGACCTGCGCCTGGTTCCACAAGCCGGTGTCCTGTGGCGAGATGCGGCCCTGCGCGGAGACGGCGGTGGCCTCGGCAAAGACCGCACCGGCACCACCGACGGCGCGACTGCCCAGGTGCACCAGATGCCAGTCGTCCGGCACGCCGTCGACGGCCGAGTACTCGCACATGGGGGACACCAGCAGGCGATTGCGCAAGCTGAGGCTGCGCTGGGTCAACGGGTCAAACAGGTTCATCGGCTGTTCCAGGCGAGATCAAGTCATCGAGATGCAGGCGCGACGCGCGGAATCAAGCCGCCGGGTTGGCGCCCCGGCTGGGCGCGGTATCCAGCGCATCGAGCCAGTCGGCCATGCGCCGGGCAACCGGTGCGGGCGTTTTCATCCAGCTGAAATGATCCGCCGGCGCGCCCGCCAGGTCCCGCGGCTCCAGCAGTTCGAGCGTGCGGTCGCAAGGTCCAAGCTTGCCGAGCAGCCAGTCCAGCGACGCGGCCGGTCCCAGCCAGTCGTCGCGCAGGCGCAGGGCCAGCACAGGCAATCGCAGCGCAGCCAGCCTGCTTTCGAAATCCAGGTTCATGCCGCTCGCGGCATAGCGCCCGCTGCGACCGCTGCGTGCCCAGTCGGCGATGACCCCGCGCGCCTCGTTGCCGGCAAAGCCGAGACGGCGCCCAGGCAGATGGCCGCGCAGATTCGCCACCATCGGCGCCAGCAGCATGGCCAGCCCGATCGCCCAGCCATGCCGGTAGTTGCGCCAGTACGGCGCGCCGCTGGCCACCAGCACCAGGCTGTCGAACAGGTCGGGATGTAGGCTGGCCACGAGCAGGCCGAGCTGGCCGCCGAGGCTGTGTCCACCCACGCTGCACCTGGCCTGCGGCCAGCGTTGGCGCAGTGCCGCCATGCCCGCGGCCAGATCATCCTGCAGCAGCTCGCGGTAACCCCAATCGCAATGACGGCCGGCGCGCCGGTTGCTGGAACCGATGCCACGCCATTCATGCAGAACCACACCAACCCCGCTTGCCGCCAGCGCCTCGGCCAACGGCAGGTAGTGCCGTGCCGGCACGCCCATCGCCGGCAACCAGTACAGCAGGCGATGTGGCGCGGCCGGCACGACGCACAGCAATTCGAAACGCGCGCCATCGGCGGCGCAAAGCGGGATGGCCAGCGCGTCGCCGGCGCTCCCGACGGTTGGTGCAGGCAAGGAAGACACGGAGGGATCAGGCATTCCTGCAGCCTAACCAATACGCGCGGCCGCCACAAAAAAGGGCCGGCAGATGCCGGCCCTTGGCTGACCCCGGACAGGCGGGATCAAACAGGCGTGACGTCTTCGGCCTGCAAGCCCTTCTGACCGTCGACCACCTTGAAGCTCACCTTCTGCCCTTCCTGCAGGCTCTTGAAGCCCGAACCAGTGATGGCGCGGAAATGCACGAACACGTCGGGGCCGCTTTCACGGCTGATGAAGCCGAAGCCCTTGGCGTCGTTGAACCACTTGACTGTACCCGTTTCACGATCCGACATGACTCACACTCCGATCCAATCCAGACTCTATGGACAAACCGGCCCCAGCGGGCCGACGGTTTACTGAGCATGCCGAGGTCGGGTGCAACGGACGGATTCAAGAAAATCCCCAGTGGGCACGCACGTGGCCGAGCAGACGCAGCGACCCAAGCATAACGGATTTTTGAAAGGAAAGTGATTTGTCAAGCTGTCCGTCACAACGATTATCAGCGGCCGGGAAACCCGCAGCCGAAGTGGGTTTCCCCGGCCCCGGCCCGGGACTCTCCCGGGGCACCTTCCAGCCCGCAAGCCGCGCCAGGGCTGGGTCGCCGTCATGGCCGAATCGCCGCGACAAATGACCAGGCTCGCGCAAAAGCCCGACAAATTCAGATTTTCTTTACTTCACATCCTGTCTAGTGGCGGCGAGCCATACAATCCCGTCGGCTATCGGGCTTTTGGCCTATCCGACCATTTCAGGAGAGTCGATCATGTCTACCTCGCCCCGCATGGCCCTGGCTGCGACGATGATCGCCGGCGTGCTGCTTGCCGGCTGCGCCAAGCACCCTGCCACCCGATCGACGGCGCCCGCGGCGACCACGCGCTCGACCAGCGTGACCGGGGCGGGCGCGACAACCACCACGCGACATGAGCACCACGCCGCCAGCCAGGGCGGGAGCAATGAGGCCGCGTTGCCGGACCAGACCGGCATCGCGGCCTGCGACGACTATCTTTCCAGTTATCTCGCCTGCCACCGTGCCGCCGGGATCTTTGCGCCGGACCAGTTGCAGTCGCGCTACGAGGCGATGCGCACCAACCTGCTGCGCGATTCGCAAAACCCGGACGTCCGCCCGCAGCTGGCCGAACGCTGCAACTCGCTGGCACGCAGCCTGCGCGACGCCCTGCATGGAAAATCATGCGCGGCGAATCCCACCCCCGCAGCCAGCTCGCCGTAGCCTGTCAGCGATACTCAGAAGAGCTGCCGCAATTCGGCGCACAGCAGCCTGGCCAGCGTCGACGGTCGGGTGCGGGTGACCCGCACTTCGGGCGTGCCGTGCCAACGCGCGGTCTCGATGATCGCCCCGGCCAGATCCCTCAACAGTCCGGGTTCGATTGCCACGCCGGGTTCCAGATGCAGCGACTTGATCTCGAACACGCCGTCGCCCCGGTGCGCCTTGGCATCCAGCCGGCCGACCAGATGGCCGCGATGCAGGATCGGCAGCACGTAATAGCCGTAGCGACGGCGCACGGCCGGCGTGTAGCACTCGATGGTGTATTCGAAATCGAACATCGCCTGCAGTCGCGTGCGATCCCACACCAATGGATCGAACGGCGACAGCAGTGCGGTTCGGCTGGAGCGCAGGCGTCCCCGCAGCGCGCGCTCGAGCAGATCCGCATGATCGCGATGCACATAGCCTGGAACCTTCCAGCCCTGCACCGGTACCGCCAGCAACTCGCCGGTCGCCAGCAGCGGCGCCAGCTCATGTTCGGTCACCCTGGGCTTGAGCCGGAAGTAGTCGGCAACCCACGCGGCCTGTGCCACGCCCAGTGCACGCACGCTGTCGAGGATGAAGCGCCGGCGCAAATCGGCGCTGGACAACCCCGTCACCGCCGGATCGAGCGGCGGGTCGAGCTGCGCCAGCACGCGCTCCGCCAGATCATAGACACGCTGAAACCGCTCACGCCGCAGCACCATCAGTTCACCCAGCGCAAACCACGCCTCCAGCCAGCGCTTTTCGGGCTTCCACGCCCACCAGCCCGATTCGCTCTTGCCTTCAGTCCGCGCGAAGTCCGCGGCGCGGACCGGGCCGGAAACGCGAATCCCTTCGAGCAAGCCGTCCATGCCGCTGCGTTGCTCGCGATGCATCCGCTCCGCGTGCCGGTGCGCCCAGTGATTCCCGCGCTGGTCGCGCCATGCACGGTGCCACGCAAAATCCGCCGCGCTGACGAAACAGGCCTCGTGCGCCCAGCACTCGGCCAGGCGGCCCCCGGCCAAGGCCTCGTCCAGCCATGCCGTCGGATAGTCGCCAAGCCTGGCATGCAACACCAGGTACGGGCTGCGCGCCACCACGTGGATGGTGTCGATCTGCAGCAGCCGCATGCGCTCGATCGCGGCCACCACATCGCCGCGCCTGGCACGTCGCCGCGGCAATTGCAGCAGGCCCTGCGCGGCGAGTTGCAGCAGGCGTGCCTGCTGCAGGCTCAACGATGGAGGCGCAGCTGAAGCCACGCTCAACGGCATGCCACCTTCACGGATTCGCAACCTTGATCTTGAGCTGGCCTATACATATCAGTTGCTAGCCTGCATTGAGTCGAGTTCGGCAACCAGCCTGGACGCGGGACGCGATGAAGCCGCTGCGCCTTAGGGCTAGTCAGGCACACATTCTGGCATGGAGTAATCATCATGAAATCACGCACTTCCCTGTTCCACGGTCTGATCGCCGCCGCGTTGCTGTCTGGTGGCGTCGCGCTCGCGCAGGATGCCCCTGCCCCGGCGGCTTCGTCGGCGATGGCAGCATCCAGCTCCAGCTCCGCCACTTACCAGACGCCGCAAGGCCAGGTGGTCGTCAACAGCGTGCCGGCCCCGGCCCCGACGATCGCTCCGGCGCCGGACTTTAAGCAGTTGGCCGGCGGCGGGAAGAGCATCAGCGCCGAGCAGGCCGACTCTTATCCGCCGCTGGCGAACGACTTCCTCAACGCCGACACCAACAAGGACGGCAAGATCAGCAAGTCCGAGTACGAGCGCTGGACGAAGCAGCTCCAATAACAGGCAGCGTGGGCGACGGGCCATGCCGGCGACGGCATGGCCCGTTTGGCATGGCCTGAAGAATCCGCGTGAAGCAGTCTTCACGGTGTCCGGATAAACTCGTAGCCACGCCCGCACCAAACCTGCTGCATCCGGCGAACGGCCCATTCCAGATCCGGAAGTTCCCATGAAAATTCACCTGGCCGCCGCGTGCGCGGCACTGGCATGCTGGATGATGGCCGTGACGGCACGCGCGCAGAATCCCGACCCCACCGATATCCGCGGTTGCACCGCGATCGAAAGCGACGCGCAACGCCTGGCCTGCTACGACCAGGCGACCGGTCGCGTGAACCTTCCTGCCGCGCAAAAACGGCAGGTGCAGGTCGCGCCGGCGACTGGCATGTTCGGCCATGATCGGGCGGGCACATCCGCGACGGCCACCACAAGCAACAACGCGGTGGCCACCCCACTGTCCCTGCTGGACAGTCGCTGGGAGCTGTCGCCGGAAAGCAAGCTCGGCACGTTCAATATCCGTGGCTACAAGCCCGTCTACGTGCTGCCGATCTTCGCCAGCAGCAACCAGAACGGCCGCCCGCACAGCCCGAACCCCGACAACACGGTGGTCGCTGCCGAGCCCATGGAAAATGTCGAGTCGAAGTTCCAGCTCAGCCTGAAAACCAAGGTCTGGCAAGGCGTGTTCGGCGACGTCGGCGACCTGTGGGTGGGCTACACGCAATCGTCGCGCTGGCAGATCTACAACACGAAACAGTCGCGCCCGTTTCGCGAGACCAACTACGAACCCGAGGCCATGCTGGTTTTCAATACCGACTACCAGGTGCTGGGCTGGGACGGCAGGCTGCTCGGCATCGGCCTGGATCATCAATCCAACGGGCGCGGCAATCCGCTGTCGCGTGGCTGGAACCGGATCATCGCGAACGTGGGCTTCGAGCGCGAAGGCTGGACGGTGATGTTCCGACCGTGGTGGCGCATACCCGAATCCCGGAGCACCGACGACAACCCCGACATCAGCGATTATGTGGGCCGCGGCGAGGTCGATATCGTGCACGAATGGCGCGGCCAGGAATTCGGCCTGACCCTGCGCGATTCGTTCCGCGGCGGCAGCCGGCAGCATGGCTCGGCCCGTTTCAGCTGGAGCTTCCCGCTCGCCGGCAACCTGCGCGGTTATGCGGAACTGTTCAAGGGCTACGGCGAGAGCCTGATCGACTACAACCACAACGCCACCTACCTCGGCGTGGGCATTTCGCTGCTCGACTGGTATTGAGGTACCCACAAAAACAAAGGCCCGGCGATGTGCGTCGCCGAGCCTTTGTCATGCATGGGGCGCAGTCGCGCCGCAACGCAGCACTCAATGGTGATGACCGCCCGCGCCGTGCACATGACCGTGTTGCAGTTCTTCCGCGCTGGCCGCGCGCACATCGGCAACCTCGATGGCGAAATGCAGGGTCTTGCCCGCCAGCGGGTGGTTGCCGTCGATGAAGACCTTGTCGTTCTCGACCCGGGTCACGGTGACATTGATCTCGCCCTGCGGGCCGCGACCCTGGAACTGCATGCCGGGCTGGATGTCCTCGACGCCCTGGAACGCTTCGCGCGGCACTTCCTGCATCAACTCGGGATGGTGCACGCCATAGCCCTCTTCGGGCGCCACCTCGGCGCTGAACTTGTCGCCCGCCGAACGGCCTTCCATCTGCTTCTCCAGGCCGGGCACGATCTGGCCGCTGCCATGCAGGTAGGTCAGCGGATCGCGGCCTGCGGAACTGTCGATGACCTGACCCTGGTCGTCGGTCAGCGTGTAATGGAAGGCGGCAACGGAGTTCTGGGCAATCTGCATGTGGGTCTCGCGAATAGGTTCAAGTCCGCCGGCCAGGTGCCGACACGAACGTGCAAGGTTACCAGAACACGGCAAAACGCCCCTGCAGATCCGGCCGGGATTGGCGATACTGTGGCCATGATTTCGCCGCCACGCCGTCGTCGGTACCGCCTGCCTGCCTGTGTACTGACCGTCATCTGCGCGCTCATGTCGATGACGACGACGGCCGCCACGACGGCCGCAGCCAGCACCCGCGCGGAGCTGGCCGCGCAGATCGATGGCTTGATCGGGCAGCCGCGCTTTGCCGCGGCCAGCTGGGGTATCGCCGTGGTTTCGCTCGACAGCGGCCGCACGCTGTACACGCACCGTGCCGACCGCCTGCTGCAACCGGCATCCACCGCGAAGCTGTTCACCGCCGCGCTGAGTTTGTCCACGCTGGGCACGCAGTACCGCTTTCCCACCCGCCTGCTGGCCCGTGGCGGAATTCGCCAGGGCCGCCTGAACGGCCCGCTGATCCTGCGCGGCATGGGCGACCCGACCCTGGGCACGGACGGCAGCGCCGACTGGGCCGATCAGCTGGCCAGCCAGTTGGCGGTACGCGGCGTGAAAATCGTGCACGGCGACCTGATCGCGGACGACAGCTATTTCGCCGGGCCGCCGTTCGGCACCGGCTGGGAGGCCGGCGATCTGCAAAGCTGGTTCGCGGTGCCCGCCTCCGCGCTGAGCGTGCAGGAAAACATCGTCCGCGTCACGGCCCGTCCGGGCAGCGCCGTCGGCCTTCCGGCGAGCCTGGGCTTCGACCCGGTCGAAGCGAAACCGGACGTGCTCGGCCAGCTGACCACGATCCTGCCGCGCGCGCCGGGTGACATCAATCTATATCGCGCGCCGGGAGCCGACACGCTGTACGCGTTCGGCACCATCGCGGCGAATGCCCCGGCCCAGGACTTCAAACTGGCGATGGTGGACCCGGCACGGGTGGCCGGTCGTCAGTTGCGCGAGGCGCTGGTGCGTCACGGCATCCGGCTCACGGGCAAGCTGCAGGTGCTGCACTGGCCGCAGGATGGCAGCGACCTGCTGCGGCATGCCGACGTGCTGGGCGAAGTGCTGTCGCCGCCGCTGTGGCAGATCCTGCAGCGCGGGCTGAAACGGTCGCAGAACCTCTATCTGCAGAACCTGCTGCTGAGCGTCGGTGCACGGGCGCAGGCCAGCGACGACACCGTACCGGAGGCTTTCGTGTCGACCCAGGATGGCGGCATCAAGGCGCTCGACCAGTTGCTGGAACAGATCGGCATCCCGCCATCGGCGGCACTGATCGGCGAAGGCACCGGATTGTCGCGGCGCGACCTGGCCACGCCCGATGCACTGGTGCGCCTGCTTACCTATCTGGCCGCGCAACCGTATGCGGAGGTGCTGCGCCAGGCACTGCCGATCGCCGGCGTCGACGGCACCCTGCTCGGCCACATGCGCGGCACCGCGGCCGAGGGCAACGTGCACGCCAAGACCGGCAGCATGACCTACGTGCATTGCCTTGCCGGCTACGTCACCAGTGCGGCGGGCGAACGACTGGCGTTCGCGATCATGCTCAACAACTACCAGCGCCCGGACGGCGCGCCCGGTGCCGGCAGCGACGTGGGTGCGATCGCGGTACTGCTGGCGAACTACCGCGGCCACGACTGAGCGCGATCGTCAGCCGCCCAGCCGGGCCAGTGTGTCCTTGCCGATCTTCTCCGGCGTGTCGGTGGAGGCGTAGCGCTTCACCACCTCGCCGTCCGCATCGACCAGGAACTTGGTGAAGTTCCACTTGATCGACTCGCTGCCGAGGATGCCCTTGCCCTCGCTCTTCAGCCACTTGTACAGCGGGTCGGCGTGCTCGCCGTTCACTTCGATCTTGGCGAACATCGGGAAGGTGACGTCGTACTGGGTGCTGCAGAACGTCTTGATCTCGGCTTCGTCGCCCGGCTCCTGGTGGCCGAACTGGTCGCACGGAAAACCCAGCACCACCAGGCCGCGATCGCGCTGGTCCTGCCACAACGTTTCCAACCCCTGGTATTGAGGGGTGAAGCCGCATTTGGACGCGACGTTGACGATCAGCAACGTCTTGCCGCGCCACTCGGTCAGCGGGCGCGGGTTGCCGTCGATGTCGTTCACGGTGAAATCGTAGACGCTGGTCATGGCGGTACTCCGAAGACAGAGGTCAATCAGGCAGCCTACGCTATCCGCGCAGGCTTTGCTCGGCACCACCGCCATGCGGCATATCCATATGCATCCTGTTCCTTTGCCCGTGCTTGTATGGACGGCTAATTTGGGTCGCCATCCACCATGCCGGGGAACATGCCTTGCTCCAGCTGATCGCCGCCATACTTTCGTTGTTGCTGCTGGCCGGGATGTTCGGCAGCGGCCTGGATGACGACGCCGATGCGCCAGGGATGCCTGCTGAAAATCCCGGTGCCGCCCAGGATGGGATCGATTTCGGCGACTTGCCGCAAACGAATCCGTAGAAGCTCAACCCTGCGCGGCGGGAATCTCGAACACCTGGCGCAGGTATGCCACGTAGGCCAGGTCATCGCACATGTTCTTGCCCGGCGAGTCGCTCAGCTTGGCCACAGGCTGGCCGTTGCAGCGAATCATCTTGATCACGATGTTGAGCGGCATGGGACCGACATCGTTGGTGAGGTTGGTGCCGACACCGAAGGCCAGCAGGCAGCGCCCCCTGAAATGGGCGTACAGCTGCATCACCCGGGGGATGTCGAGGCCATCACTGAACACCAGCACCTTGTTGCGCGGGTCGACGCGATTGGCCTGGTAATGCGCCAGCACCTTCTCGCCCCACTCGAACGGGTCCCCGGAATCGTGGCGGGTGCCGTCGAACAGCTTGCAGAAATACATGTCGAAATCGCGCAGGAAGGCGTCGAGCCCGTATACGTCCGACAGGGCGATCCCCAGGTCGCCCCGGTACTCGCGCGCCCACGCCTCCAGCGCGGCCACCTGTGAATCGCGCAGACGTGGCCCCAGCGCCTGGTGCGCCTGCAGGTACTCGTGTGCCAGCGTACCCAGGGGGGTCAGGCCGAGCTTGCGTGCCAGCCAGACATTGCTGGTACCGGCCAGTTGCGCACCGAGCTCATCGCGCAAGGTGGTGACCACTTCCTCCTGCCAGATTCGCGAATGGCGCCTGCGCGTGCCGTAGTCGGCGATCCGGCAGCCGGCATAATCCGGCGTGTCGCGCAGCAACACGATCTTGTCGCGCAGGCGCCGGCGTCCCGTGCCCAGATCCAGCCCGGCGCTGGTGCGACGGAAGTACACCTCGTTGATGATCGCCAGCAACGGCACCTCGAACATGATCGTGTGCAGCCACGGGCCACGGATGCGTATCTCGATCTCGCCCGGCGCCTCGGACGAGGGGCCGAGCTCCACATATTTCTCATTGAGCTGAAACAGGCCAAGGAAGTCGACGAAATCGCTCTTGATGAAACGCCAGCTGCGCAGGTAGTCCAGTTCATCCGTGCGGAAGCGCAACCGGCACAACGCCGCCAGCTCGGTGCGGATCTCGTCGATGCAGGACACCAGGTCGATGCCCGGAGTGCGGCACTTGAATCGGTATTCCACGTGGGCGGCCGGGTACTGGTGCAGCACCACCTGCATCATCGAGAACTTGTACAGGTCGGTATCGAGCAGCGATTCAATGATCATCGGCGAGCCAGGCGGGGAGGAAGTCCTGCACGCCCATTATCCATGCCGCGATGCATTCCTCCGATCGCGCAAGGCACACAAAATAAAACCCCACCGGCCAGGGGAGGACCGATGGGGTTTGTCAGGCGGCCTCCAGGGGAGGTAAGGCCGGCCCCTCAGCAACGCGGTGATTTGCGCCACTTCCTGTCGCCATCACGGCGATACGTGGGGTTAGTGTGTCCTCGTCCCTGTGAGTTCAACGTGCACGCCGGATTGCGTTCAGCGGGGCGACAGGGAAGCGCATCCTCGCCGGATCGCCGCGAGCGGATGCAGGCGCGGCCACTGGCATACACTGCATCACGTCCTTGCGGAAACCCCTTGATATCCGGAGCGTTTGATGAAGCTGATCAGCGGATGCCTGCTTACCCTTAGTCTGCTGGTACTCGACACTCTGTCACCGCTCCGGGCCGGCGAACTGACCCTCGAGCTGGGCCATGGAACCGTCCACTGGTCGACCGCCGCGCTGCTGGCGCGTCCCGATGTGCGAATGGTCAGCGTGCCGGCCGACGTGGCGTTCAAGCGTCCGATGCGGTATCGGGCCGTGCCTCTGGCCGACCTGCTCCGTGGCATTGTGCCGACCGATCACCTGCAGTTCGTCGGTGCCGACGGCTTCGCCGCCGAGATTCCCGCCGCGCTGATCCTGAACCGGCATGGCAGCGAGGCCTGGCTGGCGATCGAGGAACCGGATCGACCCTGGCCCGCGCTGCCCGGCCAGCACGGCAGCGCCGCGCCGTTCTACGTCGTCTGGACCAAGCCGCAGGCCGCCGGAGTCGGCCCCGAGCAGTGGCCGTACCAGCTGGCCACGATCCGCAAACTCGACAGCATCGCCGCGCGCTTTCCGGCGATCCTGCCCGATCCCGCCGTACCCGCCGACAGCGCGATACGACAGGGTCTGGCCGTGTTCCAGCGCACCTGCTTTGCCTGTCACACGCTGAACGGCGCGGGCGACGCCAGGCTTGGGCCGGACCTGAACATCCCGCACAACCCCACAGAATATCTGCGTGCTGACCTGCTGCGGGCGTACGTGCGCAACCCGCAGTCGCTGCGCCTGTGGCCACAGGCGAAAATGCCGGGGTTCGACCGGCAAGCCTTGTCCGACGCCGATCTCGATGCCTTGCTGGCTTACCTGCGGCACATGGCCGGACGCAAGATCGAGCCCACCGTCAAGCACTGAACCGGGACAGCATCATGCTTGCCGCAGACATTCGCCAAGTCGCTGCCGCAGGTTTTGGCGCCGGCATGGGCGGCGGTCATTCGCGAGGGGCGGCGCTCGCCGTCGAACCCGTGCGCTGGCTGGAAGGCAGCAGCGCCTGCAGATCGCCGTCGCGCCGCGCCTTCGGCTCCCGCGCCAGCGCGCGCACCTCGGCGTAGAACGCAGGCCAGTTGCGTTCCGCGCGCTGGAACAGCACGGCAAACGCCGGCGTCCACTCGTCATACAGGCCGAACGGCAGCAAGCGGGCGTTGTTGATCGGTTGTGTCACCCAGGCGTCATAGCGGTGGTCGCCGGGCCAGTGTTGCTGGCGCCAGCTTTCGTAGCGCGCGCGAAAAGCCGCGATCTCCCGCTCCTTGCCCGCGGCCATCGCCGCCTCGTCGACACCGCTCGCGTACAAGGTTTTCAGATGCTCGCGCAAATCCAGCACCAGCCGGGTGAAACCATCGTCCATCGCCTGGTTGTCGTCGTTCTGCGGTGACAGGCCGCGCGAAGCGCGCCAGGCGCGCAAGCCTTGCTGCTGGACGAAGGTGGCAAAGGATTCGTTGAACGAGGTGTCGCTTTTCACGTAGATCAACTGATGCGCCAGCTCATGGAAGATGGTGCCGGCCAGTTCGTCGTCGCCCCAGCGCAGCATGCTGGAAAGGATCGGGTCGGCGAACCACCCCAGGGTCGAATACGCCGGCACGCCGCCGATCCACACATCATCGCCATCTGCACGCAAACGGGCCGCGTCGGCCTGCGCCGCCGCCTCGCTGAACCAGCCGCGATAGGCCACGCAGCCGGCGATGGGGAAGCACTGCGGCACCGCCTGCACCGAGTAGCGCGGCGCGGCGAACACGTTCCACACCACGTAGGCACGATCCAGCTGCACATAGCCGGTGTAACTGCGATTGTCCGGCAACCCGAGTTGCCACGAGGCAAACCGGCGCGCCTGCAGCGCCAGCCGCAGGCGTGCAGCAAGCTCCGGATCGGTCCGCGGGTCGCGCAGCAGCTTGTCGATGGGGCGACGATGCGCGATCAACTCGCCCTGCCCGTGCACGGCCTGGGCGTAATAGCGAACACTGCTGCAGGCAGACAGGCAAAAGCTCATCGCCGCGATGGCGATGAGTCGAGGGAAAGCCATGAAGAATTGCGGTGGTCTGGGTCCGGACATGCCTCGATTGTGCACGAACCGGTGAATTTGCCGGGCTGCTCAGTGACGATGATCGTGATGGCCGCCCGATCCGTGCCCACCACCCCGGGAACCGCCGTGACTCGTCGAACCGTGCCCGCCACCACCGCCATGACCGCGGTAGGCGGACTGCCCGCGATAACCGCTCCCGTGGTAGTCGCGATAGCCATGGCCGCGGTAGCCGCGATAGCGCGAACCGCCATACCAGCCGCTGCTGATGCCGATGCTCACACCCGGCGCATAGCAGCAACCGTAATAGCCATAACCACCGTAGTAACCCGGGTAATAGCCGTCGTAGTAGCCCGGTGCGGCGTAATAAGGACTGGCGCTGCCATAGTAGGCATCACCGCCGTATCCCGAGCCGCGCACGTAGCTGTAGCCGGGATCGTAGTAGCAGCCCGACAAGGCCGCTGCTGCGATCGCCAGTGCGAAACAGGCAAGCTGTCGTTTCATGATCCACCTCCGCGGCGAATGACGGCCCTACGCTGGACCATGACGCTTGAACTCACCCTGAGCGGACGCCGCGCCGCAGTGCGCGTAAAGAGATGACAGCGCACCACACACAGGGTCGCACCGCATTCAGTCCTTGCGTTTGCTCTGCTCGTTGCGCTGCGCGGCCAGCACGGGGCCGTCGCCGCCACCACCCGACCCGGACACCGGCGGATGCAGGTCCGCGGCATTGGGCGCCGGATGCGACGGGTTGGCACCGGGCCAGCTTGGCCCGCGCTGATCCCGTTCGTGCTTGGCATCGAGCAGGGCCTGGATGTGGGCGACCGCCTCTTCCGGGCTGATATGCCGGATCGGTGCATCGTTCAAGACCGCAGGCTTGCGCGGCGCCGGCGCCAGCGTCTGCGCAGCGGGCTTGATCCGGATCCGGACGTTGTCGGCGACCGGCCGGGCCGTCGCCACCTTCTTCACTGCGGCTTTCTTCACTGCGACCTTCTTCGGGGCGGCCTTCTTCGGCGCCACTTTCCGGGCAGTCGGCTTTTTGGCCGCCGGCTTCTTCGCTACCGCCCGCTTTGTTGCGGTCTTTCTGGTTGCAGCTTTCCTGGCGACGGGTTTCCTTGCCACCTTCTTGCCGGACGTCGTCTTTTTTGCGACGGCCTTCTTTGTCGAGGCTTTTCTTGGCGCCGCCTTGCGCGATGCCGCTTTCTTCGCCGCCGGCTTCCTGGCAGCCGACTTCTTCACCGCCGCCTTGCGTGGCGCCGACTTGCCCGCGCTACCGGTCGATGCCTTGCTGGCCGATACTTTTTTCTTCGGCACAGCCTTTTTGGCTGGCGCCTTCTTTGCCGCGGACTTCTTCGCTGCCGACTTGCGTGTCATAGCCATGCGTTCGTTCTCCTGCGGTGAGCAAATGAAAACCGGCCCCAGTATGCGCGCCTTGGCGACATGCGGCATTACGCACTGCACGAACCGTTCATTGACCGGCGCGCGAGCCGGCCGGCTTTCGCGCAAGTTCGTCGCGGCGGATCAGAAGCCCGGATGCAACAAGGCATCGACGAAATGCGGCAGCACGCGATGGTTGACCAGGATGGTGAACAACACGCCGTAGGCAGCACCCCACAGATGGGCGCTGTGATTGACATTGCCTTGCCCGCGCCGGTCCATGTAGATCGAATAGGCCGTGTACAGCACCGCGTAGACTATCGCCGGCATCGGGATGACCAGCACGATGATCTGCTGCCATGGCGCAATCAGGATGTAAGCGAACAGCACCGCCGATACCGCACCGGACGCGCCCAGGCTGCGGTAGTTCGGGTTGTTGCGGTTCTTCAGGTAGGTCGGCAGGATCGAGATCACCAGCCCGCCGATGTAGAACAGCGCAAAGCCCAGCGTGCCGAGCATGCCGGTGAAGAACGGCTCCATCGCCCGCCCGAAGAAGAACAGCGTGAACATGTTGAACAGCAGGTGGCCGAGGTCGGCGTGCACCACGCCATAGGTCACCAGTCGGTGGTACTCGCGCTGGCGCGTGATGGCCGGCGGCCACAGGATCAGGTCGTTCATCAACCGACTGTTGTTGAACGCGATGAACGACACGATGGCGGTAATGGCGATGATGGCCAGGGTGATCGGCATGGACGGTTCCGCGGCGGACTGGCAAAGCTCGGCATCTTGGCGTGTCGAACCGGCCTTGTCGACCGGCAGCGCTTCGGCCTGGCGCTTATGCCGGACAGTTCGGTGGATATCGCCATGCCTCAGTGTCGCAATCGCCACCGCGGCTTTATCATCTGCCGCTTTGCACCGCCGCTTGCGGCCGGGTGAACCGCATGAGCCTGCTCCGTTACCTGCACCTGGACGTGTTCGCCGCCACCGCCGGCGGCGGCAATCACCTTGGCGTGGTGATCGGCGCGGACGCGTGGGGCACGGCGGCGATGCAGCGCTTTGCGCGCTGGACCGCCCTGGTCGAAACCACTTTCCTGCTGTCGCCCACCGACCCGCAGGCGAGCTATCGGGTACGCATCTTCACCCCGCACAAGGAGATCCCGTTCGCCGGCCACCCGAGCATCGGCAGCGCGCACGCCGCGCTGGAAACGGGACTGGCCAAACCCGTCGATGGCCTGCTGTGGCAGGAGTGCGACGCCGGCGTGCTGCCGATCCGGGTGGAAGGTCATGCCGACCGGCGTGAACTGCTGCTGCAATCACCCGGCGAACGGGTGCTACGCACCGGCCGCGATGCGCATCCGTTGTTGGCGGCGACGCTGGCCGGGATCGAGTGCGGCACGCTGCCGCCGGCCCTGGTCGACGGTGGACGGCGCTGGTGGCTGGCCGAGGTGGCGGACGAAGCCAGCCTGCGCGCGTGGCAACCCGATCATGCCGCCATCCTCGCGCTGGCACAGGCCAGCGACAGCATGGGCCTGTGCGCATTCGCACGTGCCGCACAGGGCGGGCGGCAACTGGTGGTGCGCGCGTTCCCGGCCGGCGTCGGCATCGTCGAGGACCCCGCTTCCGGCGCCGCCAACGGACTGATCGCCGCGTACATCGCCCATGCCGAGCCCGACGGCCCGCTGGCACGCGGCTACCAGGTCAGTCAGGGTCGCGAAATCGGTCACGACGCGCAATTGATCGTGCACATCGACGGCGACGCGATCTGGGTTGGTGGCCGCAGCCACACGGTGATCGACGGCAGCCTCGCCTGGTCGCCGTAGCAACCGGCAAGGCTAGTTGCGCTCGTCCAGATGCGCGCGCCTTGCCGCCACCAGCGACAGCGCCGACCAGTCCAGCTCCTCGTCGCCAGCGGCCAATGCTTCGAGCAGGCTGTCGCGCAGCACACCGGCGAACGGCAGCGGCACCCGCGCGGCCTCGGCCGCCGCCTGTGCCAGCCCCACATCCTTGAATCCCAGCGGCAGCGGGAAACCGGCCGGCTTGAAGCGCTGCTCGGCGATCAGCCTGCCGTAGCCCTGGTAGGCGGGTGCCGCGAACAAGGTGCTGGTCATCACCTCGAGGAAATCCGCCGCGCTGACCCCGTAGGCACGCGTGAGTGCGGTGGCCTCGGCCATGCTCTCGATCGCGCTGGCCAACATGAAGTTGCCGGCGATCTTGGCCACATTGGCCCGCTCCGGCGCCTCGCCTAGTGGCCACACCTTGCTGCCCATCGCCTCCAGCAGCGGCCGCACCTGTTCGACCAGCGCGGGCTTGCCCGCCACCAGGATGTTCAACTTCGCCGCCGCCGCCATGTCGGGACGGCCAAACACCGGCGCCGCCACGTAACCCAACCCGCGCCGCTCATGCTCGGCCATCAATTCCTGTGCCAGTGCCACCGAGATGGTGGCGTGGTTCACATGCACGGTACCGCGATCCATCGCATCCAGCAGGCCGCTGTCGAGTATCACCGCGCGGACCGCCTGATCATTCGCCAGCATGCTGCACAGCACATCGCCCTGCGCCGCGCGATCGGGGGTGGAGGCAACCTTGGCGCCCAGCGAGGCCAGCGGTTCGCAGGCCTTGGCCGAGCGGTTCCACACCGTGACCGCATGACCGGCCGCGACCAGGTTGCTGGCCATCGCGCTGCCCATCGCGCCCAGGCCGATGAATCCGACTTTCATGGAAGATTCCTCGTGACAGTCCGGTGCCCAGTGAAACACGCATGACGTTCATGATCCGCGAAACCCAGCGATCGACCGGGTCGGCAGGACACGGACACGCTGACGCGGAACCACAGGCGGCTTAAGCTCGGCTTACCGTGAATTGCCGGGAGCGCACACCGTGTTCCACCCATTGCATCGACTTGGCCGCGCGCTGGCCCGTTTCCTGTCGAAACCACGCAGCACGGACATGCATTTCGGCACTTCGGGCTTCGACCTGCTGCAGATATCGCTGAAACGCGCGGACGTGCTGCTGGTCGAAGGCAGCAGTCGCATCAGCAGCGTGATCAAATACGTCACCCAGTCGAGCTGGTCGCACGCGGCGCTGTACGTCGGCGACGCCCTGTCCGGCACGCATCCGGAACTCGGCGCCCACGTCCTGATCGAGGCCGACGTGGTCGAGGGGGTGCGGGCGCTGCCGCTGGAAGCGTATCGCGGGGCGCACACGCGAATCTGTCGACCCGTCGGTCTGCGCCCGGGCGACATCGAGCATTTGATCTGGCACGTCGAGCGCCGGCTCGGCCAGCGCTACGACATGCGCAATGTGATCGACCTGTTGCGCTACCTGTTGCCGGTGCCACCCGTGCCTGGACGCTGGCGCCGACGCCTGCTCGCGCTGGGCAGCGGCGATCCGACCCGGGCGATCTGTTCGTCACTGATCGCCGAGGCGTTCCACACCGTGCGCTACCCGATCCTGCCGGTGCTCGATCGCGACTACCGCGAATTGCGCGGCACCCACGGCGCGCGCAAGGAAATTCTGCATATCCGCAGCTCCAGACTGTTCGCGCCACGCGATTTCGATATCTCGCCGTACTTTCGCATCGTCAAGCCGATGATCGAACGCGGCTTCGACCCGCACCACCTGCGCTGGGCCATGCCGACGCCGCCCGGGCCGCATCAGCCGACCTTGCCGGAGAAACAGCCGTCAGTACCTTGAACATCCCCGCCCGATTCCGCCGCTGGCGGGTCAGCGCAGATTCGGCAGCGCGACCAGACATTTGTTCCGGCACAGATAGCGCTTGCCCAGCGCACCGCCGTCGTACAGATAGCCGGCACCACCAGCGAAAATCTCCCATCGGTACAGATGGCTGGCGAGTTGGATCGAACCGCGGTAACTGCACGGCATGATGATCGCCTGATCATGGAATTCGACCGTGTCCACCTCGTCGGCCAGCGCAAAATAGTTCGCGACATCAGCCCGGGAGAGCGTCAGCGACGCGCAGATGTCGTAGTCCGGACGCGTCCGGTCGATTTGCCGGGACAGGGAGACCACTGTCATCCGGGCGGGTTCGCGAACAGGCGAGCACGCGATCAGCGAACCCGCCAGCAGCATCGCAAGCACACCAGATGATCGGCTCATGGCATCGGTTCCGCAGCACGAGGGGTTGCCACAACAGCGACCACGCATGCTACGCCACCTCGCCTGCCGCCCGCCCCGACGCCCAAGCCCACTGGAAGTTGTAGCCGCCCAACCAGCCGGTGACGTCGACCACTTCGCCGATGAAGTACAGGCCACGCACGAGTTTCGACTGCATGGTGGTGGAGGACAGGCCGTCGGTATCGACGCCGCCCAGGGTCACCTCGGCGGTGCGGTAGCCCTCGGTGCCGCTGGCGGTGACTGGCCAGGATTTGAGCTGAGCGCCGATCTGGCTGAGTTCGGCTTCGCGGTACTGGCGCATCGGGCGGCTGTCCAACCATTGCTCGCACAATCGCTGCGCCAGCCGTTTCGGCAACGCATCGCCGAGCACGGTCTTCAGTTCCGCCAGCGGGCGCGCATGACGCTGCCCGATCAGCCAGTCTCCCGCGTCCTGATCGGGCAGCAGGTCGATGCGCAGATCGGCTCCGGGCTGCCAGTACGAAGAGATCTGCAGGATGGCCGGACCGCTGAGGCCGCGATGGGTGAACAGCAGGCCCGCACGGAAGCCGCGCTTTCCCACCCGGGTTTCCACCAGCGGCAGCGCCACGCCGGCCAGGTCCCGGTAGTGCTCCTGGTGCTTGCCGCTGAGCGTCAACGGCACCAGGCCGGCGCGCGTGGGCAGCACGGCGTGGCCGAACTGGCGCGCCAGCTCGTAGCCGAAACCGCTGGCTCCCATGCTGGGAATCGACAGCCCACCGCTGGCGACCACCAGCGATGCGGCATGCACTTCGCCGCGCGCGGTGTGAACGCTGAACCCCTCCGGCGTCTTGCGCACGCGCTGCACGCCGCAGTTCGCCTCCACGCTGACGCCGGCCGCGGCGCATTCGTCCAGCAGCATGCGCACGATCAGTTTCGACGAGTCGTCGCAGAACAGCTGGCCCAGTTCCTTCTCGTGATACGCGATGCGGTGCTTCTCGACCAGGGCGATGAAGTCCCACGGCGTATAGCGCGCCAGCGCCGACGTGGCGAAGTGCGGGTTGGCGGACAGGTATTGCGCGGGGGTGACGCCAAGATTGGTGAAATTGCAGCGCCCGCCGCCGGACATCAGGATCTTCTTGCCGACCTTGTTGGCGTGATCCACCACCAGCACGTGGCGACCGCGCTGGCCGGCGGCAATCGCGCACATCAGCCCGGCAGCGCCGGCACCGATGATCAGCACGTCCGTTTTCAAGAACTCACCATGGTTACGCCGCTTTGCTTTTGCTCGTCATCCCGGCGCAAGCCGGAATCCAGTGCCTCATTGGCGGCAAGGCGCTGGATCCCGGCTTGCGCCGGGATGACGAAGAGGGAATTTGCACATTATCGCCCAGCCGCATCGCTTACACTGCAGTCCTCTGTTTCCAGCGAGTCGCGACCATGCCTTCCTTCGACGTGATCTCCGAAGTCGACAAGCACGAGCTGACCAATGCGGTCGACCAGGCCAACCGCGAGCTGTCGAACCGTTTCGACTTCAAGGGCCAGGACGCCTCCTACACGCTGGACGAGTTCGTGATCAGCCAGGCCGCACCCAGCGAATTCCAGCTGCAGCAGATGCTCGACATCCTGCGTGCCCGGCTGGTGGCGCGCAAGATAGACATCCGCGCGCTCGACGTCGGCGATCCGGAAACCAACCTGGGCGGCTCGCGCCAGAAGATCACCGTCAAGCAAGGCATCGAGCAGCCGGTGGCGAAGAAGCTGGTGGCCGCATTGAAAGCGGCGAAGCTCAAGGTCGAGGCGCAGATCAACGGCGACAAGCTGCGCGTCAGCGGCAAGAAGCGCGACGACCTGCAGGAGGCGATGGCCGTGCTGCGCAAGGCCGACGTGGAGCTGCCGCTGCAGTTCGACAATTTCCGCGACTGAGTGCCTGCGCTGTCCCGCAGTGTGGGCACGGTCCGCCGCTTTGCGTTGAGGCACGAGACAAAAGCAGGACTCGGCGAGCAGTGCCCGCCCTACAACTGCTGCGCGATCTCAACCACGGAATCCCGGTGCTGCCTTGATTTCCCTGCGGCTTGTCACTGCGGCGTGCTGATGTCGTACCGCTTCGCCAACGCCTGGAAGCGCGGATCGCCGCGCAGCGACAGATACGTCGGGTTGGTGGCGAAGTCGGTGCAGCTCTGTGGCGAGGGGTCGCAGGATTTCTTGAGCAGATCCAGTGCCATGTCCTTGTCACCCAGCACCAGATAAACCTGCATCAGGTCGTACAGGGACTGAGGGTCGAGGCTGGGCTGTCGATGCAGTGCATCCGCTGCTGCCCGTGCCTGTGCGTGCAGTTTCGGCTCCAGCACAGACTGGTAGGCGAGCTTGCCGGCCGCGGCCAGTTGCCTATCCAATGGCGTGGTTGGCTGGATCAGATCGAAGGCATGCACCGCATCCTGATCGCGATGCAACAGCGCGTAGTTCATGGCGAGGTTGAACGCGGTATCGGCGATGTGGGGTGTCAGCCGCAGCAGGGCCTGCGAGGCCGATAATGCCTGCTGGTACTCGCCCAGATTCAGATAATTGGTGGCCAGATTGTTTTGCGCGGTGGCGTTCTGCGGATCCAATTGTGCCGCTTTCAGAGTTTCCGCCAAGGCTTGCTTGAGCGGCAGCACGAGTGCGTAATCCAGGCGGGCGATCGCATTGCTGGGGTCGATTCGGAGTGCGCGTTCGTAACCGGCTTTGGCCTTGGCCACGTTTCCCTCAGTCGAATCGGCGCTGGCCAGCGCGATGATCGCATCGACGTTGTCCGGATCCAGCGCCAGCGCCTTGCCGGCTTCCGCGCGTACCTTGGGCAGGACTTCCTGCAAGGTCAGGGTTGAGAACTGGGTCAGGTCGTACAACGCACGCGCCAGCCCGGCATGCGCCGCGGCATAGTTCGGATCCAGCGCGATGGCCTGTTCGAAATCCCTGCGCGCGGCTTCGTAGTCGGCAGCCGCGCGACTATTCATGGACGCCAGCCCTTTCAGCACCAGATCGTGCGCCTGTGGATCGACGGCCTGTGTGGCATGTGTGGCGGCGAGCTTGACCTTCAGCGCCGCGGCGATGGCCTGCGAAATGTGGTCCTGCACGGCAAAGATGTTCTTCAGCGAGTCGTCGTAATGCTGCGCCCAGATTTCGTAACCGGTGCGGGTATCCACCAGTTCCGCGGAAACGCGCACGGTGTCGTTGTCGCGCTGGATACTGCCGTGCAGCAGGTTGGCCACGTTCAGCGCCTGGCCGATGTCGACGGCCGTCTGTTTGCTTTCGCGGTACTTCGAGGCGGTATCCCAGGCGATCACCCGCAGCTCAGTGTTCTGGCCCAGCGCGCTGGTCAGTTCCTCGGTGATGCCGTCGCTGAAGTAATTCTGCCTGGCGTCGCCACTGCGATTGACGAACGGCAGCACCACCAGCGTGTCGGCGGGTGGGGCGAACGCCGTCGTGGTGGCGACCGCAGGAACATCCGCCGCCGATTTCGTGGCGGCGACTGCCACCGTATCCGCCGACGCGGTGGATGCCGCCGGCGTGGGGTGGTACATGAATTGTCGCCATGCCAGCGCCGCCACCGCCAGCACCAGTACGACGATGGTGAGGGTGTTGAGCTTGCGGCCGATCTGGTGCGTCGCCGCTTCCGATCGCGCTTCCACGGAATCCGCCGGTTCGGTGCGACGGATACCCTCGGGCGTCAGCTCGAACACCCAGGCCAGGATCACCGCAATCGGAAAACCGATCACCACCAGCAGCACGATCAAGCGCACCGACCAATCGGGAATATGGAAGAACGGGAAAACCTGGGTGGCGACCTGCACCAGCAGCCAGCCGGCGACCGCATAGGCGATCGCCACGCGATAGACGTGACGGCGCTTCAGCTCCTCGAAGAAACCGGGCTTTGCCATGCCGCCGCGTACCCCCTGATAGGCGTTGCCGGCCAGCGTGCCGGAGCAGACCCGCAAGATACCATCCACTGCAGCGCAGCGCAGCCGCGTGCCGGAATCAAGGATCTGCGGATGTGCCTTCCGCAGGGCTGGCACTGTCCTGCAACTGCACCTCAGGCTTTCGACAGCAGCCGGCCACCCATCGCGGCATTGACCCCGATCACCAGCGCCACCGCCAGCGCGTGCGTCAGCAGGTCGGTCGCCGCCGAATCGTAGGCGTGGCAGATTTCCAGCAGGCTCGCCGAAGCCGCCGCGCTGGCCAGGCCGATCATCACCGCAGTGAGCACCGGGCGCAGCGGGCAGGCGCGGCGCAGCATCAGGATCAGCAGCAGCGACAACGGCACCGAGAAGCTGATGATGAAGACCAGGCAATCCGCGGATTGATGCAGGGTGGCGATGCTGGTGTCCGGCGCCAGCCAGGTGCGCAGGCAACCCAGTCCACTGGCGCCGATCCATAGCAAGGCTCCGGGCAGCGGCACCCAGGCCCAGCCCGCGCGCCAGCCCGGTACACCAAGTGAAAACGCCACCCAGGCCGCGCTGATCGCCGTGATCACGGCGCCGAGCGCCGCCCATGCCAGGTCCGGCGCACCGCCCAGACGCCGCAGCATGCCGGCGTCGCCGTAGTGCATCAGCAGCGCGCCGGCGATCGCCACCACCAGCAGCAGCCAGCCGGCGGTGCGCAGCCATGGCGGCAGCAACCGGCGCACCGGCACCAGTTCGGTGCCGAGACGGCCGATCAATGCCTCATGCGATGGCAACTCGGACATGGCCTCAGGGATCTCCATGGAATCGTTCGCGCAGCGCCTTCAGTGCGCGATGCAGGTTCACTTTCAGCGCACCGGTGTTGCGCCCGGTCAATTCGGCGGCCTCGCTCAGCGAGCGTTCGCGCAGACCGAGCTGCTCGACCGCCTCGCGCTGTCCCGGCGGCAGTGTCCCGATGGCATCGTGCAGGCGTTGCGCGCGCTGCTCGCTTTCGGTGGCGGCGCTGGCGTCATCGGCATCCGGGTGGTTGTCGACCGCGACCTCGTCGTGCAATTCGCGGCGGTCGCGGCGACCGTGGCTGCGCAGCGCATCGATCGCCCGCCGATTGGCGATTGCGGTCACCCACGCATCATAGGATCGGCCGGGATCGTAGGTATGCCGCACGCGATGCACGGTAAGCAGGGTTTCCTGCACCACGTCATCGACGTGATCGAAAGCCACCCCCTGGCGCCGCGCCGCCGCACGGATCAGCGTGACCGAGTCGGCCAGCACCTTCTCGTAGGCGCGCCGGTCGCCAGCCTGCGCAGCAGCCATCCACGCCGCCCGACGCTGGTCGGGCGTTTCGCTGCTGCTGGCGGCGACGGATTCGGCTGGCATGGTCCGGAACAGACTCACCCTGCGGGGAAGTCCACTATCTAGACCCATGAACCCGGTGGCGGTCAAGGCTTGCGACATGGCGGCTCGAACAGATGCGCTGCAAAGGGGTACGTTGGGTCTTCGCTGCATCTGCGCCGCGGGTTACTTCGTGGAAACAGGTAACCGCCGCGCCAGCGACGGCGAATAGCCAGACAACCTCCCGCGGACAAAAGCCCATGCTCGTGTTGATCCTCGCCTACCTCGGTGGCGTCCTGACCATCCTCAGCCCCTGCATCCTGCCGGTGCTGCCGTTCGTGTTCGCCCGTTCGGACAAGCCGTTCATGCGCAACGGCCTGCCGATGCTGCTGGGCATGGCGATCACCTTTGCCGCCGTGGCCACCCTGGCTGCCGTCGGCGGCGGCTGGGCCGTGCACGCCAATCAATACGGTCGCTACGTGGCGATGGTGGTGCTGGCCTTCCTCGGCCTGACCCTGCTGTCGACCCATCTGGCCGAATGGATCAGCCGTCCGTTCGTGGCGCTGGGCAACCGGCTGTCGAACCGGGCCGCCGGCGATGGCGATTCGATCTGGGGCGCGGCTGGTCTCGGTGTTGCCACCGGCCTGCTGTGGGCACCGTGCGCCGGGCCGATCCTCGGCCTGCTGCTGACCGGCGCGGCGTTGAACGGCGCCAGCGTGCAGACCACCCTGCTGCTGCTCACCTACGCCGCCGGCGCGGCGACCTCGCTGGGGCTGGCCCTGCTCATCGGCGGCAAGGTGTTCGGCCTGATGAAGCGCTCGCTCGGCGCCGGCGAATGGGTGCGCCGCGCCCTTGGCGTGCTGGTGCTGTGCGGCGTGGCAGCGATCGGGCTGGGCCTGGATACCGGCCTGCTCACGCGGGTGTCCCTGGCCAGCACCGGCGGCATCGAGCAGAAGCTGATCAATGCCGTGCGCCCGGCGCCGGCGCCACAGCCGGTGCTGAAGGCCGGCGATCCGCTGCCGGTGGAAGGCGAATTTCCCTCGCTGGCCGGTGCCACCGGCTGGCTCAACAGCAAGCCGCTGACCGTGGAGTCCCTGCGCGGCAAGGTGGTGCTGGTCGACTTCTGGACCTACTCCTGCATCAACTGCATCCGCACCCTGCCGTATGTGCGCGGCTGGTACGACAAGTACAGGGATCACGGCCTGGTGATCATCGGCGTGCACGCGCCGGAGTTCGCGTTCGAGAAGAATCCAGACAACGTGGCGAAGGCCGTGAAGGACCTTGGCGTCGATTACCCGGTGGCGCTGGACAACGACTACGCGATCTGGAAAGGCTTCAACAACGAATACTGGCCGGCACACTATTTCATCGACGCGCAGGGCCGGATCCGCAGCCACCATTTCGGCGAAGGCGATTATCACGAAAGCGAGGACGTCATCCGCCAGCTGCTGACCGAAGCTGGCCAGAAGAACCTGCCCGGCGGCTACGTCAACGACGATCACCACGGTGTCGAGGCGGCTTCGTCCGGCGATCCCACCCGCTCGCCGGAGACCTATGTGGGCTATGCCCGCGCACAGAACTTCGCCGGCGGCAAGGTCGCCCACGACGATGCTTGGGACTACCACGCGCCGAACGCGTACAGCACCAACCAGTGGTCGCTGGACGGTCGCTGGACGGTGCACGACGAGTACGCCGGACTCGACCATGCCGGCGGCAGCATCACTTATCGCTTCCGCGGTCGCGACCTGCACCTGGTGCTCGGCCCCGGCAGCGACGGCAAGCCCGTGCGCTTCCGCGTCACCATCGACGGCAAGCCACCCGGCGCCGACCACGGCATGGATACCGACGCCGACGGCAATGGCACGGTCGACAGCCAGCGGCTCTACCAGCTGGTGCGCCAGGCCAACGGCACCGGCGAGCGGCTGTTCGAAATCACCTTCCTCGACCCGGGCGTGCGGGCATACGCCTTCACCTTTGGTTGATCCCCACTCCAGTCTCCACGGAGGTTGCCATGTCACGTATTGAAGAAACCCTCGCGATGGATCGCCGCCGCTTCCTGCGCGCCTCGCTGGCCGGCGGCGCGGCCTTGTTGACGGGCGCCGGCCTGCTCGGACCGCGCCTCCACGCTGCCGCCAACACGCCAGTGGGCAAGCCCGGCAAGGTGCTGCTGGAAATTTTCGGCGACGATGGACGCGACCTGGGTGCGCGCGAAGTGCCCCGTCTGGTGCTGACCGATGCACAGTGGCGACAGCGATTGTCGCCGGCGTCCTTCGACATCATGCGCCGCGAAGGTACCGAGCGGGCTTTCAGTGGCGATCACGAACGGCCAACCGCGCCCGGCCTGTTCCGTTGCGTGGCGTGCGCCACGGCACTGTACGCCGCCGCCACCGAGTTCGACTCGGGTACCGGCTGGCCCAGCTTCTGGCAGCCGATTTCCCGGCGCAACGTGATCGAGAGCAACGATGACATGTTCGGGATGACGCGCACCGCGATCAGCTGCGCCGGTTGCGACAGCCACCTCGGCCATGTGTTCGACGATGGCCCGCGCCCCACCGGACTGCGCTATTGCATGAACTCGGTGGCGCTGCGCTTCGTGGCCTACACCAGCGCCTGAACCATCCGGGCGATGTATCGCAGATAACTTGCCCCGGCCGACGTGACAACATCGTCACACCGGCCGGCGCATATACTGCAGACGACATCCACCCGTTGGAGATCGCCTGCATGAATCGCTTCAGCCGATCCGCTCTCGCATCACTGTTGCTGGCATCCATGTCATTCGCACTGCCCGCTCTCGCACACGCCGCCGATGCCTACGTCACCGGCAACGTCAACATGCGGGCCGGCCCGGACAGCAGCTACCCACTGATCGACCAGCTCCCCGCCGGTACTGCCGTCGACGTGCAGGGCTGCACCGACGGTTGGGAGTGGTGCGACGTGATTTCCTATGACAACCGCGGCTGGGTCGCGGGCAATTTCATCGAATATCTGTATCAGGATCAGCCGGTATTGCTGCCTTCCTACGGAGCACGCATCGGCATCCCGATCGTCTCGTTCGTGATCGGCACCTACTGGGACAGCTACTATCGCAGTCGGCCGTTCTACCGTCAGCGTACCGTGTGGTATCAGCGTCCCTATGTACGGCGACCGCCGCCGCGCCCGTTGTCGCATCCCTATCGCGGGCCGATCCGCGGCGGGCATGGCCCGGCTCGCCCGGCTCCGGGGATGAATCCCGGACACGGCGTGCGCCCCGTACCCGGCAATCGCCCGAGCCCCTCGCGTCCGTCGCAGGGCAATCGTCCGCCGCCGCGTCCGGAGAATGGCAGGCCGCAGCCGAATCCCGGCAACCGGCCTCAACCTGGCGACCGACCATCGCCAAACCAGCCAGACGTCGGCAGGCCGCCGGCAATGACACGCCCCGCGCAGAACAGCCGCCCGATGCAGAACAATCGTCCGGCTACCCAGTCCCGGCCATCAGGCGAGCGGACAAACCACGGCAATGCCAAGCCCAAGCCTGAGGATGACAAGAAAAAGGAACACGGCAACTGAGCGAACGACAAGGCATCACTTCAAAGGCGGGGCGAACGCAGGATCGTCCCGCCTTTTTGCTGCGTTACCCTATGGCCTGGTCTGGCTCAAGGTGATTGCACATGCGTCGATTGGCACTGCTTGCGGCACTGGCGCTCGGCTTCGTCATGACATCGGCGATCGCCGCGGATGACCTCACGCAGCTGGGCATGATTGACCAGCAGGTTGGAACCGGCGCAGTCGCCCGCACAGGCAGGCAGGTCGAAGTCAACTACACCGGCTGGCTGTACGACGCCAGGGCGAAGGACCATCGCGGCGCGAAGATCGACAGCTCCTACGATCGCCACCAGGCGATCTCGTTCGTCCTCGGCGAACACAAGGTCATCGCAGGCTGGGACAAGGGCATCAAGGGCATGCGCGTCGGCGGCAGCCGCACCTTGCTGATACCGTCCCGGCTGGCCTATGGCGGTCGTCGCGTGGGCAAGCTGGTGCCGCCACACGCGCCCCTGGTATTCGACATCGAACTCGTCGCCGTGCATTGAGCACCCCGCAAACCGATGCCGTGCGCAGTTGCCGCTGCATCCGGTTGAGCGCCCCTGACCGTTGCGTGTCGCCGATGCAGCATCGGAACGGTTCGTTCGCCTTGGATTCGGCCAGGACCACCGCCATCTGCTGACCATGGCGCATGCTGCGCGCGCCGCCTCGGAGTCTGTCATGAATGCACCAATGGCTGTCCCCTGCCCACATTGCGGGGCGCTCAACCGGGTCCCGGCCGAACGGATCGGCGAACACCCGAGTTGCGGCCGCTGCCGTCGGATGCTGTTCGACGGACACCCGGTCGAACTGACCGCGGCGAACTTCGACGCGATTGCCGGGCGCGGCGACCTGCCCGTGCTGGTGGATTTCTGGGCACCGTGGTGCGGCCCCTGCGTCGGCTTCGCACCCGTGTTCGCCCAGGCCGCCGGCAAATTCGAACCCCGTTTGCGGCTGGCGAAACTCGACACCGAGGCGCAGCCGCAGGTGGCACAGCGGTTCAACATCCGCAGCATCCCGACCCTGATCCTGTTCCGGCAGGGACACGAGATCGCGCGGCAGTCCGGCGCGCTGAACGCGACGCAGCTGCAGCAGTTCGTCGATGGGGTGCTGGCCCACGGCTGATTCGTGTCAGCGCTTGTCGGCAGGCCCCACGCCTGCTGACTGCCAGTGCAGCCAGTCGATCACCGCAGCCACCGCCGCGCGCGGCCTGGCCGGCGGCCGCACGATCCAGTACGAGGTTCCCAGCGGCACGATGAGTTCGCCGAACGGACGCAACAGACTGCCGTTCGCCACGTCGTCTGCCGCCAACCGGTAGCGCGCCAGAGCCACGCCCTGCCCCTGCATCGCCGCGCGCAGCACCAGGTCGGACGAGGTGTAGCGCGCACCACCCTGCAATGCGAGTTTCGCCGGGCCATGCAGCTGTCGCCATGACTCCCACGTGGCCTGCGGATCACGATCATGCAGCAGTCGCAAGCCGGCCAGCTGCGCCGGCCGGGATGGACGTCCGGACGTCTGCCACAGCGCCGGGCTCAGCACCGGATACAGCGCGTCGTCCATCAGCGCCTCGGCATGCAGTTGCGGCCACGGTCCCGGGCCCATGCGGATGGCCAGATCGATGCGCCCATCGTCCAGCGCATCCAGGCGTTGCTCCACCTGCACCGACAGTTCGATCTTCGGATGCGCCTTCTCCAGCGCCGGCAGCCGCGGCAACAGCCAGCGGATTGCAAACGACGGCGAGGTGGACAAGGTCACCGCGTGCGTCGGACGGGTCTCGCGCAGCGCCGCCGCCACCTGCTCGATCTCGCGCAGACCGGCCACGGCGGCACGCCCCAGGGCCTCGCCCTGCGGCGTGAAAGTGAGCGGGCCACGCCCAGCCGAGCCATGCAGCAGCGGCACGCCGAGCCAGCGATCCAGCTCGCCCAGATGGCGGCTCACCGACGAGTGCGCCATGCCCAGTTCGCGTGCCGCCGCGCGCACGCCGCGATGGGTATAGACCATCGCGAACGCGCGTAAGGCATTCAGAGGCAATTCTTTCATGGTCGGAATTCTAGACCATTGATGCACCGGCGCGGACCACGGATCGCCAGGATCATGCAACTCGTCCGTTCGTCGCCACAGGAGCCCACCACGTGCATCAATTACTCGCCATCGGCGGCCTGCTCTTTGTGGCCGCGATCACGCCCGGCCCGAACAATCTGGTGGTGTTACGTACCGCGGAGCGTGCCGGCATGCGCGCGACGCTGCCGGCGATCGTCGGCATCGTGCTTGGCGGCCTGTTGCTGCTAGGCGTGGCGGCGCTGGGCGCGGGCGTGGCGTTCGCGACGCATCCGTCGCTGCGGTGGTGGCTCGCGGCGATCGGCTCGTTGTACCTGGCCTGGCTTGGCTTGCTGCTGTTTGCGAGCGGCATCGCACCGCGTGCCGGTACGGGCCATTCGATGTTGCCGGACGGCGTGCCGGGCCTGATCGGCTTCCAGTTCCTCAACCCCAAGAGCTGGGTGATGGTCCTGACCGTACTGGCCGCCTTTCCCGTCCCCGGTCTGCGCGGCTACCTGTCCCTGGCCGGGCTGTTCGTGCTGATTCCCGGCGTGTGCCTGCTGCTGTGGGCATGGCTTGGCGCATGGCTGTCGCGCTGGCTGGCGCGGCCACGGGCCCGTCGCGGCATCGACATGCTGATGGGTGCGCTTCTGGTCGGCTGTGCTTTCCTGCTGCTGCCCGACTCACGATTTCCTCTCACCCTGGAGATACCCCTGTGACGCTCTTCCATGAAAATCCGGTCCGTCGCGTGCTGTGCCTGGCCGGCAGCCTGCGCCGCGATTCGTACAATCGCCGCCTGTTGCGTGCGGCCGCTGCACAGGCCCCGGCATCACTGCGCCTGGACGTCCATGACGGACTGTCCGCGGTGCCGCTGTTCAACGAAGACCTGGAATCATCTGCCCCGACCGGAGTGCTGGCTCTGCGTGAGGCGATCGTTGCCGCCGACGGGCTGATCATCGCCACGCCCGAATACAACCAGGCGATCCCCGGCGTCCTGAAGAACGCACTGGACTGGCTGTCACGCGAGAGCCTCGTGGGCGAAGTGCTGTCGGGAAAACCGGTGGCCGTGCTCGGCATCAGCAGCGGTCCGTGGGGCACCCGGCTGGCACAGGCATCGCTGCGGCAGGTGCTGCACACCTGCGGCGCACTGGTGATGCCGGCACCAGGCCTGTTCGTTGCCAACGCGGCCATGCGCTTTGACGACGACGGTACGCTGGTCGATCCTGCCGTCATCCGGTCGCTGCAGAACTTCATGCTGGCATTCGAGCAATGGCTGCAACGCATGGCCCCGCCGATCGTCGACCTGGAATCCACGCTGCGGGCCCCGGCCTGATCGACACCGCCACCCATGCCTTTATGCACACTCCCGCCGCGGCGCGGACGGTTAGGCTTGCAGGCTTCCCCGTCCCGCAAGGAACCGATCCGTGTACAAGTCCCTGCAAACCGCCCTGCTGACTGCCCTGGTGGCCGTCGGTCTCAACACCACGGCACTCGCCGCCGATGCGCACAAGCCCGCGGCGACGCCACCGGCGGCCAACAGCGATGGCTTCCACCTGACCCCGTTCCCGGCCGACGCGCATGTCACGCAGTCCACAGCCGTCGACGGCAGGACGCTCAAGTACACCGTCACCGTGGGCTCGCTGCCGGTGCGCGACGAGAAGGGCAACGTCACCGGCGAGGTGGTGTTCACCGCGTACACCATGCCCGGCAAGGATCGTCCGGTGACATTCGCGTTCAACGGCGGCCCGGGCGCGTCGTCGGTGTACCTGAACCTCGGCGCGATCGGGCCGAAGAAGGTGAACTTCGGGGTCGAGGGCGACAAGCCGTCCGACCCGGCGACGCTGCACGACAATCCCGGCACCTGGCTGGGCTTCACCGACCTGGTCTTCATCGATCCGATCGGCACCGGCTTCAGCCGCGCCCTGGTCGACGACAAGAAGGCGACCACGCTGTTCTACAGCACCGACAACGACATCAAGTACCTCTCGCGCATCGTCTACGACTGGCTGATCAAGAACGGCCGCATGACCTCGCCGAAATACCTGGTCGGCGAAAGCTACGGCGGCTTCCGCGGCCCGCGCATCACCGACTACCTGCAGACGCAACTCGGCGTGGCGATGAAGGGCATGGTGCTGCTGTCGCCGTACCTCGACCCGGCTGCATCGGACGACGAGAACGTGTCGCCGCTGCCGTGGATGCTGACCCTGCCCTCGATCGCCGCCTCGCACCTGGAGCGCGAGCACAAGCTCACGCCGGAAGCGATGGCACCAATCATCGAATACACCCGCGGCGAGTATGCCAGCGACCTCATGCGCGGCCGCTCCGACCCGCAGGCCACCGATCGCGTGGTGAAGAAGGTCACCGAACTGACCGGGCTCGATCCGCTGTTCGTGAAACGCTCCGGCGGCCGGCTGGAAACCCAGGCCTACCTGCGCGAAGTGTTCCGCGCCGAAGGCAAGCTGGGCAGCCGCTACGATTCCAACGTCACCGCATGGGACCCGTTCCCGTATGCGCCGCACCAGCGCACCGGCGATCCGATCCTCAACGGCATCATCGCGCCGACCACCAGCGCGATGGTCAACTTCGTCACCCAGACCGTGGGCTGGAAAGTCGATGCCCGCTACAACGCGCTCAGCTACGAGGTGAACAAGCTGTGGCACGAGGACGACGACGCCAACAAGGGCTCGGTATCGCAGTTGCGCGAATCGGTGGCGAACGACCCCGGCCTGCGTGTGCTGATCGCGCACGGCTGGAACGACCTGTCCTGCCCGTTCATGGGCTCGGTGCTGATCGTCGACCAGATGCCGGCGATGGGTGACCCCACCCGCGTGCAGGTCAAGGAATATCCCGGTGGCCACATGTTCTACGCGCGCGCGGACAGCCAGGCCGCACTGACCAGCGATGTGCGGGCACTGTACGACGCGAAATAAACTTCGCGGCATGCGGGGTGCCGCACCGGCATCTCGCCGGAATCAGGGAGATGAACCGCATCAAATCCGGGGCTTTTCAGGAAGCAGTCCTGGATGGGCAGCCCGGCCAATTTTTCGCGGGACATCGAACCGGAGGTCAACGACTGGCTCGCCGCGCACCCGGCGATCGAGGTCATCGACATCGGGCAGTCGAGCAGCGGCGGCAGCATGGAACCATCCACCGCCGCCGTTTCGATCTGGCACGAAGAAGGCGGCTGACGCACCGTGCGATGAGTCAGTGCGCCAGCGCGGTGGCGCGCTCCAGGTACTGCACGCTGAACATGCGCTGCGGGTCGGTCCATACCCGCAGCACCGCCAGCCCGGCCTTCTCCGCCAGCGCAGCGAATTCCGCCAGCGAATACTTGCAGCTGTACTCGACCTGGATCGCCTCGCCGGGGCGGAAGCCGACCTTGTTGCGCCCGATTTTCACCTGCTGCTCGCAACGGCTGACGAGGTGCGTCTCGATGCGCCCGGCCATCGGGTTGTAGTGCGCGCGATGGGCGAATGCAGCGAGCTCGAAATCGCTGCCGATCTCCCGGTTGAGCCGTGCCAGCATGTTGAGCGTGAATTTCGCCGTGACACCGGCGGCGTCGTTATAGGCGGCTTCGATCAGCGCCGGCTCCTTCTTCAGGTCCACGCCGATCAGGATGCCGCCCGCATCGCCCATTTCGTTGCGCATCTTGCGCAGCAGCTCCACCGAATCGTGCGCCTCGAAATTGCCGATGGTGGAACCGGGGAAATACACTACCGTGCGTCGCGGCGCCCGGGGCGGAATCGGCAGGCGAAACGGCTTGCTGAAATCCGCGCACAGCGGCTGCAACGGCAACCCGGGAAATTCTTCCGCCAATTGCTGCACACTCCGGCGCAACGGCTCGGGCGAGATTTCCACCGGCACATAACTGACCGGCTGGTGCAGATGTCGCAACAGGATGCGCGTTTTCACCCCGCTGCCGCTGCCGTATTCAACCAGGCGCACCTCGCTGCCAAGACTGTCGGCGATGCTGCCGGCATGCTCGTTCATCAAGGCGATCTCGCAACGCGTCAGGTAATACTCCGGCTGCTCGCAGATCTCCTCGAACAGCGCCGAACCGCGCTCGTCGTAGAACAGCCAGGAGGGCAACCGCTTGGGTTTCAGCGCGAGCCCGCGACGGGCCACCGCCAGAATTTCGTCCAATGGCGGTCGACGATCATCGTCGTCGCCGACAGTGCAAGGTTGTACGCTGCTCATCGATCCTGTCCCAGTCGCAGCCCGGCGAATTGCCAGCGGGCATGAGGCGGAAAAAAGTTGCGGTAACTGGCGCGCAAATGGTCGCGCGGGGTGGCGCAGGAACCGCCACGCAACACCTGCTGGCCGCTCATGAACTTGCCGTTGTATTCACCCAGCGCGCCGGGCAACGGGCGGAAACCCGGATAACTCACGTAGGGCGAGGAAGTCCATTCCCACACGTCGCCGTACATCTGCAGCAGACCGTCGCCAGCGCTGGCGGGGCGCGGCTGATAGCGCCCCGCATCCTGCAAGTTGCCTTCAACGGCCCCACCATGCGCTGCCGATTCCCACTCGGCCTCGGTAGGCAACCGCGCGCCGGCCCAGCGGGCAAACGCCTCGGCCTCGTAATAGCTGAGATGGCATGCCGGTTCGTGCGGATCGAGCGTGCGCACGCCGGCGAGGGTGAATTCGCTGGCCAGGTCGTCCTGCCAGTAAATCGGGTGCTGCCAACCCTCGCGCTGCACGGTGGCCCAACCATCGGACAGCCACAGGCCGGGCTCGCGATAGCCGCCTTCACGCACGAAGGCCAGGTATTCCGCATTGGTCACCAGGCGGTTTGCCAAGGCGTGCGGATGCAGCAGCACGCGATGGCGCGGGGTCTCGTTGTCGAACGCGAAACCCTCGCCGCGATGGCCGATTTCCACGATGCCCTCGCGGCCTTCGAAAAAGCGCAACGGCACGACCTCGGGCTCGGCCGACAAGGCAAGCGGCGCACGATAAGCCGGCTGCAACGGGTTGCACCAGAATGCGTGCTTGATGTCGGTCAGCAACAGTTCCTGATGCTGCTGTTCGTGCTGCAGGCCCAGTTCGACCAGGGCGGCCAGCTCCGCATCGTCTTCACGCTCAAGCAGCAGGCTCACCGCCTCATCGATGGCGTGCCGGTAGCCGTGCACCTCTTCCAGCGATGGTCGCGACAACATCCCGCGTCGTGGCCGGGCGTGCATGGGACCGACCGACTGGTAATACGAATTGAACAGGTAATTCCAGGCCGGGTCGCGTGGTCGGTAGGCTGGGTCACGACCAAGCACGAACTGCTCGAAGAACCAGGTCGTGTGCGCCAGATGCCATTTGCCGGGACTGGCGTCGGGCATGGACTGCAGCAACAGATCCTCGGCGCTGAGGTCGGCGCACAGCTCCATCGTCAGTCGACGGATCCGGCGGAACCGTCCGCCCACGTCGGCCAGCAGGGTGGATCGCGCAACCGTCATGCGGGCCTGGCCGCGGGAGTGGAGAAGGCACTCGCGAGGAAGGCGAGTTGAGGGTGTCGGATTCGATGAAACATGCCGGCAAGCATGCCGTGCGAGTCGTTCACATCTTGTGATCGGCCGATGTCATTCGCATGGCAATCGCAACCCCGATAAAAGCGATGCCGGTCACGCGGAACATGACCGCCAACCCGGGTACACAAACGAACGAGCCCGGCCAAGGCCGGGCTCGTCGTGATGCCGTCCGAGGCGTGCGATCAGTTTCCGTCGTAGCCGTCGTCGCGGATGTAACGGGTCTGGTTGGGGTCGTCGTAGATCACGGTCCGGGTTTCCACAACCCGCCGCTGCACGACCGGCGGGCCATCCTGATAGACGACACCCGGCGCGCCATACACCACGGGCGGGCCGTAGACCACCGGCGGCGGGCCGTAATAGACCGGCGCCGGACGCAGCGCATCGGCCACCAGCCCGACCACGGCGCCGGTGACAATGGCGCCGGCAATCCAGCGACCACCGCTCCAGTGACCACCGTGGCCATAGTAGCCACCGTGATACCCGTGATAACCGCCATGGTAGCCATGGCCACCCCAGCCGCGCGCCGAGGCGCTCAACGGCATCGCCACCGCCGCCGCGACCGCCAAGCTGATCGCGGCCAACTTGCCCGCACCACGCCAACCCTGTTTGCTCATGATCGTTCTCCGTTGAACGATGCCGATGATCGGCCGATCAGACTTAATGTGCACTGAAGGGTTCACTTTTTGATCCGCGCACTGTCCCACGGGTTGATGGCGGCGTCTGGCCGGCGCCGGCGCAACAGCCAGCAACCGTGGATGTCGGCCCGCCGGGCGAAGTCGAACGGGATGCTGGGCGTGGTCCAGTCCTCGATCTCGAAGTGCTGTTCCAGCGCCTCGCGATCCAGCTTGAAGCGGCGAAAATTGTTCGAGAACACGATCACGCCGTCGCGGGTCAGCCGTTCGTTGCATGCCTCCAGCAGTTTCACGTGGTCGCGCTGCACGTCGAAGTCCTCGGCGCGCTTGGAGTTCGAGAAGGTCGGCGGGTCGACGAAGATCAAACCGTAGTGGCCGCGATCGCGCTGCAGGAAGTCCAGCGCGTCGAACTGCATCAGCCGGTGGGCGGCGCCGGTGAAACCGTTCAGCGCGAGATTGCGCGAAGCCCATTCCAGATAGGTGGCCGACAGGTCCACGCTGGTGGTTTCCAGCGCGCCACCGGCCGCCGCGTGCACGCTGGCGGTGGCGGTGTAGGCAAACAGGTTGAGGAAGCACTTGCCGTCGGCCAGCTCGCGCACTTTCGCGCGCACCAGCCGGTGATCGAGGAACAGGCCGGTGTCGAGATAGTCGGTGAGGTTGACCAGGAATTTCAGGCCGCCCTCTTCCACTTCGATGAACTCGTTGCGCTGATCGAGTTGGCCGTACTTCGAACCGCCCTTGCCGCGCTCGCGGGTCTTGATCGCGATGCGTTCGCGCGGCACGCCGAGCACTTCGCCGGCGACGCGGGCGATCTCGCGCAGGCGCAGACGGGCCACTTCGGCAGGCACGTCGGCCGGCGCGCGGTATTCCTGGATATGCAGGTGGTCGTCGCCATGCGTATCGCCGTAGACGTCGATCGCGGCGGCGTATTCGGGCAGATCCTGGTCGTAGGCGCGCCAGCAGTGGATGCCCTCGCGGGTCAGCCGCTTGCGCAGGTGCTTGACGTTCTTTTCCAGCCGGTTCTTCAGCATCTGCGCGCCGGCCGACAACGGCTTCAGCTCGCGCGGTTTCTCGTCGCGCTGTTTCAGGTCGAAGGTCAGCAGCAAGGTTTCCAGCGCGCCGTTGTACAGCGCGTAGCGCTTGTCCGCGTGCAGTTGCATCGCGCGGCCAAGATCCACATCGCCGGCCAGCACCGCGGCACGCCAACCGCTGAAGCGCGCGCGCAAGGTGTCACCCACGGCGCGATACAGCTTCGGCATCTCGGCGCGGTCGCCGAGGCGTTCGCCGTACGGCGGATTGGTGATCACCAGGCCGTAGTCGACGCCCGGCGGCGGCGCGGCATGGGTCACGTCCTGCCTGTCCAGGGTGAAGAAGCCGGCCACGCCGGCGGCCTGCGCATTGCGTTTGGCCGTCTGCACCATGCGCGGATCGGCGTCGCTGCCGAAGAACACGCTGCGCAGAGCACGCAGGCCGGTTTCGGCGCGCTGGTTCGCCTCGTCCAGCAGGCCGCGCCACAGCGCGATGTCGTGCTGCTGCCAACCGAGGAAACCGAAATATTCGCGGCGCAGGCCGGGCGCCACGTCGGCTGCCATCAAGGCGCCTTCGATCAGCAGCGTGCCCGAGCCGCACATCGGATCGAGCAGCGCGCCGCCGCCGGCGTAGACCTCGGGCCAGCGCGCGCGCAGCAGCATCGCGGCGGCGAGGTTTTCCTTCAGCGGTGCCTCGCCCTGCTCTTCGCGCCAGCCGCGCCGGTGCAGCGGCGAACCGGCCAGGTCCAGCGACAGCGTGGCGCGGTCGCGACGCACGCGGACGTTGATGCGGATGTCCGGCTCGTCGGTGTCGATGCCGGGACGCGAACCGTCGCGCTGGCGAAACTGGTCGACCACCGCGTCTTTCGTGCGGAGGCCGATGAACTGGCTGTGCGTGAGCTTGCTCAGCGCGGTGCCCGCATCCACCGCGAACGTGGCGTGCGCGGCCAGGTGCCGGCTCCAGTCGATATCCTGTACACCGCGATACAGCGCATCGTCATCAGCCGCGTCGAACTCGGCCAGCGGCAGCAGGATGCGGCTGGCCAGACGCGACCACAAACAGGCCTTGTACGCGGTTTCCAGCGTGCCGGAAAAATGCGCACCGGCCAGCGCCTCACGCACGTCGCTGGCGCCGAGCGCGACCAGTTCGTCGCGCAGCAGGTATTCCATGCCTTTCGGGCAGGTGGCGAAGTAGTGATTCATGCGGTGGTCGCCAGCTGATCGAGCATGTACCGGAACTGCGCCGTGATCATGCCCATGCTGGAACCCAGCCGGTGATCGTCATCCACCAGCAGCAGCGGCAACCGGCGCTTCGCGGCGAACACGCGCACGCCGGCCAGCGGGCACACCTCGTCGCGCCAACCGTGGATCAGGATGGTCGGCACATCGGGGCGCAGATCGAACGCCCGCGCATAGCCGGGAATCGCACTGGGCGTGGCCAGCAGCAACAGGCCGGCCACCGGCACGTCCAGCGAGACCAGCCCGGAAACGAACGCCCCCATGCTGGAGCCGACCAGTAGCGGCGGTGCATCCAGCGCCTCGATGGTGGCGCGCAGTCGGGCGATCCGCGGCGCCACCGAACCGGCGTGACCGCGCGCGTCGTCGCTGCCGTAGTCCGGCCGCTGCGTACGCCAGCCCAGCGATTCGGCCAGGGCAGCCAGCGCGCTGACCTTGGTGGCATCCGGACTGGAGTCCGAGCCATGCGAAAGGATGATCTGGCCGCGCATGGCGCGTCTCCGTGAAACTGCTGGAAGCAAGGTGCGCATGGTAACAGGCGACGTTTCCGCGCGAGCTTGAGAGCCTGTTCAATATCTCCAAGTACCCCGCGTTGCCATCGAGTGGCCGCCAGGTGGTAGTGCGTGGCGCAGCGCCTGACTGGCCGTCAGGTCAAGCCGCGCGGGGCACTTGGAGATATTGAACAGGCTCTAACCATGCGAAACTGCCGCGCATGAGCCCGAGCATCCACGAGCAGCCGCTGCCTTATGTCGACATCCTGCCCGAGCGTCCGGCCGAGGCGGTCGAGCTGGTGGTGATCCACTGCACCGAGCTGCCCGACCTGGCCATGGCACGCGAGTACGGCGAGAAAGTGCTGCACGCCAGTGGCGCCGGCAACAGCGGCCATTACTACGTCGACCGCGATGGCGCGGTGTACCGCTATGTACCCGGCACCCGCGTGGCGAACCACGTGCGCGGACACAACCCGAACTCGATCGGCATCGAGCTGGTCAACCTGGGCCGCTATCCGCACTGGTGGGATTCGCGCCACCAGCAAATGGACGAGCCATACACCGATGCGCAGATCGCCGCGCTGAGCGTCCTGCTGGCGCAGTTGCGCGTGGCATTCCCGAACCTGCGCCAGATCGCCGGCCACGAGGACCTGGACACCGCACTGATGCCGGCCAGCGACGACCCCGCGCTGCAGATCCGCCGCAAGCTCGACCCCGGCCCGCTGTTCCCCTGGCCTGCCATCGTCGAGGCCTGCGGCCTGCAGCGCCTGCGCTAGACTGCATCGCCTCATTCGAGTCGTCGCCATGCCGGAGTTCGACGCCCAGCCGTTGCTGCAATCGACCACCGTCGCGGCGCACGACGTGCGTTGCCGCGGCGCCTGCCGCCATCGCAGTGCCGAGGAATGTGCGGCCGCCACCCAGCTGGTGTTTCCCTACCGCGGGCTGTTCCTGCGCCACGTCGGCAGCACGCAATCGGTGGCCGATGCGAACCACGTGCTGTTCTTCAACGCCGGCGAGGGCTACCAGGTCAGTCACCCGGCTAGCGGTGGCGACGCCTGTCTGTCGTTGTCGATCTCGCAGCCGCTGCTGCGCGAATTGGCGCCGACCGCGCTGCTGCAGCGGCGCGAGCAACCGCTGTTTCGCCACCAGGCACTGCGCATCGACGAGCGCGCCCAGGTGCTGGTGGCGCTGCTGCGCCACAGCCTGCACGGCAGCACGATCGAGCCACTGGAAGCGGAGAGCCTGGCGCTGACCCTGGCCTGCCGCAGCCTCGGCCCGCGCACCACCCACGCGCCCGGCGCGAGCCGTGCGCGGCAGCGGCTGGTGGACCGGGCCAAGCTCCTGCTCGCCAGCGACCTCACCCGGCGCTGGGCACTGGCAGACATCGCGGCGGAAGTCGGCGGCTCACCGGTCTACCTCACCCAGGCCTTCCAGCAGGTCGAGGGCATGCCGCTGTACCGCTACCACCTGCGCCTGCGCCTGGCCTGCGCGCTGGACCGGATCGCCGACTGCGAGGACGTCGCGGCGCTGGCGTTGGATCTGGGCTTCTCCAGCCACAGCCATTTCAGCGCTGCATTCCGCCAGGCTTACGGCCGCACACCCACGGCATTCCGTCAGGCCGCGCTGGTCCGGTCGCCGTGAATCGCTAAAGATCCTGACAGTCACCGGCAGCGTCCGGTGGTCTCCTGTGCCTGCCCGATCCCGGGCCCTACCGGAAACACACCATGAACGAGAACACCTGCGCCGCCTGCGACTATCCGCTCGACGGCAACGCCATCAAGGTCACCATCGGCGGGCGCACCGTCGAGGTCTGTTGCGAGGAGTGCGCACAGAAGCTGCGCGATGCAGAAGCGAAGTCGTGATCTGCGAAGCATCATCACTCGCCGCAGAAGAAGTGACGCCGGGCATGCACCGGCGTCACTTCCTCATGCATCGAAGCGTCCCCGGCGCGATTGCCGCGGCAACGCGCAGACAGTGGATCGCACAAGGAGACAAAGCATGACGACACACTCTTCCCGTCGCATCGCGGTATACGGCGCCTACGGCCATACCGGCCGCTTCGTGCTGGCCGAACTGCGCCGCCGCGGCTTCGTGCCGGTCGCCTGCGGCCGCGATGCGACCCGGCTGCATGAACTGGCCGCGGCCACAGGTATCGAGGTGCGCACGGCCGCCACCGATGATCCCGCCGCACTGGATGCCGCCTTCGCCGGCACCGCCGCCGTCCTGCACTGCGCCGGCCCGTTTCTCGACACCGCCGCACCGGTGCTGGATGCGGCGCTGCGCGCACGCATCCACTACCTCGACGTGGCGGCCGAGCAGCGCGCGGTGGTCGACACCTTCGCACGCGACGCCGAAGCGAAAGCCGCCGGCGTGACCGTGCTGCCGGCGATGGCGTTCTACGGCGGCCTCGCCGACCTGATGGTCAGCGCCGCACTCGACGGCGCCAGCGATGCGGACACGGTGGACATCGCCGTGGCGCTCGACGGCTGGCACCCCACCCGCGGCACCCGCCTCACCGGCGAGCGCAACCACTACCCGCGCACCTACATCGAGCACGGCCGCACCTGCATCGTGCCCGACCCCGCGCCTGTGCGCGAGACCGATTTCCCGGCACCGTTCGGACCGCTGGAGACCGTGCTGTTGCCGTTGTCCGAAGCGGTCGTGGTGCCGCACCACATCGCCTGCCGCGAGCTGCATTCATGGATGAACCTGGCCCCGTTGCGCGACTTGCGCGATCCGGCCACGCCAGCGCCGGTCGCCGCCGACGAAAGCGGCCGCTCCGCGCAACGCTTCATCGTCGACGTAAGCGTGCGCCGCGGCCATCGTGCCTGCCGCGCCATTGCCGGCGGACGCGACATCTACGCCGTCACCGCGCCATTGCTGGTCGAGGCATTGCAACGCATCCTCGACGGCCGCGCCCGCGGTGACGGAGCGCTCGCCGCGGGCCAGGCGTTCGATGCCCGCGACTTCCTGGGCGCCCTCGCGAGCGAGGTGATCACGCTCACGTTCGAAGCCGCCGTTCCCGTCGACGTCGCATCGACCACCGCCCGCTGAGTGCGGATTCGGGCAATCGCCACCGCTATACTGGTGAACCCCTGCAAGGACACACCATGAGCGAAGACCACGTCGCCGAACTTGTCGAGCTGCTGCAACTGGAACGGCTGGAGGACAACCTGTTCCGCGGCCAGAGTCGCGACATCGGCACCCGCTTCGTGTTCGGCGGCCAGGTGCTGGGGCAGGCGCTGGCGGCGGCGCAGCAGACCGTGGACTCTGACCGCGAGGCGCACTCGTTGCACGCGTACTTCCTGCGCGCGGGGGATATCGAGGCGCCGATCGTCTACAGCGTGGAGCGCACCCGCGACGGCGGCTCGTTTTCCTCGCGCCGGGTGGTGGCGATCCAGCACGGGCAGCCGATACTGAACGGGTCGATCTCGTTCCAGCAGCCGGAGCACGGTGTCGAACACCAGACCTCGATCCCGGAAGTGCCCGCGCCGGACGACCTGGAACCGATGCGCCACCTGCCGCCGGACGAGCTGGCGCGGCTGCCGGTGAAACTGCAGCGCTGGCTGGGCATCGACGGACCGTTCGAGTTCCGCCAGGTATGGCCGCGCGACGAAATGCACCCGGTCAAGCGGCCGCCGATCCAGCACATCTGGTTCCGGCTTACCGCCCCGATCGGCGATTCGGCGATTCTCCATCGCGCGCTGCTTGCCTATGCGTCGGATTTCCACCTGATCGGCACGGCCACCCTGCCGCATGGCATTTCCTACATGACGCGCAACGTGCAGATGGCCAGCCTCGACCATGCGCTGTGGTTCCATCGCCCGTTCCGGGTGGACGAGTGGCTGCTGTATTCGTTCGACAGCCCCACCGCCCAGGGCGGGCGCGGGCTGGCGCGCGGGCAGATCTTCAGCCGCGACGGCCGGCTGGTCGCCTCCACCGCGCAGGAAGGACTGATCCGCGTACGCAACGGGTCCGCCGCGGAGTCACCAGCGCCTGCCCCATGAACATCGGCTCGATTGAAGCCTGTTCAAGACCGTTCGCGTAAACTGCACGCATGCGCCAGATCTACACCTCGCCCCGCCAGGAAAACATCGATACCGTGGTCGCCCTGATGGCCGAACACGGGATCGAGGCCAGCGTGGCCAATCGTTCCAATTACAACCGCCGGAGCTGGCAGCGTTTCAGCTATTCGCAGCAACGGGAAGACCGCAGCGGCTGGGCGCAGGTCTGGATCACCCACGCCGACGACTACAGCCAGGCGCGCAAGCTGCTGCTCGAACTGGGCATCGAACCGGTGATCCGCCACGGCGAGGAGCTCGCCGCCGCACGCGACCCCTCGCCGCTCGACCGCCGCACCCGGGTGGCCACCCGCATACGCAGAATTCTGCTGCTGATGGTACTGGTGGTGTTCACGGTGCAGATGCTGCGCTACCTGCACGTATTCTGAGACTGCGCTGGAACGGTGGTGGCACGGCAGCATAGAATCGGTCCATGCGCCGCTCCGAGCCCGTACGCCTGTTCCAGACCCTGCCGCACGCCTGCGGCTACTACCCCGAGCGCACCGCGCAGAACCTGGTGCTCGATCCGGCCGCCCCGCAACTGGACCAGTTGTACGGCCCGGCGCTGGAGCGCGGCTTTCGTCGCGCCGGCGGCCACCTGTATTTCCCGCATTGTCCGCAATGCCATGCGTGCACGCCGTGCCGCATCGACGTGGAGAACTTCCAGCCAGACCGCGCCCAGAAACGCTGCCTGAAACGCAACGCCGACCTCAAGATCAGCGAACACGTACCCGGCTACAACCGTGAACGCCATGCGCTCTACGAGCGTTACCTGCAGAACAGGCATCCCGGCGGCGGCATGGACGATGCCGACGCCAGCGACTTCCGCCGCTTCCTCACCGCAGCATGGAGCCCCACCCTGTTCCTGGAGCTGCGGCTGGATCAGCAACTGCTCGCGGTGGCGGTGACGGACATGTGCCAGAACGGCATTTCCGCGGTCTACACGTTCTACGACCCCGCGCAGACCGCGCGCAGCCTGGGCACGTTCGCGATCCTGCAGCAGATCGAACTGGCCCGCCGTCGCCGCGTACCCTGGCTGTATCTCGGCTTCTGGATCGATGGCCATCCGAAGATGGACTACAAGCGGCGCTTCCGGCCGCTGCAGATCCGCACGGCGGACGGCTGGAAGGCGATGCCCTAAGGCGATGGTTGCCTTCCAACCTGTGCTCGTGCCCGCTTACGCCCTGGGTCCGGCCGGAGACTGCGCCGCGGCCGGATACGGAAACAGCTTCTCCAGCGGCATCGAGATGCCGTCGTCGCCGACCACGCGGCAATGGCTGCGGTCGAGCAGGCGCGGATCGTCGACGCCGCAGCTGTGCGCGATGATGCCGACCTCGTGCATCACGTTGGTCGCGTAGTGGTACACCTTCTCGCTCTTGTCGGTGACGACCAGGCCACGTTGCAGCTTCGGATTCTGTGTGGTGATGCCGGTCGGGCAGGTGTTGCGGTTGCACTGCAGCGACTGGATGCAGCCCAGCGACAGCATGAAACCACGCGCCGAGTTGACGAAGTCCGCACCGACCGAAAGCACCCGCGCCACGTCATACGCGGTGATGCACTTGCCCGAGCAGATCACCTTGATGCGCTGGCGCACTCCGCGCCGGATCAGCGTATTGATCAACTCCGGCAACGCCTCGTGCAACGGCAGGCCGACGCCCTCCATCAGGGTTTGCGGCGCGGCACCGGTACCGCCTTCGGAGCCGTCGACGATGATGAAATCGGGCGCGCTCTCGATGCCGCGCCGATCGACCTCGTCGCACAGCTGCTCGATCCAGTCCATGCCGCCGAACACCGCCTTGAAGCCGGTCGGCTTGCCGGTGAGATCGCGGATATGCGCGATCGCATCCATCAACTGCGTCACGTTGGCGATGTCCAGGTGACGGTTCGGGCTCTGCGAATCCTCGCCGACCGGGATGCCGCGGATCGCGGCGATTTCCTCGGTGACCTTGGCGCCCGGCAGCAGGCCGCCCATGCCCGGCTTGGCGCCCTGGCCAAGCTTGATGCTGACCATCTTCACCTGCTTGTGCGCGCAGATCGCCAGCAGCTTGCCGTCGTCCAGCTTGCCATCGGGGGTACGCACGCCGTACTTGGCGGTGCCGATCTCGAACACGATGTCGCAGCCGCCCTCCAGGTGGTAGGGCGCCAGCCCGCCCTCGCCGGTATCCATCCAGATGCCGGCCTTGGCCGCGCCGATCGACAGCGCGCGCACGGCCGGTGCCGACAGCGCGCCGAAACTCATCGCCGAGATATTGAAGAACGCGGCGTGATCGTAGGGCTCGCGCGCATACGGACCGATCCGCACCGGCTTCGGTTCTACATGATGGTCGCCCAGGGCGGGAAACGGCGCGTTGACGAAGAACGGCACGCCTTCCTTGCGCAGGTCGCGGGTGGAGCCGAACGCATTGGTGTTCTCCGCGTTCTTCGCGGCGCGGTAGACCCAGACGCGCTGCGCGCGGTTGAACGGCAGTTCCTCGCGGTCGCTGGAATACAGGTACTGGCGGAAGAATTCACCCAGGTGCAGGAACCAGTAGCGGAAGTGGCCGATCACCGGGAAATTGCGCAGCACCGCGTTGGCCGTCTGGTTGCGGTCGACCACCCAGGTCACCAGCACCACCAGTACCGCCACCGCCAGCAGCAGCAGCGCCAGCAACGCGCAGGTTTCCACGAGTACCACCAGCCAGTGCGAAAAACCCGTCGATTCCATGCTGCCATCCCCCACTCGTCGAATTCGATGACGCAAGCGTAGCGCATCGACCGCACCTGATCGCCACGGTCAAAGCTCGATGCGCAGCTGCTCCTTCGCGCGCACGGCCTTCGCGATCGCGGCCTCCAGCGTGTCCGCGCGCGCCAGCGTCACCGCCATGCGCCGGCGTCCGCTGACCGTGGGTTTGCCGAACAGGCGCAGTTGCGTATCCGGCTCGGCCAGCGCCTCGGCCACACCGTGATAACGCGGCGCGCTGCCGTCGCCTGCAACCAGCACCGCGCACGAGGCCGACGGACCGTACTGGTGGATCACCGGAATCGGCAGGCCGAGGATCGCGCGCGCATGCAGGGCGAATTCGGAGAACTCCTGCGAGATCAGGGTGACCAGGCCGGTATCGTGCGGACGCGGACTGACCTCGGAGAAAATCACCGCGTCGCCGCGCACGAAGAACTCCACGCCGAACACGCCCCAGCCACCGAGCGCCGCGGTGACGGCGGCAGCCTGCCGTTGCGCCTCGGCCAGCGCGGACTCGCTCATCGGCTGCGGCTGCCACGATTCGCGATAGTCGCCGTCTTCCTGGCGATGACCGATCGGCGCGCAGAAACTCACGCCGCCGACATGCCGCACGGTAAGCATGGTGATCTCGTAGTCGAACACCACGAAACCCTCGACGATCACCCGCCCCTTGCCGGCACGGCCACCGGACTGCGCGTAATCCCACGCGTGCTGCAACTCGTCGGCGCTGCGCACCACGCTCTGGCCCTTGCCGGACGAACTCATCACCGGCTTGATCACGAACGGATAGCCGATCGCGGCGACCGCCCCGCGGTATTGCGTCTCGTCGTCGCAGAAGCGATACGGCGAGGTCGGCAGCTTCAATTCCTCGGCCGCCAGTTTGCGGATGCCTTCGCGATCCATCGTCAGCCACGCCGCGCGGGCGGTCGGGATCACCCGCTGCCCTTCCTTCTCCAGTGCGATCAGGGTCGGCGTGTGGATCGCCTCGATTTCCGGCACTACCAGATCGGGTTTCTCCAGTTCGATCACCGCACGCAAGGCCGCCCCATCGAGCATGTCGATGACGTGGCTGCGATGGGCCACCTGCATCGCCGGCGCGTTGGCGTACCGGTCCACCGCGATCACCTCGACCGCGTAGCGCTGCAGCTCGATCGCCACCTCCTTGCCCAGCTCGCCCGCGCCCAGCAGCAGCACGCGCAGCGCGTGATCGGAATACGGGGTGCCGAAAGATTTCATCGGGAGACTCCTGGCGCAAACCGGCATTGTAAGGGCCGCCAATTGCGCCGGCCCGCCGCTGGCGACGTTGCAGCGAAAGCCACTTGTAATTAGATATCATTTTGATATCTAATTCCCCGCACCTACGGGAGGATCATTCCATGAACGAACACAAGGGCTTTTCGCTGGCTGGCATTCCCTTCGTCTGCGTCTGCATCGTGCTTTTTGCGATTGCCACCTTCCTGGTGCTGGTATCCGCGCCGGCGCAGGAGATCATCGGCATTGGCGTCGGCCTTGCGCTGGAAGTAATCACCGCTTTCATGCTGAAGGGCTTCTTCCAGGTCGCCCCGAACGAGGGTCAGGTGCTGCAGCTGTTCGGCAAGTATGCCGGCACCGTTCGCCTGGCCGGGCTGCGCTGGACCAATCCGTTCTATTCCAAGCAACGCATCTCGCTGCGTGTGCGCAATTTCGAGAGCGGCAAGCTGAAGGTCAACGACAACGACGGCAACCCGATCGAGATCGGCGCCGTGGTGGTGTGGCAGGTGCTGGATACGGCCGAGGCGGTGTTCTGCGTGGACGACTACGAGAACTACGTGCACATCCAGAGCGAGTCGGCGCTGCGGCAGATGGCGCAGAGCTACCCGTACGACTCGCACGACGACGGCCAACCCTCGCTGCGCAGTCACGGCGACGTGATCAATTCGCACCTGCGCGACGAGATCCAGGCCCGCCTCGGCAAGGCTGGCGTGCAGGTGGTCGAGGCGCGCATCAGCCACCTCGCCTACGCCCAGGAAATCGCCCAGGCGATGCTGCAGCGACAACAGGCCGGCGCGATCATCGCCGCGCGCACCAGGATCGTCGAAGGCGCGGTGAGCATGGTCGAGATGGCGCTGGACCAGCTCAGCCAGCGCGGCGTGGTGAACCTGGACGAAGAGCGCAAGGCGGCGATGGTCAGCAATCTGCTGGTCGTGCTGTGCGGCGAACGCGGCACCCAACCGGTACTGAATACCGGCACGCTGTACTGACGCATCGCGATGGCCGTCGAGAAAAAAGCCTACCCGCTGCGCATCAGCGCCGCCGTGCTGGACGCGATGCAGCGCTGGTCCGACGACGAGTTGCGCAGCGTCAACGCGCAGATCGAATACGTGCTGCGCGAGGCACTGCGCAAGGCCGGCCGGCTGAAAACCGGCCCGGACAAGACCACACCTGACAACGACACGCACTGACCTGCAACCCGGAGCAGTCGACACATGGCAACGACATGGGAATACAAAGTGGTGACGGTGAAGCGGCAAGGTACCTTCAAGCTTACCGATACACCTGACGACAGCGACCTCATCACCCTGCTCAACCGCGAAGGCAACCAAGGCTGGGAGCTGGTCAACGCGCTGGGCTACGGCCCGATCTATCCGGTGACGCTGTACCTCAAGCGACCGCGCTGAACCACCAACTCCGGAGAAAACCGCGATGCTGAAACTTGCCGTTTCCCTTTGCATCCTCATAGTCGCGGGTACTGCTCCGGCTCACGCCGTCGACACGCCGTGCCAGGCCACATCCGTGAGGATGCTCGATCATCTCGACCACGGCGACTACACCGGCGCCACCGCCGATTTCAACGAGCGCATGAAGGCTGCGATGAGCGCCGACCAGTTGGCCAGTCTCGCCTGACCGCGATCAGCGACTGTCTGCCGCCGCGATCTCCAACTGCGGCAAGCTGAGTTCCTCCAGGGTGCCATTCTGGCGAACCACGAACATATGACCGCCCCGCTGCACCAGCGCGTCGCGATCCTGCAGGCCGCCGTTGACCCTGAGCCGCTGCAATGGCCGTCCGTCGGCGGCGTCGTAGACCACGACTTCATCGGCCTCGCCATCGGCAACCACCAGCCAGTCGCGGCCATCTTCACGCCAATGCGCCAGCGCGTTGAACGCCGGCCCCGTTCCGGTGCCGACGCGCGACGAACCGTCCGGCCCGAACTGGCACAAAATGATGGCGACCAGAGCCAGCAAGGGAAGCCAGCCGTGCCTGAGGACAATCGCTGTGATCTTCATGCCTGCATGCTGGAACCGCCGCATGACGGGCGCATGACGCGATCGCAACGATCAGGTGACGCGGGGTCACTCCGCGCGCGAGCGCAATGACAGCCCCAGCGCGATCCAGCCAGTGACGAACGCCAGTCCGCCAAGCGGGGTGATGATGCCGGTCCAGCGTGGTGCACCCAGGGCCAGCGCATACAGGCTGCCGCTGAACAGCACGATGCCGAGCGCAAATGCCACGAGCGCGACGCGACGACTGCGACCACGCCCCAGTCCCGCCGCCAGCGCCAGCGCCAGCGCATGCCAGACGTGATAGTCCACCGCCGTATGCCACAGCTCGTGCTGATGCGCGTCGAGTACGCCACGCAGCGCATGCGCGCCGAATGCGCCGAGCAGGACTGCGCTGGCGCCGGCGACGCCAACCAGCAGCGCGACTTGGGTACTGACAGGTTGTCGCAGCATGGACGGGTTTCCCGGGTTTCGAGTCACAGACCGCAAGCGCTGGCGTATGCTTCGAGGGATGAACCTTCCGGATTCTCGCATGAAGTCGCCCTGGCGCCGCCCCCTTGCGTTGCTCCTGCTGCTTGCCATCGGCCTGTTGCTCGCCGGCTGCCACCACGCGGCGCCGCTGCCGTTCCGGCTGACCAACCTGACCGGCCACATGCCGCAACTGGAGTTCACGCTCACCAATGACGAAGGCAAGACGGTTTCTGCCACGGACTATCGCGGCAAGGTGGTTCTGCTGTATTTCGGTTATACCCATTGCCCGGATGTGTGCCCGCTGACCATGGCGCACCTGCATGTGGTGATGCAGCGCCTGGGCAAGCTCGCCGATGGCGCACGCATCCTGTTCGTCAGCGTCGATCCCGCCCGCGATACGCCGGCGGTGCTGCATGCCTACGTCAACGCGTTCGATGCGCACGCGACCGGCCTGACCGGCCAGCCACGTGCCATCGAGGCCCTGGTGAAGCGCTATCGCTCGGCCTTCACGCGCGAGCCCGCCAGCAAGGATGGCGGCTACGAGGTCAGCCACAGCTCGGCGATCTACGTGTTCGACCGCGACGGCAACCCGCGCGTGTTGTACACACCCTCCAGCAAACAGGACGATCTGGTGCACGACCTGCACCTGCTGCTCGACAGCGGAGACCCTTCATGAAACACGCCCCCCTGCTCGCCCTGCTTGCCGGCCTGTCGCTCGCCGCTGGCGTGCACGCAAGCGCCGCCGACCACGTGCATGCCACGCATGCCTGGATTCGCGTGCTGCCAGGCGCGTTGCCCGCCGGCGCCTATGTCACCCTGGAAAATGATGGCGACCAGCCGGTGGCGCTGACCGGCGCCAGCAGCAGGGCATACGCGCAAGTGATGCTGCACCACAGCTCGACCGACGGTGGCGTCAGCCGCATGACGATGGTGGACTCGCTGCCAATACCGGCACACGGCGAGGCGCGGCTGGCCCCGGCCGGCTACCACCTGATGCTGATGCAGCCGGCCGCGACGGTGAAACCCGGCAGCACGGTGCGCCTGTTGCTGAAGTTCAGCGACGGCAGCACCTTGTCCACCGATTTCATCGCCCGCCCAGCCAATGCGCTGGACGACGGCAGCGGGCACGCCGACCACCCGTCGTCCTGACACGAAGACGCAAGCGCCTCAGTCGGGCATGCCACCGGCAATCGCCGCCGGCGTCCGCACCGGCAACCGTCGACGCGGCAGGCGCCCGTTGCGCGACAGCCGCAGCCAGAGACGCAAGGCCAGCAGGCCACCGATTGACTCGATCATCGCCGCAGGCACCCAGGTGATCAGGCCGCCGATCATCTGTCCGGTCAGCACGTTGAAGGTGAAGGCACGACCGCAGATCTCGAAGATCGGGTAGAGATCGGTGCGCGAGAACGTGACGATGGCGCCGGCCAGGATCTGCGGCGACATGGTGATCGCCGGCGACAGCACGCGCATGCCCGCCACCATTCGCCCCGGCGGGTGCGGCCGGTGGTCGAGTACCAGCGACCAGTAGGCGAAGCCGCTGATCAGCATCGTCCAGTTCATGAAGCGGTAGACGCGCCAGTCCAGCATCGCCAGCGTCTGCAGATCCGGGATCAGCCAGATCAGCACGAACACGATGAACAGCACGGTGGCGACCGTCGGATTCATCAGCACGCCCAGCACTGCCCGCCACGGCCATGACCGCTGCAGCGGTCGCAACAGGTGCACCCGCCACCTCAGCGGCAGGCCGGCGCGCAACACGCTCACCGGATACGCGGTGACGATCAGCAACGGCGCCAGATGATGCAGCAGCAACTGCTGCAGGCGATGCATGAAGAACTCATGCTCGGCGTAGTAATCGAGGTAGGTGTGCAACGACAGGTAGATGATCGCCATGCCGACCCAGAACGCCAGCTGGCGAGCGAAGCCCACGCGCAGCCGCCGGCTGCCGCGCCAGTACAGCACGCAGGCCAGCAGGAACGTGGCCAGGAAGACCCACGAAAACTCCCACGGCACCGCCCATTTCAACAGGGTTGCGATCACGATCAGGCTACTTCTTCTTCCATCCGCACCGGCGACGGCCGGGCAGCACCGCCCAGCATAATGCGGCGGGTCCGCGGCGTCTGCCCGGTTGGCACGGACTGCTTGCGGCAGATTGCCGCCGGTATTCCGCCCGGCTCAACGCCGACGCCGGCTGTATCGCGTGCGGCGCCAGCCGTAAAGCAGGCCGATCAGCACCACCAGCGCCGGCACCAGCACGATGTTGATCACCTTCACGCGCAGGCCGAGCGCATCGATCTCGGCATTGAGCTGGTGTTGCACGTCGCGCAGTTCCTTGTTGATCGCCAGCTGGCGTTGGCGGAACTGCTCGATCTCGCTGCGTTGCTCGGTGGTGATCGTGCTGGGATGGGTACCCTTGGCGGGCTGCAACTCATCCAGCCGGCGCCGCGTGTCCGCAAGCTCCTGCTCGAGTTCCTGCTCCTTCTGCAGGAATTTCTGGTCCGCCACGTTGCGCAGCGCCTGCACCCGCGTGAACGGTCGCTGCGAGGTGGAGCGGCCGCGGATCGACAGCAGCGCCGAGGAACCACTGAGGTTGTCGACCAGGTTGGTGACGAAATCCCCGTTGTTGGCGAAGATCCGTATCATCGCCTGGCCCAGCATGGTCTGTGGCTCGACCCACAACCGGTCGCTGAGCAGGTCGGTGTCGGCCACCAGCACCACCTCGGCGTTCGGCGCCGAATGGCCGCGAAAACCTGGCTTGCCGGCATCCTCGGGAAACGCGCTGTCGAACGTGCCACGCAATCGCGCGGCCAGCACATAGTTCGCATTGTCCGCCTTGTAGCCCTGCAGCAGCCGGGTTGGATCGTTGCTGGCATCCATCACCCGTTGCGTGGACACCAACTCGGCATCGGCGCTGCTCTGCAGCAGGGGTATCAGCCGCGTGCGCGCCGTGGGCGTGAGGTCGAAGTGGCCGATGGTGGAGACGTTGATCCGCTGCAGGCTGGCTGTCACCGCGTCATTGCGGTTGAGCTCCTGCTCGCCCAGCCCGAGCATCGCCGGATGATTGAGGTTGCTGCCGGACAACTCGATCTGCAGTGAGCGGCTGCGATCGAGCACCACCTGGCGCGGATCGTAGGCCACTCCCCAAGCCGCAAACAGGCGCGGCAGGTTCGAGGCATGCGCGGGCAGCCCGGTGATGTCCGGTGTGAACGGCGAGGTGTCCAGCTCGGCATCCGGATCGACGAAGACCACCAGGTGTCCGCCGTTCATCACGTACTGGTCGATCGCATACTGCGCCGCGGCTGGCAGGTTTTTCGGGTGGATCAGCAGCAGCACCTTCAGCTTGCCATCCACGTGGGTCAGCTGGTCCGGATCGAGCGTCTGCAGCGTGAACAGCTGGCCCAGCTGCTGCATCACCGCCCAGGGTTGTTCGCCAAGCGCGGGGGCGCCCTGCACCGGCAGCGAGCTGATCACGCCGATCGACGGCTTGTCGACCTGGTTCAGTTCGTACAGCAGCTTGGCGATGTCGTATTCGAGGAACGCCTCGCGCGAGGGATTGAAGAATGGAATCGACAAGGCCTTTTCCGGTACGCGATCCTCCTCGCCCGCGCTGTCCTCGCCATGCGGCATCACGCTGCCGGCCAGGCCGAAGAACACCCGCTCGCCATTGCTGCCGCCGTTGGCGGCAATCAGGCCGCTGCCTTCGGCACTGGCCTCGTCGTCCGAGTACGGCACCGGGTCGATGACCTGCAAGCGGATGTGGCCATGCGAACGGGCCACCATCTCCTGCAGCATTTCGCGCACGCGCTGTTCGTAGCTGCGCAACTGCGGCAGGTCGCGGGTGGCGTGCTGCGAGAAATACAGGGTCAACCGCAGCGGTCGATGCAATCTGTCGACGATCTGCAAGGTGCCCGGCGTGAGGGTGTAGAGCTTGTCGGCGGTCAGGTCGATTCGGGTGGCGTGCAGCCAGCGACTGCTGGTCACGATCAGCGGCACGAATACCAGCACCAGCAGAATCAGTCCGGCGTACAGCGCGCCGCGCCGGGTGAGTTGCAGCGGCACGGTGAATATCGCGGGCAGGCGCAGGCGGGGCATCGGTCAGCGCGTCCGCTTCAGGTCGAGCAACAGGACGCCCGCGATCAGCCAGCCCAGCGTGCTGAACAGGAAGTACACCAGGTCGCGCACGTCCAGCACGCCGCGCGAGATCGCCTCGAAATGGCGCAGCATCGACAGGTGCGCCACCGCATTCACCAACCGGCGCGGCAACGCCCCCTGGAAGAAATCCAGCACCTGCGGCTGTCCGACCAGGATCAGCAACACGCATACCAGCGCGGTGAGGATAAACGCCACCACCTGGTTGCGGGTCAGCGCGGAAAGGCAGGCGCCGATCGCAATGAAGGTCCCGGCCATCAGCCAGCTGCCCAGATAGCCGGCCAGGATCACCCCGTTGTCCGGCGAACCGAGGTAGTTGACCGTGATCCAGATCGGGAACGTCAACGCCAGCGCCAGGCCGATGAACAACCACGCCGCCAGGAACTTGCCGAGCATCGCCTGCCACAGCGTCAGCGGCAGGGTCAGCAGCAGTTCCAGGGTGCCGCCCTTGGCCTCCTCGGCCCACATGCGCATGGTGATCGCCGGCACCAGGATCAGGTACAGCCAGGGGTGCATCACGAAGAACGGCTGCAGGTCGGCCTGCCCGCGCTCGTAGAAATCGCCGACGTAGAAGGTGAGGATGCCGGCCAGCACCAGGAAGATCACCAGGAACACGTAGGCCACCGGCGTCACGAAATAGCTGCGCAATTCGCGCCGCAGCACGGCACTCACGGGACTCATGCGGGCACCCCGGCACGGTCTTCGCCACTGGTGGTGATATGGCGAAACACCTCGTCCAGCCGTCCGCGCTCAAGCTGGATCTCGGACACCTCCAGGCCCTGCTCGCGCAGCAGGGTCTCGACCGGCTCCAGGATGCGTGCACCTGGCTTCGGGAACACGGTGATGCGCCCATCCAGTGGATCGACCTCGATCCCCGCCACTTGCGGCAGGCGACCGAGCATCTCCTGCGACATGCCGCTGCCGGGTGCGCTGAACGAGACCGCGCCGTGATAACGCGAGCGCGCCTCCAGTTCGGCCGGCGTGGCGTCGGCCAGCAGTTTGCCGCGCGCGATGATCACCACCCGGTTGCACAGCGCATGCACTTCCTCCAGCAGATGGGTGGAGATCAGGATCGTGCGCTCGCGCGCCATCACGTCGATCAACTGGCGCACCGCATGTTTCTGGTTGGGATCGAGACCGTCGGTGGGTTCGTCCAGCATCAGCACCGGCGGATCGTGCAGGATCGCCTGCGCCAGCCCGACGCGCCGGCGCAATCCCTTGGACAAGGTATCGATGCCCAGTCCAAGCACGTCCTCCAGTTGCAGTTGCTGCACCACCGCGCCGAAGCGCCGATAACCCGCCTCGCCCTTGAGCCCGCGCATGCGCACGATGAACTGCAGAAATTCGCGTACCGTCATTTCGCCGTAACTGGGCGCACCTTCCGGCAGGTAGCCGAGGGCACGCTTGGCCTGCAGCGGTTCGCGCATCACATCATGGCCGCACACCCGCGCGCTGCCCGAGGTCGGCACCAGGAACCCGGCGATCATGCGCATCGCGGTGGATTTGCCCGCGCCGTTGGGGCCGAGCAGGCCAAGCACCTGGCCGGGCTCGACACGGATGCTGAGCGCATCCACGGCGGTCAGGTTGCCATAGCATCGGGTGAGCTGTTCGGTTTCGATCATGTCCGCTGGCAGGTTGTAACGGCACTACCGGCACGCGCGCCGGAAACCGGCGATGGCACCGGATGTCCTCCGGAATGTACCGCAAGCTCCGGGAGTCCGTCGGATCCGGGCCGGCCGGCGCCGCCATCACCAAAACGAAAGGCCCCTCCATCACGGAAGGGCCTTCGTCATACCTCGACCAGCATGGCTTATTCGGCGCTGCCAGCCGACGCGGAAGCTGCGGGAGCTGCGCTGCTGGCCGAGGCCGGCGCGGAGCCGGCGGCGGCCGGCCCATTGGCGGTGCCCGCCGACGCAGGCTGCAGGCCGGCTTCCTGTTCCGGCGTCTGTGCCGGGGCTTCGGTCAGCGGCAGGGATACCTGGTGCTTGGCGTACGAAACGAAACCACCGCTGGCATCTTTCACCGCCGGCGTCACCACCATGTCGTACGGCGGGCTGAGGTTGCTGTCGAACTTGTAACCGTGCGTCTGCGCATAGGCGGTAAGCATTTTCACCGTCTGCGGCACGCCATTGAAGGTGCCGTCCCAGTCGCCCTGCAGCGTGGCACCGCCGAACGCCAGCATCGCGCGCACGTCGCCTTCCACCACCAGCCGGCCGAAACGGTCGCGGCTACCCGCGGCGGGTCCGGTTGCACCCGCGGCGCCGGCTGCGGTGCTGGCTTCGGCTGGCTCCGCGGCAGCAAGGGTCGGCGCAGTCGGCGGGGTCAACTGCTCGGCCTGGCCATTGACGGTGAGCGTGCTGGAATCGATCGGCAGCGCCACCTCGAAATCGAAATCCGGATCGCCGTAGTTGGTGATGAACAGGATCGACGGACCGGTGACATTCACGCCCAGCTTCTTCGCCTCGGCCCGCAGTTCGGTATCGGCCTGGCTCATGGCGTCGTCCAGCGCTTCGGTACCGCCCTTGCTGCGGTCGATGTGACGCGTGACAAACAGCACGGGGCCCGGTTGCGACTGCACGATCTTGGGCAGCAACCCGCTGTAATCCACGTTGGCCACGCCGGCCAGCACGTTCTGCAGGTTGTTCAGGCTGAACTCGATGAACGAATCGGGGTCGCCGTGGATGTACAGGTTGGCGAACCGGTTGACCAGGTTCCAACCGTACTTCACATCGTAGGACCAGGTGACCTGGGTCAGCCGGCCGTGGCCCTGGCGCTCCAGATCGAGGGTGAAATGCTTGTCCAGACCGCGCCAGCTGTTGTCCAGGTTCCAGACAATGGTTGCGTCCTGGGTGTTGTTGTCGATCTTGTCGAAGTCCGGCGTGGCGCTGGCGACGGTCAGGCCACCGTCACCGAGCTTGGCATCGGTGCTGGTCCAGCTGATTTCCGCGCCCGGGCCGAAGGCCTTGCCGGAGAACTTGAACTGCACGTTGGGGTCCAGCGAACGGAGCACCGAGTAATCCGGCAACCGTCGAAAATTGTCGAGGACGTCGTAAACCTGGCGCAAATCCTTGCCCATCACCAACTGGCGTTCCACATGACCGCTGCCGGGCATGACCACCGCTGCCAGGACACCGATCACCGCGACGATGACCAGGGCAACCAGAAATTCAAAGACACGCATCATTCCAGAGTTCTCCGAAGCGTCTTTACGCCATACCTTGGGTGTGTGCTCCCGCCGCCGCATTGGCGCACCCGAAGGGGCAACGGACGGGGTCGGCAAAAAACCGAAGCCATGGATGTTACTTGCTCGCGGGCTGGAACGCTATCTGCGCAAAGCACCCGCCGTGCGGCCCGGGAATGACGGCTTCCACCGCCTGCGTGGCGGGCTCCCCACTCCCCGCGGCCGGGGCCTGGAAAGACCTCAGACGATGCCCAGTTCCAGTGCCTTCAGCACCGCACGCGTGCGGTCGCGCACGCCGAGCTTGGACAGGATGTTGGAAACATGGTTCTTCACCGTGCCCTCGGCCACCTTGAGCGAATTGGCGATCTCCTTGTTGCTGTAACCGCCGGACAGCAGCCGCAGGATCTCGGTCTCGCGCTCGGTGAGCGGATCGGGTTGCTCCAGGCTGGTGAACTGGTTCTGCATCCGCGCCACCCCGGCCATCAACCGCTGGGTGACCATCGGCGCGACCAGCGAGCCGCCGCCGGCCACCGTGCGCACGGCCTCGACCAGTTGCTCCAGCGAGACGTCCTTGAGCAGGTAGCCGCGGGCACCGGCCTTGAGGCCCTGCAACACCAGTTGGTCGTCGTCGAACGTGGTCAGGATGATCGTCGGCGGCAGCTCGTTGCGCGCCGACAGCGCCTGCAGCACCTCCAGCCCGCTCATGTTGGGCATGCGCAGGTCCAGCAGCATCACGTCCGGCTTGATCCGCGGCACCTCCAGCACGGCCTGGGCCCCGTCGGCGCACTCGGCCACCACGCGGATATCCTCAGCCAGGTCCAGCAGCGAACGGACGCCCTGCCGTACCAGATTCTGGTCGTCGACGAGACAAACGGAGATCATCGTGAATCCTCGATCATGGGTGACTCAGGACGTGGCGTGGAAGGCCGCCAAAGTACACCGACCGGGACGTGGCGTTCCGGGCACGGCATTCCAACCCGCCAACATTACGACACATTCAGCGCCGGTGGCTCAAACCGGGACGGCGCGTGCGCCAGCGCCGCCTGTTCCCCCAGCGGCAACCGCACGGTCAACGCAAAGCCGCGGCTGAGCCCGGTCTCCAGCGTCACGCTGCCGCCGAACTCGGCCAGGCGCTCGCGCATGCCCGACAGGCCGTTGCCCTCCTCGACCAGCTCGACGCCACGGCCGTCGTCGCGCGCATGCAGACCCAGCAGACTGGCATCGGCATAGGCGAAATTGAGCCACAGGTTGCGCGCGCCGGCGTGGCGGGCGGCATTGGTGATGATTTCCTGCGCGCAGCGCAGCAGCACCTGGGCGCGCCGCGGATCCTCCACGCTGAAGCGCGGCGGCATCACCACGTGCACGTTCAACCCCGGCACCCCGTCGGTGAGGCTGCGCAGTGCCTGGGTCAGGTCGATCGAATCGTCCTGGCGCAATTCGCTGACCACCTCGCGCACGTCGGCCAGCAGCAGCTTGGCCGTGCTCTGCGCCTTGCGCACATGCGCGCCGGCCGCCTCGTTGGTGAGATGGCTGGCCACTTCAAGGTTGAGGCTCAGCGCCGTGAGGTGATGACCGATCAGGTCGTGCAGGTCGCGGGCGATGCGCATGCGCTCCGCGATCCGGCTGGACTCGGCCAGCAAGGCGCGCGTGGCGCGCAGTTCGGAATTGAGCCGGCGCTGCGCCTCGCGCTGCTCGGCCTGCTGGCTGGCCACCATCGACACGGTGAAGGCAAGTACCGAGATGCCCACGTAGAGAAAGGTCTGGAGTATCGCCAGCTGCAGGCTGTAGTCCGGAAAACTGCTGAACACGATCACCAGGCCAAGGTTCTGCAGCACGATGCACAGCACGCCCAGCCAGGCCGGCAACACCCATGGCAGCACCATGGCGATCACCACCATCAGCATCGCGGACAGTCCGCTGTGGCTGTACCAGCCCACGGCCATGGCCGTGGCCGTCATCACCGCCAGCCCCGTCAATTTCAGCAGGAGATGCCGGCGCGAGCCCAGGTTGCCGGTGATCAGCCAGTACATCAGCCCGAACACCAGATAGCAGAGCGTCCACAACAACAAGGCGAAATTGGGACTGTGCAGCCTGTTCAGCTCGGTCAACCGTTCGGTGGCCCAGTTGGTGACCAGCGGCGTGCCCACCGACAGGTAGGTGAAGAAGCCGGCATAGCGAAGCAGCCGAATATGATTGAGGAAAGGCCAGCGCATGGCCCGCATCATTGGGCGTGCCGGCGTTTCGCGCAATGCGCGAGAAGTCATGGCTGCCGCCGGCCGAGGCCTGTTTACGAAGCTTTTACATGTGCCACGGCTGATGTAAGGGCCACGGTCGCATGGCATAATGCGCCGATCGCGAGATCGACCCGTCGACCTCAGTCCTGAATCCACCATTGCGGAGCAACGAATGGCCCTTGCCATCCGCGACGTGCGCGAGCACGACCTGGATGCCGTGCTGGCGCTCAACAACGCCGCCGGTCGCTCCATCCTCGCCCTCGACGCCAGCCGGCTGCGCTACTTCTTCGAGCAGGCCGACTATTTCCGCGTCGCCGAAATCGACGGCCACCTGGCCGGTTTCCTGATCGCCCTGCGCGAAGGCCACGACTACGACAGCCCGAACTACGGCTGGTTTGCCGGGCACTACCCGCAGTTCGCCTACATCGACCGCATCGTGATCGCGAACGCCTACCGTCGCCACGGCCTGGGCCGCATCTTCTATTGCGATGTGCACAGCTACGCCGAAGTACGCGTGCCCCTGCTCACCTGCGAGGTGTTCCTGGAGCCGCGCGACGACGTGGTGGTGCTGTTCCACGGCACCTACGGTTTCCAGGAGGTCGACCAGCAGAAGATGGGCGCCGACGGCCCGCAGGTCAGCCTGCTGGCCAAGGACCTGCCCAGTTACGGCTACGTGCGCGATACCTGGCTGGCACATGGCGGCCTGCCCGACGTGCCCTGGCTGGCCGAACGTGATCGCCCTTCGCTGCACGACACCAGTCCGCGCCGCGTCGCCGGGGAACGGCAAGCATGAAGGCAGGCTCCACGATCGATACCGAGGCCTGTGACCTGCGCTTCGGCCAGGTCGGCATCGCCTGCGTGCGGGTGCGCCGGGTCGACGCCGCAGCACTGTGCGACGAGCTGGAGCGCCGCGTGCGCGCCGCCCCGCAGATGTTTTTCCGCGCCGCGGTGGTGCTGGATCTCAGCCACCTGCCCGACCTGCCCGACGATGGCGCCGTCGATGCCCTGCTCGAAGCGGTGCGCAGCGCCGGCATGTTGCCGGTGGGGCTTGCCTACGGCACCAGCGCCACCGAAGCGCTGGCCAGGCGCATGGGCCTGCCGCTGATCGCGAAGTTCCGCGCCGCCTACGAGCCGGCCACCGCGGCGGCGAAGACGGCAACGCCGGAACCCGCCGCGCCGACACCACCCGCACCGCAACCCGAACCGATCCTGTCCGCCCCTACCGCCGGCAGCCCGCAGGGCGCCCAGCATCACGCCCGGGCGGTGCGCTCAGGCCAGCAGGTCTACGCGCGCGAGCGCGACCTCATCGTCACCGCTGCGGTGGCCAACGGCGCCGAGGTGATCGCCGACGGCAACATCCACATCTACGGCGGCCTGCGCGGTCGCGCCATGGCCGGCGCGCAGGGCGACGAGAAGGCGCGCATCTTCGTTTCCGATTTCCGCGCCGAGCTGGTGGCGATCGCCGGGCAATACCGCGTGTTCGAGCAGATTCCCGTCGAGCTCGAAGGTCATTCCGTGCAATGCTGGCTGGAAGAAGACAAGCTGATGATCGCCAGGCTGTGATCAATCACCACAAATCACCCACAACAACAACAAGACATGCGGAGATGGGCCCTTGACTGCTGAGATTATCGTTGTCACCTCCGGCAAAGGCGGCGTCGGCAAGACGACGACCAGCGCCTCGCTCGCCACCGGCCTGGCCATGGCCGGCAAGAAAACCGCGGTGATCGACTTCGACGTCGGCCTGCGCAACCTCGACCTGATCATGGGCTGCGAGCGGCGCGTGGTGTACGACTTCGTCAATGTCGTGCACGGCGAAGCCACGCTGAAACAGTCGCTGATCAAGGACAAGCGCCACGACAACCTCTACGTGCTGGCCGCCAGCCAGACCCGCGACAAGGACGCGCTGACCCAGGAAGGCGTGGAGAAGGTACTCGACGGCCTGTCCGAGGACGGCTTCGACTACGTCGTGTGCGACTCGCCGGCCGGCATCGAGAAAGGCGCGCATCTGGCGATGTACTTCGCCGATCACGCCGTCGTGGTGGTCAACCCGGAAGTGTCCTCGGTGCGCGACTCCGACCGCATCCTCGGCCTGCTCGCCAGCAAGACCCGCCGCGCCGAGCGCGGCGAAGGCCCGGTCACCCAGCATCTGCTGCTGACCCGCTACAACCCGGCCCGCGTCGCGATCGGCGAAATGCTCAGCGTCAAGGACGTCGAGGAAATCCTCGGCATCGAAGTGGTCGGCGTGATCCCCGAATCGGAAAACGTGCTGACCGCGTCGAACAACGGCATCCCGGTGATCGTCGACACCACATCCCACGCCGGCCAGGCCTACAGCGACACCGTCGCACGCATTCTTGGCGAGGAGCGCCCGTTGCGCTTCATCGACGTGCCGAAGAAAGGCTTTCTCCAGCGCGTGTTCGGAGGTTGATCACGATGGGCATTCTCGATTTCCTGAAGCGCAAACCCGAAGCCACCGCCAGCGTCGCGCGCGAACGCCTGCGCATCATCGTGGCGCAGGAACGCTCCACCCGCGGCGCACCGGACTACCTGCCGATGATGCGCAACGAGCTGCTTGAAGTGATCAAGAAGTACGTCCACGTCGACCTCGATGCCATCAACATCAATTTCGAGCGCGACAGCGGCCACGAGATCCTCGAACTCTCGGTCACCCTGCCCGAAGGCAAGCAGGCGGCCAAGGGCGCCGTCCAGACCGGCTGAGCGGTCGATCCGGCTTCCGCGCCGGGTGGCGGCAAGTCGCCCGGCCTCATTCTTTCACCCGATCCGCGCGCCGCACACGCATGCACCCCGACAGCCATTCTTCCGCCAGCGACCCGGACAGCAGCGTGATGCGCGTCGGCCAGATCGGCTTCGATGCAGCCGCCGCGCTGCTCGGTCGCTACGGCCTGCAACTTCGGCGCGTGGCACCTGGCGAAGCGATCCCGGGCAGCTTCTGGGGCGACGAAGAGGCCGGCATCATCGGCACCACGGTCTACGTGCGCGACGACACACCGGTGCACTCGCTGCTGCACGAAGCCGGCCATCTGATCGTGTTGCCGTCCGAAAGACGTCTGGACGTCCATACCGACGCCACCGATTCGATCGAGGAAGAGGACGCCACCTGCTACCTGCAGATTCTGCTCGCCGACGAACTGCCCGGCGTGGGCCGAGCGCGCCTGATGGCCGACATGGACGCCTGGGGCTATTCGTTCCGGCTCGGCTCGGCGCGCACGTGGTTCGAGCACGACGCGGACGACGCACGGGTCTTCCTGCAGGCGCGCGGCCTGCCGTCCTGAGCTGCCGCGATGTCAATGGCGGATGCCCGGCTGCCGACACCTACCCTCTCAGGCACCCGGCGTGGCTTCGTAGCTCCCCACCTCCGCCCGAAATCCGATCGCCAGGCGGTTCCAGCCGTTGATCGTGATGATCGCCATGCTGAGGTCGACCATCTCCCGGTCGTCGAACTGGGCATGCACCTCGTCATACAACGCATCGGACAAATCATTCGTGGCCACCAGGGTGACCGCCTCGGCCCAGGCCAGCGCGGCGCGCTCGCGCGCGGAATAGAACGGCGCCTCGCGCCAGGCTGCCAGCACATGCAGGCGCTGTTCGGTCTCGCCCGCGGCGCGCGCATCCTTGCTGTGCATGTCCAGGCAATACGCGCAGCCATTGATCTGCGATACGCGCAGCTTCACCAGTTCCAGCAGCGCATGCTCCAGCCCCGAATGGCGCACATGCGTCTCCATGCCCAGCATGGCCTTGAAGGCGGCGGGCGACGCGCTCTTGTAGTCGACACGGTGGCTCATGGTGAATCCTCTCGATACTGATGGAAGGTGAAACTCAGGCGGATTCGAACAGGCGCTGCGCATCCGCATAAGTGAAATCCGCGGTCAGGCCATCGAAGCGGCCGCTGGCCAGCATGGCGACCACGGCGCGATCGACCGCGGCGAATGCCAACGTGGCCAGGCGCGTGGCCGTGCTGACCCGGGCGATACCGAGCCGGGCCAGTTCGGCGAGGCCGGGCATGCCTGCACCTGCCGCCACGTTGATCGGCGCGTCGAGCGCCCGGACCAGTGCCGCCAGCGTGGCCGGGTCGCCCAGGCCGATCGGATAGATGCAGTCGGCGCCCGCGGCCAGGTAGGCCTTCGCGCGCTCGATCGCGTCGGCCAGGCGGGTCGCCGGATCGGCATGACCGGGCTGCATCCAGTGGTCCACCCGCGCATTGATCACGATCGGTACGCCGCTCGCATCGGCCGCTGCCCGCGCCGCGCGCACGCGCGCCGATGCATCGGCAACCTCGCGCAGCGGCCCATGCCCGGCCATGCCATCCTCGATATTGATGCCCACCGCCCCGGCCGCGATCACCGCCTGCACGGTGTGGGCCACGTCCGCCGGCGCGTGGCCGTAGCCGGTCTCGATATCGGCGGTCACCGGGACTCCGGCCACCCGCGTGATGCGGGCGATCGCCGCCAGCACTTCGGCCAGCGGCGCCTGCTCGCCATCGGCGTAACCGAGCGACCACGCCACCCCGGCGCTGGTGGTGGCGATGGCGGCAAAGCCATGCTGCACGAACAATCGCGCGCTGCCGGCATCCCAGCAATTGGGCAGCAACAACACCTGCTTGCGATCGTGCATGCGGCGGAAGGTGTGCGCCAGGTCGATCTGTGTCTGCAGTTTCATCGGTGCCTGCCGTATGAGTCTCCGTGGATCGACCGCACACGTTACGCCACTCCCGCGCCGTGCGCAGATGACGGTCCGGTGGCAGAGCGGTCCAGACTGCACTGGATTGCCACGACGGCAGCAGCTGGGGATACTCTGATCAATTCTACGCAGGCCATGCGATGGAGGGCATCATGGCGAACCGCAGGCTCGTGCTCCTGTTCGATGGAACCTGGAACAAGCCGGAGTCGAACACCAACGTGGAACGCCTGCGCCGACTGATCGCGCCGGTCGATGCACTCGGCAATGCACAGCTGGTCAACTACATCCCCGGCGTGGGCGTGAAGCGCGGGCTCAGCCACCTGCTGGGCGGCGCGTTCGGCTACGGCCTGTCAGGCAATGTGCTGGATGGCTATCGCTGGCTGTGCCAGACATGGCAGCCCGGCGACGACATCTATCTGTTCGGCTTCAGCCGTGGCGCCTATACCGCACGCAGCCTCGGCGGGCTGATCCGCAAATGCGGCCTGCTGAAGCGTGCGCCGGATGGCAGCGTGGCTAAGGCCGACGCGAGTCGCGCCTACGATTTCTACCAGGACGTCGCCATCAAGCCGGGCGACCCGCTGGCGGTGGCGTTCCGCGCCGCGCATTCGATCGAGGTCGACATCCACTTCATCGGCGTGTGGGATACGGTGGGCTCGCTGGGCATCCCCGTCACCGCCTCATGGTTTCCGTATGCCCGCGCGCACTACCAGTTCCACGACACCGAGCTCAGCAAGATCGTCAAATACGCCTATCAGGCGCTGGCCCTGGACGAGCACCGCGGCGACTTTGCACCCGCGGTGTGGACGCGCAACCCCTACACGGTGAAAGCCGGCGAATCGCTGACCTCGAAGAAGCAGGAACAGATCGAGATCGAGCAACGCTGGTTCATCGGCGCGCATTCCGACGTGGGCGGCGGCAACGACTGCGACGGCGACGGACGCAAGCCCGATCCGCTGCCCGACCTGGCCCTGGCCTGGCTGCAGGAAAAAGCCATCGGCGTCGGCCTCGCCTGCAGCGAACGCCTGCGGCCGGCCGGCGACGCCTACCGGGGCGTGCCGCGCAATTCCTACAAGGAGTTCATGTTCGGCCTCTACAAGGAGTTCAAGCCGCCGTTCGACCGCAGCCTGGGCAGTGGCGTCAACGAAAAAGTCGACGAATCGGTGTGGCGCCGCTGGCTTGCCGACCCGAGCTATCGTTCGCCCACCCTGGTTCGCGCACTGGCACAGTCCATCGTCCTGATGTCCGTGGAGAGCGTGGTCGAAACTCCCCCTGCAGCAGACACGCCGACCTGACTGGCTGGTCGCGTTTGGCCGCCCTGTCGGCTCAATGCGGCTCGGCGATTTCCGCCTGGATCACGGTAGCGGGATCGGTGTTGGGCAGGCCCCGGTCCAGTGCGCGACGACCCGGCGCCTGGTAGCGCCACCAGGCGAGCGCACCCACACCGGTCAACGCCGAGGCACCCAGCGCCAGGCCCAGCATGCTGACGGACAGCAATGGCGACAACACGCCGGCGACCACGCTGCACAACAGGAGACTGGCGAACGCCTGTATCGACGAGATGCCGCCCCGCCGCTGCGGGAAGCGATCCAGCAGCAACAGGGTCAGGGTCGGGAACGCCAGTTGCACGCCGATGCCGTGCAGGATCAGCGGCAGCATCGACCACGGCAGCCGCGCCGCAGGAAACGCCAGCGCGCATGCGAGGTGCAGTGCACAGGCCAGCGCCATCACGGCGTAACCCAGATTGACGGTGAACCGCACACTGGCGCGCTCGGCCATCCGGCCCGACAACCACGCCCCGCCGACCAGACCCACCACCACCGGAATGAACAACCACGGAAAACCCTGCGCCGACAAATGCAGCAGCTGGCGCACGATCCGCGGCGCCGACGCGATGTACAGGAACAGGCCGGCAAAGTTGACCGAGCTTGACACCAGCAGCGGCCAGAACACCCGATCCCGCCCGAACGACGCGTAGCTGGCGAGCAGGTGGCGCAGCGCGAATGGCGTGCGACGCTCGCGTGGATGGGTCTCCTCCAGCAGCAGCCACAAGGCCAGCGACAACACGGCGGTGAACCCGGCAAGCAGCCAGAAGATGCCATGCCAGCCGCCCAGCGGCAGCAGCAGCGCGCCGACCATCGGCGCGATCACCGGCGCCACGCCGAAGATCATCATCACCTGCGCCATCAGCCGCTGCGCGGCGGCGCCCTCCAGGCTGTCGCGGATCAGCGCGCGCCCCACCACCAGGCCGGCACCGGCGCACACGCCCTGCAGGCCGCGACAGGCCAGCAGCATGGCGAACGATGTCGACTGCGCGGCGCCCACCGACGCCAGCGCATACAGCAGCATGCCGGCAATCATCACCGGCTTGCGTCCGATCGCATCGGAGATGGCGCCGTGGAACAGGCTCATCACGGCATACGTGATCAGGTACACGCTGATCAACTGCTGCAGCGCCGCGTCGTCCACCCCGAAGCGCATGCCGATCGACGGAAACGACGGGAACACCGCATCGATCGAGAACGGCCCGATCATCGACAGCGCGGCGAGCAGCCAGGGCAGGCTGCGTCGTACGGGGCGCTGGGCTGGGTTCATGGTGACAGCAACGGCATGGGGGCCCGGCAGTATATGGCCGCGCTTGACGCGAAGGCCGGCCGATCGACTACGATGGCCGCGTGGGAGATGGCATGCCTCCCGTTCCGGCGCGACTGTCGCGGGACAAACCACCTCCCGTGCGACCCACGTCGAGGTTGATGATGCCTGCATCGCCGGTTTCCGGCGGCGCAGGTCTGCCTGCCGCCGCCGCAACCGGACACTTTTCATTCAATGGAGAAGCGCTCGTGGGTGTCAGTGGATTTGTTGCGATCGGTCTGGGCGGCGCGATCGGCTGCTGGTGTCGCTGGGGGCTGGGCATTTTTTTCAACCCGCTGTTCCCCACCGTGCCGCTGGGCACGCTGGCGGCCAACCTCACCGGCGGCCTGCTGATGGGCATCGCGATGGGCCTGTTCCGGAATTTCCAGGCGGTCTCGCCGGAACTGCAGCTGTTCGTAATGACCGGCTTCCTCGGCGGGCTGACCACCTTCTCCACCTTTTCCGCCGAAGCCACCACCCTGCTGCTGCGCCAGCAATACCTGTGGTTCGGCGGGCATGTCCTGCTGCACCTGGTCGGCTCGCTGGGCATGACCGTGCTCGGACTCACCCTCACCCGCAGCCTGTTGCGCCATTGAAGCCGGAGTCCGCATGAACCAGGAAACCCTGCAACAAGGCGTGCACCTGACCTTCTATTGCCACCTGCGCGCCCGACACGACGGCATGCTGCTGTCCGAGTGGCTGCTGGAACAGGCGAAAAGGCACGGCCTCGGCGGCGGCTCGGTATTCCGGGCGATCGCCGGCTTCGGTCGGCATGGCGTGCTGCACGAGGAGCAATTCTTCGAACTGGCCGACGACCTGCCGATCAAGATCGAGTTCCTGCTGCGCGAGGAACAGGCCGAGATGCTGCTGCAGCTGGTACGCGAAGCCAACGTAGACGCCACGTATGCACGCCATCCCGCAAGCTTCGCCGTGCTCGGCGCAACCTGATCGGCGCCGGCGACACTCCACGACGGGGCAAGGCATGAGCCAGGACGACCTGAAAAATCGCGCCAGCGAACTGCTGGCACAGGCTGACATCCACATCGACGGCGGCGCACCGATCGACCTGCGCGTGCACGACGAGCGCCTGTATGCGCGCGTGTTCGCGCACGGTTCGCTCGGCCTGGGCGAAGCCTATATGGACGGCTGGTGGGACGCCGACGACCTGGCCGGCCTGTGCACCCGCCTGCTCACCGCCGGGCTGGACCAGGAACTGAAGACGCTCGACACCCTGCTCGCCCACCTCAAGGCCCGTTTCATCAACTTGCAGCGCGGCGAGCGCGCGTTCGAGATCGGCAAGGCGCACTACGATCTCGGCAACGACCTGTTCCGCGCCATGCTGGGCCGCTACACGGTGTACTCCTGCGGCTACTGGGCCAGGGCCGACAACCTCGACGACGCCCAGGCGGCCAAGCTCGACCTGGTCTGCCGCAAGCTGCAACTGCAGACCGGCCAGCGCGTGCTCGACATCGGCTGCGGCTGGGGCGAGGCGCTGAAATTTGCCGCCGAACACTACGGTATCGAGGGCGTCGGGATCACCGTCTCGCAGGAGCAGGCCGAGTACGCGCGCGCGTTGTGCGCCGGCTTGCCGATCGAAATCCGTCTGCAGGACTACCACGACATCGACGAGCCGTTCGACGCGGTGTATTCGATCGGCATGTTCGAGCATGTCGGTGGCAAGAACTACCGCGCGTACTTCGAAACCGTGCGGCGTTGCCTCAAGGGCGGCGGTCTCTCGCTGCTGCATTGCATCGGCAGCAACAGCGCGCCGGCGCAGACCGACCCGTGGATCGAGAAATACATCTTCCCGAACTCGATGATCCCCGCCGCCAGCCAGGTCACCGTGGCGCTGGAAGACCTGTTCGTGGTCGAGGACTGGCACAACTTCGGTGCCGACTACGACCGCACCCTCAGCGCGTGGCGCGCCAACATCGAAGCAGCGTGGCCGAGCCTGCCGACCAGCTACGACGAACGCTTCCGGCGCATGTGGCGCTACTACCTCGCGGTCTCCGCGGCGGTGTTCCGCAGCCGCCGCGACCAGCTGTGGCAGATTGTGCTGAGCCCGAAAGGCGTCGCCGGTGGATATCGGGCGCCGCGCTGAGGCTTGCGAACACGGAAAGGTTAAAGACCTGGCCACGTTTGCGATCCGATGCCCATGAAGCCGCATAATCCGCCCGAATGGCGGCACCGCCGCAGAAGAGCGTGATGGAAGAACATATCTGCGTGTTCACCGCACTGCCTTGTGCCTTTGTGCCGCACTTCAGGGCGAAGTAAATCAATCAGCCCGCATGCAAATGTCACGACTCCTGCTCCGAAACCCTCCTTCCTGTCCGATCAACAGAAGCCGCCGATGAATCAGCCAAACCCACCCTCCGACTACCTCATCCTCTCCCGCGGGCAATGGGACAAGAACGCATCGCATGACGAGATCCAGGGTGTCATCGACCGGTTCTACGCGTGGTACGACCGGCTGGTCAGCGAGGGCAGGATCGCTCCCGGGCACCGGCTGGCGCGCGAGGGCAAGGTGGTCTCGCGGCAGGCGGCTACCGACGGCCCGTTTGCCGAGGCCAAGGAAGTGGTCGGCGGCTATTGGTTCATCCGCGCGAACAGCCTGGAGGAAGCGACGCGCATCACGGCAGAAAACCCGTGCCTGGCCTACGGCCTGGTCTGCGAGGTGCGGCCGCTCGACCTGACGCGCGCCAGCGCGCTCGCGTTGACCAACGAAACGCCGACATGAACCCGTGCCGATGACGCCGTGCCGGTCGCCCCCTCCTTGCCACACTGCGGGAAAAGGCGGCACCGTCCATCGTGAGTCGATGCACCCGGCCGGATTGAACTGCCACGCAGTTGCCGCAACACTGGCCGGCATGAAACGACTGCTCGCCCGTCTCGCCATCTGCCTGCTTCTGCTGCTGCCCGTGGCCGCCATCGCCCAGCCCGCGCTGTGGATGGTGAAGGGCGCCGACACCACGATCTACCTGTTCGGCACCGTGCACCTGCTGCCGAACGATACCGACTGGCGTTATCCCGCGCTGGACAAGGCACTCACGGACAGCCATACGCTGTATATCGAAATCACCGACGACGACCAGGCCAGCATGGCCGCCCTGGTGCTGCAATACGGACTGGATCCCGCGCACCCGCTCGGCGACATGCTCGATCCGGCCGAACTCCAGCAACTGAAGAACGCCGCCGACCAGGCCGGCGTGCCCGGCGGCATGCAGACGCTCGGCATGATGAAGCCGTGGCTGGCGGCACTGACGCTGGCGACCGCCCCGCTGCTGAAAGCCGGGCTCGATCCGCAGCACGGCGTGGACAAGCAGCTCAAGGCGCAGATGCTCGCCGCCGGCAAATCCGTGCTCGGCCTGGAAACCGCCGAGCAGCAGATCCGGCTGCTGGCCGACATGCCCTAGACCATGCAACTCGACTTCCTGCGCTCCACCCTGCACGACATCGACAAGGGCCCGGCCGAACTCACCGAACTGATCGATGCGTGGAAGGCGGGCGACACCGACCACATCGCGCGCATCGAAGACGAGGACCTGCGCCAGCAAAGTCCCTCGCTCTACCAGCGCCTGCTGGTGCAGCGAAACCAGACCTGGGCCGCGAAGATCGGCGACCTGCTTCACCACCAGCACGGCACCATCTTCATCGCCGTCGGCGCCGCCCACCTGGCCGGGCCGGACAGCGTGCAGGTGCAGTTGCGGAAGCTTGGTATCGAGGCGGCGCGCCAATAGCGCGTTCTCGACGGCAGTTGCCAGGAGCAGAAACCTGCGCGGAACTGCATTGCCCGCGCGCGGACTCCTACAAGAATGGGACGCTTTCTGGCACCATCGACCGGTTATCCGCGCCTCGCGCATCCCTTTCCAAGATGTAACCCATGAACCTGCAAGCCAATTACGAACAGATCCCGCTCAAGGAATACGCCGAGCGGGCCTATCTCGACTACTCGATGTACGTGGTGCTGGACCGCGCCCTGCCCTTCGTCGGCGACGGCCTGAAGCCGGTGCAGCGGCGCATCATCTACGCGATGAGCGAGCTGGGTCTGGCCGCTACGGCGAAGCCGAAGAAATCCGCGCGCACGATCGGCGACGTGATCGGCAAGTTCCATCCGCATGGCGACAGCTCCTGCTACGAAGCGATGGTGCTGATGGCGCAGCCGTTCTCGTACCGCTATCCGCTGGTCGACGGCCAGGGCAACTTCGGCTCGCCGGATGACCCGAAAAGCTTCGCGGCGATGCGTTACACCGAGTCCAAGCTCAGCCCGATCGCCGAGGCGCTGCTGGGCGAACTGGGCCAGGGTACGGTCGACTGGGTGCCGAACTTCGACGGCACGCTGGAGGAACCGAGCTGGCTGCCGGCGCGCGTGCCACACGTGCTGCTGAACGGTTCGATGGGCATCGCGGTGGGCATGGCCACCGACATCCCGCCGCACAATCTGCGCGAGCTGGCCACTGCCTGCATCCGCCTGCTGGACGAACCGAACGCCACGGTCGCCGAGCTGTGCGAACACGTGCTTGGCCCGGATTATCCGACCGAGGCGGAAATCATCACGCCGCGCGCCGACCTGCTGGCGATCTACCAGACCGGCGGCGGCTCGGTGCGCGCCCGCGCGATGTACCAGCGCGAGGAAGGCAATATCGTGATCACCGCGCTGCCGCACCAGGTCAGCCCGTCGAAGATCCTCGAACAGATCGCCGCGCAGATGCGCGCGAAGAAACTGCCGATGATCGAGGACCTGCGCGACGAGTCTGACCACGAGAATCCGATCCGGCTGGTGATCGTGCCGCGCTCCAATCGCGTCGACGCCGACGAAACCATGCAGCACCTGTTCGCCACCACGGACATGGAGAAGAGCTTCCGCGTCAACCTCAACATGATCGGCCTCGACGGCCGGCCGCAGGTGAAGGATCTCAAGCGCATCCTCGGCGAGTGGCTGACGTTTCGCACCAGCACGGTGACACGTCGGCTGCAGCATCGCCTGGCTAAGGTCGAACGCCGCCTGCACCTGCTCGAAGGCCTGCGCATCGCGTATCTCAACCTCGACGAGGTGATCCGCATCGTGCGCACCGAGGACGAGCCGAAAGCCGTGCTGATGGCGCGCTTCAAGCTGTCGGAGGAGCAGACCGACTACATCCTGGAAACCCGCCTGCGCCAGCTGGCCCGGCTCGAGGAAATGAAGATCACCGCCGAGGCGGACCAGCTTGAAGAGGAGCGCGCGCGCATCAACGTGCTGCTGAAATCGCCGGCCAAATTGAAAGGCCTGATCAAGGACGAGCTGCGCGCCGACGCGGCGAAGTTCGGCGACGAGCGCCGCTCGCCGCTGGTCCAGCGCGAAGCCGCACAGGCGCTGGACGAGAGCGCGCTGGTGACCAGCGAACCGGTCACCGTGGTGCTGAGCCAGAAGGGCTGGGCGCGCGCGGCCAAGGGCCATGACATCGACGCCGAGGCGCTGAACTACCGCGAGGGCGACAGCCTGCTCGCCACGGTGAAGGCACGCACCACCCAGCAGGTTGCCTTCATCGACTCCACCGGCCGCGCCTACTCCACACCTGCACATACCCTGCCTTCGGCGCGCGGCAACGGCGAGCCGCTCACGGGACGCTTCAGTCCTGCCGGCGGCGCCAGTTTCGACGCGGTGATCGCCGGCGACAACGACACCCGGCTGATCCTCGCCAGCGACTTCGGCTACGGCTTCGTGACCCGCTTCGAGGCGCTCACCGGCCGGCAGAAGGCGGGCAAGCAGATCATCAGCCTCAGCGACAACGCGAAAGTGCTGGCGCCGCAGATCAGCGCCGACCCGGCGCGCGACCGCATCGTGGTGGTGACCACCGAAGGCCACCTGCTGATGTTCTCGGTCGCCGAGCTGCCGGAACTCGACAAGGGCAAGGGCAACAAGCTGATCGAAATCCCCAAGGCGAAACTGACCAGTGGCGACGAGCGCGTGGCCGGCGTGGCCGTGGTCAGCGAAGGCAAGGGCGAGGTCACGATGTACGCCGGGGCGCGCAAGCTGACCCTGAAATGGGGCGACCTGGTCGAATACGGCGGCAGCCGCGCCAGCCGCGGCGGCCTGCTGCCGCGCGGGCTGCGGCGGGTCGAGCGGATCGAGACCAGCGGCTGAGCTTTCGCCATGGATTGCACCTCGCCATCCGGCGGGGTACAACCATGGTGACCGCGGTGGGAGTCCCGAAACGCTCCGGAGGCATCCTAGCCGCCGCGTTCATCGGGATCGACAGGAACTTGTCGGCACCGGGACTTTCCAACAGGGATGTACACGCCAACGCGGCATCGCGCGTTGAACACGTGCAACCCGGAGCATGCATGCACACCCAGAGATTCCTCCCCGCACTTCTGATCGCCTGCCTGACCACGTCCGCGTGGGCGCAGACGGCTGGCAAACCGTTGAACCTGAAGGTTCCCGTCAGTGACGCGCCCGCTTCCGCCAGCAGCGCGGCCAGTGCCGCCAGCCCGGCCACCCCAGCCAGCCCAGCCAGCAGCAGTACACCCGGGGCGTACTACGGCGACACCAGTGGACGCATGGGCAACACCGAAGTCGCCAGCGATGCCGGGCGGGCCTGCGACGATTCAACCTACAACCAGCCGCAAGTGCACGGCAGCATCGGCATGGGTGTGGTTGGCGGCAACCACGTCAGCGGCAATTACCAGACCGGCTCGGTGAGCGTCAGCAAGGCGTTCGGCAGTTGCGACGATCCGCATGGCGGCGTCAGCTTCTCGATCAGCAGCGGCACCGGCAACTTCCACAGCCGCGGCCACTGACAGGCCGACCCGCCGCAGCCATCGCACTGGCCGGGGGATGTCGCGCGCACCGAAGTTGTGAATGCGCCGTCCCCGCCAGGGCGGCATGATGCCGATGCCTTTGTCACCGCGGTCCCGGGCAAGGCACACTGTGCGTATGTCGGGACGATCTGCGGGACAACCATCATGCACGGCGAATACAAGATGCCCGGAGGAAAGCTGATCGTCATCGATCTTGACGTGCATGGCGACCGACTCGCCGGCGTCCAGTTGAGCGGCGATTTCTTTCTCGAACCGGATGACGCGCTGAATACGATCAACCGGACACTGACCGGGCAGCCCGCCGCTGCCGACCAGGCCGATATCGCCGCCGCCCTGCATGCCGCGCTCGGCCCCGAAGTGACGATGTACGGCATTTCACCCGACGCGATCGCGGTGGCGGTGCAGCGTGCCCTGCGCGGGGAACCCGCAGCATGATGCGCACCGACTGGCGCGACCACGACTGGCAGCTGATCCACACCGTTCCGCAATCACCGTCGCTGCACATGGCGCTGGACGACGTGCTGACCCACGAGGTCGGCGCCGGGCACCGGCCGCCCACCCTGCGCATCTGGGAATGGGCCAGCCCGGCCGTGGTGATCGGCCGCTTCCAGTCGCTGCGCAACGAGGTCGACATGGAGGCCGCGCGGCGGCACGGCATCGAGGTGGTGCGACGGGTGTCCGGCGGCGGCGCCATGTTCATCGAACCGGGCAACACGATCACCTATTCGATCCATGCGCCGCTGTCGCTGATCAAGGGCCTGTCGTTCCAGCAGGCCTATGCGCTGATGGACGAATGGGTGATCGAGGCGCTGGGCACGCTGGGGATCAAGGCGTGGTACCAGCCGCTCAACGACATCACCTCCGACGGCGGCAAGATCGCCGGTGCCGCCCAGGCGCACCGCGGCGGCGCGGTGCTGCACCATGTCACCATGGCCTACGACATCGATGCGCAGAAAATGCTGCAGGTGCTGCGCATCGGCCGCGAGAAGCTGTCCGACAAAGGCACCACCAGCGCCGCCAAGCGGGTCGACCCGCTGCGCAGCCAGACCGGACTGCCGCGCGAAGCGGTAATCGAGCGCATGATCGCCACCTTCCGCCACCGCCACGGGCTCACCAGCGACATCCTGCGCGCCGACGAACTCGCCCGCGCCGAAGCGCTGGCGAGCGAGCGGTTTTCCAGCCCGACATGGCTGGCCGACGTGCCCTGATGCACAGCACAGCCCCGTAGGAGCCCGCTCGCGGGCGATGCTCTTCGAATCCCGGCTTTCAACAGACGAACGTCTGGTCATCCCGAATCCCGAATCCCGAATCCCGACTCAAAAGCATCGCCCGCGAGCGGGCTCCTACGGGCATCGTTGGCGCGACGGGCAGCGGTGGCGATCTTGGTTACCGGCAGAACGACCACGACTGCATGCGGCCGTCCTGGTACGGCATCACGCCATGGAACGGTCGCGGATCGGCGTCGAACACCAGCGGCAGGAAATGCCGATCGCCTTCCCACATCGGCAGTTCCATCAGTCGATCCAGCGCCACCCATTCCAGCGTGCCCTCCGGATTCGCTGCGAGCGGCGTGCCGCTGTAGCGGTCGATCACGAAGATGAAGCCGAGCCAGTCCTCGCCGTGCTTGCCGAAGCCGGGCCAGTTCAGCGTGCCGCGCAGCTGCATCGTCTCGCAGGTGATGCCGGCCTCTTCCAGGATCTCGCGGCGCATGCAGGTGGCAATGTCCTCGCCCGGCTCCATCTTGCCGCCGAGGCCGTTGTACTTGCCCAGGTGCTGGTCGTCCGGCCGCGCATTGCGGTGGATCATCAGCACTTCGCGGCGATCCGCCGACAACACATAGCCAAGGGTGGCGACGATCGGCGTGTAAGGCATCGTTGGCTCGCGGCAAAAACCCGAGTTTAACGGCAGCCGCGCTGAGCTGCCCGATCCGCCCGAACGCACGATCGTCGGGCTTGCGTCGGCATCGCGGGCCAGCGACCATCGGTGCATGGCTTTCCTGAATTCACCTTGCCCCCGGCGCGCATCCCGACGCTTGCTGCTGCGCTGGCTGCTGCCCCCCCTGCTGCTGGCCGGCGTGGCGGCCTGCGGTGGCCAGGCACGAGCGCTGGACAGTGGCGAGCTGGCGTTCGAAGGGCAGAATTATCGCGTCGTGCACATCGACCTGAAGCGGGAGCAGCTCGGCCTGTACTGGCGCGATCCGCAGGACGGCCGGCCGTTCGGCAGCATCGAGAGCCTGCGCCAATGGGGTGAGGCGCACGGGCGGCAACTGCTGTTTGCCACCAACGCCGGCATCTACGACCGCAATTTTTCGCCGCTCGGCCTCTACGTGGAGGACGGCAAGACGCTGGTGCCGTTGAACCTCGCCCACGGCAATCCGACCTCGGGCAATTTCTCGCTGCTGCCGAACGGCGTGTTCGCGATCTATCCGGATGGCCACGCCGCGGTGCGTACCAGCGCCGCGTTCAAGGCCGAAGGCAACGCCGTGCAACAGGCCACTCAGTCCGGCCCGATGCTGCTGATCGATGGCAAGCTCAATGAGCAGTTCATCGACGACTCCTCCAGCCTCAAATGGCGCAGCGGCGTGTGCGCCAGATCGCCCCACGAGGTGGTCTTCGCGGTCAGCGAGGCGCCGGTGAACTTCCACACCTTCGGACGGCTGTTCCGCGACAAGCTGGGTTGCCGCGATGCGCTGTACCTCGATGGCAGCATCTCGCAGTTCTACATCGACGGCGCGGGCTATGTGGGCGCGCCGGCCTTCATGGTCAAGCCGTATGCCGGTATCTTTGCCGTGTTCTCCCGGCATTGACCCGCGTTCGGCAACCCAGGGCACTCTCCATGACCACACGCCGCTGGCGCATCCTGCGCGCCGTCCTGCTGAGCCTGCTGGCGCTGCTGCTGATCGCCTTCGTCGCGGCATGGTGGCTGCTCGCCGGCAGTCGCGCCAGGCTGGATGGCCAGCACAAGCTGGCGGGACTCGACGCCAGCGTCAGCATCAGTCGCGACGCGCTGGGCACGGTCACGATCGAGGGCAGCAATCGCGACGACATCAGCTACGCCATGGGCTATGTGCATGCGCAGGAGCGCTTCTTCGAGATGGACCTGATGCGACGCATGAGCGCCGGCGAGTTGTCCGCGCTGGTCGGCCCGGCCGCGTTGAAGGTGGACCTCAATCACCGCCGGCATCGCCTGCGTGCCGTGGTCGAGGCGGCGTATGCACAGATGCCGCCCGCGGAGAAGCGCGCGCTGGATCGCTATCGCGACGGCGTCAATGCAGGTCTGGCCGATCTGCGCGAAAAGCCGTGGGAATACCTGCTGCTCGGCAGCACGCCGCAACCCTGGCGATCGGAAGACAGCGCCCTGGTCATCGCGGCCATGTATCTGGATCTCAACAGCGACGGCCGCAACGAACGCGAACTGCGCATGGCGCAGATGCGCTCGGTGCTGCCCGGCGCGCTGGTGGATTTCCTGCTGGCGCCCGACCCCGACTGGGAAGCGCCGCTCAGCGGTCGGCTCTCGCGTTCGCCGGTGGTTCCCGCCGCGGACGTGTTCGACCTGAGGCAGGGGCTGCCGGCACCCCCTTCGAGCAGCCTCACCGCCGCGCTTGCGCCGGCGCTGGATGCGCCGCGTCCGGGCAGCAACAGTTTCGCCGTCGCCAGCGCACTGACCGGCAACGGTGCGGCCATGCTGGCCAACGACATGCACCTGGGCCTGCGTGTGCCCAACATCTGGTTCCGCACACGCCTGCGTTACCCCGACCCGGGCGCGCCAAACGGCGAGCGCGACGTCAACGGTGTGAGCCTGCCCGGCACGCCGGCCATGGTGGTCGGTTCCAACGGGCAGATCGCCTGGGGCTTCACCAACAGCTACGGCGACTGGGCCGACTGGGTGCGGGTGCTGCGCGATCCGGCCGACCCCGGCCGTTACAAGGTGCCCGAAGGATGGGCAAAGATCGAAACCCACGAGGAACACATCCGGATCAAGGGCCGACCGGACGCCATCCTCAAGGTCGAGGACACCCGCTGGGGCCCGATCATGGGCAAGGACGCCGACGGCACGCCGCTGGCGCTGGCATGGATCGCACAGCTGCCGCGCGCCTACAACGTCAACCTGATGCAGTTCGAGCAGATGCCCGACGTGGCGGCCGCGCTGAACCTCGCGCCGCAGCTGGGCATGCCGCCGCAGAACCTGCTGGTGGCCGACAGCGCTGGCCGGATCGGCTGGACGATCGCCGGCAACAGCATCCCGCTGCGCGCCGGCATCGATCCGCTGCTGCCCTCGGACTGGTCGAAACCGGGCAGCGGCTGGCAGGGCTGGGCCGCGCCGTCGCAGTATCCGCGCATCGAGCAGCCCGCCGATGACCGGCTGTGGACGGCCAACAACCGCACCGTCGACGGCGCGGCGCTGGCCCTGCTCGGCGACGGCGGCCATGACCTGGGCGCACGCGCCCGGCAGATCCGCGACGACCTGCACGCACGCGCCAGTTTCGCCCCCGCCGACCTGCTCGATATCCAGCTGGACGACCACGCTGTATTTCTCGCGCGCTGGCAGGAACTGCTGCAGCAAACCCTGGATGGCAGCAAGGACCCGACGCTGCAACAGCTGCGCCAGCTCACCCAGGCCTGGCGCGGGCGCGCCGCCATCGACAGCGTCGACTACCGGCTGGTGCGGGCGTTCCGCGACCAGGTCGGCATAGCGGTGCTGGCACCGTTCGCCGCCCGCGTGAAGCAGCAGCATCCCGATTTCAGCTGGCCCGGCCAGAACAGCGCCGAAGCGGCGGTATGGATGCTGATCCGGCAACAACCCGCCTGGCTGCTCGATCCGAAATACGCCGACTGGCACGCCCTGCTCGTCGATGCCGCGCGCAAGGTCACCGGCGAGCTCGGCCAGCAACCTGGCGGCCTGGCTGCGCGTACCTGGGGCGAGCACAACCGCAGCGACATCAACCACGCCCTGTCTCCCGCCCTGCCCGCGTGGCTGGCCCGTTTCATCGACATGCCCGACCAGCCGCTGCCGGGCGACAACAACATGCCGCGCGTCGCGATGCCGGGATTCGGTGCGTCCGAACGGCTCGACGTGTCGCCGGGCCATGAGGCGCAGGGCATCCTGGAAATGCCCGGCGGCCAGAGCGACCACCCGCTGTCGCCGTTCTTCGGCGCCGGGCATGAGGACTGGGTCGAGGGCCGTCCCACCCCGCTGCTGCCGGGCAAGACCGTGCACACGCTGACGCTTGAACCGGAAGCAGGCTGAGCGCCGTCGCGCTTTCGCGAGTACCCGGCACTCGCCCGTCGGCGGGCGCCTCGAACACCGGGTTGGCCGGACCGGCCCGGCAGCTCGCAGGAAGGCGTAGAGCAATGTGATATGCATCACATTATTTGGTGCTATCTTGCGCCGGACGCAGACTACCGCCCCGGCAGTTACACGGTTGCCGCCGGCCGTCTCGAAGCGGGGGATCATTCGGCAAGGGACTGCATGACCAGGCACGGGAGTGCCGGATGTCATGACGCAGGGCACGGGATCACCAGCGTTCCGGTATTACGCCTTCATCAGCTACAGCCACCAGGACAAGGCCTGGGCCGACTGGCTGCACAAGGCGCTGGAAACCTATCGCATACCGAAACGGCTGGTCGGCCAGGCCACCACCGCCGGCACCATTCCCGCACGCCTCACGCCGATCTTCCGTGACCGCGACGAACTGGCCACAGCGCACGATCTCGGCCGCAAGGTCAATGAAGCGCTGACGCAATCGGCCAACCTGATCGTGATCTGCTCGCCGCACTCGGCCGCCTCGCACTGGGTCAACGAGGAAGTGCTGGCGTGGAAGCGCATCGGCCGGGATGAGCGCATCTTCTGCCTGATCGTGGATGGTGAGCCCAACGCCAGCGACCTGCCCGGGCGCGCAGTGGAAGAATGTTTTGCGCCGGCACTGCGTTTCCAGCTCGACGCCGCTGGGCAGCCGACCCGTGAACGCACCGAGCCGATCGCGGCCGACGCGCGCGCCGGCAAGGACGGCAGGAACAACGCCAAGCTGAAACTGATCGCCGGCCTGCTCGATGTCGGTTTCGACGCGCTCAAGCAGCGCGAGCTGCAACGACGCACCCGGCGCATGACGGCGGTGGCGGCGCTGGCGGTGATCGTGATGGCGGTGACCACCACGCTGGCGATTTTCGCCATCGTTTCGCGCCACGCCGCGGTGGAAGCCAGCCAGGCCGCCCAGCGCCGGCAGAAACAGGCCGAAGCCCTGGTCGGATTCATGCTCGGCGATCTGAACGACAAGCTGGCGCAGGCATCCCGCCTGGACATCATGCAGAGCGTCGACGACAAGGCGATGGCCTACTTCCAGTCGCTGCCGGCCACGGATGTCACCGACGAGGCCCTGGAACAGCGCGCCAAGGCACTGGAGAAGATCGGCAGCGTGCGTCTGGATCAAGGCAACCTGTCCGGTGCGATGGAGTCGTATCGGGCGGCCCTGCAGCTGTCCAGACACCTCGCCGAGGCAGCGCCCGGCGACGCGGCGCGGCAAGTTGCCTGTGCCCGGTCGTGGTCCTTCGTCGGCATGACCGACTGGTATCAGGGCAAGCTCGACGCCGCCTGGCGGGATTTCGAATCCGCGCGGAATATCCTGCGGCGGGCGCGGGCGCGTGCCGGCAATGACCTGTCACTGAAATTCGAGCTGCAGTCCGTCTACAACAATATGGGGCATGTGCTGGAAGCGCGCGGACAACCGGCTGCCGCGGCCAGCGCGTATCGCAACGTACTGGCGTTGGCACGTGAGCTGGTCGCGGCCAACCCCGACAAGACCGACTGGGCATCCGCACTGGGCGACGCGCACAACAATCTCGGCAAGCTGGCCTTGCAGCGCGGCGATCTGGTCGAGGCAGTCGCCGAGTATCGTGCCGATGACGCGATCGAAACCCGACTTGCCGCCGCCGACCCCAGGAACAATGACCAGCGCGAAAACATGCTGCGCGTGCGCGCCATCCTGGGGCGCACGCTGGCGCTGACCGGCGATGTCGAAGCCGGCATCCGCGACCTCCAGCAAGCGGTCGACATCGCTGCCCAGCTGATCGCGATCGCGCCGACGCAAACCAGCTTTCAGGAAAAGTCCGCGGTCTATCTCGTGCAATTGAGCCGCCTGAAGCGTCTGCACGGGGATTTGCCGGCGGCACAAACGCTGACTGTGCGAGCGCTGGCCACCCTGTCTGCGCTGACTCGCCAAGAGCCGGCCAACGTTACATGGCAGCAGATTGATGCCGAGGCCCGCAGCGAGCAGGCCGCGCAATCACTGGCCAGCGGGCAAGCCGCGACGGCGCGGGCGCAGGCGCAGGGCGCCATGAACATCCTGCAACCACTGTTCGCCAAGCAGCCGGATGACCACAGCCTGTTGCTGGATACGCTGACCGCGAACCTGCTGCTCGCCGATGCCAGCAGCGACGCGCCGGCGGCGCGGCAACTGCGGGAGGAGGCATGGAAAGCGACACAATCCGCGAAGGGCGGCAAGGATGACCCGCGCCTGCTCGCCTTGCAGGTAGAGGTGCTGCTTGGCCTGCAGAAGCAGACCGAAGCAAAGCCGTTGATCGAGCGCCTCTGGAACGCCGGCTATCGCGATCCGGCCCTGCTCGCGATCCTGCGGCGCGCCCAGGTGGACTACCCGGCAAACCCCGCATTCGCGACGCGCATCGCGCAGATCATGCAAACCGACGCCAGCGCTCCCGCGCCCACCACGCACGCTGCGCCTACGCCGGACCCAAGGCCCTGAATCAAGGCGCTGCGGCCCGCCTCCCCCGCCGCCCACGATCCATGCTAAGGAGTACATCATGCCCAACGTAACACTCCAGGTCACGTTGAAAGACGGCAGCCTCGACGTCAACCAGTCGGGAAATGGAAACCAGATCGCCCACGGCCAATCGGTGACGATCACCTGGCATCTGAGCGGCCCGGGCGTGAACCCAGGGTCATTCAATGCGATCGACAACTCAAACCACCCCGGGTTTTCCTGGATTCAACCGCCACCATCGGGCGTGTTCGGCCAAGCGCAACTCGCGGACAACGGTGACAAGATCACGATCACCGATGCCAACAACAGCACCAGCTCGAGCGGCGAATGGGTCTACCAACTGTGCGCAACAATCAATGGCACCCCGTACTCGACCATAGCCACGCTTCCCACCGGCACCACGACAAACCCGACAATCAAGAACCTCTAACGGCACCATGCGGGCACCTCGGCGCGGGAAGCAGTAGAGAGGGGAACAAGCAGAGCGTCGACCCGAACGGCAGCATCACACTCAATCAAGCCCGGAGACCACCATGTCCAACAACAACAAAGACAATCAGAATCCGCCGGCCGAGCCGCAGCCAGGCGATCCGAACCAGGGGAGCAACCGCGACCCCGATCAGGAGCCGGAGCTGGAACAGCTCGGGCAGTTTTCGCCAAATACGACGATCAACCCGAAAATCAAGAACACCTGACGCCTACCAATTGCCTCGCATGGAACAGCGACCTCGCCTCCTCGCACCCGCCAGCGTACCCCTGGTCATCGGTGTGACCAGCCACCGCAACATTCCCGCGCGCGAAGTCGACCTTGTCCGGCGACGCGTGCGGGAATTCTTCGCGCAATTGCAGCACGACTTCCCGACCCTTCCGCTGGTGGTGCTGTCGGCACTGGCCGAAGGCGGCGATCAACTGGTGGCCGAGGAAGCCCTGGCGATCGACGCGCAACTGATCGCACCGCTGCCGCTGCCGCGCGAGCTTTATGTCGAGGACTTCCACTACCCGGCCACCCGCGCCACGTTCGATGCGCTGTGCGCCCGCGCCCAGGTGATCGACCTGCCCCTGCTGCCGGACAGTACGCACCTCAACATCGGCAGTCACGGACCACAGCGCGACCGCCAGTACGGGCAGGCCGGCGTATTCATCGCCCGCCACTGCCACCTGCTGCTGGCGATCTGGGACGGCAAGCATTCGGATCGACTCGGCGGCACCGCCCAGGTGGCGCATTATTTTCTCAGCGGAGCGATGCCGGGATTGATCGAACGCCGCCGCGGCGGACGCCGGCATCTGCTCGGCAGCGGCGACGAGCGGCTGGTCTGCCAGATCGTCTGTTCCCGTGATGACGCCGACGGCGCACCGTTGTCACCACTGCAACCGGGCCAGCTGCTGTGGCGCACGCAGACCGAGCTGTCGCCGGTCGACGCACCCATGCCGGAGGCCTTCCACCAGACCTTCGCCCACATGGCCGAGTTCGATGGCGACTGCGTGAAGTACCACGCCGATATCGAAAACAGCGGCGCCGCCGACAAGGCAGCGCCTGGCGACGACACCACGCTGGCGCGACCGGAGGCGACGTTGTTCCGCGCCGCCGACTGGCTGGCGGTGCATTTCCGTCGCCGCGTCCTGCTGGCGATGCGGGTCATCTACACATTGGCGGCCGTGATGGGTATCGCCTTCACGATCTACGACAACCTGCCCGACCAAGACGATTTCATCTACGTGTTCCTGCTGCTGTTCGCCGGCGGCGTCTGGCTGAGCACGCTCGCCAGGCGGCGCGGCTGGCATCGCAAGTACCTGGACTATCGCGCGCTGGCCGAGGGCCTGCGGGTGCAGGGCTACTGGCGCCGTGCCGGCATCTCGCTGACCGGCGACCCCGAGTTCGCGCAGGACAGTTTCATGCAGAAGCAGGACATCGAGCTGGGCTGGACGCGCAACGTGATGCGCAGCGCGGGGCTCGGCTACCCACTCGACCCGCCACAGCATCCGGAGCAGGAGTTGGACGCCGTCATCCGTGAATGGGTCGGCGACGCCGCGCATGGCGGCCAGGTGGATTACTTCCGCAGCAAGGCCGTGCAGCGCACCCGGCAGCACCACATCACCGAGACGCTCGGCTTCGCCAGCCTGTTCGCCGGCATCGGCATCAGCATCGTGCTGGCGGCGCTGGCCCACCAGCTGTCGGCGAACGCGAAAAACATCCTGGTGGTGATCATGGGCATCCTGTCGATCGTCGCCGCCGTGCGCGAGGCCTATGCATTCAAGAAGGCCGACAAGGAGCTGATCAAGCAGTATCGCTTCATGCAGCGCATCTTCGACGAGGCGCGCATGGCGCTCGCCCGGACCGGCGACCCGACCGAACAACGCGAGATCCTGCGCGCACTCGGCGAAGCCGCGCTGGCCGAACATGCCGAGTGGGCGCTGATGCACCGCCAGCGACCGCTGGAGCACGGCAAGATGTAGGGCATGCAGCCATGCCGTTGACCACCATCCCGGCAACCGCCCGCGCACCGCGCAATACAACGCCAGCAACCCGGCGACCTCGCCGCGCACACCCGGGCGAGCGCGTCCGCACCGATATCAGACAACCGCTCTCCCGCGCGCTGCCGCACTGGCTCGCCCGCTACATCGACTTGCCCGACATTGCCGCCCATGGCTTCGGCGCCTCCCAATACCTCGACGTCTCCCGGGGCCACATTGCCTGGAGAGCGCTACACACGCTGAAGCAGAAGTCCAAGCCGGTGCACTCAGTTTCTACAGATGAGCCGCATACAGGCATCGCAACATTTGTGTTGATGTAAACATATATGTTGCTATAGTGGTGCGACAGAACCAGGGACGGACATGAAATACAGCGAATTCATGCGGTGGCTGAAGAGACAAGACGTCAAGTTCGAGCCCGGCAATGGCAGCCACCAAATGCTGAGATACAACGGGAAAACCTCCGTCTTCCCATCACATGGCTCCAAGGAAATGAAAGAGCCGATACGCAAGAAGATCCTGAAGGATCTCGGCCTGTAAGGCCAACGGCCATGACTCACGGTACCTCGCCATCCGCCCACAAGCCCTCGATCGTCGCAGGATTTACATCATGAAATACCCCGTCAAACTCCAACACCTCGGCGACGATGAAATCATGGTCACCTGCCCCGACCTGCCCGCCATGACATCGGTGGGCATCGGCGAAGATGATGCTCTGCGGCAAGCTGTCGACGGCATATCAAGCGCCCTGCAAATCCTCATCGACGACCGCCAAGCCATCCCGGAACCGAGCGCCGCCAAGCGCGGCATGAAACTGGTCGAACTGCCACCACTGGCCGTGGCCAAGATCGGCCTTTACCAGGCCATGCTTCAGCACGGCATCCGCAAATCCGAACTGGGCCGCCGCCTGCAGGTGCATCTGCCGCAAATCGACCGGCTGATCGATCTGCGCCACAAGTCGAAACTGGACCAGGTGCAGGCCGCGCTGGAGGCTGTCGGCTATCGCCTGGAGATCAAGGTGATGGCGGCATAGACGGCTACCCAAGGCCGCATCGACAGCCATACGCTTCTCACCCAACTCACCTGCGAGCATAAAAACCTCACCCCCGCCGCGCCGGCAAAAACCGGCTGTTGCGCAGCAGCCCCGCCGAGAGCAGCGACACCAGCACGCCGACTGGAAAGATCTCCGCGAAGGTCATCGGCAGGCGGTACATCGGGTTCGCGTACTGCGCCTTGAACGCCGCCATGTCGGCGCTCAGTTTCTCCAGCGCCTCGGCGCTTGCGCCTTTCGCCTGCTCGCTCGCGATGATCGCGTTCGCATAGGAGGTGGCGAAATCCATGTGCGTCATCGCCTGCACCGCTTCCCACGCGGCCACATAGAAGATCCCGGCGATGAAGCTGACGCCCAGGCCGACACCGAGCGCCGGCCAGAAGCCGATCACCCCGCCCCGGTCCACGTCGCGGTGCCGCTTGATCCCCACGAACACCGCGCTCAGTGCGATCAGCATCGTCGTGTAGCCGATCAGCATGCCGTATTTCAGCGGCGGCATCCCGGAGAACGCGGTGAAGGTGATGAGCTCGAAGCCGCCGACGACCAGGCCCGCGATCACGCCGTATTTCAGGATGGTGCGCAACATGGTGCTACTCCTTGAATGATGGATTGAGCGGCCAGTAACCGCTATCCGGCGCCGCCCTGCAATCGCCCGAAAGGGTGATTTCGACATGTTCACCCGAACAAGCCCGCGTCAGCGCACGATCCCCAGCTCGCGCGCCCGGCGGATCGCCTCGGTGCGCCGCCTTGCACCCAGCTTGTCGAACAGTCGCGCCACGTGCGTCTTGACGGTGTTCGGCGACACGTGGAGGTGCGCGGCGATCTCCTTGTTGGAGTGGCCGGCGGCCAGCTCGTGCAGCACCTCCAGCTCACGCTCGCTCAGCCCCAGCGCCGCCTTCGCCTTCGGGTTGCCGTCGAAGACGATCGGTGTCGACGCCGCGAAAACCCGCACGCCCAGCACGATGCCGAGCACCAGGAAGCCGACCGCGACCAGGAACAGGTAGACGTCACCGGAATGCATCCGCGCCAGTCGCTGGTAGTCGAGCCACTGCAGGGCCAGCGTCCCCGCCGCCAGCAGCGCCCCGTAGCCGACCACCCGCTTCCACATCCGCACACATCCCCTCGCCTCGTACGAGGTCATCTTACGGGGAGTGGCCGGGGACGGCCATGGCTTTGAGGAACGAGGACGGGGCATGCCGGCGATGGGCTGGACATGCTTGACGGCGCTTCGACTCCGCCCGCTGCGCGAGCTACGCTCAGCGTGAACGGCTGGGGGCTGGCGAACCCCCGGAACGACACCACCGACCACTACCCCAACAAACGCTCGCACACCGTCTGATACACCTCCGGCAGCTTCTCCAACTCCCCCACCTCCACGCACTCATCCACCTTGTGGATCGTCGCGTTGACCGGGCCGATCTCGACCACTTCGGTGCCCATCGGCGCGATGAAGCGGCCATCGGAGGTGCCGCCGCCGGTGCTTTGTTCGGGGTCGATGCCGCACAGGTCGCGGCAGACAGCCACCACAGTTTCGCGCAGCAGGCCACCGGGCGGGGTGAGGAAGGGTTCGCCGGACAGATTCCAGCCCAGGGTGAAGTCCAGGCCGTGGCGCTGCAGGATCGCTTCGGTGCGTGCGCGCAGGTCGTCGGCGCGGCTGGCCGTGCTGTAGCGGAAGTTGATCAGCGCAGCGAGGTCACCGGGGATCACGTTGCTGGCACCGGTGCCGGCGTTGAGGTTGGAGACCTGGAACGAAGTCGGCGGAAAGTCACTGTTGCCTTCGTCCCAGCGCTCGGCCGCCAGCTCGGTCAATGCCGGCGCGAAGGCGTGGATCGGGTTCAGTGCCTTTTCCGGATACGCCACATGCCCCTGCACGCCGCGCACGCGAAGCGTGCCCGACAACGAGCCGCGCCGGCCGACGCGTATCAGGTCACCCAGCTTCTCCTTCGCCGACGGCTCGCCGACCACGCACCAGTCGATGCGTTCGCCAATGGCGCGGAAGTGCTCGACCACCTTGCGCACGCCGTCGAGATTGGTCGGGCCTTCCTCGTCGCTGGTCAGCAGCAGGCCGGCCCGGCCGCGGTGATCGGGATGCGCCGCCACGAACTGTTCCAGCGCCACCACCATCGCCGCCACCGAGCCCTTCATGTCGGCGGCACCGCGGCCGTATAGACGGCCATCGCGGATCGTCGGCTCGAACGGCGGGCTCTGCCATGAGGCTTCCGGCCCGCTGGGCACCACATCGGTATGGCCGAGAAAGGCCAGCGTCGGACCATCCGTACCATGCGTCGCCCACAGATTGTCGACCTCGCCATAGCGCAGGTGTTCGACGCGGAAGCCGGCACGCTCCAGCCGGCCGCCGATCACGGGCAGGCAGCCCGCGTCTTCCGGCGTTACCGAACGACGGCGGATCAGGTCACAGGCAAGTTCGAAGACGTCTGACATAGGTACCTGCGCGGGATGGCAGTTAATTCTTGGCGCAAAGGCCACGTTTCTCGTCATTCCTGCGAAGGCAGGAATCCAGTGACTCAGCCTTTCGTATGCTGCCAGAGGCACTGGATCCTCGCCTTCGCGAGGATGACGAGCTTGGACAGTGCATTCGTATCTGCGCGACACGGAAGGGGCGATGGCACAGCATAGCAAGCACGCCCTGCCCGTTTCTTCAGCCCATCAGCACCGTGCCCAGCAGATGGCCCACGCCATAGGTGATCGCGGCGGCGGCGGCCGTGATGGCGAGTTGCCGGGCGACCGAGAACAGCATGCTGCGCCCGGTGAACAGCGAGGTGCCGATACCGATCAACGCCAGCCCGGCGGCGGTGGAACACGCGCTGGCCAGCAAGGCGGCATGGCCGCCGAGGAAGAAGTACGGCGCCACCGGAAACAGCGCGCCGCAGGCGAACAGGCAGAACGACGAGATCGCCGCGCCATAGGCCGAGCCGCCGAGCTCGCCCGGATCGACCCCGAGATCCTCGCGCACCAGCATGTCCAGTGCCGCACGCGGGGTTTCGGCAATGTGCTCGGCCAGGTGCTCCGCGGCGGCCGGTTCCAGCCCCTTCTCGCGATAGATGCCGGCGATATGCCGCAGGCCGTCTTCCGGCGCCACGGCGAGGCGCTCGGCGCGTTCGGTGATCTGCGCCTGATAGAACTCGCGCGAACTGTTTACCGACAGCCACTCGCCCAGCGCCATCGAGCAGGCACCGGCGACCAGGCCGGCCAGACCGGCCAGCAGCACGGCGCGATCGCCCGACGCGGCGCCGGCCATGCCCATCACCAGGCTGACGTTGGAAACCAGCCCGTCGTTGGCGCCGAGCACGGCCGCCCGCAGCGTGTTGCCGCTTTGCGTCTGATGCCGGCGACCGTGCGCGCCAAGCTCGTGCGATGGAATGAAATGATCGCGGTGGCCGCTGCGATCCACCGGCGTGTCGTCGTGGTCGGCATGTTCCAGCCGCACCACCGTCGGCATCACGAATTCGGTGCCGAAGTGCCGTGCAAACCAGCTCAACGCACGTACGCGCGCACCGATGCGGATCGGCGGCACAACCTCGCCCAAGCCGCGCAGGCGCGTTTCCCAGAACTGTGCATTGCGCTGCTCGCCGGCCGCGATGCGTCGATAGACCTGACTCAGCCGCGGATCGGTCGCCAGCTCGGCCAGCCGTCCATACAACGCGGCGTTGTCGCGTTCGATGCGCAGGTTGCTGCGGAACCTGCGTGCCGGGTGATTGCCCATGTCGACGCCGGTCATGGCTGGTCGAGCTCGTTGTCGTGCTGGCCCAGATAGACCAGCGCGACGAGCAACACGACGACGAAACGGAAGGCACTTTCCAGGCCGTTCCACTGGCTGGACATCCACATGCCGAACCACTCGCCGCCGATCGCCATGAAGCCACCGAGCCACAACATCAGGCCGACGGTCAGTCCAGGCACGGCCATGCGCTTGGCACGATGAAACACCGTCGCCGACGCGCGGCGCGTGCGCCACATGCGCCAGGCACCGATCCAGCACAACAGCGCGGCCAGCGTTTCGGTGGCGATGATCAGCATGTAGGCGATGTGCTGCAGCAGCGGCGAATGGATTGCACGGTAGTGGATGCCGGCATCGGGGAAGATCGAATCCATCGCCAGCACGTGCTGCACGAACACCCGGTTGCTGCCGTAGTCGGTGATGTTGCCGAACGCGACCAGCGCCAGCCACAACGCGATCGTCGCCATCAGCAGGATCTTCGAAAGGCGCATCGGCATCTCAGCGCCCGAACAGCTTCTTGAAGCCGTTGTCGGTGAACCCCACGCTTACCGCACCGTCCGGTTGCACCACCACCGGACGACGAATGAGTGCGGGGTATTCCTTCAGCAGCAGCGTCCACTCCGGATCGCTGCCGGGGTTCTTGCGCTGCGGCAGCAGGTTGCGCCAGGTGGTGGACGACTTGTTGACCAGTTTTTCCCAGCCACCGAGCTGCGCCGCCCAGTCTTTCAGCGTCGCCGCCGGCACCGGGTTGGCGCGGTAGTCGATGAACTGATGCGGTACTTCGAAGCGGGCGAGCCAGTTGCGCGCTTTCCTGCAGGTGTCGCAGTCGGGAAGGCCGTAAAGAGTCGTCATGCCGGGTTTCCCCTTGTAGGAGCCCGCTCGCGGGCGATGATTTTGTACCGGGACTCGGGAAGAGCATCGCCCGCAAGCGGGCTCCTACACGGCGGCGCGCAAGAGGTCGTTGATGCTGGTCTTGCTGCGGGTTTTTTCGTCGACCTGCTTGACGATGATCGCGGCGTACAGGCTGTGGCTGCCGTCTTTCGCGGGCAGGCTGCCGGCCACCACCACGCTGCCGGCCGGCACGCGGCCGTAGCTGACCTCGCCAGTGGCGCGGTTGTAGATGCGGGTGGACTGGCCGAGGAACACGCCCATGCCGATCACGCTGCCCTTCTCCACCACCACGCCCTCGACCACTTCCGAGCGCGCGCCGATGAAGCAGTTGTCCTCGATGATGGTCGGGTTGGCCTGCAGCGGCTCCAGCACGCCGCCGATGCCGACGCCGCCGGACAGGTGCACATCCGCACCGATCTGCGCGCACGAACCGACCGTGGCCCACGTATCGACCATCGTGCCTGCACCCACGTAGGCGCCGATGTTGACGTAGCTCGGCATCAGCACCGCGTCCTTCGCGATATGCGCGCCGCGACGTACCAGTGCGCCGGGCACCACGCGCGCGCCTAGCTGCTGCAATTCCGCGTCGTTGCCGCGGGCGAAGCGCAGCGGCACCTTGTCGAACGCCTGCGCCGGGCCGCCATCGACCACGCGGTTGTCGTTGATGCGGAAGTACAGCAGCACCGCCTTCTTGATCCACTGGTTCACCGTCCAGCCACCATTGCTGTCCGGCTCGGCGACACGGCGCTCGCCGGATTCGAGCAGGTCGAGGACCTGGCCGATGGCCGGGCGCAGGTGGGTCTCGATCTCGGCCTGGGTCAGTGCGTTGCGGCGTTCGAAGGCGTCGTCGATCAGGGTTTCAATGGCTTGCATGAGGCTGGTTCACTGGTGGCAGTCGGTCGGAAAGCGGCAGCCCGGGGCTGATCGCGAAGAGTACATGTTGCGCGTGTCTGTACCGCCGGCGCGGTTCATCCATCTTTAACGCATGCCGGCAGTACATTGGTGGGACGTCCATTCTTCCACACCCAGCCAAGGAGCCGTAAATGAGCCAGATCAAGGTCGCCGTTCTCGTCGGAAGCCTGCGCATGGATTCGTTCAATCGCCGGCTCGCCCGCGCGGTGGAGAAGCTTGCCCCGGCGGAGTTCGCGTTCCGCCACATCCGGATCGACGATCTGCCGCTGTATTCGCAGGACTTCGACGCGGCCTACCCGGCCACCGCCACCCGGCTGAAGAAGGATATCGAGTCGGTCGACGCCTTGCTGTTCGCCACGCCCGAGTACAACCGCTCGATTCCCGGCGTGCTGAAGAACGCGATCGACATCGCCTCGCGCCCGTGGGGCACCAACTCGTTCGCCGGCAAGCCGGCGGGGGTGATCGGCACCTCGATCGGCTCGACCGGCACCTCGATGGCCCAGCAGCACCTGCGCAACGTGCTGGCCTACCTGGACGTACCCACCCTGCCCCAGCCGGAGGTGTTCATCCACTTCAAGGACGAGCTGATCGCCGACGACGGCAGCATCGCCAGCGATGGCACGCGGAAATTCCTGCAGGGGTTCGTCGACAGCTACGTGGCCTGGGTCCGCCGTTTCGTGCGCTGAGCCCGGCCGAGCCTCTGCCGCGTCGCCGCGATTCGCCTCGCGGGCGGCGCCGAAGGCTCCACCCGCTTGGCACCTGCGGAAGGGAAAGACGGCAGATCAGCGAGGCCGATGACGGCGCCAGCCGACCCTACGCCGCGCGTGGTTTTGTGCCGATAATTTGTGATAATGCGTTGATTATCCCGAACGTCGGTGCAGAGCCATGGCGCAATATAATCTGGAGTCCTTGCTGGCCCCGGTATCCGACGAATTGCCGGCCGGACCGGATCTCGAATACGACCCCGAGTTCCTCGCGCTCGAACGCGCTGCCGCGCCCAAGGCCGAGCGCGCCATCGGCGACACGGTCAAGGCTGCCGAGGAGCCGGACTGGGACAAGGTCGTCGAACTGTCCGAAGCCGTGCTGGGCCGATCCAAGGATCTGCGCGCCGCCGTTCACCTCACCGCCGGCTGGATGCGCACTTCCGGCATGCCCGGCTGGAGCGCCGGCCTCGGACTGATCCGCGGCCTGCTCGAACAGTTCTGGGACAACGTGCATCCGCAGCTGGATGCCGAGGACGACAACGATCCCACCATGCGCGTCAACGCGGTGGTACCGCTGAGTGACCTGCAAGGTGTCCTCGGTTATTTCCGCAGCACGCCATTCGTGCAGTCACCCCGGATGGGTCGCTTCAGCCTGCGCGACCTGCGCATCGCCAATGGCACGCTCAAGACAGGCACCTCCGACGACGGCCCGGAAGCGAGCCTGACGGACATGGAAGCCTGCTGCATGGACTGCGCCGAGGATGAGCTGGTCCAGACCACCGCGGCCATCCGCGAATCGCTGGAACACGCCAAGGCGATCGACGCGATCTTCACCGACCAGCTCGGCTCGGCCGGGCCGGATTTCAAGAACCTGCTCGGCGATATCCAGGAATTGAAGAAGTTCCTGGATCCGCAGCTGGCCCGACGCCTGCCGCCGGAAGCTGGCGCGGACGGAAACGCGGAAGGCGGCGATGAATCCGGCGGCGCGGTGACGGGTGCCGTGCGCGCTTCCGGGGCGATCGCCGGACCGCAGGACGTCATGCGTCGCCTTGACGAGGTCTGCGACTACTACACCCGCTGCGAACCCTCCAGCCCGGTGCCGCTGCTGTTGCGTCGCGCCCAGCGACTGGTCGGGATGGACTTCATGGACCTGCTCAAGGACCTGGCGCCAGGCGGCATCTCGGAACTGCGCGTGGTTTCAGGCACGCCCGACGACGAGTAGCCCGCTTGCCGCCGCGAAACCGGCGGCAAGCCTGCGGCTTGCTCAATAGACGCCCTTGCAGCTGCTGGTCGCGGGGCGCACCACGAGTTGATGCACCGAAGGATCCCAGCTCAGGGACAGCCCGCCCGGAAGCCCGGCGGTGATGCCGGCCGAGGCGATCTGGCTGATCGGTCCGACCGTGGCGGCATGTCCATCGCCGAACTTCACCGTCGCACTGATGCTGTAGCTGAGCGGATCGGAGCAACCGCTGACCTTGACGTAGGTGGCCACCGTGCCGTGGCCGACGCCGTCGGGCATGCTGCCGGTGACGGGCGGCATCGCCTGGCCCATCCCGCCACCCGGCGCAGGACAGGTCTCGCTCAGCGAATAGCTCACGGAGACCTTCGCCGCCGGTGCCACCTGCACCACGGCCGTCGTTTCCGGCTGGGTCGTGCAACCCACCAGGAACGCCTTGCGCTTGGGCACCACATGCAGCACGTAACTGCCGGGCTGGAGCTGGGCGCCATCCGGCAACTTCAACTCGATCCGGTTGGGCAGCACGCCGGTCACCAGCGGCTGCACGCTCTGCGGCTTGCCCTGCCCGTCGGTTGCGGTGACGACCGGGCTGGCACATTGCGCGTCGAACAGGTTCTCGCCGGTCAGCGCGAATGCCACCGGCTTGCCGTCATCATGCAGGACGAAGAGCGGCCGTCGATCCAGGGTTTCGACACCGTTGATCACCGGTTGCAGCTTGGACGCGCCCGAAGCCGCGGCCTCCAGCTCAAGGGTCTTCGCCAGCGCACCGGCCATCGCCGCCGTATCGTCACCGAGACAGCTCCTGCTTGCCTCGAGGAACGCCCGCGTGCGCTGCACCGCCGCCTCGGCGTGATAGGCATCGGCCTTGGCGTCGTTGCCCAGCGTATCGATCGGCTTGGCCACATCGCCGCCCAGTGACTTGCCCAGGCGATCGGCCATGCTGGCGAGACGCTGACTGATGGTCGCCACGTTCGATGCGGGCAGGTCCGCCGACCGCAATGCGAGGTCATGCTGCGCGGTTTGCAATTGCGTGATGATGATCGCGCCGGTCAATCTCGGCGCGATCTGGGGAGCGCTCTGCGGCGCGTCCTGTGCCGCGGCCAGGCCGACCGGAACCGGCGCGAGCAAGGCGAACGCAATGCCTGCGCCGAGTCGTCTGCCGATGGTCATCGCGGAGAGTTCGGCCACGCGAGAACCATGCCCACGCTGTCCGGATCCTGGCAGTCCGACTGGTCGGGCTGGTCGGGATCGCAACCATTCTGCTGATCCGCCGGCAGCCGCACGCCCGAAGGCACGATGCCGTAGGACCGGTAGTTCGCCGTGATCACGCTCGGGTCGATGTACGAATCGCCGTGGTTGCCGTTCTGCGCGCTGCCCGCGCCCGACGCGGTGGGCACGTTGATGGCGAAGCCGCCACCCAGCGGCAGCAGGTTGCCGCTGCTGTCCAATGCGTAGAAATAGGCCGGCGGCAGGCCGACGTTGGCGATCGACTGCAGGCCCGTGCCGATCACGTAGATCGGATTCGAGGCGGTACCCATGCGGCCGGTGGAGCCCCATACGCCGAGCCCGTCATAAACCTGTGCCGTGCCGAGCTGGAACAGGTCGCCGTTGGTCACCGACAGATAGAACGCAGACGTGCCGGCATTCACCGTGAACGCACTGCCACCTACCGAAGCCAACGTCAGCGTCTTGTCGTTGGTCATGCTGAAGCCGGCCAACGAGGTGAAGTTGCCCAGCGTGTCGACCATGTTGGCGTTGCGGCTGCTGGCGCTGCCGAGCACGGTCGCTCCCGCCGCCGTTCCGCTCAAGGTGCCTGCGGTGATGACACCGCCTGCGCCTTCGGTGATGGCACCGGCCGAGTTCAGCGTCGTGGCCGTTCCGCTGACCGCGCCGTTGATGGCCAGGCCGCCGGCGGTCGTCGTCAGCACCGTGCTGGCACCACCGTTGACCGGGCCGGTCACCGCCAGCGATTGCGCGTTGGTCAGCGCGAAGTTCGCCGCGCTGAAGCTGCCCAATGTGCCGATGTGGTTGGTGCCGTTGAGGCTCGTCGCACCCGCCGACTGGCCACTCAGGTTGCTCGCCGTGATGCTGCCGCCTGCCCCTTCGCTGATCGCACCCGCCGACTTCAGCGTCGTCGTTGCGCCGTTCACCGTACCGTTGATCGCCAGATCACCGGCGGTCGTCGTCAGTGCGGCGCTGCTGCCACCGTTGACCGGGCCGGTTACCGCCAGCGATTGCGCGTTGGTCAGCGCGAAGGCCGCTGCACTGAAACTGCCCAGTGTGCCGATGTGATTGGCGCTGTTGAGGCTCGTCGCACCCGCCGACTGGCCGCTCAGATTGCCCGCCGTGATGCTGCCGCCTGCCCCTTCGCTGATCGCACCCGCCGACTTCAGCGTCGTCGTGGTGCCGTTCACCGCACCGTTGATCGCCAGATCACCGGCGGTCGTCGTCAGTGCGGCGCTGCTGCCGCCGTTGATCGGGCCGGTTACCGCCAGCGATTGCGCGTTGGTCAGCGCGAAGGCCGCTGCACTGAAACTGCCCAGTGTGCCGATGTGATTGGCGCCGTTGAGGCTCGTCGCACCCGCCGACTGGCCGCTCAGGTTGCTCGCCGTGAGGCTGCCGCCCGCCCCTTCATTGATCGCACCGGCCGACTTCAGCGTCATCGTCGTGCCGTTCACCGCACCGTTGATCGCCAGATCACCGGCCGTGGTGGTCAGCGTGGTGCTGGCACCGCCGTTGATCGGGCCGCTCACCGCCAGCGTCTGCGCGTTGGTCAGCGCGAAGTTCGCCGCACTGAAGCTGCCCAGCGCACCGATGCGGTTGGCGCCGTTGAGACTCGTCGCACCCGCCGAATGGCCGCTCAGCGTGTCCGCGGTGATGACGCCTGCCACCCCTTCGCTGATCGCACCGGCCGAGTTGAGCGTGGTCGCCGTACCGTTCACGGCGCCGTTGATGATCAGGTCGCCGGCGGTCGTGGTCAGCGTCACCACCGGGCCACCGTTGAGCGGGCCCGCTACCGTCAGCGTCTGCGCATTGGTCAGGCTGAAGTCGGAAGTGAAGCTGCCGAGAGTGGTGATGAGGTTGGCGCCATTGAGGTCGGTACTGCCGACAGCCTGACCCGTCAATGTGCCGGCCGTGATGACCCCCGTGGCCGCCGCCTGGCTGATTGCTCCGCTGGAGGTCAGCGTCACCGTGCCAGTGCCCGCATTCAGCGCGCCGTCCAGCGCGAATGCGCCGCCGTTCAAGCTCAGCGCACCATTGTTGCTGTTCACTCTGCTGCCCGCGATCACGTCGATCGCGCCGCCCGAGCTCAGCGTCACGCCGCTGCCGGCCACGCTGCCGGTGGCCGCCAGCGTGAGGTTGTTACCTGCACCGGAAGTGGTGAGCGTGGTCGCGCCCGTACCGCCCGCGACGGCACCGTTCACTGCCAGCGCCTGCGCATTGGTCAGGCTGAAACCGTTCGAACTGAAGCTGCCGAGCGTGCCGATCAGGTTGGCGTCGTTCAGGCTGGCGCTTCCGGCCGCACTGCCGGTCAGCGTATTCGCCTTGATGACGCCGGCGGTCTGCGCGAGGTTGCGCCCGGCCTTCAGCGTCACCGTGTTGCCGGTGAGACCGCTCGCCAGCACGAGATCGGAGCCGGCACCGATGGTGGTCAGAGTGATGTTGCCCGCACCGCCATTCGCGGAGAGCGCCGTGTTGACCGCGAGGCTTTGCGCGTCGTTGAACGCGAAATCGCCGCCGGTGGTGAACGCGCCCAGCGTGCCGACCTTGTTCGCGCCCAGCAGGCTGGTGCTGCCGGTCGAGTGACCGGTCAACGTGCCCGCGGTGATGACGCCCGTCGCCGCCTGCGCGATCGCGCCGTTCGCAGCCAGCGTCGCCGTGCCGGTGCCCGCATTCAATGCGCCGTCCAGCGTGAACGCGCCGCCGGTCAAGCTCAGCGCGCCGTTGCTGCTGTTGACGCTGCTGCCCGCTGCCGCGTCGAGCGTGCCGCCCGAAGTCAACGTGACGCCGGTGCCGGTAATGTTGCCGGCGCTCGTCAACGTGAGGTTGTTACCTGCACCGGAAGTGGTGAGCGTGGTCGCGCCCGTCCCGCCCGCGACGGCGCCGTTCACTGCCAGCGCCTGCGCATCGACCAGGCTGAAACCGTTCGTGGCATTGAACGCGCCCAGCGTGCCGATCTTGTTCGCGCCCAGCAGGCTGGTGCTGCCGGTCGAGTGACCGGTCAACGTGCCCGCGGTGATCACGCCCGTGGCGGCCGCTTGCGCGATCGCACCCGTCGCGTTCAGCGTCGCCGTGCCGGTGCCCGCATTCAGCGCGCCGTCCAGCGTGAACGCACCGCCGTTCAAGCTCAGCGCACCATTGTTGCTGTTCACGCTGCTGCCCGCGATCGCGTCGATCGCGCCGCCCGAACTCAGCGTCACGCCGCTGCCGGCCACACTGCCGGTGGCCGCCAGCGTGAGGTTGTTACCGGCAGTCGTGGTGAGCGTGGTCGCGCCCGTCCCGCCCGCGACGGCGCCGTTCGCTGCCAGCGCCTGCGCATTGGTCAGGCTGAAACCGTTCGTGGCGTTGAACGCGCCCAGCGTGCCGACCTTGTTCGCGCCCAGCAGGCTGGTGCTGCCGGTCGAGTGACCGGTCAACGTGCCCGCGGTGATCACGCCCGTGGCGGCCGCTTGCGCGATCGCACCCGTCGCGTTCAGCGTCGCCGTGCCGGTGCCCGCATTCAGCGCGCCGTCCAGCGTGAACGCACCGCCGTTCAAGCTCAGCGCACCATTGTTGCTGTTCACGCTGCTGCCCGCGATCGCGTCGATCGCGCCGCCCGAACTCAGCGTCACGCCGCTGCCGGCCACACTGCCGGTGGCCGCCAGCGTGAGGTTGTTACCGGCAGTCGTGGTGAGCGTGGTCGCGCCCGTCCCGCCCGCGACGGCGCCGTTCACTGCCAGCGCCTGCGCATTGGTCAGGCTGAAACCGTTCGCGTTGAACGCGCCCAGGTTCGCGATCGCGTTGTCGCCGCCCAGCGTGGTGCCGCCCGCCGAGTTGCCGGTCAGCGTGCCGGCCGTGAGCACGCCAGCGGTCTGGTTGATCGAGCCGTTGCTGCTGTGGAGGCCGAGCGTAGTCGTTGCCGTGACATTACTGCCCAGGCTCAGTCCGCTGGTGCCGGTGAGGTAGACGTCGGCGCCGCTCATGGCGCTGGTGGTCGTCAGCGTGCCGCCGGAGGTCAAGGTCAGGTCGCTCGCGCCGGTATCGATGGCTGCGCCCGACAGGATGAGGTTGCCACCGGCGATCAGGCTCACTGCGCCGTTGGCGCCATTGGTCAGCGAAGCGATCGCCAGATCGCCCGCGGCCGTGATCGCGATACCGGTGCCGCTGGCCGTGACCGTGCCGCCGAAAACGTTGTTGTTGGTCAGGCTGATCGACTGGCCAACTGCAGTGAAGGTCGACGGTCCCGTCACCGTGAACACACCCGTGCCCTGGGCGATGCCGCCTGAGGTGGTCGTCACCGAAAGCCCGCCGCTGCCGATGTTCAAGGCATTCGCGCTGAAGGAGCCGCTATTGGTGATCAAGCTGGCCAGCGCGCCGTTGGCGCCGCCACCCAGGGCACTACCGAACGATACAAGGCCGTTGGCAGCGTTCACGGTCAGCGCTTCCTGCGTGGCGCCTGCGTTGTCCACCGCGCCGCCGAAGCTCACGTTGCCGTTGCTGGCCGTCAGCGTGCTGGCGCCACCCAGCAGCACCGCGCTGCGATAGGTCTGTGCGCCGCCGGTGGTCACGCTGCCGTTGAGCGTAATGCCGGCGCCGGCGGCCAGGTCCAGGGTGCCGCCCAGCGTCAGCGGCGAAGTCACGGCGATGCCCGCCTGGGTGTAATCCAGCACCAGGTTGGTCGGTGCGACCGTGAGGGTCGGGAACAGCGCGGCGGCATTGCTGTCGCTCAGGCTGAGGGTGCCGATGCTGCCGCCGCCGCTGGCGTTCACCGTGACCGTCTGGCCACCGAAATTGTTCGGCGTGGTGATCGTGTTCAACAGTATGTCGTGCTGGCCGCCGGTCACCGTGAAGCTGGAGGCGCCGCTCACGCCCAGTGCACCGGTTTCGGTGATGTCGCCCGCGGCCGTGGCGACCAGCGCGCCGCCGACCGTGCCTTGCCCGAGATTCACGCCGCCAACAAGGCTGGTCGCGGTCAGTGCGCCCGTACTCAGCGAGCCCAGCTTCAGTGCACCGCTGTTGGTGATCTGCGTGGTGCCGCCGGTGAGGCTCACCGCGCCGGTGAACGCGTTGGGTCCGTTCAACGTGATGGCACCGCTGCCGGCACCCACGCTGGTGGTGCTCGAGACTGTCAGGATGCCAGCCGTCTGGCTGATCGGTGTGTTCGCGCTGGCCAGCTGCAGCGTATTGCTTGCCGTCACGCTGCCAGCCAGGGTGATGCCTCCGCTGCCGGTCAGCGACACGGTGCCGCCGCTCAGCGCGCCGCTCGTCGCCAGCGAGCCGCCGTTGGATACCAGCGTGAGCGCACCCGTCCCGGCATTGATCGCGCTGGCCGGCAGCGTCAGCGTGCCGCCGGCAGTCAGGTTCACGTTGCCGTTGCCGTTGTCGGTCACGCCGGCGACGTCGAGGTTGTTCTTGTCGAATATCGACACGCCGGTGCCGGTCGCCGTCACCGCACCGGTGAAGTCGTTGTTGCCGTTGGTCAGCGCGAGCGCGCCGCCACCGGCACTGAAGAACGACGTGCCGGTGACGGTAAAGGCGCCACCGCCCTGTCCGATGCCGCCGCCGGTCGTCGTCACCGACAGGCCACCACTGCCGATGTTCAGCGCGTTCGCACTGAACGTCTTGCTGTTGGTGGTCAGGCCCGACAGCGCGCCGTTGCTGCCGCCACCCACCGCTCCAGCGAACGATACGAGGCCGTTGGCGGCGTTCACGGTCAGTGCTTCCGCCGTCGCGCCAGCATTGTCCACCGTGCTGCCAAAGCCTACGTTGCCGTTGGTGGCCTGCAGCGCGATGCCGCTGCCCAGCAGCACGGCGCCGTTGTAGGTCTGCGCACCCGTCGTCGTGACGCTGCCGTTCAGCAGGCTCGTACCGCTGACCGTCAGCGCACTCAGACCGCTCGCCGTGCCCAGCGTCGTGTTGCCGGTAATCGTCAGGCTGTTGCCGGCACCCGTCACGCCGCCGGCCAGGCTCACGTTCGTTCCGGCCAGGGTGTCGTTGCCACCCAGCGTCACCGCACCGGTGTAGGTCTGCGTACCCGTCGTGGTGACACTGCCGTTCAGCAGGCTCGTACCGCTGACCGTCAGCGCACTCAGACCGCTCGCCGTGCCCAGCGTCGTGTTGCCGGTAATCGTCAGGCTGTTGTTGGCACCCGTCACGCCGCCAGCCAGGCTCACCGTCGTTCCGGCCAGGGTGTCGTTGCCACCCAGCGTCACCGCACCGGTGTAGGTCTGCGTACCCGTCGTGGTGACACTGCCGTTCAGCAGGCTCGTACCGCTGACCGTCAGCGCACTCAGACCGCTCGCCGTGCCCAGCGTCGTGTTGCCGGTAATCGTCAGGCTGTTGTTGGCACCCGTCACGCCGCCGGCCAGGCTCACGTTCGTTCCAGCCAGGGTGTCGTTGCCACCCAGCGTCACCGCACCGGTGTAGGTCTGCGTACCCGTCGTTGTGACATTGCCGTTTAGCAGGCTCGTACCGCTGACCGTCAGCGCACTCAGGCCGTTCGCCGTGCCCAGCGTCGTGTTGCCGGTAATCGTCAGGCTGTTGCCGGCACCCGTCACGCCGCCAGCCAGGCTCACCGTCGTTCCGGCCAGGGTGTCGTTGCCACCCAGCGTCACGGCATTGTTGTAGGTCTGTGCACCCGTGGTATGGACATTGCCAACCAGCGTCGTGCCGCCACCTGCATTCGTGGTCAGGCTGGTCAGTGGTGTCGCGGCGCCCACCGTACCACCGAAGCTGGCTGCGCCACCGGTGCCGGCGGTCAGGATCAGATTGCTGGCGCCATCCAGCGTGCCGAGAAAACCGATGTTCGCGCCGGCCGCCACGGTACTGGCACCGGTGGTGTCGATGGTGATGGATGGAACACCCAGGCTGACAGTTCCACCGGCGCCGCCCAAGCTGATCGCACTGCCACTGGTGGTGATGTTGCCGTCCAGGGCAAGCGTATTGTTGTAGTTGCTTAGCGTGAACGCGCCGCTGCCGACATTCACCGTGCCCAAGGCCAACGCATGGCCGCCGTTGTTCAAGTTGACCGCACTTGCACCGCTGTTGCTCAGGCTCACCACACCACTGAAGTTATTGCCCACATTGCCTAGCGCGATCGGGCCGGCGCCGGCGTTGAACGTGGCCATACCTGCGCTCGCTGCCTGCGTGATCGCGCCGGTCTGGGTGATGCCCTTGCCGTTCACTGTCAGCGTGCCGGTACCGACCGCCGAAATGCCCAGGCTCAGTGCGTTGGTGCCGTTGTTGAGCGTGACGTTGTTCGCGCCACTGTTGTTGAGACTCACCGCGCCGGTGAAGTTATTACTTGTGTTGTCCAGCGTGATGACACCCGCGCCTGCGTTGAAAGTTGCCGCTCCTGCCGCAATGCTGCCCGCACTGCCTTCCGCGATCCCGGTGGCATTCACGGTCAGCGTGCCGCCGCCGGTGTTTATGCTGCCGATGTTCGCGCCATTGCCGATACTGACCGCACCACCGCCGGTGCCGGTTTCGATATCCACATTGCCACCGCTGGTGGTGATAGCGGCGCTGGCCGTGTTGCCCACGGTCACTACGCACGATAAGACGCATGATGCATTGCTGCTGTAGGTCGTTCCGGCCGCAGCACCACCGTAATTTGCCCACAGGTTCACCTGGAGCGCATTGGTGCCATCGCTTGAAATACCTGCATTCAGGAAAATGCTGCCTGCCGCTTCCAGATAGAGTGCGTTATTGGCGCCTGAGGTCGCGCTGATCGGCGCGTTGACGGTGATGTCGCCGTTGGACGTGCCCGTACTGCCGGTGAAGACAAAGACGTTGGTACCGGTCAGCGCGCCATTGATAGCGCTGGCATTGATGCTTGAATCAGCGGTAGCCGTAAAGGGTGATGTCAGCGTACCGCCTGACGTCACGATGCTGACGTTCCATGGGTCGAGCAACCACGTGCCTGCATTACCACTCGGTGCTGAAGCATCCACTTGGCCTTGTACATTCAGGCCGTTGTGTGCCGAGGTTTCGACTTGACCACCATTACCGCCGATCACACCTCCGCGAGCACTGATATTGCCGAAGAAATTGTTGCCGTTGTTTCCCCAAACCACCACCGAGCCGCCGTTGCCGGACTGTGTGGCATCGGCATTCAATTTCGCTTCGGATCCCACATAGGTGACCGCTGCGGTCTGCAAGCCTTCGCCACCCTGCCAACCACCACCGACACGGATGTTGCCGCCACCGTGGGTGCCGGACGCATCGATGCTGCCGGTAATGCCCACGTTCTGATCGGACAGCAATTGCGCCGTACCGCCATGCACGCCGGACACGTCGATGCTGCCGCTGTTCTCGACGTTGCCGCCGTTGCCGACCAGCCGCACCACGCCACCGTCGGTGCTGATGCCGCTGGCATCGATCACGCCGGAGTTGTTGACCAGGCTGGTGAACAGGTCCCTGGCCGCCGAGGCCTGCAGCACCACGGTGCCGCCGTCGGCCTGCAGCGTGCCCTTGTTGGTGACCGCTGCTTCCCTGGCGTCCAGGCGCTGCTTCAGCTCGCCGGTGATCTGGATGTTGATCAGGCCATTGCCGTCGAAGTCGAGCACGGCATGGTCGGCGCCGTCGAGATTGATCGTGCCGTAGTTCGCCAGGATCAGCCCGTCGTTGAGCACGCTGCCGCCGATCAGGCTGATCGAGCCGCCGCTGGATGCCTGGATCAGGCCGTGGTTGACTATCCCGGCGCCGCCGCCCACCACGTTGAGGTTGTAGTTGCCGGCGAGGAAATCCTTCGGGGTGAGATCCAGCGTGCTCGCCATCAGGCCGCCGACGTTCATCTGCGCGGTGGCGCCGAAGATGATGCCGTGCGTGTTGATCAGGAATACCTGGCCGTTGGAATTGATCTTGCCGAAGATCTGGCTGGGGTTCTGGTCGAGGATCCGGTTCAAGGCCACCGCCGAACGCGAAGGCTGGTTGAACAGCACCGATTCGTTGGACTTGAGGTTGAACGTGTCCCAGTTCAGCGCCAGCCGCTGCGAGATCTGGTTGATGACCGTTTGGTTGCCGCTCTGCGCGATGTTGCCCGAGCCGCCGACCACCACGCCACCGGTGGGGCCGCCGGCCAGCGCCTCTCCGCTGAAGGCGATCGAACCGATGGCAAGCCCGACGCACAGGCTGATCGGCCAGGTCTTGCGCAGGGGCAGGCTGCCGGAAGGCAACCGCGCCGCCTGGAACCTGGATGCGCCGTTGCGCGATTCACGCCGGGGAGTGCTGGTGTGCTTGCTCATGGTCATCATCCGTCAGAACGTGAAGCTGAAACGGGAGTAGATGTGGAAACCCTTGCCATCGGATGCATTCTGCGCACTGGTGGACTTGGCACCATCGAAATGGAACTCGAAGTGTTTGAACCGCGGCAGGCGGAAAATGAATCCCGCGCCGACGCCGCTGAGCTCCGCACTCGCCGGGGTGAGCTGCCGGTTCGCACCGGCGGAAAAACCCTTGGCGTAGTCGTAGAACACCTCGAACTCCAGCAACTCCCGCCACGGCCTGCCGTAGAACGGCGAAACCTTGTCGCCGAAACCGGGCGCATCGACGTGATACTCAAGTGAGGCGTAATAGCCACGATCACGCAGCGCGTCTGCAATCGGGTAGGCCCGCGTGCTGTCCGGGCCACCCATCGCGAACTGTTCCAGCGGAATCAGCGCATCGCGGGTGTACTGGCCGACGAACTTGAAATTGAGGCGCTGCGACTTGCTGAGGAACTGCAGGCGCGTGTAGGAGATCTTGGTGACGAGGAAGTTGCTGTCGTGCTGGGGGCTGACCAGGTCCGGCGTAAGCGAGTCGTCGTTGATCGATTTGCGCAAGTCGACCTGCATGATGTCGACGCCATGGAAACGACGATCGGTATGCAGCATGCCCCAGGTCATTTCCGCGACGGTGAACTTCTCGTCAGACAGGCGGAAGCCCAGGCTGTTTAGCTGGGACCGCTCGGTGAGCAGGTGCAACGTGGCAACCTGCTGCAAGTCGTCCTGGTTGATGTATTTCCAGTCCAGCCCGCCGTAGTAGAGGGAACTGGGGCCCTTGACGTTGAGTGCGGCGAAGGACCCGGTATTGATCTGCAGCTCGTTGCGCGAGGCCCCCACCACGGCCGTCAGTCCGGGTGTGTGCCCGACGGGAACGCGATAAGTCAGCGAGCCGTAGATGTTGTCGCTGGGATCCAGCGCATAGTCCACATTGGCGTTGAAGGTGTCGCCGAGGCGCAACGGGTTGTCCCATTCGAGACCGGCCTGCAGGCGGTACTTGCCGGTGAGGTCGGTACCGTAGTTGTTCGCACCCAGGGTGAACTGGTAAGGCTGCTTCTCGTGGGCGATCATGATCAGATCGGTATCGCCGGTGTGCTCGCCCGGCTGAAAAGTCGAAGCTACGGTGACGCCCGGCAGGTCGCGGGCGTACAGCAACGCGGTATCGACATCACTCTTGAGCAGCGGCTTGCCGCGCAACTTTTCGGCCGCGGCCGAGATGATGGCCGGGCGGTATCGCTTGGTGCCCTTGACGATGATCTTGCCGATCTGGCCCTCAAGCACCTGGATCCGCACGATCTGGTCGGAGCCGACGGTTTGCGCCGGCAGGAAGGTGTTGGAAACGATGAAGCCGGCGTTCCGGTAGCGCTCGGTGATCTTGTCGGCAACCCCCTGCATCTGGGCGAAGCTCAGTGCCACCGAACCACCCGAACCGGCGGCCAGTGCGCGGAATTGCGCGTCCGCCAACGACTGGATGCTGGTCGGCGTGATCCCAAGGCGCGCGTGATCCGCCACGCCGGCGACCTGAAAACCGCGGACGGCGATCTTCTGCACCGCCGCCGTGTCGCGATCCCTGACCGGTGGCACGACGCCGGCACCCGGTGGCGCTGCATGCCCCGCCGATGTTGCCGATTTTCCGGGAGAGGGAGTTGGCTGGGCGCCAGTCGACTCCTGCGCGTGGAGTATTCCACCCGTCAAGGCCAGGGCCGAAGCCAGCGCTGCTGCAAGACGCACGATTCGCACGATACATTCCCCCGGCTGCATCATCTTTCCGTTGACAGCGCGCCTGGACATCGGCAACGCGTCAGCTGCGAAAACCCAAGCTTTGCGTAGCAGGCAATTGCTGCCTGTCGGCTTGAATTTGTCCGATCAGGATACACCTTCGCAGCGCGCCGGGAACAATCGCCCGAGGCATGCCTTGAGGGTGTACGCAAGGACGACTTGCCGTGACTGCAGGCTGCCTGCGCGGCAACGCGGCGACGCCGGCATCGCACGGCAGGCACTACGTGCGATGACAGGTATGGCTATCCCCGCAGCGCCCAGTACGCCAGGGCGACAATCAGGAAAACACCGAGCACGATGGCCAGGATCGCCCCCCGGCGCGCTGCCGGTCGCATCGCCAGCAGCGAGGTCAGCGCCTGGCGACCCGCGGCGGAAGTGTCGTCGGCAGCGTGGCGCTGCGCCGTGCGTGCCCGTGGCGTCGTTGTTGCCGTGGGCGGCACCAGGGCCTTGCGCGCCGTGACCACGGCACTCGGGTCATGGAGGGTCTCGAGCGCACGCCGACGCCGCGCCCGATACTCGCCACGAGTGATCTGACCGAGCCGGTGCGCGTCGTCGAGCGCGCGCAATTGCCGATTGACGACCTGCTCCCGCTCGGTCATTTCACCTCCCTGAGCAGGCGGAAGCCCACATCGCGCTGAGGCGAACCACTGTCCGCGCGGTGCGTATTCACGCTGCAATCGGACCAGTAGCTGTTGTAGCTGCCACCGCGCACCGCCACGCTGCCACCACCGACCACCCACTCCCAGACGTTGCCCGTCATGTTGACCAGTCCCCACGGATTGTGCGAACGCCCGCGCGCCGATACCGGCGCACCGCCGCCATCGCCTCCACCCGCCGACGGCGGCACGCAATTGCTGTCATCGGCCTGCTTGAAGCGACCGCCTGCCCCCGCCGCATTCACCCACTCCGCATCGGTGGGCAGGCGATAGGCAAAGCCGCTGAGGTCGCTGAGCCACCTTGCATACGCCCTGGCCTGGTCGAGCGAAATGTTGCTTATCGGTGCATTGCCCAGATCCTGGTCGCTGACTGACTTCGCCGCGCATTTGCCGGTGGCACGACAAAACGCGTTGAACTCGCTGATCGATATTTCCGCGCGCGACATCGCATACGGCCGACCTCCGCCCACACCGGGCACCACCACCATGAACGGCCCGCGCGAGGTGCCGAACTTGTCGATGCAGAACTTGCCGCTGCCGGCGAGGCCGGGCTTGGCGCATGGATCGGGGCCACTCGGGCCGGCCACCTGCGCCGCCGGATTGGCGGCATGGCCAGGTTGGGCCGACGCCGGCGCGCCCGGCCGTGGAACCGGCGCGGGTCGTCCCGGCAACGCACCCGATTCCGGCACCGGCGCCTGTGCCGATGGCGCAGCCGGTGGCGGTGCCGGCGGCGCGGAAACACTGGGCTTGATCCGATCCAGTTGCTCGTCCAGCGACTTCGCCGACAGCTGGCCGCGGATGCGCATGTCCGACTCGAGCGCGGCCAGTGCCGTCGGATCGCTGCGCCGGATGCTCTCCAGTTGCCCTTTCAGTTGCGCGTAGTCGGCCGTGCCGATCGGCTGCTTGCCAGCCGCCATGATCGCCGCGACCAGGTCGTAACGTGCCTTCGCCGCGCGCAACTGCGAGTTCCCGGTCAACGCGTGCAGGCCCTGCCCCAGCACCTCGGCGGCCTTCTGGTAATGCCCCTTCTGGAACGTATCCTGGGCCAGGCCGAGATAGGCATCGGCCAGCAGTTTCGGGCCCTCGCTCTGCAGGAACGGGTTGTCCGGCTGCAAGGCCTTGATCCGTGCCAGCGACTGACTAGCCTTGACGACGTCATCGGCGGCAGCCGCGCTGCGCATCGATTCGATGCGCGACTTCACTTCCGCGTCGGCGCTCTCCTGCGCCGCCTTTGCCTGCAGCGCAGCCTGCAGCGCGTCGAGCTTCGCGCTCTCCGCGGTCAGGCGCGGCGAGTTCGGCATGTACTTGAGGCCGAAGTCCAACGCCAGCCGCGCCTGCGGCAGGTGCTGCGGATCGGCTTCGCCGGCCGCCACATTGGCGATGGAGGCAGCCAACGCATCGATCACCCGCGCAGTTTCCGGCGAGTTGTCGCCGTGCAGGGCGGTCATCGCGTTCGTCACGGACTGCTGCCATTCGGGAGTAAGCAGCGGCCTGGCGCTCAACCCGGCCAGCGTCGTGCGTGCCGCCGCGATCGCCTGCGTCTGCTCCTGCCGGCTTCGCTGCGCGGCGGCATTGCTGGCCGCGGCGACCTCGGCCAGCACCTTGGCATAGCCCCCTTCGGCCGGGTTCATCTGCTGTCCGGCCTGGACAATGCGCTGTGCGTCATCGAGATTGCCCGCAGCGAGGCGCTCGCGCGCCAGCTTGATCAGGCTGGCGTCGACATTGCCGCGCACCGCGGCGTAGCCGGGCGAGTCGGCGCCAATCTGGCTGCGCGCGGTACTCAGCGCGCTGTTCACATCCTGCAGCCAGATCGTGGTGCCGAGCGGCTTGGCCAGCAGGTCGTCCACGCGGCTCTTCGCCAGCGCGTTGCGCTGGGCTTCGCTGGCGGCCTTTTGTGCCAGCTGGTTCTGCTGTTCCAGCAGCTTCTGGCGGGTCGCCGACAGACTGGCGTCGCCGGGGAACAGATTGACGCCGAAGCCGGCGATGTTGACCGCATCGGCAAGATCGCCAGCACCCTGCTTCGCCGCAGCCTGGCTGGCCAGTACCTGCTTGACGCGGTCCGCCTGGGCAGCCAGACGGGGATCGTCCGCAAGCAGCTTGCCCGCATTCTGATAAGCCGCCGCCACCTGGTTGCGCCAGTCGTCGCTATCGGCTGCATGGTCGAGCAAGCCGGTCAGCGTCTGCAGGCTTTGCTCGCGCTGCTGCTGCAACTGCCTGGCCTGCTCTTCCTGCGCCTGCTGGGCAGCCATCGCCTTGCCCAGCTCGTCCAGTTGCGCACCGCGCTGCCTGAGCCGGGTGGAATCCGGGAACAGCCGGCTGGCCAGCTTGAACTCGGCCGTCGCCTCGTCGACCTTGCCCGCATCCAGCGACTTGCCGATCGCCGCATCGTACTTCAGCTCCAGCTCGGTGTTCTTCAGCAGCGCACTGGTCGGATCGATGGCGCGGATCTTGTCCAGCGTCTTGACCACGTTGTCCGGCTGGTTCTCGAAAATGGCGCCGGCCGTGATCTGCTGGCTGAGTTGCGTATCCATCGAGTTGAGCAGGTCGTTGCGCTGTTTTTCGATCTCGCTGCGCTTGATGTCCAGTGCCGGCGAATACAGCTTCAGGTCATCGCGCAGCTTGAACACCTGTCGGGTGCCGGCGTAGTTGTAACGACCCTGGTCCGGGCTCCAGTACGCGTCGAGGCGACCGGCCAGGAATTTCTGGATGAGGTCACCCTGGTCGATGATGATCCGCTTGCGGTCATCTTCGCTGAGGGTGTCCAGCGCCTGCAGCGCCTGGGTCTCGCTGGCGTAGTGGTCGGGGCGCGTCAGCGTGAAGCGCTGGATGACCTCGGCCACGTGATGGTTGTGCTGGTAGGTGATCCAGCCCCAGGCGCCGCCCGCGGCGACCAGGATCGCCGGCACGCCGTAGATCAGATAGGGCATCGCCCGCTCGCGCAGGCCGACCTCGCGCAGGCCCTGCACGAGCTCGTTGGCACTCTTCAGGCGGTCCTCGGCACGGAACGCGACGCTGGCGCACAGCGTCTTGTACTGCTGCTTGGTCAGGCCCTTGACCGGCGGTGGCTTGCGCCCTTCGCGCATCGCCACTTCGGCGCTGGCCTTGTCGTACGGGTGCTTGCCGGTCAACAACTCGAAGGCGACGCAACCGAGTGCGTAGACGTCGTCGCCGGGCACCGGCTCCTTGCCATGGATCATCTCCAGGCTGGCGTACGCCGGCGTCAGCGCGCCGAGCGTGCCGGCATCGAACACGGTCTGCTCGCCCACCGCGTCGCCCATGTGCTTGCCGGCGCGGGCGATGCCGAAATCGAACACCTTGGGCACGCCCTCGCGCGTGACCATCACGTTCGCCGGCTTGAAATCGGAGTGCACCACGCCGGCGGCATGCGCACGGCCGAGCGCACGCGCCATGCCCTCGATCAACGGACGCGCCTGCTCCAGTGGCATGCCGTTGTAGGCACGCTCGCGGATCAGCTGCTTGAGATCGGAGCCATCGACGTACTCCATCGTCATGAAGACGATGGTGCGATCCTTGTCGAAGTCGTACACGCGCACGATGTTGTCGTGCGCCAGCTGTTGCGATCGCCGCGATTCGCGCTGCAGCGAGATCAGCGAATCGGGATGGCGGCGGAATTCGTCGTTCAGGACCTTGACCGCGACATAGGGGTCGCGGTCGCGCGCCTCCACCTTGCGCTCGTCGCGCGCCTTGTAGACCACGCCCATGCCGCCGCGACCGATCTCCCGCTCGAGATAGAAGCGACCCTTCAGCAGCGAGCCCACCGCGACAAAGTCGGCCGCCTCCGCGTCGCCGATGTGCTGCCAGCTGGATTGGCTGCTCATGCTCGAACCGGTGCCGGTACCGGTCATGCCCTGCTGGGTACCCTGGGTGCCGGTGTGGCCCGTGGTCTGCCCTTCGCCGGGCGGCACCGGCGTACCCGACACCGGCTTCACGATGGTTGCTTCGTCAGGCACCGGTGGCTGGGGTGGCCGCGAGGCTGGCTGCACCACGGTCACCTCGTCCACCGGCGCCGCCGCCGGCCGCGATGGCGGCGAGACGCGGGTGACTTCATCGTCTTCGGGCGCCGGCGGCGCGACCGGCCGCCGGGTGGCCGGCTTGATCATGGTGATGTCGTCTTCAGCCGCCGCCGGCGGCGCCGCCCGCAGCGTCGCCAGCTTGGCCAGCAGCGCCTTGGCAATCAGCGGATCGAGCTTGTCGTCGGCACGCTGCTGCTCGATCCACTCGACTCCTGCGCGATAGTCGGTTTCGGGCAGCGCAACGAGCGCGCCCAGCGCTTCGAACAGGGCGGGAAGCTTGAGTTTGTCGGCCTGGTAGGCCGAGACCAGTTCAACTATGGAATTCATGTGTGGGTGGATGTCTTCATGCTTGGAGGCCGATCACCACGGCCGAAATGTTGTCCCGCCCCGCCCGGCCCATGGCCAGATCGAACAGGCTTTCCACCAGGTCCTGCGGTTGCGGGTGAAGGCGGCACTGCTCCTGCAGTTCGGCATCGGACATTTCCTTGTTGATGCCGTCCGAGCAGAGCACGAAAGCCGTGCCGGGCCGGTTGGCGGCAACCACCCAATCCACGAACAACTGTTCTTCCGCGCCGACCGCGCGGGTGAGCACGCCCGAACCGGCCGCCGGCGGCGACGCGCCGCCAAAGTGGGTAACGTCGACATCGCCACCGTGCACATGGTCACGCGTGATCTGGCGCAGGCGGTCGCCTTCGTAGCAATACGCACGACTGTCGCCGACCCAGCCGCACAACATGAAATCGGTGGCGCTCACCAGGACCACGACGGTGGAACCGATCAGGTCGACGCCGCGCGTGGCCGCGGTCTGCAGCAGGTCCGAGTTGATCTCGACCAGGGCATCCTCGATCGACTCGATGAAATCGAAGACGCCGCCGGCACGCGGCAACGCGCCGAGGCGTTCGACGATCATCGTGCTGGCGTAGTCGCCGGCGGCATGCCCGCCGAGCCCGTCGGCCACGACCCACATGCCGACCTCGTCGCGCACCAGGATGGCGTCCTCGTTGTGCTTGCGCACCTTGCCGGTCACGGTGCGGCCGGCGGAAACGTAACGGGTCGTCATGCCCGGACCTCGATGATCACCAGTGGCCAGCGGGCCGGTTCGGCGGCAAGCCCTGCCGCCGTGGCTATCCGCGCACGCGCGTCGTCGCAGGACGAGGCTGCCAGATTGCGGGCAAGCAGTTCGGGCGGAAGCTGCAGCAGTCGGTGGGTCGCCATCAGCAGCAACCGATCGCCTGCCTGGACCGCGCAACTGACCTCGCCGCAAGTCGGCTGCGCCGTCGCGCCGAGGCCGGGAGCGGCCAGCGGGGCCGGACTGAACAGCAGATCATCGATATCGTCCGCACGTCCGCTGGTCGCGGCCGGCAGTGCATCGCTGCGGGCGAAGAACGGTTGCAGGCGACCATGCCGCCAGTGCCACGCCGCCGCTGCACCAATGCGCAGCAACTCGGCCTGGCCATTGGCCACGTGCGCCGTGATCACCGCGCAATCTTCCGGGATCGGATCGATGAGGTCCTCGCTGACCTGCCGCAACTGTGGATTCAGCGCCATGATGCGGGTGCGCAGCACCTGCAGGCCACCGATCAGCTCGGCGCCCAGCATGTCACCGGCAATCGCCGCGACGGCAGCCACGGCCTGCTGGCGGGAATCGGCAACGCCGGCTTCGGCCGCCACCAGGCTGAGTCCGACATCCGCCCGATGCAGCACGGCCATGCCGGCGCCACTATCGGCCACCGCGACAGGCGGCGGTTCGATCGCTGCCGTGCTCGCGGCCATCGACCCAGACGCGAGCGCGCCGCCGGGACCGGGCAGCAGTTCGAGGTCGTCCGGCAACCACGCATCGCCCGGACCCGAGGCCATCGCGGGCGGGCTGCCGACATGCTCCGGCAACGCGGCGCGCTGTCCGACGTCGTCGAAGAAACCCACGCTCCGCCACGCCGCCGCGCCATGGCCGGCATCCAGAAAACCGGCGTAGGCGTCAGCCTGCGGCAGGCCATCCGTGATCAGCAGACTCGCCGGCATCCGGCCTGCCGCGGATGCCCACCACAGGCACCAGCGCCCGGGGGCGTCCGCGAGACGCGCCCACAGGTCGGCGAGAGCCGAACTCGTTGCAGCCGGCAGGGACAGGCGCCAGTGACGGGCCGCACCCCAGTCCACACCATGCAGCAGGTCCGGCACCGGCGGCTGAACGCCATCCAGCGGGCCGGCCAACGTCGCCACCTGTTCGTCGAAGCTGTCCACGCTGATCGCCGGATCGGCCTGCGCCAGACGGTGCACGCGCTCGGCTTCATCAAACCAGCCAGCACCGTTGCGAATCGCCAGCGCGCCACCGGTGGCATCTGCAACCACCGGCGCGGCGATCACCATCGGAAAGCAGCGCCCGACGCGATCGGCACCAGGCCCCATGACCCCGGCCCAGGCCGCGTCGCCGCAGATACCCGGGCCAAGCAAAAAGCGCCAGACCGGGCTGGCATCGAACGTCTCGCGCCACGCGTCGCCCAGCACGCTGCGGCTCTGCGCCACGGCGCCCTCGAAATGCCGATCCCACACATCCACGAACGCGGAAGGCAGCCGCCGCTGCACAAAGTCCCCTGCGCTGGGCAGCTTGCCGAAGAACCCTGCGGCCCCGTGCGGCACGCGCTCAGCCCCCACACCGGAAGCTGGACAAGGCGTTGCTGAGGAACGGGTTCTTGAGGTTGTTGGCTTGGAGCGTCACCTTCGCCACGTGGCCGCCGAAGTTGAAACTGGCCACGAAACGCAGGTCGGACTGCTTCTGCAGGCTGGCTGCCTGCAGGGCGCGGAAGAACGCCCAGTCGCCCCGATAGTCGAACGTGGTCAGCAGGTTGCCCGCGGTGTCGTAGGCGGAGATCGACACACGACCCGGTTGCGGACCGGGCCACTTCATGGTCACGTTGGTCGGGCCGCCGGCCTGGTATTCGTACTTTTGCCCGTCGATGTCGATCGCCAGCTTGCCGATGCCGGCATCGAGCACCGGCGTCAGCAGGGTGAAGTCGACCTCGGGCACGTTGCCGCTGCGGAAGAACATCTGCTTGATCGTGTCGGCACCCTGCAACTGCGCCAGCATGCCGGCCGAGCCGCTGATCGCGCCGGGCCCGGTCTTCCAGTGCCAGTAGCGGCCGCTGGCGTCGATGAGCTTGCCCGCGGTCTGGCTGTAGAAGCTGTCGAAGCGGCCACCGTAGCCAAACAGTTCACCGAAATTCTGCAGCGGGATGTCGTTGTTGCTGGAGGCGGAGAACGGATAGCGGCCGCGGGTGAAGTCGGCGCAGTCCTTGCCCACCGCCTGCTGGTACTGATCGTCCAGCGCGCTCTTGGTGCCGCTCGCGACCAGCGCCTGGCTCTTGCCGGTCAGCGCGGCGAACCAGCCTGCCGCCGGCGGCGGCAGTTGCCCGGCGGCCTGCTGCGCCAGCAGCAATTGCGGATTCGGCTGCCCCGCCGCATTGCTGAAATCGCCCATGGTCAGCAAGGTCTTGCTGAGGTCGTCGAGGGTCTTCAGGGTCTGGTCGATCGGTTGCGCGCCGGGCGCACCCTCGGTGAGCTTGTCGATCTCGGCAAAATGATCGCTGATCACCTTGCCGGGCTTTTCGCTGGCCGCCTCGCCACCAGGCGCACCCGTACCACCGGCCTGCGCAAGCGCCCGCGCCAGCGCGGTCTGCGTGGCACGCTTCTGGGCCAGCTTCTTCGCCACGTCCTCGGCCTTGTCGGCGGCATCGCCGGCGGGCGCACGCATCAGGTCGCTGGTGTTGTCGCGCACCACCTTGAGCAGAAGTTTCAGCGGCGAATTCGTGCCGGCGAGCTTGGCCGCGATGGCGCTGGCATCCTGGATGTTGTTGATCGGCTGCAGCTCGAGATCGGCAAGAATCCCGTCCCAGGCCTTGATGTAATCCTGCTCGTAGAGGCCGAGCACCTGCTGGGCAAGCTGGGCCTTCTGCACCGAATCGATCTTGGTCGCACCGAACACCCAGTCGTCGTCGGCGAATTGCGTCACCGCCTGCTCGATGCCCTTGTCCACTTCCTGCTTGAACGCCGGCTGGGTGAACAGGGCGGGGATCGGATCGGAGAGCGGCTTGCCGCTCTTGCGCTGGTACACATTGCCGAGCAGGCCCAGCTCCTTGTCCAGCCGCAGCGGCGGGTAGTTGCCGTTGTCGGCCGTCAGCTTGAGGTTGCCGTAGATCAGCGTCGCCAGATCGGCCGTGCGCAGGGTACTGCGCGCCTGCTCGACCAGGTTGTTGTCCAGGCCAAGCGGGCGCAGTCGTCCCTCGTGCGCGACCAGGGCGTCGAAGTGCTTGCTCAAGGCCTTCTGCAGCACCGGGTCGTTCGGGAACAGGCGACGCCATTCGACGCCTGCCAGAGCCACGATCTGGTCGTGGTCCAGATGCTTGGGTTCGCCCAGCATCAGATAGCCCTTGAGGTAGTAGTAGAGCATCTGCGGGTCGCTGGCGTTGGCGGCGAGGCCGGCACGGAACTGCGACGCCACGCCCGGCAGCAGGATGGCATTGAGCTCGCGATAGTAGGCGTCACGCACCTCGTCGCCGACTGCATTGCCCTGGTACAGCCCGAAGCGCATCGACAGCGGCACGTCGCTCTGGTGCTGGTCGGCCACATCGACCGCCGCGGAAAGCCCTTCGAGTCGCTCCAGCACCAGCGCGAAATACGCCTGCTGATTGGGCGCCAGCGAGAGGTCGCTCTGCCCCGGATACTTCTGCAGTGCCGCATGCACGTCGGCCAGATAGCTGCTGTTGCGCCGGTAACTGGTGGCCAGTCCGAAGATCAACAGACCGCACACCAGCAGCACGCCGACGTAGCACGCCGCCTGCAGCAGGATTTTCTGGCGCTCGAGTTTCGGGTTGGTGCCGGCAAAGCCCGACTCGCGGAACAGCACGTCCTTGAGCAGGCGCTCGACGAAGAACGTTCGGCTCTGCGCACCGGGCACATGCAGGCGCGAGGCATCCAGCCCGAAGGTGCGTGCGACCGCCCCCATCATGCGGTCGATCGGCGTGCCTTCCTGCGTGCCCGAGGTGAAGTAGGCGCCGCGCAGCAGCAGGGGTGCATCGTACTGGTGGCCGGTGAATACGCCTTCCACGAACTGGCGGGTGATTTCGCGCATGGCGCCGAGCTGTTGCGGGAACGACAGGATCGCCGCGCGGCGCAGGCGATCACGCTCGCGATGCAGCCGATCGAGGATGCGCGTGTTGAGCCGCTCCAGCAGCAGGTTGAACTCTTCCAGGAACTGCTTTGCCGCCGTCCCGGCCATGGTCTTGTCGACCGGGAACGACATGCCCCAGACCTGGCTGCGCAGCTCGGGGGTGAGATCGTCGAAGAACTCGGTGAAGCCGGCGACCAGGTCGCACTTGGTGAACACCAGGTAGGCCGGCACGCCGATGCGCAGGTGCTTGGCCAGCTCGTCCAGTCGCTGCCGGACTGCCAGGATGTGTTGTTGCCGACCGGCATCGTCCAGGGTGAGCAGGTCCGACAGGCTCATCGCCACGATCACGCCGTTGATCGGACGGCGTTTGCGGTATTTGCGCAGCAGATTCAGGAACTCGGTCCATGCCGAGGCATCGGCGCCGCGGTCGGAATCCTGGGTGGTGTAGCGCCCGGCGGTATCGAGGAATACGGCCTCGTCGGTGAACCACCAGTCGCAATTGCGGGTGCCGCCGACGCCACGGATCGCTTCCTTGCCGAACTTGTTCGACAGCGGGAAGTTGAGGCCCGAGTTCTGCAGCAAGGTGCTCTTGCCCGATCCCGGCGGCCCGATCACCACGTACCACGGCAAGGCATACAGATTGGTGCCGCCGCTGCGGTTCTTGCGCAGGGTATCCACCGCCTCCTGGAAGCGGCCCTGCAATTGCGCGCGCTCGTTGGCGGAGCGATCGTTGCGCTCGCCGCCCGCGGCCGGCTCTCCCTGCTCGCTGAGGTCGCTGGCCATCTGCTTGGCCTTGCCGCGCACGCGCATCTGCCTGATCTGCAACCAGACCGCCCAGATCACCACGATCACGAGGATCACCAGCAACCGCACGATCGGGCTGGTCAGCGGCTGCGATCCACCGAAGCCGAGGTAGGGGCCGCCAAACCAGATCAGCAACGACAGCAGCAGCAGGCCGACGAGGGTGATGAACAGGCGGGATTTGAACAGCGCAAGAAGCTTGCCCACGATGTTCAGTCCTCCGGGCTGTAGAGAATTTCGACGCGGCGATTGCGCGCGCGATTGGCCGGCAGGTCGGCCGGCAGCGCGATCGGCTGCGAGGAACCTGCCCCGCTGGACTCCAGTCGGCCGGCGTTGTCGATGCCCTGCTTCAGGATCTGCACCACGGCGCGCGCGCGCGCCGCCGACAGCGCGTAGTTGTCCTTGAACTGCAGCGAACGCACCGGCTGGTCGTCGGTGTGGCCGACCACCACCACCCGGCCCGGCACCTGATTCAGCGCTGCGGTAATCGCGTGCAGCATCGGGATCTGCTTGTCGGCAACGTCGGTGCCGCCGGAGGCAAACATCGCGGCGGCATTGAGTCGTATCAGCGCCGAGCCATCCGGCTTTTCATCCACGGTCAGCGCGCCGGCCTGCTCCTGCGGGGCGAGCAGTTGCTTCAGGCTCTTGCGCTCGACTTTCGGCTGCGTCTGCCTGAGCTTCGACTCGTCGGGCGGCACCGCGCCCTGCAAGCCGATCTGCGCCACCTGCGCGCTGACCGGCGAGGACAGATCGTTGAGCCGCGTATAGAAGTACAGGAACGCGCCGAGCAGCAGGCACGCACCCGCCGCCACGATCACCCACAACGGCACGTAGCGAACCAGCGGGTTGCGCCGATCCTCGAGGCCCTTCCAGTGGGGCGCCAGTTCGTCCGCCGCCGGCGCGCGCTGCGCCTTGAGACGGCGGTAGAGCTCTTCCTGGATGTCGGCCAGCTTGGCGCGCCCGTCTGCCTCGATCTGGTATCGCCCGCCGAAGCCCAGCGTCAGGCAGATATACATCAGCTCGATCAGGTCGATATGGCGCGAGAAGTCCGCGCACAGGCGATCAAGGATGAGGAAGAATTTCTCGCCCCCGTACGACTCGCCGTGGAAGACCACCAGCAGGGTCTTGGCCGCCCAGCCGCTCTGGCCGCCCCACGGCGTGTTCATCACCGCCTCGTCGAGCGAGGTGCACAACACGTAGCGCGCGGCGGTAATCGTCTGTGCCGGGATACCGGCGGCCTGGGCGTTGCTCTCGAACTGGCGTATCTGCGCGACGACCTGCTCGCGCAGGCGCGCCGAATCCGGTTGCGACGCACTGTTGCGCAACTGCACCGACAGCAGCAGCAAGGGACTGGCAGCCTGCACCAGGGTGTTGAGGCCCGCGCCGAGGAAGTCGCCGATCGCCGCCGGAGGTGCCGCATCGACGCGCGACGTCGCCGGGCGCGCGGCTGAAGGGGCTGGACTGGCGACGGCAGGAGGAGCCGCCGGCGCCGGTGCGGCAGGCGGCGGCACGCCGCGCGGGCGGACTACGGTCGCATCGCGCAGGGGATCGTCGTCATTGGGACCATTGCTGCTCATGCGCTCAACCTCTGATCGCCCACAATTGCAGATCGAGACCGGCGAATTCGCCGCCGAAATGGAACGCAATGCCGCCGGACGTCTTCAGCGTCCGCCACATCGGCGAATTCTTGTCGAACTCGAAATACAGATAGCCGGAGTTGTAGGGAATCTGCCGTGGCGCCACCGGCATCGGCGCCACCGGAATGCCCGGCAACTGCAGGTTCACCAGGTCGCGGATCTTTTCCACGGGGCCGATCTTCGATTGCGCCGGCAACTGTCGGCGCAGATCCTCGGACTTGAGGTCGGCCTTGGCCGCCAGCACGAAGGCCGCGGTGTCGATCAGGCTCAGGTCCGGCACCACGGCAACCCAGACACCGAACTTGCGCTGCTGCATCGGGATCGGGATCGCGGTCTGCTCCATCACCGCGCTGAGGCTGTTGCGCAGCGCCGCGATCAACGGCTCGAAGCTTTCGTACAGCGCCTCGTGGCGGTACGGGGGAAACGCCGGTGGACGCTTGCCGGTCGAGGTGAAGGTCGATAGCTCGCCGGCCATTTCCGCCAGCACGCGGTAAAAATCCTCCGGGTGCAGGATGGGGGCGGAGGCCAGGTGTGCGATCAGGGGCTGGTAGCGATTGACCACCTGCAGCAGCAGGAAATCGGCGATCTCCGCCGCGCCACCGCGGTCGGTGACCGCGACCCGGCTGGCCAGCGCCTCGCCACGCTGATGTAACAGGCCCAGCAATTCCGTGAGGAAAGTCGTCAGCCTGGGCGCCGCGTGGCAACTCAATGCGGTCGGCATGAACGCCTCTTCGAGTATCACCCGCCGATCGGAGCGGCACTCGACGATCCGCGCCAGCGGAATCTGCGCCAGGCCTTCCAGCGGTTGCGATTGCGGCAACAGGCGGCTGTTCAGGCCGCCCACTTCCAGCACGGTAAGCCCGTCCATGCTGCCCGAGGCATCGCGTACTTCAACCTCCCGCACGCGGAAACGGAACAGCTTCTCCGCAGACGCCTCGGGTCGCCCGCTATCCGGCTGCGCCGCCGAGCGCAGCGGCAGGGTGAGGAATACGGTCTGGTCGCGCCAGTTGCCATCAACCTCCAGCGCCAATGGCAAGGGATCGTCGCCGGGCATGGAGAACGGCGTGCCATCGGGGAATACGCCGCGCGCGCGCTTGATGCCAAGCTTGCCAATCGCCAGCAGGTCGGACTCCAGCTCCAACTCGGAGAAACCCCAGGTGTACGGGCGCAGGCTGCCGGCACGCAGCTCCACGAAACGTTCGAGATAACGTTCCTGCTGCTGCAGATGCTGGGGGCGCAGAAACAGCCCTTCGCTCCAGACGACCTTGTTGTTTTCCATGCGTCGCGCCTGCCCCTGTCAAGAATTCCCCCGGCTGCGCTGCCGGGCATGGCGGCGTTGGCGGCTGCTGGCCGCCGACACCTGGTGGATGTACCCCGCCCCCGCGACGCCCCCTGCGCCTAGTGATGAGTTGCCTGTCGCATTCTCCGCGCCGATTTCAGGCGTGACAACTGTTCTTCGTAGGCACGCGCGAATTCATCGCCGAACAGGCGGCGAAAGCAATCGTCGGGATCCTTGTTCAGTCCCTCGAAATGCTCGCGATACCGCTCCCAGTACTTGCCCTTGCCGGCGAACGCCGAACGCTTGGAACCCCCGTCCGCCTCCTGTTCGAATCGGTCCGGGCTGAAATGCACCAGCAACGACTCGAACGCCGCACGCACGCCTGCAAGCATCGCCATCTGGTGGCAGCGGATATCGTCGAACGCATCTTCGAACGCCATCGTGCCGGACATGAACGCACCGTTGGACGGCGACATGATCTTCTGCAGGGCCTCTTCGGGATTCGGCGCGAACTTCAGCGGATTGTTCTCCGAACGCTGGATGATCGTGACCGGCAGGCGGAAGGTGTTCTTGATCTCGGCACGGGCACGCAGCACGTCCATCACACCGTCGACGACGACGCGGAAGATCTCGTCGACATTCGCCGGCAGCGCATGCGAGCCGGTGGTCTCTGCTGGCGAAGCTGGTGGCACACGGGGCAACGGTGCGGGCGCGGCCGCCGGCGAAGACGCGGCGGGTGCCGGCGCGGCGGCCGCCGATGCCGAAAAGTCACCCATCGTCAGGTCCCAGTTTTCCGGCAGCGCATTCGACTGCCGCTGCCCGGTGGTGAGCGGCGGATGAAAATGATCCTGCATGCCGTCCGTATGGTTCCAGCCCGAACTGGCATTGCCGGTGGTCGCGCCGGACAACAGGCCGGATGACGTATCCGTGGCTCCCAGGAAACTCAACGGATCGAGCTCGGCCGCCCCCCCGGCTCCGGCACCGGGAATCAGGTCGGCTTCCGCGGGGATCATCGGCGCCGGCGCGGCATGCGCGGCCGCAGGAGGGGCGAGATCAAGCAGGCCGAAATCCAGCGGATCGGAGCTCGCGAGCACTGCTCCTGCGGCGGGAGGTGCCAGCAGATCGGGCAGGGCCGGCGCGGCGGCGGCGTCCTGCAGGCGCACCCCCACCTCGAACGTGTCTATCAACAGGCGGTCACCGTCTTTCAACGCGGAGGGATCGCCCTTGACCAGCGGCATGCCGTTCAACAGCATGCCGTTGGTGCTGCGATCCTCGATGAAATAGATGCCGTTGAGATAACGCACCATCGCATGAACGCGCGACACGCCGGAGGCACCGAGCACCCAGTCGCAGTCCTCCGAACGACCGATACTTCCGCCGACGGCCACAAATGTCCTGCTGCTGCGGCTGCCAAATTGGGCAGCCTGATGACCGGCAACGGCAAGAACCAGGCTATGCGACATCGTTATGCTCGAATTTCCCTGACTACGGTGAACCAGCCAGCAAGGCGTTGGATGAACTCATTCGTCCACGTACCGACCAAGCCCGAATATCCGGGGTGCCGACCTGGTTGCCTGACTGTTCGCGAAAAACCTCAAGCCCCCGTGAATCGATCATTGCCCAGACACCCCCGAGATGCGTGACTGGAGCTGCCGGCATGGCCGAACTGACGCGCGGAAACCGTCAGCAACCATCGTATCGTCCATCCATGAATCGGGCAAGCTGCGAGCATCGCCGCCTCGCAAGTTCACGCGGTGCCCGCGCCGTTGCCATTGAGCAGGTTCAAGGCGGGAGCGATGAACTCCGCGCGACGCGACGCGAACTTCTCGATGTCGAGCGCAGCCAGCATGTTGATCGCCGCAACCACCGCGCAGGCGGTGAGATGATCGGCGGGCGGCACGGGCGTTTCCTGCGACGCGGGCGCCAGGCTGCCGCCGGACCAGCCAGCGGCGGCCGCCACCCACGCGCCGGCAGACTTGTAGCCGCCCGCATTGGCAAACTCGAATGCGGCACGGCGGTTGCTCTCGTTGGGTTCGCGCACCCACTTTTCCGCCAGCGACGCGCCCGCCCGATCTTCCGGATTCAATGCCTGGTCGCGTGCGCACTGGCACAGCCATGCCACCGCGTAGCGCTTGGGCAACAGGCGCGCCAGCAGCTTCAGCGCATCCTGCACCTGGCCGGCGCCAACCAGCGCCTGCACGGCCATCTGCGCGGTCATCTCCGGGCGCAACAGGGCACCGGCCGGTTCGGACAGTTCCATCTGTATCGACGCTTGCATCACTGAAGACATCTGCGCGTGCTCCCGTCTAGCCGATCATGATGATGCCACCGGACAATTGCGCCATGCCGTCGCCCTTGAGCGACAGCATCGAGCCCTTGACCGTGGTCATGCCGCTGCAGGAAACCTCCATCGTGGCGTTGGCTTTCGCCGTCACCGTGGCGTCGCCGCTGATATTGATCTTGACGCCCTTGATGTCGATGTCGCCGCTGGCTTTCAGCACGATGCTGGATGCGCCGCTCACCAACTGGATCTCCGTGCCGGCTTCGAGCTTGAACTTCTGGCCGATCGTGGTGGTGCCGTTGCCGGTGACATCGAGCTTGTCATCCTTGCCCACGGTCAGTTTGCGGTTGCCGGTGATGTCCTCGGTCTGATCGTTCTTTATCGTGACCTTCTGGTCGTTCTTGATGGTGATGGTCTCGTCGTGATCGATCGCGACGACATGATCGTTCTCGACCTCCTCGTGCATGTCCTTCTGCGCATGCAGGAAGAAATCCTCGCTGCCCTTCTTGTCCTCGAAGCGGATCTCGTTGAAATCATCCGCGCCGCCGCCTTCATGGCTGCGGCTCTTGATCCCGCTCTGGGTCTTGTTGTCCGGCAGCGTGTACGGCGGCATGTTGTCGGCGTTGTAGACGCTGCCGATCACCAGCGGCCGGTCCGGATCGCCTTCGAGGAAACTCACCACCACCTCCTGCCCGACCCGCGGAATGTTCACCGCGCCCCAGCCCTTGCCGGCCCACGACGAAGCCACCCGGACCGGACAGGAAATATGGAAATTCTCCTTGTCCGGCTTGTTCCAGTGGAAGGTCACCTGGATGCGGCCGTACTTGTCCACCGAGATGTCCTCGGCGGTGTCGCTGCCGGACACCACGGCCGTCTGCAGGCCCACAACCCTCGGCTTCGTCGCCGTCGGCATGCTGCGGAAAGGCTGCCGACTCTGGATCACGGAAAAATGGCAGAAGAACTGGTCGCCGCCCTGCTCTCCGGAAACCTCGGGGGCATTTTCGATGTGCACGGTCGAGCCGACCACAAGGTATTCCTTGTTGAGTTCGCTGCGCGGAAATTTCGCCAGTGTAAACAGCGCCCCGGTCACCACGCCGCAGACGTTGGTCGACCCGGTGCACAGCGATTGCGCCACATTGATCGCCTCGAGTCGCACCTGCGCATAGTGCTTGCCGCCATCGCTGGTGTCGTGGTCGCCCGGATAGTCGAACGAATCCAGCTTGGGAACCGTGTGGTTGCCATCCGCGTTGCTGATCGAGTCGGTGCCGAGCAGCGAGGTCTTGGGCTTCATCGGGTCGTAGTCGGTCAGCGAATACTTGATCGTCTGGACCGACCGCGCCGAGGCGAACTCGGTGATCGCCGCGTCCGTCGTCGCCTTGTTGTTGCCGGTCTGCGGCCGGTACGGAAGCTCGGCGTAACCCCCGGTGGCCGCGTGCGCGCCGAGCGAATCGGCCAGCACCATCGTGTGCACGCCGTCGCCATGCTGGAAGAAATAGTAGATGCCTTCCTGCTCCATCAACCGGCTGATGAAATTCAAACAGTTCTCGCGGTACTGCACGCAGTACTCGCGCTCGTCGTACTTGCCGCTGAGACTCAGCCTGACGTCGCCGTAGCCGATATCCGCCAGCACGCTCTTGACGATGGCCGGCACCGACATCTTGAGGTAGATGCGGCAATCCACCTTGTGCAACAGCAGCCACGCCTTCGGCACCAGGGTCACCGCATACTCGGCCTGGCGCTTCTCCGAGAAGCTCTCGAACCCGGTCTGCGAAATCTCCGAAACCATGCCGTTGAAGTGCCGTTTGTAGCCGTCGGTGTCGAAGGTCGCCGTCATCGAACTGCCGAGCAGGGGCAACAGGGAAAGATCGCTCTGGTTGCTCAACAGCCTGAGGTGGTAGGAGAACAGTTGTCCCAGCTGCTCGCTGCCCGACAAGCTGGCAGCCTGAAGCTTGTCACCGAGGTCTGACTTCAGTGTCAATTGATTCGGCATGTCCGTTCTCCCCCAGCGGTTCCGGCAGCGCGCGCTGCGAAACCAGTCCGACTATCATACGTCTCGCCTGTTTCGGGAGTCCATTCGCGCATGCGGTGCCAGCCAAGGTCCCAGCCGCTTCACACCCCGCTCTTGCGTGCCAGCACCACCCAGCCGGCGACCTGCGTGCCCAGTTCCTTGCGCAGGGATTCCCCGACGATGACCGACTCCCGAAAGCCCGCCGCCTCCAGCGCGCGCTCGATGCAGGCGCGGCTGTGCCGATAGCGCCCGCTGGCGGCCAGCTCGACACGATCGCTCTCACCGACAAGCGCCTCCAGCGTGAACGCCAGCCAGCCGCCGGGCCGCAGCGCCGCATGCGTCGCCGACAGCACCGGCACCAGTTCGCCGAAGTAGATCAGCGTATCGGCGGACAGCACGATGTCCCAAGCCGACGAGCCCGCCCGCAGCCAGGCAGCCAGCTCGGCCTCTACCAGTTCGTCGTAGCCACCGCGCAGGCCTGCCTGCGCCAGCATGCCCCCGGACAGGTCCACGCCCACCAGGCGCCGCGCATGGGGCCTGATCAACGGGCCGCACAGGCCTGTCCCGCAGCCGGCATCCAGCACGTCGAGCATGGCCTGTGGCGCGCCGAGCTTGGCAACCAATGCCGCGACGAGGATCTGCGGCGCACGATAATCCAGGTTCTTCAGCAGTTGCTCGTCGAAACTCGCGGCAAAGGAGTCGAACACATTGCGCACGTATGCCTCGTCCGCCTGCACTGGTGGCGCCTCGCCGCCGCAGGCGGCGAACAGGTGACGCGGCACCGGATTGTCCGGCTCACGCACGAGCCATTCGCGATAAACCGCGACCGCCTCCTCGCTGCGACCCAGCATGTACAGCGCCACGCCCAGTTCTTCGCGTGCACGCACATCCGCATCGTCATGCAGGACGGCGTTCCTGAAGCACTCCACCGCCTGTTCCACGTCGCCGGTGTCGTGCACGTGTCTGCAGCGGAACATCCCCATCAGGTAGTGCGCACGCCCGAGCTGCGGCGCCTGCGCCAGCAGACGGGCGTAGGCCTCGAGAGCCTCATCCTCGCGCCCCTGCACGTCGAGCACCAGGGCCAGGTTGCTCAGCGCATCATGATGCTGCGCCTGGCAGACCAGCGCGCTGCGATAACAGGCCTCGGCCTCAGTCAGTTGATCGCACTCCTTGTGTATGTTGCCGAGGTTGTTGTGCGCGTCGGCATGCAGCGGCACCGCACGCAGTGCCATGCGGATCAACCGGATGCCTTCCTCGCTGCGGTTGCGCTGGTGGCACAACACGCCGAGGAAATGCAGCGCGTCCGGTTGTCCGGCCTGGCGCTGCAGCACCTTGCGGTAGAGCACCTCGGCGACATCCAGCTGATCGGCCCGATGCGCGGCGATTGCTTCGCCCAGCATGACCGCAACACCCTGGGCGAGCGCGTCCGCATGATGCTTGCGCCTGCTTCGAGCGGGCGGAGCACGCTTCAAGTCGACCCCCGTCGTCGTTCGATGCGCCCGCGACAGACTCCTGCCGAGGACTCCAGCCAATCGGCATATCGCGTCACCGCTGGCACGGAGTCCGCGGCTCCAGGCACCGGCTAGTTGATGATGACCGTGGGACAGCCAAGCACGATGGTCCCACCGTGGGCGGTGAGGTCACCCATCCGTGCCGCGGGCAATCCGCCAATCAGCACCTTGAACGAACCCATGGCGATCACGTCGGGCGGACCCACACAAGTGGCCATGTCGCTCACCCTTGCCGCCGGCAAGCCCCCGATCAATACCGTCGGCGCCCCCGGCGGCAGGATCGGACCGCCGACGTGGGGCACGATGCCGGTGACCATCGGACATACATGCATGTCGGTAGCGCGTGCAGCAGGAGGCATGCCGAAATTCCGTGTTGTCCGCCGAGCGGGACGAATCCGGATGGTACGCCAGTTTTCCGGTTCGGATCAGGGCCGGGCGGGCGTGTCGTCGAGGAGGGTTCCACCGGAGATCACGATGCCGTCCCGCCCACGGTCATCGAATCAATCTTCAGCGTCGGCTGACCCACACCCACAGGCACGCTCTGGCCGTCCTTGCCGCAGACGCCGACACCCTCGTCCAGTGCCAGGTCGTTGCCGATCATCGAGACACGGGTGAGCACCTCGGGGCCGGAACCGATCAGGGTGGCACCCTTCACCGGCCGGGTGATTTTCCCGTCTTCGATCAGATACGCCTCGGAGGCTGAGAAGGTGAACTTGCCGTTGGTGATGTCGACCTGGCCGCCGCCGAAGTTCGGCGCATACAAGCCCTTCTTCACCGAGCGGATGATCTCGGCCGGATCGTGCGAGCCGGCCAGCATGTAGGTATTGGTCATGCGCGGCATCGGCAGCGCGGTGAACGATTCGCGGCGCCCATTGCCGGTGGGCGCCATGCCCATCAGGCGGGCGTTGAGCTTGTCATGCATGTAGCCCTTGAGGATGCCGTCCTCGATCAGGGTGGTGCATTCGGTGGGCGTGCCTTCGTCGTCGATGCTGAGCGAGCCGCGGCGACCGGCCAGCGTGCCGTCGTCGACGATGGTGACGCCCTTCGCCGCCACGCGCTGACCGATGCGGCCGGCGAAGGCGGAACTGCCCTTGCGGTTGAAGTCGCCTTCCAGCCCGTGGCCGATCGCCTCGTGCAGCAGCACGCCGGGCCAGCCCGGGCCGAGCACCACCGTCATCTGGCCAGCGGGAGCGTCGACCGAATCGAGGTTGACCAGGGCCTGGCGCACCGCCTCGTCGGCGAACCCGAGCGCGCGGCCGTTCTCGATCAGTTCGCGATAGCCGTAGCGGCCACCGCCGCCGGAATAACCCTGTTCGCGGCGGCCGTTCGCTTCGGCGATCACCTGCACGTTCATGCGCACCAGCGGGCGCACGTCGGCGGCCAGCGTGCCGTCGGAGGCGGCGATCAGGATGGTGTCCATGGTCGCGGCGAGGCTGACGATGACCTGCTTGATGCGCGGGTCGCGCGAGCGGGCATACGCGTCGACTTCGCGCAGCAGCGCGATCTTGTCGGGATTGGGCAGGCTCTCGACCGGGTCGATCGCCGGATACAACGAACGGGCGTTGTGCAGCGCCAGCGGCTTGCCGGCGCCGTTGCCGTCGTGGGCGATCGCGCGCGCGGCCTTCGACGCCTCCAGCAGCTGCGGCAGCACGATCTCGTCGGAATAGGCGAAGCCGGTCTTCTCGCCCGAGATCGCGCGCACGCCCACGCCCTGCTCGATCGAGTGACTGCCGTCCTTGACGATGCCCTCCTCCAGCGTCCACGACTCACTGCGCGAATGCTGGAAGTACAGGTCAGCGGCGTCGATCGACGGCCCCATCAGCTGGGCGAACACGCGGTCGAGGTCGCCGGTGGCGATGCCGCCGGGAGACAACAGCTTGCTTTCGGCAAGGGAAATCAGGGAATCCATGGGCTCGGCTTTTCTCTACACAATCCGCAACTGTCCCACATGGGGCCACAGCCGGCCACATTAAAGCGGCACGCTGCAGATCCGGTACACCCATGGCGGAATCAAGGTTGCGTGGAGCTGGTTGCCGGCGCCACCACACTGGTCGCCGGTGTCAGCAGCAGGCTCGACGCCGGCGGCGTTACGCTGCCGGGCGCGGCCGGAGCGAGCAAGGGAGGAATCGGGGGCGCCACGGCACCGTGCTTTTCGATCAAGGTGATCTTCGGATCATCCCAACTGCCGGTGATGCGGTAACGCGCGCTGGCAGCCTTGTTCAGGCCCCTGCCGAGCAACCCCTGCACCGCGAAGCCGGCCGCCGCTCCGATCGGGCCGCCGACAACCGCACCCACGATCGGCAGACTGTTGCCGACATGCGGTACCACCCGCATCTCCTGGTCGTAATCCCTGGCGCGCAGGCCGGTGCGGCCGGTGACGGTGATGTTCGCGGCGGGACCATCGATCACCAGGTTGCTGGTGCTGGCATCGCCATGGGCCAGCCGGAAATCACCGCTGATCGAATCGAAACCCAGGCCCTTGCCGAACACGTCGCCGAAATCCAGGGTGAGTCGACGTGGCAACTCGGCCAGCGAAACCAGGCCGAGCAAGCGACCCACCCCGGGCGAGCTGGCCTCGGGGATGCGGCCGTCGCTGACATGAATGCTCAAGTTGCCATCCATGGTGGCCAGCGACACCGCACTGGGACTGCCCGGCCAGGTGGCATCGAGCTGATCGCTGGTCTTGCCGCCCTGGACCAGGCCGTCGTAGCCGAACGCCCCCAGCATCGCGCCGAGGTCCTCGGCCGAAAAATTGATCCGCATGTGCGTGTGGCTGTCGCTGGGCGTGCCATTCCAGTCGCCGCTGGCGGTGACCTGTACCTGCCTGGACAACGCCCGCAACTGCTCGATGTGCATGCCGTTCGGGGTCGGCCAGGTTTCCAGCCGAGCCTCCCCGAGCCTGGCATCGCCCAGCCGCAGGTCGCCTATCCACAGGTGGAACGGCGGCAGCGCCGCGGGATTGATTCCCGTATTCGCCGGGTCGGGCGCTGGCGTTGCCGCATCGACCGCAGCGGCAGACTGGCCAGCCGTCTGGCCGGTGCCGCGCTTTGCCTGTTGCGCAGTCACGCCCTTCGGCCAGTACAGGCGCTGCAGGCGCGCCGTGACGCCACGCTTGTCCAGTTGCTGGGTAGGCACGTTGAAGTTGCCCTCCATCGCCGTGCCCTTCACGTCCACGCTCAACACGCCCGCTTGCGGCGTGGCGCGCAGCGCCAGCGGCCCAAGCGGACTGCCGAACCAGCCGGCCCGGTCGGTGCTGACATCGAGGCTCTCCAGGCCCGGGCCATCGCCACCCGCGCCGGCCGCCACCTGCCGCACCCAGCCGGTGATGTCCAGCGTGGCGGCGTGGCCGCGAATGCGCAGGTCACGCGGCGGCAGCACCTGCGGCATCTGGTCACCCAGGGCCAAGGTTCCTGCCAGCGGTTGCCCCGTGCCGTTGGCGAGCCTCAGATGACCGCGCAGCACCTGGCCCAAGCTCAGTTGCACATCGCTGCCGTCGATCGGCAAGCTCATCGTGAGGTGCAGCGGCAGGCTGCCCGCGGCAGGCTTGTCCAGCGGCGCCGGCAGTTGCAAGGCAATGCCGTCGAGCGACGAGTCGACGCTCAGCGCCTGCGCCAATGCATCGCTGCCCGACGCGTGCGCGAGGGTGAAACCGATGTTGAACTCGCTGCGCCCCTGCGCAAGCGCACCCAGCCAGTTGAGCGAAGAATAGTCCTGCACCAGCTCCGCCACCTGGTAGTTGCCCTGCAGGTTCGCCGACAACACCGTGGCCGGATCGGGGTTGGCGCCGGCGATCGCCAGTTGCAGGCGGGACGGCTGACCGTGGAACACGGTGTCCATCGGGCCGGCCTGCAGGCCATGCAGGTCGAAACTCAGCGGTCCGTTGAGTTTTTCCAGGTCCAGCTTCCAGTCCGGGGCGGTGAGGCTGGCATCGCTGAGCTGCGCGGTGCCATCGAGTTGTGCATCCTCGACCCTCGCCAGCGGCAGGCTCAGGTGAAAACCGAACGTGCCACGCCCGCCCAGGTTGAGCTTGGCCAGTGTATCGGACACACGGTTGGCAATCGGGCTCTTGCGGGCGAACTCCAGCAGGCTCGCGCCGCTGCCGCTGCCGTGCACGTTGAGGTCGAGCAGGCCCTGACCGAAGTCTGGGATCAATGCCACTGCGCGATCCGCCTTCACCCCCAGCGCGTGGCCCGCGCTGGTTTCCACCAGCATGCCGCTGTTGACGAAGCTGGCCACGGCATCGACGCCTTCGGCGCGAGGCCAGGCGCTGCCGTAGTCGAGGGTCAGGCCGCTGATCTGCGCACGCGCCTCGAAACGCCCCTCGTTGTGATGGAACGGCCAATCCGCCAGGTCGCCATGCACCAGCACCTGCGCCTGCCCGAGCTGACCCGCCACCAGCGCCCGATCCAGCCACGCGACGGTGGCCGGTGGCATCACGTTGACCGGCCAGAACAGTTTCGCGGCAGATACATCGGCGTGATCCAGCGTGGCGTAAAGATCAAGCGAAGGCGCGCCGCCCTGCGCCGGCAGCACCGCTTCTCCGCGGGCGCTGCCCGCATAGCCGGCGCCGACGAAATCCAGCGTGTCGGTACCGATGTGCCAATCGCCATCCTGCGACCAGAACGCCAGCGTCCCGGCCAGCTTCGACAGCACGAACGGTTGCCGGAACACGCGTGGAAACTGCAGTGCAGCGGCCTGCTCCGGCAGCTCCAGCGAAAACGCCTCGGCATCGCCGCGCAACTCCCCCTGCAGGTCGCTTACGCCCGGCAGCTTGTCGACCGGATCGATGCCCAGCCCGTCGAATTGCAGCACCAGCTCGCGCAGCCCTCCCGCGCGGGTCCAGTGCAACCCGACACGATCGAGTTCGCCACGCGGATGGCCACTGCCCAGCCAGCGCGCCAGCGACGGCGCCAGATCCGGCTTCAAAGCCAGCCAGGGCAGCAGCGGCGCGAGCTGCAGCTTGCGCGCGACGGCATCCACGCCGAGCCGGGGGGTGCCGGGTTGTCGCAAGTCCAGCACGGCGGCGCCGCCGTCATCACCGCCCCAGCGCAGCTCGTAGCCGTCGTCCAGTTGCCGCACGCCGGCAAGACCGTGCAGCGATGCCACGCGGGCGGTGCCACCCCCGACGGCGCTTGCGGCAAGCGTATCCAGGTCGAAACGCACCAGGCTGCTGACCAGCTTCCCGTGGCGCCAGTCGAGCCAGGCGCTCATGCGGCCCGCGCCACCGTCGATCCGGTAGCCGGCCATGTCGATGCCCTCCAGCAACGACTTGAGCTCGGCGGCATCGACGCTGAACCAGACCTGCCCGGCACGCCCGTCCTCGCGAAAGCGGCCGACCGCATGCACGCTTGCGGCACTCACGCCCTCACGCCGCAGGGTGCCACCGAAGCGGATCTGGTTACCCTGGTGGCTCAGGCGCAACTCCCGCGCCACCAGCGCATAGCGCTTGCCTAGCGTCGCATCCGTCACCTCCACGCGCAGGTCATCAAGCCAGAGATCGATCGACCATCGACCCAGCGACAAGGGCTGTCGATCCGCACCACCCGACACACCGATGCCGTTGACATGCCAACCGGCCGCGTCATGCAGCAAATCCAGTTGCAGGCCCCGCGCGTACACGTTGAACAGATGCCGCGATGGCAGCAGCCAGCCGCCGAGATCCAGCCGCAGGCGGGATTCCGGCAAGCGCAGGACGGCGCCGCGCTCCCCGGCCGCCGGGCCGACGACCACGCCATGCATGACGAACTCCGGACCGGATGCGGTCCAGCGGCCCTCCATCGACGCGAAGCTGACCGGGCGCTGCAGGCGCTCGCTGAGCTGCTCGGCCACCCACGCCGGGTGCCGCGCCAGCAGCGGCAGCAGCAATTGCGCCAGCGCCGCCAGCACGGCAAAGAGGATCACCAGCACGCCCGCCGTCCAGCCCAGGCCACGGCCACAGCCGTGCAATCGTCGCCGCCACAACATGTTCACGCGCGCCGATCCGGAGCGGACTTACAACAAGACGACATCGAACTGTTCCTGCGAATAATGCTCTTCCGCCTGGAAGCGTATGCTCTTGGAGATGAACTCTTCCAGTTCGGCGACCGCGCTGGATTCTTCCTCCAGGATCCGGTTGACCACCCCCGGATTGGCCATCACCAGCAGCTTCTCGGCGTTGAACTGGCGCACGGCGCGGGTGATCTCCCGGAAAATTTCGTAAGTCACCGTTTCGGCGGTCTTCAGCACGCCGCGGCCGTTGCAGGCGGGACAGGGTTCGCACAACTGGCGGGCCAGGCTTTCGGTGGTGCGCTTGCGCGTCATCTCGACCAGGCCCAGTGCCGACATCGGGTACACGGTGGTCTTGGCGTGGTCGCGCGCCAGACCCTTGCCCAGCATGCGCAGCACCTGCCGCTTGTGCTCCTCGTCGTTCATGTCGATGAAGTCGATGATGATGATGCCGCCCAGGTTGCGCAGGCGCAGCTGGCGCGCGGCGGCCTGTGCCGCCTCCAGGTTGGTGCGGTAGACCGTCTCCTCCAGGTTGCGCGAACCGAGATACGCGCCGGTGTTGACGTCGATCGTGGTCATCGCCTCGGTCTGGTCGACGATCAGGTAACCACCCGACTTCAGCGGCACGTCCTTTTTCAACGCACGCTGCATCTCGTCCTCGACGCCATACAGGTCGAAAACCGGCCGCTCGCCGTCGTAGTGCTCGATGCGATCATCCAGCTGCGGCATGAACTTGTGCACGAACTTGGTCACTTTCTCGAAGGTATCGCGCGAATCCACCCGCACCTTTTCGATGTCGTCGTTGAGCATGTCGCGCAGGCTGCGCAACGGCAGCGACAGTTCCTCGTACACGCGCTCGCCGACTTTCGCCTTGGCGATGTTTTCCTGCACCACCCGCCACACCTTGCCGAGGTAGGCCACGTCGAACGCCAGCGCCACGGCGCTCTGGCCTTCGGCGTTGGTGCGCACGATGTAACCCAGCGGGGTCTCGCCGACCAGCGGGCCGAGCACGTCACGCAGCCGCTGGCGCTCGACCTCGTCCTCGATCCGGGCGGAAATGCCCAGCGTATGCGCATATGGCAGCAGCACCAGGTAACGCGAGGGGATCGACAGGTGCGCCGACAGCCGCGCGCCCTTGGTGCTGATCGGGTCCTTGACCACTTGCACCACGATCTCCTGGCCTTCGTGCACCAGTTCGCTGATCGAGGGCACATGGCCGTTGCCGTTCGCCTCCTGGCCATCCGCAGCCGGGATCGGCGGGCGCACGATGTCCGAGGCATGCAGGAACGCCGCGCGCTCCAGCCCGATCTCGACGAACACCGCCTGCATGCCGGGCATCACCCGCTGCACCCGGCCTTTGTAGATGTTGCCGACATAGCCGCGGCGGGAAGCCCGCTCGACGTGCACCTCCTGCAGCATGCCGTTCTCGACCACGGCGACCCTGGTTTCGCGTGGCGTCACGTTGATCAGTATTTCTTCACTCACCACATACTCCCCAAGGCTGGCGATCTTTATAGCGGCTGCCCATGCAACCTGTCGATGAACGGCACCCGAAAATCGACCCGGACCTGCCAGTATTGCAAAATACGCCCGTTTTCAGTGCCGTCGCCGTGCGCGGGAGGGATCGGGCGACCGGCGCCGTGACGACCTGCCACCCACCATGGAGCCAGGCACGCATGACCACTCCGATATTGCTGGCCTGGAGCGGCGGCAAAGACTGCCTGCTGGCGCTGCAGCGCCTGCTCGCCGATCCGCAGTGGCAGGTCGTCGGCCTGCTCACCACGGTCAATCGCAACTACCAGCGCGTGGCGATGCATGGCGTGCAACGCGAGGTGCTGCTGGCGCAGACCGCCGCGCTGGGCCTGCCGCTGGTCGAAGTCACGCTGGACTGGCCCGGCAGCAACGAAGCCTACGAGCAGGCCCACGCGCAGGGGCTGGTCGAGGCGCGCATGCGCTGGCCCGGCATCCGCCATTGCGCCTTCGGCGACCTGTTCCTGGAGGACGTGCGCGACTACCGCGTGCGCCAGCTTGGCCGCGAGAACTGGCGCGCGGTATTTCCGCTATGGGGCGAAGACACCGCCGCACTGTCGCGGCGCTTCGTCAGCGAAGGCCATCGCGCGATGCTGTGCTGCGTGGATACCCAGCAGCTCGACGCCAGCTATTGCGGCCGCGCCTACGATGCCGCCCTGCTCGACACGCTGCCGGCAGGCATCGACCCGTGCGGCGAGCGCGGCGAATTCCACACGCTGAGCTACGCCGGCCCGCTGTTCCGCCAGCCGCTCAAGCTGCGTCGCGGCGAATCGGTGTTGCGCGACGGGCGCTTCCAGTTCACCGATTTCCTGCTGGATAACAGCCGGCTGGACGAGCATGCCGCGAAAAGCTGACAACCACATCCTGCCCGATGTGCTGCAGCCCGACCTCAAACTGGTGTTCTGCGGCACCGCCGCCGGCAAACGCTCGGCCGCCGAGCGCGCCTATTACGCCCATCCCGGCAACCTGTTCTGGCGCGCACTGTTCGAGGCCGGACTGACCCCGCGTCAGCTGGCTCCAGCGGAATTCCCGCAACTGCCCGACTACGGCATCGGCCTCACCGATCTGGCCAAGCGCCACAGCGGTAACGACAACGAACTGCCGCGCGATGCGTTCGACGTGCCTGCGCTGATCGCCAAGATCGAACGCCATCAACCACGCCTGCTCGCGTTCACCAGCAAGAACGCGGCGCGTGCCGCACTCGGTCATGCCGTCAGCTATGGCCTGCAAAATGAAACCATCGGCAGCACGCGACTGTACGTGCTGCCGTCGCCTTCGGGGCAGGCGCGCGGACATTGGGATCTCAAGCCGTGGCTGGCGCTGGGCAAGCTTTACCACGCAGCGTAGCGGTTCGCGAGCGGGACTCAGTCGATCGGCGTATGCCGATATTTGCTGACGTCTTCAGGCCGCACCACCGACGCGTTGTTTGTCCACGAGCGGCGCATGTAGCTGACCACGGCCGACACCTCGCTGTCGCTCAGCTGCTGGGCGAATGGCGGCATCGAATACGGTCGCGGGTTGGCCGCGGTCACCGGCGCAAAACCTCCCAGCAAAACCATCCGGGTCGCGTTGAGGCCGCTCGGCTCGGTCACCGAGGAGTTGCCGTCGAGCGGCGGATACACGCCGGCGACGCCGCGGCCGTCCTTGCCATGACAATCCGCACAGTGCTGCGTGTAGATCTTCTCGCCTTGCTGCACGATCGCCTTGGCATTGAACAGCCGCGGTTCTTGCACCGGCGGCGTGCGCGGCGGCAATGACTGCAGATAGGTGGCAACCGCCTGCAGGTCGTCGTCACTCATGTGCTGGGTGCTGGTCGCGACTACGTCGGCCATCGGGCCGAACGCCACGCCTTTTGCCGACTGCCCGGTTTTCAGCAGGTCGACGATGTCCTGTGCGCTCCAGCCCTGCAAGCCGCCGTTCTGCTGCGTGCTCAAGTCCGGCGCGTACCAGTTCTGCATCGGAATCTGGCCGCCGGTCAGATGCTGATGGCCGGAGGTACCACCGAGCGAATCGCGCGCCGCGTGGCATTCATTGCAGTGGCCCAGGCCCTGCACCAGATAGGCGCCGCGATTCCATTGCGGCGACTGCGCCGGATCGGGCTTGAACACGCCTTCCCTGAAATACAGTGCACGCCAGGCGGTCAGGCTGTTGCGCACGCTGTACGGAAAATCCAGCGCCGGCGATGGCGCCGGCTGGTGCACCGGCGGCAGCGATTGCAGGTAGGCGAACATCGCCAGCGCATCGTCATGCGTCACCTTGGTGTACGAGGTGTACGAGAACGCCGGATACAGCAGTTCGCCGCGCCGACCCTTGCCGACATGCAATGCCTGCCAGAAGTCCTCGAAGCTCCAGTCGCCCAGACCGGTTTCGCGATCCGGCGTGATGTTCGGCACCGGGATATTGCCGAACGGTGTCGTCAGCGAGCGGCCACCGGCGTAACGTGCACCGCCTTGTGCGGTGTGGCAGCCGGCGCAATCGCCGAGCGTGGCCAGGTACTCGCCGCGTGCGATCAAGGCGGGATCATGCAGGGTCGCCGCAGTCACCTTGCTCATCGCCGGCGAGGTTGGTCGATGACTGCCGCCGAAAAACAGCCAGCCCAGCAGCGCGACGACCAGCAGCACGATCAGCAGCAACAGTCGAAGCAGCCATTTCATGTGCGGTCTCCGGTTGCGCCCAGCACGCCGCACGGCAACGGCGGCTTCACCGAACCGGCCGGCTGCGCATGCGTATCGGCCGGCAACTGGCGACTGGCCAGCGACGCGGCCACCGCGGTGATATCCGAATCACTCAGCCGATCGGCCACGACGGCCATGCAGTCGGGCGCCACCGTGGCGCGAGTGTGCGTGCGCCAGGAACCCAGCTGCGCGCTGAGATAGTCGTACGGCAGGCCGACCAGTCCGGGTGTGGATGGCTCCACGCCGGTGAGCTGGCTGCCATGGCAGCTGGCACAGGCGGGAATCTTGCGCGCGGGATCGCCCTTGCTGACCAGCTGATCGCCACGTTGCAGGGTCGCCGCGGAAACCGCCGGCACCGGCGAGCGGCTGTACGGCACCTGCTGCGCGGAAAAATATTCGGCGATCTCCTGCATGTACGCCGGGCTCAGCTGGCGCACGGTGTATTCCATCGGCGCGTACTTACGCAGGCCGTTCTGGAAATCCTGCATCTGCCGCGCCAGGTAAGCGGCCGGCTTGCCGGCCAGGCGCGGAAAATAACCGCTGCCCGGCGTGCCTTCGCCGTGCACGCCATGGCAGGTGGTGCAGGCGGCGATGCGCTGCTGCAAGGTGTCCGGAGGTGTTGGGTGTGTTGGCGGTGCATCGGCGGCATGGCTGGCGGCGCCGAACAGCATGGCGACCACAAGCAGGGCCGCGGCACCGAGCGGCTGGGCAAGGCGCAGGCTGGCGTTCGTGTTCATCGGTCGATTATAGGCGCGTGCGGCAACCGCGATCGGCCAGCCATGGCGCCAAGCCGGGATATCGCGACAACATGCCGCATTCGTCGAACCGGGGGTTACCGTGAGCCGTCCAGCCTTCTGTCTTGCCGCACTCGTCACCGCACTGCTTTCGGTCCCGGCCATCGTCGCCGACAACCACCGCGATTCCTCGACACGGTAGGTGGAACCGCAGAGAAGATGGGCAAGTAGCGAGGGCACCAAAACGGCGGACGCGCCAGGGCCGGACCTGCCCCCTCGCTATTCGCTATTCGTCCCGGCTACTGTTGCGCCGCCCACCGATTTGCGCACGATCAGCATGGCGAGCTCCAGCGACTGCTCGTAATTCAGCCGCGGATCGACCATCGACTTGTACGCGCGATCCAGGTCGCCCTCGCTCAGCCCCCGCGCACCGCCCATGCACTCTGTCACATCCTCGCCGGTCAGCTCCAGATGCACGCCGCCGAGCCGGGTGCCGGCGGCGGCATGGATGTCGAAGGCCTGCTCCAGCTCACCGCGAATATTGTCGAAGCGCCGCGTCTTGTGCCCGTTCGAGGTGCTTTCGGTATTGCCGTGCATCGGATCGGCCACCCACAGCACACGGCGCCCCGCGCGCTTCACCGCCTCCAGCAGCAGAGGCAAGGCGGTCGCGATCTTCGCGTTGCCCATGCGATGGATCAGGGTCAGCCGACCCGGCTCGTCGTCCAGATTCAGCGCATCAATCAACGGCAGCAACTGCGCCGGCGTCACCGAGGGCCCTACCTTCACTGCGATCGGATTGCGGATGCCGCGGAAGTACTCCACATGCGCACCGTCCAGCGCGGCCGTGCGCATGCCAATCCACGGAAAGTGGGTGGACAGGTTGAACCAGCCCGGATGACGCGGCACCTGTCGGGTCAACGCCTGCTCGTAATGCAGCAGCAATGCTTCGTGCGAGGTGAAGAAATCCACCTTGGAAAAGCCCGCGATCGGGCCGGCCAGGGTTTCCATGAAGCGCAGCGAATCGCCAATGCCCGCAACCATCTTGCGGTACTCGGCCGCCAGCGGCGAGTGTTCCACCCAGGCCAGGTTCCAGTACTCGGGATGGTGCAGATCGGCGAACCCGCCATCGATCAGGGCACGCACGAAATTCATGGTGAGGGCGGAGTGCGCATGCGCCTGGATCAGACGCTGCGGATCGGGACGCCGCGCCGCGGCGGTGAACTCCTGACCATTGACCACGTCACCGCGAAAGCTGGGCAAGGTCACGCCGTCGCGGGTCTCGCTGTCCGCCGAACGAGGCTTGGCGTATTGCCCGGCGAAGCGGCCTACGCGAAGTACCGGCTTCTTCAGCCCGTGCACCAGCACCAGGCTCATCTGCAGCAGCACCTTCAGGCGATTGGAAATCACCGGGCTGGTGCAGTCGGCGAAACTCTCCGCGCAATCGCCACCCTGCAACAGGAAGCGCTTGCCGTCCTGTGCTTCGGCAATCGCCTGCTTCAGCGCCAGCACCTCCCACGACGTGACCAGCGGCGGCAACTGGGCGAGATGGGTGCCGGCACGGGCCAACTCGTCCGGATCGTCATAGCTCGGTTGCTGCAGGGCCTGGCGTTGCTGCCATGAATCGGGGGCCCAGCGCGCAGACGACTCCGCAGGGACATCACCGGCTTCCGACATGCTGGAAGGACTCATTTGCCCCGCGACCCTCGACGAACAGCCAGAACGGTGAGGCCGGCGAGCACGATGAACCAGATCAGGGTCCATGCCGGCATCGGCAGGCCCAGGATCGGCGCGACCGTGGCGCACTCGCCGGACCCCGTGAAGACCAGCTTGAGCACCTGCGCAAACGGGAACGCGCTGAACATGTAGTCCAGTGGCGGCCCGCAGGACGGAATCTGGTCGGCAGGCAACGACTGGATCCAAAGATGGCGCGCTGCCACCACGATGCCGAACGCCGCCCCCAGCCACACGCCCGCCGCGTAGACCCAGCGCGCGCCGCCGCGTGGCGCATGCAAGGCACCGAGCAGGAAGAACGCCCCCATCACGATGAAGCCGACCCGCTGGAAGATGCACAAGGGACACGGAAACATGTGCAGGTAGTATTCCGCGTAAAGCGCGAAACCCAGCAGGCCGGCACAGGCCAGGAAGCCCGCGAGGAAACTGACACGGTAGGACCAGCGGAATGGATTCATGATATTTGCTGCGTTGCGGAAAGACGACATTACCTGTTCGCGGCCGCGCTGTCAGCAGGCTCGCGAATGAACCTCGCGCGCGGCCGCACGATGCGACTCCCAGACAAGCAAAAACCCGGCAGGTTGCCCGGCCGGGTTTTTATTGGACGACTCGCCCATCGATGTATTCAGGCGCCTTATTCGGCGTCGACCGCCTCGACCTGGGGACGTCCCACCAGCTCGACATAGGCCATCGGCGCATTGTCGCCGGGGCGGAAGCCGCACTTGAGGATTCGCAGGTAGCCACCCGGGCGCTCGTTGTAGCGCGGACCCAGTTCGACGAACAGCTTGCCGACCGCTTCCTTGTCGCGCAGGCGCGAGAAGGCCAGGCGGCGATTCGCCACACCGTCGGTCTTGGCGAGGGTGATCAGCGGCTCGGCCACACGGCGCAGTTCCTTCGCCTTGGGCAGGGTGGTGCGGATCAGCTCGTGCTTGAACAGCGAAGACGCCATGTTCTTGAACATGGCTTCGCGATGCGAGCTGGTGCGATTGAGTTTGCGTCCGGATTTTTGGTGGCGCATGGCAAAAGTCTCTGTGTCTGTTGTTATGAAAAGCCGGCGATTATGTCCGGCTTCCCGCGGAAATCCGCTTTTGAAGCCCGATGAAACAGGCTTTTTTGAGAGTGCGGCCATGGATGGCCGCCTTTGGTGCTCAGCCGGGGCGCAATGCGCGCCCAAGCTGGAAATTTGCTACATGGCGATCAAGGACGATCGCACAAACCATCAACCCAGCTGCATGCCGTGCGAAAGGCCCGGCGGCGGCCAGTTCTCGAGTTTCATGCCGAGCGCCAACTGGCGGCCACCCAGCACGTCCTTGATCTCGGTCAGCGACTTCTTGCCCAGGTTCGGCGTCTTCAGCAGCTCGACCTCGGTCTTCTGCACCAGGTCGCCGATGTAGTAGATGCTCTCGGCCTTCAGGCAGTTCGCCGAACGCACGGTGAGCTCGAGATCGTCGATCGGACGCAGCAGCAACGGATCGAAACCGCTCTTCTCCGCCTTGTCGGTGGCGCTCTCGCGACGCGAGAAATCGCCGAACACCGACAGCTGGTCGTTGATGATCTCGGCCGCCTTGCGGACCGCGTCCTCGGCATCGATGGTGCCGTTGGTCTCGATGTCCAGCACCAGCTTGTCGAGGTTGGTGCGCTGCTCGACACGAGCCGCATCCACTTCGTAGGCCACACGCAGCACCGGTGCAAACGACGCATCCAGCTGCAGGCGACCGATCGGACGCGCTTCGTCATCCGGATGCTGGCGCGCGCTGGCCGGCTGGTAGCCGACGCCGCGACGCACCTTCAGACGCATGTTGAGCGCAATGTCCTTGGTCAGGTGGCACAGCACGTGCTCGGGGTTGACGATCTCGACCGAATGATCGACGACGATGTCGCCGGCGGTGACCACGCCCTTGCCCTTCTTGGACAAGGTCAGGGTGACCTCATCGCCGGAATGCTGTCGAATCGCCACGTCCTTCAGGTTGAGCAGGACTTCGATGACGTCCTCCTGCAGGCCTTCCAGGGTGGTGTACTCGTGCAGCACGCCATCAATCTCGACCTCGACGATGGCGCTACCGGGGATCGAGGAGAGCAGCACGCGACGCAGCGCGTTGCCCAGGGTGTGACCGAAGCCACGCTCGAGCGGCTCGACCACCACCTTGGCGCGGTTGGCTCCGAGCTGTTCGACGCTGAGGCCTCGGGGCCGCAGCACACTAGTTGACGAAACTGCCATGCAGAGCTCCGGTTGATTACTTCGAGTAAAGCTCGATGATCAATGCTTCATTGATATCGGACGGCAGATCACCGCGATCCGGTACCGACTTGAACGTACCTTCAAACTTCTTGGCGTCGACTTCGACCCAGACCGGACGCAGGTCCATGGTGTCGAACACGGTCGCCGCTTCCTGCACGCGCAGCTGGCTGCGGGCCTTCTCGCTCAGCGCGATGGCGTCGCCAGGGCGAACCTGGTACGACGGGATGTTGACCTTCTTGCCGTTCACCAGCACCGCCTTGTGGGCGACCAGCTGACGGGCCTGGGCGCGAGTCACCGCAAAGCCCATGCGATAGACGACGTTGTCCAGGCGGCTCTCGAGCAGGCGCAACAGGTTCTCGCCGGTATTGCCCTTGAGGGTGGTCGCCTTGGTGTAGTAGTTGCTGAACTGGCGCTCAAGCACACCGTAGATGCGCTTGACCTTCTGCTTCTCGCGCAGCTGCACGGCGTAGTCGGACATGCGCATGCGCTTGTTCGCGCCATGCTGGCCGGGCTTGTTTTCCAGTTTGCACTTGGAGTCCAGCGCACGCGCCGGGCTCTTCAGGCTGAGATCTGCACCCTCGCGACGGGCGAGTTTGCAGGTAGCTCCACGATAACGGGCCATATTCTTTTCCAAATAGTCCGGCCATGGTTGGCCGGTTTTGATTCTCGCGATCAAGGATGATCGCAAAAACAAATTCTTAGACTCGACGCTTCTTCGGGGGACGGCAGCCGTTATGCGGAATCGGCGTGACATCGATGATGTTGAGCACCTTGTAGCCCAGCGCGTTCAACGAACGCACCGCCGACTCGCGGCCCGGGCCCGGGCCCTTGATGCGCACTTCCACCGTCTTCACGCCGTAATCGCCTGCCGCACGGCCTGCCTTCTCGGCGGCCACCTGGGCAGCGAACGGGGTGGACTTGCGCGAGCCACGGAAACCGGCGCCGCCGGCAGTGGCCCACGACAAGGCATTGCCCTGACGATCGGTGATGGTGACGATGGTGTTGTTGAAGGAGGCCTGCACGTGGGCCACGGCATCCGTGACAACGCGCTTGATCTTCTTCTTGGTCTTGACCGGCTTAGCCATAATTTTTTGAGGCTCTTGGTAATCGGTGCAGCCACGAATGGCCACTTTCCATATCTATCGCGATCGGAAGCGACCGCGCAGGTTCACTACTTCTTGATCGCGCGACGCGGGCCCTTGCGGGTGCGTGCGTTGGTACGGGTACGCTGGCCCCGCACCGGCAGGCCACGACGATGGCGCAAGCCACGGTAGCAACCCAGATCCATCAGGCGCTTGATCGCCATGCCCACCTCGCGGCGAAGATCGCCCTCGACGGTGTACTTGCCGATCTCGTGGCGGATCTTCTCCACCTCGCCTTCACTGAGGGACTTGATCTGGGTGGTCGGAACCACGCCAGCGTCCACGCAGACTTGCCTGGCCCGGCTGCGGCCGATACCGTAAATGCTCTGCAGACCGACCCAGACATGCTTCTGGACCGGCAAATTGACACCCGCGATGCGCGCCATGATGTACTCTCTCCGATGCGTTTCTTGCGCGGTAAACGCGCAATTTTAACCTGAATTACCCGAACTGGAAAGCCCTGCGACACCGCGGTGTCGCCACTCCCCGACTTTGAACAGCCCTTTGCTGCATCAACTGCGGCGAAGATTGGCTTTCTTGAGCAGACTTTCGTACTGGTGACTGACCAGATGCGCCTGGATCTGCGCCGTGAAGTCCATCACCACCACCACCACGATCAGCAGCGAAGTGCCGCCAAAATAGAACGGCACATGCCAGGCCTGCTGCATGAACGACGGCACCAGGCAGACCATCACCAGGTAGATCGCGCCGACACCGGTCAACCGGGTCATTACCGCGTCGATGTAGCTGGCCGTGGCCTTGCCCGGCCGGATACCCGGAATCAGGGCACCCGAACGCTTCAGGTTGTCGGCCGTCTCATCCGCGTTGAACACGATGGCGGTATAGAAAAATGCAAAACCGATGACCAGCACCGAAAACACGATTTCGTACAACGGATTGCCCGGGCTCAGCGACTGCGTCAGATCCTGCACCCAGCGCGACTGGTGGCCCGTGCTGAACCAACTCACCGCGGTCGCCGGGAACATCAGCAGGCTGGAGGCGAAGATCGGCGGGATCACGCCCGACATGTTGATCTTCAACGGCAGGTTCGAACTCTGGTTCTGGTAGGCCTTCTGGCCACCCGAGCGCCTCGCGTAATTCACGGTGATGCGCCGCTGCGCACGCTCCATGAACACCACAAACGCCGTCACGGCCAAAATCAGCCCGAACACCATCAGCAGCATGATCAGCGACAGCTCGCCGTTGTTCGCCATGCCCAGCGTATGCACCACCGCCCCGGGCAAGCCCGCCACGATGCCGGCGAAGATCAGCAGGGAGATACCGTTGCCGATACCGCGCTCGGTCATCTGCTCGCCCAGCCACATCAGGAACATCGTGCCAGCGGTCAACCCGACCACGGAAGACATGATGAAGCCGAAGCCTGGCGTGTACACCACCGGAGCACCGCCCGCGGCGACTTGATTTTGCAGCGCCACCGCGATGCCGAACGACTGGAAGGCCGCCAGCGCCACGGTCGCGTAACGGGTGTATGCCGTCATCTTGCGCTTGCCGGCCTCGCCTTCCTTGCGCAGGCCCTGCAGGCTGGGAACCACCGAGCCCATCATCTGGAACACGATCGACGCCGAGATGTACGGAATCACGCCGAGCGCGAACACCGAAAACCGCGCCAGCGCACCACCCGAGAACATGTTGAACATGTCCATCAGGCCATTGCCGTTGACCAGGCTGGTCATCGCTTCCGGGTTGACGCCCGGCACCGGGATGAACGAACCCAGCCGGAACACCATCAGCGCGCCCACCACAAACAGGATGCGCTGACGAAGCTCGGTCAGCTTGCCCAGTTTGCCCAGTGCATTGCCCTTGGCTGCGGCCACCTGATTACTCCACGCTGCCGCCGGCCGCCTCGATGGCCGCCTTGGCGCCGGCCGTAGCCAGCAGACCCGACAACTTCACCGCACGGCCGATCTCACCCTTCAGGACCACCTTGACCTTCTTCGCGCGGCTGTCGATCAGGCCAGCCTGATGCAGCGCGACGACGTCGATCACATCGCCCTTGAGGTTGGCCAGCTGATACAGGAACACTTCCTGGCTCTGCGCCTTCATCTTCGAGCGGAAACCCACCTTCGGCAGACGACGCTGCAGCGGCATCTGGCCGCCCTCGAAACCGTACTTGTGGGTGCCACCGGCACGGGCGTGCTGACCCTTGTGGCCGCGACCCGCGGTCTTGCCCATGCCCGAACCGATGCCGCGACCGACGCGCAGACGCGTCTTGTGCGAGCCATCGTTCGGCTTAAGTGTATTCAGACGCATGATGCTCACTCCTCGACCCGGACCAGGTAATAGACCGTGTTGATCAGGCCACGCACCTGCGGGCTGTCCTTCAGTTCACGGACGTCGTTGATCTTGCCCAGACCCAGCGCTTTCACGCTCAGGCGATGACGTGCCTGCACGCCGCGCAGGCCCTTGACCAGGCGCACGCGCACGGTCTTGTCGGCGGTTTGTTGAGACTTAGCCATTGCCGAGCACCTCTTCCAGGGTCTTGCCACGCTTGGCGGCGATCTTCTTGGGCGAGGCAACCGCCTGCAGACCCTTGATGGTGGCGCGCACCAGGTTGATCGGGTTGCGCGAGCCGACGGCCTTGGCCAGCACGTTCTTCACGCCAACCACTTCCAGCACGGCACGCATGGCGCCGCCAGCGATCACGCCGGTACCTTCGGAAGCCGGCTGCATGTAGACGCGGGCTGCGCCGTGGTTGGCCTTGATGGCATACCACAGCGTGCCGTTGTTCAGCTCGATGTCAACCATCTGCCGACGCGCACGCTCCATCGCCTTGGAAATGGCGACCGGCACTTCACGCGCCTTGCCATAACCGAAGCCGACCTTGCCCTCGCCATCACCGACCACGGTCAGCGCGGTGAAGCTCATCTGGCGGCCGCCCTTGACGGTCTTGGCCACCCGGTTGACGGCAATCAGCTTTTCGAGCAGGCCGTCCGAATTTTCACGATCGTTAGAAGACATGTTCTATTCCATGTGCCCGGCAAACCGGGACTTTGCTTGCGGCTTGGCCGCTTGGAGTTGTAGTTGTCGCGTCGGGTGGCCAGGCCACCCATGGGCCAAACTGGCCCGGGTGCTACTTCAGAATTTCAAGCCAGCTTCGCGAGCCGCTTCGGCCAGCGCCTTGATGCGGCCGTGATAGCGGAAACCCGAGCGGTCAAAAGCCACCGACTCGACGCCTGCCGCCATCGCACGCTCGGCCACGGCCTTGCCTACGGCGGCCGCGGCGGCCAGGTTCTTGGTGCCCTTGAGCCCCTCGGCAACCGACTTCTGCACGGTCGAAGCCGCAGCCACGACGTTCTGGCCAGAGGCGTCGAACACCTGTGCGTACAGGTGCTGACCGGTGCGGTGCACCGACAGACGGGCCACTGCCAGCTTGCGGATGTGACTGCGCGTGGATTTGGCGCGACGCAGGCGATTTTCGTTCTTGTTCATCAATATGTTCCTCGAAAGCGGATCGACTGTTACGCCTTCTTTGCTTCCTTCAGGGTGATCTTCTCGCCGGCATAACGCACACCCTTGCCCTTGTAGGGCTCAGGTGGGCGGAAGCCACGGATCTTGGCGGCAACCTGACCCACGACCTGCTTGTCGGTGCCCTTGATCAGCACTTCGGTCTGGGTCGGCGTCTCGATGCTGATGCCTGCCGGGGCGTCGAACACCACCGGATGGGAAAAGCCGAGGCTCAGGTTCAACGACTTGCCCTGCATGGCAGCACGGTAACCGACGCCGACCAGCTCAAGCTTGCGCTCGTAGCCGGTGGACACACCGGTGACCATGTTGGCGAGCAGCGCGCGCGCGGTGCCGCCGAACTTGTCGTCGACGCCATCGGCCAGCGTGACATGGGCCACGCCGTTGTCGACGGTGACCGTCACGCCGGGCAGATGGTGAATCGAGAGCGTGCCCTTGGGGCCTTTCACCGAGAGGTTGTCGCTGCCGACGGCAAGCTCGACACCCTTGGGCAGGGAAATGGGTTGCTTGGCTACACGTGACATTGCAGGACTCCTTATGCCACTTGGCCGATGACTTCGCCGCCCAGGCCCTTGGCACGGGCCTGCGCATCGGTCAACAGACCAGCGGAAGTCGAGATGATCGAGATACCCAGGCCACCGAGGACCTTCGGCAGCTCGTCCTTGCCGCGATACACACGCAGGCCGGAGCGGCTGACACGGGAAATGCGCTCGATGGCCGGCTGGCCCTCGAAATACTTGAGCTTGATCTCGAGCACCGGCTTGCCTTCCTCGGCGGAAGTCTTGGCGTCGAGAATGTAGCCCTCGTTCTTGAGAAGGTCGGCGATTGCCACCTTCAGTTTCGACGACGGCATACGCACGGTCGGCTTGCCCATGGCCTGGGCATTGCGGACGCGCGTGAACAGATCGGCGATGGGATCAGTCATGCTCATGAAAACATCCTTCAGAGTGCACCGATATCCGATAAAACCGGAAATCAATCAGATTGTGAGCCGCCATGAATGGTGGCCTGCGTTGCGCAGACCGCCGACTATAGCAGCACTTTCAGGTTTTGGCGAATATCGATGCGGTAGTCGCATCCAACAACTGCACCGCGATGCAGTCAGATCAACCGCCTGACGAGGCCCTGCCCCACCGGACGATACGGCAAATCGTTGATTACCAGCTGGCCTTGCGCAGACCCGGAACGTCGCCGCGCATGGTCGCCTCGCGCAGCTTGTTGCGGCCCAGGCCGAACTTGGCGTAGACGGCACGCGGACGGCCGGTCAGCGCGCAGCGGGTGCGCTGACGCACCGGACTGGCGTCGCGCGGCAGTTTCTGCAACTTGGTCTGAGCTTCCATCTTCTCCTCGTAGGAGGCCTTGGGGCTCAGTACGATCGCCTTCAGCTCGGCGCGCTTCGCGGCGAACTTCTGGGCGAGCTTGGTCCGCTTGATATCGCGGTTCACCATTGATGTCTTGGCCATGGATAACGCCTATCAGTTGCGGAAAGGAAAGCTGAACGCCGTCAACAAGGCCTTCGCCTCGTCATCGGTCTGCGCGGTGGTGGCGATGGAGATATCCATGCCACGCAGAGCATCGACCTGATCGAAATCGATCTCGGGGAAGATGATCTGTTCCTTGATGCCGAAGTTGTAGTTGCCGCGGCCGTCGAACGCCTTGGCCGATACACCACGGAAGTCGCGCACGCGCGGCAGCGAAATGTTGATCAGGCGATCCAGGAACTCCCACATCTGCGCACGGCGCAGTGTGACCTTGCAGCCGATCGGCCAGCCGTCGCGGATCTTGAACGAGGCGACAGAAACGCGCGCCTTGGTCGTGATCGGCTTCTGGCCCGCGATCTTGGCCATGTCGGCCACCGCGTTCTCGAGCACCTTCTTGTTGCCCGCGGCTTCGCCCACGCCCATGTTCAGCGTGATCTTGGTGATGCGGGGAACCTGCATCACGTTCTGGTAGCCGAACTGCTCGGTGAGCTTGGCAACTACCTGGTCTTTGTAGAAATTTTCAAGGCGCGTCATGATCGTGTTCCTTACGCGTCCACGACCTCGCCAGTCGAACGGAACACGCGAACCTTGCGCCCATCAGAGAGCGTTTTGGTGCCGACGCGTTCACCCTTGTTCGTGGCGGGGTTGAACAGCTGTACATTGGAGAGATGGATCGAGGCTTCACGCTCGACGATACCGCCAGCCTGGTTGGCCTGCGGGTTCGGCTTGGTGTGACGCTTGATCAGATTCACGTTGGAGACGAACACACGGTCGTCTGCAACACGCAGCACATCGCCGCGCTGACCCTTGTTCTTGCCGGTGATCACGAGGACCTGATCACCCTTGCGGATACGGTTCATTTCTTGACTCCGCTCAGAGCACTTCGGGAGCAAGCGAGACGATCTTCATGAACTTCTCGCTGCGCAGCTCGCGGGTGACCGGTCCGAAAATACGGGTGCCGATCGGCTCGAGCTTGTTGTTGAGGAGGACCGCGGCGTTACCGTCGAAACGGATCAGCGAGCCATCGGGACGACGCACACCCTTGGCGGTACGAACCACCACGGCGTTGTACACCTCGCCTTTCTTCACCTTGCCGCGGGGAATGGCATCTTTCACGGTGACCTTGATCACGTCGCCGATCGAGGCATAGCGGCGCTTGGAGCCGCCGAGCACCTTGATGCACATCACTTCCTTGGCGCCGCTGTTGTCCGCTGCGGATAGCGTGCTTTGCATCTGGATCATGGCTGCACCCTCCCTTAGACGTTGGCGCGCGTGATGATCTCAACCACGCGGTGATGTTTGGTCTTGGACAACGGACGGCACTCGGCGATACGCACGAGGTCGCCCTCATTCGCACCGATGTCGTCCTGCGCATGCAGCTTGGTCGACCGGCGGATGGTCTTGCCAAGCAGCCAGTGCTGCTCCTGGCGTTCGACCAGGACGGTGACCGTCTTGTCCATCTTGTTGCTGGTGACGCGACCTTCGAGGGTCCGCGTCTGTTTCTTGTTGTCGCTCATGTCGGCCGTCCCTTACTTCTTGCTGCCGAGCACGAATTTCGTGCGGGCGATGTCACGCCGAACGCGGCGAAGCTGGTGCGGCTGGGTGAGCTGGCCGGAGCCTTTCTGCATGCGCAGGTTGAACTGCTCCTTGCGCAGATCCAGCAGATGCTGGTTCAGCTCGTCGGCCGACTGGTTCTTGGTTTCTTTGCTGGCCATCACATCACCGCCCGGGAAACGAATTGGGTCTGCACCGACAGCTTCGCAGCGGCCAGGCGGAACGCCTCGCGTGCCGTCGGCTCGTCGACGCCTTCGATTTCATACAGCATGCGACCGGGCTGGACCGGGGCGACCCAGAACTCGACGCTGCCTTTGCCCGCGCCCATGCGGACTTCGATCGGCTTCTTGGTGATCGGCTTGTCGGGGAACACACGGATCCACAACTTGCCGCCACGCTTGACGAAGCGGGTGATGCAACGGCGGGCCGCCTCGATCTGGCGTGCGGTGAGCGCGCCATGCGTGGTCGCCTTCAGGCCGTACTCGCCGAAGCTGACGAGGTTGGAGCACTGTGCCAGACCGTCATTGCGGCCTTTGAACTGCTTGCGGTATTTGGTTCGCTTGGGTTGCAACATGGCAACTCTCCTTACTTCGCAGTCCGCTCGCGGCGGCCGTCACCGGCCTCGCGACGCGAATCATTACGACGACCTTCGCCACCTTCGCGGCGCGGCTGCGACGACGGCTCGTCCTTCGACTCCTGGCTGGCTGCGGCCAGATCGAAGATCTCGCCCTTGTAGACCCACACCTTGATGCCGATGATGCCGTAGGTGGTCTTCGCCTCGGCGGTGCCGTAGTCGATGTCGGCACGCAGGGTATGCAGCGGCACGCGACCCTCACGGCTCCACTCGGAACGGGCGATCTCGGCACCATTCAGACGACCGGAGACGTTGATCTTGATGCCCAGCGCGCCCAGGCGCATCGCGTTGCCGACCGAGCGCTTCATCGCGCGGCGGAACATGATGCGGCGCTCGAGCTGCTGTGCGATCGACTCGGCCACCAGCTGGGCGTCCAGCTCGGGCTTGCGCACTTCGTTGACGTTGATGTGCGTCGGGACGCCCATCATGTCGCTGACTTCCTTGCGCAGCTTCTCGATATCCTCGCCCTTCTTGCCGATCACCACGCCCGGACGGGCGGTGTGGATCGTCACGCGTGCGGTCTTGGCCGGACGCTCGATCTGGATCTTCGAGATGCCGGCGGCAGCCAGCTTCTTCTTCAGCATGTCGCGGACCTTGATGTCGGCCACGAGATACTTCGCGTAATCGCCCTTGTTGGCGAACCACTTCGAGTTCCAGTCCTTGGCAATGCCGAGGCGGATACCGGTGGGATGAACTTTATGACCCATCGTCTATGTCCCCGGTCAGTTACCAACAACCACAGTGATGTGGCTGGTGCGCTTGAGAATGCGCGAACCGCGGCCTTTGGCGCGGGCATACATGCGCTTCATCGCCGGACCTTCGTCGACGAAGATGCTGGCCACTTTCAGTTCGTCGACGTCGGCACCGAGATTGTTCTCGGCGTTGGCGACGGCCGACAGCAGCACCTTGCGGACAAGGTGTGCGGCCTTCTTGTTGGTGTAGGTGAGCACGTCGCTGGCCCGGCCCACGGGAAGCCCGCGGACAAGATCAGCCACCAGGCGTGCCTTTTGCGCCGAAATGCGGGCGCCGCGCAGGATCGCTTTGGCTTCAGTGCTCATCACTTGCCCTTCTTGTCGCCGACATGGCCTTTGAACGTGCGGGTCACCGCGAACTCGCCGAGCTTGTGCCCGACCATGTTCTCGTTGATCAGGACGGGCACGTGCTGGCGGCCGTTGTGGATGGCAATGGTCAAGCCGACCATTTCCGGCAGGATCATCGAACGACGCGACCAGGTCTTGATCGGACGCTTGTTGTTGGCGGAAACCGCAGCTTCCACCTTCTTTACGAGGTGAAGGTCGACGAACGGACCTTTCTTCAGGGAGCGAGGCATGTCGGTTTCCTTACTTCGTACGACGACGCACGATGAACTGCTGCGTGCGCTTGTTGTTACGGGTCTTGTAACCCTTCGCCGGCGTGCCCCACGGGCTGACCGGATGACGACCGCCAGAAGTCTTGCCTTCACCACCACCGTGCGGATGGTCGACCGGGTTCATCACCACACCGCGAACGGTGGGGCGAATACCCAACCAGCGCTTGGCACCGGCCTTGCCCAGCTTCTTCAGGCTGTGCTCGCCGTTGCCGACTTCACCGATGGTGGCGCGGCAATCGACCGAGACGCGACGCATCTCGCCGGAGCGCAGGCGCAGCGTGGCGTAACCGGATTCGCGAGCGACCAGCTGCACCGAGGCGCCGGCGCTGCGGGCGATCTGCGCACCCTTGCCAGGACGCAGTTCGATGCAATGAACCGTGCTGCCCATCGGGATATTGCGCAGCTGCAGGCAGTTGCCAGCCTTGATCGGCGCATCGCGACCGGACACCAGGCGATCGTCCACCGCCACGCCCTTCGGCGCAATGATGTAGCGACGCTCGCCATCGGCGTAGCACAGCAACGCGATGTGCGCGGTGCGGTTCGGATCGTATTCGATGCGCTCGACGCGGGCGGCGATACCTTCCTTGTCACGCTTGAAATCGATGAGGCGGTACTGCTGCTTGTGACCGCCACCACGATGACGCACGGTGATGCGACCATGATGATTGCGACCGCCCGTCTTGGACTGCGACTCGGTCAACGCCGCGAACGGCGCGCCCTTGTACAGGCCTTCCGTGCGAACGCTTACCGCGTCACGACGGCCCGGCGAGGTCGGCTTGTGGTTGATTAATGCCATTTCACAGAACTCCTGGCTCAGGCCTTGGCGGACACGTCGATGGTCTGACCATCGGCAAGACGCACATAGGCCTTGCGCTTGCCCTGGCGGCTGCCAGCGCGTTGGCGGAAGGCTTTGACCTTGCCCTTGGTGTTGACGAGGTTGACCTGCTCGACTTTCACGTCGAACAGCTTCTCCACGGCAGCGCGGACATCGGCCTTGGTCGCCGCGGGGGCGACCACGAATACGTACTGGTTGTGCTCGGCGAGACGCGCCGACTTCTCGGAGATGTGCGGCGCGCGCAGCGTATCGAGAATGCGTTCGTTGTTCATGCCAGCCACTCCTCGATCTTCTTCACCGCGTCAACCGTGACCACCACATGGTCGGAACCGACCAGGCTGACCGGGTTCAGGCCCATCACATCCAGCACGTGGATATAGGGAATGTTGCGCGCGGCCAGGAATACGGACTCGTTGGCATCTTCCGACACCAGCAGCACGCGACCGGACACTTCCAGCTGAGCCAGCTTGGCCACCATCGCGGAGGTCTTCGGCGTCTCGATATCGAAACTCTCGACCACTTTCAGACGATCCTGGCGGACCAGCTCGGAAAAGATCGAACGAATCGCGACGCGGTAGGCCTTGCGGTTGACCTTCTGCTCGTAGCTGCGCGGCTTCGCCGCGAAAGTGCGGCCACCACCGACAAAGATCGGTGCACGGTAATCACCGTGACGGGCGCCGCCGCCCTTCTGCTTCTTGAATTTCTTGGTGGTACCGGACATCTCGCCGCGCGACAGCTGCGACTGGGTACCGGCACGGCCGGCCGCCTGATAGGCGATCACGACCTGGTGAACCAGGGCCTTCTTGTACTCACCGCCGAACACTTCGTCCGACACGTTGAGTGACTTGGCGCCAATAACATTGAGTTCCATGGCGTCTCTCCTCAGCTCTTCGTCGTCGGGCGGATGATGACGTTGCCACCGGTTGCACCCGGCACCGCACCCTTCACCGCGATCAGATGACGCTCGGCGTCGACCTTGACCACTTCCAGACCCTGCTGCGTGCGATTGACCGCACCCATGTGGCCGGACATCTTCTTGCCCGGAAACACGCGACCCGGGGTCTGGCGCTGACCGATGGAACCCGGCGCGCGATGCGACAGCGAGTTACCGTGGGTGGCGTCACCCATCTTGAAGTTCCAGCGCTTGATCGTGCCCTGGAAGCCCTTGCCTTTCGACACGCCGGCAACGTCGACGATCTGGCCGACGGTGAACACGTCGTCTGCCTTGATCTCGCTGCCCACGGTGTACTTGCCGAGATCGTCGGCAGACACGCGGAATTCCCACAAGCCACGACCCGGCTCAACCTTGGCCTTCGCGTAGTGACCTTTCAGCGGCTGCGTCAGCAGGTTCGCGCGCTTGCTGCCCGCGGAAACCTGGACGGCGCTGTAGCCATCGTTATCGTCCGTCTTCAACTGGGTCACACGATTCGGCGTCGCTTCAATCAGCGTCACCGGAATCGAGCGGCCATCTTCAGTGAAGAGTCGGCTCATGCCGCATTTGCGGCCAACCAATCCGATACTCATCTTCGTATCCTGTCTGTCGCTCAACCGAGCTTGATCTGAACATCGACGCCAGCGGCGAGATCAAGCTTCATGAGCGCGTCCACGGTTTTGTCGTTCGGGTCGATGATGTCGAGCACACGCTTGTGCGTACGGGTCTCGTACTGGTCGCGTGCATCCTTGTCGACGTGCGGCGACGTCAGAATGGTGTAACGCTCGATCTTGGTCGGAAGCGGGATGGGCCCGAGTACCGTGGCACCCGTGCGCTTAGCCGTCTCGACGATCTCGCTGGCAGAGCGGTCGATCAGACGATGATCGTACGCCTTCAGCCGAATCCGAATCTTCTGGTTCGCCATAACCGTGTCCTGTTGTCGAAAGAACGTAATGTGAAACGAAACGGCTTCTCACCGCCTCGCACAACCCTTTGCACCACATCGGCAGTCGTGAATATTCCCGACCCCAATTCGAAAAGACCAGGCGAGCACGTGCGGCTCGCCTGGACAGAATCTGCATCGCGCAACGAGACATTGTCGGCAGGCAGGACCTGCGAAATATTCCATTGCGATGGGCCATCCCGGCCCGCGAACTCGAAGCACGTCCTGCGCCTCATTTCGCGGTAGATCGGTCAAAGCTGAAGCTTTGATCGACAAGTGAGCTGCGAAGTATACCTGCTAATTTCCCCACAGGGAAGTGGTTCAGCAGTAAACCACCTGCACCACCCCTCCGGCGTTATCCATTTATTTCAGCCATCCTCCCTGATGGCGAAGATCAAACCGGCATCCATGCCGGACTTCTCACGATTTATTTCAGCCACCCTCCCTGATGGCAAAGATCAAACCGGCATCCATGCCGCACTATTCAATAAGAGCAGCTTACTTGATGACCTTGGCCACGACGCCGGCGCCGACGGTGCGGCCGCCTTCGCGAATGGCGAAACGCAGGCCTTCGTCCATCGCGATCGGGTGGATCAGGCTCACCACCATCTTCACGTTGTCGCCCGGCATCACCATTTCCACGCCTTCCGGCAACTGGCAGGCGCCGGTCACGTCGGTCGTGCGGAAGTAGAACTGCGGACGGTAACCCTTGAAGAACGGCGTGTGACGGCCACCCTCGTCCTTCGACAGCACATAGACTTCGGCTTCGAAGTCGGTGTGCGGGGTGATCGTGCCCGGCTTGGCCAGCACCTGGCCACGCTCCACGTCGTCACGCTTCAGGCCGCGCAGCAGCAGACCGGCGTTGTCGCCTGCCTGACCCTGGTCCAGCAGCTTGCGGAACATTTCCACGCCGGTGACCGTGGTCTTCTGCGTGTCGCGGATACCGACCACTTCGATTTCGTCGCCCACCTTGATGATGCCGCGCTCGATACGACCGGTCACCACGGTGCCGCGGCCCGAGATCGAGAACACGTCTTCCACCGGCATCAAGAACGGCTTGTCGATCGTGCGCACCGGCTCCGGGATGTAGCTGTCCAGCGCATCGACCAGCTTGATGATCGACGGCACGCCGATCTCGCTCTGATCGCCTTCCAGCGCCAGCTTGGCCGAACCATGGATCATCGGCGTGTCGTCGCCCGGGAAGTCGTACTTGGTCAGCAGCTCGCGCACTTCCATCTCGACCAGCTCGAGCAGCTCGGCGTCGTCCACCATGTCCGCCTTGTTCAGGTACACGATGATGTATGGCACACCGACCTGACGGCTCAGCAGGATGTGCTCGCGCGTCTGCGGCATCGGGCCGTCCGCGGCCGAGCACACCAGGATCGCGCCGTCCATCTGCGCCGCACCGGTGATCATGTTCTTCACGTAGTCCGCATGGCCGGGGCAGTCGACGTGCGCGTAATGGCGGTTCGGCGACTCGTATTCCACGTGCGCGGTCGAGATCGTGATGCCGCGGGCCTTCTCTTCCGGCGCCGCGTCGATCGAGCTGTAATCCTTGAACTCGCCACCGAAACGTTCCGCACCGACCTTCGTCAGCGCTGCCGTCAGCGTCGTCTTGCCGTGATCCACGTGACCAATCGTGCCGACGTTGACGTGCGGCTTGGTGCGTTCGAATTTACCCTTTGCCATGGCTCAAACCTCTGAGAGAATCTATTTGATGATACGCCCACGAATGGCCGCTTCTTTTAAGAGTGCGGCCATGGATGGCCGCTTCCTGATCTTTGCTGTTGCGATCAGGAAGATCGCACAAGTTACGCCTTCTTCATCACCTGCTCGGCGATGTTGTTCGGCGCCTCGGCGTAGTGGTCGAACTCCATCGTGAAGGTGGCGCGTCCCTGGGTCAGCGAGCGGATCGTCGTCGCATACCCGAACATCTCACCCAGCGGCACCATCGCATCGATGGTCTTGCCCGACGGCGTATCGTCCTGACCCTGCAGGAGACCGCGACGACGACTCATGTCGCCCATCACGTCACCCACGTAGTCTTCCGGAGTCACCACCTCGACCTTCATGATCGGCTCGAGCAACACCGGGTTGGCCTTGTTGAAGCCCTGCTTGAACGCCATCGAGGCGGCCAGCTTGAACGCCATTTCGGACGAATCGACATCATGGTAGGAACCGAACACCAGCTTCACCTTGACGCCCACGACCGGGAAGCCGGCCAGCGGACCGCTGGTGATGGTCTCGCGCAGACCCTTTTCGACCGACGGGATGAATTCCTTCGGAATCACGCCACCAGTGATGTCGTTGATGAAGAGGAAATCATTCTTCACGTTCGGATCGGCGCGATCGGCCTCGGTCATCGGCGACAGCTCGATCACGACGTGACCATACTGACCCTTGCCGCCGGACTGCTTGGCATGCTTGTAGTCCGACTTGACGTCCGACGCGCGGATCGTCTCGCGGTATGCCACCTGTGGCTTGCCGACATTGGCCTCGACGTTGAACTCGCGACGCATGCGGTCGACCAGGATGTCCAGGTGCAGCTCACCCATGCCCGAGATGATCGTCTGGCCCGATTCTTCGTCGGTGCGCACACGGAACGACGGATCTTCCGCAGCCAGACGGCCGAGGGCGATACCCATCTTTTCCTGGTCCGACTTGGTCTTCGGCTCGACCGCCATCGAGATCACCGGCTCCGGGAACGTCATGCGCTCGAGGGTAATGATGTGGTCCTGCGAGCACAGCGTGTCACCGGTCGTCACGTCCTTCAGGCCGACCGCGGCAGCGATGTCGCCGGCGCGGACTTCCTTCAGTTCCTGACGCTCGTTCGCGTGCATCTGCAGAATGCGGCCGATGCGCTCCTTCTTGCTCTTGACCGGGTTGTACACGGCATCGCCAGAGTTCAGCGTGCCCGAATAGACACGGAAGAACGTCAGCGAACCGACGAACGGATCGGTCATGATCTTGAACGCGAGCGCGGAGAATGGCGCCGCATCGTCGGCCTTGCGCGTGGCTTCCTTGTCGTCTTCATCGATGCCTGCGACCGGCGGGCGGTCGGCAGGCGATGGCAGCAGTTGCACCACGGCGTCGAGCATCGCCTGGACGCCCTTGTTCTTGAACGCCGTGCCGCAGAACACCGGGATGATCTCGTTGGCAAGCGTGCGCTGGCGCAAGCCGGCAATGATCTCGTCCGTGCTGAGCTCGCCGCCTTCGAGATACTTGTTCATCAGCTCTTCGGTCGCTTCGGCGGCAGACTCCACCATGAAGGCATGCGCCTCGGCGGCCTGGTCGACGAGGTTCGCAGGGATCTCCGAGAGCTCGAATTTCATACCCTGGGATTCCATGTCCCAGGTGATCGCCTTCATCTTGAGGAGATCGACCACGCCTTCGAAACCATCCTCGGCGCCGATCGGCACCTGCATCGGCACCGGGCGCGCGCCCAGGCGAGACTTCAGCTGGTCGACGACCTTGGAGAAATTGGCGCCGGTGCGATCCATCTTGTTGACGAACGCAAGGCGCGGCACCTTGTACTTGTTGGCCTGGCGCCACACCGTCTCGGATTGCGGCTGCACGCCACCGACCGCGCACAGCACGAACACCGCGCCATCCAGCACGCGCAGCGAGCGCTCGACTTCGATGGTGAAGTCGACGTGTCCAGGGGTGTCAATGATGTTGAAGCGGTGCTGTTCCAGCGAGCCGTCCATGCCCTTCCAGAACGCCGTCGTTGCCGCCGACGTGATGGTGATGCCACGCTCCTGCTCCTGCTCCATCCAGTCCATCGTGGCCGCGCCGTCATGCACCTCGCCGATCTTGTGGCTGACGCCGGTGTAGAACAGGATGCGCTCGGTCGTGGTGGTCTTGCCGGCATCGATGTGAGCCATGATGCCGAAGTTGCGGTAGCGCTCGATGGGAGTGGTGCGTGCCATGGGTATTTACCTGTTTCGGGCTGCCTGCCCTGCGTCAAAGCAGCCGTCCGGGCCGCGTTCAATTGGAAAATCCGGCAGGGATGCCGATTTGTTCTTTGCCGCCACGGGGGACGGCCTGAACCCAACAAAGTCCGGCATGAATACCGGCTTGTTCAAGTCGCCATGGAAGACGGCTTGAACCCGAGAGCCCGCCACGGATGGCGGATTTGTCTCATGCCGTCACGGAAGACGGCAAAACAAAACGCTTACCAGCGATAGTGCGAGAAGGCCTTGTTGGCTTCTGCCATGCGATGCGTCTCTTCGCGCTTCTTGGCGGCGCCGCCACGGCTCTCCGAAGCCTCGAGCAGCTCGGCAGCAAGCTTGCGCGGCATCGAGGTCTCGCCACGCTTGCGCGCTGCATCGATGACCCAGCGCATGGCCAGTGCCATGCGACGACCCGGACGCACTTCGACCGGCACCTGATAGGTGGCGCCGCCGACTCGACGGGACTTCACTTCGACCGCCGGAGCGATGTTGTTCAGGGCCTTCTCGACCAGGGCCACCGGCTCGGCATTCTTTTCGCCGATATGCTGCAGTGCGCCGTACACGATGCTTTCGGCCACGGACTTCTTGCCACTCTTCATCACCATGTTGATGAATCGGGCGATCAGCTGGCTGCCGTGCTTGGGATCCGGCAGGATCAGACGGGCGGGATGTGAACCTTTACGCGACATGTTTGTTGTCCGTTATTTTTGCGGCCGTCCTGGTCGCCTGAAAGGCAGCCATCCTGGCCGCGTGTTGTATTTTGCGGGCGTCGTGCCCGCCGAGCAAAAGCGATCATCCCTGGCCGCACGCTTCAATACGGCAATCTTATTTCTTCGGGCGCTTGGCGCCGTACTTCGAGCGCGACTGGCGACGCTTGGTCACGCCAGCGCAATCGAGGCTGCCGCGCACCGTGTGGTAGCGCACACCGGGCAGGTCCTTGACGCGGCCGCCGCGGATCAGCACCACCGAATGTTCCTGCAGGTTGTGGCCCTCGCCGCCGATGTAGCTGATGACCTCGAAGCCATTGGTCAGGCGCACCTTGGCAACCTTGCGCAAGGCCGAGTTCGGCTTTTTCGGGGTGGTCGTGTAAACGCGCGTGCAGACACCGCGACGCTGCGGGCTGCTCTGCAGCGCCGGCGAACCGCTCTTGTAGGTCTTGGGGCTGCGCGATTTGCGCACCAACTGATTGACTGTCGTCATGCGTAGCTGTTCCTGAAAACATAAAGGCAGCCCGATCAAGCTCGGTCTGCCAAGAAGCGGGAATTTAACATGAGCAGCTTGCCATAGGCAAGCCGGCGCTCCGCCATCCTTGACCCGAACACGAGGTGCGTCCATGCACCTCTTTTCGTATGTCAGCGAGTGCAGCCCTGGACGGACTTACTCGACACCGTCATCAGCACCAGCCGTCGCCTCGGCAACCGAAGCTGCGGCAGTGGACCCGGAAAGCGTTTCCAGTTCCGTGGCGGTCAAACCGCCCTGGCGACGGCGTGACGCGTGGTACGCCAAGCCCGTGCCTGCCGGAATAAGACGGCCGACAATAACATTTTCCTTCAGGCCACGCAAGGTATCGCGCGTGCCACGCACCGCCGCCTCGGTAAGGACGCGGGTGGTTTCCTGGAACGAGGCCGCCGAAATAAACGACTCGGTGGCCAGCGAGGCCTTGGTGATGCCGAGCAGGATCGACTGGTACTCGGCCGGACGCTCGCCCTTGGCGATCGCACGATCGTTTTCGCCATTGATGCGCACGCGCTCGATCTGCTCGCCGCGCAGGTAATGGCTCTCACCCGGCTCGACGATCTCGACCTTGCGCAGCATCTGGCGAATGATCGCCTCGATGTGCTTGTCGTTGATCTTCACACCCTGCAGGCGATACACGTCCTGGATTTCCTTGACCAGGTACGAGGCCAGCGGCTCCACGCCGAGCAGGCGCAGGATGTCGTGCGGGCTCGGCTCGCCGTCGACGACGGTTTCGCCCTTCTCCACATGCTCGCCCTCGAACACGATGACCTGACGCCACTTCGGAATCAGCTCTTCGTGCTCGTTGCCGTCGACATCCTTGATGATCAGACGCTGCTTGCCCTTGGTGTCCTTGCCGAAGCTGACGATGCCGGAGCGCTCGGCCAGGATCGCCGGTTCCTTCGGCTTGCGCGCCTCGAACAGATCGGCCACGCGCGGCAGACCACCGGTGATGTCGCGGGTCTTCGAGGTTTCCTGCGGGATACGGGCAACCACGTCGCCCACGCCCACTTCGGCACCGTTCTGGATCGAGACGATCGCACCGGCCGGCAGGAAGTACTGCGCGGCGATGTCGGTACCCGGCAGCTTGAGCTCGCGACCCTTGGCATCTTCCAGGCGCACGATCGGGCGCAGGTCCTTCGCCTGCGCACCGCGACGCTTCGGATCGGTGACTACGGCCGACTCCAGGCCGGTCAGCTCGTCGGTCTGGCTCTGCACGGTAACGCCGTCGAGGAAATCGATGAAGCGCACCACGCCGGCCACTTCGGTGACGATCGGATGGGTATGCGGATCCCAGCTGGCCACGGTCTGGCCCGGCTTGACCGGCGCACCGTCCTTGACCGCGATGGTGGCACCGTAGGGCACCTTGTAGCGCTCGCGCTCGCGGCCGCTGGCATCGATCACGCTCAGTTCGCCCGAACGCGACACCGCCACCAGGTGACCCTGCTTGTGCTGCACCGACTTCAGGTTGTTGTACTTCAGCGAACCGGTGGTCTTCACCGTCACGTTGTCCACGGCTGCCGCACGCGAAGCCGCACCACCGATGTGGAACGTACGCATGGTCAGCTGGGTACCGGGCTCGCCGATCGACTGCGCGGCAACCACACCCACGGCCTCGCCCATGTTGACCAGGTGACCACGGGCCAGATCGCGGCCGTAGCAGAGCTTGCACACGCCATGCTCGGCTTCGCAGGTGATCGGCGAACGCACCTTGATCAGCTGCACGCCGGCCTTGTCGAGCTTTTCGACCAGTGCCTCGTTGAGCAGGGTATCGCGGGTGACGATCGGCTGGTCGTCGTCGCCGGGGGCGTAGACGTCCTCGACCACCACGCGGCCCAGCACGCGCTCGCGCAATGGCTCGACCACATCGCCGCCCTCGACGATCGGCTGCATGGTGACGCCGTTCTCGGTGCCACAGTCATTCATCGTGATGACCACGTCCTGCGCCACGTCGACCAGGCGACGGGTGAGGTAACCGGAGTTTGCGGTCTTCAGTGCGGTATCGGCCAAGCCCTTGCGCGCGCCGTGGGTGGAGTTGAAGTACTGCAGCACGTTCAGGCCTTCGCGGAAGTTGGCCTTGATCGGGGTCTCGATGATCGAGCCGTCCGGACGCGCCATCAGGCCGCGCATGCCGGCCAGCTGACGAATCTGCGCCACCGAGCCACGGGCGCCGGAGTCGGCCATGATGTACAGCGAGTTCATCGACTTCTGGTTGACCATCTTGCCGTCGGCATCCTTCACCTTCTCGGTGCCGATGCCGTCGATCATGGCTTTTGCCACCAGCTCGCTGGTGCGCGACCAGATGTCGACCACCTTGTTGTAACGCTCGCCGGCGGTAACCAGGCCCGACTGGTACTGCTGCTGGATCTCGACGACTTCCTTCTCGGCCTCTTCCAGGATCGGCTTTTTCTCGTCCGGAATCAGCATGTCGTCGATGCCGATCGAGATGCCGGCACGAGTGGCGAAGCGGTAGCCGGTGTACATCAGCTTGTCGGCGAACACCACGGTTTCCTTCAAACCCAGCAAGCGGTAGCTGGAGTTGATCAGGCGCGAGATGTTCTTCTTGGTCAGCTCGGTATTGGCCAGCGCGAACGGCAGGCCCTCCGGCAGGATCTCGGCCAGCAGCGCGCGACCGACGGTGGTCTCGACAATCTTCGTCTCGTGCGTACGGGCACCGTCTTCGGCAACGTGCACCAGCTTCATGCGCACCTTGACCTTGGCATGCAGCTCGACCGCACGGTTGTCGTACGCACGACGTGCCTCGCCAATGCCGGAGAACACCATGCCGGTGCCCTTGACGTTGATCAGCTCGCGGGTCATGTAATACAGACCCAGCACCACGTCCTGGGTCGGCACGATGATCGGCTCGCCGTTGGCGGGGCTGAGGATGTTGTTGGACGACATCATCAGGGTGCGCGCTTCCAGCTGCGCCTCGATCGACAACGGCACATGGACGGCCATCTGATCGCCGTCGAAGTCGGCGTTGAACGCCGTACAGACGAGCGGATGCAACTGGATCGCCTTGCCTTCAATCAGCTTCGGCTCGAACGCCTGGATGCCCAGACGATGCAGGGTCGGCGCGCGGTTCAGCAGCACCGGATGCTCGCGGATCACCTCTTCGAGGATGTCCCACACCTGCGCTTCTTCGCGCTCGACCAGCTTCTTCGCCGCCTTGATGGTGGTGGCTTCGCCACGCGCCTGCAGCTTGGCGAAGATGAACGGCTTGAACAGCTCAAGCGCCATCTTCTTCGGCAGACCGCACTGGTGCAGGCGCAGGGTCGGGCCGACCACGATCACCGAACGACCGGAGTAGTCCACGCGCTTGCCGAGCAGGTTCTGGCGGAAGCGGCCCTGCTTGCCCTTGATCATGTCGGCGAGCGACTTCAGCGCGCGCTTGTTGGTGCCGGTGATGGCACGGCCGCGACGGCCGTTGTCGAGCAACGCATCGACCGATTCCTGCAGCATGCGCTTCTCGTTGCGCACGATGATGTCGGGCGCATTGAGTTCGAGCAGACGCTTCAGACGGTTGTTGCGGTTGATCACGCGACGGTACAGATCGTTCAGATCGGAGGTGGCGAAACGACCACCATCCAGCGGCACCAGCGGACGCAGGTCCGGCGGCAGCACGGGGAGAACGGTCAGCACCATCCACTCCGGCTTGTTGCCGGATTCCAGGAACGCTTCGATCAGCTTGACGCGCTTGGTCAGCCGCTTCAGCTTGGTCTCGGAGTTGGTGGAGGTGATCTCTTCCTTCAGGCGGATGACTTCGCCCGGCAGGTCGAGCGACTTCAGCAGGTGGAACACCGCTTCGGCACCCATGCGCGCGTCGAACTCGTCGCCGTGCTCTTCGGTCGCTTCCAGGTACTGGTCTTCGCTGAGCAGCTGACCGCGCTCGAGCGCGGTCATGCCTGGATCGATCACCACAAAGGCCTCAAAGTACAGGATGCGCTCGATGTCGCGCAGCGTCATGTCCAGCATCAGGCCGATGCGCGACGGCAGCGACTTGAGGAACCATATGTGCGCGGTCGGGCTGGCCAGCTCGATGTGGCCCATGCGCTCGCGGCGCACCTTGGCCAGGGTGACCTCGGTGCCGCACTTCTCGCAGACCACGCCGCGATGCTTCATGCGCTTGTACTTGCCGCACAGGCACTCGTAGTCCTTCACCGGTCCGAAGATGGCGGCGCAGAACAGGCCGTCACGCTCCGGCTTGAAGGTGCGGTAGTTGATCGTCTCCGGCTTCTTCACTTCGCCGTACGACCACGAACGGATCAGCTCCGGCGAGGCCAGCGCGATCTTGATCGCGTCAAAGTCCGGCGTGGCGCGTTGCTGATTGAAGAGGTTGAGCAGGTCTTTCATTTGAATCTCCGGTCGGAGCTTGTCTTGGGTCGAGGTCCGCGATTCGAACAGGATCAGGTTTGCGCAGCCCGGGATGGGGAGTCAGGAATGAAAACCACACCTCACCCGTCCCGGGTCCCACTCATCCCTTGACCTCTTCCAGATCGATGTTGATGGCGAGCGAGCGGATTTCCTTCACCAGCACGTTGAAGGACTCCGGCATGCCCGCCGACATCTCGTGGTTGCCGTCGACGATGTTCTTGTACATCTGGTTGCGGCCCTGCACATCGTCGGACTTCACCGTCAGCATTTCCTGCAGGGTGTAGGCCGCGCCATAGGCTTCCAGCGCCCACACTTCCATCTCGCCGAAGCGCTGACCGCCGAACTGCGCCTTGCCGCCCAGCGGCTGCTGGGTGACCAGCGAGTACGGGCCGGTGGAACGCGCATGCATCTTGTCGTCAACCAGATGGTTGAGCTTGAGGTAATGCATGTAGCCCACGGTGACCGGGCGATCGAACGCCTCGCCGGTGCGGCCGTCGAACAGCGTGGTCTGGCCCGACTCGGGCAGATCCGCCAGCTTCAGCATCGCCTTGATCTCGGTCTCTTCCGCACCGTCGAACACCGGCGTCGCCATCGGCACACCTTCCTGCAGATTGGTGGCGAGCGCGAAGATCTCCTTGTCGGTGAGCGACTTCAGATCGACATGCTGCACGGCACCGGCCACATGGGTGTTGTAGATCTGGTCGAGGAACTCGCGGATCTTGGCGACCTTCTCCTGCGCCTCGAGCATCTTCTGGATCTTCTTGCCCAGGCCCTTGGCGGCCCAGCCCAGATGGACTTCCAGAATCTGCCCGATGTTCATGCGCGAAGGCACGCCCAGCGGGTTCAGCACGATGTCGACCGGCACGCCGTCGGCGGAGTACGGCATGTCCTCGACCGGCACCACGTTCGACACCACGCCCTTGTTGCCATGACGACCAGCCATCTTGTCGCCCGGCTGGATGCGGCGCTTCACGGCCAGGAACACCTTGACCATCTTCAGCACGCCCGGTGCCAGATCGTCGCCCTGGGTGATCTTGCCCTGCTTCTCCTTGAAGCGCTTGTCGAACTCTTCCTTGTGACGCTTGATCTGGTCGGCGGCGCGCTCGAGGAACTCGGTGACGTCCTCGTCCTTGACGTTGACCTTGAACCAGTCGTCCTTCTTCAGTCCATCCAGGTAGGCATCGGTGATTTCCGCACCACGCTTGAGACCACCCGGGCCGCTCTGGGCGGACTTGCCGACCAGCTGGGTGCGCATGCGGCTGTAGATCGCGCCTTCGAGGATGCGGAACTGGTCGTCCAGATCCTTGCGGACCCGCTTGACCTCGGTTTCCTCGATCTGCTTGGCGCGCTTGTCCTTCTCGATGCCGTCGCGGGTGAACACCTGCACGTCGATGACGGTGCCGTCCATGCCCGGCGGCACGCGCAGCGAGCTGTCCTTCACGTCGGACGCCTTCTCGCCGAAGATCGCGCGCAGCAGCTTCTCTTCCGGGGTCAACTGGCTCTCGCCCTTCGGCGTGACCTTGCCGACCATGATGTCGCCGGCCTTCACCTCGGCACCGATGTACACGATGCCCGACTCGTCCAGACGCGCCAGCGCCTGTTCGCCCACGTTCGGGATGTCGGCGGTGATTTCCTCGGCGCCCAGCTTGGTGTCGCGCGCGATGCAGGACAACTCCTCGATATGGATCGAGGTGTAGCGGTCTTCCTGCACGACGCGCTCGGACAGCAGGATCGAGTCTTCGAAGTTGTAGCCGTTCCACGGCATGAACGCGATCAGCATGTTCTGGCCGAGCGCGAGCTCGCCCAGGTCGGTCGACGAACCGTCGGCCAGCGTGTCGCCCTTCGCCACCACGTCACCCACGTTCACCAGCGGGCGCTGGTTGAGGTTGGTGTTCTGGTTGGAACGGGTGTACTTGGTCAGGGTGTAGATGTCGACGCCGGCATCGTTGTCGCCGACTTCGTCCTCGTTCACGCGCACCACGATACGGGCCGCATCGACCTGGTCGATCACGCCACCGCGCTTGGCGGAGACGATGACGCCAGAGTCACGCGCCACCGCGCGCTCGATGCCGGTACCCACCAACGGAGTCTGCGAGCGCAGCGTCGGCACGGCCTGGCGCTGCATGTTCGCACCCATCAGGGCGCGGTTCGCGTCATCGTGCTCAAGGAACGGCACCAGCGCCGCGGCGACCGACACGGTCTGCATCGGCGAGACGTCCATGTAGTCGACTTCGGCCGCCGGACGCAGTTCGGATTCGCCGCGGAAGCGGCAGGACACGAAGTCCTCCAGGAACGCGCCGTGCTTGTTCAGCGGCGAGTTCGCCTGGGCGATCACGTGATCGCCCTCCTCGATCGCCGACAGGTAATCGACCTTGTCGGTGACCTTGCCATTCGCGACCTTGCGGTACGGCGTCTCGAGGAAGCCGTAAGCATTGGTGCGGGCATACACGGCCAGCGAGTTGATCAGGCCGATGTTCGGGCCTTCCGGCGTTTCGATGGTGCAGACACGGCCGTAATGGGTCGGATGCACGTCGCGCACTTCGAAACCGGCGCGTTCGCGGGTCAGGCCGCCTGGCCCGAGCGCGGAGACGCGACGCTTGTGCGTCACCTCCGACAGCGGGTTGTTCTGATCCATGAACTGCGACAGCTGCGACGAACCGAAGAACTCCTTCACCGCCGCCGCCACCGGCTTGGCGTTGATCAGGTCCTGCGGGGTCAGGCCATCGGCCTCGGCCAGCGACAGACGCTCGCGCACCGCACGCTCGACGCGCACCAGACCGATGCGGAAGGTGTTCTCGGCCATCTCGCCGACCGAACGCACGCGACGGTTGCCCAGATGATCGATGTCGTCGACGGTGCCATGACCGTTCTTGATGTCGATCAGCACTTTCAGCACGTCGAGGATATCGGACGTCTCGCCCTGCTCCTTGACCAGCACCTGCGAAGCTTCTTCCTTGCGCTCGCTGAAGTACTTGTGGTCATACAGCACGCCCGGGCCGAGGATTTCCTTGCGGCCCACGCGACGGTTGAACTTCATCCGGCCGACCGCCGACAAGTCGTAGCGGTCGAAGGTGAAGAACAGGTTGAAGAACAGGTTCTGCGCGGCATCCTTGGTCGGCGGCTCGCCCGGACGCATCATGCGATAGATTTCCACCAGCGCCTCCAGCGGCGTCTTGGTGTTGTCGATGCGCAGGGTGTGCGAGATGTAGGCGCCACGATCGAGATCGTTGACGTACAGCGTCGGCACGACTTCGATACCGGCCTTGCGGAAGTTCTCCAGCTGCTCGGCGGTGATCTCGTCGTTGGCCGAAGCCAGCAACTCACCGGTCTTGGCGTCGACGATGTCGGTGGCCAGGATGCGCCCGACCGGATAGTCGTCCGGCACTTCCAGCGCAGTGATGTCCTCGGCGGCAAGCTGGCGCACGTGGCGCGCGGTGATGCGCTTGCCGGCTTCCACCAGCACCTTGCCACCGATCGCCAGATCGAAGCTCAGCGTTTCGCCGCGCAGACGCTCGGCGACCAGCTCCAGCGTGGTGCCACCCTTCTTGCCGAGGTGGAACACGTTGTGCTCGAAGAAGATGCCCAGCATCTCCTGGTTGTTGTAGCCGAGCGCGCGCAGCAGCACCGTCACCGGCAGCTTGCGGCGACGGTCGATGCGGGTGAACAGCGCGTCTTTCGGGTCGAACTCGAAGTCCAGCCAGGAGCCGCGGTAGGGAATTACGCGCGCCGAGAACAGCAGCTTGCCCGAGCTGTGCGTCTTGCCGCGGTCGTGGTCGAAGAACACGCCCGGCGAACGATGCAGCTGCGAGACGATGACGCGCTCGGTGCCGTTGATGATGAAGGTGCCGGTATCGGTCATGAGCGGAATCTCGCCCATGTAGACCTCCTGCTCCTTGATGTACTTGACCACCTTCTTCGAGGCCGGGCTGTCCTTGTCGTAGATGACCAGGCGCACGGTGGTGCGCAGCGGTGCACCGAACGTCATGCCGCGGTTACGGCATTCGCGCTCGTCGAACGCCGGCTCGCCGAGGCGATAGTCGACATATTCCAGAGCAGCATTGCCGGAATAGCTGGTGATCGGAAACACCGACTTCAACGCGGCATGCAAACCCTTTTCGCCGCGCTGCTTGGGCGCGACATGCTCCTGCAGAAACTCCCGGTAGGAATCGGTCTGGATAGTCAGCAGGTTCGGCACGCCCAGTACGGGCGGACGCTTGCCAAAATCCTTGCGGATGCGTTTCTTCTCGGTAAACGAGTAGGCCATGATCGGTAGCGCCTCGGTTCGCAGTGACGCCGGTGGTGCACACACCGGCTGAATGAATAATTTGTCTTTGCCGAGCGGCCAAGGCCGCCCGGGTCAGGGATTTGGGAATCGAGAATAGGGAATCGTCAAAGCGGAACGCGCGTGCTCTTCAACAATTCCCTATTCTCCATTCCCCATTCCCGTCGAAAGCAGGCAAAGCCCGGGAGCTTTCGCTCCCAGGCTTGCTTGACATCAAGTCGAAGCAACGGCGTACAAACGCCGATTACTTCAATTCGACGGTGGCGCCGGCAGCCTCGAGATCCTTCTTGAACTTCTCGGCGTCTTCCTTCGACACGGCTTCCTTCAGGACGCCGCCGGCCTCGGTGAGGTCCTTGGCTTCCTTCAGGCCCAGGCCGGTGATGGCACGGACGGCCTTGATCACGTCGACCTTCTTGGCGCCGGCGGTCTTCAGGATCACGTCGAACTCGGTCTGCGCCTCGGCAGCCGGGGCGGCAGCAGCCGGGCCGGCCACGGCAACCGGAGCAGCGGCGGTCACGCCAAACTTCTCTTCGATGGCCTTCACCAGGTCCATCACTTCCATCAGCGACTTGGCGGCGACGGCTTCAACGATCTGTTCGTTGGTCAGGGACATTTTGATTTACCTCTGGAAAATTTAGGTTCGGTTTTGAGTAGACGAAAGAACTCAGGCGGGCTCGGCTTCAGCCGGGGCTTCGGCGGCGACTTCGCCACCACCCTGCTGATCGGCCACGGCCTTGACGACACGCGCAAACATCGTGGCCGGTTCGGCCAGCACGCGGGCCAGCATGGCCAGCGCCTGTTCGCGGGTCGGCAACGAGGCCAGCACGTCGACATGCGACGCCGGCAGCAGCTTGCCTTCCACCGAGACGATCTTCGCCTGCAGCTTGTCGTTGCCCTTGGCAAATTCCTTGATCAGACGCCCGGCGGCACCGGGCTCTTCCGTCGAGAATGCGTACAGCAGCGGACCGACCAGGGCGTCCTTGACGACCTCGAATTCGGTACCCGCCACGGCGCGCGATGCCAGCGTGTTCTTGACAACCCTCAAGTACACGCCGGTTTCGCGGGCCTTCTTGCGCATCGCGGTCATCTGTTCGACCGTGGTGCCCGCATACTCGGCAGCGACCAGGGAGTGAGCCTTCGCGGCGACTTCTGCCAGCTCGGCGACTACTTCTTGCTTCTGAGACAGATTGAGAGCCATTGCACTCCTCCAAATGAACTCCGCTCACGGCTCCTGCCGCTTGCGGTCCTGGGCGACGCCATCCTTGACGTCGGGGACACTGGGTGTCCCGGGTGGTGGCCTTCCCAGAACAAATCGAACCGTTCCAGTAGGGGCAGCACCATCTGCGCGGGCCGGATCCGGATGGATCCGATTAAGCAACCCCGCTGGCGACGCGGCGATTCCCTGCCAATACCGAGCTCCGTGCCCGTCGTCGTCGCGCGCTGGTCGCGCCTGCGGTCTTTGACAGCGATCCCGATCTCATGAGCAGACCGGGACTACCCTCAAAAACTGCCCGCGCCGGCAAGTTGCCGACGCGGGGCTTGAGTCTTACTTGGCGGCAATCGTCAGCGACGAGGTATCGACGGCAACGCCGACGCCCATCGTGCTGGACAACGCCACTTTCTGCAGGAACACGCCCTTCGCCGTCGACGGCTTGGCCTTGACCACGTCGGCGATCAGGGCATTGAGGTTGTCCGCCAGTTGCGCAGGCTCAAAGCTGGCCTTGCCGATGGTGGCGTGGACGATGCCCGCCTTGTCGTTGCGGAACTTCACCTGGCCGGCCTTGGCGTTCTTGACCGCATTGGCGACGTCGGCGGTGACCGAGCCGTCCTTCGGGTTCGGCATCAGGCCGCGCGGACCGAGCAACTGGCCCAGCTTGCCGACCACGCGCATTGCGTCCGGCGTGGCGATCACGCGACCGAAGTCGAGATCACCACCCTGCATGCGCTCGGCCAGATCGTCCATGCCGACGGCATCGGCACCGGCGGCCTTGGCGGCCTCGGCCTTCTCGCCTGGCGGGCAGAACACGGCAACCTTGACGGTCTTGCCGGTACCATGCGGCAGCAGCGAGGAACCACGCACGCCCTGATCCGACTTCTTCGCGTCGATGCCCAGACGCACGGCCACGTCCACCGATTCGGCGAACTTCGCCTTGGCGTTGTCCTTGACGATCTTCAGCGCTTCTTCCAGGCCGTAGAACTTGCCCGGCTGCACCGCGGCCGCAGCCGACTTCATACGCTTCGTGAGCTTTGCCATGTCTTAACCCTCCACCACAAGGCCCATGCTGCGGGCGCTACCGGCAATGGTGCGCACCGCGGCGTCGAGATCGGCAGCCGTCAGATCCGGCTCCTTCTGCTTGGCAATGTCTTCCAGCTGCTTGCGGGTGACCTTGCCCACCTTGTCGGTGTTCGGCTTCTGCGAACCCTTGGCGACGCCGGTGGCCTTCTTCAGAAGGATCGTGGCGGGCGGAGTCTTGGTGATGAAGGTGAAGCTGCGGTCGGAGTACGCGGTGATGATGGTCGGAATCGGCAGGCCCGGCTCCAGCTTCTGCGTGGCGGCATTGAACGCCTTGCAGAACTCCATGATGTTCAGGCCGCGCTGACCGAGGGCGGGGCCCACCGGCGGCGACGGGTTGGCCTGACCGGCCTTGACCTGCAGCTTGATGTAACCGACAACTTTCTTTGCCATGGGGAATTTTCCTCGCGAGTGCTGGCGCCTTGCGGCTCCTCGCTGTTCACCGATCCCTGGATGGAAGGAAGGATCCGCATCATGCCGATCCTGAAACGCGGACACGCCGGATCGTCAAAAGACCCAGCGTGAACCGTGCAGTATAGAGATTGACCGGGCTTTCAGCAAGCCCCGTGCCAAGATCGCACAAACCGTCCGAATCAGGCCTTCTCGACCTGCCCGAACTCCAGCTCGACCGGGGTCGAGCGACCGAAGATCAGCACCGCCACGCGCAGGCGGCTCTTCTCGTAATTGACTTCCTCGACCACGCCGTTGAAATCGTTGAACGGACCCTCGGTGACACGCACCATCTCGCCCGGCTCGAACAGCACCTTGGGCTTGGGCTTCTCGACACCTTCGCGCACACGGCTGAGGATGGCGTCGGCCTCGCTGTCCTTGATCGGCAGCGGGCGATCGGCGGTACCGCCGATGAAACCCATCACCTTCGGGGTTTCCTTGATCAGATGCCAGCACTCGTCGTCGATGCGCGGCGACTTGCCTTCGGTATTCGTCTCGATCTGCACCAGCACGTAACCCGGGAAGAACTTGCGATCGCTGCGGCGCTTCTGGCCGCCGCGCATCTCGATCACTTCCTCGGTCGGCACCAGCACTTCACCGAACTTTTCTTCCATCTCGGCGCGCTTGATGCGCTCCTCGAGGGAACGCTTCACCTGATTCTCGAAGCCCGAATAGGCGTGCACCACATACCAGCGCTTGCTCATGCTCACCTCAGCCACCCAGCTTCAACAGCCAGTCGAGAATGACCGACTTCAGGATCAGGTCGATCAGACCGAGCAGCAACGACAGGATGATCACCACCAGGATGATCACACCAGTCGTCTTGATCGTCTCGTCGCGGGTGGGCCAGACCACCTTGCGCATTTCGAACTGCGACTCGGCGATGAAGTTCCGCACCCGTCGGCCCAGCGCGGTGAACGCGGCAATGGCCAGCGAGATCACCAGTGCGGCCACCACGCCCAGCAGGCGCATCGACGCGGAGATATTGCCGTCCCGGCCGAACCAGGTATAGGCGAAGATGCCCGCCGCCAGCACCAGCCCAGCCAGTATCAGCTTGCCGATGTCGCCAGCGTTGGTGCCCTTGGGCTGTTCTACCTTGGTATTCATGCGCGGTATTCGGGTGTCAGCAGGATGCCGCGCCTTGCGGCCGACCCTGCCATCGCGACCCGTCGGATCCTCGGGGAAGTGGCACGCCAGGAGGGACTTGAACCCCCAACCTGCGGTTTTGGAGACCGCTGCTCTGCCAATTGAGCTACTGGCGTAAAAAACGGGAATTGGAAATGGACAATCGGGAATGGTAACCGATCAAGAGCGTGTGGTGCTTCGCTCCCGCCATTCCCGATTCCCGATTCTCCATTCCCGCTGTATTACTTGATGACCTTGGCCACCACGCCGGCGCCGACGGTGCGGCCGCCTTCGCGAATGGCGAAACGCAGGCCTTCGTCCATCGCGATCGGGTGGATCAGGCTCACCACCATCTTCACGTTGTCGCCCGGCATCACCATTTCCACGCCTTCCGGCAACTGGCAGGCGCCGGTCACGTCGGTCGTGCGGAAGTAGAACTGCGGACGGTAACCCTTGAAGAACGGCGTGTGACGGCCACCCTCGTCCTTCGACAGCACATAGACTTCGGCTTCGAAGTCGGTGTGCGGGGTGATCGTGCCCGGCTTGGCCAGCACCTGGCCACGCTCCACGTCGTCACGCTTCAGGCCGCGCAGCAGCAGACCGGCGTTGTCGCCTGCCTGACCCTGGTCCAGCAGCTTGCGGAACATTTCCACGCCGGTGACCGTGGTCTTCTGCGTGTCGCGGATACCGACCACTTCGATTTCGTCGCCCACCTTGATGATGCCGCGCTCGATACGACCGGTCACCACGGTGCCGCGGCCCGAGATCGAGAACACGTCTTCCACCGGCATCAAGAACGGCTTGTCGATCGTGCGCACCGGCTCCGGGATGTAGCTGTCCAGCGCATCGACCAGCTTGATGATCGACGGCACGCCGATCTCGCTCTGATCGCCTTCCAGCGCCAGCTTGGCCGAACCATGGATCATCGGCGTGTCGTCGCCCGGGAAGTCGTACTTGGTCAGCAGCTCGCGCACTTCCATCTCGACCAGCTCGAGCAGCTCGGCGTCGTCCACCATGTCCGCCTTGTTCAGGTACACGATGATGTATGGCACACCGACCTGACGGCTCAGCAGGATGTGCTCGCGCGTCTGCGGCATCGGGCCGTCCGCGGCCGAGCACACCAGGATCGCGCCGTCCATCTGCGCCGCACCGGTGATCATGTTCTTCACGTAGTCCGCATGGCCGGGGCAGTCGACGTGCGCGTAATGGCGGTTCGGCGACTCGTATTCCACGTGCGCGGTCGAGATCGTGATGCCGCGGGCCTTCTCTTCCGGCGCCGCGTCGATCGAGCTGTAATCCTTGAACTCGCCACCGAAACGTTCCGCACCGACCTTCGTCAGCGCTGCCGTCAGCGTCGTCTTGCCGTGATCCACGTGACCAATCGTGCCGACGTTGACGTGCGGCTTGGTGCGTTCGAATTTACCCTTTGCCATGCGCGCTAAACCCCGATGGAGTCAATCAATTGAGAAAAACTGCCCGTTGCCGGACCGGCCATGACGGCCGAATGAATGGTGCTCATGACAGGAATCGAACCTGTGACCTCTTCCTTACCAAGGAAGTGCTCTACCGACTGAGCTACATGAGCCAAGGTTTTTGCCATCCTCCATGATGGCCAAGATCAAACCAGCATCCATGCTGGACAATTCAAAACTTCAGCCGTCCTCCATGACGGCAAAGATCAGACCGACATCCTGTCGGACTTTTCATAAAAGCGTCTACTCATCCAACATATGCGCTGGTCGACATGCCTGGCAGATGCAGCGCAATGGAGCGGAAGGCGGGAATCGAACCCGCGTAATCAGTTTGGAAAACTGATGTTCTACCATTGAACTACTCCCGCCCTGCGCGGAACTCTTGCTGGTCGCGCCGCTTTCGCGTCGCGGGTGTTGCCTGGTGTTGCTTGAAACTTATGGTGGAGGGAGGTGGATTCGAACCACCGAAGGCGTAAGCCAGCAGATTTACAGTCTGCCCCCGTTGGCCGCTTGGGTATCCCTCCAGAATCTTTTTTTTAAAACTTGCGTGTTGCGTGATGTCTGCGTCCGGGAGGTGGATGACTCCGGGCATCCTGCCCACCTTGCCTGTCTTGACATTCCTCCAGCAAAGAACGCGTATTTTCGCTGTCAGGCCGCTCCACTGTCAACACCTGATGCGTGAAGCCTTCACTCAACCGCTGTCCAACACGCACACGCTGCGCCGCCGGAATGATCGCCGCGACGTAACCGCCACGTCGATGCCGCGGGCCAGCAAACGATTGCTGCCGTTCGCCTGCCCCGATGGTCGACGGGCGCGGGTGCCGCAAGACGCGATTGGCGCGGGGTACAGCGCACGATGGCGTTCAGCACCGCACAAGAATGGCTGAACAGCAGTGCCGGGATCGCCGGTTCGCCTGACCAGGACGGCTCACCCGCCAGGGGTTGCCGAGGTGAAAACCTCGTTCTCCACCGCCTTCGAAAGATCCGTCAACCGGCGCGCCAGAGCCTGCAATCGGCGATCCTCCTCATCGTGCGGCTGCCACGCCGGTACCGGCGTTGGCTTGCCGTCGGCCGCATCCAGCGCCACGAATACCATCACACAACGTGTCGCCAGGCGCTGCCCGCCCTCGCGCAAGTCACACGCCATCACATCGACCGCCAGGTGCATGCTGCTGGTGCCGGTATGGATGAGGCGGGCGTGCACGCTGACCAGGTCGCCGATCAGGATCGGTGCCACGAACTGGATGCCGCTGACCGAGGCGGTAACACAGTAAGCGCCACTCCAGCCCACGGCGCAGGCGTAACCCGCCTGGTCGATCCATTTCATCGCCATGCCACCATGCACTTTGCCGCCGAAATTGACGTCGGTGGGCTGGGCAAGAAAGCGGAAGGTCACTTCGTGTTGCTGTCCGGGCATGGGTCGGGTCCGCGTGCGCGAGGCTGGAGCGCCGATTATGCCCGGCCTGGGCCGCCCGGTTCAGCCGCCGATTTCCGGTGCCTGCACCGATGCCTTCGGTCGACAGTTTTCAGGGCATCTGCAGCGGGTCGTCGCTGTAGATCGCCACATGCGGCACGCCGTCCGCACCGATCCAGCCGCGGTACATGCCCTGGGTGTTGAACGGCATCGCCACGCTGCCATTGGCAGCGAGGATGATCGCGCCGCCGTCACCGCCAAGCTGCGGAATCTCCTCGTTGATGACCGCCTGCCCGGCTTGCCGCGCCGATTCCTTCAGCATCGCCATGCGCAGGCAGATTTCGCGCGCGGCTGAAACGCGGATGTAGAACTCGCCCCAGCCGGTGCCGGATGCCGCGCAGGCCACGTTGGCATAGGTGCCTGCGCCAACGATCGGCGAATCGCCGACTCGGCCATAGCGCTTGTCGGTCATTCCGCCGGTCGATGTCGCCGCGGCCAGCCGGCCCTCGCTGTCCCGCGCCAGCGCGCCGACCGTGCCGAAATGCCTCAGCGCCGCCAGCCGCGCGCCCAGCTTCTCGCCGGTGGCGTCATCCTTGCGCGCTTTCTGCAACTCCTGCCAACGCTTCTCGGTGCGGAAATACCCCGGATCCACCAGCTTGAAACCCTGTTCAACGGCAAACCTCTCGGCGCCCGCGCCGACCATCATCACATGTGGCGAATGCTCCATCACCGCGCGCGCCAGCAGCACCGGATTGCGCACGCGATGCACGCCAGCCACGGCACCGGCGGCCAACGTCGACCCGTCCATGATCGAGGCATCCAGCTCATTTTTTCCATCGTGCGTGAATACCGCACCCCTGCCGGCGTTGAACAGCGGATCATCCTCGAGCACGGTGATGGCGGCAGTAACCCCGTCCAGCGCCGGCTTGCCCGCCTTCAATGCGGCATAACCCTGACGCAGCGCCAGCTCCAGTGCAGCGCGCGCCTGCGCCTCGATCTGCGGCGTCATTCCGGCGCGCTCGACTCCGGCGCCACCGTGAATCACCAGTAGCGGCTTCACCTCGCCATGCAGATCCAGGTGGCCAGCGCGCACGTCGGCGACGGTCTCGAACACCGGATCCTGTACGCCGAGGTCGCGCAGGTCGATCCGGCTTTGCGTGCCGATCCCGGTCACCCGGATCCCGCGATAGTCCAGCGGCTTGCCAGCCTCGATCCGCGACGGCAGGCCATTCGGACGGACCAGCCAGGCGAAGCCGTTGTCCAGGGTGAACAGGCGGCCCTGGCCGTTGCCGTCGACGCACAAGGCAGCATCCTGGTCCACCCCCAGGCCAACCACGTCGGGATGGCCCTCGTGGCGCAGCCGGGCGACGAACGCAATCAGCCGGCCAAGTCGTCCGCGCGCATGAAAATGAGTGTCGGTGATGACGTGCTGCAGGTTCGGCATGTGCAGGAAGCCATCGACCAGGGTGACCGCCTTGCCCAGTGGATCAGCCAGGGCTTCCTCCGACCCGATGCTGCCGCCATCCAGCGCGCCATAGGCGAAATGACCAAGGATGGCCAAGCCCGCGCTGGTGCCGCCAATCGGCTTGCCTTGCGCAACATGCTGGTCGAGCAGCGTATTCAGCGGCGTACCCTTCCAGAACCGCATATAGTTGGCCTGGTCACCCCCGGCGATGAAGATGCCGTCGGCATGACGCACGATCTCCAGCACCCGTGGGTCACTGGCTGCCGCGCGGCTGTGGAACACCAGCGTCTGTACCGACGCCACTCCACCCACCTCGTCGTAGAGCTCCTTTTGCAGGTCGTCGGCACCGGACGCGCGCAGGATCACAAAATGCCCATGGCCACCCTTGGCAGCAAACCAGGCGAACGCCTGGTGTGGCCATTCGCCTCCACCCATCAGCATCAGCGCCGGCTCCGTATTGCCGGGGCGGACCGAGCCGGGATCGCCGATCCGGTAGTACTCGTAACCAACCCGCACGGCGGAAGCATCCGGCGCGCTGGCCGCGGCATTGCCGGCACCAAACGCCAAACTGCACAGCAACAGGCAGAACACGCGCCGCAGCGTGCCGCAGCGTTCCTTGAACAAGCTCATCGATCGATCCCCCGGGCGATTGCGGCACGGACCGGCGCCAGGCTGATCAACACCGGCCCACATCCCGGGACGAACCGACAGCGCAAATCCCCCACCCGAACGCAGATTGGCGCTCCGGCCCGAATTGCGGCTAATGTCGCGTCGTGGACGACTCCCTCAACAGCTGGTTTGCCCGCGAGATTCTCGTCCACGAGGGCGCGTTGATGCGCTATCTGCTGCGCAGCTGGTTCCGACGCGAGGAAATCCACGACCTGCGCCAGGAAATCTACGTGCGCGTCTACGAGGCGGCGGCAAAGACGCGGCCAGCGATGCCCAAGTCGTTCATGTTCACCACCGCGCGACATCTGATGACCGACCGGCTGCGCCGTGGGCGGGTGGTTTCGATCGACGCCGTGGGTGATATCGATGCGCTGAACGTCTTGATAGATGACATTTCGCCCGAACGCCACCTGGGTGCCCGTCAGGAACTCAGGCACTTGGGCAACGTATTCGATCGCCTGCCGCCGCGTTGTCGCGAAGTGGTCTGGCTGCGGCGTGTCGAGGACTTGTCGCAAAAGGAAGTGGCCGCGCGCATGGGAATCAGCGAGAAGACCGTGGAAAAGCAGATCGCCAAAGGCATGCGCCTCATCGCGCACTATTACTATGGCGGCATGCACGAGCCACAACCGGGAGACGCCGGGGCCGTTCAGGACGATGAGCATGGCCAACAGCAGACAGATTGAGCACACCGCTGCCGAGTGGCTGGCGCGCCGCGACGCCGCCGGATGGTCCGCTGCGGATCAGGCACAGCTCTCGACGTGGCTGGAACTTGCCTTGGCGCACCGTGTTGCCTTCATCCGCCTGGAGTCCGCATGGGCGCAGAGTGATCGACTGAAAGCGCTTGGCGCGGGTGTACCGCGCGGGGTCGTGCCCGTGCGGGGCTCACTGACCACTTCCGCGTTTGCCGATCGACACAGTCCGGACGCACGCGAATCGATACCGTCACAAACCGTGCGGACTACAGTACGCGGCATACGACGGCCACGGTACCGCTTGCGCTACGTGGCCGCCGCAGTCGTTCTGCTCGCGATGTCCTTGACCCTGAGCTGGCGGTACTACATAGCCACGGATGAAGCCACCTACCAGACGGCGCTCGGCGCCCTCCAGGTCGTGCACTTGGCGGACGGCTCGGTGGTTACGCTCAACAGCAACAGTCGCGTGCACGCCACACTATCTCGCAGGAAGCGCTCGATCGACCTGCAACAAGGAGAGGCATTTTTCGAGGTAGCTCGGGATCCCGGCCGCCCCTTTGTCGTCACTGCGGGAAGACGTCACGTGACCGCCCTCGGTACGGCGTTTGCGGTGCGTCGGGACACCAGCGATCTGCGCGTCGTCGTTACCCACGGCATGGTGCGTCTGGACGCGGACAACGCACCAGGTACCGTGCGTCAAGCGACCACATTGCTGCCGGCCGGTAGCGTGGCGGTAGCCGACGCATCAGGAGTCGTGGTTCATTCCGGTTCTGTGCAGCAGGCACGTGACTTCCTGAGCTGGCGCGATGGCTACCTGAGCTTTCGCAACACGCCACTTGCAACCGCAGCGGCGGAGTTCAATCGCTACAACGCACACAAGATCATCATCGCCGACAATTCGGTCGGTGCGCTGCGCATAGGTGGCAATTTCCGCTGGTCGAACACTGACGCCTTCGTACGCCTGCTCGAACAGGGCTTTCCGATTCGCGTGGTACGCCGCGACGATGCGATGGTGCTGTACCACCGCTGAGAGTTGCCCAGGCCAGCGCTGGCCGACTCAAGCACGCTTCCTCAGTCTGCATCCGGGCGACTGCTCTCCCTCGCCGAGTCTGCATGCGCAACAACCGGGGGCACGTGGGGGATCAGCTCATTTCGTTCGTCCCGCTATTCAACGGCGTCGAGATGCGCCTCACCTGGGGAGAGGTGCCCATGATCCGCACGTTACGTCACGCCATGTTCGCTCTGGCCTGTGCCTTGCCGATGCTGGCCAGCGCGCAGACGCAATCCACACCTGCCACCGTGAATATCCCGGCCGGTGATTTGTCCACTGCACTGGACACGCTTGCACGGCAATCCGGCGCGCAATTCATCTACCAGGCCGACCAACTCAAGGGCGTACGTACGCAGGGAGTGAGCGGCACCCTGTCAACGGATGCAGCACTGCAACGTCTACTGGCCGGCAGCGGATTCACGATCCATCGCGATACGTCGGGGGCCATGGTGATCGTCAAAGCTGACGCAAAATCCACGCCATCACAGCCGACGCCATCATCGTCCACCAGTAATCCCCCCGAAAATCAGGCTGACCGGGCAGCTGCCACCAAACTGGAAGCGGTTCAGGTGACCGGCTCGCGCATCCCGCGCACCGAAATCGAGGGCCCGGCGCCCGTGATCACCATCACCGCGCAAGACATCGCTCAGCGCGGCTTCGCGAACGTTCCCCAGATCATGGCTTCGCTGACCCAGAACCTGGGCGCACTCGACAACAATCAATACAACAACGGCTTTTCGGTCGGTGCCCAGGCAGTCGACCTGCGCGGCCTTGGACCCAACCACACCCTGGTGCTGGTCAATGGCCGGCGCATCGCCGACTACCCACAATCGTATGGCGGCAACAGCAACTTCACCGACATCTCCAACATCCCGACCTCACTGATCGAGCGTGTGGAAATCCTCTCCGGCAGCGCGTCGGCGGTATACGGTTCGGATGCCATCTCCGGGGTCATCAACTTCATCCTCAAGAAGAAGGTCGACCACACCACCGTCAGCTACCGCGTCGGCACCACCCAGCACGGTGGCGGAAATTCACAGCGCATCGACCTCACCAGTGGCTTCAGTCTCGGCAAACTGGACACCGTGTTCGGGCTCGAGCTGATCAACGACAAGCCGCTCTGGGCGATGGATCGCAGTTACACCGACTCGCAACTGGACAGCCCGGCCGATCCATCCCGGCTCCCGGCAAACCGGACCTTCGTGCGAACCGACGTGGACGGCAACTACCTCGATCCCGGAAAGGCCACCTGCGACCAGCTTTCCTATCTGGACCAGGGCAGCGTGTTCTACGCCTCGCGGCGTGGGTACGGGCCTGACGGTGGCCCCGGCTACTACTGTGGAACCTATCAGGACTACGGCTACTCCACGCTCGAAAACGGGCGCCGGATGGCCAACTTCTTCGGCTCGGCCACCTTCCACTTCAACGACTACACCGACTTGTACCTCGACCTGTTGGCCAGCACCTCGCACCAGGACAGCTACAGCTCGCCCAAGAGCTGGTGGAACTGTGAAATCGAAAACTCCGATTGCGCCGATACGCCGTTCTACAACACCGCCACCGGCCAGGTCGAGCAATGGGGTCGGCAATACTTCACCATCAACGAATGGGGTGGCTTCAAGCGTGCAAAGATCCGCAGCATCGGCAACACCTACTCGCTCAATACCGGGGTCAAGGGCACGCTGGGCGCGGGTAGCGACTGGACCTACGAGGCCAATTTCGAACACGCGCAAAATCAGCTCACGCAGAAATGGCCGGCAGTGGTGGCTGCCAAGGCCCAGGCGCTCTATCTGGGTCCATCCCTCGGCATCGACCCGGACAGCGGCTACAAGATGTATGACGCGCCGCTCAGCCGTCTCTACACCCCGCTGACTCCCGCGGAGCTGCGCTCGATCAGCCAGGATTCCAACGACCACGACAAGAGCCGCGCGGAAAACTGGTCGTTGACGTTCACCAACACCAACCTTTTCCAGCTGCCCGCCGGTGCGGTACGTTTTGCCGGCATCGCCGAATACGGCAACCAGTACTTCGGCCTCAAGGCCGACCCGATGTCGCTCGACGGCTCGTACTACAACCTGCACAACACCAGCGCCGTCGGGTCGCGCAGCCACGCCGCCGCCGGGTACGAATTCGATATCCCGATTTTCTCCACCCTGATGGCCACCACGGCGGGTCGTTACGACCGCTACAGCTACGGTCCCACGGATGCCGGCAAGTTCACCTACGCACTGGGTCTCGAGTATCGGCCCATCCAAAGCCTGCTGCTGCGGGGCTCGATGTCCACAGGCTTTCGTGCCCCTGACCTCAGCTATCTGTACGCAGGCCTGAGCGGATCCTCGTCCAGCGGCATCGACTATTACCTGTGCCGCACATTGGAACCCGATACGGCAGACGACTTCTCCGACGACTGTACCTACGGCGACGCCAGCTACAACGGCCAGAGCCACGGCAGCACCAACCTCAAGAACGAAACCAGCCGATCCTTCACCGGGGGCCTGGTATTCGCGCCCACCCGAAACTTCGACGCCAGCGTGGACTACTACCGCATCAAACTGAAAAACGAGGTCCTGTACCAGAGCACCCAGGACATCCTCCAGCGCGAAGCCGACTGCCGCATCGGTGCCACCATGGACGGCACCCCGGTGGGTACGTCCGCATTCTGTCAACAGATCGAAAGTCAGGTGTTTCGCAACGCCCCCGACGCGTCGTTCAATCCTGGCCAGGTCACGGCAGTCCTGGTCCTGCCCATCAATGCCGCGACCGACGAAACCTCCGGCGTCGACTTCAACACCCATTACCGGCTCGACACTTCCCGCGCAGGCAGGTTCGATTTCAACCTGGGCGCAACCTACGTGATCATGCACAAGACCCGGTTGTCGGCCGACACGCCCGTCGAGAACCAGTTGACCGACCTCTACAACTACCTGATCCCGCGCAGCAAGGCGAATGGCTCGGTGACGTGGACCTTCCACGACTTCACCACTACGCTGTACGGCTCACGCCTCAGTGGCATCCCCGACTACAACGGCACCAAGCGCATGGGACCCACGGCCCGCTACAACCTGACGATGGGTTACCAGATCACACCCGCCATCGACGTATCCTTGGCGGTCGACAACCTGTTCGACCGGCGACCGCCGCGCGACCCGACCTGGACCGGTTGGCCGTACTACTACCGGGCATGGTTCAACGCCACCGGACGTGCGTTTTTCCTGCAAGCGAACGTGCGCTTCGGCGGCAGCAACGGTGGCTAGGAGCGTGGGCGACAGAAACGCACCGAAATACACCTGCACGATCCACCTCGTCGCGATCCTCGGACTCGCATTCCTGTCGTCGCTGCTGCCGGCCGCGGCAACGACGACAGGGACATTCCAGCTCGACGACCTGCGCAGGATCGTGTCGCTCAGCGCGGCGCAAATCTCGCCCGACGGCAAGCAGGTTGCCGTGATCGTCTCCAGACCGAACTGGGAGACCGATGAAAACGAGCGGGAAATCGAGCTGGTGGACGTAGCCAGCGGCGCACGGCACACCTTCACCCACGCCCGCCAGAGCCCGTCTTCGCCCCGCTGGTCACCGGATGGGGCATACCTCGCGTTTTTGGCCAAGGATCCGAAAACACACAAGGACCAGGTATTCGTTGCGTCGATGCGCGGTGGCGACCCCCAACGTCTCACAGACAATCCGCAAGGCGTCGACAGCTATGCGTGGAGCCCGGATGGCAAGAGCATCGCATTCGTGGCCCAGGATCCGCCCCTCAACGCCAAGGCGATCAAGGCCCACAACAAGGTGTTCCGGGTTACCGACGGGCATTTTCTGTTGGACAAGGAGATCGCCCCTTGGCACCTCTGGGTGGTACCAGCCGCAGGTGGCCAGGCGTCACAACTGACCCACGGTGAATTCAGCCTCGGCACCGAGTCGGGCAGCACCACTACACCAGCGTGGAGCCCCGACGGTACCCGCATTGCCTTTACCAAGTTCCCGAGTGCGTATTGGGCGTCGTCCTTTCGCTCCGTGATTGCCGAAGTGGAGATCAAGAGCGACACCATGCGAACCGTGGTCGACGCGCAGGGTTCAGGCTATTTCACGTTTGCACCTGTCGGCGACCGATTCGCATTCCAGCGGCCACGCGACGGAGACCAGAACAATGGTGACGCGGTGTATGTGGGCAGCGACGACGGCGAGAATCGCGACGTCACTGCGGCGTTGGCGCGCCACTTCAACAGCTATGCGTGGATGCCCGACGGCCGGGCGCTGGTCACCTCAGGCGCGCTGGGTACCCATTCGGTGCTCTGGAAGCAGCCGCTCGTCGGGAAAGCCAGCTTGCTGCACCTTGGCGAGATACAAGCCAACGACGGCCTTGGCACTACCACCTCCGCCGGCCCAACCGGCGTGAGCGTTTCGAGGAAAGGTGTCATCGCGTTCATCGGAAGCACCACCACGCATCCCAGCGAGCTGTATATCCTCGATTCCATCGCCGCGAAGCCGCGACGACTCACCAACGTGAACGCGTTTCTCGACAAGCTTGACCTTGGACGCACGGAGTCCATCGAGTGGACAGGCCCTGACGGTTTTCACGAGGATGGTGTACTGACCTACCCGGTCGGTTACGAAACGGGCCGCAAGTACCCGCTGGTACTGGTGATCCACGGCGGACCGATGATTGCATCCAACGTCGGCTTCCAACGTCTGGCGCAGCTGTTGGCCAGCGCCGGATTCCTGGTCTTCCAGCCCAACTACCGCGGCAGCACCAACCTGGGTGACGCGTACCAGCACGCCATGTACCGCGACACCGGCGAAGGGCCGGGCAAGGACGTGATGGCGGGGCTCGCGGCAGTCGAGAAACTGGGCATCGTCGACATGACGCGGGTCGGGGTCAGCGGCTGGTCCTACGGCGGATACATGAGCGCGTGGCTCAGCAGCCACCATGACGTCTGGAAAGCCGCACTCCTGGGCGCACCCGTCACCGACTGGCTGATGGACTACAGCATCTCGTTTTACCAGGGGGGAGATGCCTTTTACTTCGGCTCGTCACCATGGACGAGCGAGGGCTGGGAGATATGGCGCGAACAGTCGCCGATCAACCATGTGCGCAATGTCAAGGCGCCGACGCTGATTCTGGGTTCAGTGAAGGACGCAAACGTGCCGCTGGTGAACGCGTTCGAGTGGTACCACGCGCTGCGCGACAACGGGGTGCCAGTGGAGTTTTACGCCTATCCGATAAGCTCTCACGTACCGCACGACATCGTGCAGGTCACCGATTTGTATCGGCGGTGGGTGGGCTGGATGGAGGAGCACCTCAAGCCATGAGCGCGCTGCTGCGGCATCACGCCGCGCCTGGATTCGCCGGCACAGGCACCGCGTAGGCGTTAAACGTTGAACAGGAAGTGCAGCACGTCGCCATCCTTGACGACGTAGTCCTTGCCTTCCTTGCGCAACCGGCCCGCTGCCGCCGCGCCTGCTTCGCCGTTGTACTGGATGAAGTCGTCGTAGCCGACCGTCTCGGCACGAATGAAGCCGCGCTCGAAGTCGGTGTGGATCACGCCGGCGGCCTGCGGCGCGGTGGCATCACGCTTCACCTGCCACGCACGCACTTCCTTCACGCCGGCGGTGAAGTAGGTCTGCAGGTCGAGCAGCTTGTAACCGGCGCGGATCACCCGGTTCAGGCCCGGCTCGTCCAGGCCCATGTCCTGCAGGAATTCATCGCGGTCGGCGTCCTCGAGTTGCGCCATTTCCTCCTCGATCGCGGCGCACACCGGCACCACCTCGGCGCCTTCGGTGAGCGCACGCGCACGCACGGCATCAAGCAACGGGTTGTTCTCGAAACCGTCGTCGCTGACATTGGCGATGTACATCAGCGGCTTCAGCGTGAGCAGGAACATGTCGCGCACCAACGCTTTCTCTTCGGCATCGAGGCCGATCGAACGCGCCGAGCGGCCGTCATTGAGCGCAGCCGACAATTTCTGCAACACCGGCTTTTTCGCCAGCGCTTCCTTGTCGTTGGCCTTGGCGGCGCGCTCGGCCTTGTTCAGCGCCTTCTCCACCGATTCGAGATCGGCCAGCGCCAACTCGGTGTCGATCGTCTCGATGTCGGAGATCGGATCGACCTTGCCGGCGACATGGATCACGTCGCCCTCGAAGCAGCGCACCACGTGGGCGATCGCGTCGACCTCGCGGATGTGCGCGAGGAACTTGTTGCCGAGGCCTTCGCCCTTCGACGCACCGGCGACGAGGCCGGCGATGTCGACGAACTCCATCGTGGTCGGGATGATCTTCTGCGGCTTCACGATCTCCGACAGCTGGTTCAGGCGCGGATCCGGCACCGGCACGATGCCGACGTTCGGTTCGATCGTGCAGAAAGGAAAGTTCGCCGCCGCGATGCCGGCCTTGGTCAGCGCATTGAACAGGGTGGACTTGCCGACGTTGGGCAGTCCGACGATGCCGCATTTGATGCCCATGGTTTGAAATCCGGGAATAGGGAATAGGGAATGGGAAATAGGGAATAGGGACAGCCGAGCCGGAAACGCTTTTGCGATTCCCGATTCTCTATTCTCTATTCTCTGCCGTATGCAACTGCTGCGTCGCCTTGTCGAACTGGCCGTCGACCGCCAGCGGCAGCACGTCCAGCGCGCGGGCGATGCCGCCAAGAATCGCGTCTTCGTCCTGCACCGATGGCCGGCCCAGCACCCATGGCGTGACCTGATCGCGATGGCCGGGATGACCGATGCCCACGCGCAGGCGATGGAACTTGCCGTGACCGAGGTGGGCCATGATGTCGCGCAGGCCGTTCTGGCCCCCGTGGCCGCCGTCGAATTTCATCCGCACGGTGCCGGCAGGCAGGTCCAGGTCGTCATGTGCGACCAGGCATTGTTCGGGTTCGATCTTGTAATAGCGCAGCGCCGAAACCACGGCGATGCCGCTCTTGTTCATGAAGGTGGCCGGCTTCAACAGCCAGACCGGTTCGCCACCGAGGCGCACGCGGCAGCTTTCGCCGTGCAGCTTGCCGTCGAAGGCAAAACGCTCGCGCTGACCGCTGGCGAGGACGTCAACTAGCCAGAACCCGGCGTTGTGCCGGGTTCGGAGGTATTCGGCACCGGGATTGCCCAGCCCGACGATGAGTCGCAAACCAGCCATGAGCGACCAGCCGCGCAATCCCGCGCCCTTGCGGACGCGGGATCACACGACTTACTTCTTGTCGCCAGCCGGCTTGGCGGCAGGCTTCGCCGCGGCGGCCTTGTTGGCCTCGGCCTCGGCCTCGGCGGCAGCGTCCTCGGCAGCGTCCGCCGCGCTCTCCCTGATCACGTTCACGGTGACCACCGCAATGTCGTGCGCCTCACCCAGCTGCAGCGCGGGCAGTTCGACATTGGGCGGCAGCTTCAGCTGCGACAGGTGGATGATGTCGCCGGCCTCGAGCGCGCCCAGGTCCAGCTCGATGAACGCGGGCAGGTCCTTCGGCAGGCAGGTGACTTCCACCTCGGTCAGGTTGTGCGAGATCACCACACCGGAGGTCTTGCCGGCCGGCGACTTTTCCTTGTTGAGGAAGTGCAGCGGAACGTTGGCGCGCAGCTTGGCGTTCTCGTCGATGCGCAGGAAGTCCATGTGCATCATCAGCTGCTTGAACGGGTGCTTCTGCCAGTCACGCACCAGCACCTTCTGCACCTTGCCGTCGACATTCAGGTCAAGCACCGAGGAGAAGAACCACTCGTTCTTGGCGGCGAGCAGGATGGTGTTGTGTTCGATCTGGATGCTTTCCGGCGGCTGGCCGGCACCGTAGACAACGGCAGGCACGAAGCTCGCATGACGCAGGCGGCGGCTCGCACCTTTCCCCTCGTCCTTGCGGCTCTGCGCCTTGATTTCATGAGTCTTGGTCATTTCAGTACTACCTTGGTTGGTGTTTGCCGCCTCGCGGCGGCTGGGTGACTTCCCCGCGACCAGGGAAGATCGTTATTTCACGCGGCATCCATGCCACGAAAAGCTCAACATCAAAACCGCCCATCCTGGGCGGACATTTCAATTTCTTTCACGCGGCATCCATGCCGCGAAAAACTGAACATCAAAACCGTCCATCCTGGGCGGACTTTCAAATTCTCAATCCACGTACAACGAACTCACCGACTCGCCAAAGGCGATGCGGCGAATGGTTTCGGCCAGCAGCTCGGCGACCGAGAGCTGGCGGATCTTGGCGCAGGCCTGCACTTCCGGGCGCAGCGGCAAGGTGTTGGTGACCACCAGATGGTCGAGCTGGGAGCCTTCGATATTGCTGATCGCCGCACCCGACAGCACCGGGTGCACACAGTACGCAACCACCTTGCGGGCGCCACGCTCCTTCAGTGCCGCAGCGGCCGCACACAAGGTGCCGGCGGTGTCGACGATGTCGTCGACCATCACGCAGGTCTTGCCTTCGACGTCACCGATGATGTTCATCACCGTGGACACGTTGGCACGCGGCCGGCGCTTGTCGATGATCGCCAGGTCGGCATCGTCCAGCCGTTTGGCGATCGCCCGTGCGCGCACCACGCCACCCACGTCGGGACTCACCACGATCAGGTCTTCCATGCTGTGGCTGCGCCAGATGTCGGCCAGCAGCACCGGCGAGGCATACACGTTGTCGACCGGAACATCGAAGAAACCCTGGATCTGGTCGGCATGCAGGTCCACCGTCAGCACCCGGTCGACGCCCGCGGCGCCGATCATGCTGGCGGCCAGCTTGGCGGTGATCGGCACCCGCGCCGAGCGCGGCCGGCGATCCTGCCGGGCGTAGCCGAAATACGGCATCACCGCGGTGACGCTGGCGGCCGAGGCGCGCTTCAGCGCGTCGGTCAGCGCCAGCAGCTCGAACAGGTTCTCTGCACTGGGCGCGCCGGTCGGCTGGATCACGAACACTTCCTGCCGGCGGACGTTCTCCTCGATCTCGATCTGCACCTCGCCGTCGCTGAACGTGCCGACCAGCGCCTTGCCCAGCGGCACGCCCAGACGATGGGCGACATCCTCGGCCAGCGCGCGATGCGCGTTACCGGTAAACAGCATCATCGGGGTGGACGTGTCCACAGGTATTACCTCGAAACTCAGCCATATGATGAATGGCTGGGGCGGCAGGATTCGAACCTGCGAATGCGGGAATCAAAATCCCGTGCCTTAACCAGCTTGGCGACGCCCCAGTGTTTTATGTGTTCGGTCGTGCCCGTTAGCCTGTACGTGCCCTTGCCTGTTTTGGTCAACTTCTTCCGCGCTGCCGCACCAACGCATCGTGCAGGGGTGAAACATCCATGCCGCGGGCCACGTGCGCCGTGAATGCCGCCGGGCAGCGATCCGCCACGGCGTGCGCCCGCGCCAGCGAACGCAGTTCCAGGAACACGCAACCACCGCTGCCGGAAAGCCGCGCCTCGCCGAAACCACCCAGCCAATCCAGCGCCTCGGCCACCCGCGGGTGCCGCGCACGCACGACCGGCAGGAAGGCGTTCTCGGCAGTTTCGCCCGAAGCAAAGGATGAAATTGTCGCCCGCGGCGCATTTCGTGTCAATTCAGGCGCTTGAAAGAGTGCCGCGGTCGGCACCGGTTCCCGTGGATCCAGCACCACGTAATGCCGCCGCGGCAGCCGGATCGGGCTGAACTGGTCGCCAATGCCCTCGCCCCATGCCGAGCGCCCGCGCACGAACACCGGCACGTCGGCCCCGAGCCGCCGCCCCAGCCCGGCCAGCACGTCCTCGTCCAGGCCAAGGCGCCACAAATGATTGAGCGCCACCAGCACGGTGGCCGCATCGGAACTGCCGCCGCCAAGGCCGCCGCCCATCGGAATGCGCTTGCCGATGTCGATATCCACCCCGACGACGCCGCCGGCATGCTGCTGCAACAACTGCGCGGCGCGCACGGCCAGGTCGTCCTGCGCCGACACTCCGTCGGCCCCGTGCAGGCGCCGGATCTCGCCATCCTCGCGCAGTCGCAGGCGAACCTCGTCGCCCCAGTCGAGCAGGCGGAATACGGTCTGCAGCTCGTGATAGCCGTCGGCCCGGCGGCCGGTGATGCGCAGGAACAGGTTCAGCTTGGCTGGCGCCGGCCAAGCGGTCCATTCGCCGCGTGCCGGCGCGGACAGGGGGCGGCTCATGAACACCCGCAAGTGGTCCGGAAAGCCGTGCTCACGATCGCGCTGCCGCGCATGCGCGAACGCCGGGTCGTCCTTGTCGACAACGGCAAAACCGTGTCGTGCATAGAACGGCGCATTCCACGGCACATCGGCCAGCGTGCCCAGGTCCATGCGCCGGTAACCCGCCTCGCGCGCCCAGGCACAGCCGTGTTCGAGCAGGGCCGCGCCGATGCCACGCTGGCCGTGTTCCGGCAACACGTCGATCTCGGCGACGCCGATCGCACCATCGGTCAACTCGTCATCGAGCCAGACGAAGCCGACCGGTTCAGCCGATTCGCCGAGTGCCAGCCACACCAGACCGCGATCGATCGCGTGTCCCAGCAGTTCGGGCGGAATCGCCACAGCCGAGTAGTGCGGCCATGCCGGATGCCCGCGAAACAGCTGCACGGCCTTGCGCTCGATGGCGCACAAGGCGTCGACATGGCTGGGCTGGGCGCGTTCGATCTGGATGGGCATGATGGTTGCGGGATCTGCGCGGCGACCGCGCCGCCAGCGAGACGCAAAGCCTAACCCAGGCAGGCGCGCTTATTGAAACTGCCAGGATTCGATCGACAGGCGCACCTTGTATGGCGGCTTCGACGCGTACACCTTGGTGGGCAGTGGCGGGTGTCGGCTGTCGTCCCAGGCAGGATAGTCGACCGTCCAGCCATCCTGTTGCAGCAGCGCGGGCAGCCGGTTCGCGCCAAAGCTGAGTGCGGCCGGGCCGCCATCGGCGCGCAACCCGAGCACCCACGCGCGCAGGTCGCGCAATGGCACCTCCCAACCGAGCGCCTTGCGCATCAGTGCCTCCGCATCAGGTCCCTGCAACGGACCGCCATCGAGCCCCTCCAGCAAGGCACCGTCCGGGCCGCCGCTGAGGCGGAAACTCTTGCCGGTGATCGGCGCGCGCAGCACGAAGACATAGTGGTCGCCTTGCTGGGTCCAGCTGAAGCTGCCGCTGCCGCCGTCACGGCCGTCGGACACCCCCAACCGACCCTGCAAGGCCCAGTGATCCGCCCCCGCCAGCGCCTGCTCGCGCACCCGTTGCGCGTCGAGCAGGCCCGCATCGCCCTGCATGCGCACCGCCGGCACGCAGGCGGCCAGCAGCATCGGCAGCAGCAGCGCCATGCAGCGCCATGATCTGCTCATGGATGAAGCCGCTTGAGCGCGTCCTGCAGGCTGCTGCTGTGCGGATCGAGCTTGCGCACCTCGTCGAAGATCTTTTGTGCATCCTGCCGGCGCCCCTGCTTCCACAGCACCTCGCCCAGATGCACGCCGACGTCGGCGTCCTTGCGCGCGAGCCAGGCGCCACGCAAGGTCTGCGCGGCCTGCTCCAGATGGCCGAGGCGATACTGCAGCCAGCCCCAGGAATCGGCGATCGCCGGGTCGTGCGGCTTGGCCGCACGTGCGGCCTGCAGCAGCTTCTCCGCCTCGGGCAGGTCGCGATCGGCGTCGGCCAGGGTGTAACCCAGCGCGTTGCTGGCGTCGATGTCACCCGGCTTCACCTTCAGCAGGTGCTGGAAGTCTTTCACCGCCCGGTCGATCTGGCCTGCCTCGGCGTAAGTCATGCCGCGTCCGTAGAGCAGCCCCGGATCGTCGGGCATCACCTGCAGGGCGCGGCTGAATGCGGTTTCGGCCTTGGCATAGTTCTGCTCGCGCAGGTAGAGCTCGGCGTCGGCCTGCCACGCCTGGCGCAGCTGGGCCGGCTGTTCGAGGTAGTCGATCTCCAGCTGTCCCAGCAATTGATGAGCCTCGCTGCGCTTGCCCTGCGCATGCATGATCAGGGCACTGCGCAAGGTGGCGTCGAAGGCATGCGGGTCCTCGTCGGCGACCTGGTCGTACCAGTTCAGCGCCTCGGCGTCGCGATGCTGCATTTCGGCCAGTTGCCCGAGCAGGTAGCTGCTGTGTGCCCGCACATCAGGTGCCGCCTGCTGCAACTCGCGATACAAGCCGACCAGGGTCTTCATGTCCTCATGGCGCGCGGCCAGCGCGGCGCGCATCGCGTAGATATCGGCGTCCTGGGCGCCGTGCGCGAGCAGCCGCGAGGCGGCCGCGTCGTCGCCGGACTCGCTGAGCATGCTGGCGTAGGCCAGTCGCAGGTGCGTGTTCTCCGGCGATTTCGCCAACGCCTTCTGCAACAGCGCCTGCGCACCCTTGCGATCACCATCCTTGAATTTCATCTGGGCCGCCCAGGCGTACGTCTCGGCGCTGTGGAAGCGCTGCACGGCCGCTTCGGCGATCTTCACTGCATAGGCGTGGCGACCCAGCTTGTCGCCCAGCTCGCTCATCGCCAACCAGGCCTGCGCGTCGGCAGGCAGCCGCTGCGGCGTGGCCAGCGCTTCGAGCAGGCGTGCCGCCTGGGCCTGGTCGCGTGCGGCCACCAGCACCCGACCGAACTGCCGCCACGCGTCCTTGGCGCCGCTGCCGGTGAGCAGCTCCAGTTGGCGTGCCGCCTCCGCGGCATCGCCATGATCGAGCGCCAGCTCGGCCCGTGCCTGAGCCATCTGGGTCGGCTTGGCACCGAGCGCCTGCCAGCGATCCAGCGCGCGCCGGGCGGCATCGCCGTCATGCACCGCAATCGCGAGACCGGCGGCCCGTTCAGCCACCGCCGGATCGAGGCTCAGCGCCATCGCCTTGTCGTAATGCGCGGATGCTGCCTTCAAATCGGTCCGACTGAGCGCCATCTCGCCGGCTAGCAATTGCGCCAGCAAATCGTGCTCCGCGTCCGGTGTGGCCACCACCAGCCGGGCCAGCGGCTGCGCCGTGGCGCTGGCGACAGGTCGTGACGGTGCCGTGGCGCAGGCATTCAGGACAAGCGCCAGCGCCGACAGTGCCGTAAAATGCCGCAGTTGCTTGAACTTGGTCTGCCAGCTCCGCACACTGTTCTCCATCCATCTGCCCGTTGCAGCCGTATCCATTGATGACCGGCGCCCAGGCCAAGCTTAGCCTACGCCGCCAAACTCCCGCCGCCGAGATGTCTCCCGCCTCATGCCGCTGATCGCCCTCGGGCTAAATCACCTCACCGCGCCGGTCAGCCTGCGCGAACAGGTGGCGTTCGACGAGGACGCCGCCGGCACGGCCCTGCTCGAACTGGCCCGCGAGCCTGGCGTCGAGGAGGCGATGATTCTTTCCACCTGCAATCGCACCGAACTCTATGTCGGCGTGGCGACGGGGGCGGAGGATATCCCGCAGGCGTGGCTGAGTCGTCACCACCATCTGACTCCGGGCAAGCTCGATGAGTTCCTGTACCGGCACGAGGAGCAGGATGCCGTGCGCCACATGTTCCGCGTGGCGACCGGGCTGGATTCGATGGTGCTGGGCGAACCGCAGATCCTCGGCCAGGTCAAGAACGCCTACCAGCAGGCACGGCACGCGCAGGCCCTGAAGGCGCCGCTGGACCGCCTGCTGCAGCACACCTTCGCGGTGGCCAAGCGCGTGCGCACGGATACCCGGATCGGCGCGCACACGGTATCCGTGGCATTCACCGCGGTGCGCCTGGCGGAACAGGTCTTCACCGACCTGGAGCAGGCCTGCGTGCTGCTGATCGGCGCCGGCGACACCATCGAACTGGCCGCCCGGCACCTCGCCGAGCGACGCGCGCGCCGCCTGATCGTCGCCAACCGCACTCTGGAAAGCGCGCAGGAGCTGGCCGGCCGCTACGGCGGCTATGCGATCGCGCTGGCCGACCTGCCGCAACATCTGGCCGAAGTCGACATCGTGATTTCGTCGACTGCCGCACGCCAGCCGATCGTCACGCGCGAGATGGTCGCACAGGCCATGGCGACGCGCCGGCGCAAGCCGATGTTCATGGTCGACATCGCGGTGCCGCGCGACATCGAGGAATCGATCAGCAGCCTGCCCGACGTGTATCTCTACGGCATCGACGACCTGCGCCAGGTGATCGACGACAACCGCCGCTCGCGCGAGGCCGCCGCCCGCGAGGCCGACGCCATCATCGACCTGCAGGTCGATCGCTACATGGCCTGGCGCCGCGCGCTCACATTGAGAAACCCCGCGCTGGACATGCGCCACCACGCGGAAGTCCAGCGCGACGAAGTGCTGGACAAGGCGCGCCTGATGCTGGCCCATGGCAAGTCGGCCGACGAGGCGCTCGCCTTCCTTGCCAACACGCTCACCAACAAGCTGTTGCACCACCCCAGCGCGCGCCTGCGCGAGGCCGCGCTGAGCGGCGACTTGGATCTGCTGCACGCGGCGGGGCGGCTGTACGGCCTGGATGACGACTCCGAAGCACCGTAGGAGCGCACCCTGTGCGCGAACCACCCAGCGATAATCCATGATCAGCGATCGCGCACAGGGTGCGCTCCTACACAGAAGCAAACGCCTCCTTCATGACGCCATCGATCCGCCGCAAGCTCGAAGCCCTCGCCGAACGCCATCAGGAAATCGGCCTGCTGCTGTCGCAACCCGAGGTGCTGGCCGACAACAGCCGCTTTCGCGCGCTGTCGCAGGAATATGCCCAGCTCGAACCGATCGCGGCCTCGCTGCGCGAGCACGAGCAGGCGGAGCGCGAACTCGCCGAATCGCACGCCATGCTGGAGGATGCCGAACTGCGCGAGATGGCCGTCGACGACGTGGCGCGGCTGGAACAGCGTCTGTTCGATCTCGACGGGGAGCTGCAGCTCCTGCTGCTGCCGAAGGACCCGCGCGACGAGGCCAACCTGTATCTCGAAGTGCGCGCCGGCACCGGCGGCGACGAGGCGGCGATCTTCGCCGGTGACCTGTTCCGCATGTACCTGCGCTACGCGGAAAGCCGCCGCTGGCACGTCGAGGTGCTCAGCGAGCACGCCGGCGAGCACGGCGGCTACAAGGAGATCGTGGCGCGCATCGAAGGCAAGGGCGCCTATTCGCAGCTGAAGTTCGAATCCGGCACGCACCGCGTGCAGCGCGTGCCGGAAACCGAGTCGCAGGGGCGCATCCACACCTCGGCCGCGACGGTAGCGATCCTGCCGGAACTCGACGAGATCGACGAGATCGAGATCAACCCCGCCGACCTCAAGGTCGACACCTTTCGTGCCTCCGGCGCGGGCGGCCAGCACGTCAACAAGACCGACTCGGCGATCCGCATCACCCACCTGCCCACCGGCACCGTGGTGGAGTGCCAGGAGGAACGCAGCCAGCACAAGAACCGCGCCCGCGCGATGAGCCTGCTGAAGGCGCGCCTGCTCGACGAGGCGCAGGGCAAACAGGCCGCCGCCCAGGCCGAATCACGCCGCCTGCAGGTGGGTTCCGGCGATCGCAGTCAACGCATCCGCACCTACAACTACCCGCAGGGGCGGATCACCGACCACCGCATCAACCTCACCCTGTATCGCCTGCCCGAGACCATGCAAGGCGACCTGCGCGAGCTGATCGACAGCCTGACGCGCGAACACCAGGCCGACCAGTTGCAGGCACTGGGCAGCGCCTGAGTCGCGCACCTGTCAGCTGGCACGCGTCGAGATTCAGCCGGTGATGAAGCCGAACAGATCCTGCTCGGCCAGGTTCTCGCGGAACACCTGCTCCACCTTCGCCGCCGGCGGTCCCTGCCAGAGCCACTGCTCCAGCACGCCCAGTGCCTCGCCGCTGCCACTGGCCAGCACGTCCACGCGGCCATCATCGAGATTCTTCGCATGGCCGGCCAGCCCCAGCGCCAGCGCCTGTTCGCGGGCACTGGCGCGAAAGAACACGCCCTGCACGCGACCGCTGACGATGAAGCGCGCCGTCGGCATCAGCCACCGCCGATCCATTGTGCGAGCAAGGCTGCAGTCACCGGGCCCACCTGGTGTTGCACCACCTTGCCGTCCGGCCCGATCAGGTACGTGGTGGGCAGACCGCGTGGCTCGTCGAAATCCTTCAGCGGCTTGTCCAGGGGCACCTGGGCAACCGGATAGACCACGGGATGTTTGGCCAGGAAGGCCCTGATATCCGCTGGCGCCGTGTCGTCGTAAGCCAGCCCGATCGCGCGGACGTTCTTGTGGGTGGCGACGAAGTGCGAGATATCCGGCATCTCCTTGATGCACGGCACGCACCAGGTCGCCCAGTAGTTGACGATCACCCAATGCCCGCGCTGCGCGGCGAGGTCAAACGTCTTGCCGTCCAGCGTGGTGACCTTGAGTGTCGGCTGCGCCGGCATCGCCGCCTGTACAGGCACGGCAAGCACCAGCGCGAAAGCCAGCGCAGCGAACGGTTTGAAGAGAGTCATGCAGGTTCCTCAGATTCGGTGGTTGCCGGCGCCGGAAACGCCCGGTGCAGTCGCGTACCCAGTTGCGTATCCAGTGCTGCGGCGACCTTGGTGAGCAAGGTGATCAGTTCGGCCGGCAGGTCGAGGCCCAGCTGTGCTACTTCCTCGGCGGGCTTGAGCGGCAGACGATAACCGGTATGGGCATAGATCCGCAGCAGGTCGGTGCTGTCGAGACTGCGACAGAGCAGCCAGCCACCGCTCTCGCCTGGTCTGATCAATTCGGCACGGTGCAGGTCATCGACATAGGCGGCGATCAGGCCGCTGGGCAGATAGGGCTCGTGCATGCGCACCGCCACCGGGTCCACGCACGCGCCCGCACGCTGCGCCTCGACGAAATGCCGCAACACCACCATCAGGCCGAGGAACTCCGCGCCTTCCGGCAGGGTTTTATCCGACGGCTGGTACTCGTAGGAGGAAATCGACGCGGCGATCGACGCACCGAGGATCACGATGATCCACGACAGGTAGATCCACAGCAGGAAGATCGGCAGCGCCGCCAGGGCGCCATAAATCTGCTGGTAGGTATGTGCGCTGTGCACGAACCAGCGAAAGCCCCAGCGCGCGAACTCGAACAGCACCGCGCCGAGCAGTGCGCCGATCGTGGCGTCACGCTTCGACACGTGCCGGTTTGGCACCACCACATACAGCAGCCACAAGGTGACGAAGGTGACGCCGAACGGCAGCGCGCGCAACAGACGCCCGCCGAGTCCGAGCTGCACCGCCGTACCCTGCAGCAATGGCAGCGCGGTGATGTAGGAACTCACCGCGAGTCCACCGACCACCAGGATCGGCCCCAGCGTCAACGCGGCCCAGTACAGCAGCAGGCGCGAAACCCAGCCGCGCGGCCGCTGCACGCGCCAGATCCGGTTCATCCGGTCCTCGATGCTGACCATCATCGAGATCGCGCTGAACAGCATCACCAGGATGCTGATGCCGGTCAGCCCGCTGGCATTCTTGGCGAAGTCCTGCAACGCCTCCTGCACGTGATGGCCGGCCGCGGGCACGAAACTGCGGAACACGAAATTGAGCAAGGTATCGCGTGCCTCCGCGAACATCGGAAACACGGAGAACATCGCCAGCGCCGCCACCATCAGCGGCACCAGCGACACCAGGGTGGTGTAGGACAACGCGCCGGCCGTCTCGAAGCACTTGTCGTCGACGAAGCGCTGCCACAGGAAGCGGCTGAAGCTCGAGGTGCGGTCGCGGTCGTAACGCAAGGCCATGAACATCCCTTCGTGGATTGCCGTTCTGCCATGGGCGCGACGGCAACATCGGCGGCATCACTCGTTACACTAGCGCATCGCCACTGAATGCCCCAAATGCATGGACATCCTCGTTCTGTACTACAGCCGCAGCGGCCACACCGCCCAACTGGCGCGCCTGATCGCCCGCGGCATCGAGGAAGTGCCCGGCATGCGCGCGCGCCTGCGCCAGGTGCCCCCGGTGGCACCGGTGACCGAAGTGGCCCAGCCGCCCGAACCCGAGGACGGCGCACCGTACGTGCAGAAACAGGATCTGCTCGATTGTGTCGGACTGGCCATGGGCAGCCCCACCCGCTTCGGCAACATGGCGGCGCCGCTGAAATACTTTCTCGATTCCACCGGCGCCGAATGGGCCAGCGGCGCGCTGGTCGGCAAACCTGCCGCGCTGTTCACCTCGACCAGCACCATGCACGGCGGCCAGGAATCCACCTTGCTGACAATGGCACTGCCACTGCTGCATCACGGCATGCTGCTGCTCGGCGTGCCGTATACCGAGCCGGCACTGACCGCCACCCAGAGCGGTGGCACGCCGTATGGCGCCAGCCACGTCGCCGGCGCCAAGGGCGACAACCCGATCAGCGAACACGAACGCGAGCTGGCCCGCGCGCTCGGCCGTCGTCTTGCCGACGTCGCACGCCGGCTGGCGGACAAGGCATGAGCAGCGCAACGCGCACGCCGACGCTGCCGGTCTACCGCATCGGCCTGCTCGCCTGGGCATTGCTGCTGTTGCTGCAACTGCTCTGGCACGGCTGGCTGTTTTCGCCGCAAGAGCTGCCGCGATGGCTGGTGCTCGCCTTCACCGTGGCGCCACTGCTGCTGCCCCTGTTCGCCATCCGCAACATCCGCCGCGCCCTGCTGTGGGTCGGCATCCTCAGCCTGTTCTATTTCTGCCACGGAGTCGCTGAAGCCTGGAGTGCACCCGGCGAACGCGTGCTGGCGTGGGCGGAAATCGTGTTGACCGTGGGCCTGATCGCCATGCTTGGCGCGGGCGTCAGGCGCCGCGCCACGCCGCACTGAGATCCACGCGTCAGCGGACGCAGCGCGCGACGCTTCAACTCGACCGGATCACCCGCACCACCGATTCGCGCTGGTCGACGAAGCCCATCCGCCGATACAGCGCACGGGCACCCTCGTTGCTGCGCATCACATGCAGGAACGGGGTCTCGCCACGCAGCAGCTGGCGCCGGATCAGCTTGGCGGTGAGCCGGCGCGCCAGTCCACGACCTTGCGCCTGCGGATCGGTACAGATGCCGCTGACCTCGCGCAGGTTGCCGGCGAATGCGCGCTCGCCGGCCATCGCGAGCAGACACGTGCCATCGAGCAGGCCAAAGTAGTCGCCCAGTTCGATCGTGCGTGGACCAAACGGGCCGGGACGGGTGAGCGCGGCCAGCGCCATCGCCTGTTCCGCATGCGCCGGCTCCAGCGGCACGGCGTCCGGGGCCGGATCGCACGGCGGCAGCTCGCCCGCCCACAGCATCTTGAACATGGTCGATTCGAGCTCGATGCACCAGCCGGCCGGCGCTGGCCCTGCCCAACCATCGGTATAGAACGACTCGCCGGATGCGCAGTACGGTCGCAGCGCATCGAAATCCGGCTGCACCTGATCGGCAAAACCGAGGATCGGCGAGAAACCCGGCGCATACCGGCGCGCCCTGCCCGTGCCGACGGCGAAGCGCGCCTGCGGCCCACTCAGCGCATGCCAGAAGACATTGTCGAGGATGGACGATCCCACCGGCGCTACAGCGCGCGACTCATGAACACGCTGTACGGATCGGCGAGGTAGTCCGCAAACGGCCCGCACGGGGCGAAGCCGAAGCTGGTATACAGCCGATGCGCGGGCGCGAACGCTGCCGCCGACCCGGTTTCCAGGCTGAGTCGCCGATAGCCGCGCCGCCGTGCCTCGTCGAGGATGTGTCGCAGCAGCGCCGCCGCCACACCCTTGCGCCGATGGCGCGAAGCGGTGCGCATCGACTTGATCTCCGCATGCTGTGCGTCGAGCTGCTTCAGCGCACCGCAGCCCAGCAACTCGCCGTCCTGCCACGCCGCCCAGAAGCTGATTCCCGGCTGGTGCAGCGCCTCCACGTCCAGCGCGTGGATGCTTTCCGGCGGCGAGTGCTGCGCCACGTCCCGCAGGTGCTCGCGCAGCAGGTCGATGACAGTGGAATCGGTGAGATCGTCGGGGCGAATGTCCATGCATGCGCATGATATCCCAGCTCCGTCCGCAGCCGGCGCCCCCGCGAGGCCACGACCCGGCGCTGCGCCTATACTCAAACCCTTCGCTTCGTCTTGCCGAGGATGCCATGGCCTTTCTGCAGGAAGCCCCGCAGCTCGCCCATCCATACCGCAGCGACCGGCAGTTGCTGAGTCTGCTCGATCGCGCCTTGCCCGCGGCGCGGCGCGCGGCGCTGGACGCCGACCTCGACGCACTGGGCGATTACGCGGTGATGGCCTGGCGACGCGCCGGCACCAGCACGCGGCGCAAGCCGGTACTGACGCAATGGGATGCATGGGGTCAACGGGTCGACCGCATCGAACTGACCACCGCGTGGCAGGAAGGCCCGCACATCACTACCCGCCACGCGGTACTCGCCGCCGGTCACGCCGGCCACCCGCATGCGCGGCTGGAAGAGTTCGCCCGCGTCTACCTGTACCACCTGGCCAGCGAGTTCTACACCTGTCCGCTGGCGATGACCGACGGTGCCGCCACCGCGATCAAGGCGTCCGGCAACGCCGAGCTGATCGGGCGGGTGCTGCCGCATTTCCTCAGCCGTGATCCGGCCACCTTCTGGCTCAGCGGCCAGTGGATGACCGAGACCACCGGCGGCTCCGACGTGGGCCACACCGAAACCACGGCCCGCCAGGATGCCGACGGCCAATGGCGACTGCATGGCCGCAAGTGGTTCAGCTCGGCCGTGGTCGGCGAGGCCGCACTGGCGCTGGCGCGACCGGAAGGCGCCGGCAACGGTACCGGCGCATTGGCGCTGTTCTATGTCGAGACGATGGACGGCGATCGGCGCAAGCCGGAGCTGGTCATCGACCGGCTCAAGGACAAGCTTGGCACGCAGGAACTGCCCACCGCCGAAATCCATCTCGACGGCCTGCCCGCCTGGCCGCTGGGCGAACTGGCCCACGGTGTGCGCCAGGTAGCGCCGATGCTCAACGTCACCCGCAGCTGGAACGCGATCTGCGCGGTGGCCAGCATGGCGCGCGCGATCAGCCTGGCACGCGATTTCGCCACGCGGCGGCAGGCGTTTGGCCATCCGTTGATCGAGCAGCCCTTGCATGCGCAGACGCTGGCCGACATGCAGGCACAGTTCGAGGCAGCGTTCGCGCTGGCCTTCGAAGTGGCGTACCTGCTTGGCCGCGTCGAGCAGGGCGAGGCTTCGCCGGAGGAAGCATCCGTGCTGCGCCTGCTCACTCCGCTGGCCAAGTTGTGGACCGGCAAGCTGGCGGTGAAGATCTGCTCGGAAGCGCTGGAATGTTTCGGCGGCGCCGGCTACATCGAGGACACCGGGCTGCCGCAGCTGCTGCGCGATGCACAGGTGTATGCGATCTGGGAAGGCACCACCAACGTGCTGTCGCTGGACAGCCTGCGCGCGCTGGCCGGCGACAGCCTGGGTGCACTGCGCGGCGCCAGCATCCGCTGGCTCGAAGGCAACGACGACATGCATGCGGGCAGCGCGGTCAGGCAGACACTGGACGCCGCGGCGCGATGGCTCGATCAGCATGGCGGCGAGCGCGACCGGCTCGAAGCGGGCGCGCGCGGTTTCGCCTTCACCCTCGCGCGCTGCGCCGCGGCAGCCCTGCTGGCGCGACAGGCCGCGTGGTCGACGCGTCGCGGCGATCGACGCCCCGCCGCCGCACTGCAGCGTTTCGTCGGCCGCGGCCTGGACCGGCTGGTCGCGCCGGACACCGGCAACACGGCGATCCTGCTGGGCTGACAACCCGCCCGGCCTCCACGCGGGCTAAAATGATGCAACTCCATCCATGGCCACCGACATGCAGCATCTGACCATCGTCACCACCGGCGGCACCATCGACAAGATCTACTTCGACGACAAGTCGGATTACAAGATCGGTGCGCCGCAGATCGGCGAGATCCTCGGCCATCTCGGCGTCGCCTTCGACTTCAACGTGATCCCGATCCTGCGCAAGGACAGCCTGCACATGGGCGAGGAGGACCGCGCCCTGGTGCGCTCCACGATCGAGGCGCAGCCGCATCGCCACGTGCTGGTCACCCACGGCACTGACACCATGGTCGAGACCGCGCGCGAGCTGGCCAGCATCAAGGGCAAGGTCATCGTGCTGACCGGCGCCTTGAACCCCGCGCGCTTCCAGGGCTCGGACGCGGTGTTCAACATCGGCTGCGCGGTGGCCGCGGTGCAGACGCTGCCCGATGGGGTCTACATCACCATGAACGGCCGCGTGTGGGACCCGGCAAAAGTGCGCAAGAACCGCGATGCCAATCGCTTCGAGGAAGTGAGGGGCTGAAAGAGCAAAGGAGCGAAGGGGAGAAGTGAGTGAATGGAGAAAACCCGGTGCCGCCCTGCTTTCTCTCGTTTCTCGCTCCGCTTCACTCACTTCTGAAATTCACAGCATCCCGGTTTCGAGCTTGGCCGCGTCGGACATCATCGAGTGGCTCCACGGCGGGTCGAACACCAGGTCCACGTCGGCCTCGGTCACGGTGGGAATCATCTCCAGCTTGGTACGCGCGTCATCGACCAGAATGTCGCCCATGCCGCAGCCGGGCGCAGTCAGGGTGAGCTTGACGTAGACCTTGCGTTCGCCCGACTCGGAGTGCTCCAGGCTGAGGTCGTAGACCAGGCCCAGCTCGACCACGTTGACCGGGATCTCCGGGTCGAACACGGTGCGCAACTGGTCCCACGCCAGTTTTTCCACGTCGGCATCGGTGGCGTTCGCGGGAACCTCGATCGGTGCAGGGCGCTCCTTGCCCAGCGCGTCGGCGTCGTCCCCGGCGACGCGGAACAGATTGCCTTCCACGTAAACGGTGAAACTGCCGCCCAGCGCCTGGGTGATGTAGCCGATCTGCCCGGCAGGCAGAGTCACCACGTCGCCCTGCGGCACCATCACGGCGCTGCAATCGCGCACCAGGGTGAAAGGTTCGCTGCTCAGACTGAAACCACTCATGCCAAGGTCAATCCCGTATCGGCGGACGCGACCACGCGGCCTGCCCAAGTCGCCTATTATGCCGCCCGCGGCGCGCGGGCACCTGCTCCAGATCAGGCCGATCGCATCGAACTCAAGTCCCGCCCGTTCCGGCCAACTCGCCGAGGCACGTTATGATGGCCGCTTTGCCGATGGACGAGCCGATGCACTTCTCCCTTGCGCCATGGCGCCGCCGATGAGCGTGCGCAGCGTCCTGCTGTTCCTGTTCGCCATGTTCAGCGCGCTCATGCTGGGGCTCGCCGCGGGCGCGGTGTGGATGGTGCTGGCCCTGTACATGCGCCATCCGCTGCCCTGGCTGGCCGTGCCGATCGGCGCCTTGCTGGCCTGGACGATCCGCGGCGCCGTGCATCGCGCCGGCGTCGGCGCCATGCTGCTGGCCGCCGGAGCCACCGGGCTGGCCGCGATCTACGTGAACATGCTGATCGCCGGCGTGAGGATTGCCGGCAACATGGGCCTGGGCATCGTCGACGCGCTGCGCACCGCGGGCATCGGCATGTTGTGGCAACTGGCCCGGATGGCACTGACGCCGTCGGACCTCATCTGGACCGTGCTGGCGATGCTGCTGGCCGCGTGGCTGGCGCGCGGCCGGCGCCGCCAGCTGCGCTGAAACGCGACCTCAGCCGTCGACCGCCTTCACTTCGTTCACCAGCGCGCCCACCGCGGCCTGACCGTCGCCGTACAGCATGCGGGTGTTGTCGGCGTAGAACAGCGCGTTCTCGATGCCGGCGAAACCGGTGCCCTTGCCACGCTTGATCACGATCACCTGCTTCGCATCCACCACGTCGAGGATCGGCATGCCGTAGATCGGCGAAGCCGGGTCGGTCTTGGCCACCGGGTTGACCACGTCGTTGGCGCCGATCACCAGCGCCACGTCGGTGGTGGCGAACTCCGGGTTGATGTCGTCCATGTCGGCGATCAGGTCGTACGGCACGCCGGCTTCGGCCAGCAGCACGTTCATGTGACCCGGCATGCGGCCGGCCACCGGATGGATCGCGAATTTCACCTTCACGCCACGCTTCATCAAGAGTTGCGCGAACTCCCACACCTTGTGCTGGGCCTGCGCCACCGCGAGGCCGTAACCGGGCACGATCACGACGCGTTCGGCGTAAGCCATCATCACCGCCGCGTCGGCGGCGTCGACCGGTTTCTGCGCGCCCTCGATCGCCTGCGCCTCGCCACCGGTCGCACCGAAGCTGCCGAACAGCACGTTGCCGATCGAGCGGTTCATCGCCTTGGCCATCAACTGGGTGAGCAAGGTACCGGCCGCGCCGACCACCATGCCGGCAATGATCATCGCCTCGTTGCCCAGCACAAAGCCCTCGAACGACACCGCCAGGCCGGTGAACGCGTTGTACAGCGAGATCACCACCGGCATGTCGGCGCCGCCGATCGGCAGCGTCATCATCAGGCCGAACAGCAGCGCCAGAGCGAAGAACGCCACGAGCAGCCCCGCACTGGCGTGGCCCGAGGCAATCAGCACCCCGGCGACGACCGCCGCCGCCAGCAGCAACAGGTTCACCGCACGCTGGCCCGGGAACACGAAGCGCTTGTCCAGCCAGCCCTGCAACTTGGCAAACGCAATCAACGAACCGGAAAAACTCACCGCGCCGATCAACGCGCCGAGCACGCCCAGCGTCAGCTCGACCGGGGATAGCAGGGTCAGGCCCTCGGGGATGCGCGAGGCCGCGTTGATCGCCCAGCTCTCCGGGCGCAGCGGCGAGGTGTCCGGTACCCCGGCCGGATGCAGCAGGGCGAAGCTGCGCACGTAACCGATCAATTCCACCGCACCGATCGCCGCGGCTGCGCCGCCGCCCATGCCGTTGTACAGCGCCACCATCTGCGGCATCGCGGTCATCGCCACCCGCTTGCCGGTCCACCAGGCCGCTGCCACGCCGATCACCACCGCGGCAATGATCAGCTCCCGGTTGTGCATGTCCGGCAGGAAGAACGTGGCCAGTACCGCCACCAGCATGCCGTAGCCGGCCCAGACGATGCCGCCGCGCGCGGTGCGCGGCGAACTCATGCGTTTCAGGCCCAGAATGAACAGCAGTGCGGCGAGGAAATAGCACGCCTTGATCACGGTCGGCAGCCAGCTCATCACTTGGCTCCCTTGCTTGAATCAAGCCGGCCTGATTCGGGCCGGTCGGCACCGGGCTTGCTGGATTTGAACATCTCCAGCATCCGCTCGGTCACTACATAACCGCCGGCCGCGTTGCCCGCGCCCAGCAGCACGCCGATGAAACCGATGACGATCTGGAACGTGGTCTGGGCATGGCCTAGCGCAATCATGGCCCCCACCAGCACAATGCCGTGCACGAAGTTGGAGCCGGACATCAGCGGCGTGTGCAGGATCACCGGCACCCGCGCGATGATTTCATAGCCGGTAAAGGCAGCCAACATGAAGATGTACAGTGCCAGGAACCCGTCGATCATGACCCTACCCCGCGAGGATGCATCCGAACCCGCATCATACGGGAACCCCGACGATCGTCGAGGCTTCCGCGCGAATTCGCGTGCCGTGCGCCAGGCGGGCTGCGTGAGGGAAGTCGGTACACGACGTTCCGGCCACTCAGGGTCAACCCCTGGCGGCCTGCCACGTTGAACGCCATAGATCCACCGATGGAGCCCGAGGATGAGTCAAGCGACGGTGCCGGAGCGGCGGCCGTGAGCACGCTGGCAGGTGCGCTCGACACGGACATCCCGACCCGGGGCGGGTTCGGCGATACCCGCGAAACTCCCGCCACGCTGGATGCGTTCCTGGCCCAGGTCGAGCGGCGTGCATTCCGCATGGCCGAACTGCAACTGCGCCAGCGCGAGGACGCCATGGATGCCGTGCAGGACGCCATGCTGCGGCTGGTGCGACACTACCGCGACAAGCCCGCCATCGAGTGGGCACCGCTGTTCTGGGGCATCCTGCGCCGGCGCATCGTGGACCTGCAGCGTCGGCGCAAAGTGCGCTCGATCGTGGTCGGCTGGCTCGGTGGCGGCCGCGACGACGACGGCGACGAGCTGCCCGCGTGGGAACCGGCCGATCCGGGCCAGGACCCGCTCGGGCGCCTGCATGACGTGGAGTCGTACGCGGACATGGCCGCGGCGGTGCGGAAGTTGCCGACGCGCCAGCGCGAGGCCTTCATCCTGCGCATGCTGGAAGGCCTGGATGTCGCCGAAACCGCGCGCGCCATGGGCTGCGCCGAGGGCAGCGTGAAAACCCATCTGTCGCGTGCCATGCATCAGCTGCGCGACCAACTGGAGGACTGGCGATGAAATCGTCCGACCAAGACCAAGCCGACAAGCGGCAGCAGAAACCCTTCGAACAGCGCGCCCGCGAGCTGTGGCGCGAGGCCGCCCGACAGGTCGATCCGGCAACGGCCGAACGCCTGCGCGCTGCCCGGCGCGAGGCATTGCAGGCGGCACGGGCCCCCGCGCGGCACGTCACGCGCTGGCTGATTCCCACCGGCGCCTTCGCCGCCATCGCGCTGGCCGCGTTGATGGTGTGGCAACCGCTGCCGCGCACATCTGCGGCGATGCAGGCCCACCAGACCGCCAGCGCCACCCCGCAGGCGGACAACGAACTGCCACCGGATGCCGAGCAGGCCGACCCGGCGCTGTATCAGAACCTCGATTTCTACGCCTGGCTTGCGGCCAACGACCGCCAACCGGCCACCCACTGAGCCATGCGCAAGCATCCGCACCTGGTTGCCGCCCTGCTGTCCGCCGTCCTGTTCGTGGGCGCGATGACGCCGTTGCACGCACAGACCGCGCCGGCCACCCCTGGCGAGATGCCGGCAGCGCATCCCTGGGCGAGCCTCGACTCCGCGCAGCGCGAGGTACTGGCGCCGCTGCAGAAGCAGTGGGACCAACTGCCTCCGCGCAGGCAGGCGAACATGCTGCAGAAAGCCCAGCGCTGGGTCACCCTGCCTCCAGGCAGGCGCGAAAAGATCCGCGAGCGCATCGCCCGCTGGCAGCAGATGACGCCGGAACAACGCCAGGATGCGCGCGCCAACGAGCGCAAGTTCCGCGAACTGTCGCCCGCGCAGCGCGAGCGCCTGCACAACAGCTTCGAGCGCTTCCAGCAGCTGCCACCCGCCCAGCGCGAGCGGCTGATGCAACAGTGGCGCGAACTGCCACCCGCGCAGCGCCGGCAGTGGATCCGGCAGCAGAGCCGCGGCGGGGAAGCAGCGGGGCATCCACCGCCGCATCGGTGAGACCCGCAGCAACCTCACCGGACTTTCCGTCCCCCGACTCAGCCTTGGAAACGCAGCTCTCCGGCATGCGTCAGGCAGCTCTTCGCCACCAGGTCATCGCCGAAATCCGGCTTCAGTTCGCCGTCGTGCACCAGCAGCTCTACGAAGTTGTACACATTGCGCGCATACATCTCCGAGGCGTGCAGCGGCGCGCCGGCCGGCAGGTTGAGCGGGCCGAGAATCACCACGCCGCCGTGCTCGACCCGCTCGCCGGGCCGGGTCAGCTCACAATTGCCGCCGCTCTCGGCGGCCAGGTCCACGATCAGCGCGCCCGGCTTCATGCCCTCGACCATCGCCGTGGTGAGAATCTTCGGCGCCGGTCGGCCCGGCACCGCGGCCGTGCCCACCACCACGTCGAACGATTTCAGGTGATTTGCCAGCGCCTGCTGCTGGGCGGCGCGTTCCTCGGCAGAGAGCTCGCGCGCATACCCGCCGCTGCCCGCAGCGCTGACCCCGAGCTCGAGGAATTTCGCGCCCAGCGACTCGACCTGCTCGCGGGTTTCCGGGCGCACGTCGTAGCCTTCGATCTGCGCGCCGAGCCGGCGTGCGGTGGCGATTGCCTGCAGGCCGGCCACGCCGGCACCGATCACCAGCACCTTCGACGGCCGGATCGTGCCGGCGGCGGTGGTCAGCATCGGAAAGAACTTCGGCGATGCCTCGGCCGCGATCAGCATGGCGCGATAGCCGGCCACCGCTGCCTGCGAACTCAGCACATCCATCGCCTGGGCACGGGTGGTGCGCGGCAGCAGTTCGAGCGAGAACGCGGTCAGTTTGCGCGTGGTCAATGCAGCGACGCGCTCGGCGGCACCGTAGGGGCGCAACTGGCCGACCACCACGCTGCCCTCGCGCAAGCCGGCGAACACCGTGTCCTGCGGTGGCAATACGCAAGCCAGCAGATCCGCCTGCGCCAGCACACCGGCAGCATCGGCGAACTCCGCTTCGGCATAGCTGCCGTCGGGAAAGCCGGCGGAGCGCCCGGCATCGTGCTCCAGCAGCACACGCAGGCCCTTGCCACGCAGCTTCTTCGCCATCTCCGGCGTAATCGCCACGCGCCGCTCCCCGGCGGCGGTCTCGCGCAAGGCGGCAATGGTCACAGGCATGGTGCGATCCCTTTGGAGTGGTTCGGACATCTTAGCGGCAGTTGGCCGCACCGGCTTTGATCCGGCCCGGTCCGTGAGAGTAAGCTGGCCCGCCGGCCCGTCCTGGAAGTCGAGTCGGGGTCATCGCCGGAGATCACGATGCCCGCAAGCACTGCTGCACTGGACGACCTGCTGGATCTGGCGCGCCAGGCGCGCGAGCAGGCGTACGCACCCTATTCCCACTTTCATGTCGGCGCCGCCGTACTCACCCGCGACGGGCGTCGATTCGGCGGTTGCAACGTGGAGAACGCGGCCTACGGCCTGTGCAACTGCGCCGAGCGCACCGCCCTGTTCAGCGCGATCGCCGCGGGCTGCCGCGCCGGCGATTTCGTCGCGCTGGCGGTGATCGCCGACACGCCGCAGCCAGTCAGCCCCTGCGGTGCCTGCCGCCAGGTGATGGCCGAGCTGTGCGACGACGCCATGCCGGTGCTGCTGGCCAATCTTCATGGCGACAGGCAGACAACCAGCGCCGCTGCCCTGCTGCCGGGCTCGTTCAAGCTGCCGCTGTCGGCATGATGTTCGCGCCCGGCCGGGCCGCCGGCTAGCATGGGCGTTCCTCCATCGAAAGCATCGATCCATGCCCGCTGATCTGTCCCTGCTCCAGCAACGCCATTCCGTCCCTTCGCGCCAGCTCGGCGAGCCAGCACCGGACGAGGCGACGCTGCAGACACTGCTGGAAGCGGCAATCCGCGTGCCCGACCACGGCAAGCTGGTGCCGTTCCGGCTGATCCGCCTGCAGGGCACGGCGAAGCTGGCGTTCGGCGAGCGGCTCGCCACCATCGCCATCCGCAACAACCCGGATCTTTCCGACGCCAAGCTGGAGAAGGAGCGCCTGCGCTACACCTTCGCGCCGCTGGTGATCGCCGTGATTGTCGCCCTGCAGGCCGACAGCAAGGTGCCGGAGATCGAGCAGAAGCTGTGTGCCGGCAACGTCGCCTACAACATCCTGCTGGGTGCCTATGCGCTGGGCTACGGCGCGCAATGGCTGACCGGCTGGGCCGCCTACGACCGCGAGGTCGCGGGCATCCTCGGCCTGACCGACAACGAGCACGTGGTCGGCTTCGTCCACCTCGGCACGCCGCAGATCGAGGTGCCGGACCGCGATCGTCCGGCGCTGGCCGACGTGATCAGCACATGGGCACCGTAAGCACGCCGGCAAACGGACTTCCAGCCGTCCATCTGGTCGACGGCAGCCTGTATGTGTTCCGCGCCTGGCATTCGATGCCGGATGAGTTCCTCGACGCCGAAGGCCACCCGGCCAACGCAGTGCACGGCTATACCCGGTTCCTGTGCGAACTGCTCGAGCGCGCCCGGCCCGAGCACATCGCGGTGGCGTTCGACGCGTCGCTGACCAGCTCGTTCCGCAACGCCATCTACCCTGCCTACAAGGCCAACCGCGAACTGCCGCCACCCGATCTGGAACGACAGTTCGTGCAATGCCGCGCGGTTACCGAGGCGCTTGGCGTGCACCTGATGATCGACCACAGCTACGAGGCCGACGACCTGATCGGCAGCACGGTGTGGAACCTTCGCGCCGAGGGCTGGCGCAGCGTGATCGTGTCGGCCGACAAGGACTTCGGCCAGTTGCTGGGCGAGCACGACGAGCAATGGGACTATGCCCGCAACCTGCGCTGGGGCCCGTCCGGCGTGTTCGAGAAACTTGGCGTGCATCCGCACCAGGTTGCCGACTACCTCGCCCTGTGCGGCGACTCGGTCGACAACATCCCCGGCGTACCCGGCATTGGTGCGAAGACCGCCGCGGCCCTGCTCGGCCATTTCGGCAGCCTGGATGCCCTGCTCGAACGCATCGACGAAGTGGCTTTCCTGCGCCTGCGCGGCGCCGCCAGCTGCGCGGCGAAGTTGCGCGAGCACGCCGGGCAGGCGCGCATGTGTCGCCGGCTGACGCGGATCGCGCTGGATGCACCCGGCGCCAGTCGCGCCGACATGCTCGAACGCCAGTATCGGCAGGTCGATCAACTCGATTCCCTGTGCGAGCAGCTGCGCTTCGGCGCGTTCACCCGTAGCCGCCTGCACGCCCTGTTGCGCTAGGAGCCTGTCGGGCTTTGGTGGTCGAGGCGAGAATTCGACTGTGCGGGGACAGATTCCTGACGGTTCGCCGGCCCATAGTGGTTCTATGGGCCAAGAATCGGCGGGGATATGGACCGCACAGGCGGATTCGCAGACCGGCCAACCAAAGTCCGACAGGCTCCTTGGCCCGCGGTTGTCCCGCCAAGCCGTACGGGTCAACATGGGCAACTGCCTTCTCGACTTGCGAACACCGATGAACGATTCCGCCAACCGCATTCCCGCCGATGCCGGTGCGCCGGTGGAAACCCTGTGCGAAGGCCGTTGGCTCAGCCTGCGCAAGCGTGGCCGCTGGGAGTTCGCCGAGCGCAACAACCCGGGCGGCGCCGTGATCATCCTGGCGGTGACGCCGGCGGACAATGTGCTGTTCGTCGAGCAGTACCGCGTGTCGATCCTGCAGAACACCATCGAGATGCCGGCCGGACTGGTCGGCGACCTGGCCGACCAGCCGGACGAAAGCGCGCTGCTGGCGGCGCAGCGCGAGCTGGAGGAAGAGACGGGCTATCGCTGCGAGCGGGTGGAGTTCGTTCACCGCGGGCCGTCATCCTCGGGCATGAGTACCGAGATGATCACCTTCGTGCGCGCCTGGGATCTGCACAAGGTCGGCCCCGGCGGCGGCGACGAAACCGAGAATATCGTGGTGCACGAGGTACCGCGCCGCGACGCCGGCGCGTGGCTGTTCGCACGCGCCGCCGCGGGCTATTCGATCGATCCCAAACTGTTTGCGGGGCTGTGGTTCATCGAACACGCCGGCCCTGGCCAGATGCGGGCCTGACCGGATGGTCGCAGATCAGTAACGACCACCCGTACCGGAGCGCCGTCGCAGGCACCAGATCGACAGCACCGCGCCGACCAGGGCCACCACCAGCCAGCCGCCCAGTGCCTGGGCATTCGCGCCACCCAGCCAGATGATGCTGGCAACGCTGCCGACGCCGATCGCGCCCAGGCCCAGGGCCAGCAGCGGATCGTTCCGGCGGCGCTGGGCCGAGAGCAGTACCAGCGCGCCCAGCGCCGCCAGCAGCACCGAGACGATCCGCCAGGTCATCACGAACTCCGGCGGCACCGGCAGGTCGGGAAACAGGTCCAGCAGCGGCACGTCGCCGATCTGCACCTGGTAGCCCTTGCCGTCGGCGGCGTCCGTCGCCGCCCCCAGCCGGGCACCATCCAGGCGTCCCACGATGGTCAGCTGCTGCAGGGGTACGGCGTCCCAGCTCACGCGCAGGTCGCCAAGGCGCGGGGCGTCCGGACGCGCACTGGTGACCAGATAATCCTGGTAGCGGCTGAAACTGGCGGCGAGATTTTCCGGCAGCGTGGCCGCATCCGGTTTGACGATCTGCGAACCGGGCAAGGCATGCACGAGCATCGGCTCCAGCTTGAAGCCACCCATCTGCACCAGCCCGGCATCGAACTGCTTGCCGCTGATCGGAAAGCTGCCCGGGTTGGTGTGCCCGGCGGGATCCTTGAAATGGCTGGAGTCCACCGGGTGGTCGACCCAGTCCTGTTCGTAGTGCACGCTGCCGCCGAAGCTGATCTCGCGCCACTGGAACATCTCCACCTGGCGCAGCAGCACCGGCGTGTTCGCGCTCTGGTTGAACTGCTCATCATGCGGAGCCTCGACCACCTTGGGCGTGCCGACCAGCCGCGCCATGAAGCCATGCTGGCCGGCCTGCGGCTGCGCATCGATGCCCAGCTCAATCACCTCGCCGCCGTGCAGCCTGGCCGCGTTGCGATAGCTGATCAGGCTGCTGGCATTGAGCGCTCCCAGCCCGATGCCGGCAAGCACCAGCAGGGCGCCGACGATGTTCAGCACCAGCAAACGCCAGGACATGCCCCTGCGCAGATCCATCAGGCGACCCTCGTCATCGATGACGACAGAAAGTCACGCATCGCTGGCGGCCTCGTCGGCGCCCGCGCGGCCCGGGGTCGCGCCACCGCCATGCCGCCACGAATTGCCGGGAGCGATCCTCGTTCCATATCCGGACCTTACCGGACTTCGCCCAGACCGGACGGACGGCGCGGGTCGCTGGCGGCGTCGAGCCGGTTGCTCCTGCGATCCCAGGTGACCACGTTCATGAAGCCCCAGGGCTCGCGTTGCTTCAGCGTGTAGCCCATCTTCTCCAGCGCAGCGCTGGTGGCCGGGTCGAACGCGCCCGGCTCGACCATCACCACGTCGGGCAAATACTGATGGTGGAAGCGCGGATGTGCCGCGATCTGCTGCGCATTCTCGCCGTCGATGAAATGCAGGATGCCTTCGAGCACCTGGGTGATGATGGTGGAGCCACCCGGCGAGCCGATCACCATGGTGCGCTCGGGTCCGATCACGATGCTCGGCGACATCGACGACAGCATCCGCTTGCCGCCCGCCGGCGCATTCGCCTTGCTGCCGAGCAGGCCATAGGCGTTCGGCTTGTTCGGTACCAGCGCGAAATCGTCCATCTCGTTGTTGAGCAGCACGCCGGTGCCGGCGGCGACGAACTTCGAACCCAGGATGGTGTTCACGGTGAGGGTCACCGCGGCCATGTTGCCGTCGGCGTCGATGATCGAGAAGTGCGTGGTGTGCATGCCCGCATCGGCCGGCTCGGCGCGCGGCAGCATCGACGACGGCGTGGCGCGATCGGACAGGATGCTCTGGCGCAGGCCATCGGCGTAATACGGCGACAACAGCATGTCCAGCGGCATCTTCACGAAATCCGGATCGCCCAGATAATCGTTGTGGTCGCGGAACGCGCGGCGCATCGCCTCGACGACATAGTGCACGCGCTGTACCTTGTCCATCCCGGACAGGTTGTAACCGGAAAGGATGTTGAGGATTTCAGCGATCGCCACTCCGCCGGACGAGGGCGGTGGCGCGGTGATGATCTTGTAGCCGCGGTAGTCGACGCTGATCGGGGTGCGCTCCTTCGCCTGGTAACCGGTCAGGTCGGCAAGCGTCCAGTTGCCGCCGGCGGCGCGTACCGCATCGACCAGCTTGTGCGCGGTCTCGCCGCGATAGAAACCGTCATCGCCATGTTGTGCGATCAGCTCCAGCGTGCGTGCCTGGTCCGGATCGCGCCAGCTCGCGCCCGGCAGCGGTGGCTGCCCGTTCACCAGGTACTTCGCCGCCGATGCCGGCCAGCGCTGCAGCACCTTCTGTTCCTCGGCAATCGAGTCATGCAGGCGCGGATCCGGCTTGAAACCGTCGCGGGCGATGCGGATTGCCGGCGCCAGCGATTGCTGCAGCGACAGGCGCCCGTAACGCTTCGCGATCAGCACCAGCCCGGCCGGTTCGCCCGGAATGCCGGCCGACAACGGTCCGTTCAGCGCGGTGTCGCGGTTCGGGCTGCCGTCCGGATCGAGGTAAGCCTTCGCATCGACCGCCGCCGGCGCCGTCTCGCGCGCGTCGATGAACACATTGCGGCCATCCTTCGCCCGGTGCAGCACGGCCATGAAGCCGCCGCCGATGCCGGAACTCTCCGGCTCGACCACCGACAAGGTGGAAGCCACCGCGATCGCCGCATCGAACGCATTGCCACCCTTGCGCAAAACCTCAAGCCCCGCGCGCGTGGCCAGGAAATTGGCGCTGGCGATCGCGGCATGCCCCGGTCGCTGCTGGGTCGGCGCAGCCTGCACACCGGTGACCACCGGCGGCTTCGCCGCAGCGACAGGTGCGAATGCTCCGGCTCCGGTCATCAACAGGCCCAGCGACAACGCACGCCAGTCGAGTGGAAAATTCATGCGGTGGTTTCCTTGCCCATCAGATGGCGATACTTCAACTCAAGCTGCCCGGCCGACTCGACGTGATCAGGGTCGACGATGATGCATTCCACCGGGCACACGACCACGCACTGCGGCTCGTCGTGGTGGCCCACGCACTCCGTGCACAGCGCCGGGTCGATCACGTAGAACTCCTCGCCCAGCGTGATGGCGTGGTTCGGGCACGCCGGTTCGCAGACGTCGCAATTGACGCAGGTATCGAGGATTTTCAGGGCCATGACGGCAAGGCAGGAGTGAGAGAAGAGGAGTGAGAAACGAGAGAAAACCATGGCGAACACGCGCCCTCTCTCAAATCCTCACTCCTCGTTTCTCACTCCTGCTTCATCACATTTCGACGAAGCGGAACGTTGCGCCAGTCGGCTTCAGGGCATCCTGGACCCGCTGCTCGTCGGCCTTGTCGCCGATGAACACCACGATCACGTCCTTGAACGAACCGGGATTGGCACTCTTGAAGGCGTCGACCACGAAGTCGCCGGTCGAGGTGGAGCTGGGACCGCCGAACGCCAGCAGGTTGCCCGGCAACACACCGCGGGCGACGGTGTCCTGCACGCCCTGCAACTGTCGGGCGTTCTGGGCCTTCTCGTCGTCGGTGCTGCCCGGCGTCACCATGTAGGCATACGGCTGGGGTGCCTTCATGCCCTGCAGGTTGTCCTGCACAAGCTGGCTGAGGTAGGCACCCCAGCCCTTGCTGTCGGTCATGCTGGTGGGCTTGGGTGCCTTCTGCACCTGCTCCTGGGCCTGCTGGTCGTCGCCTTTCTTGTTGCAGGCGCTAAGGCCCAGGCAAGTGCTCAGCGCGACAACCGCAATGAGAATGTATTTACGCATGGTCATCACCTTTGGCTTCGTGTTGCTGGTTGGAATGGTGGAGCGTCTTCTGCCAGCGCTGGCGCATGGCCTGCTGCACGGCCGGATGCACGAAGCCGGAGATGTCCCCGCCCAGGCGTCCGATCTCGCGCACCAGCGACGACGAAATGAAACTGTATTCTTCGGCAGGCGTCAGGAACAAGGTCTCGGCCTGCGGAATGAGATGCCGGTTCATGCTGGCCAGCTGGAATTCGTATTCGAAATCCGACACGGCGCGCAGCCCGCGGATGATCACGCCGGCGCCGACCTGCTGGATGAAGGTGGCCAGCAGGCAGTCGAAGCCGCGCACCTCCACGTTGGGCAGGTCGGCCAGCGCCAGTCGCCCCAGCGCGATCCGCTCGCCGATGCTGAAATTGGGCCCCTTGCTGGAACTGTCCGCCACCGCCACGATCACCCGATCGAACAGCGGCGCCGCGCGTGCCACCAGGTCCGTATGGCCGTTGGTGATCGGATCGAACGTGCCCGGGTAGATGGCCAGGCGCGGGTTGCCCAAGGATTTCTTCACGGAGAGACAAGGGTCGACGGAAGCTGAATTGACCCTAGCTTAACGGAAGCGCACGCCGATAGAGCGCAAAACGGACCTCGCCGGCACGGGCCTCGCGATGCAACTGCCAATGGGCGGGCAGATCCGGCACGCCGTGGCCGGGCGATTCCACGTAGATCAACGCCTTCGGCAGCAGCCACCCACCACGCTCAAGCTGCAGCGCCAGCGCCGCCCACAGGTCCAGCGCGAACGGCGGATCGAGGAATACCAGGTCGCATGGCTGCGCCGTGCCCTGCAGGAACTGGCTGGCATCCAGCAACGCCACCTGGCCGACATCCACCTTGAGCCGCGCCAGGTTCTCGCGCAGGGCCTGCACCGCGCGCGCATCGCGCTCGACGAATTGCACATGGGCCGCACCGCGCGAGCAGGCCTCGATACCGAGCGCGCCGGTGCCGGCGCACAGATCCAGGCAGCGCGCGCCCTCGATCATCGGCGCCAGCCAGTTGAACAGGGTCTCGCGCACCCGCTCGGGGGTGGGGCGCAGGCCCGGCAGCTCGGGCACCTGCAGGCGCGAATTGCGCAGGTTGCCGCCGATGATACGGATCCGGCCCGAACCGGATTTTTGCCCGCCGTTCATGCCGATGCGCCCTCAGCGGGCAGTACAGGTTGGAGTGTTAGCATGCCGGCCATTGTCTTTGAATCGCCTCCGTCATGCTCAAGTTCTGGAAGAAAAAACCCGCCGAGGCGGAAGCCGCCGACAAGGAAGCGACGCCGGTCGCGGCGGCAGCGCCGGCCGACGTCGGCGCGCCGGAAGATGACCTTCCGCTACTGCGCGAGGCGCTGGCAGAACTTCCCACACCCAGCGACACCCGGCCGGAAACCGAACGTTTCGTGGCGCCTGTGCAGGCGCCCGCTGCCGCACCGCCCAAGCGCAGCTGGCGCGAACGACTGTCCGGCAGTGCGTTCTCGCGCAGCCTCGGCTCGCTGTTCGTGCGTCATCCCAGGCTGGACGACGACCTGCTCGATGAGCTGGAAACCGTCCTGATCACCGCCGACGTCGGCGTCGAGGCCAGCACCGAACTGGTCGAAGCCCTGCGCAAGCGCATGCACAAGCGGGAGTTCGCCGATGCCCCGGCACTGCTGACAGCCCTGCGCCAGGCGCTGCTCGACCTGCTCGTGCCGGTCGAGCAATCACTGCGGGTCGACGGCCGCAAGCCGTTCGTGACCCTGGTTGTCGGCATCAACGGTGTCGGCAAGACCACCACCATCGGCAAGCTGGCTCGCCGCTGGCGCGACGAGGGTCACGCCGTGATGCTGGCCGCCGGCGACACCTTCCGCGCCGCCGCGGTCGAGCAACTCAAGACCTGGGGTGAGCGCAACCAGGTGCCGGTGGTCTCGCAGGGGCAGGACGCGGACGCCGCCAGCGTGATCTTCGACGCCCTGCAGGCGGCGCGCTCGCGCGGCACCGACGTGCTGATCGCCGACACCGCCGGCCGGCTGCATACCCAGGGCGGGCTGATGGACGAGCTGGGCAAGATCGCCCGCGTGCTGAAGAAGCTCGACCCCGACGCCCCGCACGAAGTGCTGATGGTGATCGACGGCACCACCGGCCAGAACGCGATCAGCCAGGTGCGCCAGTTCCGCCAGATCGTCGGCGTCACCGGCCTGGTGGTGACCAAGCTCGACGGCACCGCCAAGGGCGGCGTGGTGTTTGCGCTCGCGCGCGAGTTCGGCCTGCCGATCCGCTTCGTCGGATTGGGCGAAACCGCGACCGACCTGCGCGTGTTCGAGGCCGGCGCCTTTGTCGACGGGCTGCTGCCGGAAAGCGTCGGGCATGGCTGAAACCGGCCAGCAAAGGCGGCCAGGGTCGCGTCGACTGCGGCTGATCGCGCTGGTGCTCGGCGGCCTCGTCGCCGCCGTGGCGCTTACCCTGGTGATCGCCGTCTACCTGCTGCTGCAGCCCGATCGCTTCACCGCCATGCTGCAGACCCAGGCACGTGCCGCCGGCCTGGATCTGCGCCTGGCCAGCCCCGCCAGCCCCAGCCTGTTCCCGCGGCCGGCGCTAGACCTGCAGGGCATCACGCTCAGCGCCGAGGACGCCAGTGCGCCGATCCTGCTGGCCGCGCGCGGCCGCCTCGCCCTGCCGTGGCACACCTTGTTCGGCGGCCCCACGGTGATCTCGCAACTGCAGATCGATTCGCCGCGGGTCGACCTGGATGCGCTGCAGGACTGGATGGCCGCGCTGCCGGCACAGGCGGAAAACGCGCCACCCAATATCCCGCGCATCGACACCGGCATCGACATCACCCATGGCAGCGTGGTGCGCGGCAACGAAGTCCTGCTGGACAACCTCTCGCTGCGTGCCGGCCGCCTGGTTTCCGGGCAGCCGTTCCCACTCAGCGTGACCGCCACTACCGCTGGCAATCCCTGGCAGCTGCGACTGTCCACGACACCGCGCATCGAAGGCAACACCCTGCAACTGGACAACATCAGCCTGCACCTGGCGCAAGCCGGCAAGGTGACCCTCGTACTCAACGGTCGCGCGCACTGGCACGGTGCCGCGGACGCGACCGCCAGTCTCGCCGGCAAACTCGACCATGCCGATGGCGGCCAGTACGACATCTCGCTGGTGCTGAGCCCGGCCAACCAGGACAACCCCTTGCTACTGGCACTGAAGCTGGACGGCCCCGGCAACCACGCCGACCTGCGCCTGCCGCCGCTGGCGCTCGCCCACTGGTGGAGCCAGTTGGGCAACCCGCAAGCTGCGCAACTGACGGCGCCGCCGGGCAGTGGCCATGCCGAGTTCGACACCATCGACGCGGGCAACGTGCATATCGAGGGGCTCACCGTGCAGGCCGGCAACGACGTGCCGGCGGCAGCCACCAGCGCTGCGCCCGCCGCCAGCCCCGCGCCGGGCAAATAAGCTGGCGCCACATGAGCAAGCACCCATGACCGCCAGCCTGTCCAGCCGGCTGCTGCGCTGGTTCGACCAGCATGGCCGCAAGGACCTGCCGTGGCAGCGCGAAACCGCGCCGGGCGAGCGCGACGCGTACGGCGTATGGCTGTCCGAGGTGATGTTGCAGCAAACCCAGGTCGCCACCGTGGTCGGCTACTTCGAGCGCTTCGTGGCCGCATTGCCGACCTTGCGCGATCTCGCCGCGGCCGACGAGGACACCGTGCTGGCGCTGTGGTCGGGACTGGGTTACTACCGCCGCGCGCGCTTCCTGCACCAGGCCGCGCGGATCTGCGTGGCGCAACATGGCGGCGAACTGCCGCACGACTTCACCGCATTGAATGCCCTGCCCGGCATCGGCCGCTCCACCGCCGGTGCCATCCTGGCCCAGGCGCACGGCGAGCGATTTCCCATTCTCGACGGCAACGTCAAGCGCGTGCTGACCCGTTACCACGGCGTCCACGGCGATCCCGCCGCGAGCGCCGTCGAGAAGCAACTGTGGCGACACGCCGAAGCGCATACGCCGAAGCAGCGCGTCGCGGACTACACCCAGGCGATCATGGACCTGGGCGCCACCGTCTGCGCGCGCTCACGCCCACGTTGCGAGACCTGTCCGCTCGCCGCCGATTGCACCGCCCATCGCGACGGCCTCACCGCGCAGCTGCCCACGCGCAAGGCGGTCAGGTCGATCCCCACCCGCGCCACCGTGATGCTGGTGCTGCGCGACAGGCAGCGGCGCGTTCTGCTGGAGCGGCGTGGTGCGCAGGGCGTCTGGTCGGGATTGTGGAGCCTGCCGGAAGCAGCCGATCCCGACCATGCCTGGCGCATCGCGCGGCAACACGCCCGAATCGACGACGCGCAAGCCCTCGCGGCGTTCACCCACGTGTTCAGCCACTATCGCCTCGACATCGAACCTTTGCTGTTCGATCGCGTGACGGTAGGTGCCGGTGTCGCCGACAACCCGCAGCTGCGCTGGTGCAGCATCGGCGAACTCGATGCACTCGGTCTGCCGGCGCCGGTGCGGAAGCTGTTGCTCGGGATTGACGGGGGATAGGCGGGTGTCATCGCCGTGGTCTCGGCCTTGGAAAGCCCCTCTCCCCTCGGGAGAGGGGTTGGGGTGAGGGTTCGGACGCAAGCGGAACCTTCATGCCTGATCCGCACCCTCATCCGGCGCTTCGCGCCACCTTCTTCCGAGGGGAGAAGGGCACGTCGGCAAGCAACGCGCTCTCCCCCGTAGCGACCGAGGGGAGTGGGGCTTTTCGTGGCTTACTTCGACGCCGCTTCCGGTGCCGTCCAATGCTTCAACCACGCATTCACCGTGTCATGCCACTGCACGCTGTTGTGCGGCTTCAGCACCCAGTGGTTCTCGTCGGGGAAGGTCAGGAATTCGCTGGGGATGCCGCGGCGCTGCAACGCGGTGAACGCGCCCAGGCCCTGGGTGATCGGGATGCGGAAATCGTCGTCGCTATGCACCACCAGCATCGGCACGCGCCAGTCCTTGACGTGGTCGATCGGGTTGAACTTCTCGTAGTTCTGCGGCACCTCGTATTGCGGGCCGCCGTTTTCCTTTTCCTCGAACCACAGTTCTTCGGTGGCGTAATACATCATGCGCGCATCGAACACGCCGTCATGGTCGACCAGGCACTTCCACGGCTGGTTCCACACGCCCGCCATCCAGTACACCATGTAGCCGCCGTAGCTGGCACCCAGGGCGCAGGCGCGGTCGCCGTCGAGGAACTTGTACTTGTCCAGCGCAGCCTTCCAGCCCAGCTTCAGGTCTTCCAGCGGCTTGCCGCCCCAGTCGCCGGAAATCGCGTCGGTGAACTTCTGGCCGTAGCCGGTGGAGCCGTGGAAGTTGATCGTGACCACGGCAAAACCCTGGCCGGCATAGGTCTGCGGGTTCCAGCGATAGCTCCAGCCGTTGGTCATCGCACCCTGCGGGCCACCGTGGATGATGAAGGCGACCGGGTAGGTCTTGCCTTTCTGGTAGTCGACCGGCTTGACCACGTAGCCCTGCACGGTCTCGTTGTTCCAGCCGACGAAATTGAAGAACTGGAAGTCGCCGACCCTGGCCTCCTTCAGATCCTCGGCGTTGAAGTGGGTGACCTGTTTCAAGCCAGCGCCATCGGCCCTGGCCCGGCGCAAATCAAGCGTGTACAGGTCGGCCGGCCGTTTCAGGTCGTCGCGTGACAGCAGAAGCTTGCCGGCTGCCAGCGAAAATTCGTTCACCGTGCCGGCACCGGACAGACTGCGCACCTGGCCGTTGGCCGGGTCGATCGCGAACAGCGGGTGCTGGCCCTCGTCATCGGCGCTGGCGTACAGGGTCTTGCCATCGGCGGAAATCGCCAGGCCGCCGGGCGAGCGATCCCACTTCGGGTCCACCTCGTGGATCGCACCGGTAGCCAGGTCCATCGCCATGATGGCGAAGCGATCCGCCTCGAAACCCGGCGTCTTCATCGCCAGGTAGTACAGCGTCCTGCCGTCCGGCGACGGCACCGGATACGCGTCCCAGGCCTTGTTCGCCGCGGTGAGGTTGGTGGGCGCGGCCGAACCGTCCACCGGCACGCGATAGATGTCGAAATTGGTCGACCACGGCTCGCTGGTGCCAGCGATGCGCACATCGAAATAGACGCTCTTGCCATCCGGCGCGAACGCAAACTCGCTGTCGTCGCCGAACGGCTTGCTCGGCACGTCGCCGTCGATACCACGGCTCAGCAGGGTCGGCTCGGCGGGCAGCTGGCCATCGGCGCCGAACGTGCCCACGAACAGCTGATTGCGCCGGCCATTCGCCCAGGTGTCCCAGTGCCGCACGAACAATTTCTTGTACAGCGTACCGCTGGCCTTGTCCTGCTTGCGCGCCTCGATACGCTGCTCGGTGCAGGCCAGGCTGGCGCAGTCGGTGAACACTTCATAGGACAGCAGCACCTGCTTGCCGTCGGGCGACAGCTTGTAGTCGTTGATGTCCAGCGGCCCGTGACTCACCTGCAGCGCCGCAGGATGGCTGACCAGGTTCAAGCCATCCTTGCCGCCCAGGTCGACCCGCCACAGCTGCGCCACATCCTTCGCCGACGCGGTGAAATACAGGCTGTGCCCATCCGCCGACCAGCGCGCCGACGAGCCCTTGTCCACCACCTTCACCGGCCTGGCGTCCTTGCCCGCCAGATCCAGCACGTAGATCGCGTTGACCCCTTTGTTCGCCGCGTAATCCGTGCTGCGCACGCCGAATGCCGCGTAGCGCCCGTCCGGCGACAACTGCGGATCACTGACCCGATCCATCATCACCATGTCGCGCACGTTGAACGCATGCGAGCCCTGGACCTTGACGAAGCTGGTGTCGACGACATCGCCCGCCAACGCAGGGGACGCCGCCAGGGCAAGCAGCAGGGCGGCTATCAGAGGTTTCATCAGGGGTTCCTTGAAGGTGGCTGGAAACGTTGACGGTAAGCTGCGCGGGCGTGGCCGGCAAGCGTCGAGATACCTGCCGCACCCGCTGCCTCCCACTCCGTGACAATCCGGCACGGCTTGAAGGGGTTGAGAAATCCTCAAAATCAGCTGAAACAGTGCGCTTCAGTCTGGCACGCCAGCACTCCCACGCGTGCCCCTCCAACAGCCCGGTCCGGTGTCTAGGCAGTGCGCTACCATCTGACTGCGCTGCGGGGACGCCACCCCGGGCCGTCGCAATGGGTATCGGATATGCAGGCAAGCACCGTCGTGTCGCTCGTCGTTCCTTTCTATAACGAAGGGGTCGGTGTCGACGCATTTTTCAAAGCCATCGGCGCGACACTCGCAAGCGTCGATGCGGTGACATTCGAGATTGTATGCATCGACGACGGCAGCAAGGACGATACGCTGGCGCGGTTGCTCACCGCGTCGCGATCCGACCCGCGGATCAAGATCCTCGAACTGTCGCGCAATTTCGGCAAGGAAGCGGCGCTGACTGCGGGCCTCGATGTTGCCACGGGCGACGCGGTGATTCCGATGGACGCCGACCTTCAGGACCCGCCCGAACTGATCATCCGGATGATCGAAAAGTGGCGCCTTGGCGCCGACGTGGTGCTGGCGCGGCGCATCGATCGCAACGGGGACTCGGTGGCGAAACGCGGCACCGCAAACCTGTTCTACAAGATCCACAATCACGTTTCCCACGTGGAAATACCGGCCAACGTCGGCGATTTCCGCTTGATGAACCGCGCCTCCGTCGAGGCGTTGAAGCGCCTGCCGGAACGACAGCGGTTCATGAAGGGCATGTTTGCGTGGATCGGATTTCATACCGACGTGGTCGATTACACGCGCCAGCCCAGGTCGGCGGGCACGAGCAAGTTCACCGGCTGGAAGCTGTGGAACTTCGCACTCGAGGGATTCACCAGCTTCAGCAGTGCCCCGCTGCGCATATGGACCTACATCGGTGCATTCAGCACGCTGCTGACCCTGATCTACCTGATTTTCATCGTCACCCGGACACTAATCTACGGCGTGGACGTGCCGGGCTACGCCTCGCTGCTGGTGACGGTCCTGTTCTTCGGCAGCCTGCAACTGCTCAGCGTCGGCATTCTCGGCGAATACATCGGCCGGATCTACACCGAGTCGAAGCAACGACCGGTGTATGTCGTGCGTCAGGTCTACGGCAACAGCGATGAATCCTGAAGCCTACGTGGAAATGGCCAGCACGGAATCCGTGCACTGGTGGTTCCGCGGGCGCCGGAAAATCCTCGACCGCATCATCGGGACCATGGCGCTGCCACGCGCGGCCCGCATCCTCGAGGTGGGCTCGGGGACCGGTGGCAACCTGATGATGCTGTCCCGGCACGGCAACGTGAGCGCCCTCGAAATGGACGAGAGCGCCAGAAAGCTCTCGTCCGAGAAAACCCAAGGCCGATTCACCATACGCGCCGGCAGTTGCCCGGACGACATCCCCTTCGCGGGCGAGCAATTCGATCTCATCTGCATGTTCGACGTGCTCGAGCACATCGACGAAGACGTGCAGACGCTCGCGGCGCTTCGAAACCATCTTGCGCCCGGTGGACGGATGCTCATCACCGTGCCCGCGTACCGCTGGCTGTGGAGTGCGCATGACGTCTTCCTGCACCACAAGCGGCGCTACACCGCCCGCACCCTGCGTCGGGTCTTCACCGAGAGTGGCCTGTCCATCGACCGCATCACCTACTTCAACACGCTGCTGCTGCCGCTGGCGACCGTGGCGCGACTGAAGGATCGCATCGTCTCCCGCAAGCGGGCGTCCGGCACGAAAATTCCGGCATCGCTCATCAACTCGACCCTCTACGCGATTTTCTCCAGCGAACGGCGCATGCTGACCCGCTTCAACCTTCCGGCCGGCGTCTCGCTGATGGGCATCGTCCGTGCAGGATAGGAACTGGCGCGGGCCGCCCTGGTTCATGCGGCTCATCCGATTCGGCATCACCGGGCTGATCGCCACCGGCATCCACGTGGTGGTCGCCATGGCCCTGATCGCCTGGCTGAGCACGTTGCCGTACGTGGCCAATCCGATCGCATTCCTGACGGCCACCGGGTTCTCCTATGCCACCAATACCTTGTGGAGCTTCTCCAGCCGCATGGATCACCAAACCCTGCGGCGCTACGCATGCGTTGCCCTGTTCGGCCTCATCGCAACCACGGCGATCGCCGCCACCGCCGAAGCCGCACACCTGGACTACCGCATCGGGATACTGCTGGTGATCGCCCTCGTCACGCCGGCTACCTTCGCGCTGCACAGTCTGTGGACCTATCGACCGGTGCGCTGACCCGGCGGTGTCGCGCCCACGCCAGTCCAGCGATGCATGCTTCCCCCTCCCTGCCGACGCGGCAACGTTTTGCGCGGGCGAGTAACGCATTCCGCCAGCGAGTCTTCGTCATGCATACTGCCTTTTCACATGACACCAGACGGTCCAAGCATGCCCAAGACTGATTCAGCCAACCGCAACCGCTGGCACTGGTGGCTTCTTCTGTCATGCGTGGGGTTGTTTGCGTTCGCGTTTCGCTACTACTACGTCGTCCATGCCGAGGTTTATCAACCAGCCAACCACACCAACGTTCGCGGCGACGCCGTCGACTACTACAACTACGCGCGCAACCTGAGCCAGTACGGGGTGTTCTCCAAGGCACGCGCCGACGCGGACGTCGTCGTCGGCGACAGCTATCGCGACCCCGGCTACCCCGTGTTTCTGGCCGCCTGGATGAAATTGTTCCCGCAATGGAACAGCTGGTACTCGGCAGTACTGCTCTCGCAAGCCTTGCTGGGGGCACTGACCGTGGTCCTCATGATATGGCTGGGCCGGGCGTGGATGCCTTCGCCGTGGCTGGCCGCGGCGGGGGTGTTGATGGCGGTCTGGCCGCACAGCGTGGTCATGTGCAGCTACCTGTTGACCGAAACCCTGACCGGTTTTCTGCTGGCGCTTGGCCTGCTGCTGCTGCGTGTCGCACTCGACAAGCGAAGTCCTGGCTGGGCCGCCACCAGCGGTCTGGCACTCTCGATGGGCGCCTTGACCAACGCCGTCCTGTTGCCGCTGGCGCCTCTGCTGGCGATATACCTGCTGCTGCGGCGCAAGATTCCCGTGCGCATGTTCGCAGGCCTTCTTGTCGGCGGTCTTGCCCTGACCGTGCCCTGGGGTATTCGCAACAGCCTGGTTCCGTCGGGGCCGTCATCCTCGCAGGGCAGGGCCCTGGAGAATCTGGTGCAGGGTTCGTGGCCGAGCTTCCAGGACGCTTACGCCGCAGCCATGAAACACGACCCCGCCGGGGAATTCATCCTGCACGTGATTGAACAGGAAACTACGCTGTTGCAGAACGACCGCGTTGCCGGACTCGAGCGCATCGGGCGACGCATGCGACGCGATCCGTGGCAATACGTCAGGTGGTATCTGGGCAAACCGGCATTGTTCTGGGGCTGGAACATCCGTATCGGGCAAGGCGACATCTACGTCTATCCCACCCGCCATTCGCCGTTCGAAAGCAATACCTTGTATGAGGTGGCCAAGGCGGTCAGTCGCGCCCTCAACCCGCTGCTGCTGATGCTGGTGCTGGCGGGGGGATTGATTGCTGCATTCGCCCGGCGATGGAACCAGCACGGCGTCGCGACGGTGGCATTCACCGCACTGTTTGCCACGGCGGTCTACTGCACGCTGCAGGCCGAGCCACGGTATTCGATCCCGTTTCGCGGCCTCGAGATCATGCTGGCCGTGTTCGTGGTCCATCGCCTTGGCCAGTGGATCCTGGACTTCAGGAAGCCAGCCGCGAACCAATCCCTGCGATAAGGGTCGCCGGTCGGCCCGCAAATCAACATCACGGTACGACTCCAATTTGTGATGCGGCGCACGTGGCGGTTTTCATCTCGGTACAAAACGTGCTTGTCCCCTGACGAACTCCAGGGGAATCCACCATGTCACGCCAGCGCCAGCGCCAATCCGCCGGTTTTACCTTGATCGAATTGATGATCGTCGTGGCCATCATCGCCATCCTCGCCGCCATCGCCATCCCCGCGTATCAGGACTATCTGATCCGCGCGCAGGTATCCGAGGGCCTGGTGCTGGCTGGCGGCGCCAAGGCCGCAGAATGGGACTTCGTTTCCAACACCGGACGAATGCCCAAGAACAACGAGTCAGCGGGACTGGCTCAAAGTACCTCAATCCTCGGCACTTATGTCTCGGGCCTGGACGTGGCGCCAGCCGGAAAAATCACCGTGTCGTTCAATACCGCCAAGGCGAACGTGGCGATCCAATCGAGCACCTTGGTGCTGTCGGCACTCACTCACGCCGGCAGCATCACTTGGGCGTGCAGCGGAGGCACGGTGCCCAACAAGTACCTGCCATCGTCCTGCCGCACCTGATGCCTGTCTGTCGCGAGGACGAAACAACACAAACTGACAAAACACGTCACTAATTGCCGCGCCACGCCAGCCTCCAGGCTGACGTGGCGGCAATAAACGGAACAGGACGATTCCGGACACACCAGTGCTTGCGGCCTTTCGTGACGAGAGGCACAATCCCCGAGCCTGCGGTATGCGGGAATACACCAGCGGCAGATGTGGCACGCAAACTGCTTCGTCTGCTGCGAGCTTCCTGGTCGTTCCTGACCATGAGTATGGGGTCCGATCCTGCCTAGGGGGATCCGGGACCGGGGCTCAGGGGGCATCAACGGTTAGCTAACCATCCATAGAGGAACCACCATGAAGAAGATGCAGAAAGGCTTTACCCTGATCGAACTGATGATCGTGGTTGCGATCATCGCGATCCTCGCCGCCATCGCCATTCCCGCCTACCAGGATTACCTGGTGCGCGCGCAGGTGTCTGAAGGCGCCACCCTGATGGACGGCGGCAAGACGGCGGTTGCCGAGTTCTACAGCAACTACGGCAGGCTCCCGGGAACCAACCAATCCGCAGGTCTGGCCACGGCCGCCTCCATCAACGGTAGCTACGTCAAGGACGTGACCGTGACTAGCACCGGCATTCTCACCGCCGAATATGCCAGCGGCACTCCGCAAAAAGCGAACAATGCCATCGATACAAAGGTGCTGTCGCTCTCGCCGATCACCACCGGTGGCAGCATGAAGTGGTCCTGCACCAATGCACTGACCACCGTGCCGACCAAGTACCTGCCGTCGTCCTGCCGTTAATCGCTGGCGATTGCCCGTGTGTCCCGAAGGGCCGCCTCGTGCGGCCCTTCTTCATTTGCCGGACTGTCCATGCGCGCGCGCCTGACCACGCTGCCCACACTGCTGATCGCACTATTGCTGGCCGCCGTAGTGTGGTGGGCGTACGCGCCGGGTTTGCATGGCGCCTTTCTGTTTGACGATTTCGGCAACCTGCCGGCACTGGGCACCAGCGGACCGATCGACAACTGGTCCACGTTCTGGCGATACATCACTTCCGGCATCGCCGACCCCACCGGGCGACCGCTGACGCTGCTGACCTTCCTGCTCGACGCGCGGAACTGGCCAGCCGACCCCTATCCGTTCAAGCGCACCAACCTGATCCTGCACCTGCTCAACGGCGCCCTGCTGTATGCCTTGCTGAGCCGCCTGGGCCAATTGCTGGAGGTCGCGCCCTGGCGCCGCCGCCTTGCCGCGCTGTTCGGCGCGGCGCTGTGGCTGCTGCATCCCCTGCTGGTTTCCACCACGCTCTACATCGTGCAACGCGAGGCGATGCTGCCGGCCACCTGCGTGCTGGCCGGCCTGCTGATCTGGCTGCATGGCCGGAATCAACTGGCCGCCGGCAACCTCCATCGCGGATTGCTGTGGAGCGTGCTCGGCCTGGGCGGCTTCACGCTGCTGGGCGTGCTGGCCAAGGCCAATGGCGCGCTGCTTCCGTTTTACGCCCTGCTGATCGAGTTCATCGTGCTGGTACCGCGACCGTCGCAGCCCGCGGGCAGCGCACGGCGCGCGCATCGCGCCTGCCTGCTGATCTTCGCCGCCATTCCCGCCTTGGCGATCGTCGCCTATCTCGCGTGGGTGGGCGTGACCGGCATCATCGGCGGTGGTCCCGCGTCGCGCCCCTGGACCTATGCCCAACGGCTGCTGACCGAGCCGCGCGTGTTGCTCGATTACCTGCAGTTGCTGTGGCTGCCGCGACCATATTCCAGCGGGCTGTTCAACGACCAGTACGCCGCTTCGACATCGCTGTTGCATCCTGCCAGCACCTTGCCGGCCATCCTCGGCGTGCTGGCCCTGCTCGGCGGGGCATGGTGGCTGCGTCGGCGCCGCCCCGCGCTGGCACTGGCAGTGCTGTTCTACTTTGCCGGTCAACTGCTGGAATCCACCTCGATCCCGCTCGAGCTCTATTTCGAACATCGCAACTATGTTCCGGCGTTGCTGATGTTCTGGCCGCTCGGCCTCTGGCTGACCGACTCCCGTTCACTGAAAGTTCCCAAACGTGTCCTGCTGATCGCACTGCCGCTAGGCCTGGCCTGGATGACGCATGCCCGCGCCGAGGTATGGGGCAATGTGCAGCAGCAGGCTCTGATCTGGGCGGGGATCAACCCGCAATCAGCCCGCGCACAGACCAACGCCGCCCAGATCGAGATGCAGAACGGTCATCCACGGGAGGCTATCCGTCGACTGGAAAGTCTGCTTGCCGCACAGCCGGACCAGGTGCAGCTCACCTTCAACCTGATTGGCGCGCGCTGCATGACCGGGGGCATCAGCCCCGACGACCTGGCGGCCGCGCGCACCGCCATGCGTACCACGAAGAACGTCGGCGCGCTGATTGCGCACTGGTTCGATCGCACACTGCCCGTGGCAAGCTCGGACAGTTGCCCTGGCCTGACCCTTCCGGCGTTGGGCGACCTCGTCGATGCGGGCCTGCAGAATCCCTCGCTTGGCGAAGCCGGGCCGCAGCAGGATCTGACTTATTTGCGCGGCCGCATCGCACTGGCACGACACCAACCGGACGCGGCGCTCAATGACTTCATGCAAGCACTCGACCTGCAAGTGCGCCCCGGCATGGCGTTGCAAGGCGCGGCCACCTTGGGTGCGGCTGGCTTTCCCACGCAGGGCTTGAAACTGCTTGACCATTACCAACAGGTGCAGGCCGGCACGATGTCGCCCGGCTTCGGCATGCCGACGATCCATGAGTGGATATTGACGCGGCAGAACTACTGGCCCCATGAGCTGGCCCGGTTGCGGCACCAGCTGAGCCTCGACGCCAGCGCCGCCAGCACCAATACTGCACACCCAGTCCCCGAACCGAGCAGCACCCACTGATGCGCCAACCTTTCCGACGCCCGACCCTGCCGTGGTGGCTCCTGTTCGCCGCGTTCGCACTCACGCTTGCAGCGTACTGGCCAGGTTTGTCCGGCGGATTCCTGTTCGACGACTATCCCAATATCGTGGACAACCACGGCGTGCAACCCCATGACGCCAGCTTCGCGTCGCTCGTAGGCGCCGCACTTTCATCGCCTGCGACCGAATTCAAGAGGCCGCTGGCCTCGCTGAGCTTCGCCGCCAACTATCTGGTCACTGGCCTCGATCCGTACTGGATGAAGCTGACCAACCTGGTCATCCATCTGTTGAACGGGCTGCTGGTGTTTCTGCTGACGCGTGCCCTGCTGCAGTGCCTGCACGCCCGCCATCTCGTAGGAGCCCGCTCGCGGGCGATGCTCTTGGTAACCTCTGATGAAGGCATCGCCCGCGAGCGGGCTCCTACGGATGAGACAGGCGAAGGCACAACGCATCGCGCCGGCATCGTCGCGGCGCTGGTAGCCGGCTGCTGGATGCTGCTGCCGATCAACCTCACCGGTGTGCTCTACGTGGTGCAGCGCATGGAGAGCATGGCCAACCTGTTCGTGCTGCTTGGCCTGCTCGGCTACGTTGCCGGGCGACTACGCATGCTGGCCGTGAAGTCCGGTGATGTGGAAGGCGCTGCGGACTCCCATCGATCGGGGATATCGTCCGGTACCCGCGGCTTCCTGCTCTGCGTGGCCAGCATCGTGGCGTGTACCGGTGTCGGGGTGCTGGCCAAGGAAACGGCCGTGATGCTGCCGCTGTACGCCATGTTCATCGAATGGCTGATCTTCGGATTCCGCGCGCCGACCGGTGGGCGCGACAAGCGCCTGATCGGCCTGTTCATCGTGCTGCTGCTGCTGCCGATGATCCTTGGCGTGGCCTGGCTGCTGCCCCAGGTCTTCAACCCCGGTTACTGGTCGACCCGCGATTTCAGTCTGCGGACGCGACTGCTCAGCGAGGCACGCATCGTGGCGGGGTACATCCGCTGGACCTTGCTGCCCACGCCGGACGCGTTGTCGTTCTACCACGACGATTTCTCGATCTCGACCGGCCTGCTGAAGCCATGGACCACGCTCGCCGGCATTGTGTTCCTGGCCGCCCTGACCATGCTGATGATCTGGTTGCGCAAACGCCAGCCGCTGGTGGCGTTGGGTATCGGCCTGTTCCTCGGCTGCCAGTTGCTTACCGGCACCATCCTGCCGCTGGAACTGGTGTACGAACACCGCAACTACTTTGCCAGCTTCGGCCTGCTGTTGGCCGTTGTACCGTTGCTGGCAGCACCACGCGGCGAAGCCTTTGCACTTCCGCGTCACGTACTGCTGGGCGCGCTGCTGCTGTGCTGGACCGCGCTCACCGCACTCACCGCCTATGCCTGGGGCAATCCGCTGCGCCTGGCCGAAGACCTCGCCGGCCGCGCGCCGCAGTCCCCGCGCGCCGAGTACGAGCTGGGCCGCACCTACATCATCTATTCGCACTACGATCCGGCGTCTCCATTCACCAAGCTGGCGTACGCACCGCTGGAGAAAGCTGCCGCCCTGCCCGATGCCTCGATCCTTCCCGAGCAGGCGCTGATCTTCATGAACGCACGCATGCACCTGCCGCTGAAAGATGCCTGGTGGGACAGCATGATCACCAAGCTCAAGGCACGCCGGCCGGGCGTTCAGGACGAAAGCTCGCTGGGCGCGCTGACCCAGTGCGTGCGCGAAAGCCGGTGCGATTTGCCCAAGCAGCGCATGATCCAGGCATTCCTCGCCGCGCTCGCACATCCGGGACCCAGCGCGCGTCTGCAGGCCACCTACGGTGACTATGCCTGGAACGTGCTGGATGATCATGCCCTTGGATTGCGCATGATCCAGGGAGCCGTAAGCGCCAAACCGAATGAGCCAGCCTACCGCATCACCCTGGTGCGGATGCTGGTGGCACAGGGAAGCAAGGCGGATGCCCGCACCGCGTTCGAGGGTCTGCAAGCACTCAATATCGGAGGGAGCCTGGACGCCAGCCTCAAACAACTGCGCGCATTGCCGGGCATGCAATAAGGCAGAACCCGGGGCTGCGGGTTTCAACGGGGAAAGTACGACACAGCTATATCGCCGTCGGTTGCGATACGCTTGATCCAAACCACGTCATCGATTCTCGGGGGACCATCCAACGTGTCAACCAAAGTCATTCGCAGCAAAGCTGATCTGGCCATCAACGGCGCGCCACCCGCGTTTGATCAGCCGCTGCACGTGGGTCGTCCGAACATCGGGGACCGCGAAGCATTTCTGCAGCGCGTCAACCAAATCCTCGACAATCAGTGGCTGACCAACAACGGTCCGATGGTGCAGGAGTTCGAACAGCGCATCGCCGACTATCTCGGCGTCAAGCACTGCGTTGCCATGTGCAACGGCACCATCGCTCTCGAAATCGCCATTCGCGCTCTTGGCCTGGAAGGCGAAGTGATCGTGCCCTCATGGACCTTCGTCGCCACAGCACATGCGCTGTACTGGCAGGGCATCACGCCTGTGTTCGCCGACATCGACCCCACCACCCACAACCTTAACCCCGATGCCGTGCGCCGCATGATCACGCCGCGCACCAGCGGCATCATCGGCGTACACCTGTGGGGTCGTGCGGCGCCCATCGACGAGTTGCAGGCCATTGCCGACGAGCGCGGCCTCAAGCTGATGTTCGACGCGGCGCACGCTTTCGGCAGTACCTACAAGGGGCGGATGATTGGCCGCTTTGGTGCCTGCGAAGTGCTCAGCTTCCATGCCACCAAGTCGTTCAACACGTTCGAAGGCGGCGCGGTCGTAACCAACGACGACGAGCTGGCTGAAACCATGCGCCTGATGCGCAACTTCGGTTTCCACGGCTACGACAACGTCATCCATCCGGGCACCAATGGCAAGATGATCGAAGTGTGCGCGGCGATGGGATTGACGAACCTGGACGGGCATGCCGAGGTGGTGGCTTGCAGCAGACGCGCGCATGCAACCTACACCCAAGCCCTGGCAGGCATTGCGGGCATATCAGTGCTTGCTTACGACCAGAATGAGGACAACAGCCATCACTACGTGGTGTTGGAGGTGAGCGACACCTGCGCTGCCACGCGCGATCAGATTATCATTGCGCTGCAGGCGGAGAACGTCCTGGCCCGCAAGTATTTCTGGCCTGGGTCGCACCGCATGCAACCCTACAAGGACCTTTTCCCCCATGCAGGGTTGATGCTGCCTCACACGCAGCGAATTGCTGAATCTGTTGTCGTGCTTCCTACCGGGATCACACTGTCTCAGGAAGCCATACAGACCGTTTCCGACGCTATTAGAACAGTGGCCAGTCCACGGAGTTGAAAGCATGACCATTGAAGCATTCATCGAAAAATTCTCGTTTGCCATTGAAGTCGAACCAAGCACTTTGGACGCAGATACCGACTTCAAGGCACTGGACATCTGGGACTCCTTGAACACGTTGTCCATCATTGCAATGGCCGATGCCGACTTCAATGTGGCCCTGAGTGGACAGGACGTGGAATCCAGCCGGACGGTTGGTGATCTGTGGCAAATAGTCAAAGCGAAATCCAAGCTGCCATGAAAGCTCTGTCGGGAGTCGCAGTTCGCGCTATTGCCGCGGCGGTTCCGACCGACGTTGCGCGTACTCAGGACTATGAATACCTGAATCCGGAGGAACGCCTCCGCTTTCAAAAGGCCACCGGCATCGCATCCAGACACATCGTTCGCGACGGGCAATGTGCCTCCGATCTCTGCATTGCGGCAGCCGAGCAGACGTTTGAATATCTGGATTGGTCACGCGAAAGCGTAGGGGCATTGGTGCTGATAACCCAGACGGGCGATCAACCCGTGCCTGCCACCGCAATCGTCATCCAGCAAAAACTTGGGCTCCCACAAAACTGCGTTGCCTTCGACGTGAATCTGGGTTGTTCCAGCTATCCGTACGGTCTCGCCATCGTTGGCTCGATGATGCAGTCGCTGGGAATCAATCGCGCACTTCTTCTCATTGGCGATGTTTCGAGTCGCGTTTGCGCAAAACACGACAAGAGCTCCTGGCCGCTGTTTGGGGATGCGGGTTCGGCCACAGCGCTCGAACTGGACGAACACGCAACACCCATTCATCTTGACTTGATGTCGGATGGCTCCGGAAAGGACGCCATCATCATTCCCGGAGGTGGACTTGCGTCCAAGCGACCACCGCCGCTTCAAGGCACCGTACAGATGGAAGCAAGCGCTGACGGCATCCTACGACGACCCGACAACCTGATTCTTCGCGGCGCAGACATCTTCAGCTTTGCCATCTCAAAAGTACCTCTCAGTATCAGGCGTGTTGTGGATGCCGGGGGCACCACACCCGACGATATTGACCTTCTTGTCCTACATCAGGCCAACAAGATGATCAACGACACCATCGCCAAAAAGCTCGGCTTCACTCCTGACAAGGTACCTACGTCCATCGAGCACTACGGCAATACGAGTTCGGCCTCCATTCCAGTCACGCTATGTACCAACGCAAGCCTGTTTCGTGAGGCACGCACCATCGCTGTATCCGGCTTTGGCGTCGGCCTATCTTGGGGCAGCGCGGTGCTGCAAGTACCGGCAAACTCGATCCTAACCTGCGTTGAGAGCGATGCCATCTATTGACCGCCAATCGTACGTTGATCCGTCGATTCTTGACCTTGAGATAGAGAATATCTTCCGCGAGCGCATGTTCGTTGGTACTAGATTCGACTATGAGGCGCCGCAGTCATATCTCAGCATGGTGCTCGGACGCAGAGCAATCACCGTACGACGTTCTGGCGACGATGTCCGTGCCTTCGGAAATGTGTGTCTTCATCGCAACGCCCTGATTGACCCCACTGGGCGTGGCGAACGCCCTTTTCGTTGCCGGTACCATGGCTGGAGTTACGCAGCAGACGGCACATTGGCTGAGGCGCCCCTCGCAGAAAACAGTTGTATCGCAGTACGAACCCTCCCAGCGTTCCCGGTGAAGCAGTCCGACGATCTATATTTTCTCGGGCTTTCGGGAAGTGAGCCTGATACAAGCGAGGTATCCAGCGCACTCGCCAACGCCGAGATCAGAGTGGAACGTCCTTTTCATCAAAGCACACTGGCTCACGAGTGCAACTGGAAACTACTCGTGGAGAACGTGTTGGAGGGATACCACCTGAGTTTTGTCCATGGGAATACGTTCCGACCCGCCGGATTTACGTCCACTGGCAACTACAGTTGGGGCGGCGGCAAGCATTCGTCTTGGAGCGAGTTGACGCCCAATCCTTCACGCGACAAGCAGCATGCAATGCGAAAGCTTTCCCCGGGAGCGGGGCATCATTACCGGCATACCTACATCTTTCCGGACCTCTTTCTGTCGAATACAAACGGTCTTGTGGGATTCCTCAGTCACGTTGTTCCAACCAGTGTTTCGACCACCGATCTAAAGTGGATTTTGTTTGAACTCCCCGCACTCAAAGCGCTTTCAAATGCCGTACGAGACCAGATAAAAGAAGAAGCTGTAAGATTTACCGAGCAGGCGCTGCGAGAAGATCAGGTACTGGTCGAATCCTGTCAGGCGGGACTGTCACGCATCGGCTTCCAAGTTCAATTGCAACCGTGTGAGGGGCGAATCGGTCACTTTCACGAACTCTATGCGAGTCGGATACAGCATGGTTGACGGAAAGCACATCATGGTCACCGGTGCAACGTCCGGTATCGGTTATGCGGTCACAAAGGATTTGCTGGCCCACGGCGCACACGTTACAGCAGTCGGGCGCAATGAGCAGCGTCTCGATGAACTCAGGCAGCTTGGCGGCAACGCGCTGCAGGCCGTGGCATTCGACCTTACCGATTTCGAGCGTTACGAGAACCTTGTTTCATCGATTGCTCCTCTTGATGGATTAGTGCACTCGGCAGGTATCGTGGAGAACAACCCACTACGTTACTTTTCCATGGAAAAGTATCAGCGTACGGTCGCCATCAATCAGACGGCGCCGCTCGCACTGATTTCGGAACTTGCACGTTCAGGCAAGCTAAACACTCATGCGTCTCTCGTTCTTGTCTCATCAATCCTTGGCACCAGTATTGGCATGAAGGGCACAGCGGCATACGCAGGGACGAAGGCTGCGCTCGCTGCGTTTGCCAAAGTAATGTCGCTAGAGCTGGCTCATCGATGCATAAGGGTGAATTGCGTTTCACCAGGAATGGTCGAGACTGAATTGGTAGAAAACGCACGCCAGCTATCTTCCCAAGCCATACAAGCTGATAAGGACCGCTATCCGCTAGGCAAGCGTTACGCAAAACCGATGGAGATTTCTTCAACAGTACGCTTTCTTTTGTCAATCGAATCGTCGTTCATTACTGGACAGAACATCATTGTCGACGGCGGATTTAGCGTGCAATGAAAAGTGTAAATTTGATCTTACTTGGCCATGGGGGATTCGGCCGTGAAGTGGCGGCCTGGGTCGCAGCCCGAGGCATACCCTTCAAGATCCAGGGCTTTCTCGACGACGAAAATGTTGCGTCCGAAATTCTTGGCCCTATCAAAGGCCATCAACCGAATCCTGCCGCCAGGTATCTGACCTGCTTCGGTGACGGGCGGGCACGCCAAATGGTGCGCGAGCAACTTGAAGCCGTCGGAGGGAAATTCACCAGCCTGATCTCACCCGACGTCATGACCGCAACCAGGATTGATCAATCCATCAACAGTATCTTTCTCGGCGCTTGCAGCATTTCATCATCCGTCGTCTTGGGAAACGATGTGCTGATCCAAGGCTTCGCAGTAGTTGGACATGATGTGCTGGTTGGTCATGGCGTCACTGTGAGCTCGCACGCTTTTATTGGCGGCCATGCGAAGCTCTCCCCATTCTGTACCGTCCATCCCCACGCAGTGGTTCTACCGCATGTAACCATAGGAGAAGGCGCGGTAGTCGGCGCAGGCACCGTCGTTATAAGGGATGTCGCGCCATACACCACGGTCTTCGGCTTACCCGCCAAAGTCATTGCATACGGCAAGCCTCATGACTGATGTCTACCTCAATTTGATTGCCCCTGCCCTCGGGTCGCGAATTGAACGCAACGACGCCGTTTCGCTGGAACAGTCCGAATCCGACCTTGATCGCATCGTGAAGAAGACCGGCGTGCGCAGTAGGCATGTTGTGACGGAAAACGAATATACGAGTGACCTGGCATTGCGCGCCACGAATCAGTTGCTGCTTCGCACTGCCGGCAAGGTCGACGAATTCGACGGGTTGGTGGTTTGCACCCAGACGCCGGATCATCTGATCCCGGGCGTCTCGTCGCGGGTGCATGGCCAGCTTGGCTTCAGAAAGGACTGTTACACCCTGGACATTAATCAGGGCTGCAGCGGATTCATCTATGGCAGTCACCTGATTGCCGCCATGATTCGGGCTGAGGCGTTGCATCAGGCCATTCTTGTCAACGCCGACTGCTACACGCGCCTGATTCGACCTGACGATCTCACGACCCGCGTATTGTTCGGAGATGCCGCCACGGCAACGGCATTTTCGACCAAACGAAGCGGCCTTCGCCTGATCTATTCCCGTTGCTATTCCGACGGAACCGGATACGAGGATTTCATCGCCAGGGGATCCGCCATCCATCCGGACATGAATGTTTTGTCTGGTATCCATATGGACGGTCCAGGCATCCTGTCGTTCGCCCTGCGAGTGGTACCCGACGCCATCAATGCCGCCTTGAAGGACAACGGACTGGCCAAGACGGACATCCGGATATTTGCGTTCCATCAGGCAAACAGCTTTGTTCTCGGCAAGCTGGCTTACAAGATGGGATTGCTGAATGACCAGGTTCCGCAGAACTGCGCAGAACTGGGGAATACCGTCTCGGCATCCATCCCACTGCTGCTCATGGAACAGCAGGAACACCTGGATTGCGGCGATCTGGTTCTTGCAACAGGCTTCGGCGTCGGCCTTTCCTGGGGGGTGGCACTGTTTGAGCGAGTGGCAGAGTAGAAAAGACACAAAAACCCTTGCCAACCAGATCCAAAGTCAACAGGGAAGCTCATGAGCACCGCTTTTACAAACTGGTCAAACAGCATGGCCTGGGAAGCTCGCTTTTACGGGCGGGCACTTCAGCGTCGCCGGAAAGATCCAGAGTTCGACTGGAAGGGATTTGACCGCAGCCCATCAGGCCGCTTCTTTGCCGCGCGGCGCCTGGTCAAGCAATATCTATACAAGGCAGGCGTGCGGAAGAGGCGTTCAGTGTCCATCGACTGGATGCATGAAAACGCGGCGCTGCTTTGGGAAACGAGATGCATGCTTGCCGACGAGTTGAGCAAGCTGCTGTTTGACGCCGCGCTGATACTCAGAATGACCAGCCATCGGCACTTCTACTTCCCGCGCATTGACTTCGAGGACCTCGTAGCCATCGAGTCGGAATGTGCGTTCGACATGGAAGGTCTCCCACGCGACTACCTCGGCGCCCCGCTCGGAATATTCGAGGTGCGCTTTCAGAGCGAATCGCGTGACGATGCGAATGCACTTCTGATGAGGATGATTGGAACCAAAGGTCAGCTGAGCTTGCTTAACAGTTATCGGCAATATCTCGTTCGCCGGAACGGTTACGACTTGTCGCCCACCCCCGGTGACGTCGTGCTCGATTGCGGCGCATGCATTGGCGACTTTTCACTGCTGTTTGCCGGGATGGTAGGTGCGCAAGGGCAAGTGCACACGTTCGATCCCATACCTCTCCATGCGCGCTATTGCCACCTGCAGGCGTCGTTGAATCCATCCATCGCGCCGGCTTTTCACATCAACACGCTCGCGGTGGGCGATCGAACTTATACCGCACACGGCACACACATGGACTCCGACCGGATCGACCCGGGTGGATTGAATATCGATGCGTTCTCCTGCACAACCCTCGACGACTACGCTACGAACAGCCTCAATCGTGTGGACTTCATCAAGATGGATGTGGAAGGTGCGGAGTTGGGTGCGCTCATTGGAGCAACGGAGGTTATTCGCGCATTCAAGCCAAGACTTGCAATCTCCGGCTATCACAAGCCGGAAGACTTGTGGGAGATACCGCAGAAACTGAAGGCCCTGAATCCGGGATACGAGCTGACCTTTGGGCACCATAGCCCAGTACACTGGGAGTCAGTCTTTTATGCAGTGCAGCGTTGAGATGCATGGACGCGATCATGGCGCTCAACGCCGTTGCATCATCAGCCAACAGCCGCAGGCCATGAACACCTCCGCTGTCAGCAATGCCAGTGCCGCTGCGCCGGCGCCAACGCTTCGCAGCAACCACAGGTCCATACCGATGACCAGAGCGAGGCCCAGCGACTCCACCACCACGCGCGCACCCTGACGGTCTGACGCGGTCAAGGCGATCGCCGAGGATTGGTGCAAGGCGAACACCAAGGCCCACGGCGAAAGCATCAGCAGGTATTTTGTGGACACTGCATAGTCGTGCCCGAAAACGAATGGCATCAACGGCGCCACGAGTGCGGCGGCGATTGACGCCATGGCGGCATAACACAGCGCGGCAACCGCCACCGTCTTGAGCAGCTTTGCACCGCCGGGCGTGCCGTGCGTCGCGAACAGGCGCGGCAAGGCGGCGCCCATCAGCGCGGCAACCGGCAATACAAACACGCTCATCACCCGGAACGCGGCGGTGTACGTACCAGCGACGGTCGCACCGAGTATCTGCAAAAGCAGCACCTTGTCCACTTCCTGGTAACTCGTACCCACCAGCGACCCGACGGCGTAGCGGGTACCTTCGATGGTCGCCTTTGGCAACGACAGCCGATCGCGCCAGGCCGGTGCGCCATCGATCCGATGGACGAGGTAGACCGCAACCAGCATGCCGATGACCGAACCGGCGAAGTGCAGGAATGCCACATGACCCGGGGTCCCTGAAACCCCGACCGCCACCGCCGCAATCATCGAGAAGAGGCGAAAGGCGGGGACCAGACATATGGACACGGCGGCTGTCGCGCCTCGATCGAGGGCGAGACACAGGCTGGTGGCGGCTTGCACCAGAGGCAACGCGACCAATTCTGCAAAACCCAGCAGCACCATCGAACGGATGTCCACGCGTTCGACCAGAGCCAGCCCCGAGCCCACCATGAGCACCCCGATGAGCAGGATGCCGGACAGCAGAACCTGCAGGATCGCAGTTGCCCACAAGGCATTCGACCTCGTGCGATCACGCGCCACCTGTTGCGTCACCACATAGGCGATGCCCCAGCCAGACACCAGCGCAATGATGATCGCGGCGGCGACGGAACCGGCAAAGAGGCCATAGCCGTGCGGTCCCATCCAGCGCGAAAGGACAATGAGATAGCCAGCCTGGATGACTGCGCGCGTGCCCAGCCCCGCCGTGGACAGCAACGCGTTCTGGCCAAGCCGTCCGATACCCAACCGCACCATCAGGCTGTCGAGGCTGCGCAGTAAGGAATCTGTGCTCATCCGCTGCGCGTTCCGTTCGCCACCGTCCCGGGGGCAAACGCAGAATCGCGCTGCTGCCGACGCAAGGTGCGACGACGCATGATCAGCGTGCGCCAGCCCTCCGCGAGAAAGCTGATCGCGCCGAAATGGGCATGGATATCGGCAAGCGCAAACTTGGCCGTTGCAGCATTCCTCGCACTGATCGACCACAGCAACAGGCCCACCGCCACCTCCCAGCGATAGGCCTGGGGATAGTCCGCGCGATCGGCAAAAAACCGCCGCGCATCGGTATCGAATTCCAAGCTCGACTTGAGGAAATCCAGCCTGGCTTGCTTGCCGGAACGCAGCGCCGAATTCGGGCTTTCCCGGTAGACCGCAGTGACTTCCGGCAGATAGGCCACCTTCCAGCGTGATGCCGTGTACGCCGCCAGCACGGCGTCGCCAAATTTGTAAGGCTTTCCGGCCAGTTCCGAACGGGCAAACTCCTCCAGCGTGCTGCGTCGAAGCAGGATGGTGCAGGTGCGCAGAATCCTGGGGTAATGGAAGGTGCGGAACAGTTCCCCTTCCAGCAACGTGTGCGGAACATGCGAATGCACGGACTTGTTCCAGCCCACTTTCCATCCGCCAACTGCCCGGCGCGCCCGGACCCAGTCCGTGTGAACGATGCCCACGTCGGCGCGATCGCGAATCAGCGCAACTTGCCGTGACAGTTTGTGAGGCGAACACCAGTAATCGTCGCCTTCGCAATACGCGACATACTCGCCACGTGCCCTTGAAAAAACGCGCGCGCCGTTCGCATTCATCCCGACATTGGCGGCGGAGTGGATGACTCTGATGGTTCCGGGATAACGCCGCTGATAGTCCAGGGCGATTTTTCGTGTTTCGTCAGTGGATGCGTCTTCACCGATGACCAGCTCGAACGGGAAGTCACATTGCTGGGAAACGATGCCCTCGATGGCTTCGGCAAGATACTCGGCGTGGTTGTAGGTGATCATCAGCACACTCACCAACGGCCTTTCCACGAGACGGGTCGCATCACTGGTTTCCACCGTCTCGTCACCGATCGGATTACGCGGCAGTGTGGAGGACGCTGTATCGCCATCAGTCATCGGGAACCCCTATCGCATGCATGCTGATTAAACGAACGCGGTCTGTTTCAACGCGAGAATCGATAAATCAGTGTCGGGATGACTCTTTGCAGGTATTTCAACACTCCGTCAGGCGTCCTGCGCAAGAGGCCTGCACCGAGCGAATCCGGCCTTTCTATCTCGAAAGTGAGCCGCATCGCATCCACGCAAAGGTTGCGATACTTGAATCCTGCGTGGCTCAAGAAGTGTTCAGTCTGCCGCATCTGCAGCGGCTCGCAATCGTAAACCACGCCCCTGCGCATGACGCGAAGATACGGTGTGCGCCACGCGTGCGGCCACCAGCTGAGGAAGGCCAACTTGTAGTGCGGTTCGACCAGCATCCAGCGATTGGGCACCGCGAGATAACCCACGCCATCAGGTTTCATGACCCGGCGGATCTCCAGCAGGTGCCGATGCTGGGCATCGGCATCCCCGACATGTTCGATGACATGGTTGGTGAGTACGACATCAAATGTGCCATCGGCAAAAGGAAGCGTGGTGTCGCGCACCTGATGGTAGCGGTAGCCTTCGGTCACCAGGCGGTTGTCGTGGACGTCCACCGCATCCACGTCGCACCGCAGTTGTGGGTGGGTACCAAAATAATGCGCGATGCCGCCCGAGCCTGTGCCAACTTCAAGCATGCGCAGGGGTTGGGGACGACTGGCGAGATCCAGCAGGCGCTCGATCTTCAGACCCTTGAAACGCCGTGACGGCAGATCCAGCACGGCATGCGGCTGGCGCGCCGCGGCGCCGCCGGCATCGCCGATTTCGTACTCTTGATGGCGGGATGGCACATCAGACACGGTGGGAATCCAGCAGGCTGCGCAGGCGCTCCCCGAAAACCGGCCAGGCCTTGCCGGCCGCAAATTCGCGACACGCCGCCACATTGCCACTTTCCCGTGCCTGGGCAAGTTGACGGGTCACGGCATCTGCCAGCGCGACATAGTTGCCGGGCCCGATCAGGATTCCGGTTTGGCCATCCATCACGGCATCGGGCACTCCTCCAACGGCAAACGCCACGGTTTGCAGCCCGTGTGCCGCGGACTCCAACGCCACCATGCCGAAGCCCTCGACGTCACCCGGCAAATCAAGCACGGGGAAAACGTGTAGGTTTGCCGCCTGATATGCGGCGCCGAGTGTTTCGTCGTCGCAGCGGCCAAGGAAGCGCAGATTCCGTTCGACTCCATGGATTCGAGCGGCTGCGAGTATGCGTTCGCGTTCCGATCCGGGCCTTGCGTGAAGCGCATCGCTGGCTTCGTCACCGATCACTACCAGAAGTACATCGGGATGGCGCGATGCGATCCCGGGCAGCGATTTCTCGACAAATTCGGCCAGCCCCTTGCGCTGGGTCAAGCGTCCCACCGACAGCAGCAAGGGGCGCTGTCCGAAACTGTTCCGCTGGCGAAAGTCGCGAGCGGCCTCGGCATCCAGGGCCGGCAGATCGGTGCCCGGATGCAACACATGCATGTTGGCCGGCGGCACTCCTCTACTTTGCGCCAGCGTGGCCGTGTTCGCACTGTTGACGAGGGCGAGGTCGCAGCGCCGGATGAAGAATAGCCAGAGCCACTGGTACGCGCGACTGGGCGCGATGATATCGAGCCCGTGCAGATATACGACTGCCCTGCCCCCCGTACACCGTGCCGCCAACCAGGCGATCGGCGCCGTGAGGCCACTCCCGGCAATGACCCACTCGGGCTTGCGCCGCCACGCGAGACATGTCGCGTGCCACGCGGTTGCCAGCAGAAATACCGGCAGCGGCTTTACCCGGCTTTGCTTCATTTCCGTCTGTGCGGCTGCATATTGGGCGCTCCCGGCAGGCCCGCACAATGCCGTCCGCCAGGCCGGCTGCAATGCCTCAAGCAGATGCTGGTTGACCTTTTCCATGCCCCCAAGCAGCGGGGGAAAATTGCGTGTCACCAGCAAGGCCCATGGCTTTAGACGACTCTTGTCAGGCATCGCGTCGATACATCAGGCCGGTGATCTGTTCGGACACCAGACCGATCAGGAACACGATCACGGACGCGCTCCACATCAGCATGCTGCCGTTGGTGAGCCGACCGTAGTGGGTATACGTCCAGGCGTAGTTCGCACAGCCGAGCAGGAAGAAGACCGCACTGGCCGGCACAAACAACTTCAGCGGCGAATACAAGGTGGCGATCTTGAAGATGATCAGCAGGAAGCGGATGCCGTCGCGTAGCGGCTTGATGTGGCTCTTGCCGATGCGCTGGGCGGCCTTGATCGGGATGTAGGCGACCGGATAGGCGCTGCGGAAGAACGCCATGGTGCTGGTGGTGGGATAGCTGAAGCCGTTCGGCAGCAGGTGCAGGAATTCGCGGAACTTGTCCGCGCGCACGGCGCGGAAGCCGGAGGTGAGGTCGAGGATCGGATGGCCGGTCATGCGGGTGGCCAGCCAGTTGTACAAGGTATTGGCCACGCCGCGGCCGACGCCGGCCTGGCTGCCCCAGTCGCGGGCGCCGACCACCATGTCGTAGCCGCGGTTCAACTGGTCGAGCAGGCGCTTGATGTCGGCCTGGTCGTGCTGGCCGTCGCCGTCCATGAACACCAGGATGTCGCCGGTGGCGGCGCGGGCGCCGCGCTTGATCGCCGCGCCGTTGCCCATCGAGTACGGCGACGACAGGCACTGGACGCCACTGCTTTTGCAGACACTGCGGGTCTCGTCGGTGGAACCGTCGTCGACCACGATGATCTCGGCATCGGGATGGGCTGCACGCAGTTGCGGCAGCAAGGCCGTCAGCGCAGGCGCCTCGTTCTTGGCGGGCAGGATGATGCTGAGCTGGTTCAAATGCGGGTCCCCGGTGAAGCCGTCTCTTGATCGGATCTCGAGTGAATACCGCGGCAACGGCCGGCGGGTAATGCCCACCCTACGGCGCGGCAATGGTAGGGCGGGCACCGCCCGCCGGCTCTTCTGCATCAACGCAAGATGTGATCAAGAGACAGCCGTTGAAGTGGAGATCATAACGTGAAGGTTTGACGGACGCCGCGATGGAACACAGGTATTCAGGCAATCAGGCTCATGCCCGCGTACTTCGCCGCCCCGCGGTCGAACGTCATGATGCGTTCGCAGCCTGACGACGTGGCGCAACTTGAGATCAGGCAATCGGCGAAATCTGCTTTGGCGCTACGACAGGCGCGCAGCGCTTTCCAGGCTACCTCGGCGCGCTCTACCCTCAGCTCCTTGGTGCTCAACAGGGCCTCCAGCGCATCCAGAATCTGGTCGCGACCCAAGCCATAGGCTGCAGCCAATACCCACACCAGCTCAACGATCGACACCAGTGATATCCAGCCGGGGGTGTCTGCGGTCAGGTTTTCGAGCAAGGAGGTGGCCTTGGCCGCTTGCAGGGCATCGTCCTGCATGATGTAGCGCACCAGGACGTTGGTATCCAGCCCGATCATTTCGCTCTCGCTGCAACGGCGGCAATCGCAGCGTTCATTTGCTCGATCGACACCGTTTTGCGCACCTTGCCGAACATGCCCTTGAGTGTAGTGACAGGGCGAGTGGCCGCGATGAATTCATACCGGCCCGGCTCGATCTCGACGAACTCCACGCGGTCGCCGGTGCGTACCTGCATGGCCTCGCGCACAGCGGCCGGTATGGTGATCTGGCCTTTGCTGGTGACACTCGCTGTGGTCATGACATCTCTCCTTACTATGATGTAAGGATACAAGGGCGAGCGAACAAGCTCAAGCTCGGCAAGCATGCCGGGATACCACCTACCGGACAGCACATAGGCGCAACTTGTGCGCCGCATCACCCTGTCGTGGCCAAAGCCTGCAAACAATGGGTGACCTAGGCGCCAGACTGCGGTAGATTCAACCACATACAGGGAATGGGTCACGTAAGTTATGTCTTCTCTACCGCAACCGTCGCTCGCGGGCCTGTCCGGCATGGCGCGCCGCCTGGTGTCCGAAGGGCTGCTGCCGGAAGATGACGTCCGCAAGGCGATGGTCGAAAGCGCCCAGCGGAAGCTGCCGCTGGGCTCCTGGCTGCTCGACCAGAACCTGGTCGACAACGCGCAGTTGACCCGCATCGCGTCGCTCGAATTCGGCATGCCGATGATGGATGTGTCGTCGCTGAACCCGGTCACGATGCCGCTGGATCTGCTCAGCGAAGCGTTGATCACCAAGCATCAGGCGCTGCCGCTGTTCCGTCGTGGCAAGCGGTTGTTCGTCGGCATCGCCGACCCGACCCAGTCACATGCGCTGGACGAGATCAAGTTCCACTCCAACTGCCTGGTCGAACCGATCCTGGTGGAGCGCGGCTCGCTGCTGCGGGTGATCGAGGGACTGCTGAACAACCTGCGCGACACCATGCCCGACATGGGTGGCGGCGAGTTCGACGAGCTGGACCTGGAGGTGGGCAGCGACGAGGCCGAGTCCACCGGCATCGACGCCACCGGCACCGACGACGCGCCGGTGGTGAAGTTCGTCAACAAGATCCTGGTCGACGCGATCCGCCGCGGCGCCTCGGACATCCATTTCGAACCGTTCGAAACCCAATATCGGGTACGCCTGCGCATCGATGGCATGCTCAAGGCGGTGGCCAGCCCGCCGATGAAGATGGCCAACCGCCTCTCCTCGCGCCTGAAGGTGATGGCGCAGCTGGATATCGCCGAGAAGCGCGTGCCACAGGATGGCCGCATCAAGCTCAACCTGTCCAAGACCCGCGCGATCGACTTCCGCGTGAGCTCGCTGCCGACCCTGTTCGGCGAAAAGATCGTGCTGCGTATCCTCGATGGCTCGGCGGCGAAGATCGGCATCGAGAAGCTCGGCTATGAGCCGGAGCAGCAGAAGCTCTATATCGACGCGATCCACCGGCCGTACGGCATGGTGCTGGTCACCGGCCCCACCGGTTCGGGCAAGACGGTGTCGCTATACACCGGGCTGAACATGCTCAACACCAACGAGCGCAACATCTCGACGGTGGAGGACCCGGTGGAAATCCGGGTCGAGGGCATCAACCAGGTACAGCAGAACGTGAAGCGCGGCATGACCTTCGCCAGCGCGCTGCGCTCGTTCCTGCGCCAGGATCCGGACGTGATCATGGTCGGCGAAATCCGCGACCTGGAAACCGCCGAAATCGCGGTCAAGGCCGCCCAGACCGGCCACATGGTGCTGTCCACCCTGCACACCAACGACGCGCCGCAGACCATCGCGCGCCTGATGAACATGGGCATCGCGCCGTACAACATCATCTCGTCGGTGACCCTGATCATCGCCCAGCGCCTGGCCCGGCGCCTGCACGATTGCAAGAAGCCGATGAATGTGCCGCCGAAGGTGCTGCTGGACGCCGGCTTCAGCCAGGCCGACATCGACGCGGGCCTGATCATCTACGAGGCCGTGGGCTGCGATGGCTGCACCGAGGGTTACAAGGGCCGCGTGGGCATCTACCAGGTGATGCCGATGCTGGAGGATATCCAGAAGATCATCCTGCAAGGCGGCAATGCGATGCAGATCGCCGAGGTGGCCAGGGCCGCCGGGGTCAACGACCTGCGCGCCTCGGCCATGCTCAAGGTCAAGCAGGGGATGACCAGCCTGATCGAAATGGACCGGGTCACCAAGGAATGATGGGCGGATCCGGGGCGCATGCAGCATCGAACTTGCGTCAGGCGCCACGGTTTGCCGCGATGGAAATGACATAAGCTGTTCCAATACAAGTTCTGCCAATACCTTGTCCGCCGGCCGCCTGGGCCGGTTTGGGGATCGAACTACCGGGGGAAGATGCGCATGGCTACGGCTACCGCTACCGCAAAAGCAAATGCAGACAGGACGCGCGCACTCGGTGCCCAGCGCGCCGAGGTCAGCAAGCTGACCACCTACGACTGGGTGGCGCTGGACAAGCGCGGCAAGCGCATGAAGGGCGAAATGCCGTCGAAGAACGCTTCGCTGGTCAAGGCCGAGCTGCGCCGCCAGGGGATGAACCCGCAAACCGTGCGGGAGCGCGCCAAGCCGCTGTTCGGCTCCAGCGGCAGCACGATCAAGCCGGGCGACGTGGCCATCTTCAGCCGCCAGATCGCCACCATGATGGCCTCCGGCGTGCCAATGGTGCAGTCGTTCGACATCATCGCCGACGGGCAGAAGAACGTCCGCTTCAAGAACGTGCTGCTGGACGTGAAGCAGAACATCGAGGGTGGTGCCGCTCTGCACGAGGCGCTGGCACGCTATCCGGTGCAGTTCGACGAGCTTTACTGCAACCTGGTGCACGCGGGCGAGACCTCGGGCGTGCTGGACACCGTGCTGGACACCGTGGCCACCTACAAGGAACGCACCGAGGCGCTCAAGAAGAAGATCAAGAAGGCGCTGTTCTACCCGATGATGGTGCTGGCGGTGGTCTTCATCGTGATCCTGATCATGCTGCTGTTCGTGGTGCCGGTGTTCGCCAAGACCTTCCAGGATGCCGGCGCGCAGTTGCCGGCACCGACCCAGTTCCTGGTCGATGCCTCGAAGTTCATGCAGAGTTGCTGGTACATCGTGATCGGCGTGATCGTGGGTGGCATCGCTGCCATCGTGATCAGCAAGAAGCGCTCGCCGAAATTCGCCCACTTCCTCGATCGCGTGGCGCTGAAGATGCCGGTGATGGGCGATATCGTGCGCAACACCGCGATCGCCCGCTTCGCCCGCACGCTCGGCGTGACGTTCCGCGCCGGTGTACCGCTGGTGGAAGCGCTCGACGCCGTGGCCGGCGCCACCGGCAGCATCGTCTACGGCGATGCCGTGCGGCAGATGCGCGACGACATTTCGGTCGGCCACCAGTTGCAGCTGGCGATGAAACAGACCGGCCTGTTCCCCAACATGGTGGTGCAGATGACCGGCATCGGCGAAGAATCCGGCGCGCTGGACAACATGCTGTTCAAGGTTGCCGAGTTCTACGAGGAAGAGGTCAGCAACGCGGTCGACACGCTCTCCACCCTGCTCGAACCGATCATCATGGTGGTGCTGGGCACCATCGTCGGCGGCATCGTGATCGCCCTGTACCTGCCGATCTTCAAGCTCGCGGGCACGTTCTGATCTTTCAAAACCCCTCCCCCAGTGGGGGAGGGGTTGGGGAGAGGGTCCGCTCGAAGCGATGCGTCTCAAACCGTCCCTGCCCTCTCGAACGCTGGCGGCAGCCAAGTCGCTGCGTACCACCAGCACCGACGCCGAGATCAAACTCTGGTACCACCCGCGCGCAAAGCGTCTTGGCGGACTCAAATTCCGTCGCCAGCACCCCATTCCGCCGTATATCGCGGATTTCTACTGCGATGAGTTGAGATTGGTCATCGAGCTCGATGGCTCGCAGCACGACGAAGAAATCGACAGCACCCGTACGCGCACTCTGGAGCGACAAGGACTCATCGTTCTGAGATTCTGGGACAATCAGGTGTTGCAGGAAACTGAAGCGGTGCTTGAGGCGATTCTGGATTTCGCTCGAGGCCGGACCCTCTCCCCAACCCCTCTCCCGCAGGGAGAGGGGCTTTAGAGCCGACGCTGCGCTGGAAAAAGCCCCTCTCCCTCCGGGAGAGGGGTGGGGGTGGGGGTGAGGGTTCGGTCGAAGCGAGAAGCCACAAGCCAGACCCGCACTCGCCTGGCCCCAGATTCTGGGACAATCAGGTGTTGCAGGAAACTGAAGCGGTGCTTGGGGCGATTCTGGATTTCGCCCGGGGCCGGACCCTCTCCCCCACCCCTCTCCCGCAGGGAGAGGGGCTTTAGAGCCGACGCTGCGCTGGAAAAAGCCCCTCTCCCTCCGGGAGAGGGGTGGGGGTGAGGGTTCGGTCGAAGCGAGAAGCCACAAGCCAGACCCGTACTCGCCTGGCCCAAGATTCTGGGACAATCAGACGTCGCAGGAAACTGACGCGGTGCTTGAGGCGATTCTGGATTTCGCTCGGGGCCGGACCCTCTCCCCAACCCCTCTCCCGCAGGGAGAGGGGCTTTAAGCAAGGCGCACGCATGCCCGAACTTCCGCTTGTTGTATGGATCACCCTGGCCGCCGTACTCGGCCTGCTGGTAGGCAGTTTCCTCAACGTGGTGATCCTGCGCCTGCCCGAGCGCATGGCGGCGGGCTGGCGCCGGGAAGCGCGCGATGTGCTGGAGCTCGAGGCCGATGCGGAGCCGCTGCCACCAGGCATCGTGCGCGAGCCTTCGCACTGCCCGCAGTGCAAGCACCCGCTGTCGGCGGCGGACAATATTCCGCTGTTCGGCTGGCTGCTTCTGCGCGGGCGTTGCCGCTACTGCAAGACGAAGATCTCGATCCAGTACCCGCTGGTGGAACTGCTCGGCGGGGTGTTGAGCGCCGCGGTGGTGTGGAAATTCGGACCGACCTGGGTCGCGCTGGCGGGCTTGGTGTTCACCTGGGTGCTGATCGCTGCGGCCGGCATCGACTTTCGCACGCAGTTGCTGCCCGACCAGCTGACCTTGCCACTGCTGTGGCTGGGCCTGTTGCTGTCGCTGCTGCCGATGTTCGTCAGTGCGCCGGCGGCCATCGTCGGCGCCGCGATCGGTTACCTGAGCCTATGGAGTGTGTACTGGGGTTTCAAGCTGCTCACCGGCAAGGAAGGCATGGGCTACGGCGACTTCAAGCTGCTCGCGGCGCTCGGTGCATGGATGGGGCCGGTGGCGCTGTTGCCGACGATCCTGCTGTCCTCGCTGATCGGCGCCCTGGTCGGTGGCAGCCTGATCGCCCTGCGCAGGCACCAGCGCGAGATCCCGATGCCGTTCGGGCCGTTCATCGCCGCCGCCGGCTGGGTCTGGTTCATCGCCGGGCCCGAGCTGCTGCGGGGCTACATGCATTTCACCGGCTTGCGATGAGCGGACGTCCGCACGCCATGGTGGTGGCGCTGACCGGCGGTGTCGCCGCCGGCAAGTCGGCGGTGGCACGGCGCTTCGAGGCGCTGGGCGTGCCCGTTCACGACGCCGACGTGGCCGCCCGCGAGGTGGTCGCGCCAGGCTCCGACGGGCTGGCCGCGGTGGTTGCCGTGTTTGGTCGCGACGCCCTCGACAAGAGCGGTCAACTGGATCGCGCGACGATGCGCCGGCGCGTGTTTGCCGACCCCGCGGCACGCGGCACGCTGGAAGCGATCATCCACCCGCGCGTGCGCGCCTGGCTGCGCGAACGCGTGGCGGCCGAGAACGCTCCGTATTGCCTGCTGGCCATTCCCTTGCTGGCCGAGAACATCGCGCAGTACCGCTGGGTCGACCGCGTGCTGCTGGTCGACGTACCCGAATCGGTGCAGCTTGACCGCCTGATCGCCCGCGACGGCACCGATAAGGCACTGGCCCTGCGCATGATCGGCCAGCAGGCCAGCCGCGCCGAACGACTCGCCCTGGCCGACGACGTGATCGAGAACAGCGGCGACGAAGGCGCGCTGGATGGCGCGGTCGCCGACCTGCACCAACGCTATCTGGAGCTCGCCAAAAGCAGGACCTAGGCGTCCGGCGGAGCCTGTCTACCGGATACGTTCCAGCAAGGCTCGCAGGATCGGACCGTCGGCCGGCGTCAGGATCGCCGGATCGATCCGATCCGGTGGCGACCACTGCAGCGCCTGTCCCTCCAGCGACTGTGGCAGCCCGCGCCACTGCTCGACGCACCACGCGTCGAGCATCAACTCACGATCGTCGTAACGCCACGGCACGCGGATCAACGGCCGGGCGTCCAGCAGCTCGATGCCGAGTTCTTCCTGCAGCTCGCGCGCCAGCGCGGCCAGCGGCGTCTCGCCGGGTTCGAGCTTGCCGCCGGGAAACTCCCACAGACCCGCCAGATGCTTGCCGGCGGGACGCTGCGCCAGCAACACGCGCCCGCCCGCATCCAGCAGCAGGCCGGCCATCACGTGCATGACCGCTGGCGACGCGGCAGGTGCGGGCATCAGGCGCTGCGCAGGTACTCGACCATGTCGAAGTCGTAGGCATGCTCGGCGTCGGCCTTGTGATGCACGCGCGACACCTCGGTCCAGTCGCTGAAGTGGACGCCGGGGAAGAAGGTGTCGGCCCCGTCGATGGCGGCGCTGACCCAGGTCAGGTACATGCGACGCGCCCGTGGCAGCGCCTCGGCGAAAACCAGGCCACCGCCGATCACCATCAGGCCGGTGTCGCTGCAGCGCGCCTGCGCTTCTTCGATCGAGCGGACGGTGATCTGGCCGGGAAACGGCGCCTCGTGCCGCCGCGACAGCACCAGATTCACCCGGTCCGGCAAGGCACGCCCGATCGACACGGCGGTGTTGTAACCCATCAGCACATTCTTGCCGGTGGTCAGCTGCTTGAACCAGCGCAGGTCGTCGGGCAGGTGCCACGGCAGCTGACCCTTGCGGCCGATGGCGAAGTTTTCATCGAGTGCGGCAATCAGCGAGACAGCCATGGGAAATCCTTGGAGACATGATCAACGGGAAGGTACGCCGCTGGGGCGCCACCGGATGCGTGGAATCTTAGCAGGCTGCACTGCTCCGGCGGAGGGACCACGCGCGCGACCATGCGTGGGCGCGGCGCGGCGGCGCGGGCTAGACCGCCACGACGCCCTTGATCGCCGGGTGCGACTGATAACCCTCGATCGCAACGTCCTCATAGCGGAAGTCGAAGACCGAGCGCACCTCGGGATTGAGCAGCAGTCGCGGCAATGGCAGCGGTTCGCGACTCAGTTGCAGGCGCGCCTGCTCGACATGGTTGTTGTACAGGTGGGCATCGCCCAGCGTGTGCACGAAATCGCCCACGCCGAGCCCGCAGACCTGGGCCACCATGTGGGTGAGCAGCGCATAGCTGGCGATGTTGAACGGCACGCCGAGGAAGATGTCGCCCGAACGCTGGTACAGCTGGCAGCTCAACTTGCCGTCCGCCACGTAGAACTGGAACATCGTGTGGCATGGCAGCAAGGCCATCTTCGGCAGTTCGCCGACATTCCACGCGCTGACGATCAGCCGGCGCGAATCGGGATTGCGCCTGATCTCGTCGACCACCCAGGCGATCTGGTCGACCACGCTGCCATCGGCGGTGCGCCAGGCGCGCCATTGCTCACCATAGACCGGGCCGAGATCGCCGTTCGCATCGGCCCACTCGTCCCAGATGCGCACACCGTGCTCTTTCAGGTAGGCGATGTTGGTGTCGCCGCGCAGGAACCAGATCAGCTCGTGCACGATCGATTTCAGATGCAGCTTCTTGGTGGTGACCAGCGGGAAACCTTGCGCGAGATCGAAGCGCATCTGCCAGCCGAATACGCTGCGCGTGCCGGTGCCGGTGCGGTCGGCCTTTTCGTTGCCGTGGTCGAGCACGTGTCGGAGCAGATCGAGATAGGGACGCATCGCCGAATTCTAACGCGTAGGAGCCCGCTGGCGGGCGATGCTCTTTGGCTCTTGCGAATCCCAAATCCCGAATCCCAAATCCCGGCCCAAGAGCATCGCCCGCCAGCGGGCTCCTACGAGGGTTGTATGGCCAGCGGCAGCGTGGGCGCGCGCCGCGACATCGCGATCAGCACCAGCCCAACCACGATCAGCGGCAGCGACTGCATCTGCCCCATCGTCACCCACGAGGTGCCGAACAGGTAGCCAAGCTGTGGATCGGGTACGCGCACGAACTCCACCGCGAAGCGGAACACGCCATACAGCAGCGCGAACAGGCCCGATACCAGATAGCGCGGCCGCGGCTGCAGCGACACCAGCCACAGCGCCAGGAACATCACCAGCCCTTCCAGGCCGAGCTCGTACAGCTGCGACGGGTTGCGCGGCAGGCCATCGAACTGTTGCAGCGATGGCAACCAGGCAGGATGCGCCGCCACCCACGCCACGTCCTCGGCGTGGGCATTCGGAAAGATCATCGCCCACGACAGATCGGCGGGCTTGCCCCACAGCTCGCCGTTGATGAAGTTGCCGAGCCGGCCCAGGCCCAAGCCGATCGGCACCAGCGGCGCCACGAAGTCGACCGTGTCGAAGAAGTGCAGCGCCTGGCGACGCGACCACCACCAGCCCGCCGCAAGCACGCCGAGCAGGCCGCCGTGGAAGCTCATGCCGCCGTCCCACACTTTGAACAGCGCCAGCGGATCGGTCCAGATCCAGTGGATGCCGCCTTCGTAGTAGAACAGCATGTACCAGATCCGCCCGCCCACGATCACACCCAGCATGCCGTAGAACAGCAGGTCGCCCAGCGCATCGCGACTCACCGGCAAACGGCCGCGCCGGCGCCGGTACTCGCCGAGCACCGCGACGAAGAAGAACCCCAGCAGGTACATCAGACCGTACCAGTGCACCTGGACCGGGCCGAGGTGGAAGGCGACCGGATCGAAATGGACGACGAAAGGCTGCGACATGCGAACGACACTGATCGGGCAAAGGCCAAGTGTAGCGGCACGCACCGCGTCCCGGGCCAGCGCGTTTTGCGAGGCTTGCGCGGAGCCGCTAAAATCTTCGGCGCACGCGGCCTGTTCCGGGGAAATCGGGGACGAAACGGGCCAGCGAGCCAGTCGGGGGAAATCGATGACGCTTCATCTGTTGCCTGCACGGGCCGAATCGGCCCCTGCCGGTGACCGCATTGGCGACGCTCGCCTTCCACGACAACGCCCCGCGACCGTGCTCTCCGCCCCGATCCGATTCAGAGGAACCACCATGCTCCGTGCGTTGCGCCATCTGCTGACCATCGCCTTGTTGTGCACTCCGCTCGCGGCGCTGACCGCCCCGGCGGCCCTGCTGCCGGTCGGGGATTTCGCCCGCCATCCCCAGCTGAGCAATCCGTCGCTGTCGCCGGACGGCCAGATGCTGGCGGTGTCCGTGCGCAACACCGACAAGGACGGCAGCGACAGCTACCAGCTGGCGGTGCTGCACCTGCCCGACCTCAAGGTGCTCAGCCGCCTCGACATGGCGCGACGCAACGTGCCGGGACAAGTGGTGTGGGTGAGCAATACGCGGCTCGTGGTGGCGCTGGCCTACCAGTCGGCGTGGCTGGACATCCCGCAGATGACCGGCGAGATCGTGGCACTGGACTATGACGGCAGCCACAAGGCCACCCTGTACAGCCTGCGCGCCCGCGGCAGCTCGATCCATTCGCAGGACATGCCCATTGGCTACGCCACGATCGCCGATGTGCCGGAGCCACGCAACAACCACCTCTACGTCGACCTGCATCCGGCATCTACCGGCAACTACACCTTGTTCAGCTCCGACAGCAGCATGATCTACGACGTCGACACCAGCAGCGGCGCCGCCACGCTGATAGGCAAGATCAACAAGGGCAGCATGCACTTTGTCATGCACGACGGCATCGCACGCTTCGCGGTCGGTTCGCCCGACGCGGGCGCGACGATCAATACCTACACCCGCGACAACAAGGATCAACCGTGGCGCCTGATGCCGGCCAGCGTCACCGGAAAGTTGCTGACCCCCGAGCGGATCAGCGCCGACGGCAGCCGCATGTGGTCGATGTACAGCGCCAACGGCGGCCCGGAACAACTGGTGTCGAGCAAGCTCGATGGCAGCGACCGCGAGGTGCTGGCCAGCGACAGCTTTGCCTCCGTCGGCGACGTCCTGTGGGCACCGCACCACGGCGCGCCGTACGCGGCGAGCCTGGCGGTCGGCCGGCCGCATTTCGTGGCGTTGGACGACAACCCGCTGGCCCAAGTGCTGCAGGCGCTCAGCGAGAAGTTTCCGGACGAGGCGATCGACATCGCCGGCCACAGCGACGATGGCATGGTGCTGCTGATCCACGCATACAGCGACCGCGACCCCGGCACCTATGCCTTGTTCGACCGGAACAGCATGAACCTGCGACCGCTGTTCCAGAGCGAGCCATGGATCAAGTCGGCACAAATGGCGGTGCGCAAGCCAATCCGTTTCAAGGCCGGCGATGGCATGGAGCTGGACGGTTACGTGACCGTGCCGCTCGACGGTGCCAGGTCCCACCCGATGGTGCTGGTACCGCATGGCGGCCCGATCGGCATCGCCGATGGCTGGGCCTACGATGCCGACGCGCAGTTCCTGGCCACCCGCGGCTATACGGTGCTGCAGGTCAACTATCGCGGTTCTTCCGGCCGCGGCATGAACTTCCAGCATGCCGGCTACAAGCAGTTCGGCGACCGCATCCAGCACGACCTGATCGACGGCGTGCATTGGGCGATCGACCAGGGCTATACCGACAACAAGCACATCTGCGTCTACGGCGGCAGCTTCGGCGGTTACTCGTCGCTGATGCAGCCGATCCTCGCCCCGGGCCTGTACCAGTGCGCGATCGACTATGCCGGCGTGGCCGACTGGGCGATCGGCATGGAATACAGCGACACCAGCCACTTCACCATCGGCAAGACCTATTTCGCCAACGCGATCGGCGACGTGGCGGCCGCCCGTGCGATCTCGCCGCTGTACCAGTTGGACAAGTTCAACGTGCCGGTGCTGATCGCCCACGGCAAGGCCGACCCGCGGGTGCCGTTCCGCAACGCCACCGCGTTGCGCTCGGCGCTGGACAAGGCCGGCAAGCCTTATGTGTGGCTGGTGAAACCGAAGGAAGGCCACGGCTTCTACAGCGAGGCGGATCGCACCGACCTGCTGCAGCACATGCAGGATTTCCTGGCCAAATATCTGGGCGGCTGACGCGCGCCCTGGATCCCGGTTACAGAAACACGGGCCGATCCGGCAATTCGTCCGGGTCGGCCTTGTCGTTGCCGGGGAAATGTTTCAGCAACAAGGCATGCGTGGCGGCAATCCCGGCGAGGCTGCCTTCGCGCCACTGCTTGCGCGCATAGCTGTCGCGCATGCGCGAGCAGATCGCTTCCCATTCGCCCGGCGCCACCCGCGCGACGATGCCGCGGTCGGCCACGATCTCGATGCGATGCTCGGCGAGCAGCACGTACAGCAACACCCCGCTGTTGTGTTCGGTATCCCACACGCGCAACTGGCTGAACGCCTGATGCGCGCGGGCCGCGGCGTCGAGCCCGCCCAACACCGCGAACGGATCGAGCCGCGACTCGATCGCCACGCACACCTCGCCCTGGTGCGTGTGTTCGCCGGCGGCGATCGCCGCGGTGATCTCGTCCAGCAAGGCAGCAGGAAAGCGCCGCCGCAGCTGGAACCAGCCTTCGAACAGGTTCGCCAGCAGTCGTTGCATGCGCGCCATCTCACCAACTCCCCGAGGCACCGCCGCCGCCGAAGCTGCCGCCGCCCCCGCTGAAACCGCCGCCACCGAAACC
>NZ_MUNU01000017.1 GCF_002001085.1 Rhodanobacter sp. B05
ATTACGCAGGGACATGGATGTGGTTTCCTTCCACGGCATGAAATGGCACCTCGAGCAGGCTATGAACCAGCGTCGAGGTGTAACCCATGTCCTGGCACACTTGTTACCTATGTCTCCGGTCTAAACATGTGGCCAGAGAAACGTGACCCACTGCGCTGCCACATTGCTGCGTACCGCGCGCGACCGCTAAGATGCCGTAGCGCCCGGCACGCCATGCGTCGCCCCGTGCCATCCAAGGGGCACCCGTGGCCAACTTCTCGCTGTTCCAGGAACTCAAGCGCCGTAACGTGCTGCGCGCGGGCGTGCTGTATGCCGGTGCGGTATGGGCGCTTTCGCAAGGCTTCGCGCAACTGGCGCCGATCGTTGGCGCCCCGGACTGGGCGGTACGCTGGTTCCTGGTCGCGGCGGTGATCGGTTTTCCGTTCTGGATTGCCTTCGCGTGGTTCTACGAGTTCACACCACAAGGTTTGAAGCGCGAGAGCGAGATCGATCCGGCCGATTCGGTCGCCCACCACACCGGGCGCAAGCTCAACTACTGGATTACCGGCGTGCTCGCCGTCGCGGTGGTGCTGCTGCTGACCAACACTTTCGTCCTGCACCGCGGTGTCAACGAAGTCACCGCTGCTCCGGCCGTCGTCGCGCCGCCCAACTCCATCGCCGTGCTGCCGTTCACCAACGAGAGCGATGACAAGCAACAGGATTATTTCGCCAACGGCATCGCCGAGGATCTGCTGAACCTGTTGACCCGGGTGCAGACGCTGCGGGTGGCCGCGCGCACTTCGTCGTTCGCGTTCCAGGGCAAGGATCTCGGCATCGCCGAGATCGCGGCGAAACTGCATGTGGCCAACGTGCTGGAAGGCTCGGTGCGCAAGGCCGGCAACGAGGTGCGGGTCAGCGCGCAACTGGTGCGCGCGGCCGACGGTTACCAGATCTGGTCACAAAGCTATGACCGCCAGCTCGACGACATTTTCGCGATCCAGGACGGCATTGCCGCGGACGTGGTCAAGCAGCTCAAGGTCAAGCTGCTCGGCGCGGCACCCACGGCGCGGGCAACCGACCCCAAGGCCTATGCGCTGTACCTGCAGGCGCGCCAGCTGGGTCGCCAGGTCACGGCCGACGCCTTCAAGTCCTCCGATGCGCTGTACCGCCAGGCGCTGGCGATCGATCCGCGCTACGTGCAGGCGTGGAACGGACTCGCCAGCAACTTCACTGGCGAGGCGGACATGGGCGTGCTGTCGAACGCGCAGGGCCTGCGCCAGTCGCATGAGGCGGCCGAGAAGGCGCTGGCGATCGACCCGGACGATGCGCCGGCGCAAGCGAGACTTGGCTACCTCGCGATTGGGCAGAACGACCTGCCCGCGGCGACGCGCGACTTCGCACGCGCGCTGGCGCTGGATCCGACCGATCTCGATGTGCTCCGCAACAGTGCCACGCTGCTGTCAGTCCTCGGCCGCCTGCCGGCGGCGATCGCGATCGAGGAATACGTCCTCGCGCGCGATCCGGTCAACCCGAACACCCTGCAAAACCTGGGCATCAACTATGTCTTGGCCGGCCGCTACGACGAGGCCATCGCCAAGTTCCACACGCTGCTGAGCCTGAGCCCGGGCTATGGCGGTGCCCACTACCGACTTGGCGTGGCACTGCTGCTCAAGGGCGACGCGCCGGACGGGCTGGCGCAGATGCAGCAGGAGAAGTCGGAGGTATGGCGATTGATCGGCCTGCCGCTGGCGTACTGCGTGCTCGGGCGCAAGGCCGACGCGGATGCGGCGTTCGCGGCGCTGATCGCCAAGTACGCCAAGGACGGGCCCTACAACATCGCCTACGACTATGCGTACTGCGGCGAGGCGGACCTGGCCTTCGCCTGGCTGGACAAGGCGGTGGCCTACCAGGATCCCGGCCTGGCCCAGATCGTGACAGAACCCTTGTTCGACAAGATCCGGCAAGACCCGCGCTGGCTGCCGTTCCTGCGCAAGCTCGGCTACGCACCCGAGCAATTGGCGAAGATCAAGTTCACGGTGACGTTGCCGGATGCGGCGGATGCGGGGAGCGACTTGATTTCAGCGACGGTTGAGACATCAACGAGCACAGCCACCGCGACGTCGGTGCCGGCACATGCAACGACCGCGGCGACGCAACAGCCATGAGCAAACCCTCCTTCTTTTCCGAACTGAAACGCCGTAACGTGTTGCGCGCCGGCGTGCTGTATGCCGGTGCGGTGTGGGCGCTGGCGCAGGGTATTGCGCAATTGGGCCCATCGTTCAATGCGCCAGACTGGATCACCCGCTGGTTCGTGATCGCGGGCTTCATCGGCTTCCCGTTCTGGCTCGCGTTCGCCTGGTTCTACGAGTTCACGGCGCAGGGATTGAAGCGCGAGCGCGCGAGCGATCCGGCCGATTCGATTGCCCATCACACCAGCCGCAAGCTCAACTACTGGATTACCGGCGTGCTCGCGGTCGCGGTGGTACTGCTGCTGACCAACACCTTCGTCCTGCATCGCGGGGTGAACGAGGTCGCCGTCGCGCCGGTCGCGCCGGTGATCGTCGCACCGCCCAACTCCATCGCGGTGCTGCCGTTCGTCAACGAGAGCGACGACAAGCAGCAGGATTATTTCTCCGACGGCATTTCCGAGGATCTGCTGAATTTGTTGACCGAAGTGCGGCCGCTGCGGGTGGCCGCGCGAGCCTCGTCGTTCTCGTTCCGCGGCAAGGGCCTGACCATCCCGGAGGTTGCGGCCAAGCTGCACGTGGCCAACGTGCTGGAGGGCTCGGTGTTCAAGGAGGGCGACGAAGTACGGATCAGCGCGCAACTGGTACGCGCCGCCGACGGCTACCAGATCTGGTCGCACAGCTACGACCGCCAGCTGACCGACATCTTCGCGATCCAGGACGGCATAGCCAAGGACGTGGTCAAGAATCTCAAGGTCAAGCTGCTGGGCGCGCTGCCGACGGTGCGTGCGACCGACCCCAAGGCCTATGCGCTGTACCTGCAGGCGCGCCAGCTCGGTCGCCAGTTCACGCCCGACGCCTTCAAGTCCTCCAATGCGCTATTGCAGCAAGCACTGGCGATCGATCCGCACTACGCGCCGGCGTGGAACAGGCTCTCCGCCAACTTCACCGACGAGACGCTCATCGACATGCTCCCGGCCGACCAGGGCTTTCGCCAGGCGCACGAGGCGGCCGAGAAGGCGCTGGCGATCGACCCGGACTATGCGCCGGCGCACGCGGAACTGGGCTTCATCGCGGTGGAGCAGAACGACCTGCCCGGTGCGGTGCGGCACTTGCAGCGCGCGCTGGCGCTGGATCCGACCGATCTCGATGTGCTCAACGATAGCGCCAACCTGCTGCTAACCCTCGGCCGCCTGCCGGCAGCGACTGCGATCGAGGAATACGTCGTCGCGCGCGATCCGGTCAATCCGGTGTCTCTGTTCAACCTGGGCGGGAACTATCTCGATGCCGGCCGCTACGACGAGGCCATCGATACGTACCGTACGCTGTTGAGCGTGGATCCGGGCTCCACCGGTGTGCACGGCTTTTGGGGCTGGGCGCTGTTGCTCAAGGGTGACGCGAAGGCCGCGTTGGCTCAGATGCAGCAGGAGAAAGTCGAATCATTGCGCCTGCCCTGCGTGGCGCAGGCCTACCATGCGCTGGGAAAGAAGGCAGCATCGGATGCCGCGCTGGCGACCTTGATCGCCAAATACGCCAAGGGTGCTCCGTATGGCATCGCTTCCGTCTATGCGTACCGCGGCGAGGCCGATCTGGCGTTCTTTTGGCTGGACAAGGCGGTGCAAGCCGCCGACCCGCAGGTGGCTGGGATACAGGTCGATCCGCTGCTGGACAAGCTCCACGCCGACCCGCGCTGGCTGCCGTTGCTGCGCAAACTCGGCCGCGCGCCCGAGCAACTGGTAAAGATCAAGTTTACCGTGACGCTGCCGGGTGCAGTGGGGCTGGCGGGTGCGAGCGTTGGTGCGGCACCCCCGGCGGGTGCGACATTGACCGCCGCCACGCCGGCGCATGCCGCCACGGCGATGACACCGGCCGGATCGACGCCATGAGCAAACCCTCGTTCTTCGCCGAACTGAAGCGCCGCAATGTGCTGCGTGCGGGCGTGCTGTATGCCGGTGCGGTGTGGGCATTGGCGCAGGGCATCGCGCAACTCGGGCCGTCGGTCGGCGCACCCGACTGGGTGACACGCTGGTTCCTGATCGCCGCGGTGATCGGCTTCCCGTTCTGGCTCGCGTTTGCCTGGTTCTACGAGTTCACGCCAACCGGATTGCAGCGCGAAAGCGAGATCGCGCCCGACGATGCCATCGCACATGCCAGCGGCCGCAAGCTGGACAAGTGGATCATCGCGGTGCTCACGCTCGCGGTGATCCTGCTGTTGACCGACCGGTTCGCGCCGCACCGCGACGCCGATGCCACGCTCGACAAGTCCGTGGCTGTGCTGCCGCTGGTCAACGAAAGCGGCGACCCGCAGCAGGATTATTTTTCCGATGGCTTGTCGGAGGAACTGATCTCCGCCATCGCGCAGGTGCATGCGATCAAGGTGATCGGCCGCAACTCCTCGTTCCAGTTTCGCGGCAAGCAGCAGGACGACACCGCCGCGATCGGCGCGAAGCTCGGCGTGGCGACCTTGCTCGAAGGCACCGTGCGCAAGCAAGGCAACCAAGTGCGCATCGTGGCGTCGCTGATCAAGGCATCCGACGGCAGCACGCTGTGGTCGCAGACTTACGAGCGCGAACTGAAGGATGTGTTCGCGGTGCAGAGCGACATCGCCACCTCGGTCGCCGGTGCGCTGAGGATCACCTTGCTCGGCCAGACCATCGAAGCGACGGACAAACCGCCGAGCGGTAATCTCGACGCTTACGATGCGCTGCTGCAGGGCCGCAAATACGCCGAGCGCCGCAACCGCGCGGACTATCTCAAGGCCGTCAGCTACTACCAGCAGGCGATCCGGCTCGATCCGGATTACGCGGTGGCCTACGCGCGGCTCGCCATCACCCAGCAATGGTTCAACGACTGGGCGGCGACCGGCGACGAACGCGCGCTGGTGAGCGCGCAGGCGCGCGCAAACGCGCATAAGGCGATCGAACTGGCCCCGAACTCGGCCGTGGCGCTGGGCGCGCTCGGCATCAACCAGGCGTGGTCGGATTTCGATTACCCGTCCGCCGAGGCGACGCTGAAGAAGGCGGTCGCGCTGGATCCGTCCAATCCCGAAACCCTGTACCAACTAGCGGACGTCACCGCTTGCCTCGGGCGGCTCGACGAGGGCATCGCCATGATGCGCAGGGTGCTGACGATGGAACCGCTCAACGCCTCGTTCCATTTCTACACCGGGCAATTCCTGCTCGCGGCGGGGAAGCTGGATGCGGCGGCTGCGGAAATGCGGCGGGCGGTCGCGCTGCAACCGGACGCCGAAGCGTTCCATGCCTACCTCGCCATCGCCCAGCTGCAGCGTGGACAGACGGCGCAGGCCTTGCGCACGGCCAACGACGAACCCACCCCCGTGGGGCGCCGGTGGGCGCTGAGCACGATCCATTTCGCGCAAGGGGACGCCGCGCAGGGCCAGGCCGAGCTCGACGACATGCTCCGGCTCGACGCGGATCTGGCACCCACCAGCATTGCGATGGTCTACGCGTCGATCGGATCGAAGGACAAGGCCTTCGCGGTGCTGGATCACGCGCTGGCGATCCGCGATTCCGGCGTGGCTTCCATCTATGAACAGCCTTACCTGATCCCGAAACTGCGCGGCGATCCGCGCCTGGCGATCCTGCTGAAAAAGCTCGGGCTTCCGAACCCGGCGCCGGTACCCGCTTTGCCCGCCATGCCCGACGCAGCCGCCGTCAGCAGTTCCGTCAACGCGACGTCTTCCGGGGAAAAACCATGATCCTGCGTCGCCTCATTGCAAACTTTCGCCGCCAGGACTGGTCCGCTGTCGCCATGGCTTCCAGAAACTGTTTGCAGCTGCCGAAGCGGCAGATGCGAGGATGACGCCATGACCAAGCCATCATTTCTGGCCGAACTCAAGCGTCGCGACGTGCTGCGCGCGGGTGTGCTGTATGCCGGTGCGGTGTGGGCGCTGGCGCAGGGCATTGCGCAATTGGGGCCATCCTTCGATGCGCCGGATTGGATCACGCGCTGGTTCGTGATCGCCGGCATCATCGGCTTCCCGTTCTGGCTCGCGTTCGCATGGTTCTACGAGTTCACCCCACAAGGCTTGAAGCGCGAGAGCGAAATCGATCCCGCCGATTCGGTCGCCCACCACACTGGGCGCAAATTGAACTATTGGATCTTTGGCGTGATGGCGCTGGCGATCGTGCTGCTGCTCACCAACACCTTCGTCCTGCATCGCGGTGTCAACGAAGCCGCTTCTCCTGCCATCACAGCACCGCCCAACTCCATCGCCGTGCTGCCGTTCACCAACGAGAGCGATGACAAGAAACAGGATTATTTCGCCAACGGCATCGCCGAGGATTTGCTGAACCTGTTGACCCGGGTGCAGACGTTGCGGGTGGCGGCGCGCACCTCGTCGTTCGCGTTCCAGGGCAAGGGCCTGGGCATCGCCGAGATCGCGGCGAAACTGCATGTGGCCAACGTGCTGGAAGGTTCGGTGCGCAAGGCCGGCAACGAGGTGCGGGTCAGCGCGCAACTGGTGCGCGCGGCCGACGGTTACCAGATCTGGTCGCAAAGCTACGACCGCACGCTCGACGACATCTTCGCGATCCAGGACGGCATTGCCGCGGACGTGGTCAAGCAGCTCAAGGTCACATTGCTGGGCGCGGCGCCCAAGGCGCGGGCGACCGACCCCAGGGCCTATGCGCTGTACCTGCAGGCGCGCCAGCTTGGCAACCAGTACACGGCCGACGCCTTGAAGTCCTCCGATGCGCTGTACCGCCAGGCGCTGGCGATCGATCCACGCTACGTGCAGGCGTGGGACGGGCTCGCCCACAACTTCGCCAACGAGGCGAACATCGGTGTGCTGTCGAGTGAGCAGGGCCTGCGCCAGTCGCGTGAGGCGGCCGAGAAGGCGCTGACGATCGATCCGGACGATGCGTCGGCGCAGGCGCAGCTTGGCTTCCTCGCGATGTTGCAGAACGATCTGCCCGGTGCGGCGCGCTACTTTGAGCGCGCGCTGGCGCTGGATCCGTCCGATCTTGATGTGCTCCGCAACAGCTCCCTCCTGCTGCAAACCCTCGGCCGCCTGCCGCCGGCGATTGTGATCGAGGAGTACACCGTCGCGCGCGATCCGGTCAACCCGAAGGCCCTGCAAAACCTGGGCATCAACTATCTCTACGCCGGCCGCTACGACGAGGCGATCGCGAAGTTCCACACGCTGCTGAGCTTGAGCCCGGGCTACGGCAGCGCACACTTCGACATTGGCGTGGCGCTGCTGCTCAAGGGTGACGGGCCGGGTGGGTTGGCGCAAATGCGGCAGGAGAAGGCTGAAATGTGGCGAATGATCGGCCTGCCCTTGGCGTACTGCGCGCGCGGGCGCAAGGCGGACGCGGACGCGGCGTTCGCGGCGCTGATCGCCAAGTACACCAAGGACGCGCCCTACAACATCGCCTACGACTATGCGTACTGCGGCGAGGCGGACCAGGCCTTCGCCTGGCTGGACAAGGCGGCCGCCTACCAGGACCCCGGCCTGTCCGAGATCGTGACCCAAAACCTGTTCGACAAGATCAGGCAAGACCCGCGCTGGCTGCCGTTCCTGCGCAAGCTCGGTTATGCACCCGAGCAACTGGCTAAGATCAAGTTCACGGTGACGCTGCCGGAAGCGGCGGATGCGGGGAGCGACGCGGCTTCATCGGCGGTCGAGACATCAACGAGCACAGCCACCCCGGCACCCGTACACGCGGCCACGACGTCGACCGACAAGCCCTGAACCACGGGGCTTGCGTCTGCGCCGAAGTCCGCTCATCACGCATGAACGATGTGGGTGGTGGATACGACCAGGATGCCGACTCCTTTTCGCCTGCCCTACACCCTTCGGGCCAGCTTCGCTGTTCGCGTTGCTCCTGCAGCGCAGTGGGCCACGTTTTTCTGGCCACGCAGAGATAAGGTGGCTCGGCCACCGCAGGTGGACGAGAGGCTTTTGTTATTTGCTCCGAGAAACGCCCGTATGCCTTCTTGGGGGCCGATGCGTTCGATCAGGGCATCAGCGACGCCATGAATACTGCGCACAGCGCCTCCATTCCCACGCGGTCATCCTCGTCGAAACGGTCGGTGACCGGGCTGTCCACATCCCACACGCCGAGCAGCGCGCCATCGGGCTTGATCAGTGGCACCACGATTTCCGATTGCGAGGCGGCGTCGCAGGCGATGTGGCCGTCGAAGGCGTTGACGTCGCGCACCAGTTGGGTCTGCCGGCTCTGCGCGGCGGTGCCGCAGACGCCGCGACCCAGCGCAATGCGGATGCACGCCGGTTTGCCTTGGAACGGGCCGACCACCAGCTCGGTGCCGTCGAACAGATAGAAGCCGGCCCAGTTGAGCTGGGGCAGGCTGTGGTAGACCAGCGCGCTGAAGTTCGCCGCGTTGGCGATCAGGTTGTGCTCGCCGTGGAGCACGCCGCGTGCCTGCTGCAACAGGTCCTGGTAGTGCTCGTGCTTGCTGGCGTAGGTCTGGGGTTTGAACTCGAACATGCAAAGGCATCCGGCGGCAAAGTCGTATTATGCGCCGGGCCGTTGCGGACATCCTCATGCCTCACGAACGTACAGACGCTGTGTTCATTGCCGGCACGGATACCGGCGTCGGCAAGACCTACGTGTCCTGCGCCTTGCTGCATGCGCTGCGTGCGCAGGGTTTTCGCGCGGTCGGCATGAAGCCGGTCGCCAGTGGTTGCATGGCCACGCCCGCGGGGCTGCGCAACGACGACGCGCTGGCGCTGATCGCGGCCAGCGATCCGTGTCCGCCATACGCGACATGCAATCCGTTTGCCTTCACCGAGGCCGTGTCACCACATCTCGCCGCGGCGGACGATCGCACCGAGGTGCGCATGGCGCCGATCAAGGCGGCTTTTGCCCGGTTGACGGACAGCGCCGAGGTGGTGCTGGTCGAGGGCGTCGGTGGCTGGCTGGCGCCGCTGTCGTCGACGCTGCAGGCGAACGCGCTGCCGCAGGCGCTGGGCTTGCCGGTGATCCTGGTGGTGGGCCTGAGGCTCGGCTGCCTCAACCATGCGCAGCTGACGGCACGCGCGATCCTCGCCGATGGCTGCAGCCTGCTGGGCTGGATCGGCAACGCAGTCGATCCAACGATGGATCGACGCGACGACAACCTCGATACCTTGCGTCGCCTGTTGCCCGCGCCGTGCCTGGGTGTGCTTGATCACGCGGCAGATGCCGCAGCGACGCCGGCCCTGGCGACCGCGGTTGCCGCCATCTGCAGGCCGCCGCCGTAAGCGGCGACCTGCAAGCGAATCAATGCGCGGGCGTGCCGGCGTTCTGCGGGCGCATGTTCGGCGGGGCCTTGTCCAGCCCCGGCGGTTGCGGCGGCAAGACCACCGGGTGCGCCTTGATCTCCTGCTGCAGCACCTCGATCGCCTTGTCCAGCTGCGGATCCCGGCCGGCCAGTTGTTCGGACACGTTTTCCTTCACCTCGATGTCCGGATCGACGCCGTGGCCTTCGACCACGTACTTGCTGTCGAGGCCGACGATCCCCGCGTAGGTCGGCACGAACACGTCGCCGCCGTCGATCAGCGGGCCCAGGCCATGGATGCCGATCACGCCGCCCCAGGTGCGGGTGCCGATCAGCGGCCCCAGCTTCGCCTGCTTGAACATGTACGAGAAAATGTCGCCGTCCGACGCCGAGGTGCCGTTCGACAGCGCTGCCAGATGACCGACGTAGGTGGCTGCCGGATAGGTGCCGGTGATGCTGCTGCCACGAATGTAGTTGTAAGCCAGCAGCTTGCGCGAAAGCCGCTCGATCATGGTCTGCGACATGAAACCGCCGCCGTTGTCGCGCACGTCGATGATCAATCCGGCCTTGCGCAGTTGCGGGTAGTACCACTTGATGAACTCGCGCGCGCCATCGACGCCCATGTCCGGAATGTGCAGGTAACCGATGGTGCCGTTGCTGGCCTTGGCGACGTAGGCGCGGTTCGCCTGCACCCAGTCGTAGTAGTGCAGCGACATCTCGCTCGAAATCGGCTTGACCAGCACGCTGCGTGCGCCATCGGTCGACGGCCGCGAGTTGACCGTGAGCTGGACCATCTGGCCCGGTGCGACGCGCAGCAGACGGTACGGGTTTTCGTCGGTGGTCAGCGGCGTGCCGTTGATGGCGAGGATGTAGTCGCCGGCCTTGACGTCGACCCCGAACTCGGTGAGCGGCGAGCGATAGCGCGGCTCGTCGTTTTCGCCGGGGAACACGTTGGCGATCTGGTAGCGGCCACTCGCGGCGTCCAGCTTGAAGTCGGCGCCGAGCAGGCCGACATGCGGCTTGTCCGGCAGATCGAGATCGCCACCGGCGACGTAGGTATGCGAGTTGGACAGCTCGGCGATCATCTCGCCCATCACGTAGTTGAGGTCGGTGCGGTCGCCGACGTCCTTCAGCAGCGGCTCGTACTTGGCGCGGATCGCATCCCAGTCGTAGCCATTCATGTTGGTGACGTAGAAATAGTCGCGGTAGCGGCGCCACACGTCGTTGAAGATCTCGGCGTATTCGGCCTTGGGGTCGACCCGCATGAACAGGCCGTCCAGCTTGACGTCTTTCGGTTCGGGCTTGTCGGCGCCCAGATCGATCGCCTTGTAGTCCTTGCCGTCATGCACCAGCAGGGTATTGCCGTCGCCGGACAGTGCCAGCGGGCCGGCACCGCCGCCGCCTTCGCCGCCCGCGTCGCCGCCGGGTTTCCCGTAGGTGTAGAGCGTGCTCGACTTGCGCTGCTTGAACGACCACGCCTTGATCTTCATCGGTATCGCGCTGTCCCGGCCCAGATACGGCGCGCCGGAGGTGGCGTACAGGATCGCCTTCGAGGTCACCGCCACCCAGCGGATATTGTCGGGCTCGACTGGTGCGTGCATGAGGCGCTGGTCGATGCCGTCGAAGTCGATGCGGTCGTCGACCTGCGCGACGGGCGCCGGCTTCGTCCCGGACTTGCCCTTGTCGTTGTTCTGCTTCGTACCGTCATCGCCGGTGGCGCTGTCGTTGCGCGGGGCAAACGGATTGCCGACATCCTTGCGCAAGGCATAGGCGAGGATTTCGGTGCTGCGGTTGCTCGCATAGTCCAGCTCCACACCGGACATCAGCGGGCTCCACTCGCGATCGCCCAGGAAATAGAGATATTTGCCGTCGGGCGAGAACGCGGGACTGTTGGCGTTGAAGTATTCGCGCCCGAGTTCGGTCGCCTTGCCGGCGCCGAGGTCATACACATACAGCCGCGGCTGCAGCGTGTCCTTGTCGGTCAGCGAGTAGGCGAGGTAATGCCCGCCGGGCGACCAGGTATAGTCGCCCGGCATATTGCCGGGATCCTGTGCGATGACCTTGTCGGTGGCGCCGGCCGCAGCGCCCACGACGTGGATGCGGTTCGCGCTGTCCACGAAGGCGATGTTCTTGCCGTCCGGCGACCATGTCGTGTCGTAGAGGCGGCCAATGACACCCTTGGTCAGCATCACCGGGTTGCTGCCGTCGGCGTCGCGTGCCCACACTTCCTCTTCGCCGCTCTGATCGGAAATGTAGGCGACGCGCTTGCCGTCGCGCGACCAGCTCACCTCGCGCTCATGCACACCGGGGGTGTGCGTCAGGTCCACGCTGATGCCGTGCTCCAGCGGCACGCTGAAAATGTCGCCGCGCGCGGTGAACGCGGCGCGCTTGCCGTTGCTGCTGAGCGCGAAATCCTCGATGTAGTCTTTCACGCTGCGCTCGGCGGCGCGGGTGGCGACGAGGTCGCTGGGTACGTTGATGACCAGCGCGCGGTCGGTGTTGTTGCGGGTATCGTAGATGTGCAGCGCGCCGGTGACTTCGTACACGATCTGCCCGGCCTGATCGCCGCTGGCCCAGCGCGCATCGTCGGTGGCGTAGTTGGTCAGTTGCGTGGTCTTGTCGTCACTGGTGTCGTAGCGATAGAGATTCAGGTGCGGGCCGCGGTCGGACAGGAAGTAGATGTTCTTGCCGATCCATACCGGATCACGGTCGGTATTCGGGTCGTTGGTGATGTTCTTCGCGGTCTTCGCCGCGAAATCGTAGATGAACAGGTCCTGCGCCCAACCGCCCTGGTAGCGGTCCCAGTCGCGGAAATCGCGGAACTTGGGCGAGTACACCATCTGCTTGCCGTCCGGCGAGAAGCGCGCCGTGCCCGACTCGGGCATCGGCAGCACGGTCGGCAACCCGCCGCTCACGGGCACGGTGAACACGCGTGGACTGGAAATGCCGCGCGAGTCACGCCACGAACGGAACAGCACGGATTTGCCATCCGGGGTCCAGCCGTACACCTGGTTGTCGAAGCCCCAGCGCTGCGCCAGCGGGCCCATCGCCGGGTACCAGGTCAGCTGTTTCGGCTCGCCGCCGCCGGCGGCAACCACGTAGACCTGGCTGTCGCCGCCGTACTGCCCGGTGAAGGCGATCTGGCTGCAATCGGGCGAGTAGCGCGCGGCCATTTCCAGGCCCGGTGCGGCAGTCAGGCGGGTGGCGGTGCCGCCCTGGGTCGAGGCGGTCCACAGGTCGCCGGCGTAGGTGAACGCCACGTGGGCGCCGCAGACGTCGGGGAAGCGCAGCAACCGGGTGCCGCTGCCGGTGGCGATCGCTGCGCCGGTGGAGCTGGGGGGTGGCGGCGCTGCCGGTGTCACGCTGGATGGAGTTGTCGGAGGGGCGGTGGCCGCCGGTGTCGCCGTCGGCGATTTGGAGCAACCCGTCAAGGCAGCCATCGCGGCGAACAGGGCGCTGCCTGCGGGAATGAACCAGCGACGTGCAATCACGCGTGCCATGCGAAGCCCCTTCTATCATCGTGGACGGTCGAGCGCCTTGTATTACGCTTTTTCAGTCGCTATCGCCAGTCCTGTCATCGATCCGGTCGACTCGGCCGGTGGCGTGGATTGGCGCCGGTCCCGCGACGTGCTGTGCAATCACGCCGCTGCACGGTCGAGCGCAACCCCATCATCCGGAGGCAACATGGCCCGCAATCGCTACTACCTCTCCATCGCCGATCTCGCCCATGCGCGTGGTGCGGACCAGCGCTTCAGTTATGACGGCGCCGGTCCGAACGATTTTGCCGCGGCCTTGCAGCAGGCCTTGCGCAGCGATGACCTGTTCCAGCGCTGGCGCGCCGCGCAACCGGATCCCGATGCGGTCGATGCCGGCCTTGCAGCCATCGATCCGGCCGCTGAGGTGACGGCCAGCGTCGCCGATCTGCGCACCGATGTGCAGCTCACCACCAGCCTGCCGATGAGCGTGGTGCGGCATCGGCTGTATCTGCTGATCGGGTCGTCGTGGCAGTTGCGCGACATGCGCTCGGCCTGATGGGGCGGCTCGCACAATCCTGCGGCGGTTTGGAAACTGGCGGCGGTATCGGTACAGTCAGGGACTGCCAACCAACTCCGTCCCGCCGCGGACGCTCTATTCTGGGGAACCCGATGTTTCGTCTCCGCCTGTTAGTGATTGCCACCACCGTCGCCCTCGCCGCCTGCTCGCCGCAGCAGCCCGGTGGCGCCAACACGTCTCCCGCGACCACCTCCTCGGTGGCGGCCGCCAGCACCGTCGCAGCCCCCGCCGCCATGACCAACAACCCGTTCTTCCAGGCCAGCACGCTGCCGTTCCAGGCGCCGCCGTTCGACAAGATCACCGACGCGGATTATCAGCCGGCGATCGAGGAGGGCATGAAACGGCAACTGGCCGAGGTCCAGCAGATCGCCGACAACCCCGAGCCGCCCACGTTCGAGAACACCTATGTGGCGATGGAGAAATCCGGCGTCATGCTCAATCGCGTGATGATGGTGTTCGGTGCGGTCACCGGCGCCAATACCGACGATGCGCTGCAGAAGGTGCAGGAAACCGAGGCACCGAAGCTGGCCGCCCACCAGGATGCGATCTACCTCAACGACAAGCTGTTCCAGCGGGTCGAGGCGGTCTACAACCAGCGTGACACGCTCAAGCTCGATCCGGAATCGGCGCGGCTGGTCGAGGTGGTCCACCGGAACTTCGTGCATGCCGGCGCCAAGCTGTCCGATGCGGACAAGACCAAGCTGAAGGCGATGAACCAGGAGGCCTCGACCCTCAGCACGGCCTTCACCAACAAGCTGCTGGCGGCGACCAAGGCCGCCGCCCCGGTGTTCGACGACAAGAGCAAGCTGGCCGGGCTATCCGATGCCGAGCTCGCCGCGGCGCTGCAGGCCGGCAAGGATCGCAAGGAGGACGGCAAGTACGTGCTGACCCTGCAGAATACGACCCAGCAGCCCGAGCTGCAGGATCTGAGCGACCGTGCCACCCGCCAGCAGTTGTTCGAGGCTTCGTGGAATCGCGCCGAACAGGGCGACGCCAACGACACCCGCAAGACGATCGAGCGGCTGGCCCAGCTGCGCGCGCAGGAGGCCGCCCTGCTCGGCTACCCGAACTATGCCGCCTGGAAACTCGATGACCAGATGGCCAAGACGCCGGCCACGGCGATGGACTTCATGGACAAGCTCGCACCGGCCGCGGTGGCGCGCGCGAAGCGCGAGGCGGCCGACATCCAGATGCAGATCGACAAGGACCAGAAGGCGCTGAAGCAGCCCACCTTCAAGCTGCAGCCGTGGGACTGGAACTACTATGCCGAACAGGTGCGCAAGGCGAAGTACGACCTGGATGAAAACCAGATCAAGCCGTACTTCGAGCTGGACAACGTGCTCAAGAACGGCGTGTTCTACGCCGCCAACCAGCTCTACGGGCTGACCTTCAAGGAGCGCAAGGACATCCCGGTGTACCAGCCGGACGTGCGCGTGTTCGAAGTGTTCGACAAGGACGGCAAGTCGCTGGCGCTGTTCTACTGCGACTACTTCAAGCGCGACAACAAGGGCGGCGGCGCCTGGATGGACAACTTCGTCGGCCAGTCCAGGCTGCTCGGCACCAAGCCGGTGATCTACAACGTGGCGAATTTCGCCAAGCCGGCCGCGGGCCAGCCGGCCCTGCTGTCGTTCGACGACGTGATCACCATGTTCCACGAATTCGGCCATGCGCTGCACGGCATGTTCGCCGACGAGCAGTACCCGACCCTGTCCGGCACCAACACCGCGCGCGACTTCGTCGAGTTCCCGTCGCAGTTCAACGAGCACTGGGCGACCAATCCCAATGTGTTCGCGAACTACGCCAAGAACTACCAGACCGGCGCACCGATGCCGCAGGCACTGGTCGACAAGATGAAGAAGGCCGGCAAGTTCAACTCCGGCTACAACATGACCGAGCTGGTCTCCGCCGCGCTGCTCGACATGAACTGGCACATGCTCGGCGCCGATGCGCCGCTGCAGGATGCCGACACGTTCGAGGCGGCCGCGCTGAAGAAGGACGGGGTGGACCTGGGCTATGTGCCGCCGCGTTACCGCTCCAGCTACTTCCAACACATCTGGGGCAACGGCTACGCCGCCGGCTACTACGCCTACCTGTGGACCGAGATGCTGGCCGACGATGCCTTCGTCGACTTCCAGGATAACGGCGGCCTGACCCGCGCCAATGGCGACCGTTTCCGTGCGATGGTGCTGTCGCGCGGCAACACCGAAGAACTGTCGAAGCTGTACAAGGACTGGCGCGGCCAGGATCCGAGCATCGAGCCGATGCTGGAGAACCGCGGGCTGAAGGACGCGGCGAAGAAATAGGGCGTCATGGCGGCATGAGACACGAAACGGGTCGGCATGTTGCCGGCCCGTTTTTCATGGGCGAGCTTCAAGTTGTAGACAGACCGGTCAGGGGGCACGTCATCCGCGCGGCCCGCACGGGGACGGGGCGCGTGGAATAATCGAACCTCCCGGATCGGAGTGGCGCACGCGTGGACAGCCCTCATTTGTTGCAGACCGCGGTGGTGTTCCTGCTGGCCACGGTGATCATGGTGCCGTTGACCAAGCGCTTTCGCCTGGGCGCCGTGCTGGGTTATCTGCTGGCCGGGGTGGTGATCGGGCCGCAGTTGCTGGGCCTGGTCCACGATACCGAGGGGGTCGCCACGATCTCCGAGTTCGGCGTGGTGCTGATGTTGTTCGTGATCGGGCTGGAGTTGTCGCCGCAGCGTTTGTGGGTGATGCGTCGCTCGGTGTTCGGCACCGGGCTGTTGCAGGTGCTGGTCAGCATGCTGGCGATCGCGGCCGCGTCCTACTTCCTGTTCGGTCTGAGCGGCAAGGCCGCGGCGATCGTCGGCGGCAGCCTGGCGCTGTCATCGACCGCGTTCGGCCTGCAGATCCTGGCCGAACGCAAGGAGGTCGGCTCGGCTTACGGACGGCAGGTGTTCGCGATCCTGCTGTTCCAGGACGTGGCGGCGATTCCGCTGATCGCCGCGGTGCCCTTGCTGGCGGCATCCACGGCCACCCATGTCGACCTGTTCGGCGTGCTGCGCACGGTGGGCGTGATCCTGGCCGTGGTGGTTGGTGGCCGTTATCTGTTGCGTCCGGTGTTCCGGTTTGTGGCGAAGGCCGATTCGGTCGAGGTGTTCACCGCCACCGCCCTGCTGGTGGTGATGGGCGTGGCCCTGCTGATGGAGCTGGCTGGCGTCTCGGTCACCCTGGGCGCGTTCCTCGCCGGCATGCTGCTGGCCGATTCGGAATACCGGCACGAGCTCGAGTCCAACATCGAGCCGTTCAAGGGGCTCCTGCTGGGGCTGTTCTTCATCAGCGTCGGCATGTCGATGGATCTGTCCCTGTTGTGGCATCGGCCGGGCCTGATCCTCGCGCTGGTGGCGGCCCTGCTGTTGCTCAAGGGTTTTCTGCTGTGGCCACTGGGCCGGCTGCTGGGCCGGCTGAATCGCTCCGATACCCTGCGTCTGGTGGTGCTGCTGGCCTGTGGCGGCGAGTTCGCCTTCGTGGTGTTGCGGCTGGCTGCCGAGCAGCAGCTGATCAGCATCGGCCAGCGCGATGCGCTGGTGCTGGTGATCACCCTGAGCATGGCGCTGACCCCGCTGCTGGTGGTGCTGGCCGCACGGGGACTCAATGTGCGGCCGCGCAAGCCGGCGCGCGAGTTCGACACGATCGACACCGCGCCGCCGCGGGTGATCATCGCCGGCTTCGGCCGGGTCGGGCAGATCATCGCGCGCGTCCTGCGTGCGCAGGGCATTTCCTTCGTCGCGCTGGAACACTCGGCCGAACAGGTCGATTTCTCGCGGCGCTTCGGCACGGGCAACCTGTTCTTCGGCGATCCGGCTCGGCCGGAGCTGCTGCGTGCAGCGCAGGCCGCCACGGCCGAGGTGTTCGTGCTGGCCACCGACGATCCGGAGGCGAACCTGCGCACTGCGCGCCTGGTCAAACGCCAGTATCCGCACCTGAAGATCGTGGCGCGCGCGCGCAACCGCCAGCATGTATTCCGCCTGCTGGATCTGGGCGTCGACGACCCGGTGCGCGAGACCTTCCATTCCAGCCTGAAGATGACTCGCAAGACGCTGGAGGCGCTGGGGCTGTCGCACGAGCAGGCCGTGGATCGCGTCGATCGATTCCGTCGTCACGACGAGGATCTGCTGCAGAAGCAGGCGCTGGTCTACGACGACGAAACCAAGCTGATCCAGACCACTCGTGATGCCCTGGTCGACCTGCAGCGCCTGTTCGAGGCGGATGCGGAGCCGGGCGCCGAGCGTGAACGCGCCAGGGAGCCGAGCGAGCCACCCGGCCCCGAATGAGCTGACCGGCCTCGTCAGTCGGCCGGTTGCGCGGGTTGGCGCAGGGTCTGCCGCACGCTGGGAATCGCCTGGCTGCCGCGCCCGCCCAGTTCATGCGCGATGTCCACGAAGCCGAGTTGCCGCGCCACGTCGGAGGCGCTGCGGCCGAACGCATCCGTGGCCTGGCGATCGGCCCCGCGCGACAGCAATACGCGGGCCGGCGCGAGCATCGCGTGCATGGCGCAGGCGTGCAGGGCGGTCACGCCACGCTGGTCGGCGTGCTCGACCCTGGCGCCGGCTTCCAGCAGCAGCGGCACCAGCGCACCGAGATGGGTGGCGTCGCCATCGCTGCCCGGTGGCAGCTGTGCACCCAGCAACAGCAGCAGCGGCGTCTTGCCCTCGAGATCGGCGTGGTTGATGTCGGCGCCGCGCTTGAGCAGGCTGTCGAACAGGCGGCGGGCGCGCAGGCTGTCGTTGTGCTCGAAGCCGAATTGCGCGCCGGCATGCAGCGCGCCGCGGCCGGCGGCATCGACCGCCCTGACGTCGGCACCGGCCTCCAGTAGTTGTTCGGCGATGTCCGGATAACCGAGCGCGGCGGCGACCATCAGCGCGGTGGCCTCGCTGGGCAGGCGCTGATCGACGGCGGCGCCATGTTGCAGCAGCAACGCCACCAGCGTCTCGCGCCGCGCCGTCACGGCCGCGACCAGGGCGGTGACGCCGCTGTGTGCCGGCGGCGCCGGATCGGCGCCCGCTTCGAGCAGGCAGGCCGCTACCTCGCGATGTCCGGCGCCGCTGGCGCGCAACAGCGCCGTGGCACCCTGCTCGTCGCGGGTGTCGACCGCGAAGCCGAGCTCAAGCAGGCGCTGCACGGCACCCAGTGCGCCGGTTGCCGCGGCGGCCGGCAGGTCCTCGGCGCGCAGCGGACGCTGCGGCAGCGGCCAGTCGCGCCAGTCCAGCCAGCGCTCCAGCACCGGGTGCTCCAGCGCCAGTCCCAGCGGGGTCTCGCCGTGGGTGTCGGCGGCTTCGGGGTCGGCGCCGTGGGCAATCAGGTGGCATACCAGCGGCAACGCAGCAGCACCGTGTTCGAGGGCGGCGAACAGTGGCGTGCGCTGATCGCAGTCGCGCGTATTCGGGTCGCAGCCCAGGGCCAGCAGGGCGCGCAGCAGCTCGCCCTGTGCATGCGTGGCGGCCAGGTGCAGCGGCGTGCGTTGGCGTGCATCCGCGCCGAACGGATCGGCGCCGCGCGCGAGCAGGCCCAGGGGCAACGCGGCAGCCTGCGCCGCGCCACCCAGTTGCACGAGTGCCAGCGCCAGCAGGCCGGCGCCGGCCGGGCTGGCGCCGGCCTGCAGCAGGTCGTCGACCGCTTCGGTGGCATCCGGCAATTGCTGCAGCAGTGCATCGAACAAACGCCGGCCCGGTGGCGGCAGTACCGCGGCTTCGCCTGTCTCGGCGTCATCGACGCGCGGTGCATCCAGGCGCGCTTCGGCGTCCAGGCCATGGTCGAGCAGCCAGCGGCGGGCTGCGCCGAGACCGGGTGCGGCCAGGTCCAGGTAAAGCCGGGCCAGTTGCGCCTGGGGCCACGCCTGCACGCGCTCGGCGAAGGCGGAAACGATCGCCCAGTGGCCGAAGCGCAGGGCGTCGAGCAGGTGCTCCGGAGTGTCGGCACCGTCGCCGAGCAGATCGTGGCTGAGGTTGGTCGGCAGCGCCGTATCCGGATCAAGCAGGGCGACCAGGTCCCAGCGGCCGGCGGCGGTGGCGTGGTCGAGTGCGCTGCGACCGTCGCTGCCGGGCGCTTTCGGCTCGGCGCCCAACGCGAGCAGCGCGGCGACGGTGGCGCCGTCGGCGTGCGGCGACTGGCAGGCCAGCATCAACGCATCGCGACCGTGCTGGTCGCGGGCAAGCGCGTCGGCTTTCGCCTCGGCGAGCCGCTGCACGATGCCGCTGGCGCCGGCGTGTGCGGCTTCCATCAGTGCCGTGCTGCCGCGCTGGTCGGCCAGATTGACGTCGGCGCCGGCCTCGCACAGGACGCGCGCGATCTGCTCGTGGCCTTCGGCGGCGGCGTTGAGCAGGGCGTGCCGCTTGCGCGCGTCCACGGCGTTCACCGCGGCGCGATGCTTGAGCAGCAGTTTGATCCCGGCTGGATCGTCGTCGGCAATCGCGGCGGCCGCGACCAGGGCCGGCTCGCCACCGGGCGGGCAGGCCTTGGCGCCGCGCTCGAGCAGGAACTTCGCCAGTGGCCAGTTGGCGGCGCGACAGGCGATGGCCAGCGGACTCAGGCCGGCCTGGTTCAACGCGTCGATCGGTGCGGCGGCGTCGAGCAGCATCGCGGCCACACCGGCGTCGGCGCTGAGCACCGCACCGTGCAGTGGCGTGTTGCCGTCAGCATCGGTGACCAGCGCATCGGCACCGTTGGCGAGCAGGGTCAGCACCGCCTCGGCGCGGCCATGCCAGCTGTCGCGGGTGGCGGCGAGCAGCGGCGTGATGCCGCCGCTGGCCCGGTTCACGTCGGCGCCCTTGGCGATCAGCGCACGCAGCAACCGGGTGTCGGGGAGCAGCGCGGCGAGCATCAATACCGGGCGTTGGTCACGATCGTCCGCAGCCGGCGCGGTACCTGGATCGGCGCCGACTTCGAGCAGCGCCAGCGCCCGTTCGATGTCGCCGTCGCGGGTGGCGGCCAGCAGTGCCGTGCCCTGTTCGGCGGTGCCGGCAAGCCGCTCCTGCTCGGTCAGCACGGGGCGGGGTGCGTCGACGGCGGTGGGGCTCGCGTCGGTACGCCGGCGCGGCTGGTGACGCTCGCACAGCAGGGCCCGCAGGGTGCGGTTGGCGACCGCCAGGCAGGCCAGCGGCAGCACGACCACGGCATAAATCGCCAGCGCCGCGATGCGCATTTCACTCGGTAGCATGCCGACCAGGCCGGTCAGCGCGATCGCGCCGAAGGCGAGCGCCAGCAGGCACAGGGCTGCCGGCAGGAAGTGGCTGAAGAAGCGCTCCTCGCGCGACAGATGCCGGCCGAATGCCATGCTGCGCAGCGTGGCGGTGAAGATCCATGAACCATCGCGTTGCGGCGGATAGGCGTCGTCCCACACGAACACCAGCCCGAACGCCGGCCACAGCCGCCACAACACCACCAGCGCGAGCACCAGCGCCGCGGCCAGCAGCAGGGCGGCACTGAGGCTGGGTGCATGGCTCAGCTGCAGCATCGGCCACGCCACCAGCACGAACACCAGCACGGTGTAGCCGGTGAACATCACCAGATGGGCGGCGCCACGGCGCAGCACGGTGCGGGTGAAGCGCGGTTCGGGATCGAAACCGATCGCGTGGCAGATCGCCGCCATGGTCAGCGAGTTGGCCAGCAGCAGCGGGATCAGGGTCAGCGGATGGGTCGCCAGCCCGGCCGCGGCGACCGCCAGCAGGCCGGGAATGAACCAGGCCAGTGCATGCAGGAAGGGAGGGCGGCGACGGGATTTGGGCTGGGTCATGGCGACAGTATAGAAATCGTTGGACGGGCAGACGGTAACCAAGTGTTAACTTCGATGACAGCCTGCCTGTCGCGGGCATCGATGCAGGCGCGACTCATTCGTCGCGGTCTTCCTCGCGTGCATGGGTGTAGGCAGGGTGGTTCGCCGCGGCCAGGGTTTCCTGCGGCGGCAGCTGCAGGTGCCAACCCTGGTTGCGCAGATGGTCGAGCACCTGGATGGTGTCCTCGACCGGCAGCTTGCGCGTAGCGTCCAGTTGCACTTCCATCACGAAGCGCAGCTCGCCCAGCATCAACAGCAGCGATTCGGGCACGACCTCGAAGCCGTCGTGCCGTGCCAGCCACAGGTAGCTGTCCGGTTTGCGCAGGCTGGCATAGACATGGCATGGCATCGCGGCACCGAGAGGCAGGCGGGCGCGGCCCGCAGCACTCGCCAGCGTAGCAGCAGCGCGGCGTCGCCGCGCCCATTTCGAACCGTCAGTTCAACCGCGCTTCAACATCAGCTCGAGCATGCGCCTGAAGCGCGAACCATACGGCGGGTTGAGCATGCCGGCGCCGTTCACGCGCGCCTGGCGGAACACCGGCTTGATGTGCGAAAACGTGCGGAAGCCCGCCTCGCCGTGATAGCCGCCGGTGCCGGAGCTGCCGACACCGCCGAACGGCAGATTGTGCTGTGCGACATGATAGATCGTGTCGTTGACGCTGACCCCGCCGGCATGGGTCTGGCTCAGCACCTGCTCGATGCGTCCTGCGTTCTGCTCGAACAGGTACAGCGCCAGCGGATGCGGGTGGGTGGTGACGTAGGCGATCGCCTCGTCCAGCGTGTCGTAGGGCAGCAGCGGCAGCAGCGGGCCGAAGATCTCTTCGCGCATCACCGCCATCGCGTCGGTGACGTTGCCGAGCAACTGCGGCGGCAGCAGCCGGCGCGCGGCATCCTCGCTGCTGGCGCTGAGCGGATGCACGCTGGCACCGGCCGCCACGGCGCCGTCGCGCAGGCCGACCAGGCGCTGGTACTGGCGATCGGAGACGATGCTCGAATATTGGCCGCCCTGGGCCAGTTGCGGATACATCTTCGCCACCGTGCGCGTGGCCGTGTCGATGAATTCGGCGACGCGCGCGCGTGGCAGCAGCACGTAGTCGGGCGCGATGCAGGTCTGCCCGGCGTTGACCATTTTGCCGAACACGATGCGCTCGACCGCGTGGTCGAAGCGCGCGCCGGGGCCGACGATGGCCGGCGACTTGCCGCCCAGCTCCAGGGTTACCGGGGTGAGGTTGGCGGCGGCCGCGCGCATCACGTGGTGACCGACCGCGGTGGAGCCGGTAAACAGCAGGTGGTCGAACGGCAGTGCCGAGAAGGCCTGCGCCACCTCGGCGTCGCCGGTGACCACGGTCACTTCGTCGGGCTTGAAGTAACGCGCCACCTGCTCGGCGAACAAGGCCGAGAAACGCGGTGTGAACTCGCTCATCTTCAGCATCGCGCGATTGCCAGCGCCGAGCGCATCGACCAGGGGGCCGATCGCAAGATACAACGGATAGTTCCACGGCACGATGATGCCGACCACGCCGCGCGGCTGTGGCCGCATCTCGGTGCGTGCCGGCAGGAACAGCAGGTCGGCCAGCCGGCGCCGCGGCTTCATCCAGCGCCGGCCCTTCGATAAGGTGTGACGGATCGCCGACAGACTGGGATAGATCTCCAGCAGGTCGGTTTCCTCGCGCGGGCGGCAGCCGAAATCGGCGTTGATCGCGGCGGCGAACGCCTCGCGCTGTTCGAGCAACATTTTTTCCAGCCGGCGCAACCGGTGAGCACGCGTGGCCCAGTCCGGCATCGGACTGGAACGTTGCGCGGTGCGCAGCTGGAGCAGGCGTTGGCTCAGGTCGGCGGCGGAATCATTCATCGGGGCCACTCGTCAAAAGAGTTGCAGCATGCGCGCATGCTGCAGAAGTGCACGTGAGGACGGGCCGCGTGGCGGCCCGCCCGTTCATGGTCGGTGTCAGAGCTTCGCGCGCAACTCGACGCCCCACGTGCGCGGCGGCGTGATGCCCGCGTACGCCGAGCCGAGCGGATTCGCGGTGTTGTCGACGCCCGTGACGTAACGCTTGTCGAGCAGGTTGCTGACGAACACGCCGACGCCCCAATGGTCGCCCGGTGCATTCCAGTCCAGTCGCATGTCGACGCTCTGCTGCGAGGTGCCGACGGGGAAGTTGGGGCTGACCTGGCAGGTGCCCTGGAATCCCGAACCGGCGTTGCAGCGCGACTTGCCGCGAAAGCCGTAGGCGGCGTTGTAGACGAGGCTGCCGTTGAATACATCCGGCACGGTATAGCTGAGGGTGGCGGCGCCGGAGAAGAGGGGGGTGCCAGTCGCCTGGCCGGACACATTCTTGCCGTCGGTGGAGACGTAGTGCGTGTAGGTGGAATCGATGTAGGCACCATTCAGGCCCAACTGCAGACCGTCAAGCGGTATCCACTGCAGTTCGGCCTCCAGTCCATGGGCGTGCTGGTCACTGGTGGTGATCACGTATTTCGGCACGCCGTTGCTGCCCGTGGGTGCCGGCTGCAGCGACAGCCCCTGCAGGTTGTCGTAGGTGTAGTAGTACCCGGTCACGTTGAACAACAGGCGTTGATCCGGGAACACGGTCTTGACGCCGCCTTCGTAGTTGGTCACGTGTTCCGGCGCGTAGGTTCCGCCGACCTGCTGGAAGTTGAAGCCGCCGGCCTGATAGCCCCTCGTCACCGAACCGTAGGCCATCACGTTCTGGGTGAAGTGGTAGTCCAGCACCACGCGCGGGCTGACGTTGCGCCAGCTGCTGCGCCTTTGCGTAAGCACCCCGATCGGACCGGCGGTGTCGGGAGTGAAGATCAGGTTTTGCTCGTACGCAGGCAGCACGAGACCGTCGAAAATGGGGTTGCCTGACGGTGGCAAGGTGGCCAGGATGGCATCGAGCTGGGGCGCATAACGTGGCGGGATCAGCCAGCTGTATTGTTTCTGGTCGAAGGTGAAACGCACGCCGGTGGTGAGGTTGAGCTTGTCGCTGAGGTGCCAGATCACATCGCCGAAGGCTGCATACGAGGTGATGGTCTGGCCGTTGTCGACCTGCTCGCTCCACGGGTTGCCGAGCAAGTTGGCCAATGCCGGCATGGTTGGAATCAGGCTGTCGACCAGCGGCCAGCCAAACTGGCTGGCGAAATTGTTGAGAACCAGGGTGGTCACGGAGTTGGTGTTGACGTCGACCCGGCTGGTCTGGTGCGACTTCTCCAGATAGAAACTGGTGCCGGCGACCCAGTCGATCAGGCCGGTGTTGCCGGACAGCTTGAACTCCTGGTACCAGCTGTTGCTGTGCTCGATGTTGGCGGTGTCGAGATAGGTGCTGTAGTTGTTGGTGCCGTCGTAGTCGCCCAGGTTGAACGTGTCGAAGTTGCGCCACGCCGTGGTGGAGGTGAAGCCACCCCAGCCGAAGGTGTGGTCGACGGTCAGGGTGGCGCCGTCGAAACGGCGCGTTTCGGCTCCGCCGACGGCGTCGTTGTACAGCGGCGCATGCAAGGGGTTGAGATAGGTCGCCGGATCGGTGGGGTATGGCGGTATCGTCATGCTGTTGAGCGGCGCCGGGAGCTGCGTGTAGCTCGACAGCGGAATCAGCCCGAATGCCGGGTGCGGCGCCTGCTTGAGTTGCTCGTGATCCCAGGACAGCAGCACGCGTGTATCCGGCGCGATGTTCCAGCGATACACGGCGCGCGTGCCCCAGTCGTCGTTGCCGCCGTAGTGTTTGCCGGTAGCGGCGTCCTTGACCCAGCCGTCGCTCTGGTTGTCCAGCACGCTCACGCGCAGCGCCATGTCTTTGTTCAGCGGAATGTTGACCAGCGCATCGCCATAGCGCTCGCCGTAATTGCCGTAGCGAATCGTGCCCTTGGCTTCGAGTTTGTCGCTCGGTTCGTTGGTGATGATCGAGATCGCGCCACCGGCGGAATTGCGCCCGAACAGGGTACCTTGCGGGCCTTTCAGCACCTCGATCCGCGCGATGTCGTTGAAGGCCAGCAGCGCGCCGCCGGTGCGTGCGGCGTAGACGCCATCGACATAGACACCGACGGCGGATTCGGTGCCGGCACCGAACCCGCTGCCACCGATGCCGCGCAGTTCATACGAGGGCTGGGTCGGCTGCTCGGCGCCGACCGACAGCCCGGGCACGAAGATGTCCATCTTGCTGATGTCGGTGGCGGCCAGGGTCTGCACCTGCTTCGCGGTGATGATCTGCAGCGGGATCGGTACCGACTGCATCTCCTGCGAGCGACTCTGCGCTGTCACGACGACCGTGCCCAGTTGCGTGGCCTTGGTCGCGGGCTTGGCCGTGTCGGCTTTGTCCGGCGCGGCGGCCGTACCGCCGGCGGCGGCATCCTGTGCAGCCGGCTCGGCGGCGAAGGCCGCCGGCACGCCGATCAGCAGCAAGGCGGTACCGCCGAACAGCAATCGACGCAAGGCAGTGGTCAGTGGACGTTGGTTCATGGTCATGCCGTGCTCCCCGGTGCATGGAATGGTCGCGACGTTCATGCTCGCGGCTCTCGTTGTCGGTGGTTCAGTGCAGTACGACACAGGTTCCCGGCAGCGCCGCGATCCATGCCTTGATCAGCGCCACGCCTTCGTGATGCATGGTGCTGCGTCCGATCTCCGGCATCATCGTGCCTGGCTCGGTCGAGGACAGCCGGAACGGGATGATCGAGTCGTCCGGTTTGCCTGGCACGATGTCGAAGAAGTGGTCGCCGGTGCCCTGGCCGGCGGCGGTCGGCGGCTTGCAGATACCCAGGTGGTGGTCTTCCGCGGTGCCGTAGATCAGCGACAGGCCGGTGGTGTTGGCCGCACCGTTGGGGTTGTGGCAATGCCCGCAGTTGATGTCGAGGTAGGCGCGCGCGCGCGCATCCAGCGGTGCCTTCGGATCGGCCCAGTTCGCATCGCGCGCAACCTTGTCCAGCGCCGGCAGGCCGCTGAGGTAACCCACCTCGGCCAAGTGCTCCAGCTGGTTGTGCTCGCCGTCGGCGTACAGGTAGTCCTTGTTGATGTGCCGCGCCTTCGGCCCGATCGGATGCACCTTGCGGTCGATCCAGTCCTGCGCATGGCAGCTGGCGCACTGGCTTTCGTCGGGGACCACGTAGTTGAAATCCTCGCGTGCCGGCACGCCGGCCTCGGCGGTGGTCGTGACCAGGGTCAGCGGCAGCACCGCGCCGGTGCGGGCCAGCGTGGCTTCGGTCTGGGCGTCGTTCCACACATAAGGGATCGCCGCCCAGCCGTCCTTGCGATGGACCAGGATGCGCGTCTCGATCAGGTGCACATGGGCGAGGTCGAGCCCCTGGCCGGCGAAGTCGCGCGAATAATCGTCGTTGCGCACGACGTCGCCGAACTTGCCGTCGGCCGCGCGCGGATAATAGAACGTCTTGCTGATCACCGTGCCGACCGGGAAGTCCAGCGTGTCGACCGGTTCGTACTTCGCGCTGCTGCCCTTGGGCATCCAGATCGTGCGCAGCTTGTGCGCGTAGTCGGTGAACAACGGCGTGTTCAGATCGTACGGCACCACGCCCTGGTTGAGTTCCAGCTTGCCCTCGTGCACTTCGACCACATGCCAGTCGCTGAGCTTCGGCGGCCTTCCGTCGGCATGGAAGGCTACGGGCGGCATGCCACGCTGGCAGGCGGCCAGCGACAACAGGACAAGCATGGGCAGGACGAATTTCACCAACACTTTCTGCACGTCGATCGACCTCAAATCTTCGGCTCGGGATTCAGCACCACCGGCGGCAGTTTGGGCAGGGTGCATGCGAACGGTTTCATGTCCTTGCTCGGGTTCTTGTAGTCGTGCGGACCGTCCGCGCTGAGTACGCCGTTGACGTCCTGGATGCAGATGCGATCGGCTGCCGGCGGCAGGCCGTCGACCAGGTTCTTGGGATCGACATAGCCGTCCCACAGCACATCCGGGAAGCTGCCGGTGAGGCCATACATCGCGGTCTTCAGCGTTTTCAGCTTGATGCCGTCGGGCGAGTCGCCACCGCCCTTGAGGCGGTTGCCGTAGACGAAGATGCCCTTCGGATACGGGTTGTAGTCAGCGGCTACGCCGCGGGTGTTGTAGTAGTTGGTGGAGAAATAGCTGGCGATGATGATGTTCGCGGTCTTGTTGTCGGCGATGTCGTTGTCGAAGATCTCCACCTTGTCGTTGGAGTTCACCACCACGCCCGAGCCCGCCGGCACGCTGGCGACGGCCGCGCCCTTGGCGGCGAAGTTGTCGGTGTCGTTGGCGAACACCTTGTTCCTGAACACCCGGGTCGCTTCGCCGTGCAGCGACAGGTTGGGCATGTTGAAGACCAGGATGCCGCCGGTGTTCTTCGTCGTGGTGTTCTCGTAGACATCGGCGTTGACCGAGTTTTCAACCTCGATGCCGGCCACGTTGTTCTCGGCGCGGTTGCGCCGCACGATGATGTTGTGCGACTGGCCGACGTAGATGCCGGCGTCGGAGGCGCCGATCACCACCGAGTCCTCGATCAGCACGTTCTGCGTCTTCACCGGATACAGGCCGTAGGCGCCGTTCGTGGTCTTCGGGCCGTCGGTCCACTCGATGCGCACGCCGTGGATGGTGATGTTCTTGCCCTGGTTGATCTTCAGCGCATCGCCCTTGGTGTCCTCGATCGCCAGGTTCTCGATGGTGAAGTCGCTGGCGTTGACCAGCAGGCCTTCGGGCCCCACCACCTGACCCTTGAACGACAGCACGGTCTTGTCCATGCCGGCGCCGCGGATGGTGACGCCGTCGGTGCGCAGGCTGAGGCCGCGCTTGAGCGAGTAGTGGCCGGCGGGAATGTCGATCACGCTGCCGGGCTTGGCGTCCAGCAGTTGCTCCTGCAACTTCGCCTCGAAGCTGGCGTCGGTCGCATTCTGCGGCGCGGCCTCGTGTTTGCCGCAGCCGGCCAAGGCCGCGCCGATCGCCAGGCTGATGAGCAGTTTGCGCATGGTTGGATTCCCCCGGTAAGGTCAATGGTGCGATGGAGTCGACTCTCGCCCATCAGAGCTTGCAAGGGGAGGGTAAATCGGCCAATTCATGGGGGGCAAGTCGGCCAGTTTGTTCAGGCGGTGGAGCGTCGCGCCTCCTGCGGCGGCATTCCGGTCCAGCGTTTGAACGCGCGGCGGAATTCGCGCGGATCGTTGAAGCCGACCGCGCTGCCTACGTCGGCCACGCTCAGAGTGCCGGCCTGCAGCAGTTGCAGGGCGCGTTCGGCGCGCACCCGATCGTGGATCTCGCGGAAGATCCGTCCGCTTTCGGCCAGTTTGCGCCGCAGTGAACGCTCGCTGAGATTGAGCGTGCGCGCGACGTCGTTGAGTTTCGGCTGCTGGGCGAGCCGGCTGCGCAGCAGGCGCTCCACCGCCGCGACGATTTCCTGGTGCGGCTCGCCGCCCTCGGGTGTCATCTGCTGTGCACACAGCGTGAGCGCCTGCTTCGCTGTCAGCGGGTTGTAGCCGGGCAGCAGCTGGCCCAGCCACTGGGTATCGATCAGCAGGCGGCACTGGGGTGCATCGAAGCGCAGCTCGCAGCCGAACAGGGTGGTGTACTCGTCGGCGTAGGCCGGCCGCGGGTAGGCCAGCTCGAGGCGTAGCGGCTGCAATGCGTCGCCGACCAGTTCGCGGGCAATCATCAGGCAACTGGCGAACAATTCCTCGCAAAAGAACGGCAGCAGCTCGTGGTCGCCGAAGCGCGGCTGCGCGACCAGGGCCACTTCCCGCTCGCTCAGCGCCTCGAAATTCAGTTCGAGCAGGCAGCCGCAGATCTTGTGGTGGGCAATCCCGGCCATCATCGCCTCGCCCAGCGTGCGCGAGGTCATCATCGCCAGGCCAAGCAGGCCGAAACCGCCGATGGTGCCTTCGCGACCGATCAGCAGGCCGGCATCGGGCACGTGCAGCGCCTGCAGCGCGCGGCGCACGAACGTACTGGCCTGGCGATAGGACACGCGCAGGGCCGGGTCGGCGATCTGCTGGCGGGTGAGCGCCAGGCCGGCGAACCAGGCGCGGCTGTCGATGCCGCGGTCGTCGGCCAGCTGGGCCAGGTACAACAGCTTGTTCGGGGGAAACTCGGCGGCGGTAAAGCGCGGGTCGTCGTTCGCCGGCGCGGGATCATCGAGGCGAACGCGTGCTGCAGGACGTGCCATGGTGCGGTTGCTCCGGCGCATGGGCGGGCCGGCGCAAGCCGGCGATCCCGACTTTTTATCACGCGTGGCTGGCGGATCGCTTGCGCGCTGCACAAGCGATCCGGAACGGGAAGCTATTCGCCGATCGTCAGCAGCGACGCGTTGCCGCCCGCCGCGGTGGTGTTGATGGTGAGCGTGCGTTCGCCGGCGAAGCGCAGCAGGTAGTGCGGGCCGCCGGCCTTGGGGCCGGTGCCGGACAGGTTCTCGCCGCCGAACGGCTGCACGCCGACCACCGCGCCGATCTGGTTGCGGTTGACGTAGCAGTTGCCGACGCGGGCGTGGCTGGCGATGTAGTCGACGGTGTCGTTGATGCGGCTGTGGATGCCGAGCGTGAGGCCGTAGCCGGTGGCGTTGATCTGGTCCACTACCTGCTTCAGTTCGCTGCCCTTCCAGCGGATCACGTGCAGCACCGGGCCGAACACTTCGCGGGTCAGCGTGGCGAGCGAGGGGATCTCGTAGGCGCGTGGGGCGAAGAAGGTGCCGTTGGCGGTGAGCGCCGGGTCCATCACGACTTCGCCGATTTTCTTCGCTTCCTTGTCCATGTGCGCGGCGTGGTCGACCAGGATCTTCTTCGCGTCCTCGTCGATCACCGGGCCGACGTCGGTGGACAGCTGGCCCGGGTCACCCACCTTCAACTCGCCCATCGCACCGGCGAGCATCGCGCAGACCTTGTCGGCGATGTCTTCCTGCACGAACAGCACGCGTGCGGCGGAGCAGCGCTGGCCGGCGGACTGGAAGGCGGAGGCGATCACGTCCTTGACGATCTGCTCGGGCAGGGCGGAGGAGTCGGCGATCATCGCGTTCTGGCCACCGGTCTCGGCGATCAGTGCGGCGATCGACGCGTTGCGCGCGGCGAGCGCGCGGTTGATCGCCCAGGCGGTCTCGGTGGAGCCGGTGAAGGCGACGCCGGCGACACGCGGATCGCGGGTCAGTGCGGCACCGACGGTGGCGCCGTCACCCGGCAAGTACTGCAGCACGTCGGCCGGCACGCCGGCGTCGTGCAGCAGCTTGATCGCGGCATAGCCGATCAGCGAGGTCTGCTCGGCCGGCTTCGCGATGACGGCATTGCCGGCGGCGAGCGCGGCGCTGACCTGGCCGAGGAAGATCGCCAGCGGGAAGTTCCACGGGCTGATGCAGACGAACACGCCGCGGCCATTGAGGAACAGCTGGTTGCTCTCACCGGTCGGGCCGGGCAACTGCTCGGGCTGACCGAACAGGCGGCGCGCCATGGTGGCGTAGTAACGCAGGAAGTCGGCCGCCTCGCGGATCTCGGCGATCGCGTCGGGCAGGCTCTTGCCGGCCTCGCGCACGCACAGCGCGATGAACTCGCCGCGATGCGCTTCGAGCTGCTCGGCGGCATGTTCGAGGATCGCGGCGCGGCTGGCCGCCGGCAGGCGATCCCAGCCGAACTGCGCGGCGACGGCATTGCTCAGCGCCTTGTCGACGGTGGCGCTGTCGGCGCTGATGTAGCTGCCCACGTTCTGGCGGCGATCGGCCGGATTGGTCACCTGCACGGTCGGGCCGTTGGCGGTCGCGCCTGGCACCAGCGGAGCAGCGGCCCACGGGCCGGGATTGGCGTTGACCGCGTCGGCCATCGCCTTCAGTTCGTTGTCGTTGGAGAAGTTGACGCCCATGGAATTCTTCCGAAGTTCTGCGTAGATATTGACCGGCAGCGGGATGCGCGGATGCGGGATCGAAGCAAAAGCGCGCACCGTTTCGCACGGGTCGGCGACCAGCGTGCGCACGGGCACGCTCTCGTCGACGACGCGGTTGACGAAGCTGGTATTGGCGCCGTTCTCGAGCAGGCGGCGTACCAGGTACGGCAGCAGATCCTCGTGCGTGCCGACCGGCGCGTACACGCGGCAGGGCACGTTGAGGTTCTGCGGACCGATCACTTCGGCGTACAGGTCGGTGCCCATGCCGTGCAGGCGCTGGTACTCGTACGGACGACCCTGCGCGAGGTGATGCACGGCGGCGATCGAGTGCGCGTTATGCGTGGCGAACTGCGGGTAGATCAGTTCGACACCGGCGTTGAACAGGCGACGGGCGCAGGCCAGGTAGGACACGTCGGTGTTCGGCTTGCGCGTATACACCGGATAGCCAGCCAGGCCGTTTTCCTGCGCGCGCTTGATCTCGGCATCCCAGTAGGCGCCCTTGACCAGGCGCACGTACCAGCGGCGATTGGCGGCGCGCGCGGTCTCGATCAGCCAGTCGATCACGAACGGCGTGCGCTTGGCATACGCCTGCACCACGATGCCGAGGCCGTTCCAGCCTTCCAGCGACGGGTGCGCGAACACGTCGCCGATGATGTCGAGCGACAGCTCGAGGCGCTCGGCCTCTTCGGCATCCACCGACAGCGCAATGCCGTACTTCATCGCCAGCTGCGACAGTTCCAGCAGCTTCTCGCTGAGCTGGCGGTGGGCCAGCTCGCGCTTGGCCACTTCGTAGCGCGGATGCAGGGCGGACAGCTTCACCGAGATCGACGGTGCGTCGGTGTGGTTGGCGAACGGGCCGCGCGCACCGATCGCGGCGATCGCGTTGCGGTAATCCTGCTGGTAGCGCTCGGCGGTTTCGCTGGTCAGCGCGGACTCGCCCAGCATGTCGTAGGAATAGCGGTACACCGCGTATTCCTTCTTCGCGCAGCGGTCCAGCGCCTCGTCGATGGTCTGCCCCATCACGAACTGGTGGCCCATGATGCGCATCGCCTGGCGAACCGCCAGACGGATCGCCGGCTCGCCGGCGCGACCGACCAGCCGCTTCAGCGCGCCGGTGAAATCGTGGCGGGTGTCTTCGGCCAGATTCACCAGATGTCCGGTGAGCATCAGGCCCCAGGTGGATGCGTTGACGAACAGCGACTCGCTCTGGCCCAGATGCTTCTTCCAGTCCGCCTCGCCGAGCTTGTCGCGGATCAGCTTGTCGGCGGTGGCCTTGTCCGGGATGCGCAGCAGCGCCTCGGCCACGCACATCAGCAGCACGCCTTCCTCGGAGGACAGGTCGTACTGGCGCATGAAGGATTCGACCGCGCTCTGGTCCCTGGCGCGCAGGCGCACCCGGCTGACCAGGTCGGCGGCGAGGTCGATCACCTTCTCGCGCTCGACCGGCGGCAAGGTGGCCTGGGCGAGCAGGTCGTTGACCGCTTCGGTCTCGTCGCGCAGCCACGCGGCCGTGATGCGCGCGCGCGCTGGCGTGGTGCTGTCCGGAAGCTCGGGGCTGAGGATGGTTGTGGTCACGGGCTTGTCAATGGGCTGGCGAGGGGCGGTGGGCAAACGTGGAATTGTACGCCGGAGACCGCGGAGTTGGGCGAAACCGGAGGGTTTGTCCGGGCTGTCCGCGCGCTGCCTGCAAGGCTGCCCCAGGGCGTCACGGGCCACCCGCGAGCCCGCCGTGGATGGGCTGATCCAGGTCAATCGGGTGCGACATTCTTGCCCGCTGCGCCGCCGCGGCCTATCATTCCGTTGTTCCAGGCACGCCGGGTCACCATGATCGTGCTTCGACCAGCCATCGCCGGCTTGCCCCGCGTAACGATGTGGCTCAGGCCAAATCGCGCGCTAAGCCGGCGCGGGTTGCGTCGCTTGATCATGATCCTGGTGGCACTGGCGCTGACAACGGCAGAACTGGGTGCGTGGCAGGGGAATGTGTTTGCTCCGCTGTTTGCCCTGGTGGAATCCGCCGCCATGGCCGTCGCCCTGAGCGTGGCCTGGCGGGCCGGCGATCGCTGCGAGCGCATTACCCTCGACGAATCGTCGCTGGAGGTGCGGTCGTTGCCCGGCCGGCGTTGTGCGCGTTTCCAGTCGTATTGGGTGCGTGTGCGGCTGGAGACCGGCAATGGACGCCTGCTGCTGTCATCGCATGGCCGCGAGCTGGAGATCGGCGCGTTCCTGGCGGAACCGGAACGGATCGAGCTGGCGAGAAAACTCAAGGCGTTGCTGGCCGATGCAAGCGGGCAACAACGCAATCAGGATCAACAAAGGTGCAAGACATGACATCAGGCGGCATCAGGCGATCACTCATGGCAGCGGCGAGCCTAGCCCTTGCATCGTTCGGCGGCGTGGCCTACGCGGCCCCGCATCCCTGGCAGCTGAACATGGAGCCTGGTGCCAGTACCTGGTCGCGCGTGCCCTACGACCTGAACAACATCTCGCTGGCGGTCTGCGTGGTGATCGGCATCCTGGTGTTCGGTGCCATGTTCGTCGCCATGTTCCGCTTCCGCAAATCACGCGGCGCGGTAGCCGAGAAGTGGTCGCACAACACCATGCTCGAGGTGGTGTGGACGATCGTGCCGGTCATCATCCTGGTGGCGCTGGCGTACCTCTCCACCGGCGGCCTCACCTCATGGGCCGATACCACCGGTTCGCAGATGACGGTCAAGGTCACCGGCTATCAGTGGAAGTGGCGTTACGACTACGTCAGCTACCTGGGCCAGCCGATCGAGAAGGTCGGTTTCATGTCCAAGCTGGACCAGCAGAGCGACGAGACACGCCAGCTCGGCTCGGGCATGGATCCGTACGCGGTCAAGGTCGGCGACGAGAACACCTACCTGCTGAATGTCGACAAGCCGCTGGTGGTGCCGGTCGATACCAAGATCCGGTTCGCGATCACCAGCGGCGACGTGATCCACTCCTGGTGGGTGCCGGCGTTTGGCTGGAAGCTTGATGCCATCCCGGGGATCATCAATGGAGCCTGGACCAACATCAAGACGCCCGGCACGTATCGCGGCCAGTGCGCCGAACTGTGCGGCCAGGATCACGGCTTCATGCCGATCGTGGTGGTGGCCAAGTCCAAGGCGGACTTCGCCAAGTGGCTGAGCGAGCAGGAGGCCGAGTCCAAGAAGGCCCCGCCGCCGCCGGCGCCGTTCGATGCCGCCGCGCAGGTAGCAGCCCAGCGGGGCTGAGCCCGCTTCACCGCCATTTCGTTGCAGTCGCATTCAATAACAGGTTAGAGGTGCAAGGCCATGTCCTACGCAGCCACGCATGATCAGCACGACGATCACCACGGCGCGCCGAAGAGTTTCTTCCAGCGCTGGTGCATGTCCACCAACCACAAGGACATCGGCACGCTGTACCTGATCTTCGCGCTCACCATGTTCTTCATTGGTGGCAGTTTCGCGATGACGATTCGCGCCGAGCTGTTCAAGCCCGGCCTGCAGCTGGTGCAGCCGTATTTCTTCAACGAGCTGACCACCATGCATGGGCTGGTCATGATCTTCGGCGCGATCATGCCGGCGTTCGTAGGCCTGGGCAACTGGATGATTCCGATGATGGTCGGCGCGCCGGACATGGCGTTGCCGCGCATGAACAACCTCTCGTTCTGGATCCTGCCGTTCGCCTTCGTGCTGTTGCTGTCCACGCTGTTCCTGCCAGGTGGCGGCCCGGCCGGTGGCTGGACGATGTATCCGCCGCTTTCGCTGCAGAGCGGTTCGCTGGCCTACGTGGTGTTCGCGATCCACCTGATGGGCATCAGTTCGATCATGGGTGCGATCAACATCATCGCCACCATCCTCAACATGCGTGCGCCCGGCATGGACCTGCTGAAAATGCCGGTGTTCGTGTGGAGCTGGCTGATCACGGCGTTCCTGCTGATCGCGGTGATGCCGGTACTCGCCGGTGCGGTGACCATGCTGCTCACCGACAAGTATTTCGATACCAGTTTCTTCAACCCGGGCGGCGGTGGCGATCCGGTGCTGTACCAGCACGTGTTCTGGTTCTTCGGCCATCCCGAGGTGTACATCATGATCCTGCCCGCATTCGGGATCATCTCGGAAATCGTCCCGACCTTCTCGCGCAAGCCGATCTTCGGCTACAAGGCGATGGTGTTCGCGCTCGCCTGCATCGCGTTCCTGTCGTTCATCGTGTGGGCGCATCACATGTTCGCGGTGGGCCTGCCGCTGGGTGCCGACATCTTCTTCATGTACGCCACCATGCTGATCTCGATACCGACCGGCGTGAAGGTGTTCAACTGGGTCACCACCATGTGGGGCGGGTCGCTGACGTTCGAAACCCCGATGCTGTTCGCGGTCGCGTTCATCATCCTGTTCACCATCGGCGGCTTCTCCGGCCTGATGCTGGCCCTGGTGCCGGCCGACTTCCAGTACCACGATACCTACTTCGTGGTGGCGCACTTCCACTACGTGCTGGTGACCGGCGCGCTGTTCGCGATCATCGGCGCCACCTATTACTGGCTCCCGAAGTGGACCGGCAACATGTACAGTGAGTTCTGGGGCAAGGTGCATTTCTGGAACAGCGTGATCTGGGTCAACGTGTTGTTCTTCCCGCAGCACTTCCTCGGCTTGGCCGGCATGCCGCGGCGCATCCCCGACTACAACGTGGCGTTCGCCAACTTCAACATGATCAGCTCGATCGGCGGTTTCCTGTTCGGCGCTTCGCAGCTGGTCTTCCTGGGCGTGTTGATCCACTGCGCGTTCTTCTCGAAGAAGAAGGCGGCCGATCGCGTGTGGGAAGGCGCCAGGGGGTTGGAGTGGACGGTGCCTTCGCCGGCCCCGCACCATACTTTCGACGTGCCGCCGGTGATTCATGACGAGGAACTGGCGCACGGCGACGTACACGCCTGATCCAGTCGGGAAGCCTGTGGACATGACGCAGCTGATGACAGACAAGGACGCCACGGGCAATCGCCGTGGCGTGCGGCGCACCGTGACGATCCTTGTCGCGGTGGTGATCGGGTTTTACCTGCTGGCGTTCCTGCAGATATTGCTGATGAAGTAGTGATCGCGCGGCATTATTTATTTTTCCTCACGGTTGCCCGCTTCGGTACGATCGTTGGGCAGTTCCCCGGGCGGCATGGCGGGGCATGGTCATCAAGAAAATCCACGGGGTTTCAGCATGAGTCAGCAACACGACGCTTACTTTGTACCGGCCAAGAGCTACTGGCCATTCGTCGCCGCGGTGGTCATGTTCACCTTCATGTTCGGCGCCGGGCACTGGCTCAATGCGGAGCCGGGCGAGGCCGGGTTCGGCAAGACGGTGCTGACGGTTGGCGTGGTCGGCGTGCTCTGCATGTTCTTCGGCTGGTTCCGTTCGGTGATCAACGAGTCGCTGGCCGGCAGCTACAACCACCAGGTGGACACGTCGTTCCGCATGGGCATGATGTGGTTCATCTTCTCCGAGGTGATGTTCTTCGGCGCGTTCTTCGGCGCGCTGTTCTACATCCGCATGTTCTCGGTGCCGTGGCTGGGTGGCGAAGGCCATGGCGTGCTCACCCATCAATTCCTCTGGAGCGATTACACCGCCGCGTGGGGCGCCAATGGCGGCAACGGTCCGGCGCATGTCGGCGGGGCGTTCGAGATCGTGCCGGCCTGGGGCCTGCCGCTGCTGAACACGCTGATCCTGCTCAGCTCCAGCGTGACCGTGACGATCGCGCACCATGCGCTGCGTGCCGGACATCGCGGGCGGATCCTGGTGTTCCTGGGCATGACCGTGCTGCTCGGTGCGCTGTTCCTGAATTTCCAGGCGCATGAGTACATCGAGGCCTATCACGAGCTCAACCTGACCCTGGGCAGCGGTGTGTATGGTTCGACTTTCTTCCTGCTGACCGGCTTCCACGGCCTGCACGTGACCCTGGGTACGATCATGCTGGCGGTGATCTGGTTCCGCGTGCTGAAGGGGCATTTCAGCAAGGACCACCACTTCGGCTTCGAGGCGGTGGCGTGGTACTGGCACTTCGTCGACGTGGTCTGGCTGGGCTTGTTCATGTTCGTTTACATCCTGTAGGCGGATTGGTCTCCCGTTCGAAGGATCAGGCCCGCCAATGGCGGGCCTGATCCGTTCCGGCACCGGTGTGCGGCGGTTCAATTCAAGCGGTAGGCCACGGTTGTCGGCCTGCACGTGGCGAGATCGGGGCCGACGCGACGTTGACAGGATCTGAGACCGTGCCCGTGGATGGGTGCGACACTGGGTGGCCGCATTCGACGGACGAAACGATGATCGAGGACGCGTTCACTGCCGTGGTGACGGGCGCGCTTGCGCGATCGGGCTTTGTGCCGCCTGCGGTCAACGAAGCGCGCACGTTCGTTTTTGCATGCCGGCCGCTTTTGGTGCACGTCCCGGTCGCCGCACAGTTGCTGGACGCTGGCGAAACCGGCCGGGCGGAGCGTTTCCGATTCGAGCACGACCGCACGACCTACATCCTGGCCCATGCGGTGTGGCGCATCGCCCTTGCAATGTGTCTGGATGTGGCCCCAACCAAGGTTTCGCTGATTGCGGCGCCCGCCGGTCAGCCGACCTTGCCCGGCACCGGATTGAGCACCAGTCTCAGTCATGCATCCGACTGGGTGGCGATCGCGGTTTGCCGCGCTGCGACCACAGGCATCGACATCGAGCAGGAGCCATCGCGGGTGCGCCTGGGTGACATGATCGACACCATCTGCACGCCGGCCGAGATGGCACGGGTCATGTCGCTGGAGGCGGCCGGGCGTGGAACGGCGTTGCTGGCGCTGTGGACGCGAAAGGAGGCCCTGCTGAAGGCCTTCGGTGTGGGTCTGGGTGTAGATCCCACGACTATCGACGCTGGAACAGACGATCTGGTGGCGTCGCCATCCATAGATGGCATGTTCCCTGCTTGCTGGATTGGCAACCTGGATCTGCCGCTCGGGCTGGTGGGTGCCTTCGCGGTTCCCACCAGCGTGGTTCGGGTCGAACAACACAGGCTGGTCTGGGATTGATCCGTAAAAGCCGCCGTTCAAGCGGCGGATACGGATGGGAAGCGCGGCCGTCACGCGGGAAGTATGAAGTGACGCCCCGGTTTATGCCGAAAGCAGTTGTATTTCGTACAGATTGGATGTACAGCTGCAGACCCACTGAGGCGTCAGGATCCCGCGCCAGGTGGTGCCTTGAATGTTCGCCCCATGGCAGGGGCGGAGTGGCATGTTGGAGGGGACGGAGATGTTTCGATTCTTGCATCGAAAGGCCAATCGCTGGTTGCTGTTGCTGGCGGCTGTGGACATGGTGTTGCTGGGCTTTTCGCTCAACGCAGCCATGTTTCTGCGCTATTTCAGCCATCCGGACGATTTCGCCAAGTTTTCTCGCCACATGCCCGAGCGCTCGCTGGCGTTCGCGGTGATCATGCTATTGGCGATGGTCGCTCTTGGTCACTATCAGTCGCATATGCGCACAAGTTGGTTCGGCGTGCTGGCACGCCAGTGCGTGGGATTTGTGTTGGGTGGCGTGGGCGTGTTCATCATGTACTACCTGCTGCCGCAGGCCTACGTGGGCCGTGGCGTGCTGACCATCGCCCTGCTTCTGGCGTTTGGCCTGATGATGGGTTTCCGTCTGATTTTCCTGCGTTTGGTCGATGCGGTCGTATTCCAGCGACGGGTACTGATCCTGGGAGCCGGGAATCGTGCCTCGCAGATCCAGACGCGCATGCGTCGCCATGCGGATCGGATCGGCTTCAATGTCCTGGGTTTCGTACAGGGCGAGGGGGAGGCGGTGCAGGTTCGGCCGGAGTGCCTGGTGACGCCGGAAGGGCCGCTGGTCAACTGGGCGCTGCAGCGGCAGGTCGACGAGATCGTGGTCGGCGTCGACGACCGGCGTGGCGGCTTGCCTATGCGGGATTTGCTCGAGTGCCGGCAGAACGGCATCGACGTTACCGATCTGGCAACGTTCTTCGAGAGAGAGTCCGGGCGGGTGCAGCTGTCGTTGACCGACCCTTCCTGGCTGGTGTATTCCAGCGGCTTCGACACCACACCGCTGCGCCGTTTCAGCAAGCGCTGCTCCGACTTGCTGATCGCCATCCTGGTGCTGTCGCTGACTTGGCCGCTGATGTTGCTGGTGGCCCTCGCGATCCGGATCGAATCCGGTTCCGGCCAGCCCATCCTGTACCGGCAGGAGCGCGTGGGTGCTCGCGGCAAGCCCTTCCAGCTGATCAAGTTCCGCAGCATGCGCACCGACGCGGAACTGGACGGCATCGCCCGCTGGGCGAACAAGGATGACGACCGGGTGACCCGGGTAGGCCGCTTCACCCGCAAGGTGCGCCTGGATGAACTGCCGCAACTGTGGAATGTGCTCAAGGGCGAGATGAGCTTTATCGGCCCGCGTCCCGAACGGCCGCAATTCGTCACCGACCTGGGTCAGAAGATTCGCTACTACGACCTTCGCCACTGCCTGAAACCTGGTCTGGCGGGTTGGGCGCAGTTGCGCTATCCGTACGGCGCCTCCGAGGCCGACGCCGAGGAAAAACTGAAGTACGACCTGTACTACGTCAAGAATCACAACCTGCTGTTTGACCTGCTTATCCTGTTCCAGACCGTGGAAGTGGTGCTGTTCCGACGCGGCGCGCGTTGATCCGCACGCCAGAATTGCAGCGGGTTACCCGGTCGCCGGCAGGAGCGGTCTCATTTACCCGGTAGAACCCTGGCTCAGTTTCTTTGCGACAAGTGGGAGCCGGAACGGCGCCGCGCTGCGTTCATCCCCACTTGTTCGTTGACCGCGCGGCGCATGAGGTTCTCCGCTCACCTTGCCGCGCCGCCTGGCGCAATCGCAGCCCGGCTACCCGCTTCCCACACTCCGCTTGACGCGGTTTCCATACGACCTCCGGTCATATTCTCCAGTTTGTGTAGTGGTATGCTGTCCGTACAGGGGATGTTCACGATAATCAGCCACCAACTTTTGCCAGAAAACCGGCGAGGGTGGGTCGTTTGGCACCGACCTGACTATACGGATCGCCCATGTCCCGCTTTGACCCGATTTCGCCGCACGGCAAGCCTGAACGATCGACACGCAAGAGCAGCGATCTATCCGGCATGCCGCCGCACGGCGGCTTCACCGGGCGCCGCTCGCAGACAGCCTTGCTCGGCGGGGGCGTGATACTGGCGCTGCTTTTTACTGCCGTATCGCTGCTGTTTGCGCGCGATGGCGGGTCGCGGCAGCAGGCATTTCATCCGAAAGTCGCCGCGTCGATGCGGCCGGCCGATCCGGCTGCCGCCGTTTCCAGCTCGATCTTCAGGTCGCCAGCCGTTGCTGCCAGGCCGACCCCGCTCATGGCCGCGCGATCCGCTGCGCCCGTGGATACTTCCGTAAGCGCTCGCAAGAGCGCCGCCCCGGAGAGTTCGTCGCATGCCACGGATGCTCAACCGGCACCTCGAAGAATCACCTTGATCACGGCCGGGTCCGCCTCGATAGCTGCCGCGGCGGTTCGCAGTTCGACCCCCGGCAGCACGCAGCAGTCATTCGCGGCCAATCTGCCGTCCGCCGGCCTGGTGTCGTCGACGCCCGGGACTACAGGCGTTTCCGGTCGCCCGGTTGCCAATGCGTTCAGCGCAGTGCCCGTGGTTCCTCAAGCGGTAGCGCTGGCCGCGCATCCAAGATTGATGCTCGATCCAGTCACGCTGACCACGCTGCGCCAGCGTGCCAGTGCGAATACGCCGGAGTGGGTGGCCTTGAAGGCCACCTGTGATTCCTACATCGGTGGAACCGTCGAGTACCCCACGGGCAATCAATATCCCGACCTGCCCAACCTTGGCTCGGGGTACCAGGGCGAGTCCTACCTGCCGGCACTGCTCAACGAAGGCATGTGCTACCAGGTGCTCAAATCGAGCAACCCGTCGGCGGCTGCGCCGTATGGCGCCAAAGCGGTCGATATCCTGGTCAAGATGTCGATGCCGTTTCCGGGCAGCAATGGCTGGGATCCATGCACCGACAGCGGATACGGCATTCGCTTCTACGGCGTCGGCTACGGGTTGGGTTACGACTGGGTGTACGACTTGCTGACTTCGGCCCAGCGCCAGCAGGTGTACACCGCGGCAAACGCCTGGCTGACGGCCTGGGAGAAGTCGGGCGGATGCGCCGCCTTCGCCTACGACGGAAATCCGATAGGCAACTACTACGCCGGATACTTCCACGCCAAGGCGGTAATCGCGCTGGGTACGTATGACGAGAATCCGAGCGCGCCCGCGCAATGGACCGACTGGCTGAACAACCAGTTCGGTGCTCGTGTGCAGCCCTACTATCAGTTGCACCTGAAGGGCGGTGGTTGGCCGGAAGGTTATGGCAACTATGCGCCGCTGAGCATCCTCAACATGAGCTTGCCCGCACGCGAAGTGAAGACGGCCACGGGGCAGGATCTTCTGCACGCCAGCGCGCCGTACACGTTTCCGCTCGACAGTGCCGATTACGCCATGCATTTCACCTGGCCGTCGTTGACCTATTTTGACGACCGGGACGACAACCATTCCAATGGCGATCCGTCGGTCCCGCCGCCGGGCACGACCCAGGTCGGCATGTTCCAGCAGATCCTGGGCGCCCTGAATTACTGGGGCTCAACCGAGGCTCCCGTCTTCAATCAGTACCTCGGTCTGACGAGCAGCGCTACCGGAGCTTATAGTCCTGCCCCCAATTGGCTGCAGTTCCTGGGTCTCAATCCGGGGGCGCCGACTGCGGCGTTGAGCACGTTGCCGTTGTCCTATTTGGCGACGGGAATGAATGCCGTGTCGGCTCGCTCCGACTGGAGTACCGGGGCCACCTGGATGTCGTTCCGCGCCGGTCCCTACGTCAACAACCCCGCCGCTGGTCATGAATTTTTCGATCAAGGCAGCTTGGCCCTGGTGCGTGGCGGCAACCCGCTGCTGGTCAATGCCAGTGGCTGGCTCATGCACGAACCCGGCGGCAACGCCGACGAGACCAAGACCTTCAACGACAACTATGGCAGTTTCGACGGGACGCCCTATTCGGGCAACCGACAGCTTTACAACATCTTCTACGTGCGCAGCATGAGCGGCAGCTCCGTGGCCCAGCCTTTCGGGCAGGATTCCTTCACGACCGAAGACAACCAGGTGCGCACCAAGGTATCGGCGTACGAGGACGGCACCGGCTATGTTTATGTGCTGGCGACGAACCTGGCGGACATGTACCGCACGTTCTCCGCCGGGTCGGCGGTATCGGCGTGGTCTCGGCAGATCGTCTATCTGCGCCCGAATCGTTTCGTCGTTTACGATCGCACCACGGCAGGCAGTGCGAACTACGATCAGTACATGGCCTGGCATTTCCCGGCCAATCCGGTCGCTGGCAGTGCACCGGCGGGGCAGAGCCGACTCGATGTGACCTACAACGGTCAGTACATGGGAGCGATGACCGCCGTTTTGCCTGCTGGTACGAAGATGACAACAGTGGGAATGTACCCGGGCGACAACCCGATCAAGGCCTGGCAGGTGCAGGTACGTCCGCCGAATACCAATGTCAACCAGACTTGGTTGACCGTCTTTGATCTGTCCGCCACCGCCGCGAAAGTCGCCACCGCCAGTCCGGTGACGGTCGGCCAGGGCGGCATCATCGGCGTGGAGCTGCTGGCCAGCGACGGCAACAGTGTGGTGGTCAGCAGCAGCGGCGCTGCCGGTACCCCGCTCAGCGGCACGATTGTCTATGGCGTGCAGCCGGCGGCCGCGTACCATGTGGTGACCGATCTGGCGCCGAACACCGGGTATACGGTATCCACCTCGGCCGCTGCCGGTCTGCGCAACATCACCATCAGCGCGGGTGGCACCAGCATGAGCAGCGCCAAGGGTGTGCTCAACTTCTACGTGGCGGCCGATGGCACGGTGCAGAGCACTCCGCCGCCACCGACCACGCCTGTCTACGTTCCCGTGCCGATCAGTTCGCTGCCGGTGCCAGGCTCGCCCGCACCTTACAACCCGGGCCCGTGAACCGCGTTGTCGGGAGTGGCAGCGCGGCCGGTCGCCGACGATGGATGTTCGAGTCGTGCCGGGCGGGCAAGGGATTCTGAATCCGCGTTTCCATGTGCTTGCAGATGGCCGTACACGCCAAGACTCGGTCGTGGAGCAACGGTGCGGGCGCGGTGGGCGTTGGGGGGAGATTACCGGGGCACGTGGTCAATCGTTCTCTCGCCGGGGCTTCGGGTCGTGGTATTGAGCGGGTAAAGCGGCGAGCTGTACCAGTCAACTACCTTGCCACGTTCGAAGCGGATCCATGACGGGCCGTACTCCCATCGCTCGTTGTTGACCATGAGAGTAGGTTCGCCTTCGCTGGCACGTACGGCGTCGGCATCCATGCCGAGGCCGATCGGCGATGCACCCACTTGGGCAGGCGAGGCCAACGGGGGCGGCGGGCGGACGCCCCCCAAGATCGAGAGTGAAGGCGTGGAGGGATGTTCGCCTGGCCACGACAGCCAAATTACGGCGGCGGCGGCGGGCAGCAACAACCAGCGCATGGACCGCCGCGGAGGTTGTCGACTCCTGGCTCGACGCACGGGTTGGTTGGCGGCAGTCGCCGGCATCTGCGTGTTCGGCCGCGCCAGCGGCGCGCCCGGCAGACGGCCATGTTCGCGGTGGAACTCCATCGCCATGCCGTACATTGCGGTGAGCCGCTGCAACCGTTCTGCCGCCACGGCGTGGTGCGAGTCATCATCGCGGCGGTCGGGGTGCAGCACCGAGACACGACGCCGATAGGCGTACTTGAACTCATCCAGGCCGCAACCCGGTTGCAGGCCCAGGATCTTGTAGAGGTCGAGAAAATCGGTTTCGCGCGCCACGTCCGGAACCCTTTGGTGCTGGTGGACAATGCTCAGCTCACCGGTGGTCGCCGGAATCCGCATCCGCGCCCTTGCTTGCAGGATACGTCAAACAGGCCATCGGCTGGCCAGGTGAGGCAAGCGCTCAGCGGACCTTCCAGTCGGCGACGGGCCACGTGCCGGAATCGCCGGCCTCGGCGCTGGTGACCGGCGCCAGTCGCCCGATGCGCGCCGCCAGCCCGGTGGTCGGGGCGTCGGCATGGCGCGGCCGCTGTTCGAGCGTCGACAGCAGGTGGCCGAGCCCGGTCAGGTATGCCTTCTTCGCACGGCGTTTGAGCGCACGCAGGCCGCTTGCGGGCGGGCACAGGGATTCGACGTAGCCGCTCCAGTTCGAGGCGTCGTACATGTTCTGACAGATCGATATCGAGGGCGACAAGGCTCTCGCGGCATGCCACCAGCGAGAGGGCACGAACACCATGTCGCCCGGGTGCAGTACGGTGGAATACCGGGTGGCCTGGGCGAACAACGGGAATCGAACCGGATCGGCTTGCCGCACATCCGCGATGCTCGAATGGTTCGGCATCTCCAGCTTGGGATACAGGCAGGCGGCATCCTCCGGCGGGTACAGGATGAATTCCTTGTCGCCGTAGATCTCGGTGATCGTCGCGTGCGCGTTCTCGCCGTCGTAGTGCAGCACCGGAAAGCGTCCCCCGATACCGCCGATGAGCAGCTTGAGATAGCCGTCCGGACGTCTCCACGGCCGCAGCATGAGCGGGCTGGCCATGCGCCGCGGGAACGCATAGGGGTTCAGTGGCTCAAGGTCGGGCAGCAGTTCCGGCAAGTGCGGGCCGATGAACAGTCGATACATGTACGGGCCGGGCGCGTCTTCGCGCGAGGCCAGCACCGCGTCGATGAATGCGGCGAACGTCATCTGTTCGGCGTAGCTGACCTGTACCTGCTTCGGCCCGAACCGTTGCTTGAAGAATTCCGGTGTCCACTTGGCCAGTGCCGGACACCCCCGCATGGCGCCTTCCACCACGACCGGCCGATTCTGCGCGACGAACTCGCGCACGAAGGATGCGTAGGGCAGATCGACGGCACGATGCCGTTCAAGCGCAACGTGCCGGGGCGCGGAATCGGGGAGGCTGGGGATGCTGGGGAGGCTGGCGGTCAAGCTGTTCAATGGAGTCGCTCCGGCGCACACGGTCCCATGAGTGTTGCCACTTGGCGCAGTCAGCGGACAAGCACGCCGACTGCGATGACGCTACGCGGGCGTTTTGACCGTGTCAATCAAGCCGCCGGAACGTCCGCTTCGCCGCCTGGAGGAGTTCGGCAATCCGTCGCGCCCTCGCCCGGCGCCTTCAACTTCGCCATGGCCGTGCTCCTTGACGGCGCGCCAAGCGGAAGGGCGGCGCTTTCCCGCAAGTACTTGCGGCCTGAGTTGGATATCGTCGCGCTGGATGTCCGGATCGGCACGCGGAGCGCCCACTCTTCGTGAAGTTGTCCACGCTCGCAACGTACGCGCGAGGCGCCCGCATGATCGATGGCAAGCCGAGCCCGAATTTCTTCCTGGTGGGAGCGCCGAAATGCGGCACGACCTCGATGTACCACTATCTGCGTCTCCACCCGCAGATATATTTTCCGTTTGACGACGAGGACGGGCGCGCCAAGGAGCCGCACTATTTCTGCGCGGAGCTCGAGATCGGGGCACAAGATTCGATCAAGGATCAAGCCGAATACCTCGCGTTGTATCGCGGCAGTGAGCACGCCACCTGGCGTGGCGACGCCTCGGTCCTGTACCTGTTCAGTGAGCAGGCGCCGGGCAGGATCAGGCAGTTCTGCCCCGAAGCCCGCATCCTGATCATGTTGCGCCCGCCGATCGAGCAGATGCGCTCGCGCCACGCGCATTGCCTTCTTCATCGAGGGGCGCGCGAGAACATCGCCGATTTTCAGGAGGCGATCGACGCCGGCGACGACCGTCGGAACGGACGGCGGATTCCACCAGGCACGACCTTGCCGAAGTGTCTGGATTATTTTTCCGTCGCTCGCTTCGCGCCGCAGGTGGAGCGCTATTTCGACACCTTCGGGCGTGCGGCGGTGAAGGTGGTTTTGCTCGAAGACATGGAGGCCACACCGGAAAAAGTGTATCGCGAGGTGATCGGGTTCCTGGGCGTGGATGCTTCGTTTGTCCCGGAGTTTCGCGTCCACAACGAAGCGCCGGCGCGATCTCCGCTGGAGCGCGCGATACGGCGTATTTACCGCAGTCCCGGGGTCAAGCGCGCCGTGCAGGCGGTGGCGCCCTATCGGACAAGGCGCCGGATCTTGACCGGGATTCGCGCCCTGGCGCGAGGCAAGTCGCCCCGCGACGAGGCGCTGCGCCAACGCTGCCGCCCGGATGTCGAACGGCTGTCCGGTCTGATCGGGCGCGATCTTTCGCACTGGCTGTGACGAGACGCCAGGCCGGCACGCCGGCGGCTTGTCGGCGGCCCGGGCAAGGCGCAAGCTCGGCGACGTTCCGTGCGCATCCTTGCGACTGGCGAGGGAGTGGTCGTGACAGACGGTCAGGCGTTCATCGAGGTTGAGCAAAAGGCTTCCAGGTCGCGGCGTGTCCGGGCCATGCGACATCACCACGGCGGGTACCGGACGCACCGGGCGGGCTGGCCAAAGCCCGCGACGTCGCGCCGGGCGGCAGGCCACGCGGTTGCCCGCACGCTCTGTTCGCGGCGGCCAGGCACAAGCGCCGCGCGGATCGCCGCCGCACCTCATTCTTCGCCCACCAGGAGGTATCCCGCATGCATGCTTGTCGCGAGTGCTTTTCCGCGGGACGTCTGGCAGCCAGGCTTGCACTGCTGGTCATGCTGATGCCCGGCCCGCCTGCCGACGCCGCATCGGCTGCACCGGCTCCCGCGCTGGGAGCGCATGTGCTGCTCGTGCAGACCGAGGGGAAAGGCACCAGCCCGGCCGTCAGCCAGCCGCTAACCACCCAGGCCAGCGGCAGTTCGTTGCTGGCTCTGGTCAGCAGCTATGCAAGCAATCCGGACGGCCCCACGGACAGCTATGCGAATCATTGGACGCCGCTCGGTGGCAGCGTGGTGTACCGGAATTATGAAGGCAGGTTCGATGCCCGGGCCTACGTGGCGTTGTCTGTCAAGGGTGGGCCCGGGCACACGATCAGTGTGGTCAAGCCAGGCCGGCCTGCGGGCGAAATTTCCGTGCCTTTCATCGAGATCACCGGCGCCAACCAGCTGCAGGATGTCGCCCGCAACTACCCCGGCCTGAGCCTTGCGGAACGGGCGCTCAACAAGTTCAAGCGTGGCTGGCGGAAGCTCACCGGGGTCGCGCTGGGCACCAGCACGGTGCTCACCAGCGGCGCGGTCACCACGACCGGGCCGGCAACCCTGGTGGCGGTGTGGTGGGGTGACGGACGGGTGCTCAAGATGACGGCGACACCTGGCGACGGATTCAAGCTCATCGACAGCTTTCTCGACCTGCCACCCAACAGCGGCGTGCAATGTGCGGTGGCGGTCAAGCAGGTAGCCGTGGCGGGAACCTACAAGGTCAGCTGGTCGGGGACGCCGGCGCAAGGCGCCATTTTGTGGCTGTTCGCGTTTCAGCACCAGGCCAGGTGATTCGCTGCTTCGTGGATTGTGTCGATCCGCTGGGTGCACTGTCGCGGTGGCGGACCGAAACGGCGGCGACGGTGCACCTTCCCCTAGTGATTCAACCGGCGCGGCGCGGGAATCGTGGGGACGTTGGCGCACGTTTGAGGTCGGCGTATAACAACTGCGTTGGCTGCCGAAACCTGGGGGGTATCGCATGCTTGGCCAGTTCATTTCCCCGGAACAATATGCCTCACTGCTGGACGACGGGCACCGCCGCGCCGCGCCACTGCTTGAGCTCGAGGCCGGCATGTTCGACAAATACAATCGCGAGCCATTCTTGGTCTCGCACCGGTTGGCCGAGCATCCGGACTTCTCGCTCGAGCGACTGCTTGCGCTGTGTCGGCGTCTGCCGTCGAGGCAAGTTCTGTTTCGGGTGGCCGACATTCCCGGCGACGTGGAGTTGGACACGTCGTATGACCGATACAAGCGGGACCTGACCCTGGACGACGTGATCGACCACTTTGAGGAGCGGCAGGCTTACATTTGCATCAACAATCCGGAGCGGGACCCCGCCTACCGGCCGATCATCGAGGGCCTGCTCGCCGAGCTTGCTGCCCAGGTCGATCCGCTGGATCCCGGGATGACCTGGTATTCGACCTATGTCTTCATTTCCGCGCATGACGCGACAACGCCATACCACATGGATCGGGAGATGAACTTCCTGTTGCAGATCCGCGGCGGCAAGACCGTGTATTTGTGGAATCCTGCTGACGCCGACGTCATGACCGATGCGCAAAAGGATTACCTGCTCGCCTACGTGGGCAGCCGTCCGCCGTACAAGCCTTCGATCGAACCAAAGGCTGCGGTATTCCAGCTGCGACCCGGGCTCGGCGTGCATCATCCGTTCATCGCGCCACACCGGGTCCATACCGGGTCCGAGCTGTCGATCTCGCTGGCAGTCACCTTCAGGACCCGGCGTTCGGACACCTGGACGCGGGCGCACCAGTTCAATACGCGCTTGCGGCGGATCGGGCTGAGGCCGGGCCCGGTTGGGCGCGTGGCGTGGGTGGATCGCGCCAAGGCGACCGTGACGCGAGCGTGGCGCCGCGCCAGGCGTGCGTTGCCCGGCCAGAAACGGGATTGACTCGTCCGTTCGCTTACCCGGATGGACCCTCGATGTAGTAGCCTGTCGGGGCTGTCCAGGCCAGCCTGCGGCGCGTTCTCGCACGTCGTCAAACACTGCGCATGAAGGTTCATGCGCTGGCCGGGGCGGAAGCATCCAGACGAGACGATGGCCTGTCGGGGCCATGGTGGCGTGACTGACTGCAGCGTCCAGTACGAGGCTGGACGCGGTTCGGATTGGCGCTGGCGGCGGAGGGGGGGAGCATGAACAGCAGCGTGGTTGAACGCGTGAGTGTCGATTGGGCGGAATTCGATCCGTGGCGCATCCGTCCGGTTCGGCATCGCTTGATGGAGCACCCCTTGCTGCAACTGGACGCCCTGACCGAATTGGGCAAACGGCAGGAAGCCAAGGGGCGCGTGCGCACCCACAGCAGCGGCGCCGGACCGGGCACCCCGTTCAACGTCGCGCCGCGGCTGCACCCGCATCGCATGTCCGCCGCCGATACCTTGCGAGGCATTCGCGATGCCAAGGCGTGGATGTCGCTGTTGAACGTCCAGTCCGACCCGCTCTATCGCACGCTGGTGGACGAGGTGCTGGACGGGCTGAAGCCGGGGATCGATTCGCTCGATCCGGGCATGTGCTATCGCGGCGGCTGGATCTTCATCACCTCGCCGAACACGGTCACGCCGTTCCACTTCGACAAGGAACACAACTTCATCCTGCAGGTGAGTGGGCGCAAGACGCTGCATGTGTGGGATCACCGCGACACCGTGGCCGCCAGCGAACGCGCGCGCGACCGCTTCCACGCGTATCACCAGCGCGACCTGCTGAGCTGGGATGAATCCTTGCGCGAGCGCGCCCAGATGTTTCATCTGGAGCCCGGGGCCGGCGCCTACATGCCTTCCACCAGCCCGCACATGGTCGAGACCGGCGACGAACCATCGGTCACCATCAGTTTCACCTACTACACACGTGCCACACGCAGGAGAAGCCTGCTGCACCGGGCCCACGAACGGATGCGCGAACGCGGTATCGAGCTGGCGCCGGTGGGCACCAACGCGATGCTGGATGCCTGCCTCCACGCGGGCTACCGGACGCTGGACGACACGCGCGAATGGGTGCGGCGCAGGGTGGGCAAACCAGCACGCTCGGATGGTGCGGCATACGCCATCACCGGCGCGCTTTGAGGACAGGGATGACTCCTCGCTGGGGGAGCGGGCACCAGGCAATTTCCATGACACTTGCTACCCTCGGACAGTCTGGCGCAACGCTTTCGGGCGCGTCCTTGCTTGACGTGTTGGTGCGTGCGCCAACCGTGGCCGGCGCGGTCGCGCGGCAGCATTTTTCGTGCCCGCTGGACGCGTCGGTGATGGCGGCGCTGGAGACGCGTGCCAGCCGGCTCGAACTGGAGCCGGCGACGCTGCGACGCATGGCGCTGGCGCTGCTGGAGTCGCGCCTGACCGGACAGTCGTGCCTGGCCGTGCACACCGCGGCTGGCCCGCAGCTCCAGGCCGTCCCGGCCAGCGCCGATCTCGACGCCTGGCTGACCGGGGCGGCGGCGTTACCCTCATCCGACGCGCCCGACGCCACGCCGTCGCTCGATGCGGCGAGCCAGGCGTGGGCGGACGCTGGCGAGGTCGGCGGCGTGCCGCTGCTGTGGTCGGTCCGGGATGCCGGGTTGCACGCGAACTTCGAGACAGCCGTGTTCGACACCGCCATGGTGGCGCTGCTGGCGGCCGGACTGATCGAGGTTCTGCGCGGGCTGGGTCGGGCCTCGCGGCTGGAAGAGGTGTCGCCGCTGAGCCAGGCAGAGCGCGAACGCATCGTGCTGGAGTGGAACGCCACCGCCGTGGAGCGGCGTGCGCAGGATACCGTGCACGGTCTGTTTGCGGCCGGAGCGCTGGAGCATCCGGACGTCATCGCCGTCGCTTGGGCAGGTGGCGAACTTTCCCATGCCGAGCTGGATGCAAGCGCGCAACGGGTGGCCGCCGGCCTGCTGGCTGCGGGAGTCGGCACCGGTGCGCTGGTCGCCGTGCTGCTTGAGCGTTCGCCCGCAGCGATCGTGGCCATGCTGGGCATCCTGAAAGCCGGCGCGGCCTATCTGCCGCTGGATCCGACGCATCCCCCGGAACGCCTCGCGTTTGCCATCGCCGATGCGCAGGCCAGCCTCGTCGTCGTGGCTGGCGCGGCACCGCAGCTGGCGGGGATCGCCGCACCGATCCTGTCCGTGGAGCAGTTACAGCAGGCGCAGCCGACCACCACCTTGCCGGTGCTGGAAGGCGCGGCGTCGGCGTATGTGATGTACACCTCTGGCTCCACCGGCGCGCCGAAGGGCGTCGAGGTTTGCCATCGCGCGATCATCCGGCTGGTCCGCGACGTGCGATACGTCGAGTTTGGCCAGCATCCATGCGTCTTGCATGCCGCGGCGCTGACCTTTGATGCGTCGACCTTCGAGATCTGGGGTGCCCTGCTCAACGGCGGCACCTGCGTGATTCACGACGAGCGCATTCCCAGCGGCGCCGGGCTGGCCGCCACCATCGAACGCCACGCCGTGCGCATCGCGTGGCTGACTGCCGCGTTGTTCAACGCGATCGTGGATGACGATGCGCACGATCTGCGCGGGCTCGGGCAACTGCTGATCGGCGGCGAGGCCTTGTCGGTGGCGCACGTGCGCAAGGCCGGTGCGGCCTTGCCCGGTACTGTCATCATCAACGGCTACGGCCCCACCGAATGCACCACGTTTTCGGCAACCTACGAGGTGCCGCCCGGACTCGCCGCGGATGCGCGCTCGATTCCGATCGGCCGGCCGATCGCCAACACCACCCTGCAGGTGCTGAACGCACGCGGCGAGTGCGTGCCGGTGGGCGTGGTGGGCGAGTTGTACATCGGCGGGGCCGGCGTGGCGCGTGGTTATCTGCATCGCCCGGAGTTGACCGCCGAACGCTTTGTGCGCGACCCCGGCGGCGCCACCGAGGAGCGCTTCTACCGCACTGGCGACCTGGTGCGCTGGTTGCCCGAAGGCGTCGTCGAGTTCATCGGCCGGGTCGATGGCCAGGTGAAGATTCGTGGCTACCGGATCGAGGTCGGCGAGATCGAGGCGGCGCTGCAACGCCTGCCCGGCGTGCGCGCCTGCGCGGTGCTGGCCCGCGAAGACCGGCCGGGGCAGAAACGTCTGGTCGCCTACTACGTGGCCGCCGATGAACAGGTCAGCGCACCACGATTGCAGGCACAGCTCGCGCGCGAGCTGCCGGACTTCATGCTGCCGGCGGCGTATCTGCGGCTGGCTGCGCTGCCGGTCACGGCCAACGGCAAGCTCGATCGGCGTGCGTTGCCAGCGCCCGATCGGCAGCGTCCGGAATTGGCCGGCGCCTGTGTGTCGGCGATCGGCGCGGTTGAACAGCGGCTTTGCGAGCTGTTTGCCGATCTGCTCGGGCTGGACCAGGTCGGCCGCCACGACAATTTCTTCGACCTTGGCGGCAACTCGCTGCTGGCGGTACGTGCGCTGGCGCGCATCCGCGATGGCGCCGCCGCGAACCGGGCGGCGACGCCGACGATCACGCATTTCTTCGCTGCGCCGACGCCGGCTGGCCTGGCGGCGATCATCGAGGGACGGGCCGAAGGCGGTCCTGCCGGCGCGCGCATGGCGCGCGGTCGGCAGGTCGCCGATGACGAGCCGATTGCCATCATCGCGATGGCCGTGCGGTTCCCGGGCGCGGACGACGTCGAGGCGTTCTGGCAGAACCTGTGCGCCGGGCGCGAGTCGATCACCCGCTTCGAGCCGGCCGAGCTCGACTCGTCCATCCCGGCCAGCTTGCGCGACGACCCCGCCTACGTGCGTGCGCGTGGCGTGATCGACGGCGTGGAGATGTTCGACGCCGCGTTTTTCGGCATTCCGCCGCGCGAGGCGGAGCTGATGGATCCGCAGCAACGGATTTTTCTGGAGCTGTGCTGGGAGTGCCTGGAACGCGGCGGCCATGTGCCGGATGTGCACGACGCGCCAGTGGGCGTGTTTGCCGGCATGCACAACGCGACCTACTTCCAGCGCCATCTCGCCGCGCACCCGGATCTGGTCGACAAGCTGGGCGCGTTCCAGGTGATGCTGGCCAACGAGAAGGATTACATGGCGACCCACGTCGCGCATCGGCTCAACCTCACCGGACCGGCGATCAGCATGAACACCGCGTGCTCCACGTCGCTGGTGGCGATCTGCCAGGCGGTCGATGCGTTGCGCGCTGGGCGCTGCACGATGGCGCTGGCGGGCGGCGCGTCGATCACCTGCCCGCCGCGCAGCGGTTACCTCGCGCAAGAGGGCACCATGCTGTCGCCGGACGGCCACACGCGCAGCTTCGATGCCCAGGCCGGCGGCACCGTGTTCAGCGATGGCGCGGGCGTCGTGTTGCTCAAGCGCCAATCCGACGCGCTGGCCGACGGCAACCCGATTCATGCGCTGATCCGTGGCGGCGCGGTCAACAACGACGGCGGCGGCAAGGCCAGCTTCATGGCGCCGAGCAGCGCCGGGCAGGCGGCGGTGATCGCGATGGCGCTGGCCGACGCCGGCGTCGACGCACGCAGCATCTCGTATGTGGAGACGCACGGCACCGCCACGCCGATCGGCGACCCGATCGAGCTGGAGGGCCTCGTCAGCGCGTTCCGCCAGAACACCACGGACCGCGGTTTTTGCCGCATCGCTTCGCTGAAGAGCAATGTCGGGCACATGGTGATCGCCGCTGGCGTGGCGGGCGTGATCAAGACCGCGCTCGCGCTGCGCGAGCACCAGATTCCGCCCACCTTGCATTACCACGCGCCGAACCCGTCGATCGACTTCGCCGGTTCGCCGTTCGTGGTCAACGCGCAGTTGAACGAGTGGGAGGCCGGGGATGGCCCGCGGCGTGCCGGTGTCAGTTCGTTCGGCGTAGGCGGCACCAATGCACACGTGATCCTCGAGGAAGCGCCGCCGCGACCGGCGTCGACGGCGGCCGTCGGGCCGCAGTTGCTGCAACTGTCGGCGCGTACGCCCGCGGCGCTGGCGCTGGCGGCCACGCGCCTCGCTTCGCACCTGCGCGAGGAGCCCGGGGCGAACCTGGCGGATGTGGCGTGGACGCTCGGCGTGGGCCGCAAGGCATTCGCGCATCGGTTGGCGCTGGTGGCCGACGACGTGGACGCTGCCGTGGCGCAGCTCGCCAGTGCCGACACCGCGCGGGCGGCGGCGGGCGGCCTGCCGGCACGGGCCAGCGACGTGGTATTCATGTTTCCCGGCCAGGGTGCGCAATACGCCGGCATGGGGCGCGCGCTGCATGTCGGCGAGCCGGCCTTCCGCGACGCGCTCGACGAATGCGCCGGGCTGCTGCGCGAGGAGCTGGGTTTCGACCTGCGCGAACGCATGTTCGGCGACGATGCCGACGCCCTGCTGCCGACCGCGGTGATGCAGCCGGCGATCTTCGCGATCGAATACGCGCTGGCCCGGCTGTGGTTGAGCCTGGGTATCGCGCCGGCTGCGCTGGTCGGCCACAGCATCGGCGAGTTCGTCGCGGCGACCCTGGCGGGCGTGTTCGAACTGCGTGACGCCCTGCATCTGGTGGCGCGCCGCGGGGCGCTGATGCAAGCGCAGCCGGGCGGCGCCATGTTGTCGGTGCGTTTGCCGTGGGCGGCGCTGCAGGCGCGTCTGCCCGCGGATTTGTCGCTCGCGGTGGAGAACGCGCCTGCGGCCTGCGTCGTGGCCGGGCCGCACGCGGCCATCGCCGCGTTCCAGGCGGCGCTCGATGCCGACGGCGTTGCCTGCCGCCTGCTGCAGACCTCGCATGCGTTCCACTCGGCGCAGATGGAACCGGTCGTCGCACCGTTCCGCGCGGAAGTGGCGGCGGTAACCCGCCGCGCGCCGCAGCTGCCGTGGGTGTCCACGCTCAGCGGCGACTGGATCGGCGCCGACGAGGCGGTTTCGCCGGATTACTGGGCCAACCACTTGCGCCAGCCGGTGCGCTTCGCCGGCGCGCTGGGCCAATTGCTTGCTGCGCCGGCGCGCGTGTTGCTGGAGGTCGGGCCGCGATCCACGTTGAGTTCGCTGGCGCGACAGCGGCTGGGCACCCAGCGCGTGCCGGTGTCCGCGCTCGCGACGCTGGCCGACACGGCGGCCGCCGAGCTGGCCAGCTTCCGTCTGGCGGCCGGCCAGCTATGGTGTCGCGGCGTGGCGATCGCGCCCAATCGACTCGATCGTCGCCACCGCCGCCGCTTGTGCCTGCCCACCTATCCCTTCGAACGCCAGCGTTGCTGGGTCGAGGCGGCCGCCGTCCGCGCTCCCGCGGTGACGCCGTTGACGCCCGTGCTGGTTGCCGTGCCACCTTGCAGCGAGAAACCTGTCATGCCGATTGCGCCCGCCCTTGCCGCCGGGGATCGCCGCCCGCAATTGATCGTTCAGTTGAAGGCGGCGTTCGAGGACGTGGCTGGCGTCGATCTGGCCGATGCCGACGCCGCCGCGCACTTCATCGAGCTGGGCCTGGACAGCCTGATGCTGACCCAGATGGCGCTGCATCTGTCCAGGTTGTTTGCGGTCAAGATCACGTTCCGGCAGTTGATGACCGACGCCTCGAGCCTGGCGCAACTGGCCGACTTGCTGGACGCACAATTGCCGGCCGCGGCGGTCGCGGCCGCTGCGGTGCGGGCGCCCGCGGGCGCGGCATTGCCGCCGGCTCCCTCGGCATGGGCGGCTACGGGATCGATATCGGGGAGTGACATGAATACGGATTACGTGCAGCAGGTGATCGCGCAGCAGATGCAGTTGATGGCGCAGCAGTTGGCGCTGTTGGCGGGCAACCCGAATCCGCCGACAGGTGCGCTCGCGGCGCCGGCGGCGAGCCTGCCCGCGCTGCCCGCGGCAGTGGTGGCGCCGGTCGCACCGGCGGCGGTGGATGAGGAGACCGCGCTCGCGCACACGAAATACGACGTCAAGAAGGCGTTCGGCGCCATCGCCCGGATCAACACCGCGGGCGACCTGCAACTGACGGCGCGGCAGCAGGCCAGGCTCGACCAATTCATCCAGCGCTATGTCGCCCGCACTCGAAAATCCAAGGAGTACACGGAGGCCGAGCGGCCGCACATGGCCGATCCGCGCGTGGTCAACGGCTTCAGGCCGATGCTCAAGGAGATCGTCTACCAGATCGTGATCGGCCGCTCCAGGGGCTCCCGCTTGTGGGACCTGGATGGCAACGAGTACGTCGATGCACTGAACGGTTTCGGCATGAGCCTGTTCGGCTGGCAGCCGGATTTCGTGATGGAGGCGATCCGCCGCCAGCTCGACCTGGGCTACGAGATCGGCCCGCAACATCCGCTCTCCGGCGACGTGGCGCGACTGATCTGCGAGATCACCGGGCATGATCGCGCGGCGCTGTGCAACACCGGCTCGGAGGCGGTGCTGGGCGCGCTGCGCATCGCCCGCACGGTGACCGGGCGCAGCACCGTGGTGCTGTTCAGCGGCTCCTATCACGGCATCATCGACGAGATGATCGTGCGCGGCACGAAGAAACTGCGCGCGGTGCCGGCGGCGCCGGGGATCATGCGCAACACCGCCGAGAACGTGATCGTGCTCGATTACGGCACGCCCGAGTCGTTGCAGATCATCCGCGAACGCGCGCACGAACTGGCGGCCGTGCTGATCGAGCCGGTGCAGAGCCGGCGCCCCGATTTCCAGCCGGTGGAATTTTTGCGCGAAGTACGCGCGATCACCGCCGCGACCGGCAGCCTGTGCATCTTCGACGAAATCGTCACCGGCTTCCGTGCCCATCCGGGCGGCACCCAGGCCCTGTTCGGGATCCAGGCCGACCTGGCCACCTACGGCAAGGTGGTGGGCGGCGGCTATCCGATCGGCGTGATCGCCGGCAAACGCGAGTTCATGGATGCGCTCGACGGCGGCGCCTGGCAGTTCGGCGACGACTCGGTGCCGACCGTGGGGGTCACCTATTTCGCCGGCACCTTCGTGCGCCACCCGCTGGCGCTGGCCGCGGCCAGGGCGAGCCTGCAACACATCAAGGAGCAGGGCGCCGGCTTGCAGGAGCGCCTGAACGCGCGCACGTCCGCGATGGTGGCCGAGCTCAACGCATTCTGCGACGAAGTCGGCGCGCCCATCGCGATCAAGCACTTCGCGTCGGTGTGGCGAACCCAGTTCCTGGAGGATCACCCGCTGCAGGATCTGCTGTTCGCGATGATGCGCAGTCGCGGCGTGCACATCCTCGACAATTTCCCGTGCTTCTTCACCACCGCGCACAGCGAGGCGGATTTCCGGCAGATCACCCAGGCCTACAAGGATTCCGTGCTGGAGCTGCAGGAGGCCGAGTTCCTGCCGCGCAGCGTGGCCACCTCGCGCACGGTGATGGATCCGAGCCGGCCCCCGCTGCCGGGCGCCCGGCTCGGCCGGGAACCGGATGGCCGGCCGTGCTGGTTCGTGCCCAATCCCGCGCAACCCGGTAAATACATGAAGGTGGGCGCATGAGCACGCACGACCGCGGTGAGCACGGCGCCTTGAGCGCGGTGGATTACGACCCGTTCGACGCCGGCGCGCTGACCCGCGTGGTGCCGAGCACGGAGCCGCAACGCGAGATCTGGCTGGCGGCCAAGCTCAGCGCCGAAGCCTCGCTGGCGTACAACGAATCGGCGGGCCTGCGCCTGCACGGCACGCTCGATCGCGGTGCGCTGCACGCGGCGCTGCAGGATCTGGTCGGTCGGCACGATGCACTTCGCGCCACGTTCGGCCCGGATGGCGAAACCTTCTGCGTGCTGGATGGCTTGTCGCTGGCGATGCCGGAAACCGATCTCGCCCCGCTTGCGCCCGCCGGGCGCGCGGCGGCGCTGGACGCGCGCCTGCGGCACGCCGTGGAAACCCCGTTTGACCTGGAGCACGGCCCGTTGTTTCGCGCCGAGCTGGTGGCCTGCGCCGGCGACGACCACGTGCTGATCCTGACCGCGCACCACATCGTCTGCGACGGCTGGTCGTGGTGGGTGATCGTGCGCGAACTGGCGGCGTTGTATGCCGAGCGCACCGGCGTGGCCCCCGCACCGTTGCCGGCGGCCGATTCGTTCGCCGACTTTGCGCTGCTGCAGGCGCGCGGCTCGGAGCAGCACGCGCACATCGAGGACGAAGCGTATTGGCGGAGTTGTTACGCCGATTCGATCCCCGTGCTCGATCTGCCGGCCGACCATCCGCGCCCGGCGCTGCGCACTTTTGCGTCGGGGCGCGTGGATCACGTGTTCGAGGTGGCCTTGATGTCGGCGATCAGGAGTGCCGGCGCGCAGCATGGCGCCAGCGTCTTCGCGACCTTGCTCGGCAGCTTCGCGGCGACCCTGGCGCGGATCGCCGGCCACGCCGAGGTGGTGATCGGCATCCCGGCCGCGGCGCAGGCGATCGACGGCCACGACCATCTGGTCGGGCATGGCGTCAACCTGCTGCCGTTGCGGTTTGCGCCCGATCCGGCGGCGCCGTTCACGCAACTGCTTGGCGCGGCCGCCGCCACCTTGCTGGACGGACTCGAGCATCAGCAGTGCACGTTTGGCAGCCTGTTGAAGAAGCTCGGGGTCGAGCGCGATGCGAGTCGATTGCCGCTGGTCAGCGTGCTGTTCAACATCGACCAGGCGCTGGATCACGAAAGCGCGACGTTCCCCGGCCTGGCGCTGACGTTCGCCGGCACGGCGCGCTCGTTCGAGAATTTCGAGCTGTCGATCAATGCGGTGCAGGAGCACGGGCAATTGCGCCTGGAGTGCCAGTACAACCGCGACCTGTTCGATGCCGACACGGTGCGCCGCTGGCTGCGCGCGTACGAGACCTTGTTGCGCGCTGCGGTGGCGCAGCCGCAGCTTGCGCTGGGCGAGCTGCCGCTGGTCGATGCCGCCGGGCGCGCCGAACTGCAGGCGTTGCAGCCGCCTGCCACCCCCTTCGACATCGAGCAGCGCGCCCACGAAGCGTTCGAGGCGCAGTGCGATCGCGCGCCGACGCGCATCGCCGTGCGCGCCGGCGCAACGGCGCTGACCTACGCCGAGCTGGAGGCGCGCGCCAACCGCATCGCGCATTGCCTGCGTGCCCGCGGCGTGCATCGCGGCGCGCTGGTCGGCATCGCGCTGGACCGCGACGCCGACATGCTGGCGGCGCTGCTCGGCGTGCTCAAGAGCGGCGCCGGCTACGTGCCGCTGGACCCGGCTTTCCCTACCGAACGCCTGACCTATATGGTCGGCGACGCCGGTCTCGCCGCCTTGCTTACCCACAGCGCCCATGCCGACCGGTTCGATCTGCGTGGCCGACCGGTGCTGGAACTGGACCGGCTCGAGGCGGAACTGGCGGCCTTGCCGGCTGCCCGGCTGGGCCGCGATGCCGAGGCGGCCACGCCCGATGCGGTGGCCTACGTGATCTATACCTCCGGTTCCACCGGCCAGCCCAAGGGCGTGCTGGTGCCGCATCGGGCCACTGCCAATTTTCTGGCCGCGATGCAACGCGCGCCGGGCCTCGCGGCGGAGGATCGGCTGGTGGCGGTGACCACGCTGTCGTTCGACATCGCGTTCATGGAATTGCTGTTGCCGCTGTGCGTGGGCGCCCAGGTGATCCTGGCCAGTCGCGATGAGGTGCGTGACGGCGTGGCGCTGCGCGCGCTGGTGGAAGCCAGCGCGGCGACGGTACTGCAGGCGACACCATCGGGCTGGCGGCTGCTGCTGGAGTCGGGCTGGCAGGGGCACCCCGGTTTCAAGGCGATTTCCGGCGGCGAGCCGCTGTCGCTGAACCTCGCCGAAGCCCTGCTGGCGCGCTGCGGCGAAGTGTGGAACGGCTATGGCCCGACCGAGGCCACCGTGTATGCGACGTTCTGGAAAGTGCAGAACCCGCGGGACGGCATCGTGATCGGCCGTCCGGTCGCCAATACCAGCGTGTGGATACGCGACGAGCAAGGCCAGCTGTGTCCGCCGGGCGTGCCGGGCGAACTGTGGATCGGCGGATGCAGCGTGGCGCTGGGCTATCTCGACCGGCCGCAGCTGACCGCCGAGCGCTTCGTCGTCGATCCGTATGCGGGACAGGCCGACGCGCGCCTGTATCGCACCGGCGATCGCGGCCGCTGGCTGGCCAACGGCAACATCGAACATCTGGGCCGGGTCGATTTCCAGATCAAGCTGCGCGGCTACCGCATCGAACCGGGCGAGATCGAGGCGCACCTGCTCAGTCGGCCGGAGATCGCCCGCGCGCTGGTGATCGTGCGCGAGGACCGCGCCGGCGACGCCCGCCTGGTGGCCTATCTGGTCGCCGCGTCTGCGGCGGCGGTGGACGAGGCATCGCTGCGCGGAGCACTGCGCGAGTTGCTGCCCGACTACATGATTCCCCAGCACTTCATGCTGCTGGATGCGATTCCCCTGCTGCCCAACGGCAAGCTGGACCGCGGCCGGTTGCCGCCGCCGCTGGATACGGGCGCCGGCCCGGTCGCCCGGGTGGCGGCGCGCGACGAGCTGGAACAGCAAGTGGCGACGGCGATGGCGGACGTGCTCGGCAGTGCCGGCTTGGGCGTGCACGACAACTTCTTCGAGCGCGGCGGCCATTCGCTGCTGGCCGCGCGGCTGGTCGCGCGGCTCAATCGCGAGCTTGAGCTCGGACTGCCGTTGCGCAGCGTCTTCGATGCGCCGACGGTGGCCTTGATGGCAGCGGCCATTCGCGCCGTGCAGACCGATGGCGCGCCTTCGCACGGCATGCCGCGATCCATCCCGCGACTGGCCGACCGGACTGTCGCGCCGGTTTCGCTGAATCAGCAACGGATGTGGTATCTGGAGCAGATCCATCCCGGCCGGGTGGTCTACAACGCGCCATCCGCGCACCGTTTGCGTGGCGCGATGAACGAGGCCGCGTTCGAGCAGGCGCTGCGCGAACTGGTGCGGCGCCAGCCGACCTTGCGCACCTCGATCGAGCCGGGCGACAAAACCGCCATCCAGCGCATCCATGCCGAGCTCGCCTTCGAGTTGCCGCTGGAGGACCTGTCCGGATTGCCCGACGACGAGCGCGAAACGACGCTGGCGCGACGCCTCGACGAGTTGACCGCCGAACCGTTCGACCTGGCCAGGCCGCCGCTGTTCCGCGCGCGTCTGTTCCGGCTCGGCGCCGAGGAGCACGTGTTCTATTTCGCGGTGCATCACATCATCTGGGACGGCTGGTCGTTCGACCTGCTGTACGAGGAAATGTCCAGCCTGTATGGCGCGTTCTGCGCCGGCCGGCCCACGCCGCTGGCACCGCTGAGCGTCGAATACGGCGATTTCGCCGCATGGCACGGGCAATGGATGCGCGGCGAGGAGCTGGAGCGCCAGCTGGATCATTGGCGACAGCATCTGGCCGGCAAGCTCGAACCGCTCGAACTGCCGCTCGATCGCCCGCGCCCGCCACGCATGACGGGTGCCGGCGCCACCGAATGGATCCATCTGCCGGCCGCGCAGCAGACGGCATTGCACCAGTTGGGCCAGCAGGCGCAGTCCACCCTGTTCATGGTGCTGCTGGGCGCCTGGTACGTGCTGTTGCAACGCTTGAGCGGCCAGCACGACCTGATCGTGACTACCCAGGTGCGCGGACGCGACACGGCGGAGCTCGAGCGGGTGATGGGCTATTTCGCCAATGCGTTGCCGCTCAGGGCGCAGCTGGATCCCGGGATGTCTTTCATCGAGGTGGTGCGCAAGATGCGCAGCGTGGTGCTCGATGCATTCGCCTATCCCGATGTGCCGTTCGATCACCTGATAACCGAACTCGATGTTCGCCGCGACGACAGCCGGCCGCCGATCAGCCAGGCCATGTTCTCGTTCCAGGATGTGCGCTTGCGCCCCGACCATTGGGGCGATCTCGCGCATCAGAACATCCCGCTGTTCCAGCATGGCGCGGCCGACGACGTCGGCCTGTGGTTCATCGAACATGGCCACGGCTTGGCGGGTGGGCTCACCTATGACACCGACATCTTCGATGCCTCCAGCGCGGCGCGCTGGGCCGGCTATCTCAAGCAGATACTGGCGCAGGCGGTGGCGAAACCGGATACCACGCTCGGCGAATTCGAATTGATGGACGCCGCCGAGCGCCAACAGCTGCTGCAGGGCTGGAACGCGACGGCGATGGACTACGACCGCAGCCAGGGCCTGCCGACGCTGATCGAGGCGCAGATGGCCAGGACGCCGCAGCGGATCGCGGCGGAGTGCGGAGGCGAGCGGATCGACTACGCCGGCCTTGATCGCGCCAGCCGCAGCTTGGCGGCGGCGCTGGGGCGCCGTGACCTCGGTCGGGGCGACCGCATCGGCGTGTGCGTGCCGCGCAGCCTGTCGATGCTGGTGGCCGTGCTCGGCGTGCTGCGCAGCGGCGCCGCCTACGTGCCGCTGGATCCGACCTTTCCGCCCGAACGCCTGCAGTACATGGCCGAGCATTCACGCCTGCGCCATGTGCTGGTCACCGACGCCGGGCTGTTGCCTTCGGCGGTTGCCCAAGGGCGTGAACTGCTCGGTGTGGACGCGCTGGCGGCGGAGCCTGCTGGCCCCGCAGGCTTGCCGGAGGTACGCGGCGACGATACCGCCTACGTGCTGTACACCTCCGGCTCCACTGGCAAGCCCAAGGGCGTCGGCATCCTGCATCGCAACCTGGTCAACTTCCTGCTGAGCATGGCGCGTGAGCCGGGTTTCACCGAGAATGACACGTTGTGCGCGGCCACCACGCTGTCCTTCGACATCGCCGGGCTGGAGCTGTACCTGCCGCTGATCGTGGGCGGGCGCATGGTGATCGCCACCGACGAGGAGCAGCACGAGCCGCACCAGATGTGGGAGCTGATCGATCGCAGCGGCTGCAATGTGCTGCAGACCACGCCGTCCATGTTGCGCCTGCTGCAGGACACCGGACAGGACCGCGCCGTGCATCAGCTGAGCCTGTTTGTCGGTGGTGAGGCGCTGCCGCTGGTGGTCGCCAACAGCATGGCCGGGCGTTGCCGCGAGTTCTGGAACCTGTACGGTCCCACCGAGACGACGATCTGGTCCACCGTGGCGCGGATCAAGCCGGGCATCAACGTGGTGCCGCTGGGCAGGCCGATCGCCAACACGCAGGTTTATGTGCTGGACGCCCGCCTCCGCCCGCTGCCGCCGGGCGTCATCGGGGAAATATGGATCGCAGGCGATGGCGTTGCCGCGGGTTATCTGTTCCAGCCCGAGCTCACCGCCGAACGCTTCGTCGACGATCCCTTTGCCGGCGGCGCGGCACGCATGTACCGCACCGGCGATCTCGGCACCTGGCGTGATGGCGTCCTGTACTTCCATGGCCGCGCCGACCACCAGATCAAGGTTCGCGGTTTTCGCATCGAGCCGGGCGACATCGAGGCCGTGGCCGACAGTTACCCGGTCGTGCGCGAATCGGTGGTGGTGCTGCGCCAGTTTGGCGCCAACGACGCGCGCATGGTGCTGTACGTGGCGATTGACGGGGACATCGAGACGACTGCGCGGGCGTTGCGCGAGCATTTGCGTCAGCGCCTGCCCGGCTACATGCTGCCGCAGCACATCGAGGCGCTGGTGGAGCTACCGAAGACGCCGAACGGCAAGATCGATCGCAAGGCGTTGCCGATGCCGGCGGCTGCCGTCGCCGTCGCGGAGTCCAGATCGGCACCAACGGAACCCACGGCAACCGCGGAAACCATGACCGACCCGCGCGAGCTTTACCTTGCCAACATCTGGCGCGAACTGATCGGTGTGCAGGATATCCGTCGCAGCGACAACTTCCTCGACCTGGGTGGGCATTCCATGCTGGCGGTCGAGTTTGCCACCCGGGTCAGAAAGGAGACCGCGGTGAGCCTGCGACTCCTGAATATCGTCACCGGTACGCTGGCATCATTGGCCGTGGAGCTGCCCAGGGATCGTTCGGTGTCGACCTCGGAAGACTCCCTGTGGTCGCGCTTGCGCAAGCGTCTGGGACGGCGTTGAGGTGTTCGACCGACGAGAAGATGCAGGGGTGTGCCGCGTGACAGGCAGCAGGAATGACCTGATACCGCACATCGGCGGCTGGTACTATCGCGACATGTCGCGGCGGCATCGCCGTGCATCACGACTCCCGGGCAGAACATCGGTTGATCGGCGTCACGACGACGTGCCGCACGTTCGAAGGTTGGTGCGCGATGCATTGCGCGGGCCCGTGATCAAACGCAACATGGAGCCGGGCTGGCTGGATGCAAAGCCGATCTCGATCGACTGGCTGGGTCACTTCATTCCGAGTCATGCGCTCGATCCTGATCAAGCCGAATGTTCATACTAAGTCTCCTCTATCTCGCGCTCACCATCGTTCGACCGCAGGACTACTTGCCCGCGCTGACCGGCATTCCGCTGTTGCCGGGAGTACTCGGCCTGGCGTTTCTGGCATGGGCGATCAGCGGCAAGAAGCGCCTCGACGCTCCGCAGTTCTTGCTGCTTCCGGTGTTCCTGCTGGTCGGCATGGTCTCGATGGTCGCCAACCACTGGGCCGGCGGCGCGATTGAATTCCTCGTGCGTTTCGGCCCGATCGTCATTGCGTTCTTCGTCTTGGCGGCGGCCTGCACCACCCAGCGCCATGTGACCATCGCCATGACCGTGTTCGTGCTCTGTGCGGCCGTGCTCGCCGCGCACAGCATCCAGCAGGCGAACACCGGGGTAGGCTGGACGGGCATGACCATCGGCGAGGATGGGCGCGTTCGCTACGTGGGGATCTTCAACGACCCCAACGATCTCGGTTTGCTGTTCGTGGCGACGCTGCCCATGGCCATTTTCCTCAGCGGTCTTGGCGGTTTCCTGCGTCGCGTTTTGTGGCTGACTGCCGCGGCTCTGCTGCTGTACGGGATCTACCTGACCAATTCGCGCGGTGCCATGCTCGCGGTGCTGGTGGTGGGCGGCATCTTCATCTGGCGGCGTCGCGGCATGTTCACCGCCGGTGTCCTCGGCGTGGCGGGGCTGCTGGTCATGCGCTTGCTGTCCTCGCGCATGCAGGAGCTGGATCCCGACGAATCCTCCGCCTTCGGGCGGGTGGATGCCTGGTATGAAGGTATCCACATGTTCTTTTCGAATCCCTTGCTTGGCGTCGGGCCCGGCAACTTCACCGATTACAATCAGCTGACCGCGCACAACTCCTGGGTACTGGTGCTGGCCGAAACCGGGTTCGTCGGCTACACCCTGTGGCTGGCGTTCGTCGTTTATGGTTTCTGGATGATGGTGAACGTCATGCGATACCAGCCCGATGCGGTCGCTGCCCCCGACCAGGAACGCCTGTTGCAGGGCGAACGCAGCATGGCGTTCACCTTGCTGCTGTCGCAGTACGGCCTGTTTGCCGCCGCATTCTTTCTCAGCCGCAGCTACACCGTGGTGATGTACCTGCTGATCGCGGTGGTGGTCGGTCACTATCTGGGGATGCGACAGCGCTGGCCGGAGTTGCCGATGCTCCGGCTGTCCGACCACTGGCTACGCTGGATGATGGTGTCCGTGGGCAGCATCATGGCGTTGTACGTCATCACCACCCTGATGCTGATCGGCACATGAGCACTCGCAGCAGCGCCTTGCGCAACACGTTGTTTTCCTCGGTCGGGATCTATGTCGAGTACTCGCTTGGCATGCTGGCGGCGATCCTCATCGCCCGGCAACTGGGCCCGGATCACTATGGCATCTACGGCCTGTTCATCTGGTTCGCCGCGGTGGGCGTGGTGGCCACGAACTCGGGGGTCACCACGGGAGTGATCAAGTTCGTCGCCGAGTTGCGGGGATCGCAGCAGGAACACCTGATCGTGCCGGTACTGGCCTATCTGCGGCGGATGCAGGTGTGGCATCTGCTGATCGTGATGGGGTTGGCCCTGGTGCTGTACCTGCTGTTCGGCGAACGCTTTGCTGCCGAAATGGGAGTCACCGAGTTCGCGATGCTGGCCGCGGCGGTGGCGATGCGCGCGCCCTACATGTTCAACATCGCGATCGCCAAGGGCTTCGAGGCGTTCGATGCCACCGCGAAGGTGAGCATGCTGTCGGCGCCGCTGAATCTGCTGATGGTGATCACGGCGATGCTGCTGGGAGCGTCGATATTCTGGTTTCTGGTGGTGTACCTGATTTCGAGTGCCGTGTTCCTGCTGACGTCGCGTCACCAGGCACGCCGGCTGCTGGCGCCGCATGCGAACCACCATGCCGTACCCGACCAGTTGCAGCAGCGGGTTCGCCGACATCTGCGCATCGTGTCGGTGACGATCATCGTCGGCTTTCTGATCGCCAGCGACGTGGAGATCCTGTTCCTCAACATGTTCGACAGCGCCGCCTCCGCGGGCTACTTCAAGGTGGCCTACCAGCTGGCGACGGGAATCATGTTGCTGGTGCCCGGCGTGTTCGGCGCCGTCCTGTTGCCGATGATGGCCAAGGCGCAGAGTCAGGGGCGCGAGGCTGGCGGACGGCGCTTCGTCGCCGTCACCAGTTATCTCGCCTTGCTGGCGGCGCCTGTGGTGGCCTTTGGCGGCACCTTTTCCGGCCCGGTCATCGCCCTGCTGTACGGCGCGTCATACGCCACCGCGGCACCGGTATTCGCCTGGTGCCTGTTCGCCTGCGCCATGGGCACGCTGATCCAGGGCGCCACCAGCCTGCTGGTCAGCGCGGACAGGCAGCACGTTGTGCTGATCCTCACGATTGCGTTGGGCGCGCTCAAGATGCTGCTCGATTTCGTGCTGATCACGCGCTTCGGGCTGTACGGTTCGGTGGCCGCCATCGTGATCGAGTTGCTCGTCATCGCGACCTCATACCTGACCATCGCCGTGCGTATCAGCGGAGTGCAACTGGAGTGGCTGCGCCTGTTGCGCATCGTGCTGGCCGCGGCGCTGGCAGCCGGTCTCGCCGCGCTGGTACGTACGCTGCAGCTGGCGCCGATACCGACCCTGCTACTTGGCGCTGCCGTGTTGAGTGGAACCTACCTGCTGCTGACCCTGGTGCTGCAATGCTGGAGCCGCGCCGACATCGTACAATTGCAAGGCCTGCACGAGCGGTATGCAGCCGGCCGTCCGCGCCTGTTTGGCCGCCTGCTCGACTGGGCCGGCGCGCGCGCGTGGGGGGAGCCATGAAAGCATCCTGGTACGAGAAGGCATTCAGTCGCGTGCTCTACCCGGCATGGGAAAGCGGCCTGCTGCGTCGGCACACCTTGTCCCACCTGGCCGACTACCAGCGGGATCAGTGGCTGGCGCCCGAGCAGATCGCCACGCTGCAATGGCAGCGTCTGCAGCGTTTGCTGGAGCACTGCGAGCGCGAGGTTCCGTACTATCGACGACGCTGGCGCGAGTTGGGCATCACCGCGGCGGACATTCGCAACCTGGACGACTACGCGCGGCTGCCGCTGCTGACCAAGGCGGATATTCGCCAGCACTTCGACGAGCTGAAGGCGGATTCCTGGCGCGAGCGCCTGCTGTACAAGGCCACCGGCGGCTCGACCGGCGACCCGATGCGCTTCGGCTATACGCGCGAGAGCTATGAGCGACGCACTGCGGTGATGTGGCGCGGCTACGACTGGGCCGGCTCGCGCATGGGCCGGCGCACGCTGTTCCTGTGGGGCGGGGCGGTCGGCGAGCCGAGCCGGCTGCAGCAGTTCAAGGACCGCGTGTACAACGCGGCCTTCGCCCGCCACGTGCTGAACAGCTTCAACATGACCGAGGCCAACATGGCCGGCTTCGCCGATGCGATCGATCGCTACCGGCCGCAGGTCATCGTGGGCTATGTCGGTCCGCTGGTGCGGCTGGCGCAATGGCTGATCGCGCAGGGGCGCAGGATCCATGCGCCGCAGTCGATCATCGGCGCGGCCGAAGCCCTGCACGAGTTCCAGCGCGAGATCATCGAACAGGCCTTCGGCTGCCCCGCCTACAACACCTACGGATGCCGCGAGTTCATGCTGATCGCCTCCGAATGCGAACGGCGCGAAGGCCTGCACGTGAATGCGGATCACCTGGTGGTCGAGCTGCAGCGGCCGGCGCATGCGTCCGGCGAGCAGCCCGGCGAGGTGGTGATCACCGACTTGTTCAACTACGGCATGCCGTTCGTGCGCTACCTCAACGGCGACGTCGCCACGGCGAGCAGCCATGCCTGCAGTTGCGGGCGCGGGCTGCCCTTGCTGCAGCGTGTCGACGGCCGCCTGCTCGATGCCATCCGCACGCCGGCCGGCCATGTGCTGCCCGGCGAGTTCTTTCCGCACATGCTCAAGGACGTGCCGGGGCTGCTGCGTTTCCAAGTTGTGCAGCGCCAGCTGGATCGACTCGACTTGTCGCTGGTGCGCGGTGCCGGTTTCGACGAATCGTCGCTGTCGTACATCCGCCGCGAACTGGCCAAGGTGGTCGGCGACAGCCTTGAACTGCGCTGCCATTTCGTCGACGAGATCCCGCTGACGCCCAGCGGCAAGTGGCGCGTCTGCATTTCCGAACTGCCGGCCACGCCTGCGGCATGAACATCGTCCACGTCGTCGAGAATCTCAATCGCGGCGGTCTCGAGCGCATGGTGATCGATCTGGTGACGATGCAGCAGCGGCAGGGGCACGCGTGCCGGGTGGTTTGCCTGTTCGAAGCGGGCGCGCTGGCGCACGAGCTGGCCGAACAGGGCGTTCCGGTGCTGGCCTGCGGCAAGCGTCGCGGCGTGGATCTGCGCGCCCTGACGCGGCTGCGGCGGGCGCTGTCCGCGCACGCCGCAGAGGTGCTGCACACCCACAACGCGGTGGCGCACTATCACGCGGTCTGGGCCAGTCGTGGCCTGGCCATCCGGCGGGTGCTCAACACCCGTCACGGCATGGGCGCGAATCGAGGTTCCGGTCGTCGCGAGTGGCTGTATCGATGGGCGCTGGCGCGCACCGATGCCGTGGCCACCGTGTGCGTGGCCGCGCGCGACGATGCGGTGCGCCGCGGCATCGTGCCGCCGGAGAAGGCCCGGGTGGTGCCCAACGGCATTCGGGTGGAGCAGTTCCAGCCGGCTTCGGCCGAGCATCGCTTGCGCGTGCGGCAAGCGCTGGGGCTGACGCCGCAGACACGCCTCATCGGCAACGTCGGCCGGCTCAACTGGACCAAGGATCAGGCCAGCCTGATCCGGGCTTTCGGCGCGGTGCAGCGCCAGGTCGCCGACGCCGTGCTGGTGCTGATCGGCGACGGCGAGCTGCGCGCCGAGCTGGAGCAATGCGCCGCTGCCGAGGGAGTAGGTGAGAGGGTTCTGTTGCTGGGAGACCGCAGCGACGTGCGCGACTTGCTGCCGGGGCTCGACCTGTTCGCCTTGTCCTCGTTGAGCGAAGGTTATTCGATGGCCTTGCTGGAAGCCTGCGCCAGCGCGCTGCCGATCGTCGCCACCGCGGTGGGTGGCAACGGCGAGATCGTGCGCGACGGGATCAGCGGGCGGCTCGTCCCGGCCGGTGATCCGGCGGCCCTGGCCGGCGCGATGATCGCCTTGCTGGAAGCGCCCTCGTCCGCTTGGGCGCTCGGCGCACAGGCGCGCGCGTGGGTGGAGGCCGAAGGCTCGCTGGAAAGCATGGCGGCCCGCTATGCCGCGCTTTACCGCGACGCGGCGAAGTGAGGCGACGCGCTTGAAACTTCTGGTGACCACCAACCTGTTTCCGACCCCGTGGGATCCGCTGCGCGGCACGTTCAACCGACAGCAATTTGAGCGCCTCGGCCAACGCCACGAGGTGCACGTGCTGACCGCGGTGGATTTTCGCGAACGGCTGGCTGGCGTGCGCGGCCAGGTCGAGGTGGCCGGCCTGCGCCGGGATCACTTCGTCTTCGTGTTTCCGCCCGGGATCGGACGCGCGCTGCACGCCGGCTGCTGGTTTGCCTCGCTGATGCTGCAACACGGTCGCCGCCTGCGCGCGGAAAAATACGACGCGATCCTGGCCAGCTGGGCCTATCCGGATGCGGTGGCCTCCGGCTGGCTGGCGCGGTGGCTGGGCATTCCCTATGTGGTCAAGGTGCATGGCAGCGATCTGAACGTGACGGCCGAAGCCGCCTTGCGTCGTCCGCAGATCCGCTCGGCCCTGCGTCACGCCGGCGCGGTGGTGGCGGTGAGTCGCGCGCTGGCCGACAAGGCGGTGGCGATCGGCGCGGAGCCGGCGCGGGTGCACACCATTTACAACGGCGTCGACGAGCAGTTGTTCTCGCCCGGTTCGCGCGATGCGGCGCGGCAGCGCCTGGGTATCGCGGACGATCGGCCGATGCTGCTCTACGTGGGCAATCTCAAGCGGACCAAGGGCTGTGTCGATCTGCTCGAGGCTTTCCCCGCCATGTTGGCACAGCGGCCGCAGGCGACCCTGGTGTATGCCGGTGCAGGCGCGTGCCGGGCCGAGTTGCTGGCCCGCGCCGCCGCGCTGGGCTGTGCCGAGCGGGTCAGCCTGATCGGTGCCGTGTCGCATGGCCAACTGGGCGACTGGTTTCGCGCCGCCGACCTGCTGTGCCTGCCCAGCCACAACGAGGGCGTACCGAACGTGGTGCTGGAAGCGATGTCCTGCGGCACGCCGGTGGTGGCGAGCCGGGTCGGCGGGATCCCCGAAGTGCTGCCGGAGTTTGCCGGCATCCTGGTGCCCGCACGCGAACCCACCGCGCTTGCAGACGCCTTGCTGGACGCCACCGCCCGCACCTGGCAGGGCGAGCGCATCGTCGAACACGCGCGCGGTTTTCGCTGGGACGACAATATCGATCGGCTGGAGCGGATCCTGCAGACGGTGGTCGCCGAGCGCGTTTAGCCGCTGGGCTCAGGAATCGACTCCGTCCGTTTGCGTCGTCGCGGTATCGGCCGATGGTTGCCCGAACATCTGCTCGAGACCCCGTCGCAAGCCGGTGCGCGGCTCCCAGCCCAGCGCGCCGCGCGCGGCGCTGATGTCGAAGTTGGCCAGCGGGCGCAGCGAACGTACCCGGTAGCGGGTCAGCGGCACGCCGCGATGGAGCAGCTTGCCCAACAGCTCCACGCCGCTGGCGAGCAGCATGAACACGCCGGTCGGCACGCGCAGCAGCTTCAGCTCGGCGCCCAGTTTGCCCTTCACCTTCGCCAGGTAGTCGCCCTGGGTGACCACTTGTGGATCGACCAGGTTGAAGATCCGGCCCGTCGCTGCCGGCGCTTCGGCGGCCAGCAGCAGGCCGTCGACGACGTCGTCGACGTAGACGAGCGGCAGCGTCTGCTGTGCCGAACCGACCGCGATCCAGCGCCCGGCCAGCGCCAGCGTGCCGTTGGGGGTGACGCGCTCGGCCCCCGGCCCCACGATCTGGCCGGGACGCAGGATTACTGCCGGCAGCGCGCGGTCGCGGATCGCGTCGGTCACTATGCCCTCGGCAGTCAACTTGGTCTGGGTGTAGGCGCCGCGTCGCTCGGGCCAGGGCTCGAACGATGAGTTCTCGGTGATCGCCACCGCCGGATCACGGCCGGCGTGGTCAAGCACGCTGAGCGAGCTGACGTAGACCAGCCGCGCGACGGCATGCTTGAGGCAGGCCTCGACGACATTGCGCGTGCCCCAGACCGTGCCCGCCTCGAAGTCGCCCGGGCCGCCACGCATCGCTGCGCCGACGTGGTAGACAATGCGGGCGCCGTCGACCGCATGGTCGACGATGTTCGGATCGCCGAGGTCGCCCACGACGACCTGCATGCCGGGGGTCTGCGCAGCGACCGGATCGGCGCGGCGAACCAGGATGCGCACCGACTGCCCGCGCGCGCGCAGGGCGGCGACCACGGCGCGACCGAGGAAACCCGCCGCGCCCGTCACCAGTGCATCGACGGGTGCCAGCGGCGTGATGCGCGCGGCCAGCTCGTCGCGGCGTTCCCGATCCGCCTGCGCGCACACCGCTTCCATCAGGGCCACCGGCCGGCGGCCGTCCTCGGCGCTGATCGGCGGCGCCGAACCTTCGTGCAAGGCGCGCGCAAAGGCTTGCGCACCATGCTGGATGCCGGGCGAGGGCCGCAGCCGGCCGGTCGCGAAGCGCAGCACGTTCCACGGCACGCGAACAACATCACGCAAGGCGTTGGTGAACGCGTTCAGCACGATGCCGATGAACTTCGGACCGGGCAGGACGCGCTTGATCCGGCAGATCTGCAGGAAACGATCGGCCTCGATGACGCCGCGGGTGCCCTGCACGATGATCCGGTTCTGCATCGGGCGGACATTCCACGACAGCAGCAGCCGTCCGATGCCGTCGGCGCATTGCGCCCGGGCGTCCCATTCGTCGAATTTCAGATTGGTGATGCGGCTGCTGGCGCGATAGTGGACATCGAGCCGATCGATCGGCCCCAGGAACGATTCGAGCACGTACAGCCCGTGCACGCCGAGGTCGCGAAACGGATACGAGCCCTGCCTGACCATGCCGGGCAGGGGGCCGCCCGCGTACGGCGGGTAATCGGAGCTGCGCAGCACGTCGAAGGCCAGCACGTCGCCGATCCTGCCGGCCTTCGTCCATGCCAGCGCCTGCATGATCACCGGGTCGAAATGATCGGAGTGGTCGACCGACAATTGCAGACCTTTTTCGCGGGCCTTGGCGATCATGGCGTCGCACTCGGCGACCGAGTCGGCCATCGGCTTCTCGACGAAGACGTGGCAACCCATGTCGAGCGCCTGCAGCGTCAGGGCGGCGTGGCTGGAGGGCGGCGTCAGCACATACACGGCATGCGGTTGCCGGGTGCCGAGTTCGGCGAGGTCGGCGGTGACGAAGCCGATGTCGAAGGTTTTCGCCAATGCCTGCGCGGCCTTGGTGTCGAGGTCGCAGATGCCGACGAGCTCGACGAAATCGAGTCGGCGCAAGGCGGCGATGTGATAGCGCGCCACGTAGCCGGCGCCCACGATGGCAATGCGCAGCTTCCCTTCGATTCCCGCGTTCATCCTGTCCCCTGTGGTTTCCACTGATTCATGCCTGCTGTCGTTCCAGCGCTGATGATACTTCGCGCAGTACCTCGTCGACCCGGTTGTCCCAGGTCTGGTCGGCCACGGTGGCCATGCGTTCGCTCGCCGCGGCGGCCGAATCGCTGTTCAAGGCGTGCTCCAGGCCGAGCAGGAACGCCTCGCGGTTCTCCGCGATCGTGATCCAGCGCGAGAACTTGTTGATCTCGGGCTGGCTCACGCTGACCACCGGCTTGCCGGTCGCCAGATACTCGCGCAGCTTCAGCGGATTGGCGTTCTCGACCTGGCGGTTGTGGCGGTAGGGGATGATCGCGACGTCGAACGCCTTGGCCCAGCCCGGCAGATCCACGTAGGGTTGCGCGCCGACCAGCCGGACGTTGTCCAGCGCGCGCAGGCGGGACACGTCGACCGCGGCGTGGCCCACCAGCAGGAACGTCCACTGCGGGCGCTCCCGCGCCAGCCATTCGATCAACTCCAGGTCGATCCATTCGTGGATCGAGCCGAAGTAGCCCACCACCGGATGTGGCAGGTTTTGCGCCGCGGCGGGAACCGGCGTCGCCGGATCGTGCGCCTGGCCGAACAGCGCCACGTCCACGCCGTGCGGCGAGAACTTCGCGCCGGGGTGGATCGCCTGCTTGGCGGCAAGCAGGGCCGGCGGCGCCACGAACACCAGATCGGCGCGCCGGGTCAGTTCGAGGTCGCGGGAGGCGATCAGCTCGGTGTCGACGCCGGGATGGGCGGCGTAGTCGTCGATGCAGTAGTAGACGCACAATCGCTCGCCCAGTTGCTGCGCCAGGAACCCGGGATGCGGCACCGCGAACCAGGAGATCGGCTTCGCCCCCTGCAGCACGCGCATGCCGCGGCGCACCGCCCAGCGACCGAAGGCCTTGTTGAGCCACTCGACGCCCGGCACCCGGCGAAATGGCAATTGCGGCACGGTGCAATGCCAGAGGTTGGGCCTGACCGGCACCGGCGCGCGCAGCGCCGCGCGCAATTTGCGCAAGGCGCGGCGCAGGTCACGGCCGCTGGCCTGTGGCGCGCGCAGGCCGGGCGAGTCGACATACAGCAGGGGTGCGGCATGCGCCAGGCGTTCGGCCACGTGATGGCTGCTGGTGCGGTTTTCCGCATACCAGTCGTTGCCGAAATAAACCACGCCGTATCCTTTCAGCACGAATCCCCCGCCGAATCGTGGCGCCGGAGCGCAAACCAAAGGTTCATGACCGACCTGTTGCCACCAGGCTTGGCCGGCCCGAGCGGTTGCCGACGTGCGAGAATCCCACGTCGGGGAACCGAATGAAGATATTCTTTGCATTCACCATCGGGTGGCGGCAGAACAGCTACCAAGCCACCGACGACAAGGACGAATTATGCCTGCAAGTAAGGGTCTCTGCCGATTCCGGCGCGGCTTGCCCGGAACCGACGGTGGGTCGAGATGATTGGCTGGTTGAAGCGCACGCGATTGCTGCACTGGTTGCCCGACGCCGTGGTGCTCGCCGCCATGCCCCGCGGTGCCCGGAGCCTGTACCTGACCTTCGACGATGGCCCCGACCCGCATTACACGCCGGCCCTGCTGGATCTGTTGCGGCAACACCAGGTGCGCGCCACGTTCTTCCTGATCGGTGCCAAGGTCGAGGGCCACCCGCAACTGGTGCAGCGCATGCTTGCCGAAGGGCATCGCCTGGGCAATCACTCCTACAGCCATCCGAACTTCAATAGCTTGTCGCTGGCCGGCAAGATGACGGAGATCGATCGCACCGATCGGTTGCTGGAGGGCTTCGACGGCATCCGGCATCACGGCGTGCGACCGCCGAGCGGGGCGTTCTCGGTGGCGCTCACGCTGCATCTCGCGCGCCAGCGGCGCCGGCTGATGTACTGGTCGTACGACAGCCTCGACTATCAGCATCGACCGCCGGAGGAACTGGTGCAGCGCATGCGCGTGGAACCGCCACGCGCCGGCGACATCGTGCTGATGCACGACGACAGCGATTGCTGCACCCGCATGCTGGAGATCCTGCTGCCCGAGTGGCGAGCGGCCGGCCTTCGTTTCGATGCCTTGCCGACGTGAGGCGGATGCCGGGAGCGGTCGCCATCAACGTACAGCCATCTTTTGACGGAGCCTGCGAATGACCGGCCAGATCGGGATTGTCCTGCTGCTGCTCGCCCTGCTTGGCGTCGCCGCCATCACCGTGGCGATCCGCGCCCGCAACATGCAGTACTGGCTCGGCGGCTATCTGCGCCGCCGGCGGCCGCCGGCGGTCGACGGGCCGATCCACGTGATGTTCTGTTTCGTCGATCACTTCGAGCCGGCCTGGGGCAAGGTCGACCTGGCCACCCAGCGCGCCCGCGTCGATCGCTGGTGCCGCGACTATCGGGTACTGGCTTCGGCGCACCGGGACGCCGATGGTCGGCCGCCGCAGCACACGTTCTTCTATCCCGAAGAGGAATACCTGGAGGAGCACCTCGACAAGATCGCCGCGCTGTGCGCCGAGGGCTATGGCGAGATCGAGATCCACCTGCATCACGACGATGATACCGAAGACAACTTCAAGGCCACGATCAGCCGCTTCAACGCCTTGCTGCACGAGCGCCACGGCGCCCTGCCGCGCGACCCGGTCACGGGGCAGCTGCGTTTCGGCTTCATCCACGGCAACTGGAGCCTGGACAATTCGCGCGCGGACGGTCGCTGGTGCGGCATCAACAACGAGTTGATCCTGCTGCGCGAGCTGGGCTGCTACGCCGACTTCACCCTGCCGTCGGCACCCAGCGACACGCAGACGCGGATGAGCAACGCGATCTACTACGCCACCGATGATCCGCTGCGGCCCAAGTCCCACGACAGCGGCGTGCCCGTGCGCGTGGGCGGCATGGCCAGCGGCGACCTGATGATCGTGCAGGGGCCGCTCGGGCTGAACTGGCGCGAACGCAAGTTCGGCGTGATGCCGCGGATCGAGAATGCCGACGTGCGCCGGGGCTGCCCGCCGACGCCGGAGCGGGTGGATGCGTGGGTGCGCACCGGCATCCACGTCGAGGGGCGGCCGGAGTGGGTGTTCGTCAAGGTGCATACCCACGGCACCCAGGAGCGCGACATGGATACCTTGCTCGGTGACGCGGCGCGGCGCATGCACGAGCACCTGGAACGCGGCTACAACGATGGCGTGCGCCACGTGTTGCACTATGTGACGGCTCGCGAGATGTACAACATCATCAAGGCGGCCGAGGCGGGGCGTGACGGCGATCCCGATGCGTTTCGCGATTTCCTGTTGCCGCCGCCGCACAGCAAGCGTGAAGGAGCGCGGCGGCAGGACGGCTGATCCGGCGACAAGTCGAAGGTATGCTCTTTGTGCCTGCAACCCCGGTGGTCGATCCGTGCTTGCTCTGGTCGGCCGCCATCCACCCCGCCACGTAGTGGCCGGACACCGTCTTCATCCTGCAGAGGGTTGAAACACATGGACTGGCGTGCGAAAGGGCTGCTGCAAAAAGTACTCGGCTCCGTACCGGGGGGGGATTCGATCCATTACCAGCTCCAGCGGAAATTCGGCGGGCTGCGCAATTTCGATCGCGAGTTCGACATCAAGGTCGACGACTGGCGGCTGATGGCCAACCAGTTGCGGGAGGTCGGTGTGCCGATGGTGGGCGCGCGGCTGTTCGAAATCGGCAGCGGTTGGTATCCGACTTTTCCGCTGAGCTGTTTCCTGGCGGGCGCGCAGCGCGTCGTCACCGTCGACCTCAGCCGGCATCAGAGGTCGGAGTTGGTCCGCGCCTGCGCCCTCGGCCTCGGCCGGCATACGGCCTTGATCGCCGACATGGCCGGCGTGTCCGAGGCCGAGGTCTGCCGGCGCCAGCAACAACTGGTCGGCAGCCTGGCTCGCTCGGCTGACCTCGGTGTTGCCACTGAGGGCGTGGTGGTTTACCAGGCGCCGGCAGACGCGGCCGGCACGGATTTGCCGCCAGATCAAATCGACTGCGTGTTTTCCAACAGTGTGCTGGAGCATGTGGCGCCGGCAGCGATCGACGGCATTTTCCGCGAAGCCATGCGCATGCTCCGGCCGGGCGGGATCATGTTCCACTCGGTCAATTGCGGCGATCACTATGCCTATGTCGACCGCCAGATCACGCAGCTCAACTATTTGCAGTATTCGGATGCGCAGTGGAAGCGCTGGGACAACGCCTTCCTGTACCAGAACCGGCTGCGCGCCGATGCCTTCATCGAGTATGCCGAAGCGGCCGGTTTCCAGATCGTGACCCGCGTGACTTCACCTCCGGCCAAGCGTCTGCGCGAGCTGGCCGCGCTGAAAGTTGCTCCACAGTTCGCCCGGGTACCTCCGGAACGCCTGTGCATTACCTCGATCGACTTCATCGCGCGCAAGCCGGTTGCCGGCCCCGCCTGACGGCTGGTGCCATGGTCTGCCGGGCGATGCCTGTCCACGACGCGGTAGCCGGGCTGGCGTGAGGCCTGGTCAGTGCGAAAGCCGATCCATCGCGGCCGCTGACCTGCTCAAGGCCGTGCTGCGCGGGGAAGTAGAAGTCGATGGCGGCCCCAAGCAACCCACCGGCCCGGCATGAGTAGATGCGGGTGCATTCCAGCACCAATGTCGAGCGGCGGCTGGAATGGATGTTGGTCAGGCGTATGCCAGCGGCATCCAAACGTGGGACATGGACGCCTTGCCCGGAGGGTCCGCGGATGTCATGTATGCCTACCTTGAAAGCGCTTACAATGGCGGCGGCTGCTTCATGGTGCATGACCCGACCATGGAATGGCCCACAACCTCATTGAGGCGGCTGATGCGAGCAGGCGGGCGGGCGACTCCGGTGCGTTTCGTGATTGTCCGTTACTGCACCCGGGCAGTGCCCGGTTCGATACTCGCGCCACCGCCGACAGCTCGTCAGGCGCGCCTGATCCCGACGGAGCGGGAATCGGGGGGTGGCGCCGGCTGGACCAGCGAGGCAACCAGGGGCACGTGCTGGCCGCTTGACTCAGGAGTCGTCAACAATTCATGGCACTGGTGAGCGTCGTCATACCCACCTTCAATCGGGCCTACTGTCTGGCACGGACGCTGGATAGCGTGCTCGCGCAGACGCATGCCGATCTCGAGGCCCTGGTGATCGATGACGGATCCACGGACGGGACCCGTGAACTCATCCAGGCCCGCTACGCCGCCGAGCCACGGGTCAGGTATATCCAGCAGGAGAACCGCGGCGTGGCCGCGGCGCGCAACCACGGCATCCGGATGGCTCGAGGCGATTTCGTGGCGCTGCTCGATTCGGATGATATCTGGCAGCCGTGGAAGATCGAGCTGCAACTGCGTTGCATGCAACAGTACCCTGAACTCGGCATGGTCTGGACCGACATGGAGGCGATCGACCCGTCGGGTCATGTGTTCAATCGCGCCTATATCCGCACCATGTACAGCGCCTATGCCCTGTTCCCCGAGGTCGAGCTGTTCCCGGACTCCGTGCCGCTGCATTCGTTCGCACCGTCGATGGCGGGCATCGTTGGCGATGCGTCGCTGCGGATGGGCATGATCTTCTCGCAGATGATCATGGGCAATCTGGTACACACCTCCACGGTGTTGATCCGTCGCGAGCGGCTGGCGAAGGTCAAGGCGTTCGACGAAACGCTACGCTATTCCGGTGAAGACTATGATTTTCACCTCAGAACCTGCCGGTTCGGGCCGGTGGGCTTTGTCGACTTGCCGGCCATCCAGTACCAGCGCGGCATGCCCGACCGGTTGACCCGCTCCGAGTACCGCATCCATACCGCCACCAATTTCCTCAGGACGATCGCGCCGTTGATCGAGTCGGCGCGCGCCGAAATCCACCTGCCTCGACGGATGATCCATGGTGCCCTGGCCGATGCCCACGAATGGATCGGTGAACTGCAATTCGAGGCAAACGACGTAGCCGCTGCCCGGTTTCATCTCCTTTCAAGCATTCGTCATCGGTGGTTTCAGCGGCGCGCCTGGCAGCTGTTTCTGTGCTGCTACCTGCCTGCGGCGCTGCGCGGCTGGCTGCGGAAACACCGTCGACATCTGCGTCGGCCGGTGCCATCACCATGAGGCTTGGCCATGGGGCTCACGACGCTTCCGAGACGGTCGAGGGGAGCCGTCCGGACGAAGCCCCGCTCACGAAACGCATCATCGACGATGTGCGCGAGTGGGATGCCATCCGCGCCGACTGGGATCGCCTGTACCAGACGAGCCCAACCGCCTCGACGCCGCTTGATTTTGTCTGGTTGCGCAAGTGGTGGGAGGTCTACGGGCCCGTCTACGGAAGGGGCGGCTTGCGCATCATCAGCTTGTGGCGCGGGTCCCGTCTGGTGGGGGTTCTTCCCTTGTACCTCGATGTCGGGCGCGGTACATCGTTCGGTGTCCGTTGCCTTCGATTCATCTCGACCGGGGAGGCGGAGTACGAGGAGACCTGCCCGGATTACCTGAACCTGCTGCACCTGCCCGACGAGGGGGACGCATGCGCCCAGGCGGCGTGGGCGGCGGTGGCCGCCATGCAGTGGGATACGCTGGAGCTGCTGGATCTTCCGGACGACACGCCCTTGCTGCGCGCGCGCGGGGCGTTTCCCCACGACGCCGGTTTGCAGGTTCTTTCGCGCGGCGCCTGCCCGATTGCCTTCATCGGAGACGGCTTTGAGGCCTACCTGGCGCGATTGTCGTCAAAGAGTCGCATGCGTGCCCGCCAGGAGGTTCGCAAGGTCGAACGTTCCGGTGCACTGTTCGAACTGGCGAGCGCGGCGGATGCCGAGCAGTACTTCGATGATCTGATTCGCCTTCATCAGGAGCGCTGGACCGCCGAGGGGCGGCCGGGTTGTTTCGCCGCACCACGGTTCACCGAGTTTCATCGTGGCCTCGTGCGCGAGTGGGTCGCAAGCGGACGCGTGATTCTGGCCCGCCTGTCGCATCGTGCCAGCACTTTCGTGGTTCTCTATGGATTTGTGACAGGCCCGAAGTTCGACCTCTATCAGTTGGGGGTGGCGTCCGACGAGCGCGCGATCATCCACAGCCCCGGCATGGCGACGAACCTGCTGTTGATGGCGCAACTGGCCGAACGAGGGATGGATCAGTACGACTTTCTGCGTGGAACCAGCACCTTCAAGAAGTCGCTGACGACGGAACAACGTGCCCTGATTTGCCTGGCATGCGGGAGACCGACGGCACGCGCGGCGCTCGGTGAGGCGAGGCGTCTGCTGGCGCGGGCCGGCAGGAAAGTTGCCCAGCTGGTTTCGCGTGCTGTATCGCCATGGCATTCCCCATGAAAAAGGCCGTCGCGTCCCGCTTGCTTTGCCGCAGCGGCCTGCGCCGCCTGTTGCATCGAACCGCGCGTTGGTCCGGCGTGCTGACGCTCAACTACCACCGCATCGGTGATGCGCTCGATTCGAACTTCGACCGCGGCTTGTGGAGCGCCAGCGCAGATGCGTTTTCCGAACAGATCCGCTTCTGCAAGGCGCAGTTGGAAATCATCGATCCGGCCGATCTGCCACGCGTGCTCGCGGCGAAGCGCGGCCGCTACGCCATGATCACGTTTGACGACGGCTATCGCGACAACCATGCCACGGCGTTGCCCATCCTCAAGCGCGAGGGAGTCACCGCCACGTTCTTCGTCGCCACCGGTTTCATCGACGCGCCGAGGCTGCCATGGTGGGACGAGATCGCGTGGATGGTACGAACCAGCCGCCAGGATGGGCTTGAACTGCCATCGTGCTTCGATGCGCCGATCCGGTTTGATGAGCCACATCGGGAAGGGGCGGTACGCAGGCTGCTGCGCAAGTACAAGGAGATGCCGGCGGACGCCACGGCGGGTTACCTCGACGCGCTGGCGGCAGTCACCGGGACGGGGCGCTGCGGGGCCGGGGCGGGCGAGCGCCTGTGGATGACATGGGACATGTTGCGGGAAATGAAGGCGGCGGGCATGACCATCGGCGGGCACACCGTGACGCATCCGGTGCTGTCCCGCATGTCGGCGCAGGATCAGCGCCACGAGGTCCTGGAGTGCGGACGTCGGCTTGCCTGCGAGCTGGGTGAGCCGATGCGGTATTTCAGTTACCCGGTGGGCAACGCGAATGCGTTCGACCAGACCACCCGCGAGTGCCTGCGCGAGGCGGGCGTGTCCTACGCTTTCAGCTATTACGGTGGCTATCGCCGGTTCGATGCCTGGGATGACTACGATGTCCCGAGAGTGGCAATCGAGACGGAACTGGATACGGACTGGTTCCGTTCCCTCGTGACCTTGCCACAACTGTTTGGGTGAGATGGAGCGGCGATGGTGACGTATCCAGCGTGGCCGCTGCGCCCATCGCACGACAGGTCCGGAGGCCGGGCATGAGCGGGGATCTGGTCAGCGTCATCATGCCCGTGTACAACGCCAGCGCCTGGCTGCACAGGGCCGTCGACTCGGTGCTTGGGCAGAGTCACCACAACGTCGAGCTCGTCGCGGTGGATGATGGATCACGGGACGAGTCGCTGGCGATCCTGCAGGCTTTCGCACGCGCGGATGGGCGGGTCCGCGTGCATCGGCAAGCGGTAAACGGCGGCGTGGCCGCCGCGCGCAATGCGGGGCTGGCCGCCGCGCAGGGTGACTACATCGCGTTTCTCGATGCCGACGACTGGTGGCATCCGGACAAACTGGGGCGGCAACTGGCCAGCCTGCGCGCCAACGGGGCGCTGATCAGCTACGGGGACTATTGGCGGGTGGCGGAGGATGGTCGCGTGCTGAGCCGGGTCTCGCCGCCCGCGCAGCTGAGCTATCGCGACATGCTCGCCAGCAACTTCATCGGCAACCTGACTGGCATGTACGCCCGCGATCTGGGCGACGTGCCGTTTCGCCGGATCGGACACGAGGACTACGCGTTCTGGCTGGAGCAGGTTCGTCGCGCTGGCAGGGCGGTGCGCGTGGATAGTCCCGAGCCGCTGGCCTGGTATCTGGTGCGCGAGTCGTCGCTGTCGGCCAACAAGTTTCGTGCGGCAAGCTGGCAGTGGGTGATCTACCGCGAGGTGGAAAAGCTGGGCCTCTGGCGGTCGTGTCTTTGCATGCTGCGGTACGTGTGGCACGCGCTGGCCAAACGCAGGCGCTTCAGCAAGCCGGATTGACGGCGCCATGGCAACGCGAGGCGTGAGGTCAAGGTTGGCCACGGCGATGCAAGGGCGACTGGCAACTCGTTTCGCTCAGGGTTTCGCCTCACGCATGGCGCCAGCTGCGGCACCGCTACCTGCCGGCTGGCTCATCAGCCACTGCACGACCCCGGTACCCCGATTGTTCCAGTTGAAGCGTCGCAGCGTGCTGCTGCTCTTCGCGCACTCCGGGTTGTAGGACGATGCCAGGGCCTTCATGCGCCGATCCAGCGCGTGCTGGAAAGGCGCGTCGGTGCTGAAGTAGCGGGCGGCCGCCACCGGCAACGTCAACTCCACGTTGTGCGAATCGCTGTACCAGCCATCCGAGCTTTCTATGGCGACCAGCTGGGCCGTGCTCGCGTGCGCCGACGACCAGTACCAGCTGATCTGCCCGTCGGGGCCGCTGCAGGGATCGCGCCAGTCCTTGCCGACCGTATGCATCGTCTTCGCATCGTCGATCCAGCCGTAACGCTCAAGGTAGCGGCCGAAGGCCGTGATCATTACGGGTATGCGCGAATCGCCGGTGGTCAGCCAGGCATGCCACAGCCCGTCGATGATGTTCTGGGTCATCCAGGGCGAGCTGCCAAGGACATCCGTGGCGGCGTCGTACGTGTTGCCTTCGTGCATGTCCCAGCTGTTGCGCCAGGAACCGTCGTTGCCAAGGCCGTCGGGATTGTGCTGCTGGTGCTGATACAGCCAGCCCAAGCGATCGTCAATCCGTTGCAGATACTCCGGCTTGCCGGTGATCTCCCAGGCGCTGACGATCTGCAGCAGCCCCAGGCCGGTCTGCCGCTCGGTGAAGAAGCGCTGGGTGGCCCCGGTGTAAGGGCCGACCGGAATGGTCCAGCCGCCGGTATCCCAGGAGCCAACCATGCGCTGGATCAGCTCAGGATCGCTGTAGCTGTCATCGCCCATCAGGCCGAGCGCAAAAATGGTCGGTTCGATATAGACGTACTTGGGATCGCATACATTGACTTCGCCCAGCTGGAAGCCGCCGCCGCACAGCGGCCACCCCGGCGCGCCGAAGCGCCGGATGTGAGTCATGTAGAAGCGGTAGCTCTCGACAGCCGCTGCGAGGTAGTCGGCGCGACCCGTGCGTACATACTGCTGGAACAGCGTGGTGGGTCGATCGAACAACCATGCCGAACCGTCGGTCACCGGCAGCTTCCTGGCCCAGGCGAACTGGGTTTCGAAGTAACGATCGTATGGCCCCGGCGGTGCGGCAGGCTGTTGTGGGCCGGCAATCATGGATGCCGACATCCATTGCGGCGTGAGCGTCGCCAGTACGCCAGGCACGCGCACGCCATCGGTACCAGCTACCAAACCGTCAGCGTAGGGCCAGCCTTGCGCGGACGGCGCTGGAACGAGATGGTTGCTGGGGGTGATGCTGAAGCGCAACAAGCCTTGCTTGCCCTCGAGGGCGACGTGGAACTGCGCGCGTACCGCGCGGATGCCGCCATCGTTGAAATGCCACAGCAGGGTTGAGTCGATATGGGCCGGTATGGGCCTGCCCTCGGCATCCTCGATGCGAACCTGCCGGGCATCGTGCAGCGCGCCGGGTGGGAAGGGGATTCCGACAGTCACTGCGACACGCTCGCCGACGGCGCCGTTGCGATGCAATTCGATGACCTGCCAATCGGGGTGGCTGTCGGCGGCGCTTGCGTCCGCGCGCGCCAATCGGGCGATCGGTGGCGACGCAGTCGCGTGGGACGTTGATCGCTGGTCCGACGAGCGTGGCGCCGAGGAGGAAGAGCCGACAGTGGCCGTTGGGGGGGCACCAGTCGCGTCACCGCCGTGCGTGGCCGTCGCTGGCGCCGCGATGACCAGCGCGGTCAGCGCCAGCGCGTTGCGTATCCGGCGCCCGATGCCGTGAGCCATGAGAGCCGTGTTCGTCATCTGGCGTGCTCCCGTGTTGCCAGCTGGCGCTCCCACGCCAGCGCGGTGCGCACGATGAATTCCAGGTCGTCGTGGCGCGGGCTCCAGCCCAGGCGCTGGCGCAGGCGATCGGCGCGCGCGATCAGCATCGGCGGATCGCCGGCGCGGCGTGGCTGTTCGGTAACGTTCAGGGTGCGACCGCTGATACGCTGCACGGCGTCGATCACCTCTCGCACGCTGTAACCGTGGCCGTAGCCGCAGTTGAGAGTGAGCGATTCGCCGTCGGCGCGCAGGTGGTCCAGCGCGCGCAGGTGCGCGGAGGCCAGATCCTCGACGTGGATGTAGTCACGGATACCGGTGCCGTCCGGAGTGTCGTAGTCGGTGCCGAAGATCGCCAGGCCAGGGCGCTTGCCGACCGCATGCTCGCAGGCGACCTTGAGCAGCAGGGTGGCGTTGGGCGTGGACTGGCCGATTCGCCCCTGCGGGTCGCAGCCGGCGACGTTGAAGTAGCGCAGGATCACGTACTGCATGGCACCGGCGGCACCCAGATCGCGCAGCATCATCTCGGACATCAGCTTGGAGCTGCCATACGGGTTGATCGGCTGCAGCGGCGTGTCCTCGTCGGCGATGCCGCTGGCGGGCGTGCCGTAGACCGCGGCGGTGGAAGAAAAGATGAAGCGGTGCACGCCGGCGTCGACGCAGCAAGCGAGCAGGTTGCGCGTGTTGCAAGTGTTGTTGCCGTAGTACTTCAAGGGGTCGCGCACCGACTCCGGTACCACCGTATGCGCGGCGAAGTGCATTACCGCATCCACCTTGTGCTCGCCGAGCACGCGCGAAACCAACGCTTGGTCGCCGACGTTGCCGACCACCAGTTCGGCGCCGCGCACGGCGTCGGCGAAACCGCTGATCAGGTTGTCCAGCACCACCACCCGCTCGCCGCGCTCGCTCAGTTGCTGGACGACATGGCTGCCGATGTAGCCGGCGCCGCCGGTGACCAGGATCGTGTTCATGCCGTGCTCCCGTCGGAGGTCGGAAAATTGCGTTGCAGCCAGCCTTCGACCTCCTGCAGGAGGCGTTGGCGATCGACCTGCAGGGCGTAGGTGTGGTCGGTGCCTTCAAACTGGCACGCGCTGATTTCAGGTCGGCTGGCCAAGCGACCGAAGCATTCGCGGAACTGGCGCGGATGATTGAAATAGCGGGTGACCCCGCCGCTGTAGATGAAGTGCAGCCTGAGGCCGCGATCGAGCATGTCGGTCAGCTCGCGCCGCACTTGATCCCGCGGTGGAAAACTGACTGCAAACACGTCGTCGCCACGCTGGTTAGCGGCAGCTTGCAGCTTGCGGCTGATGAATCGGTGCCAGAGCGCCGCGCTATGCAGCCGCGGCAGATAGTGACGCAGGTGGAAGCCGAGCGTCCGGTACGCATAACCGTCGAGGAAGATCGCGCCGGCCACGCGGGGCTCGTCGACGGCCACAATATGGGCATTCTGCGCGCCGGAGCACAAGCCGAGCAGCACGAAGCGGGTGCAGCCGGCGTGACTTGCCAGCAAGCTCATGGCATCGGCGACGTCGGCGCGAATCTGCTGCGCCCGCGACTGCGATTCGTTGCTGGCTCCGCTATCGCCGAGTGTGGACAGATCGAAGCGCAGCGTCGGGTAGCCGCAGGCATTGAGGCGTCGGGTGATCTCCACGTGCAGCCGGAATGGTCCGACTCGGTACACCATGCCGGCGTTCAGCACGATGATGCCGACCGATCCGGTCGGCGCTGGTGCTGCCGGGAGTCCGGCCACACCGATCAGATGCTGTGCGCGCCCGAAGCGAAGCACCCGTTCTTTCGTCATGCCGCCACCCGCAGGTAGTCGCCGACCGCACGGATCAGGTCGGGCGAGAGGATGGCGTGCTCCAGCCGATCCAGCTCATCCCAACTCGCCGCTGTTGGCAGCTCGGTGACGTTGACCGCGTCGCCAAGCAGCAGGTTCCAGTCATGCGCGGCGGTCGGTGGCAGCGAGTCGAATACGCGAACCGGCATCGGCAGCGGTTCGGCGCGCCAGGTGTCGAGCTGCCGACGCAGGCCTGCGCCGACGGGGAAACCCAGCCATTGCCCGGCGGCATCCTCGTACGTGCGGGGCTCGCCGAAACGCATCGGATCGGCCCGGAGGGCGTCCTGCAGGGCGTCGAGTGCGACCACGTACTGGCTGCCATCCAGTACCGGATCCCACAACAGCAATTCGGACAGGCGGGCGGCGGTGGCGGCGTTGAGCGCGATGCTGCCCCCGAGGCGCGCGCCAAAACCGATCAGCCGTGTGCACCCCGAGCGAGCGCGCAACTCGCCGGCCGCGGTCACCATATCGGTACGACAGCGCGCCCAGTCGAGCTCGGCGCTGTCGCCGGCCGAATCACCCGAGCCGTAATAGTCGAAGCGCAGCACGGCGATACCTTGCTGTGCCAGCGCGTCGGCCAACTGCCGATAGACGCGATGGCTGCGGATCATGTCCTGGCCCAGCGGCGGGCACATCAGCACGGCGGATCGGGCGGATCCGGAGGTCGCATGGTAGAGGCCGAACAAATCCCCGCCGGTACCGAATTGGCACGGTTGTGCTGGTTCGAGCCGCACCGTCACCTCCGATAAGCCACGCCGAGGTAGATCTCGTTGGCGTGGTAGGAGGCATCCGCCGCGTTGCTGCTGCGCAGGCTCCGGGTCAGCGCAACGTTCCAGCTCCAGTGCGTGGTTCGCTTGTCGGTCAGGACGATGCCGAAGTTGGTGGTGCGATCGGTTCGCTGCAGCAAATCGTAGTGCAGCGACTCGGTATTCACGAAGGCTGACAAGGTGGTGCGCGGGCTCAGACGGTAGTCGAGGCCGGCACTGCCGCTGCGACCACGTTGACTGTCCGTGGGGTCGTTGACGTAGTCGAAGTTGCGGTAAAGCGGTGCCACCCGCAGCTTCCATCGTGCGCCGACGTAGGTGTACACCAGCTCGAATCGTCGTTCGATGTAGACCTGCGAGCCGATGACGGTAGTGCCGGTACTCACGTTCGACGATGACGGCGCGACTGGCGGGAGTGTGCCCGGATTCTGGCCAAGCTGGGTGATAAGATCTTCGGCGGCATCCCCGTACTGATGCGCTGCCCCGAATGCCAGGCTGCTGTTCGGGGTCATCTGCCAGGTCAGGTTCAATCGAGCCAGCGGGGTATTGGTGCTCGCGGCGCCGCCAAAGGAGAGCCGGGACCAGCCCAGCGAAGCGTCGATATCGAGCTGGCGGAGGTGGTTGACGAAACTGGCGAACAGCCGGGTGCGATTGTAGGCGGGGCCAGCATCGCTGTGATCGAAGGTGACCCGCTCGGTTTCGGCATTGGCCGACAGCAGCTCGGTGGGGCTGAGATCCTTGAGCAGGCGCAGTGCGAATGTACCCCGAGAGGAGTTGAAGTCGCGGGTCTTGGAGGCGGTGCTGTTGGTATAATTGAGGTCGGCCTGGCCGCGCAGCGTCCCATTCAGGCGAAAGCGCAGCGTCGGCCCCAGCGTCAGCACGTTGGTCTGCTGCTGGTTGCCCGGTGCGTTGCTTGATAACGTCGACAACGGCTGCACGCTGGCCACGTCCAGGATGGTGAAGTCGAGGCGTTGCGGCAGCACGGTCCAGTTGGCCTGGCCGGCGAGCTGGGCCAGTTTCTGGTTGTCGAAGGCATTGCCCAGGTAGTCGCGATACTCCAGGTTGCCGACTACGTTGGTCTGGAAGGTCGAACCCTCCTGCTGGTAGCTGAAATCGAACCCGGGTATCAGCATGTTCTGGCTGATCGGGTCAGTTGTCGTGAGGCCGATGTTGTCGCTGTGGCCGACACCGACGCGCCAGCCGTAGTCGAACTGCGCCGCCGCCGCGCCGGTCGAGGCAAGAGCGAGCATCGATCCCACTACGCAATTGCGGGTGCTGCGTGTCGACATGTGTGCGTCCTCCCCTTTACGGCTTGTCCACGATCGTCAAGCTCAGCGCGTTGCATCAAGGCGCGTGATTGAACACCACCCCGGCGACCTTGCCGGCGTCGAAATTGGCAACTGCCTGGCTGATCGCCGCCGGGGTGTCGCGGCCGTAGCCGGCCACCACAACCACCTGGTCGGCCAGCTCGGACAGGATGCGCGCGTCGGGCGAGCCCTTGATGGCGGGGCCGTCCAGGAACAGGTAGCGATCGGGGTAGCGGCAGCGCAGCGAGTCGATCACCGCGCGCATGCGGAACGATGAGAAATATTCGCCGCTGTTCTCGCGTGTCGAGCCAGCCGGAATCAGCCGCAGGCGAGGGATTCCGGTGCCGTAAATGATGGACTTGATGCCGATCGAGGGCTGTTCGAGGAAGTTGATCAGGCCATCGGTGCCGCGAGCCACGCCGAGCGCCTCATGCTGTGCCGGGTAGCGCAGGTTGCAATCGATCAGCAGACTGGTCTTGGCTTCGTCGAAGGCGAACGCAATGGCCAGGTTGCGTGCCACGAAGCTGCCGCCCGACTTCGGGCTGACCGGCACCACCATGGTCACGAAGTTGCGTTCGCCCGCCAGCCACAACAAGCGCGTGCGGATCTCGCGGAACGCGTCTGACTGCGTGCGTACCGACTCCTCGCGATGGATCAATCGGCGCTCTTCCAACTGGCTGGGAGCCAGGGCACCGGTTTCCGACATCAGCGCGATCGAGTGGCCAGGCGCCGATTTCAGCTCGTCACCCGCTGGCGCAGCGCGCCCGTGGGGTCCCGGCTCGCGCGGGTTCAGATTGACCACGGACTTGTCTTCGTCCATCCCGTTCATGCCAATCCCTTCAGCTTGAGCCAGAACAGCACCAAGTAGGCCAGCATGACGGTCAGCACGATCAATGCCAGCGTCACGTTGCGCCGTTGCTCCCGGCGATGATCCGACGGGCTCGGATAGAACGGGATGTTCGCCAGCACCGGCAATCCGGTCGAACTCTCCAGTTGCTCGGCCGAGCGCACCCGCGGGTCGAACCTTGCAACGCCGAACAGCAGGCCGAACGGAATGGCCAATCCGGCGAAGATGCCGCCGAGGCCGAAGTGCACGAAGCGCAGGCCGGAAGGTACCAGCGGCATGATTGCAGGATTCTGCACCACGAAGGAAGGCCCATCCTGATCGGCGTCGAGGTTCATCGACACGCGCGCGCTCTCGCGGCGCTTGAGCAGGTCCTGGTAGACATCACGATTGACCGTGTAGTCGCGGGTGAGTTCGGCGGTGACGGCTTCGGAGTTGGCGATGCGCTTGCTGCGATCCAGTTCCGATTCGAGCTGGGTCTTGGTGGCGGCCAGCCGCGCCGTCGTTGCGGCGATATCGGAGCGCAAGGTGGTGAGCTGGCTCCGCATCTGCTGATACAACGGATTGAACTGGACCGCGTTGCCGTTGCTGCCCGAGTCGCCGATCGCGCGCGGCGTCTTCGCCTTGCGCTGGTCGGCGCTGGCCAACGCCTGACGCAGATCCTCGATCTGGTGACGGGTGCGCACCACGTCGGGGTATTCGTCGGTGTAGGTCAGGCGCAACTGGTCCAACTTCGATTGCAGTTCCGCGAGCTGGCTCTCGTACACGCCGCTGGAGGTTTGCACCGAGCTGACCTCCGATTCGCCGGAAAGTTGCGACTCCAGCGACGCCGCCTGCGAGCGCTTCTCCATCAGGTCCATGCGCGCCGTCTCGATCTGGTTGCGCAACTGACCGATGCTGGCGTTGGTATCCGCCTCGCTGCCCGGGCGCGCATCGGCGTTGGTGTTGCGATAGTCCTTGAGCTTGTTCTCCGCGCCGGTCAGCTTCTTGCGATACGCCTCGACCTGGCTGTCGATGAAGTTGAATGCGTCGCGGCTCTCCCGTTTCTTCGAAGCCAGGCTCTCGCTGATGAACAACTGGCCGAATGCCTGTGTCACTTCGTAAGCTCGCCGGGCGTCGCTGTCGTGATAGCTGACCGTGATGAGGTTGTCGTGCGCGATCTTGATGACGGTGCGCGATTTGATCTCCTCGATCAGCTTGTCCTGCTCCACCGCCGACGGGTGACTGGCCATCCAGCCGCCGGTGACCAGGATCTGGCTCATCACCTTGCGGCTGAAGATCACTGCCTTGGCGATGCCGGCGCGGTTGGCGTTGCCGGTGGCCGCCGCCGCACCCTCCATCAGCGGGGTGATGATGCTGCTCTGCTGGGCCAGTATGGTGACCGAGGCATCGTAGCGGCGCGGCCAGTTCACTCCGACGACCAGCGCCAGCAGTGCGATCGAGGCAAAGATGATGGCAAGCACGATGCGCCGCCGCTTCGCCTCGGTCCACAGCACCGGCAGCATCGCCAGCAGGGGGTGGGCTTCTTCACTCATGGCTTTGCCTGACTCATGTGTCTGCGTCCTGCCTGCTCAGAACGCCCGCTGCGGCACGGTGATGACATCGCCCGGTTGAACCGGGTAGTTGGTCTTCAGCTCGCCTTTCTGCAAGATGCTGTCGAGCCGGATCGCATACGATTGGGTCTTGTCGTCGGATTTGCGATACAGCTCGGTGCGATCTGGGGCGGCGAATTCCGTGGTGCCGCCGGCCGCCAGTACGGCATCGAGCACGGTCATGCCCTGCCGGTAGGGGATCGAGACCGGTGTGCGCACCGCCCCGGTCACGCGAACGCGCGACAGATACTCATGACTGCGCAGATCCGTCAGGATCACGGCTACCTGGGGGTCGCGGACATAGGCCTTGAGCTTGTCCTGGATCTCGCCAGCCACCTGCTCCGGCGTCCTGCCGCCGGCCTGGACGTCGCCGACCAGGGGCACGGTGACCTTGCCATCCGGCCGCACTGGTACGCTGACGCTCAGATCGGGGTTGTGCCAGACCGATACCTGAAGTTGATCGTCCACGCCGATATGGTAGACGGCGACCGCCTGGGCGTCGGGATTGATCGTCGGCGCCTGGGTCGAGCCCGGCGCGGTGGCGCAGCCGGCGAGTGCCAGCAGCATGCCCAGCAGGAGCAGGCAGTTTGAAATCTTCATGGCAATCCCCCTGATTGTCTTTCAGAATGTGAAGAATATCACGGCGTGACCGATGAAAAACGGGCAAGCAGGCAGGGCGTCGAGATTCAATGCGCCGGACCGGGCCGTTGCCGTGGCGAAATCCGCATTCCGGCTTGACTTGACCGTGCCGGGACGCACTCAATCATAGAGAACCATAGGGATCGCAGGCATGCAACAACTGGAAAACGCCAGAATCGCCATCGTCGGCCTGGGCTACGTGGGCCTGCCGCTGGCGGTGGAGTTCGGCAAGCGCTATGACACCGTCGGCTTCGACATCCGGGCCGCGCGCGTGGATGAGTTGCGTGCCGGACACGACCATACGCTGGAAGTCGACGCGGCCGAGCTGGCGGCGGCCACGCGCCTGCAGTTCAGCGCCAGCCTGGAAGACATCCGCAGTTGCAACGTCTACATCGTCACCGTGCCGACCCCGATCGACGCCGCCAAGCGCCCGGACCTGACGCCGCTGGTCAAGGCCAGCGAGACGCTGGGCAAGGTGCTCAAGCGCGGCGACATCGTGGTGTATGAATCCACCGTCTATCCCGGCTGTACCGAGGAAGTCTGCATTCCGATCCTGGAGCGGGTGTCGGGCCTGATCTTCAACCAGGACTTCTTCGCCGGCTACAGCCCGGAGCGGATCAATCCCGGCGACAAGCAGCACCGCGTCACCTCGATCCTCAAGGTCACCTCGGGCTCCACCCGCGAGGTCGCCGACTTCGTCGATCGGCTGTATGGCTCGATCATCACCGCCGGCACGCACAAGGCCAGCTGCATCAAGGTCGCCGAGGCGGCCAAGGTGATCGAGAACACCCAGCGCGACCTCAACATCGCCCTGATCAATGACCTGGCCAAACTGTTCAACAAGCTGGGCATCGATACGCTGGAAGTGCTGGAGGCGGCCGGCACCAAGTGGAATTTCCTGCCGTTCCGGCCCGGCCTGGTCGGCGGTCACTGCATCAGCGTCGATCCGTACTACCTCACCCACAAGGCGCAGGAAGTGGGCCATCACCCGGACGTGATCCTGGCCGGGCGGCGCACCAACGACAGCATGGGCGAATACATCGCCGGCGAGGTGATCCGGTTGATGGTGCGCAAGGGCATCAACCCGGTGCGCGCGCGCATTCTGGTGCTGGGCCTGGCGTTCAAGGAGAACTGCCCGGATCTGCGCAATACGCGGGTGGTGGATATCGTCGAGTCGTTGCGCGGCTACAGCGCCGAGGTGGACATCTTCGACCCGTGGGTCGATGTGGCCGAAGCGCGGCACGAATACGGCCTGGACCTGATCGGTACGCCGCCTCAGGCGGACTACGACGCGGTGATCGTGGCCGTCGGCCACCGTCAGTTCGCCGAGCTGGGCAGCGCTGGCATGCGTGCGTTCGGCAAGCCGTCGAGCGTGCTGTACGACGTCAAGTACGTGCTGCCGCGCGAGATGGTCGACGGACGACTGTAGTCGGCGCCGGCGGGCGCGACTGCGTATCATGAACGGGTTATCCATAGCGCAGGTCACCCCGGCATGAAAGTTCTCGTCACCGGTACCGCCGGCTTCATCGGTTCCCACGTCGCGATGCGACTGCTCGAGCGCGGCGACGACGTGGTCGGTATCGACAACCTCAGCGACTATTACGACGTCGAGCTGAAGAAGGCCCGGCTGGCGCGTTTCAGCGGCAACCCCGCCTACCGGCATGAGCCGGTCGACCTGGCCGATCGCGCCGCGGTCGAGGCGGTGTTCGCCCGGCACAAGCCGCAGCGCGTGATCAATCTGGCGGCACAGGCCGGGGTGCGCTACGCGGCCGAAAACCCGCACATCTACGTGTCGACCAATGTCACGGGCTTCCTGCACGTCATCGAGGGTTGCCGCCACCACGGGGTCGAACACCTGGTGTATGCCTCGACCAGCTCGGTGTACGGCGCGGATACGGCCATGCCATTTTCGGAGCATCAGTCGACCGAACACCCGCTGACCTTGTATGCCGCCTCGAAGAAGGCCAACGAAATGATGGCGCACAGCTACGCCCACCTGTACGGCCTGCCGTGCACCGGGCTGCGCTTCTTCACGGTCTACGGACCGTGGGGGCGGCCGGACATGGCGCTGTTCCTGTTCACCCGCGCGATCCTGGCCGGCGAGCCGATCAAGGTGTTCAACCACGGCCATCACAAGCGCAGCTTCACCTACATCGACGATATCGCCGAGGGCGTCGTCCGCGCGCTGGACAAGGTGCCGGGCAAGGACAGCAGCTGGGATGGCAAGGCGCCGGACCCTGCCAGCAGCGGCGTGGCGCCTTATCGCATCTACAACATCGGCAACGAGCAGCCGGTGGAACTGCTGCGCTACATCGAGGTGCTGGAGGAGTGCCTGGGTCGCAAGGCGCAGATGGAGATGCTGCCGCTGCAGGCCGGCGACGTGCCCGACACCGAGGCCGACATGTCGGCGCTGGCCGCCGCCGTGGGCTACAGCCCCAGCGTGCCGGTGGAGCAGGGTGTGGCGAACTTCGTGCGCTGGTATCGGGATTATTACCGGGTGCCTGGCTAGCCAGGCCGCAGTTCGTTTCGCCACGAAGGCAAAGCGGCCAGTTTGTCGCGGCGGCGGCACCGTGCCGGCGCAACCGCTACAATCACTGGCCGACGCCGTGCGGATGCAGCCAGCCCATCCAGATGCCGAGGGCAACCATGGCGATCAATACCAGCGACAAGCCGATGCGGCGGGTCAGCGCCCAGACCGTGCGCCTGTCGTCGTCCTTGTCGGTCATCATGAAGTACAGCGCCTGGCCGAGGCTGAAGATCACCACCAGCAAGACCACCACCAGCGCAATTTTGTAGACGGTTTCCACGTGACAGACCTGATGTATTTCGACAACGGCAGTATAGCCACCAGCGGCGACCGATCCGCGTGAACGGATTTCGTCGTCCGTCGTGGTGGGCGTTGCTGTTGACCGTCGCCGGAGCCCTGCTTTTCACACGCCTGGGCATCTGGCAGCTGCATCGCGCCGACTTCAAGGAATCGCTGCTGCGGCGCTATGCCGCGGCGGTGACGGCGCCGCTGCAGGACTTTGCCGCGGTCGCCGCCAAGCCACCCGCGGACAGCTTCCCGCGGGTGCAGGTGCGCGGACATTATCTGGTGGACCGCCTGTACCTGCTGGACAACCCCCGGCATGACGAGCGCGGTGGCGTCGAGGTGTTCGCGCCGTTGCAGATCGGCGACCAGCAGCACCTGCTGCTGGTCGACCTGGGCTTCCTGCCGGGCAATGGCAACGGCAAGATGCCGCCACTGCCGCCCTTGTCGGCGGAAGAGGTCGATCTGCATGGCCTGTATGTACCGCCGCCGCCGACCGGCTTCGAGATGGGTGGCGATGCGCTGGCGCGCCAGACCCGCTGGCCGAAGGACAGCATCTACCTGGCGCCTGCACAAGTTTCGCGCGACCTCGGCCGACCACTGTATCCGCGGGTGCTGGCGCTGGACGCCGATGCCGCGTCGGTCTACGTGCGCCGGCACACGCTCGACCTGACGATGCCGCCGAGCCGGCATCGCGCCTACGCGTTTCAGTGGTTCTCGTTCGCGCTTGCCGCCGTGGTGATCCTGCTGGTGCTGCATCGCAAGCGCGGGCCGCGCCGACCCTGACCGCCATCTCTGAATCCATGCCATGACTGCACCGATGAATCCTGTTGACCCGAAGTCCCTGCGCAAGAGCCGCCTGTACCTGCTGCTGATCGGTCTGGTGTTTGCCGCGCCGATGATCGTGGCCGGCCTGCTCACCGTGGGCGGCTGGCAGCCCGGCGCCAAGGGCAGCGGCCAGCCGATCACGCCACAACGCAACTTCGTCGCGGAGCAGTTGCGCGTGCCGATGGTCGACGGCGGCAACTGGGCCTGGCGCGACAGCGAGCCGCGGATGACCCTGGTCGCGCTGGCCGGCCCGGATTGTGCCGCGCGCTGCCTCGCCGCATTGACCTCGATGGCCAAGGCGCGGGTGATGCTCAACCGCAACCAGTCGCGCCTGCGCCTGCTCTATCTCGGCACACCGCCCGGCGACGCCGCAGCGCGCCAGGCCATGACCAGCTACTGGAGCATCGGCACGGATGTCGACGGCAAGCTGGCGGGCTTCCGGTCCAAGGCGCCGGACAGCGTCAGTGCCTTGCTGGTGGAATCCAACGGCACGGCCTTGTCGTTCTATCCCGCCGGTTTCGATGCAGCCGGCTTGCTGCGCGACCTGCGCAAGGTGATCAAGTGATGTCGGCACGTCGCTTGAGGATATTGCGCGGACTGTCCCTGCTGGCGGCGGTATTTGCCTTCGGCCTGGTGATGTTCGGCGCGTTCGTGCGTCTGTCCAATGCGGGGCTGTCCTGCCCGGACTGGCCGACCTGCTACGGCCAGGTCACCTGGCCGCAGCATGCGCAGGCGGTGGCGCATGCCGACGCCAAGTTTCCGGGGCGCCCGTACGAGGCACACAAGGCCTGGCGCGAACAGGTGCACCGGTTCCTCGCCGGCACGCTGGGTGTGATGGTGCTGGCGCTGGCGCTGCTGGCCAGCTGGCGCCGGCGTAGGGCGTTGCTGGCGGTGATCGCCGGTTCCGTCCTTGCCGCGGCCGGGGTGGCTTTGTACATGAGTGGCGAGCACCGCTGGTCGTCGTTGCTGGCGGCGTGCGCGATCGCGCTGCCGCTGTTCGCGGCGATGCGCCTGCCTCGGCCGGGCGCGTGGAAGATCTGCGTGCTGGCGTTGGCGGTAATCGTCTTCCAGGCGATGCTCGGCATGTGGACGGTGACCCTGCTGCTGAAACCCATCGTGGTCACCAGTCACCTGCTGGGCGGGATGCTCACGTTCGGCCTGCTGTCCTGGGCTGCCCTGCGTTTTGCCGGCGTGGCGGCACCGGACCGGCGGCTGGCCGGGTTGCGCGCCCTGGTGCTGCTCGGTGTGGTGCTGCTGGCGTGCCAGATCGCCTTGGGCGGCTGGACCTCGTCGAACTACGCGGCGTTGGCCTGCGGCTACGGTCCCGGCTCGTTCCCGCAGTGTCTGGGCCAGTGGGCACCGCCTACCGATTTTCATCAGGGTTTCGTGCTGTGGCGTGGCATCGGCGTGAACTACGAGGGTGGTGTGCTGGACATGGCCGCGCGCAGCGCGATCCAGATCGTGCACCGGATCGGCGCCCTGGTGGTGTTCTGCTATCTCGGCTGGCTCGCCTTCAAGACGGCCCGGCGCGGGCTGCGCGGTTACGCGGTCGCGATCGTGATGGCCTTGCTGTGCCAGGTCGCCCTCGGCATCAGCAATGTGTATTTCGGGCTGCCGCTGGCCGTGGCCACGGCGCACAATGGCATGGCGGCCTTGCTGCTGTTCACCTTGCTGGCGACGCTGGCACGCACCCAGGATGCCGCGCCGATGCCAGGGGAGTCACGTTGAGATGGAATTGATTCGCGAATATCTGCAGCTGACCAAGCCGCGTGTGGTCGCGCTGCTGGTGTTCTGCGCGGTGATCGGCATGTTCCTGGCGGTGCAGGTGGCGCCGCCGGCGATCGGCATCCCGCCGTGGCGCGCGCTGGTGTTCGGCACGCTGGGCATCTGGATGGCTTCGGGTTCGGCCGCCGCATTCAACCACCTGATCGACGAGCGCATCGACAAGCTGATGGTGCGCACCGCCCGTCGTCCGCTGGCCACCGGCAAGCTCACCGTGCACCAGGCCTTGCTGTTCGCGGTGGTGCTGGGGATCGCCTCGATGCTGGTGCTGGCGCTGCTGGTCAACGTGCTGACGGCGGTGCTGACTTTCGGCGGCCTGATCGGTTACGCGCTGGTCTATACGCGCTACCTGAAGCGGGCCACGCCCCAGAACATCGTGATCGGCGGCCTCGCCGGCGCGATCCCGCCGGTACTGGGCTGGACCGCGGTGACCGGCGAACTGCACGCATTCGCCCTGCAGCTGTGCCTGATCATCTTCGTGTGGACGCCGCCGCATTTCTGGGCGCTGGCGATCTTCCGCCGCGACGACTACGCACGCGCCGGCGTGCCGATGCTGCCGGTGACCCATGGCGTGGTCTATACGCGCTGGCAGGTGTTTTTCTACACGATCCTGCTGGTGCTGGTGACCCTGCTGCCGGCGATTACCGGGATGAGCGGGCTGATCTACCTGGGCGGCGCGCTGGTGCTCGACATCGGCTTCCTGTACTACGCGATCCGCTTGCTGAACCCGCCGGACGAGCTGTTCCCGATGAAGGTGTTCAAGTATTCCATCGTGTACCTGATGGCGCTGTTCGCGTTCCTGCTGCTCGACCACTGGCTGGTCGACCCGCTGGTGCAGCAGGGTCTGCTGCTGCATCGGGTGATCTGAGCAGGTCCCGGCTGCAGGAAATTTCGTCTGCTTCGACATTGACACTTCCGCGGCGCAGCACGACAATGCGCGCGCCATCCGGCGCAACACGTCGGCTGGCTCCCAGTCCTGACAAACCAAGGCATATGGACGTTTACCCTAGTCGCAACGTCGACATCCGCTCGCTTCGGGTGCCGGCGCCGCATTACAACAAGTTGAACGCCTGCGGCGATCGCCTGCGGTCGGCTGGTGCTTTCCTCGACTAGGGAAAGTCCGGCCCACCCCTGACGACGCCACCGGCGTCGTTACGAGGAGATGGGCCGATGAAGCTCCTTCGCGAATCCCTTTTGTTGCGCGCACTGCGCCGGTTGCTGGCTGGCCGGCGTGCGGTCGCGCGTCGTGCTTACGTGGTAACCGTGCCTGCCCCGCTGGCACGGCCGGCCAGTAGCAACGTGATCGAATTGCACCGCCGTAGCCCGGCGGCGGTTGGCCGTGTGCCGGCCCCGGCCGATGCGCTGCCATCGTCCGTACATCGCGCTCTGGTATCCGGTCGCTGATGGTCGTGATGACGTCATGCAAGAAGGGGTGGCCTCCGCCAGCGGCGGTGCCGTTCCGGCCGCGTGTGCGGCCATGCGTAGCGACGGTGATGCAGTTGGCGGAGTGATTCCGCGGGCTCGCACCGGCGACAGGCATCAGCGAATTCACGGAAGCGGGTCATGAGCAAGCAAGTCAATCAGATTGCCGTGGGCAAGGCGGCGGGCAAGGCCGCGGCAGTGTTGCGCACGGCCGTGGCGCAGGAGGCGTTTCGCGCCAACGGCGAATTGCTGGAGGCACTGGAGACCGCGCCGACCGGGCTCGACGAGGCACAGATCGAGACGCGGCTGCATCGCGACGGTCCCAACGAGGTATCCCACGAGAAGCCGCCGCACTGGTCGCTGCAGCTGCTGCGCGCGTTCAAGAACCCGTTCATCATCGTGCTGCTGGTGCTGGCCGGGGTGGAGCTGGCGACGGATGCAGGCGACCTCACCGGGCCGATCATCATTGCGGTGATGGTGAGCATCAGCGTGTTGCTGAGTTTCACCCAGGAATACCGCTCCTCGCGCGCCGCCGAGAAGCTCAAGGCGATGGTGCGCAATACCGCCACGGTGACGCGACAGGCCTCCGACGGCCACAGCGAGCAGATCGAAGTGCCGGTGGTCGAACTGGTCGCCGGCGACATCGTGCATCTGGGCGCGGGCGACATGGTGCCGGCGGATCTGCGCCTGCTCAGTGCGAAGGATCTGTTCATCAGTCAGGCGATCCTCACCGGCGAATCGCTGCCGGTGGAAAAATCCGCGCCCTCGCGCCTGGCCGCGCCAGCGGAGCGCGCCAGCCACGACAATCCGCTGGAACTGCCCACGGTCTGCTACATGGGCACCAACGTGGTCAGCGGCACCGCCACGGCGGTGGTGGTGGCCACCGGCGCGCGCAGTTACCTCGGCTCGCTGGCGCACAGCATGTCCGGCCAGCGCGTGCAGACCAGTTTCGACCGCGGCGTGAATTCGGTCAGCTGGCTGTTGATCCGCTTCATGGCGGTGATGGTGCCGGTGGTGTTCCTGATCCAGGGTTTCGGCAAGCACGACTGGCTGGAGGCGTTCCTGTTCGCGCTGTCGGTGGCGGTGGGCCTCACGCCGGAGATGCTGCCGCTGATCGTCACCGCGAATCTGGCCAAAGGTGCGCTGGCGATGTCGCGGCGCAAGGTGGTGGTGAAGCGGCTCAACGCGATCCAGAACTTCGGTGCGATGGACGTGCTGTGCACCGACAAGACCGGCACGCTGACGCTGGACAGGATCGTGCTGGAGCGACACCTGGATCTGGACGGCGAGGAATCCGACGAGGCGCTGGAATACGGCTATCTGAACAGCCGTTTCCAGACCGGCCTGAAGAACCTGATGGACAAGGCGGTGCTGGAGCATCGCGACCTGGAATCGGCGGCGCTGCGTTACCAGGTGGTCGACGAGATTCCGTTCGATTTCCAGCGCCGGCGCATGTCGGTGGTGGTCACCGATGGTCGCGGCGAACACCTGCTGATCTGCAAGGGCGCGGTCGAGGAGATGCTCTCGATCTGCGCGTTCGCGCGGATCGGCGATGTCGTCGAGCCGATGACCGAGGCGCGCCGCAGCGAGATCAAGGCGATGACCCATCGCCTCAACGAAGACGGCCTGCGCGTGCTGGTGGTCGCGGTGCGGCGCGAATCGAGCCACGAGCGGCCGTACAGCGTGGCCGATGAAAGCGAGATGGTCGCAGTCGGTTGCCTGGCCTTCCTCGACCCGCCGAAGGATTCCGCGGCGACCGCCATTCGCGCACTGCACCAGCATGGCGTCGAGGTGAAGGTGATCACCGGCGACAACGAGGCGGTGACGCGCAAGATCTGCCGCGAGGTGGGGCTGGACGTCACCCATTCGGTGCAGGGCCGCGAGATCGAGGAACTCGATGACCCCGCGCTGGATGCGCTGGTGGCGAGGGTTACCGTGTTCGCCAAGATGTCGCCGTTGCAGAAGGCGCGCGTGGTGCGCTCGCTGCAGCGCCAGGGGCATACGGTGGGTTTCCTTGGCGACGGCATCAACGACGCGCCGGCGCTGCACGATGCGGACGTCGGCATCTCGGTGGATACCGCCACCGACATTGCCAAGGAGTCGGCCGACATCATCCTGCTGGAAAAAAACCTGATGGTGCTGGAGGAGGGCGTGCTCGAAGGGCGTATCACCTTCGGCAACATCATCAAGTACATCAAGATGACCGCCAGCTCGAACTTCGGCAACGTGCTGAGCATGCTGGTGGCCAGCATCTTCCTGCCGTTCCTGCCGTTGCTGCCGTTGCAGATCCTGGTGCTGAACCTGCTGTACGACATCTCGCAGCTGTCGATCCCGTTCGACCGCATGGATGAGGACTATCTGAGCAAGCCGCGCAAATGGGACGCCGGCGACATCGGCCGTTTCATGGTGTGGGTGGGGCCGGCCAGCTCGGTGTTCGACATGACCACCTTCCTGTTGTTGTGGTACGTGTTCGGCGCGAACTCGGCGGCGCACCAGTCGCTGTTCCAGTCTGGCTGGTTCGTCGAGAGCCTGCTGACGCAGACCCTGGTGGTGCACATGATCCGCACGCGCAAGATCCCGTTCCTGCAGAGCAGCGCGGCGGCACCAGTGCTCGGCCTGACCACGGCGATCATCGTGATCGGCATGTTGCTGCCGTATACCGCGATTGGCGCGAAGATCGGCATGATGGAAATGCCGCCCGTGTATTTCGCCTGGCTGGCATTGACCGTGGTGGCGTATTGCGCGCTGACCCAGCTGGTGAAGGTGGCCTACACGCGCCGTTACGGACGCTGGCTGTAGTCATGGATTGCGGAATATGTACCGGGCCTGGTTGTTGGCAGCCTGCGCTTGGGTGGCCTGGTTCGGGCTGGTGCCGCGCACGGCGAACGCGGGCGGAAGTCTGCTGGTCGACGACGCCGGCACCGCGTCGGATGGTTACTGCCAGCTCGAATCCTGGCTGCGCATGCAAGGCAATGCCATCGGCAACACGGCCGCGCCTTCCTGCCGCCTCGGTAGCCTGGAATACGATCTCGCGGTCAGCGGTTATCTGCACGGTCCCGATGGCTTGAATCTACAGGCAGGCGTCAAGCGCACGCTACGCGATCCCGGCGAGGGTACGGCGGGCTTCGCGGTATCACTGGGTACCGACTGGCAGCGCCTGGGCGGTCGACTGGAAGGGGTCGACGCGAACTTCGTCGCCACCATCCCTCTCGGCGCGTCGTGGACGATGCATGCCAACCTCGGCGCCAAGGCGCAGCCCGGCAGGTCTTGGCAGGCCAGCGGAGGCGTGGGCTTCCAGGATGTCATGGACGCGCACTGGACAGGTCTGGGCGAATTCTATGCCGAAGTCGGTGGATATCGGGCCATGCAGGCCGGCCTGCGCCGGTGGTTCGGGAGCGCCATCAGCCTGGATCTGCTGACCGGCCGCGACCGTCGCGGCGGCTGGATGACAGTCGGGTTCAACTATGCGCCCGGCTCATGAGCGGGCCGGGACCGGTCGTCGCCGGTTCTCGGCTTGGCCACTGCGATCATCGTGCTTGGCGTACCGCCGGATACCCCGGTGAGCGCGAAGACCGGCATGATGGAAATGCCGCCGGTGCATTTCGCGTGGCTGGCATTGACCGTGCTCACCTACCGCGCGCTGACCCAACTGGTGATTTATATCCGCCGCTACGGGCGCTGGCTGCAGCACGGCCGCTCTTCAGTCCGCTTCGATGGAGTCACTGCCCGCGCCAGCCATGGCGGCCCCATCGGCGTAGCGCTGCGCTACCACCGCGCATACCATCAACTGCAACTGGTGGAAGATCATCAGCGGCAGCACCAGCGCGCCGAGGCCGCCGAGCTGGTCGGCGAACAGGATTTTCGCCATCGGGATGCCGCTGGCCATGCTTTTCTTGGAGCCGCAGAACACGATGGTGATCTCGTCGGCGCGCGAAAAGCCGCATCGACGCGCGACCCAGGTGATCGTCGGCATCGCCAGCGCCAGCAGCAGCGCGCATGCCGACAGAGTCGCCAGCAGCGCGGAGACCGGTGTGTCGCGCCAGAGCCCCTGCACCACCGCCGCACTGAACGCGGTGTACACCACCAGCAGGATCGTGCCCTGGTCGGTGAAGCCGAGCAGCGGCTTGCGCCGGTCGACGAAACCGCCGATCCAGGATCGAGCGAGGTGGCCGACGGTGAACGGCAGCAACAGCAGCAGCACGATGTCCAGCACGCCGTGCCAGGAGACGCCGCCGTGGCTTTCCAGCAGCAATCCGACCAGCAAGGGTGTCAGCACGATGCCGATCAGGTTCGACATCGAGGCGCTGACCACGGCAGCCGGCACGTTGCCGCCCGCGATCGAGGTGAATGCGATCGACGACTGCACGGTCGACGGCAGCAGGCAGACGAACAGCACACCCGTGGTCAGGTCCGGGGTCAGCAACATGTGGCCGAGGGGTCGCAGCAGCAGCCCAAGCAGCGGGAACAGCACGAAGGTGCTGGCGAACACGGTCAGGTGCAGCCGCCAGTGCGTCATGCCCTGCACGATTGCGTGGCGCGGAAGCTTCGCGCCATGCAGGAAGAACAGCAGCGCGATCGCGGCGTCGGTGATCACGTCGAAGATCCGCGCCGCCTCGCCCCGGCAGGGCAGCAACGAGGCCAGCACGACGGTACCGAGCAGGGCCAGCGTGAAGTTGTCCGGGCGGAACCGGCGCCGCGGCATGCGCAAGCTCAATCCTGCGCGCAGTCCGAGCGACGACGGTGCCGCCACCAGGAAATCAGCAGGATCAGCAGCAGGATGCCCACCAGGATCCACAGGCTGGCCTGGCCGCGGCGCACCCAGGTCGCCAGCCACTCGTGGTTGTCCGCGCCGAGATAGCCCAGGTAGACCCAGAACGGCACGCTGATCAGCGCGGCCGTGCCATCGAGCAGCAGGAAACGCAGGAACGAGACCCGGTGAGTCATGCCGGCGGTCAGGTAGATCGTGGTGCGCATGCCCGGCAGGAAGCGTGCGATGAACAGCACGCGATTGCCGTAACGATGGAACTTTTCCTGCACCTTGGCGTAGCGGGCAGGCGTAAGGATGCGGGCCACGAAGCGCCACTGCAGGATGCGCGAGCCGTAATGATGGCCGAGCAGGAAGATCGCGCAATCGCCCAGCAACACACCAAACATCGCCAGCGCGAACATCGCATGCACATTGGCGTAACCGAGCCCGGCGATCACGCCGCCGGCGACCAGGGTGATGTCCTCGGGCAAGGGCAGCCCGGCACCGCAGATCATAAGCGCGATGAACACCGCCACGTAGCCGTTCTCGGCGAAGATCGTGACCAGATGCTGCAGCAGATCCATTACTTTTCTTGCGCTTCTCGTCGGGCCCGTGCGGGCGCAAGGGCCGATGATCCCACAGACACGCCGCGGCTACCGCATCCCGGGCGTCGGTCGGGCGAAATCGGTGCAGGCGTATGGCTGGCCCTCATGTTCTGCCCGGCATGCCCGCCGGCTGCGCGCGCGCGGCCAGCAGTTCGCGCAGTTCGGATTTCTCCGCGCTGTCCAGTGCGCCCTCGCGGCTTTTCGCGGTCAGCGCATCGCGGCGCTGGGTGATGGCTTGATCCTCCATCCGCTGCAAGGCATCAAAGAATTCGGCGGCCTGCGCCTCGGGTTCTCCGACCGCCGCGGCGGCCATCAATTTCTGCAGCGAGGGGTATTCCGTGCGTTCGGCGAAATGCTCGACCAGCATGGCCGGATTGATGCCGGGCCGGGCGCGTGCCAGATCCAGCAATTCGGCCAGCAGCTCCACCCCGGGTTTGTCCAGGCGCAGGAAGCGGTAGGGCTTCTCGACCTGATCGGCCAGCCCCGGCTGAGCCAGCAGCAGCGAGATCGCGCTGCGCACCAGGCTGCGCTGCACCGCCGTGGGGCGCTGCACGGCGCGATGGCTGGTCGGGTCGGCCTGCAGCATCGCACGGGCGCCGCTGCGCTTTTCCAGCTCCTGCGCCATCAGGTCGCGGAATGCGCCGTCGGGCAGCTTCGCGAGCAGCGGGCGGGCACGTTCGGCCAGTCGCGCGCGGCCATCGAGGCTGGCCATGTCGACATCGTGCGACAACTCGTTGAAGAAGTAGTCCGACAACGGCATCGCCTGCTTGATGCGCTGCTCGAAGCCGTCCTTGCCCTCCTTGCGCACCAGCGAATCCGGGTCCTCGCCGTCGGGCAGAAACAGGAAGTACGCCTGGCGGCCGTCGCGCAACCGTGGCAGCGCCGATTCCAGCGCCTTCCACGCCGCTGCGCGACCGGCGCGGTCGCCGTCGAAGCAGAACACCACGTCGGGTGCCGCGCGGAACAGTACCTCGGTGTGCTCCGGCGTGGTCGCCGTACCCAGCGTGGCCACCGCGATCGGCAACCCGGCCTGGTGCAGCGCGATCACGTCCATGTAACCCTCGACCACCACGATCCGCAGCAGGTTCGCGTTGGCCTGCTTCACCTGCCACAGCGCGAACAGCTCGCGACCCTTGTGGAACAGCGGGGTCTCGGGCGAGTTCAGATACTTCGGCGATTGCTCCGAGCTCAGCACCCGGCCACCGAACGCGATCACGCGGCCGCGGCGGTCCAGGATCGGGAACATCAGCCTTTCGCGGAACCGGTCGTACTTGTTGCCCTTCTCGTTGCTGGCGACCATGCCCGCCTCGTTCAGCAGCTCCATCCGGCGCGGCGTGTTGCCCAGCGATTTGATCACGCCGTCGTAGCCGGCCGGAGCCCAGCCGAGGCGGAAGCGCTTGATCGTCTCCGCGTCCAGTCCGCGTTTCTTGCAATACGCCTGCGCGTCGGCGTGGCGCGGCAACTCGCCCTCGTACCAGCCGGCGGCGGAATCCAGCAAGGCATACAGGTCGGTCTTGTCCTCGCGCGGCACCGCCTCGCGACCGCCCTCGCGCGGCACCGTCAGGCCCACCGTCTGCGCCAGCTCCTCGACCGCATCGGGGAACTCCAGCCGGTCGTAATCCATCAGGAACTTGATCACGCTGCCGTGCACGCCGCAGCCGAAGCAGTGGAAGAATTGCTTGGCCGGGCTGACGTAGAACGACGGCGAACGCTCGTTGTGAAACGGGCAGCACGCCGTCCACTCGCGCCCGGCCTTCTTCAGCGGCACCCGCCGCTCGATCACGTCGACGATGTCGACGCGGGCAAGCAGTTCATCGATGAAGCTGTCGGGGATCAGGCCGCGCATAAGCGGTCTAGTTTAGTCGGTTGCCGACGATGAGGTTCGGCCGGATTGCGTTAACCTCGGACGGAATACCACAGGGGAGTGTTCGATGACGCAGGCTGGATTGACCTTTCGCCCGGCCGTGGCGGCCGACGTGGCGCCTGCGGTGCCGCTGATCCACAGTTCTGGCCCGGCCGCGTTTGACTATGTGTTCGCGGTGCCCGGCGTAGGCGATGCGCAAGCCTTTCTGCGCCATGCCTTTGTGGATGGCGCCGGCGAATTCGGCTGGCGCAACCATGTGGTGGGCGTGCTCGACGGCGCGGTGGTGGCGGCCGGGGCGGGGTTTGGCGGTGCCACGAAATGGTCGTTCACGTTGGCGGCGGCGCGGCAGATCCTCGGCCATTACGGCTGGCGCCATGCGGCCGGGGTGATCGTGCGCGGGCTGCGGGTGGAGGCAGTGATCCCGCCGCCGACCGGCGCCATGTATTACCTGGGGCATCTGGGCGTGAGCGAGTCGTTGCGCGGGCAGGGCGCCGGTACGGCCCTCGTCGCGCATCTGCTGGCGGCGCAGCCGGTCGGCGCCGGTCCGGTGGTACTGGATGTGGCGGCGACCAATCCGGCCGCCCAGCGGTTGTATGAGCGACTGGGCTTTGCGGTCGTCGTCGAGCGTCGCTCGACGCTGGCCAATGCGCAGGGGCGAGTGCCGGATCAGCGGCGCATGCAGCGGCAGACGCCGGCCTGATTCAGCCGGCGAGGCGCGTCTTGATCTTGCCGGACACCACGGCCATGTCGGCGCGGCCGGCGGCCTTGGCTTTCACGGCGGCGACCACCTTGCCCATGTCGCGCGGTGCGCTGGCGCCGGTTTCGGCGATGGCGGCAGTGACCAATGCGTCGATTTCGGCCTCGTCCAGCTTGCTCGGCAGGTAAGCCTCGATCACCACCATTTCCGCGCGCTCGATCGCCGACAGGTCGTCGCGGCCGGCGGCGTCGAACTGGCTGACCGAATCGCGTCGCTGCTTGAGCATTTTCTCCAGCGTGGCCAGCACCTGCACGTCGTCCAGTTCGATCCGCTCGTCCACCTCGCGCTGCTTGAGCGCGGCCAGCATCAGCCGGATCACGCCCAGCCGGTGCTTGTCGCCGCTGCGCATGGCGGTCTTCATGTCTTCGGTGATTTGTTGCTTGAGGGTCATGGCGATGGCCTTGGCGGAAGGGTGGACAAAGCGGCGCGGCGAAAACGACAAAGCCGGCGTTGTCACTCGGGACAACACCGGCCAGGTCGTATCGGCTGTGCTTGCGGCGGCTGCGAGTACCCGCGCCGGCCGGTTTCCTTGATGCGTGGCGCCAAGGCGCCGCTGGTCCACCGCCGAGGCGGCGGATCGGGGAAACTCAGTACAGGCGGACTTTGCGCGAGACGTCACGCGACAGGCGACGCAGGTGACGCTTCACCGCGGCGGCGCGCTTGCGCTTGCGCTCCTGGGTCGGCTTTTCGTAGAACTCGCGCTTGCGCGTTTCGGCCAGCACGCCGGCCTTTTCGCAGGTACGCTTGAAACGACGCAGTGCGATCTCGAACGGCTCGTTCTCGCGAACTTTTACGTTGGGCATGGAAACTCCGGGTGGTAATCTGCCTGCTCTTGCAGGACAGTGGAATATGGTGAGCCGCGAATTATACCGTGGATAACAGAGAATTTTCAAAGCCCGGCATGATGAAGCCGGTGACCGGCGTGGTGCTGGGCATCGAGACCTCCTGCGACGAGACCGGGGTGGCCCTGCTGCGCTGGGAGCCGGAGGCGCCGGGGCGCGGCCTGCTGGCGCACACGCTGTACAGCCAGATCAAGCTGCATGCCGATTACGGCGGGGTGGTGCCGGAACTGGCCAGCCGCGACCATGTGCGCAAGCTGCTGCCGCTGATCCGCGAGGCGCTGGCCCAGGCCGGGCTGACGGTGAAGGATCTGGGCGGGGTAGCCTATACCGCCGGTCCCGGACTGGTCGGCGCGTTGCTGGTCGGGGCTTCGGCCGGCCGCGCGCTGGCGTGGGCGCTGGGCGTGCCGGCGATCGGGGTGCACCACATGGAGGGCCACCTGCTGGCCCCCTTGCTGGAAGAAAACCCGCCCGAACCGCCGTTCGTGGCCTTGCTGGTGTCCGGCGGCCACTCGATGCTGGTCGAGGTGAAGGCGATTGGCCAGTACACGATCCTGGGCGACACCCTGGACGATGCCGCCGGCGAGGCATTCGACAAGACCGCCAAGCTGATGGGTTTGCCGTACCCCGGTGGTCCCGCGCTGGCAAAGCTGGCCGAGCAGGGCCGTCCCGGCGCGTTCCGCTTCTCGCGGCCAATGACCGACCGGCCCGGCCTCGATTTCAGCTTTTCCGGGCTGAAGACCCAGGTGCTGCTGGCCTGGCAGAAGTCGGACCAGAGCGAGCAGACCCGTGCCGACGTCGCCCGCGCGTTCGAGGAGGCGATCGTCGATACGCTGATCATCAAGTGCCGCCGCGCGCTGGAAGCCAGCGGTGCGCGCCGGCTGGTGATCGCCGGCGGCGTGGGTGCGAACCGGCACCTGCGCAGCGAGCTGGCCAGAGCCGGGGAGAACGATGGCTTCCAGGTGTATTTCCCGCGACTGGATTTCTGCACCGACAACGGCGCGATGATCGCGCTGGCCGGCGCAATCCGCCTGGCCAGCGGCCAGCACCAGGACGAAACCGTGCAGGTGCGACCGCGCTGGGATCTGCAGACGCTGCCGGCAGCGTGATGCGGCCGGTTGCTAGCATGGCTGGAAACGTCAGGCAGCTTGGTGTTCCCGCATGATCCAGCCGCATGAAATCCTGATCCGACTGCTGCTGGCGGCCGTGCTGGGCGCCGTGATCGGCGTCAATCGCGGCCGGCTCGAATGGGCGGCCGGCTTGCGCACGCACATGCTGGTGAGCGTGGGCGCCGCGCTGGCGATGATCGTCTCGGCGTTCGGTTTCGCCGACGTGTTGCACCGGCCGGACATCGTGCTTGATCCCTCGCGTATCGCGGCCCAGGTGATCAGCGGTGTCGGCTTTCTCGGTGCGGGCACGATCCTGTTCCTGCAGCGTGAACAGGTGATCCGCGGGCTGACCACGGCGGCGGGTCTGTGGGCAGTTTCGGCGATTGGCCTGGCCGCCGGCAGCGGCATGTTCTTCGCCGCAATCATCGCCACCGCGGTGATCTGGGTGATCCTGGCCCTGCTCAAGCCGATCGAGCGACGTTTCATCCAGACGCGCAACCGCCGGCCCCGGGCGACCGCGCGTCTCGGTGGCGCGCCTGCGCTGGCGGCGGTCGAGGAGGTGCTTTCGCGCCATCATCTGGCGACGTTCAAGATCATCGTGCGTCGCCACGAAAGCGGGGATGACGTCGTCGACATCCTGTTCGAACGATCGGTGCGCGCGGAACAACTGGCGGCGCTGGTGGACGACATGCGTCGGATCGAAGGGTTGCGTTCCGTGTCCTATGGCGTGCCGGGTGAGGCGGCTTCGCCACCGGCTTGAGCATCGTCGCTTACCTCACCACTGGGTGCGTCCGGGCAGCAGGCCCTTCAGTTCCGCTTCGGTGAGGTTGCGCCACTGGCCGAGCTTCAGATGGGCCAGTTTCACGTTGTCGATGCGCACGCGGCGCAGCTGGGTGACGCGGTAACCGAACGCAGCGGCCATCAGCCGGATCTGCCGGTTCAGGCCCTGGGTGAGCACGATCGAGAAGCCGAATTTCGCGATGCGGCGGGTGCGGCAGGGTTTCGTCATCTGGTTGTGGATGCGCACGCCCTTGCTCATGCCGACGAGAAATTCGTCGGTGACGGCCTTGTTCACGCCGACCAGGTATTCCTTTTCATGGTGGTTCTCCGCGCGCAGGATCTCGTTGACGATGTCGCCGTTGCTGGTCAGCAGGATCAGCCCTTCGGAATCCTTGTCCAACCGGCCGATCGGAAAAATCCGCTGCGGATGGTCGATGAAATCCACGATGTTGCCGGCCACGCTCTGGTCGGTGGTGCAGGTGACGCCGACCGGCTTGTTCAGCGCGATGTAGATCGCCTTCTTCGCCCCCGGCGTGGCGGCGAGGACGCGCGCCTTGACGATCTCGCCATCCACGCGCACCTCGTCGCCTTCCAGCGCCTTGGCGCCGGTGGAGACGACTGCGCCGTTGATGCTGACGCGGCCGGCGAGCAGCAGCTCGTCTGCCTCGCGACGCGAGCACAGGCCGGCTTCGCTGATGTATTTGTTGACGCGCATAAGGCAGGAGTGAGTGGAGAGGAGTGAGAAGTGAGAGGTGGGGAATGTGGCGGGTGGTGGCTTTCACTCACTCCTCCTCCCTCACTCCTGCTTTCAGGATCTGAGGCCGACGCCGCGCCTGAGCAACTGGATGGCCGCTACCGCCAGCGCCGCGATGAACACCAGCATCACCACGAACGCCCAGCCCACCGACACGTCGCTGATGCCCAGGATGCCATAGCGGAACGCATTGACCATGTACAGGATCGGGTTGATCCGCGAGAGCGCCTGCCATGGTTCGCCCAGCATCTTGATCGAGTAGAACACGCCGCCGAGGTAGGTCAGCGGGGTGATCACGAAGGTCGGCACCAGCGCGATGTCGTCGAACTTGCTGGCGAACACCGCATTGATGAAGCCGGCCAGCGCGAAAATCACCGCGCCGAAGGTGACCGCCGCCAGTGCAATGAACGGATGCGCCACGTGCAGCGAGGTGAAGAACAGCGCTACCAGCAGCACCAGCGCCCCGACCACCAGGCCGCGCGCCACCGCGCCGATCACGTAGCCGGAGAGGATCGCCCAGTTCGCCATCGGCGACACCAGCATCTCCTCCACCGAGCGCTGGAACTTCGCGCCGTAGAATGAACTGGAAATGTTCATGTAGCTGTTGTTGATGATGCTCATCATCACCAGCCCCGGCACGATGTACTGCATGTAGGGGAAGCCTTCGATGGTGCCGATGCGGCCGCCGATCAGCTTGCCGAAGATCACGAAATACAGCGTCATCGTGATGATGGGCGGGATCAGCGTCTGCGTCCAGATGCGGATGATCCGCACCACTTCGCGGCGCGCGACGGTGTACAGCGCGACGAGGTTGATCGAGGCATTCATGCCGCTTTCTCCTCCGGCCCTTTTCGACCATGCTCGACCAGTCGCACGAACAGTTCTTCCAGCCGATTGGTCTTGGTGCGCATCGAGTTCACCGTGATGCCGCTGCCGGTGAGCGCGGCGAACAGCGAATTGAGATCCTGCGAGCGCGCCATTTCAGCCTCCAGCGTACGGTCGTCGACGCGGCGGAAGGCAATGCCGTTCAACTGGGGCAGTTCGCCCGGCGCTTCATTGACGTCGAGCACGAAGGTTTCCACGTCCAGCGTCGCCAGCAGGCGCTTCATGCTGGTGTTCTCGATGATGTTGCCGTGGTCGATGATGGCGATGTTGCGGCACAACGACTCGGCCTCCTCCAGGTAGTGCGTGGTCAGGATCACCGTGGTGCCGGCCGCATTGATGCCGCTGACGAAGTGCCACATGGAACGGCGGATCTCGATGTCCACGCCGGCGGTCGGCTCGTCCAGGATCAGCAGCTTCGGCTCGTTCATCATCGCGCGGGCGATCATCAAACGCCGCTTCATGCCACCGGACATCTCGCGCGCCTGGTGGAACGCCTTGTCCCACAGACGCAGTTCCTTCAGGTATTTCTCGGCGCGCTCGGCCGCCAGCTTGCGCGGAATGCCGTAGAAACCGGCCTCGTTGACGCAGATGTCGAACGGCTTCTCGAACTGGTTGAAGTTGATCTCCTGCGGCACCAGGCCGATCAGTTTCATCGCCTCGCTGCGCTGCCGGTTGACCGACACGCCGAACACCTGCGCATCGCCGCCGGTGGAGTTCACCAGCGAGGACAGGATGCCGATCAGGGTGGACTTGCCGGCGCCGTTGGGCCCGAGCAGGGCGAAGAAGTCACCCGGCTGCACGGTCAGGCTGACGCCCTTGAGCGCCTCGACGCCGTTGCGGTAGGTCTTGCGCAGGTTGTCGACGACCAGCGCGGGGGGTGAATCGGTGTGCGGTGCGGACATGGGCTGCGCCAGGAGGGTCAAGCCGCTTATTATACGGGGCTTACCCTTGCCGTCCGGGCCCGCCCGACGCACACACTGTTCCGGGAACCCCATGGCCGACCACTTCCAGCTCCGCCTCGCCGACAGCGTCATGCTCGCCCCGGCGGTACGCCATCTCGTGTTCGAACGTGTCGACGGCCAGCCGCTGGCGTTCCAGCCGGGCCAGTTCCTGCAGGTGCACTTCCACTACGACGACGGTGCGGCCACCAAGCGCAGCTATTCGGTGGCCACCGTCGGCGACGGCAGCTCGCCGGTGCAACGCATCGAGATCGCGGTGAGCTACGTGGAGGGAGGCGCGGCGACGAAATTGCTGGGCGAACTGCCCCACGGTGGCACCATCGACGCCAGCGGCCCCTACGGCCGCTTCTGCCTGCAGGCCACCGATACCCACCCGCGCTACCTGCTGCTGGCCACCGGCACTGGCGTCACCCCGTATCGCGCGATGCTGCCGCAGATCGAAAAGCTGCTGGCCGCCGGCGATCGCGAGGTGGTGCTGCTATATGGCGCGCGCAACGAAGCCGAGTTGCTCTACGGCGAGGAGTTCGAGGCGTTCGCGCACGCCCATCCCGGCTTCATCTTCCACGGTTGCCTGAGCCGGCAGACGCGTGCGGTGCCACGCTCCACCGACCGCAGCGGCCACGTGCAGAACGTGCTGGCCGAACTCGGCCCCGAGCCCGCGCGCGACATCGCCTACCTGTGCGGCAATCCGAACATGGTCGACGCGGCGTTCAATGCGCTGAAGGAGTCCGGTCTGCCGGTGTCGCAGATAAGGCGCGAGAAGTACATCTCGTCGCGGTAGGCGCGACCTGAATACGAGTGCAAGCGAGCGCGCAAAGATCGCGTCGTCGCGATCAAAGCGGTGGCGCACAAGCTCGCTTGCCTGCTACCACATGCCACACGAAGGCACGACGTTCGATCCGACGCGCGCCTTCGGCTGATCACGCTGGCGGTCGCAGGCCGGAAGCGGGGCTTGGCTTCGAGCCAGTGACTCTGGAAGGTCGCGACCGTTGGCACTCGTGTTGAACGCAGGACCGCATGCGGACCGAGCTATCAAGAGGCGGGCTTCAAGCCCGGACTCTGTGCGACGCATGACGCGCACCTGGACGGGATCCGCGATGACCGATGAGTGTTTGGCAAGCGGCAAGGGCCGCTGATGCGGCCCTTGCCAGAACGGTGACTGGTGCGATCTTGGCGTTGCATGAAACACAACGGCTGGTGGTCGGGAACCAGGCGGGAAACTGCTCTTCGGCATGATCGGGGAACGGCAACTGCGCGCCTATTGACCCGGGCGGCGAAATAGTGACCCCGTTCGTCTCCTCGCATGATGCGCGGCTCATCCAGGAATGTGATTCGGTAGGCGTTTTTTATGTGTTCGTGCGCACATTATTGGGCCACGAGACATCAAATATCCGAACCCCTGTCCTAAAGACTTCCCTAAAGACTTCGCTATCTGGTGCCGACATCACTCGGGATGCCCTGCCATGGGAGTGGGATGCGGAGGTTATTGGTATGACGTTGGCGACCGATTTTCTGCCAGTGGGTGGTTTCGCCGTCGAAACGGGCCGCAATCCGCGGCTGGCAGCGGCGAGCCGATATCCGATGAGGCGCGTCACCGAGTCCGTGTGCGAGCCCCCGCCAGCTAAGGCGGGGGGGCAGCGGATTCGACGATCAATGCCGGTGCGGTTGCTGCAAGGCATACTTTTGCTGGGCCTCTGCCTGCCTGCCTTGATCGTCGCGAAAGAAACCACCGGTGTTCTGCAGATTTCCCTGCGGGTCGTGGCCTCCTGCACGGTGCAAACCCGGCCGTTGGTCTTCGCCACCTACACGGCCGGAGGCTCGGCCACGGGCACCGCCACGCCGGGAGTCATTGACGTGAGCTGCACCCGAGGCATCCCGGTGGCCGTCTATCTCGACGGTGACCGCACGCTGGCGGGGCCGGCTGGCGCAAGGGTGGCGTATACCGTGCAGGCCAACGGGCGGGCGTGGCCGGCTGGTGCATCGATCGCGGTATCCGGCCAAGGGGCGCAGCCCATTCGTCTACAGCTCTCCGGCAACGTGCCCGCGGGGCAGAACGTGATGCCCGGTGATTATGCCGATGCGGCCGTGGTGCGGGTCGTCTACTGAGCGTTGTTCAGTAGTTCACATTGATCTGAACGGTGTCCGCGTACCTGTCCGGCGTGACATCGGTGCTGCTGGTGGTTTGGGCATAGACGGTCAGCGGCTGCGCGTTGCCGTTGCCGGTACCATGCACGCCATTGCCAGTGACGGTGCGCGTGGCGGTGCTGCCCCAAGCCGTGCTCAAGGCCGGATCCTGGTAGAGCTGGTACTGCACAATGTCCGTACCGCCGCTGGTTCCCTTCATGATGCCCATGCCACTGGTGTCGCCGTCGGAAGGCAGCAGACCCACGTTGTAGGGAGTCTTGTTCGGGCAGGTCACGGCGATGTTGTCGCTGCCGCTGACGGTAGGCGTGCCAGCCGCCACACCGCCCGCGCTGCCGAAGATCAGATTGGGCCCCGCACTGACCACGCAGGCATTGCCCAGTTGGGCTTGGACGCTGAGAGTGAAACTGGTGAACCGATAACCTGGCTCGGCGCCGCAACTGGATCCGGCGAGGTAGCCGAGCTTGGTGGGGCGGAAGTTCGATCGATAGGTTCCCGCTACCGCGCTGATCTGATTGCCGGGAATGTGGCCGTAGTAGGGGATGGTGCCGGTCAGCGTGGCGCGTGCCGCTACCGATAGCGGTACTGATAACGGGTGGGTCGCATCCCAGGTGTCGCTGGACAGTGGATCGGCAGAGAGGTTGAAGTCGAGGGTGCTGGCGCTTGGGCCCAGCAACACGGGTTGATTAGGCGTGCCCGGCGCGCTCGGCGTGCCGATCGCCACGCACAGCGTGAAGGCGACCGTGGCGGCAGCGGTATTCTGGCAGCGGTAGCCGATGGAGCCGTTGTCGGATGCACCGGAAGTGGTGCTGACCTTGATGGTACCGAAGTTGAGGGTGGGGTGGGTGGCCGTGCAACTCACCTGCGCGCGCGCGGTTCCCGGCATCAGCAGGGCGCCGGCGAGCAGCAGCAACAACAGGAAGGGCAGTCGGAAAACGGTCACGGTGGCGCCTCAATAGTTCACGTTGACCTGGACCGTGTCCGAATAGGTGTCGGGTGTGACATCGGTGGTCGTGGTGGTCTTGGCGTAGACAGTCAGGGACTGCGCCGAACCGGTACCACTGCCGGCCACGCCGTTACCCGTGCTGCCCACGGCAGCCGTGTTGCCCCAGACCTGGGTCAGGCCCGAATTCGAGTAGAGCTGGTACTGCACCGTGTTCGTGTTGCTGCCGGTACCTTTCATGGTGCCAAGCCCGGTTGTGCTGGTCACGTTCAGCGGCGCCAGGCCGACCGTGTAAGGCGTGCTGACGGTGCAGGTGACGCTCAGCGTGGTATTGCCAGGGGCGGTGGCCGTGCCGGCGGCGACGGCATTGAAGGTGAGGTCGTTGGCCGCCACTGTGCAGTTCTTCTGTACCGTGGCGGAGACCAGGAACGGGAAAAACACGTTGGCATTGGTGCCGCCGCAGCTGCCCGGGGCCGTGCTGCCCTGGACATCGTTGACCGTGACCGCCGTGTCGCCGTTCTGGTAGCTGTCGGTATAGCTGCCTGCCGCTGCCGTGGTCTGTCCGCTGAGCACCTGGGCGTACAGCGTGGCTTGTGCATTGTTTGTGGATGCGTCCTTGGCGAGCGTGAGATTCACCGCGAGGGGCGTAAGGAAGGAGCCGAAATACTGGCTGCCCCAGACCTGGGTGTAGCTGGGATCCTGGTAGAGCTGGAAGTTCAGCTTGTTGGTGCCGCTGCTCATCTGGCGCGGATTGGTCTGTGCTCCCCCGGGCTCGCCGATGCTGAAGCAGATCGTGGCCGAATGGGTATTGTTCTTGTCGGAGTTGTTGCACAAATAGGTCAGGGTGGCCGTGGTCGTGCTGAGGCTCGACAACGCGTTCACCGTGCCGAAGCTCACCGCACTCATGTTGGCCGAGGTGCAGCTGATGCCGCCGGCGGCACGTGCAGGCGCAACGTGGAGCAGACCGCCCACGGCCAGCAACAGGACGGCAAGAAAGCGCAGCAGCGACTTGTTCATGGCTTCACCTTGCGGCAGCTCAGCGGCCCGATCTGCGGGATGCCGCCGCTTTGCTTACGGTAGTCGAAATTCGCATGGCAGGCGCCGGTCGGCGTCGTCACGTCCAGCTCATTGTGCGTATCCAACGTATCCAGATAGACCGCGCCGTCGAAACCGACCAGGGCGGGTTCACCGGCATGTCCGTGCAGTTGCACCGAGCTGCCCACCGGCAACGGTTTGCCGGCCTCGTCCATCAGGATAACGGAGGCGGCACGGACGGGCACGATGCCGAACTTCACCAGCGTGCCGGCACGATCGGTGGGCGTGGCGTCCATGTTCACGCGGTCGATGCGCGTGTCGGCCGGCAGGCTCATCGGGTCGATGCTGAGCTTGTTGTTCTGGTAGGCGTTGAGCGGGGTCACCAGCAGCATGCCCTTGCTGTCGGTGGTGCCGATCGGATTGTTCTGCAGGCTTACCGGCACGCCGGCTACACCCTCGGTGGAAACCACGGCGAAACCCGTGTTGATCTGCCGTGCCGCGAAAAGGTCGCCGCCCATCAGCACCAGCGAACCCATGGCGCCGCCATAACCGTAGCGGGTGCCACCGATATCGTAGCCGCCCGCCTGCACCTGGCCGTAGCGGCCCAGATAGTCCAGTTCGCCCTGGCCACCGTTCTGCCCGTCGCCCTGGCTCAGCGATGCACGCCAGCCCAGGCCGCCCTGGCTGGGCAGCGACTGCGTGGCGTTCAGCGCCAGGCCGGTGCGGCCGTTCTCGCGTTGCAGGCTGCCGCTGACCGAGATGTTGTGGTCAAGCGCCAGCGTGATGATGGCGAAGGCGGTGCGGTTGCGCGAGTTGTCCAGATCCTGGTTGACGCTGAGGTTCAGCATGGCCCAGCGGCCCAGCGACTTGTACCAGTAGGCGCTGCCGTACCGTTGCGCGGCCTGCTGCGGGATGGCCAGCTTGATGTAGCTGACGCCGAAATTGCCGACGCGGTTGAAGTTGTAGCTGAGGTAACCCTGCGTGCTGATGCGTGGCATGACCGAGCCGTACAGCGTGCCCAGATCGCGGTAATCGCCATGGGTGCGGGTGCTGTTGAAGCCGGCATTGAAGCGCTCATTGCTCCAGTTGTAGCCCAGGCTGTACTGCTCGCCACTTTGACCGTGGTATGCACTGCGAGCAAGCGAGGCAGACAGCACGCCGCCACGCTCGCCGAGCAGCCAGATGCCGCCCACGCCGGCGTCACTCAACCCGGAGGTGAGTTCGGCATGCGCTTCGGCGGTGAAATTGTTGCTGACGCCGTAACGCCAGGTGCCGCTGCCCACCGCGTCGTTGCCGTAGTCGAACGAATCCACGCCGTAGTTCTCGCGCACCTTGCCGAGTTCCACGGACCAGTCAGACAGGCCTTTGCGCAGTAACTGGTTCTCGCCATACAGCGAGAAGTTGAGCGTGGTGGTCTGGCCCAGCGCGTTGGTAAGCACCACCTGGGCGTTGCCCGCACCGTTGATGTTGGGAATGGTGCTGAGCTGAAACGGGCCGGTGGGCACCTGGCCGCTGTACTGGCGCAGGCCGTTGACGTAGAGATCGATGGACGAGGGCATCGTCGCCGAGCCGATGAAGGCAGGCAGCGGCGCGGTGACCAGATAGGGTTGCAGGCCGAAGTTGGTGCCGAACTGCACGCCGCCGATGCGCGTGGAGCGCGACCAGCTCAGGGCGTCGGTGAGGGTGTCGCCGAAGCGCAGGGTCAGCAGGTGCTGGGGAAACGACATGCTCCAGTTGGTATCCAGGCGCACCGAGCGGCTTTGCGAGGTGCCGTCGTCGGCGTGGTTGTCCTGCGTGAGCGAAGTGGTGCTGAACACGCCGGCGGCATTGAACGCGCGCAATTCGGCGAAGGCGCTGAGGCTGCTGGTGCCGTGCGTGCCGTAGGTGCCGTAGAGGTTGTAGTTCAGCAGCGCGCCGGGCGAGACGCTGGGTGTCGGCCGCTGGTTGGCGGCGGTGGAAAGCATCGTGGTGCCCAGCTTCAGCAGCTGCAGCGGTGCGGTGAGGTTCAGGGTCTGCTGGCTGGCGTCGTAGCTCGCCTTCAGGCCTTGCAGGCTGTCCAGCCGCGCCGGATCGGCGCTGCCCGCGGGCAGGGCGAAGCCGAGCTCGTGCAAGGTCGCCTGACTGGCCCACAGCTGACCGTCGCGATAACCGAAATGGGCGAGACCGATATGGGTGCCGTTGAGGGTCACGTCGAGGTAGAGGTCGCTGATGCCCGGGATGGGCGAGTGGCCATTGCCATCGGCGAGCAAGGCCGGGAGCGCGGCATCCGGGTTCATCGCGGCGTGACCGGCAGGGATCAGCAGACCCTGCAACAGCAATCCCTTAAGGAGATCCGCCGGCCAGCGACAGGTTTTGCGTTGTCTTCTGACCATTGATCAAGACCTCGAGAGTACCGCCTTGGGAGAACACTGCGGTGGACGGCTTCAATGCCCAGTGCATGGTCGATCCGGGCAGCACATAGCCGAGCAGCCCGGGATCGATCGTGGTGCGACGGCCCGCGGCGTCGACGAAGGACACATCGGCCACTTGCGCGTGGCCGTTGCCATGGTTGCTCACTACCAGCACCGCGTGCTGGCCCTCGCGTTGCAGCGTCCATTGCAGTTGCGGCGCCACGTTGGCCGCGCCGACCGGTTCGACGAACACCGGCACCGAGTAGTGCACCACGAAGTGCAGTCCGGGGCTGTCGGGCGCATCGATCGGCAACTCGTCGATGGCAAGCCGATAGGCATCCTCGACCGCTCCGGTTCCGCTGGGCGGTGCCCCGACCCGAATCACCCGGATCAGTTGCTGGCCGCCGGCCGCGATCTCCAGCATCGGCGGACTGATGACCAGGCCCTGCGATGGCGTGCGCTGGTCGCCGGACGCGTCCTGCGTCCAGTGGTACACGCGCACCTGCGCATGCACCACGCCATCACCGGTGTTGCTCAACCACAGTCCGTCGGCGTTTTGCGTCGCCTTCAGGCTGAGGCTGGTGGGCGACACCTGGAGCCCGGTGGCGGCTGCCCAGCTGCTCGCCGCCGAAAGGCAGGCGAGCAGGGCGATTCGCCAGCTATGTCGTAGCGGTGCTCGGGTCATCGGAGTTTCAGAAGTTCACGCTGATCGTGACAGTATCGGAGTAGGTGTCCGGCTGCACGTCGGTGGTGCCGGTGGCGTTGGCGTACGCCGTGAAGGACACGGCCTTGCCCGCCGCCATGCCACCACCCGTGCCCGATTCGCCGTTGCCTTTGCTGCTCGAGGTAGCGGTATTGCCCCAAGGCGTGGCTGCGCCGACATCCTGGTAGAGCGCGTAGGCGATAGTGGCCAAGTTGCCACTGGTACCGGCAAGGGTGCCCGCACCGGCGGTGTTGTTGTTGCTTGGAGCCAGACCGACGAAGAACGGGGTCTTGTTCGAGCAGTTGACCGTGAAGGTGCCCGGCAGGATGGCGGTTGTGGCACCGGCATTGACGGGAGCCAGGGTGATGTTGGAACCGGCGGTATTCACTGCGCAGGCCGCGTTGACCTGCAGCGATACCTTGAAGGTGCCGGTGGCGACGCCGGCGGTGGCGGTCATGGCAAAGCCACCGAAGGCAATCATGGCGGCGGCAAGCAGGGTTTTCTTGAACATCATGGTGAAATTCTCCGGGTGGGTTTTTGAGGTTTGCATGGAGTCATAAGCAATCCGCGTGCCAACTATCCATGCAAGCGGTTACATGGGCTTGGCGACTGGGTTGCGGTGAGTGCGTTCACTGCGAAACGTGACCCCTCGTGTCAGTAAAACGAATCGTCCCTGACAAATTCGGGTCACTCCAAATGTGACTTGGGTCATGCTTTTAACAGTTCAATTACAAATTTTCCACCTGGATTTCGCGGAACTCTCGATTCTGATCGAATATGTAAAGCTCACTTGACATTGAGCTCTCGCATCGCCTAACCTGCGCATGTCAAGGATGCTTGACATCAACAATCAGGTGAACAGCATGCGCATAAGCGGTTTCCGGAATGGAAAGATTCTCCTGCAGGCCGTCCTGCTCTCGTCGACGTTGCTGCTTTGCGGTGGCGGGGCGTTGCATGCACAGGCAGCCAACGCCGACACGGTGGGCACCCTCAAGGTGGAACGTCACGGCGACCACGGTCGGCCGATCATCCTGATTCCGGGCCTGGAGGGTGGCCCATGGGTGTGGCAACAGGCGATCGATCATTTGCAGAAAACGCATGTCGTCTATGCGGTGACGCTGGCCGGCTTCGACGGCGTGCCGGCACCGACCGAGGGTGGCAGCTTGTTCGATCGTGCCGATGCGTCGCTGCTGCAGCTGATCCGGCAGGAAAAAATCGACAAGCCGGTACTGGTCGGCCACAGCCTCGGCGGCACGCTTGCCCTGCGCTTTGCCGGCGAGCACGCCAAGCTGATTTCGGGCGTCGTTGCGGTGGACGGGCTGCCGGTCTTCCCGGGAATGGAGCGCCTCGACCCGAAGCAGCGCGTGGCGGTTGCTGCGCAGACGCGCGAGAAAATGGCGCAGCTCACGCCGGAACAATTCAAGGAGCAGGCGCTCGTCTACATGCAGCACATCGGCGTGATCGATCCGCAATTGGCCGCCCGCTACGCGCCGATGAACGCACGTAGCGACATCAAGGCGACTGCCGGATACATGGCCGACGACCTGGCGTCCGATTTGCGTCCGGGGTTGAAGAACGCCAACGTGCCCATCCTGGAGATCTCGCCGTACAACGCGCCGGATTTCAGCCAGCCGCCGATGCTGATGAGCGAGGCGCAGAAGACCGCGTACTACGAGAGCCTGCTGGCTGGCGCGCCACAGGCGAAGGTGGTGTCGATCTCGCCGTCGCGGCACTACGTGATGCTCGATCAGCCGGCGAAATTCCAGCAGGTGCTGGACGATTTCCTGAAGTCGCTTTGAAGAGTGACCAAGAACTGTTTCACTGAAACCCCGCAGGAGTTGCCGCATGTCTGAACCATCGAAGTCGTCGACCGCCGCCACGCCGGCCACGCTGACCACCAAGCGCGCGCTTGCCCGGGCAGGTAGCGTGGCCTTGCTGGCCGGCGTGGCGTGCCTGCTGGTGGGTGCGCTCACCGGTTACCAGGGGCTGCTGGGCGCGGGATGGGTCGCGGCCGGAGTCGGAACGGTGTGGTTGCTGTGCGCGCGCTTCAGCCGGTCGGAGCCGATGCGCGCCGTGCACAAGCGTTATCTGCGCGAGTTCTTTCCGGCCATGCTGGGCTATGTCGTGCTGATCCTGATGTACGGCGTGCTGGTGCCACGAACCGGAAGCGTGGCCGCGCGGGCGGTGCTGGCGATCCTGCCGCTGTTGCCGATCGTCCTGCTGATCCGCGCCATGATCCGGGTCATTCGCGACCAGGATGAACTGGAGCGGCGCATCGACCTGGAGGCGATTGCGATTGCCGCGATGTCGACCGCGTTCGGCTTCTTCAGTTTCGGCTTGCTGCTGAGCGCGGGCATCGGCTGGAAGGTGGCGCCGGATGCCGTAGCGATCTGGGTGTTGCCCTGCCTGTTTGGCACGTTCGGCATCGCCAAGCTGTTCGTCTCCTGGCGTTATCGCAACCCATGAACAACCACGTGCGCGAACTGCGTGGCGCACAAGGCTGGTCGCAGGCCGACCTGGCCGAGCGGCTGGATGTGTCGCGCCAGACGGTCAACGCGATCGAAACCGGCAAGTACGATCCCAGCCTGCCGTTGGCGTTCAAGATCGCGCGGCTGTTCCGGCAGTCGATCGAAACCATTTTTGAACCGGGGACTGAATCGTGAGCATGAAACCCGGCAAGCGCATGGGCGTGGTGGTCGCCATCGCGGTGGCGATCCTCGCGGTCCATCACGTCGCCGATCAGCGCGAACAGCAGCAGAGCCAGCCCGCGGCGCCGGCCTCGTTGGCGGTCCAGCGTGAACCGCCGGCGAAACCGGCGACCTGGAAACTCGGCGAGGTGACCCTGACGGCGTGCGAACTGACCTCGCCGAACAGCGGGCTCAGCACGTCGGCGTGGTGCGCGATGTTCCCGGTGCCGGAGAACCGTGCCGACCCGCACAGCCGCATCATCAAACTCAAGCTGGCGGTGCTGCGCTCACGTGCGCAGGTGGCGAACAGGGACATGCTGGTTTTCATCGCCGGCGGCCCCGGCCAGGCGGCGACCGATTCGGCAGCCAGCGTCGCGGCGGTGCTGCAGCCGTTGCTGGCGCATCGCAATGTGCTGTTGCTCGACCAGCGCGGCACCGGCGGCTCCAACGCGCTGAGCTGCAAGGATGCCGGTCAGCCGCTGGCCGGCGACGACGACAGCAGCTTCGATGCCGCGCAGATGCGCCGCGAGGCCGCCGCTTGCCTCAAGCAGCTGGGCAACCATGCCGATCCGCGCTACTACACCACCACCATCGCGGTGCAGGATCTGGAGGAGGTGCGCAAGGCGCTCGGTTCGCCGTCGTTCGACCTGGTCGGCGTGTCGTACGGCACGCGGGTGGCGCAGCAGTACGTGATGCGTCATCCCGACGCGGTGCGCAGCGTGGTCCTCGATAGCGTGGTGCCGAACTCGCTGGTGCTTGGCGAAGATTTCGCGAGCAATCTGCACGACGCGCTGAAGGCACAGTTCGCCCGCTGCACGGCCGAGCCCGCGTGCAAGAAGAAGTTCGGCGATCCTGGCCAGACCTTGTACCAGCTGCGTGACGCGCTGCGCGCCAACCCGCACCAGGTCAGCTTTCGCGACCCGCAGACCTGGCAGGCCGTGACCCAGGTATTGAATGAGAACGCGCTGGCCAGCGTGGTGCGCATGTTTGCCTATACCCCGCAGACCGCCGCGCTGCTGCCGCTGTCGATCGACGCGGCCGCGCGTGGCGACGTCGGCCCGCTGCTGGGCCAGGCGAAGATCCTGTCGGGCGAGCTGTCCGAACTGGCCGGTAGCGGCATGCAGTATTCGGTGATCTGCAGCGAGGATGCCGACCTGCTGACGCCACGCCCGCAGGACGCGAACACCATTCTCGGCACGCGCATGATCGACGCGCTCCAGGCGGTCTGTTCGGTCTGGCCCAAAGGCACCCGCCCCGCCGATTTCCACCAGCCGCTGAAGTCCGCCAGGCCGGTGCTGCTGCTGGCCGGGCAGTACGACCCGGTGACGCCGCCGCGCTACGCCGCGGAAGTGGCGAAGGGTCTGACGGATGCGCGCGTGCTGGTGCTCAAGGGCCAGGCGCACGGCGTGATGGCGGCGGGATGCACGCCGCAACTGATCCGGCATTTCGTGGAGAAGCTCGACCCGAAGACGCTGGACGCGAGTTGCCTCGATCGGCTGCAACCGACACCGATCTTCATCGACTTCAACGGTTCAACCCCTTAAGGAGCCGCGCCATGATCGAGGCAAGGAATGTGCACAAGGCGTTCGGCAGCGTGAAAGCCGTCGATGGCGTGAGTTTCGTCGCCCGCGACGGCGAGATCACCGGGCTGCTCGGCCCCAATGGCGCCGGCAAGACCACCACGTTGCGCATGCTGTACACCTTGATGGCGCCCGATCGCGGCCAGGTACTGGTGGACGCGATCGATGCGGCCATTGATCCCCTGGGCGTGCGGCGCCGGCTGGGCGTGCTGCCCGATGCGCGCGGCCTGTACAAGCGGCTGACCGCGCGCGAGAACATCGACTATTTCGGACGCCTGCAAGGCTTGCCGGACGATCTCCTGAAGAGCCGCGGCGACGCCCTGATCGCGGCGCTGGAAATGGGCGACATCGCCGATCGCCGCACCGAAGGCTTCTCGCAGGGTCAGCGGGTGAAGACGGCGATCGCGCGTGCGCTGGTGCACGATCCTCGCAACGTGATCCTCGATGAGCCGACCAACGGCCTCGACGTGATGGCCACCCGTGCCATGCGCCGGTTCGTGCAGCGACTGAAGGCCGAGGGCCGCTGCGTGCTTTTTTCCAGCCACATCATGCAGGAGGTGGGCACGCTCTGTGATCGCATCGTGGTGATCGCGCACGGGCGCGTGGTGGCCGACGAATCGCCCGACGCGCTGCGCGCGCTGACCGGCGAGGCGAATCTGGAAGATGCCTTCGTGAAGATCATCGGCAGCGACGAGGGGCTCGCCGCATGAACGCGACAGGACCCACGACGCCACGGCGCCACGCCTTCCTGACCGTGTTCTTCAAGGAGGTGCGGGAGAATCTGCGCGACCGGCGCACCATGATGAGCGCCCTGCTTACCGGACCATTGCTGGGACCGCTGCTGTTCGTGATGCTGCTCAGCGTGTCGCTCAATCGCGAGCTGGACAAGTCCGACCGGCCGTTGCCGGTGCCGGTGATCGGCGCCGCCCAAGCACCCAACCTGATCGATGCACTGAAAGCGGGCGGCGTGGTGCCCGGGCCGGCGGTCGCCGATCCGGAACGGACCGTGCGCCGGCAGGATGCCGACGTGGTGCTGCGCATCGCGCCCGACTATGGCAACGCCTGGCGCCGCGGTGAGCCGGTACAGGTGGAGCTGTTCTTCGACTCGTCGCGGCGCGACACCAGTGCCGCGGTGGAGCGCGTGACCCGGCTGGTCGAGTGTTACTCCCGGCAGCAGGGCGCGTTGCGCCTGGTGGCGCGCGGACTGTCGCCCGCTATCGCATGGCCGCTGCAGGTAGCCAGGCGCGACCAGGCCACGCCGCAATCGCGCGCGGTGCTGATGTTCGCGATGCTGCCGTACTTCCTCGTCATCACCCTGTTCATGGGCGGCATGTACCTGGCGATCGACCTTACCGCCGGCGAACGCGAGCGGCAGTCGCTGGAGCCGCTGTTCGCCAACCCGGTGCCGCGCTGGCAGATCCTGTGCGGCAAGCTGGCCGCGATCTGCGCATTTTCGCTGGCCAGCCTGCTGATTGCGTTGCTGACTTTCGGCGTGGTCGGTCGACTCGTTCCCGCCGAACGGATCGGCATGGAGCTGGATCTGGGTCCGCATTTCGCCGCGAACGTGTTGCTGCTGATGTTGCCGCTGGTGCCGCTGCTGGCCACGCTGCAGTCGATGGTGGCGGCGTTCGCCAAGAGCTACCGGGAGGCGCAAACCTATATCTCGTTGCTGATGCTGGTGCCGATCATTCCAAGCCTGCTGCTGTCGTTCATGCCGATCAAGGCGCAGGCCTGGATGTATGCCGTGCCGCTGCTGGGTCAGAACCTGGGCATCATGCAGTTGCTGCGCGGCGATGGTGTGACCGGCCAGCAACTGGGCCTGTGCGTGGCCGGCAGCACCGCGACCGTGATCCTCGCGGTGCTTGCGACCGTGCAGTTGTATCGTTCCGAGAAGCTGGCGATTTCGAGCTAGGACCGGTTTGCCGCTTGGTCGATATCCGCCGGCTCAACCCGGGGGTGCGGTCAATTCACGGGCGTTGAGGTAACCATCGTGATTGCGGTCGAGCCGGTGGAACTGGCGGCGCAGGTTGTCCTGAAAGGCTTTCAGCGTGATCGGCCGCCCGCGACCGCCCGGCAGTTCGCTGGTTTCCAGCACGCCATCGTGGTTGGTATCCATGCGCTCGAAGCCCCGGCTCATGTAGGCCACGTATTCGGCTTCGCTGACCTTGCCGTCGCCGTTGCTGTCGAATTGCCGCAGGTAATCGGCGCGCGAGTCCTGCGCGAGCGCTGCCAGCGGCAACAACAGTGCCGCGACGACGAGCAGATGGCGGATCAACGATGGCCGCCGTGGATGCCGATGAACTGCAGGAACTCGGCGCGGGTGCGCGCGTCGTCGCGGAAGGCACCGAGCATCTGGCTGGTCACCATCGACACGCCGCGCTTGTGCACGCCGCGGGTGGTCATGCACTCGTGGCTGGCGTCGATCACCACCGCCACGCCGGCCGGGTCCAGGGTGTCCTGGATGCACTGGGCGATTTCCGCGGTGAGCTTTTCCTGCACCTGGAAGCGGCGCGCGAAACCGTCCACCACGCGGGCCAGCTTGCTGATCCCGACCACCCGGTTGGTCGGCATGTAACCGACGTGGGCGCGGCCGATGATCGGCGCCATGTGGTGCTCGCAATGGCTCTCGAACTCGATGTCGCGCAACACCACCATCTCGTCGTAGCCGGCGACTTCCTTGAAGGTGCGGCGCAGGTAGTCGGCCGGATCGGACTCGTAGCCGGAGAACCAGTCGCGGTACGCCTTGACCACGCGCTTGGGCGTGTCGAGCAGGCCTTCGCGCGCGGGATCTTCGCCGGCCCAGCGGAGCAAGGTGCGCACGGCGTCCTCGGCCTGTTGCTGGGTGACGTCGCGCTGGTCGCTCATGGAGATTCCTTCGGTTCTGCGGATTCCCCAGTTTAGCGAATGCGTCAAGCAAGAGTGCGTCGGCGCTCAGGGATCGGGTACGAAGTGGTCATGGAACGGTTGCGGTGCGGCCGGGCGCCGTTGCTGCACTATCCCCCGGGCGAGCAAGTGGTCCCAAGTGTCGTAGTACAGCGTGATCACTTCGTCAGGGGCGCTGGAGGCGCGCTCAAAGTCGACATAGGTGATGGAGGACTCTTCGCGCTGGCCGTGGCCGGTACCGAGCGGACCGCCAGCCGGGGCTTTGGCCATCGCTGCCCCGTTCATTGAGGCCTGAGTCTGCGGTACAGCCATGGAACCCGCGGTCGGGCGGTCGATGGATTCCTCGGCCGGTGCTGGCACGGATCCGGACGTGTACGCATCCTGGGATGCCGCATCGGCCACAGGCGCCGGAATCACGGGCTGGATGTAGGCGCGGTGGCGGCGGAACACCGCCACCCCGATCACGCCGACATTGTCGGGGCGTCCGGTACGCACCGCGTAGCTCTGCGCGAAATCCGCGAAGACGAAATCGGCAACCTGCGACGTGCTCTTGCGCCAGCCGAGCACGTCGGCGTCGGCGTACGGATCGAGTACATAGCCGGTCTGCGACCAGTCCGCGGTGTCGCCGGAGATCACATTCACCGCATCGACCGAGAGCACCGCCATCACGTCGGCACCGGCACGATTACGCAGGCCGATCTGGTAAAGATGCCCCGGCTCACCGGCGATGTAGTAGCGGCCGTCGTGCCGGTAGACCGGCAGGGTCCGCTGGCTGGTGCGGTCGTATACATTCAGATCGACCAGCCGGCCCACCGCGGAGACTGAAGCGGCATGGGCCGCGCCCGCCGCGAAGGCCAGGGCAAGCAACAGGGTTTTCATCAGGCGGCTCCGGCATGCATCGCGGATCGATGCATGGGATGTAACGTCGCGCCGCTGCCGATGGGGTTAACCCAGGCTCAGATCTCGATGTCGTCCTCGCCGCCTTCATCCAGCTCCGGCACATCGCCCAACAACTGCTGGGTGACCTCGCCGGAGAGGGTCTCGACCCCGCGCAGCTTGCGTTCGATCGCGCGGGTGCGCTGGCCGGCGCTGTCGATGCTGTTGCGCGCGGCGTCGAGTTGCTTGCGGGTCTTTTCCAGTACCACGCCGAACTTGCCGAATTCGTTCTTCACCGCGCCGAGCAGCGCCCATACCTCACTGCTGCGCTTGGCGATCGCCAGCGTACGGAAACCCATCTGGAGGCTGTTGAGCAGGGCGCTCAGCGTGGTCGGGCCGGCCACGGTGACCCGGTGTTCGCGCTGCAGCAGTTCAAACAGTCCCGGGCGGCGGATCACCTCGGCGAACAGGCCCTCGGTGGGCAGGAACAGCACGGCGAAATCGGTGGTATGCGGCGGTGCGATGTATTTGCTCTTGATCCGCTTGGCCTCTTCGCGGACACGGAGTTCCAGCGCGCGGCCGGCGATGCCGGCGGCCTCGATATCGGCGTTCTCCTGCGCTTCGAGCAGACGCTGGTAATCCTCCATCGGAAACTTCGCGTCTATCGGCAGCAGGATGTGTTCGCCTTCGCCCTGGCCGGGCATGCGGATCGCGAACTCGACGCGTTCATTGCTGCCGGGCACGGTAATCACGTTGGACTCGTACTGTTCGGCGGTGAGCATCTGTTCAAGCAGTGCGCCCAGTTGTACTTCGCCGAGGATGCCGCGGCTTTTCACGTTGGTCAGCACGCGCTTAAGGTCGCCCACGCCGATCGCCAGGTTCTGCATTTCGCCGAGGCCACGCTGCACTGCTTCGAGACGATCCGAGACCAGCTTGAACGACTGGCCCAGCCGGGTTTCCAGGGTGCTCTGCAGCTTCTCGTCGACGGTGGCGCGCATCTGTTCGAGCTTGTCAGCGTTGTCCTTCTGGATCGCGCCGAGCTTGGCCTCCAGCGTGGCGCGCACCTCGCCCATGCGTTTCTCGTGCTCGGCGCTGAGTGCGGCGAAGCGCTGTTGCTGCTGTTCGCCGAACTGGTTGAGCGCGAGCGTGGTTTCCGCGCGGCTCTTGCGGGCGTCTTCGGTGAGTTGTTGCGCCAGCGTCTGCAGACCCTGGCTGGTGCCGTCGGTGAGCGCGGCAAGGCGCTGGCCGAAGCCGTCGATGCGCTCGGCCTGTTGTTGCGAGGTGCCGACGAGCTGTTCGCCGAGATGGCCGCGGAAACGGTCGAAGCCCTGCTGCAGCTCCTCGCGGCCGGCGCGCTGCTCCTCGCGCAGGGTGCGTTCGACGCGGGCGCTGTCGTCCTTCAGCGCGTCCAGTTTCGCATGCAGGCCGGGGTCGCCGCGGCCGCGCAGCAGCATGGCCAGCTGCAACAACAGCACCAGCACGGCGAGGACGACGAGGACAATCAGCAGGGTTTCGTTGAGCGGCATGGAACGTTTCCCGTGGTCGATGCATCCAGTGTACGTCGAGCCGTCTCATCGGCTGCACCCGGATTTCACGTCGCCGCCGCCAAGGCGGTGCATCATGGGCCAATTCGTCGGCCTGGGAGTGCGTCATGGAACATGTTCACGATTACCTGATCATCGGCGCCGGGATGGCTGCCGATGCGGCCGCCAAGGCGATCCGCGAGGTCGATGCCGGCGCGAATGTCGGCATGGTGGGCGACGAGGCGCAGCCGCCGTATCAGCGGCCGCCGCTGTCGAAGGCGTTGTGGAAGGGCGGCAAGTCGGTGGCCGACATCGACCTGGCCACCGCGGCGAGCGGTGCGCAACTGCATCCCGGCCGGCGCATCGAGTCGCTGGATCGCGTCGCGCACGTGGCGCGCGACGATCACGGCGACACGTATCGCTACCGCCGCCTGCTGCTGGCTACCGGGGCGACGCCACGGCGGCTGCAGTTCGACGGCGGCGAGCGGCTGATCCATTTCCGCACGCTGGACGACTACCAGGCGCTGCGCCGGTATGTCAAGCCCGGGGCGTATATCGCCGTGATCGGCGGCGGCTTCATCGGCAGCGAGCTGGCCGCGTCGTTGAGCGGCGCGGGCTGCAAGGTGACGATGCTGTTTCCCGGCCCGGCGATCGGAGCCGGGCGCTATCCGGAAGGCCTCACCGGTTATCTCGACAGCTATTACCGCGAGCACGGCGTGGATGTGCGCAGCGGCATCACGGTGACCGGCGGCAGCGCGACCGACGGCGGCGTGGAGCTGACCCTGTCCGATGGCGAGGTATTGCGGGTGGAGGTGGTGGTGGCCGGTCTCGGCGTCACGCCGAATACAGCGCTGGCCGAGCAGGCCGGGCTCACCGTCGACAACGGCATCGTGGTGGATGCGCAATTGCGCAGCAGCGATGCGGACATCTGGGCCGCCGGCGACGTGGCGAATTTCCACAGCGCGGCGCTGGATCGGCGCATGCGCGTGGAGCACGAAGACGCTGCGGTCGGCATGGGCCGGCTCGCCGGTCGCGTGATGGCCGGCGTCAATGAGCAGTACACCACGCTGCCGTTCTTCTATTCCGACCTGTTCGACCTCGGCTACGAGGCGGTCGGCCTGCTCGATACGCGGCTGCAGGTGGTCGAGGACTGGCGTGAGCCGTACCGCGAAGGCGTGGTGTATTACCTCGACGGCGGTCGCGTGCACGGCGTGCTGCTGTGGAATACGTGGGACCAGGTTGACGCCGCGCGCGCGCTGATCGCCGAGCGCGGCCCGTTCGACGCTGCCTCGCTGCGCGGACGGCTGCCGCGCAGCACCTGACCGCAGATGTGCACGCGTAGGAGCCCGCTCGCGGGCGATGCTCTTGTGTCGGGATTCGGGATTCGGGATTCGTAACGGCATCGCCCGCGAGCGGGCTCCTACGAAAACGAGGCAGTCTCAATCCACCCGGCAGAACACCGCCTTCAGGTAGCGTCCTTCCGGCACGTCGGTGCGGAACGGGTGGTCGGCACCAGCACCGCGCACTTCCAATACCTGGATCTCGCGGCCGGCGTTGAGTGCCACCCGACGCAGCATTTCCAGGAACTCGCTTTCGCCGACCAGACCGGTGCACGAGCAGGTCAGCAGCAGGCCGCCGGGCGGGATGATGTCCAGCGCCATGCGGTTCATCGCGAAGTATTTCTTCAGCGCGTCCATCACCTTGCTGCGGTCGCGGGTGAGCTTGGCCGGGTCGAGGATCACCGCGTCGTAGCGCTCGCCGCGCGCCACCGCGGCACGCACCCAGTCGAAGATGTCGGACTGCTCGAACGTCACTGCGACATTGTTCGCAGCGGCATTCGCGCGGGCGACGTCGAGAATGCCCGCGTCCAGATCCACGCCGACCGCCTCGCGCGCACCGGCCGCCATCGCGTGCACGGCGAAACCGCCGGCGTTGCAGCACAGGTCGAGTACGCGGCGGCCCTTCGCCAGTTCGGCGAAGCGCTTGCGGTTGTCGCGCTGGTCGGCGAAGAAACCGGTCTTGTGGCCGGAGCCCGGCGCGGCGTGGAAGCGCAGGCCGTGCTCGTGTACTTCGAACGCAGCAGGCACGTCGGGGCTGCGGACGTCGAACGACTCCTGCTTCTGCACGTGCGATTCGGCGAACCAGTACAGCTGCGCGCCGGGGAAGTGGGTCAGCAGGGCGGCATGGATTGCCTCGCGAAAACGCCACATGCCGGCGGCGAAATATTCGATCACGACGACGTTCGCGTAACGGTCGATGATCAGGCCGGACAGGTCGTCGCCCTCGCTGTGCACCACGCGCCAGGCGTCGCTGACCTGGTCGAGCTGCAGCCAGTCGCGGCGCAGCTGCACGGCGCGGGCGATCCGCGCGGCGATCCACTCGGCGTCGATGGCGGCTTCGGGATGCGTGTCGAGCAGGCGCAGCGCAATGCGTGCATGACCGTTCCAGAACGCGCGGCCGACGAAGCGGCCTTTCGCGTCCTGCACCTCGACCACGCTGCCCGGCGGCAACTTCGATTCCGGCTTGTGGACCTGCGCCGACCACACCCACGGATGGCCGGGGCTGCGGTCGGATTTCAGGCGGATGACGGGGAGGGCAACAGGATTATTCATCCGCGCATGATAGCGGCTGACGCATTCATCCCGGTGGCGTGCGCCAGCTTGCGCGATTGTGCCGGGGGTCAGCGAAACCGGAGCGCCAGCCACGACAACAGCGCCAGCAGGTTGATGCCCAGCCGCGACACTACCGGGCCGGCCACCGCCAGGACGAAGCCCTGACTGCCGAGGCGCCAGTCGATGCCCAGCCGTGGCATGTTGTGCAGGGTGGCGAACACATCGACGAAGGCGCCGCTGTGCAGCGCATAGCTGAACACCGGCGTGGCGATCAGCGGCACCTGCAGCAGTTGCGCCCACAGCGACATGCGGATGCCACGGTCGCTGCCATCGATCAGCTGCACGCCGGCGGCCAGCACGAAGCCGAACAACGCCAGTCCGATCAGCGCGATCACGCTGTCGTGGGTCGAACCCAGCGGCAACAGGCGGCGCAGCATCGCGGCGACGCCATACAGGCCGCCGGCCACTTCGAGAATGCCGATCAGGCGGAACAGGATGGTACGCATGCAGGACTCCGGAGATTGGGCGCGATTGTAGTGGGCGCGGGTTCGGTTTTTACTGATTTGCCTTCGGGGTACGCGGATGCGCTATTCCAGCTCGTCGGACAGTTCGTGCAGATCGGCCACGTGCTGCTCCCACCAGCGCGACTCGGCCGCAAACGGAAAGGCGGCGGGGAAGGCCGGGTCGTGCCAGCGCGCGGCGATCCAGCCGGCGTAATGCAGCTGGCGCATGGCGCGGAGAACCGGGATCAGCGCCAATTCACCGTCGTCGAAGTCGCGGAATTGCCGGTAGCCCTCGAGCAGGGCATCCAGCGCGCGCTCGTCATTGGCCAGCATCCACAGGTCCTGTACGGCCGGTCCGCTGCACGCGTCGTCCAGGTCGACGAAGTGCGGGCCGGCCTCGGTCCACAACACGTTGCCGGGGTGGCAGTCGCCGTGCAGGCGAAGTTGCCGCACCGGGCCGATCGCGGCAAGCCGTGCGTCGATGGCGCCACCCAGCCGTGTCGCGGCAGCGCGATAGTTGGTGTGCAGCGACATCGGCAGCAGCGATGCATCAAGCACCGCACGCATCGGTTGCTCCACCATGGTCTCCCGATCGAGCCGGCCGCGATGGGCAAACGGCGTCCGTGCGCCGACCACGTGCATGCGCGCGATCAGGCGGCCCAGCCATTGCAACTGGTCGCTTGCCTCCAGCTCCGGTGCGCGCCCACCGTGACGCGCGGTGAGTGCATAACGGAAGCCTTCGTGGTGCAGCAACGTGCGGCCTTCGAACGCCAGCGGCGCCACCACCGGCAGCTCCGCATCCGCCAGCTCCCGCGCGAAATGGTGTTCCTCGACGATGGCCGCGTCGGTCCAGCGTCCCGGACGGTAGAACTTCGCGATCACCGGCGTGGCCGGCTCCGGTTCAGAGCGTTCCAGGCCGACTTGCCAGACCCGATTCTCGTAGCTGTTCAGCGCCAGCAGGCGCCCATCCGGCCACAGCCCGCAGGCGCTGACCGCATCAAGCACCAGGTCGGGGGTGAGGTTGGCATAGGGCGTGTCGTTCAACGCGGGCCCGCGACGCGCACGGGCACCACCGCCATGGTGATGCGGGAGATGCATACCAGTGCGCTGTTTTCGTCCTCGATGCGGATCTCCCACACTTGGGTGGTGCGGCCGATATGCAGCATCTTCGCGGTGCCGGTGACGGTGCCACTGCGCACACCGCGGATATGGTTCGCGTTGATATCCAGTCCGACCGCCAACTCCTTGTCCGGGTCGAGCGTCAGCATCGCCGCGGTGCTGCCCAGCGTCTCGGCCAGCACCACCGAGGCGCCGCCGTGCAGCAGCCCATAAGGCTGGTGAGTGCGATGGTCCACCGGCATGGTGCCTTGCAGCCAGTCGTCGCCGACCGCGGTGATGCGGATGCCCAGCGTCTCCATCATGGTATTGGCGCTCCAGCCATTGAGGCGGGCCAGGTCGGGATCCTGTTTCCAGATGCTCATCGTTGATTCCTGTGTGGCGAGCCCGCATTGTTGTCCGCTGCGATCGCAACGACAATGCTATGGGGTGCCCTGCTTGATTCTGCGTAGGCGGCATGATGTCCAGAAGGCCCGCAGGGTGTGGTGCGCGGTGCAGCCAAGGCTGGTTGCCTTGGCAAGATGCGCGCCGCAGCCTGCGGGCCTTCTGGACATCACCCTGTCAATTAGAATCAAGTTGCAGGGCCGGCGCTGTCTGCCCGCAGCTCTTCGGCGCACCGCCTCGTCAGACGGCCAGTCTGTCTTCGCCGGTGCACCTGTGATCTGCGGGCAGGCAGCACCGGTGACGCCTATGCAGAATCAAACAGGGCACCCCTAAGTGTTTACCGTTACCCTCAAATCCTCCGACCGCCAGTTTTCGGTCGCCGCCGGCGAAACCGTGCTGGAAGCGGCGCAGCGGGCAGGCGTGGCATTGCCGTATTCCTGTCGCGCCGGCGTCTGCGGCAGCTGCAAGGCGACCTTGCTGCAGGGGCATTGCGAGTACCCGCGCAACCCGCCACTGGCGCTGAGTGCCAGTGCGCTGGCGCACCATGCGGTACTGCCGTGCCAGGCGGTGCCAACCAGCGACCTGCTGCTGGAAGCGCGCGAAGTGACCTCGGTGGAGGACATCGCGCGGCGTCAGCTCGGCATGGTGGTGACCGAGAAATGGCAACTGGCGCCGGACGTGATCGGCCTGCGCCTGCGGCCGGCTCATGGCGAGCGCCGGCTCAACCGGCTGCCGGGCCAGTATGTGGACGTGTTGCTGGAGGACGGCAAGCGCCGACCGTTCTCGATCGCCAACGGCCCGCAGGCGGACGGCATGATCGAGCTGCACGTGCGGCTCGTGGCGGGTGGCGGCTTCACCTCGTGGGTCAACGATGCGTTGAAGCTGGGCGATCACCTGCGCATTGAAGGTCCGCTGGGCACCTTCGTGCCACGCGAGGATTCCGAGCGGCCGATGCTGTTCATGGCCGGCGGCACCGGTTTCGCGCCGGTCAAGGCGATCGTCGAGCATTTCATCGCGCTGGGTACGCGCCGGTCGATGCAGCTGTACTGGGGCGCGCGCACGGCGACGGATCTGTATCTGCGCCCGCTGGCCGAACGCTGGGCCAGCGAATTGCCGAACCTGCAGTTCCACGCCGTCGTGTCCGACCTGGATCAGGGTGCGGATCTGCGCGTCGGGCTGGTGCACGAGGCGGTGCTGGCCGATTACCCGGATCTGTCCGGGCATGATGTGTACATGAGCGGGCCGCCGGCGATGGTCGACGCCGGGCGCCAGGCGTTTATCGATGCCGGCTTGCCGGAGGATCGCCTGTATTACGACTCGTTCGAATATGCACCGGACGTGCTGGCCGAGATCATCGCCGGTCGCGCCGGCATTCACGATCACTCTCCGTCGTAGGAGCCCGCTCGCGGGCGATGCTTTCCCGAATCCCGAAGCCGGCACAAGAGCATCGCCCGCGCGCGGGCTCCTACGCGAAATTACTTGTTGCCCTTGGCAACAGGTAGCTGCGCCGCGTGCCAGGCCAGCACGCCGCCGCCAAGCGTGTGGACCTTCTCGAAGCCGGCCTTGAGCAGGCGTTGCGCGGCCTTGGCCGAATTGCCGCGACCATCCTTGTCCATCACCACCACCGGCAGCGATTTCGCCTGGGCCAGTTCCTTCTTCTCGGGGTCGAACTGGCTCATCGCCACGTGTTTCGCCCCGGGCACGTGCATCTTCTCGAAGTCGGCCAGCGCGGACAGGTCGATCAGCAACGGATTGTCCCGGTTGATCAGCGCGGTCAGTCCGGCGGGACTCAGTTCCTTGATCTTGCTGAACAGGATTTGGGCCTGGATGACGATCAAGGCCAGCAGCAGGATCACGAACAGCGCCGACAAGGCGACATGGTTGCCGATGAATTGCGGCAGCTTGTGCAGAAAATCGTTCATGGGGGTCCACTTTGCACGCAGCGCGTGCCGATCCGGGTAAACCGGCGATTATACGGGTTGTGCCCGGCTGTCAGGCGACCGCTGCCGACTCCGTCATTCCTGGGTGATGTTCGGCAGGCCGCTGGTCAGCCACCAATGCTTGGTCTTTTCGTCGTAATGCCAGGTCTGGTGGTCGATGACGCTGCGTTCGGCCTGGGTGTGGATGTTGACCAGGCTGATCCGCACGGTCTGCTGCACTTCGGTCGGGTTGATCGGCACGGGGCCGGCGTCATCGTTGTATTCGGTGACCCGCACCTGTTTGTAGCGGGCCAGGTCCAGCTCGGTGAGCGGATGCTTGGCGCGTACCTCGGGGTCGATGAATTGCGTCGCGCTGGCAAAATCGCCCCAGCGCAATATTCCGCCGTAGGCGGACAGCGTGCTGGTGAGCGACTGGCTGCGTTCCTGCGTGGCGCAAGCGGCCAGCAGCAGGATGGACAGCATCAGCAGGATGCTCGGGATGCGGCGCATGGGCGTTCCTCCTCGACGGGTACCGCGCCATTCTGCCTCATTCATGCCGGTGGGGTCCGGTCGCGGCGCTTGGCCACAAAACGTGCGGCCAGGGTCGCGGCGGGCTGGCCATTTTCGCCGGGTATCACGCAATCGACACTGATCCTGGCGCGGCCGCGCGCAGCCAAGGTGTCGAAGAAGCTGCTCCAGTCGGCCTCGTCGGCGAGTCGCGCCTCGGCGCGAAAATCCTGCCATAGCGGTGCCAGGTAGCGCACGCCGGATTCGGCTACGAACACATCGCAGTCCAGTTGCTGTCGTCGCAATGCCAGCTCGACCAGGGCCCAGCCGCTCAGCGTCATCAGGCTGACCAGGCTGCCGCCGAAGGCGCAGCCCTTGTCGTTGACGTTCGGCGCCAGCGGCGCATGCAGGCTCAGCATGTCCATGTCATGGCGGCCCAGTTGCAAGTCCATCGCCCTGGCCAGCGGAATTTCGTCGCGGATGAACCGGATCAGTCGCTGCGCCTCGTCGCTGGCTTTCGTGTTGTCGTCGGTTGTGCTCACGTGGCTCGATGGGGCTGGAAAGACCCCGCAGTGTAGGGCCACCGCTACACTTGAGCCATGCCGGATCGGCGAACGTGGTAGGCGGATGCAACTGAATTCATCCCTGCGTGATGGTGCCCTGCACGGGCGCGTGCTCGTCATCACGCGTCCGGTGGGCACCGCGGGCGCGCTGGCGCGGCGGGTGCGCGCGCTTGGCGGCACGCCCGTGCTGCTGCCCGGAATGGCCTTGCGCGGGCCCGATGATGTCGCCGCGGTGCGAGCCGCCCTGCGTGAAGGCCTGGCCGACGAACTGGTGATTTTCACCAGCCCCGCCTCCGTGCGCCACGCGGCCGCCATCACCCCACTGCATACCCGTGCCGTGGTGCTGGCCGTGGGGCAGGGAACCGCGCGCGCCTTGCGCCGTCAGGGCGTGCAGGATCCGCAGGCACCCGACGATCGGCAGGACAGCGAGGGCCTGCTCGATCTCCCGTTGCTGCGCGACCTGCGCGATCGTCGCGTGACCCTGGTGGGTGCGCCTGCAGGCCGCGGTGTCCTTCGCGACCAACTGGCGGCGCGAGGTGCGCGCTTGCGCGAGGTGCAGGTGTATCGGCGCGTGCCACCGCGGCTCGACCGGCGCCACGTCGAGGCACTGCTGGATTTGCCCGCTTCGGCGCGGGTGCTGCTGTCCAGCCACGAGGCGCTGCAGAACCTGTACCGGCTGCTGCCACCGCCGGCACTGGCGCGGTTGCAGGCGGCCACCGCCGTGGTGAGCAGCGAGCGCATCGCCGCGGCCGCCCGCAACGCCGGCTTTGCACGGATCGAACTTGCCTCCTCGGCGCTGGGCGACGACTTGCTGGCCGCCGCGGCGCGCTGAGGCTGCGCCTTCACGCGCCGTTGCTACGAACGCAGGCGTATGGCCTGCTAGCATGCGGCCATGAACCATCCAGATCAGCCCGCCGACAAACCGAAAACGCCAGACGGGGTGGCAGCCGATCCGTTGCCGTCCCGTCCACTGACGTCTGCCACCAACCGACCCAGCCCGCGGCCGCGTGGGGGTGGCAGTCTTGCACTCGCCTTGCTGCTGTCACTGCTGGCGCTGGCGGCCGCAGGCTACGTGGCCTGGCAACAGTGGCAGTTGCAGCGCGGCAGCGCCGCCGATAGCCAGGGCATGGCCAGCCTGCAGCAGCGCGTGGATACGCTGGGCACCCGACTGGGCGGACTCAGCGACCAGCGTGCCAGCCTCGACCAGCGGCTGGACGATGCGGCGGCGGTCAACCGCTCGCTGCGCGAAGAATTGCTCGGCCAGGCCGAACGCACGCGCAATCTGGAAGACGCCGTGGCGAGGCTGGCCGAGAAGAGCCTGTCCGGGCACGATGCCATGCTGCTGGACGAGACCGACTCGCTGCTGCGCATGGGCGCCGAACGCTACGCCCTGTTCCATGATGGGCAGGCGGCCGCCGTCGCGTACGCGCTGGCCGACCAGACTCTCGCCGCGGTGAATGATGGCGCGTTCAGCGGCGTGCGCCAGAGTGTCCAGGCCGAACGCGAGGCGTTGCTGAAAAGCCAGCCGGCGAACCAGGCCAGCGCGCTGCAACAGCTGCAGGCACTGCGCGGTGCGATGGACAGCCTGCCGCTGAAACCCCTCGACGTTCCCGCGGCCGGGCAGGTCGGGAATGCGTGGTCGCGCATTCGCCACGCGCTGGCCAGCGTGGTCACCGTGCAGCGCGACAACGGCGCACCCCTGGCGGTGGCCGATGCGCGTTTCGCCCGTGAGCTGGCCGCGCTGGATCTGGCGCAGGCGCAAGCCGCCCTGCTGGCGCACGACAGCGAAGGCTATGCCGCGGCACTGAAGCGGGTGGATGCCGGCCTGGCCAGCCAGTTCGACGACAGCGCGGCCGCCGTGCAGCAGGCGCGCGAGACGCTGAAACAACTTGAAAGCCAGCTGCCGGCCAGGGCGCCGGTGCAACTGGGGGCCGCGTTGACCGAGTTGCGCAACCTGCGCGCCGTGCATGCGCTCGCGCCGGCGTCGGCCGCTTCGACAGCAGCGCCCGCCCGCCTGCCCGCGCGCCAGGGCGGAGCCCGCTCATGAGGCTGTGGCGCTGGGTGCTGTTGCTGGTGATTGTGGCGGCGCTGGCGGCGTTCGGCTGGCACTGGGTGGCGGAAGACCCGGGCTATGTGCTGTTGCGCATGCGCGGCTGGCGGGTGGAGACCACGGTCGTCGCCGCGGTGGCGATCCTGTTGCTGGCGTGGGCCTTGCTCGGCCTGTTGTGGCGATTGCTGCGCTGGCCGTTCGGGGCACTCTCGCGGCGGCATCGGCGGCTCAGCCACCAGCGTCTGGGCGAAGGTCTGGTTGCGCTGATCGAAGGTCGTCATGGCGATGCCGAACGCGATCTCAATCGCGCGGCGCAGCTGGAAAGCCTGCGCGGCCCGGCCCTGCTCGCTTCTGCCGAGGCCGCGTCGCGCCGCGGCGAACATGGTCGCGCACTGGAATCGCTGAACCAGGCCGCGCAAGCCGCGCCGCAGGCCGCGCGTGTACTGCGCGCCCGATTGTTGCGGCGCGAAGGCAAGCCGGCCGAGGCGCTGGCCCTGCTGGCAGCCGAATCGGACAAGGGCACGCTGACGCCAGGTGGCTGGCGCGAGCTGGCCAGCGCGGCGCTGGAAAGTGGCGATCTGCGTCGCGCGCGCGCGGCGCTCGAACCGCTGCACAAGAGCGGTGCACTGGGCGCACGCGCGTACGCGACGTTGGAGGCACAGGTTCTGGTCGCGACCCTCGGCGCCGCGGCGGATGGCGCCGCCCTGAACACGCTGTGGTCGCAGCTGCCCAGGACGCAGCGGCGTATTCCCGTCGTGGTCGAAGCCTATGCGCGTCGCGCGTCATCGTTCGGGCTGCTCCTGCCGGCGATGGACGAAGTGGAGTCCGCGCTGCGCCGCGAGTGGTCGCCACGCCTGATCGAAACCTACGGCAGCCTGGCCGGCGACGATGTCGAGGCGCGCCTGCGCCGCGCCGAAGGCTGGCTCGACGCCCACCCCAATGACGCCAGCCTGCTGCTCACCCTCGGCCGCATGTGCGTGCGGCTTAACCTGTGGGGCAAGGCGCATCAGTACCTGCAGCGTTCGTTGGCGCTGGCACCCAGCCCGGCCGCATGGGAAGCGCTCGGCGACGCATTCGCCGGGCAGGGCGACGCAGCGCAGGCGCAGCGCTGCTATCGCAATGCGCTGGCACTCGGTCGTGGCGACGTGGTCGTGCCGCTGGCGCAGCGCGCCCAATCCGGGCAACCCGATACGCAGCCGATCGCGATCGAGGAACGCGACAAGCACGGCGTGCCGCGACTGCGCGAGTGATCGTTTCGTCGATGCCGCCAGGGTTGCGGCATCGACACTTGTCGGCGTTTCGGCGCATCAGCTCGGGATGAAAGCCGCGTCAGTGCTCCTTGACCTGCAGGTTTTTCATCAGCAGATCCAGCTTGCGTTTCATCTCGGCCTGCGAGGCTGCACCCGCCACGCCGTAGTACGCGGTGTACAGGACCGCGGGTGATTTGCCGCCCACGCCGGCCGGTGCGCTGACGGCGTTGATCTTCATCAAGTCACCGTCGGGCCGCGCCACGCCGTTGTAGGGGAATTGGTGCTGCGTCAGTTGCTGCCAGCGGCTGCTCATGTCCTTGTCCAGATCGGGCGGAGGCGGCATGAAACGCTGGATGTTGATGCCGTCGTGGTTGTCGGAAGTCGAATCCTTCCAGACGTCGATATCGCCCACGTCCCAGACCGCCTTGCCGCCGTCCATGAAAAACCTGAAGCCGAGCCACAACAGGCTGTCCGGGGTGATCGCCTGCACGTCAGTGCCATAAGCGAAAGACACCCGGGACGACGCATAGCCGAAGCGGCGCCCGTAGTCGAAATCGAGATGGATGTTCTTGAATGCGGCGGGTTGCAGCGTGGAATCCTTCAGATAGCTGGTCCACTGCTTCAGCGTCCCTTCGTAGGTCACGTAAATGAAGTTGCTGAGCTGGTCCATGTCCAGCCTGGTGTCGTGCAGGTTCGCCGGCTGCGTCATCCGGCTCAGCATCACGCTGCCGTCGGGAACGGGCAGCGAATACACCACGCCGAATCCGTTCGCGTAGGGCAACGGCCAGACCTCGACGCGCCATGGACGTTGCCAACGATCGGTATACACGGTGTCGAGGATCGGCTTGCCGAGTGAAGTGATCTTGATTTTTTCGCTGGCGACGGTGCGCTGGAACATGCCGGTGCTGGCCAGCAGGTCCATGCGGGTCTTGGCGTCGCCATAAAACCTGGCGGCGTCCATGTCGTCGGGTCGCCGCAGGTGCACCAGGCCATTGCGGCCCGCCCCGCCGACGTCGACGTAGCCATTGCCGCTGAGCGAAAAGTGTTGCGAGCTGCTGCCGGCGCGGCCCCATTCGCCGTTGCTGCCGCGCACGATCAACGTGGGGAAGCCATCCAGCTGGGTCTGCTGGAACAGCAGTCGCGAGGAACCTTCGCCGTTGGGGAACAGGTTGGCCGATTCCTTGGCGAGCAGCGCCTTCAGCTCGGTCTCCGAGTTGGCGTTGGTGCGATCCTGCAGGTTGCGATAGAAATCCCCGAGCGTCATCGGCAGGCTGAACTGCGCCTTGAACAGGCCGTTCTGGCGCGCATCGAAGATATCGAGCTGATAGGACGTGCGGGTGTCGATGATGGCCTGATGATCGGGCGCTTCCAGCACCTGGCCGATCGGCAGTGCGTAATTGAGATTCTCGTTGGCCGACTTCATCAGCACCACGCCGATGAGCTTGCCGCTGGCATCCAGCAATGGCCCGCCGCTGTTGCCGGGCGACGCGGCGGCCGAGAAACGCATCCACTTCCAGCTGCCATCCTGCTGCTCGGGCGTGTCGGAGGTGTACAGGCCGTCGCGGATCACGATCCCGGTGCCCAGCGCATTGCCGACGGAATACACCACCTGGTTCAAGGCCGGTCTGGTGTCCGGTTTCAGCGCATCATCGGCGGGTGGCGAGGCGAGCGAAAACACCACGAAGTCCTTGCGCAGCGAAAATTTCTCGACCTTGTCGATCGCGTAGACGTGGCCTTTGGAATCGCGCAATTCCGGGGCGCCCCACAGGCTGCCGACGCCGGCCAGCAGCACGTGTCCGGCGGTGACGTAGCGGTTGTGGCCGATGGCGAAGGCGGTGCCGATCGAGTAGTACTTGTCGGTGCGCTCCTGGTACGGCAGCAGTTCCAGCGGCAGGGGCTTTTCGTAGGTGAGCGGATCGGTGAGGGGCTTGGCCTGCACCACTTCGAAAGTGGCCGCCTCGATCTTCGGCAGCATGGCCGGATCGAGCGTGGCCCCATGTGCGACCGCCAGGCTGCCCAGGCCCATCCCGAGCAGCAGAATCCGCCAGGCGATGTTCTTCCCGTTGCCGCCAATCCGGCGAGCCACTCCATGCGAGCTGTACATAGATTTCCCTGGATTCGGGGCCGCCACCTGAGTATCCCCCGTGAATGCTGGCAACTGCCGGCCGCCGTCGATATTGACATGCGATGGCGGGATTTGCATCGTGCCGCAGGAAGGACGGATCGTTATTTCCCGCGAGTCGTGGTCACGACCCGTGTGAGCAATAAAGCATTGCTTGCGCGTGCACTCGTCTGCAGTTCGCCATCATCGCCAGCGCACAAGCCGTCCGGGATGGCATGTGCCGGTTATGTGGCGGAGGCCATGGCGATCGGCCTTTTCGGTCGCCGAAAAAATCGTCCCTTCAGAGCGCCGTCAAATTCCCGCACGCCGCCACCAGCCACTTGCTGCTGGCGGCTTCGAAATTCACCTGCAGGCACCCCTGCATGTGGCGTCGACTATCACGCCTTCGCCGAAGCGGTGGCTGACGCGCCGGCCCGGTTTCACCGGCGGGGTTTCCTCCAGTGCCGGGGCACGCGGGCGTATCTTGTCGATCGACTCGGCCGGCGTCCCGGCCGGGACGCGTGGGGCCTCGTCGGTCTCCCGGGCGTGAACTTCCGGCACGGACACGTGTCCCAGCGCGAAACCCGAATCGGAGACGCGCATGGAACCGAGACACTCTGGAGTTCCGGGCATGGCTTGCCTGGGCCTGTTGTTCGCCGCTACGGCGATGGCGTCGCCCGCGGCGCCGGCGAAGATGCCCGATAGCTATGCGAAGCCGGGTCGGCAGGTCGCCATCGGCCAGGGGCGTCACCTGAACCTGCGTTGCAGCGGCATCGGGCCGGTGACGGTGTTGCTGGAGTCCGGTTCGCATGCCGACTCGACCAGCTGGTTCCGCGTGCAGCCGTTGCTGGCGGCGCGGGCGCGTGTCTGTTCCTACGACCGCGCAGGCTATGGCTTCAGCGACGAAGGGCTGTTGCCGCGTGGGCTCGACGCCGACGTGGCCGACCTGCATGCGCTGATCGAGGCCGCACACCTGCATACGCCGCTGGTGCTGGTGGGTCATTCGCTGGGCAGCAACATCGTGCGGCGCTACGCCGGTGCCCATCCCGGCGACGTCGCCGGGATAGTGCTGGTCGATCCGCCCGCACAGGATTCGGCTCGCTTCCTGCCCGCGGCATGGATGAAGGACGATGCGGCGATGACGACGCAACGCGATGCGTTCATCGGGCACTGCGAGCAGGCAGCCGAGCACGGCGGGCTGGCCAAGCCGGCGCCCGACCTGGCGCCGTGCATCGGCCGGCCGGCGCCGTGGGAGGGCGCCGCCGTGGCGGCCGCCAATCATGCGCGCAAGCTGCACCCGGCGTTCTGGCACACCCTGCGTTCGGAGCTGGCGCAGAACGTGCGCGTGTTTGCGCAACCGGTGTCGGCAAGCGAATCACGCGGCGACATGCCGCTGGTGGTGCTGAAGGCCGCCGGCACCTATGCCGACGCGCCCGCCGACGTGCGCAAGTCGCTGGAGGCAGCGCGCGACGCGACCCAGCAGCGCATCGTGGCGACCTCGAGCCGCGGCGTGTTGCGAACGGTGGCCGATTCGTCCCACGACATCGAACTGGATCAGCCCCGGGCGGTGGCCGATGCGGTCGCCCAGGTGCTGAAGGAGCTCACACCCGTCCACGGTTGATTGCCGCGGCCGCTACAGCGCGGTGAGGTTGGCGTAGGCCGCCACCAGCCACTTGCTGCCCACGCCTTCGAAATTGACCTGCAGGCGGGTGTGGGCGCCACTGCCTTCGGCGCTGAGCACCACGCCTTCGCCGAAGCTGGGGTGGCTGACGCGCTGGCCGAGTTTCACCGGCGGGGTTTCTTCCAGCGAGGAGGAGGGGGCGCGGGGTCGGCCGGCATACATCGGTCGGGTGACGTGCACCCGCGGGCGTACTTCGTCGATCAGCTCGGCCGGCATCTCGCCGAGGAAGCGCGAGGGTCGCGCCAGCATCTCGGTGCCGTGCATGCGGCGCGATTCGGCATGGCTGACGACGAGGCGTTCACGGGCACGGGTGATGCCGACGTAGGCGAGGCGGCGTTCCTCTTCCAGCCGGCCCTCGTCGTCGACCGAGCGCTGGCTGGGGAACAGGCCTTCCTCCATGCCGACCAGGAACACGATCGGGAATTCAAGTCCCTTGGCCGAATGCAGGGTCATCAACTGCACGCAGTCGTCGCCTTCCTCGCCCTGGCTCTCGCCCGCTTCCAGTGCGGCATTGGAGAGGAAGGCATTGAGATCGCTCAAGCCCGCATCGATGTCTTCCTGACTGCGTTCGAATCGACTGGCCACATTGACCAGTTCGTCCAGGTTTTCCACCCGCGTCTCCGCGTTGCCGCGGCTGTCTTTCTCGTAGAAATCGCGCAGGCCGCTGTGGGTGATGGCGTGATCGATCTGTTCGGCGAGGGTGAGGGGCTTGAAGCTGTGCGCCATCCCGTCGATCAGCGTGAGAAACCCCTTCACCGCATTTTTCGCGCGGCCGGCCAGTTCGCTGCCGCCGCTCAATTCGGTCAGCGTCGCTTCCCACATCGAGCTGTTGTCGAGGCGGGCCCGTCGGCGCAGTACGTCCAGCGTGCGATCGCCGATGCCGCGTGGCGGGGTGTTCACCGCGCGCTCGAAGGCGGTGTCATCGTGGCGATTGGCGGTGAGGCGCAGATAGGCCAGCGCATCCTTGACTTCGGCGCGTTCAAAGAAGCGCTGGCCGCCGTAGACGCGGTAACCGATCCGATGCTGGACCAGCTGTTCCTCGAAGTTGCGTGACTGCGCGTTGGAGCGATACAGGATCGCGCAGTCGCGTGCGTTGCCGTGTTCGTCGATGTATTCGCGGATGCGCTCGATCACGAAACGCGCCTCATCCTGTTCGTTGTAGGCGGCGTACAGCGCGATGCGCTCGCCGTCCTCGCCCGCCGTCCACAGCTGCTTGCCGAGGCGGCTGCCGTTGCGCTGGATCACGCTGTTGGCGGCCTTCAGGATGGTCGAGGTGGAGCGGTAGTTCTGTTCCAGCTTGATCGTTTTCGCGCCGGGAAAGTCGCGCAGGAACTGCTGCACGTTCTCCACCTTGGCGCCACGCCAGCCGTAGATCGCCTGGTCGTCGTCGCCGACCACGAAGACTTGGCCGGTGCCGCCGGCGAGCACGCGGATCCATGCGTACTGCAGCGTGTTGGTGTCCTGGAATTCGTCGATCAGCAGGTAGCGCCAGCGCTGCTGGTAGTGCTCGAGTACGGCCGGGTTCTTTAGCCACAGCTCGTGCGCACGCAGCAGCAGCTCGGCGAAGTCGACCAGGCCGGCCCGGCGGCAGGCGTCTTCGTAGGCTTTGTAGATGTTGACGAAGGTATGCGTGACCGGGTGATCGCGATGCTCGATGCCGTCCGGCCGCTTGCCCTCGTCCTTCCAGTTGTTGATCTGCCAGCAGGCCTGACGTGGCGGGAATTTCGCATCGTCCAGTCCCAGTCCGGCGACCACGCGCTTGACCAGCCGCAGCTGGTCGTCGGCATCGAGGATCTGGAAGGTTTCCGGCAGGCCCGCTTCTCGCCAGTGCCGGCGCAGCAGGCGATGGGCGATGCCGTGGAACGTGCCCACGGTGAGGCCCTGGGTGCCGCCGGGGATCAGTGCGCCAAGGCGCGCACGCATCTCGCCCGCCGCCTTGTTGGTGAAGGTGACGGCGAGGATCGCCCATGGCGGCACGCGCTCGGCCTGGGTCAGCCAGCCGATCCGGTGGGTGAGTACGCGGGTCTTGCCGGAACCGGCGCCGGCCAGCACCAGGTAGTGGCCGGGCGGGGCGCAGACCGCTTCGCGCTGGGCGGCATTGAGCGGATCGATCAGGTACGAGACATCCATCGGACCCATTGTAGTGGCCGCAAAGAAAAACCGCCGCGGCTGCGGCGGTTTTCGGAGGCCTCGGCGTCGTCAACCCTTCTTCAGGAAGCCGCCGATCGCCAGCAGGGCACCGACCACGATGCCGACGATGCCGATCCACTGCGGTATGCCCTTGTCATGGGTGGCGGTGATCTTGGCCGAGCCGACCTGCAGCAGCGTGTCGGTGTCCTGGTAACTGGGGTGGCCGGCGACGATCCAGATGCCGAGCGCCAGCAAGATGATGCCGACGATGATCAGTCCTGCGCGCATGGGTGTTTCCCCTTGATGGATGTGGCCCGAGTATGCCGGGTGCCGGTGTGCACAAAAAGTACAGGCCGGGAGTACCGGCCGGAGCGCAGGCAAAAAAAGGCCCCGAAGGTTAGGGGGAACCTTCGGGGCCGGGCGGGCGCGAAGACCCAGGGGAGAGGTTCGCGACCGTGGCGGCTCAGGGAGGTGAGCCTGCCATGGATGCCGTTGCGTGCATCCGAAGACTTAGATGCGGATGCGGCGGGAAAGTTTCAAGCACGGCCGGAAAAAATTTATGACAGGTTCATCTGACGGAAATTTAACGCGCACGCGGTGCAAGCCGTCGTCTCAGTGCGCCTCATCCCAGTTCGCGCCCACACCCACATCGACCAGCAGCGGCACCGCCAGTTCCGCGGCGCCGGACATCCGTTCGATCACCGCGGCGCGCACTTCGTCGACGGCGTCGGCGCGGACCTCGAACACCAGTTCATCGTGCACCTGCATCAGCATGTGGGCGTCGTCGCGATTTTTCAGCCAGCCGGCCACCGCGATCATCGCGCGCTTGATGATGTCGGCCGCGCTGCCCTGCATCGGCGCGTTGACCGCGGCGCGCTCGGCACCTTGGCGCAGGCCTTGGTTGCGCGAGGTGAGATTTTCCAGATACAGCCGGCGACCGAAGATGGTTTCGACGTAGCCGTCGCGATGCGCCCGCTCGCGTGTCGCATCCATGAACGCGCGCACGCCGGGATAGCGCGAGAAATAGCGGCCCATGTAATCGCTGGCTTCGCCGCGATCGACGCCGAGCTGGCGTGCCAGTCCGAATGCGCTCATGCCGTACATCAGGCCGAAGTTGATCGCCTTGGCGGCGCGGCGCTGGTTGGTGGTGATCTCTTCCGGCGGCACGCCGAACACTTCAGCCGCGGTGGCGCGATGCACGTCGCCGCCTTCGCGGAAGGCGCGCAACAGGCCTTCGTCGCCGGACAGGTGCGCCATGATGCGCAGTTCGATCTGCGAATAATCCGCCGCGAGAACTTTCCATCCCGGCGGCGCGATGAACGCCTGGCGAATGCGCCGGCCCTCCTCGGTGCGCACCGGAATGTTCTGCAGGTTCGGATCGGACGAAGAGACCCGCCCGGTCGCCACCGAACCCTGGTGATAGCTGGTATGCACGCGGCCGGTGCGCGGATTGACGATGCTGGAGAGTTTGTCGGTGTAAGTCGAGCGCAATTTGGCCAGGCCGCGATAGTCGAGGATCAGTCGCGGCAGCTCATGCGACTCGGCGATCGCTTCCAGCGCTTCCTCGTTGGTCGAGGGCTGGCCGGTCGGCGTCTTCAGTTTCGCCTGCAGGCCGAGTTCGTCGAACAGCACCGCCTGCAATTGTTTCGGCGAATCGAGGTTGAATTCGTGCCCGGCCAGCGCGTACGACTGCTGCTGCAGTTCCAGCATGCGCTTGCCCAGTTGCTGGCTCTGCCGGCGCAATTCATCGCCATCGATCAGCACGCCGCGCTGCTCCATGCCCGCCAGCACCGGCACCAGCGGAATCTCGATGTCTTCGTAAACCTTGCGCAGTGTCGGAACGCTATCGAGCTTCGGCCACAGCGCGAGGTGCAGGCGCAAGGTGATGTCGGCATCTTCGGCGGCATAGCGGCAGGCGGTGTCCTGATCCACCTGCGAGAACGAGATCTGCTTGGCCCCTTTGCCGGCGACCTGTTCGTACTTGATCGTCTCGTAGCCGAGGTACTTTTTCGCCAGCGAGTCCATGTCGTGACGCGTGGCGGTGGCGTTCCACACGTAGGACTCCAGCATCGAATCGTGCTTCAGCCCCTGCACCACGATGCCGTAGTTCGACAGGATGTTGATGTCATATTTCGCGTGCTGGCCGAGCTTCGGTCGGGTCGGATCCTCGAACACCAGTTTCAGCGTGCGTAGCACGTCGTCGCGATCGAGCTGTTTCGGCACGCCGGGATAGTCGTGGCCGAGCGGGATGTAGCAGGCCTTGCCCGCCTCCACCGCGAAGCTGATGCCGACGATGTCCGCGCGCATCGCGTCGATACTGGTGGTCTCGGTGTCGAAGGCGATCAAGTCAGCATGGCGCAGTTTTTCCAGCCAGGCGTCGAATTCCGGTTGAGTGGTGACCAGTTCGTATTCGCCAGGTGCGGCAAGGTTCGCCGGCTGAGAATCGGAGCCGGGAACAACGCCCCTCTCCCCTCGGGAGAGGGGTTGGGGAGAGGGTTCGGGCGAGCCTTGGCCCCGCGCTCCGCCCGAACCCTCTCCCCCCACCCCTCTCCCGAGGGGAGAGGGGTGTTCCGTGGCAGCGTCGAGTTCCTTCAACGCAGCCTTGAACTCATACCGCGCATACAGCTCGCGCAGCTGCGCGGTGTCGGCATCGCGCTGGGCCAGCTCGGTGGGGCCGAACTCCAGCGGCACGTCGGTCTTGATCGTCACCAGTTCACGCGACAGCGGCAGTCGCGGCAGCGCTTCGCGCAGGCTTTCGCCGATCTTGCCGCCGACCTTGTCGGCGTTCGCGATCACGCCGTCCAGGGTGTGGTACTCGGCCAGCCATTTGGCGGCGGTCTTCGGGCCGCACTTGGGCACGCCCGGCACGTTGTCGACGGTGTCGCCGGTGAGCGCGAGGAAGTCGATGATCTGCTCCGGCCGTACGCCGAATTTCTCCATCACGCCGTCGCTGTCCATCAGCGTATTGCTCATGGTGTTGATCAGGGTAACGTGCGGGCTGACCAGCTGCGCCATGTCCTTGTCGCCGGTGGAGACCAGCACCTCGATGCCGAGCGCCTGCGCCTGCACGGCCAGCGTGCCGATCACGTCGTCGGCTTCGACGCCAGGCACGCGCAGGATGGGGAAGCCGAGTGCGCCGACGATCGCCAGCATCGGCTCGACCTGCGCGCGCAAATCGTCCGGCATCGGCGGTCGATTGGCCTTGTACTGGTCGTAAAGGTCGTCACGGAAGGTCGGGCCGGGGGCGTCGCTGACGAACGCAAGATAATCCGGCTTCGCCTTCAGCGTGGCGCGCAGCATGTTGACCACGCCGAACAGCGCGCCGGTGGGCTCGCCGTGGGCATTGCTCAGCGGCGGCAGCGCGTGGAAGGCGCGGTAAAGGTAGGAAGATCCGTCGATGAGGATGAGTTTTGGCATGCCCCATTCTCGCACGCAGGGCAGAATGCCGCGCTTCACGAAAGCCTGCCTTACGCGCCTGCTATGCTCGAAACCCCGAGCGAGGTAGCCGTCATGAAAACCGCCGTACCGCTGGTTGCCGTCAGCATGCTGTTTGCCGCGATGCTGGCATCCGGCGTCCACGCCCAGGACTATCCCGCCAGCAAGGTGCCGCCGCCTCCCGGGATGAACGATCCGGGCGTCCATGCGACCGCGCCGCCGGCCAGCTCGGTGGCGCCGCCGGCGACCGCATCGCAACCTGATCTGCGGCCGTTGACCCTGCCGGCGATGAAAAGCGGCGACAGCCGGATGGGGCGCCCAGCCTCGGAACCGACGGTGGAGATTCGCCAGCAGGGCGAGAACACGGTCCAGGAATACAGCCGCGACGGCCACGTCTACATGGTGGTGGTGACGCCAAGGCACGGCCTGCAGCAGACCTACATGGTCGATCCGCAAGGTCGCCTGGTCGACGAGCATGGTCAGCGGCGCGCGACGCCGGCGCTGTACAAGGTGCTGGAGTGGGGCAAGAGCAAGCCGCCGGCCGCCGAGCCGGACGACACCGAATCGGCCGCGCCGGCGCCCAGCAGCAGTCGCTGAGTCTCGGGTCGACCGGGAGGCAACCGACGGTTCGTACACCAAGGGCGGAGTGACGTGATGCAACTGCGTGAAAGCTGGCTGCTGTTTGCCCTGGGCTCGGCCGTGTTCGCTGCCCTGACCGCCTTGTTCGGCAAGCTTGGCGTGGTTGGCATCAATTCCAACCTCGCCACCTTCATTCGCACCATCGTGATCCTGATCGTCACCGCTGGCATCCTCAGCCTGCGCCAGGAATGGGCTAAGCCGACCGGCCTGCCGCTGCACAGTTGGCTGTTCCTGGTGCTGTCAGGTATTGCCACCGGAGCCTCCTGGCTTTGCTACTACCGCGCGCTGCAACTGGGGCCGGTGAGCAAGGTGGCGCCCGTCGACAAGCTCAGCGTGGCGCTGGCGATCGTGCTCGGGCTGGTGTTCCTGGGCGAGAAGCCCAGCCTGCCGCTGCTGATTGGCGGCGTGCTGATCGTGGCTGGCGCAATGGTGATTGCGCTGTTCTGAGGTCCGGCTATGCCGGATCGTCCAGTTCCGCGTAGTGGCGGAAGATGCCGCTTTCGTTGAACGGCAGGCGCCGCGGCGATGCCAGATAGGCGGCTATGCGCGGTCGTTGCGCCACCCGCAGTTTGAGCGAGTGCAACAGTGGCAGTTCGTGTGCGATACGTTGCATCGCCCGAGGGAATGCGTACTCCAGTCCGCTGATCAGCTGAAACAGCGAGAGGTCGATGTACGAGTGTTCGCGCAGGGCGTGGTGGCCGCCGCCGCGTTCCAGCACCTGCTCGAAATAATCCAGATACTTCGGTAACCGCGCCTCGCGCAGGTCGGTCGCGCGACGGCGTGCTTCGCTGCGCTGATCCTCGTAATACAGACCGCTGGCGATCGGATGGTGCGAGTCGTGCACTTCGGCCACCAGGTCCGCGATGGTCAGCTGCAGCTGGTGCGCATACAGCCGCCGACTCTCGCTTCGCGGCACCAGGCCAAGCGGTGGCCCGAGGTAATGCAGGATGTTCGCGGTCTGCGCGATCAGCAGCCGGCCGGCCCTGAGAAAGGGCGGCGCAAACGGCAGCGGACCGTCGTGGACACCATCGAGGTATTGCATGATCGCGTCGTCGCCCTGCTCGCGGGCGACGTCGTCATAGCTGGCGCCGGCATCCTCCAGTGCCAGCCGCACGAACTCGCCACGGCCCTGGACCCCGGTCCAGTAGAACAGCTGGTAGTGCATGGCAGCCTCCCAAGTGCAGGGTGGATGCAGAGCGTGCGCCGCGGTGTGTCGAGACTCAATGACGGACCTGCCTGATTTACTTCCGACATTAGTGCCGGAAGTGGCGCATCCCGGTGAAAACCATCGCCATGTCGTGCTCGTCGGCCGCGGCGATCACCTCGGCATCACGCATTGAACCACCCGGCTGGATCACCGCGCTGATGCCGGCGGCGGCCGCCGCGTCGATGCCGTCACGGAACGGGAAGAAGGCGTCACTGGCCATCACCGAGCCGCGCACTTCGAGCTTCTCGTCGGCCGCCTTGATGCCGGCGATCTTCGCGCTGTAGACGCGGCTCATCTGGCCGGCACCGATGCCGATCGTCTGGCGGTCCCTGGCGTACACGATGGCGTTGGACTTGACGAACTTGGCCACCTTCCAGGCGAAGATCATGTCGTGGATCTGCGCTTCGGTCGGTGCGCGGCGGGTGACGATCTTCAGATCCGCCGCGCTGACCATGCCAAGGTCGGCACTCTGGATCAGCAGGCCCGAGCCGACACGCTTGGAACTGTTGCCGGGATGGGCGTGCAGCAGGCTGCCGTCGGTAGGCAGCGGAATCACCAGCACGCGCACGTTTCCCTTCTTCTTGAACGCGGTCAGCGCGTCGTCCGCATAGCCCGGCGCCAGCACCACTTCGACGAACTGGCGCTCGACGATGGCTTTCGCGGTGGCCAGGTCCACCTCGCGGTTGAACGCAATGATGCCGCCGAACGCCGAGGTGGGATCGGTCTGGTAGGCGAGGTCATACGCACGACCGATGCCGTCCAGGCTCACCGCCACGCCGCACGGATTGGCGTGCTTGACGATCACGCAGGCGGGTTTGACGAAGCTGCGCACGCACTCCCATGCGGCGTCGGCATCGGCGATGTTGTTGAACGAGAGCTCCTTGCCCTGCAACTGGCGGAACGTCGCCAAGGTGCCCGGGTGTGGATACAGGTCGCTGTAGAACGCGGCCTGCTGGTGCGGATTCTCGCCGTAGCGCAGATCCATCAGCTTGGTGAAGCGGCCGTTGACCTGCGCCGGGAAGGCGGCATGGCCGGCGATCGCGTCGTGCGTGTCATTAAGTTCCAGGCCGGACAGGTAATCGCTTATCGCGCCGCCGTAATTGGCCACGCGATTGAACGCGGTCACCGCCAGCTTGAAACGGGTGGCGCGGGTCAGACCGCCATGCTGTTCGATTTCCGCCAGCGCGTCTTCGTACTGTTCGGGCGAGGTCAGCACGCCGACGTCGTTCCAGTTCTTCGCCGCCGAACGCAGCATCGCCGGACCGCCGATGTCGATGTTCTCGATCGCGTCCTCCAGGGTGCAGCCGGGCTTGGCCACGGTGGCTTCGAACGGGTACAGATTCAGCACCAGCAGGTCGATCGGCGCGATGCCGAGTTCGGCCATCACGGCATCGTCGGTGCCGCGCCGGCCGAGCAGGCCACCGTGCACTTTCGGGTGCAGCGTCTTGACCCGGCCGTCCATGATCTCGGGGAAACCGGTGACCTCGCTGACATCGGTGACCGCAATGCTGGCCTCGCGCAGCGCCTTCGCGCTGCCGCCGGTGGAGAGCAGTTCGATGCCCCTGGCGGCGAGGCGCCGACCCAGGTCGATCAGGCCGGTCTTGTCGGAGACGCTGAGCAGGGCGCGACGGACCGGGACGAGCTGGGGAGCGGGCATGAGCGGATTTCCAGGGAGGGAAAGCCGGTCATTATAGCCGCCCGAATGGTGGGCGGCTTTCGATCGTTGCGCTTACAACAGGCCGTGCGCCGCCAGCTTCTTGCGCAGGGTGGCGCGATTGATGCCGAGTGCGGCGGCCGCGCGACTCTGGTTGCCGTCGTGGAACGCCAGCACTTCGCGCAACAACGGTACTTCGACTTCGCGCAACACCAGCGCGTGCAGGCCTTCGGCACATTCGGTATCACCGATGTCCGCAAGATAGCGAAGTACCGTGCGGCTGACGCATTCGCTCAACGCGCTATAGGAGCCGGCAGCATGCGACGAGGACGAAAGGGCGGCCTCGGCTGCAGGCAGTCTTGCGGCATTCACGGACATTTTCCCTCGCGTACGATGCGGCGGCTGCATGGGCCGCTGCCTTTGGTGATGACGGATGTTGCGCTCGCGACATGGATCGAATGCCGACTGGCATCCATGGCGAGGGGTCGAGTCTACCCGTGTGCGCCGGCAATTTTAAGTACCTGTCGCGCCCGATTCATTCAAAACCGAATTCGAACGCCACCGCCTTGTCGCCGGGATCCTCCACCTCCAGCAGCAGCACGGCGCTGGCGCCCGGCGCCAGGCCGCGGCGCAGGATCGCACCATCATCGAGGTATTCCTGCGGCTGCAGGCGGCGCATGGCCAGTCGCTGTCCCTGCGCATCCGAGAGCGTGATCGTCAGCACGGGGTAGGGTTGGGTGAAGTCGGCATCGTTGCGCACGCTGGCGCTGATCATCAACGCGTTCGGCACGCTGGGATGGGCTTGCACATTGCTGGCGAGCAGGCGCAACTCGGCCGGCGCCGCAACCAGCGGGAGCTCGCAACCGAGCACGGCACAACTGCTGCGCAGCCAGCCGCCGACGACGGGGTTGCGGACCAGGGCGTCGCGCTCCGCCCAAGCCAGCTGGGCCAGCAGCAACGAGGACAGCAGCGCGCAGGCGAGCACCCATGGCCAGTTTCGTTCGCCGGAGGCCGCGCGGGTGCGGCGCGGTTGCTCGCGTGTCCGCCTGGGCGGCCGCTTTCCGCGCGGCTCGCGTGCAAAGCGCGGCGCGAACACCAGTTGCGAAAAGTCTTCGCTCGCCGTCGTCACGGGCGCAACGGGGTCGTCGACCGTCACCACCGCCGACGATTCGGGCTGCGGCCGGTAGACCACCAGGTCGACGCATGGTGGCTCGAACGCGGGCTCGTTCACCGGCAGTTCGACGAACGGCTCGGGCGGCAGTTGGTCGGTGAGCGTGGCGACGCTATCGAAGCCGGCGCCGCAATGTCCGCACAGGACGTGGCCATGGGCCTGCGCCAAGGTGTGCGCATCCAGCGAGAAGACGGACAGGCATTCGGGACACTGGGTATACATGCGGGCCGCTGTCGATCGATATGGCCGCAAGCTTACCAGCCTGTGCGTGGCACTCCGCGGAGCCAGGCCATCGGCACGCGACATGCGCGGTCCGTCGATGCCGTCAGGCGCGACGCCGACCGCTGATGCGTACCCAGTCTTCGCGGGTGTCCACGCGCAGCTCGTCGAACCACTCGGCGTAACGTTGCAGCAGCTCGTCCTGCTGGCCGGCGAGGATGCCCGAGATCGCGAACGGTGCGCCGGGCTTCGCGGCGGCGGCGAAGGTAGGCGCGAGTTCGCCGAGCGGACCGGCGAGGATGTTGGCGATGAAGATGTCGGCCGGCCTGGCATCGGCATCATGCGGCAGGAACAGCGCCAGTTTCGTGGCGACGCCGTTGCGTTCGGCATTGTCGGCCGAGGCGATGAGTGCCTGCGGATCGTTGTCGATGCCGACCGCGCTGGTCGCGCCGAGCTTCAGTGCGGCGATCGCCAGGATGCCGGAGCCACAGCCGTAGTCGATGATCGTCTTGCCAGCGAGGTCGAGGCCGTCCAGCCATTCCAGGCACAGCGCGGTGGTCGGGTGGGTGCCACTGCCGAACGCGAGGCCGGGATCCAGTCGGACCACCACCAGGTTCTCATCGGCAGGTGGTTCGATGTTCCACGGGTAGATCCACAGCCGGCGACCGAATGGCATCGGCTTGAACTGATCCATCCAGGCGCGTTCCCAGTCCTGATCGGCGACATCGGCGAAACTCAGCTGGTCCGGTTCGAGCCATGGCAGCAACTCGCCCAGTGCGGCGCTGAGGCCGCGCCGGTCGGCGTGTTCGTCGAACAGCGCGTTCAGCGTGATCGTCGACCACAGCGGCAACTCGCCCACGCCCGGCTCGAAGATCGCCTGCTCGTCCGGCGTCTCCGCGTCGGCATCGCGCAGGGTGATCGACAGGGCACCGAGATCCTCCAGCGCTTCTTCCGCCGCGGGCTGCTGTTCGATGCGGACGATCAGGGATAGTTCGAGAAAAGGCATAAGGCGAGGAGTGAGGGAAGAGGAGTGAGTAGAGAGAAGAGAGAAGAGCGGGAGTTGTGACGAGTGCATCAGAGGGGAGAGGAATGCCGGCTTCTGACGGGAAGCAGGATGTGCCTGCTTTCTCTCACTCCTCACTCATCTTCCCTCACTCCTCGCTCAGTGTCCGGCGGCAGCCTTTTCCTTCTGCTCGGCCATCCGCTTCTCGAGGTAGTGGATGTTCTGGCCGCCATGATGGAAGCCCGCGTCCGCCATGATCCGTTGCTGCAACGGGATGTTGCACTTCACCCCTTCGATCACCGTCTCGGCCAGTGCCAGGCGCATGCGCGCGATGGCGGTCTCGCGATCGGGGCCATGCACGATCAGCTTGCCGATCATCGAATCGTAGTTCGGCGGAATGCGATAGCCGTCGTACAGGTGGGTGTCCACGCGCACGCCGGGGCCGCCCGGGGCCTCGAATCGCTTCACCGTGCCGGGGCTGGGCATGAAGGTGTCGGGATCCTCGGCGTTGATGCGGCATTCGATCGCGTGACCGGTGATCTTGATGTCGTCCTGGCGGATGGAGAGCTTCTCGCCACCGGCGATCAGCAGTTGCTCGCGCACCAGATCGACGCCGGTGATCAGTTCGGTCACCGGATGCTCGACCTGGATGCGCGTGTTCATCTCGATGAAGTAGAAGCGGCCGTTCTCGTACAGGAACTCGAACGTGCCGGCGCCTCGGTAATTGATGCGCAGGCAGGCGTCGACGCAGACCTTGCCGATCTGCGCGCGCTGCTCCGGCGTGATGCCCGGTGCAGGTGCTTCCTCGACCACCTTCTGGTGGCGGCGCTGCATCGAACAGTCGCGCTCGCCCAGATGAATCGCGTTGCCCTGGCCATCGGCGAGCACCTGGATCTCCACGTGGCGTGGATTCTCCAGAAATTTCTCCATGTAGACCTGTTCGTTGCCGAACGCGGCCTTGGCCTCGGCCTTGGTCATCGTGATGGCATTACCCAGGTGCGCCTCGGTGCGCACCACGCGCATGCCGCGGCCACCGCCGCCGCCGGCGGCCTTGATGATCACCGGATAGCCGATCTCGCGGGCGATCTTGATGTTGGTATCGACGTCCTCGCCGAGCGGGCCGCCGGAGCCGGGCACGCACGGCACGCCGGCGGCCTTCATGGCGCGGATCGCCTCGACCTTGTCGCCCATCAGGCGGATCACGTCGGCAGTTGGGCCGATGAAGATGAAGCCGGACTGTTCCACCTGTTCGGCGAAATCTGCGCGTTCGGACAGGAAGCCGTAGCCCGGGTGGATCGCCTGGGCGTCGGTGATCTCGGCTGCCGCGATGATCCGCGGAATGTTGAGGTAGCTGTCCACGGACGGGCCGGGTCCGATGCAGACGGCTTCGTCGGCCAGACCGACGTGTTTCAGGTTGCGATCCACCGTGGAGTGCACCGCCACGGTCTTGATGCCGAGGCTGTGGCAGGCGCGCAATACGCGCAGGGCAATTTCGCCGCGGTTGGCGATGACGACTTTTTCTAGCATGGGATTCGGGATTCGGGATTCGGGATTTGTAAGAGCGAGGGCCGGCGTTGCATCAGTCACCTCTCTTGGCCTGGATGGATCGGATAAGCGCGTTGAGTTTGGCAAAGACTCGATTGATCAGCTCAGTTACATCCTGTGTACCGGAGACATAAACGAGTCGCTCGGCGATTTGCAATTGTGTGTCCAGTTCTGACAGGGAGCCACGAGCCATAGACAAGAACCGCAGGTACTCGGGTGTGGATCGGCGGGCCGCGCCCTCCGCGATGTTCGAGGGTATGCTGATCGCGGCACGCCGTAGTTGCGAAGTGAGGGTAAAGCGTTCGGAGTCTGGGAAACCGGCACTGATTCGATAAATGGCTTCGACCAGATCCATCGCGTCGCGCCACACTTCCAGCCGCTCATGCGGTCGCTGCTGTGACGAATCCCGAATCCCCATTCCCGAATCCCGGCTCCTCAGGCAATCACGAACATGGGTTCGTCGAATTCCACCGGCTGGCCGTTCTCGACCAGAATGGTCTGTACGGTGCCGGCCACGTCGGCCTCGATCTGGTTGAACATCTTCATCGCCTCGATGATGCCCAGTGTCTCGCCGGCCTTCACCTGCTGGCCGACCTTGACGAAGGCCGGCGTACCCGGGGTGGCCGAGGCGTAGAAGGTGCCGACCATCGGCGCCTTGACCACATGGCCGGCGGGCAGCGCGTCGGCGACGGGAGCCTCGTTGACGGCAGCCACTGGCGCAGGCGCGGCCACCGGTGCCGCGGCTACCGGGGCGGCGGTCGCGGCAGCCACCGGCACGGCACCCTTGGGTACGCGCGACAGGCGGACGACTTCCTCGCCCTCCTTGATTTCCAGTTCGGCGAGGTTGGATTCCTCGAGCAGGTCGATCAGTTTCTTGATTTTGCGCAAATCCATCGGATCAGCCTTTGGTCGGTCATGCCACGCATGGTGGCTGGAATTGAAAAGAATCGAATTGGGCAGCCGGTCGCCCGGTTCAGGCCATGGTGGGCGCGGCCTGCAGGCGCTTGATCGCCGCCTCCAGCGCCAGGTCATAGCTGGTGCTGCCGAAACCGCAGATCACGCCAACCGCCAGGTCGGCGAGGTGCGAATGGTGGCGGAACGGCTCGCGCGCAAACACGTTGGACAGGTGCACTTCGATGAACGGGATCGCGGCGGCGGCGAATGCATCGCGCAGCGCGATGCTGGTGTGGGTGAAGGCGCCGGCATTGCACAGGATCAGGGCGGTCTGGTCGTCCCGGGCCTGGTGGATGCGATCGATCAGTTCATGCTCGGCATTGGATTGGAACCAGACCAGGGCATGCCCCGCCGCCTGCGCGCGCCCGGTCAGCGCCTGGTTGATTGCGGTGAGGGTTTCGCTCCCGTAGAGCTTCGGCTCGCGGGTACCCAGCAGGTTGAGATTGGGCCCATGCAGGACCAGGATCTTGGCCACGAAACCGTCCAGCTTGCGTCCGGATGTCCCGGCACCGGGCGCAGTGTGCGCGCACCGGTTGATGTTGTCCAGTTCACTGTAGATCGACGATGTTTGACGGAGAAGTGCGGGATTACCCTGCGCTGGCGTATGTCCGGCGGCCTTCAGGGTCGCGTCTGGACGGGTGCCAGCCAATCATCCAGTTGCGCAGGAGACAGCGCGCCGGCATGAGTCGCCAAAATGCGCCCATCTGCGCCTACAAGTACGCTAAAAGGGATTATCTCGCTGCTATCGCCAAGTTGAAGCGAGGTGCTTGGTGCCTCCAGTTGGCCCAGCAAAATCGGGTAACTTACCGGATGTGCGGACAGAAAGGCACGAACGCGTTCGGGTTCGTCCATGGCGATTCCGAGTACGATCGCCCCATGATCGCCGAACTTTCGCTGTACCTGGTTCAGCGCCGGCATTTCCTCCAGGCACGGACCGCACCAGCTGGCCCAGAAATTCAGCAGCAGCCGCCGGCCACGGTAGTCGGTCAACCGGTGTGGGCGGCCTTGAAGATCTGGCAGGAGCAGGGCCGGCAAGGGCCGGCCGATCATCGCGGCGTTTACGAGACCGACCATCGGCGCTTGCCGCTGGTGCTGGATGAAGCCGCCGAGGATGGCGGCCAGCGCGGCCAGCGCCAGGATCAGGCTGGTGCTGCGACCGGGCATCAGCGCGCGGCGTCGGTCAGCGCCCGCTCGACCATCGAGGAGGTCAGCACGGTGGACAGTTGCCGGCCGGGGCCGCCGTGTTTCGGGAACACGACGTACAGTGGTACCCCCGGCGAATGGTATTGCGCGAGGAATGTGCTGATGGCCGGGTTGACGTCGGTCCAGTCGCCTTTCATGTAGACCGCGCCGGTGCGTTGCAGTAGGTCGCGGAATCGCTGCGTGTCCAGCACGGTGTGCTCGTTCGCCTTGCAGGTGACGCACCAGTCGGCGGTCATGTCGACGAATACGGGCGTGCCGGCGGCGCGCAGTTCGGCCAGCTTCTGCGGGCTGTAGGCGACCACGCCATCCTCGGTCGCCGTGGCACTGGACGGTGGGGGCACCCGGGTCAACAGTGCCATCGGCACCAGCGTGGCGATCGCCAGTACCGCGACCGCAAGCTTGCTGATGGCGCCGCGCGAACGACTGCGCTCGAACCACCACAAGGTCATCGCCAACAGTACCATCGCCACCAGGACCAGACCGACGGCATCGGCACCGCGCTGGTTGGCCAGCACCCAGACCAGCCAGGCGGCGGTGAGGTACATCGGGAAGGCCAGCACCTGCTTCAGCGTTTCCATCCAGCGTCCCGGCCGCGGCAGCAGGCGTGCCAGCGCAGGCACGAAGCCGATCGCCAGGAACGGCAACGCCAGGCCGATGCCCAGCATCAGGAACACCAGCAGTGCCGACAGCATCGGCGCGGTGAAGGCGTAAGCCAGGGCGCTGCCCATGAACGGTGCGGTGCATGGCGTGGCGACCACCACCGCCAGCACGCCGGTGAAAAAGTCACCGGCCGCGCCGGCGCGGCCGGCCAGACCGGCACCGGTATTGCCCAGCGAGGCGCCGAACTGCACCACGCCGGACATCGACAAACCCACCGCCAGCATCACGCAGGCCAGCACGCCTACCACCAACGGCTGCTGCAACTGGGTGCCCCAGCCGAGCGCATGTCCGGCCTCGCGCAAGGCCAGAATGCCAAGCCCCAACACAGCGAAACTGCACAGCACCCCGGCGGCATAGAACAAGGCATGGCTGCGTCGGGTGGCGGGGTTTTCGCCGCTCTCCAGCACGCTGACCGCCTTGATCGACAGCACCGGCAGCACGCAGGGCATCAGGTTCAGCACCAGACCGCCGCCCAGCGCCAGCAACAGCGCGGCAATCAGGCTGATCTGCAGCGGGCCGCCACCGACGTCCGCTGCAGGTGGCGGCGCCGTGGTTGCCAGCGCGGTGCCGGTTACTGCGGAGCTGTCGCCCAGATCGATGGTCACCCCGCGGTTCATTACCGGGTAGCACAGGCCGCCTTCCTGGCAACCCTGGAAACTCGCCTCCAGTTCCAACTGCTTGCGCCCGGCCAGGTCGCCTTGCACCGTCACCGGCAGATCGACCTCGTCGAAGTACACGATGACATCGCCGTGATGTTCGTCGTGATGCGCGACACCCGCCGGCCACACCGGCTTCAGGTCGAGGCCTGGCGCATCGCTCAGTCGCAGACTGGTCTGGTCACGATAGAGGTAGTAGCCCTTGGGCATCGTCCAGCGCAGCAGCAGCTGGTGCGGGCCTTGCGCCAGCGCGGCAAAGGCGAAGGCCTGCTCGGGTGGCAGGGCTGCGCCGGTGCCACCCGCAGACGGGCTGCCGAGCGCCTGCAGCGCGGCGCCCAGCGATGCGGGCCTCGTCGCGGGCGGTGAGGGCGTGATGGTGTTGGTGCCGGCCGGCAACGGCAGATCGATCTGCTCGGTATGCGGCGGATAGCAGATCTTCGGATCGACCTCGTGGCAGCCCTGATACTGCACGCTCAGCTTCAGCCGGGTGGTGCCGGCGGCGACGGTGTACGGCAACGTGGCGTCGACGCCGTGATGGTAGGTCTCCACGTCGCCCAGGTATTCGTCGTGATGCTTCTCGCCGTCCGGCAGTTGTGCCTCGCCCAAGGTCACGCCGTCGCCGCCCTTGAACTTCATGCGGCCGCGGTAGAGGTAATAGTCCGGCGCGATCGTCCAGTGCAGTTTCAGCACGCCCGGCACGGCGGCATCGGCGCTGAGCTTGTACGCCTCGGTGACCGGCAGCAGGTCGGCGGTGCTCTGCGCGAACGCGGGCGGTACTGCCAGCATCAGGGCAAGCAGGATCAACAGGAGCGAGGTCGGGCGGCCATGCAACGGGGAATGCATCGATATTCTTCTTTCGGATCGTGCGCGGATGCGCAGCAGGGATTATGTGCCAGCTTCCAGCCGCGGATGCGGGGTGCGACGTCGTGCCCGGCTCACTGGCGGCGGAACGGTGTCGCTTCAGAGCCGGAAGGGTGCGGAGGCGTTTCAGCTATCTGTTTGAGTGCGCACCCAGTCCAGGTAAGTTGCATGGCCGCGTTCCACCGGCACGGCGATCAATTCCGGCAGATCGCAAGGGTGCAGTTCCAGCAGGCGGGCCTTCAGTGTCTCGAAACGATCGGCGGTGGTCTTGATCAACAGCAATTCTTCCTTGTCCGTGGTCGTCGTACCCTGCCAGCAATAGGTGGATTGCACGCCAGGCAACCGGTTGACGCAGGCGGCCAGCCGCTCATTCACCAGCGTTTCGGCCAAGGTCTGCGCGCTGGCGGCGTCGGGGCAGGTGCAGTAGCAGAGCAGGACGGTGGACGCGGACATGCGGGACTCGGGCGTCGGGAACGACCCAATTTAACAGAGTGACCCGTCATCTCCCTTGAGACCCTGATCCGGCCGCCCCATTGGCTGACGCAGGGTCACCGGATCGATCCCGGCCGCGATTTTTTTCTTGCAGTGGGGGCTTGCATCGCTAGAATTGGCACTCATCTATGATGAGTGCTAACAAGCGGTCCGCCCGGGCCGGCCTGTCAGTCCTCGCAAACTCAACCCACCGTCAAGCTGGAGCCACCCATGAGCAAACTGCGTCCGTTGCACGATCGCGTCATCGTCAAGCGCCTGGAAGAGGAGCGTGTCTCCGCCGGCGGCATCGTCATCCCCGACAGCGCCACCGAGAAGCCCACCCGCGGCAAGGTCGTCGCCGCCGGCACCGGCCTGATCATGGCCGACGGCAAGGTTCGCCCGATGTCGCTGAAGGAAGGCGACACCGTGCTGTTCGGCAAGTACGCCGGCCAGGAAATCAAGATCGACGGCGAAGACCTCGTGTTCCTGAAGGAAGACGACATCGTGGCTGTGATCGAAGGCTGATGGGATGGGGCCTCGGTGGTCGAGCGCGAAAAGCAAACCCGCGCACGCCAGTCGCCTTTGGCTCCTTCTTGCAGCAGTTTCGCAACGTTTCCCATTCCTATTCAATTTTTTTGAGGCAAAAAAATTATGGCCGCTAAAGAAGTACGTTTCGGCGAAGACGCCCGCGCTCGCATGCTGAAAGGCGTGAACACCCTGGCCAATGCGGTCAAGGTCACCCTCGGCCCGAAGGGCCGCAACGTCGTGCTCGAGAAGAGCTTCGGCGCCCCGACGATCACCAAGGACGGCGTGTCCGTCGCGAAGGAGATCGAACTGGCAGACAAGTACGAGAACCTCGGCGCGCAGATCGTCAAGGAAGCCGCGTCCAAGACCTCCGACGTCGCCGGTGACGGCACCACCACCGCGACCGTGCTGGCCCAGGCGTTCATCCAGGAAGGCCTCAAGGCGGTTGCCGCCGGCATCAATCCGATGGACCTGAAGCGCGGCATCGACAAGGCCGTTGCGGCCGCCGTCGGCGAGCTGAAGAAGATGTCCAACCCGACCGCGAACGACAAGGAAATCGCGCAGGTCGGCACGATCTCGGCCAACTCCGACACCAACATCGGCGACATCATCGCTACCGCGATGAAGAAAGTCGGCAAGGAAGGCGTGATCACGGTCGAGGAAGGTTCGGGTCTCGAGAACGAGCTGGACGTCGTCGAGGGCATGCAGTTCGATCGCGGCTACCTGTCGCCGTACTTCATCAACAACCAGCAGAGCCAGCAGGTCGAGCTGGATGACCCGTACATCCTGATCCACGACAAGAAAGTGTCGAACGTGCGCGAGCTGCTGCCGGTGCTGGAAGCCGTCGCCAAGGCCGGCAAGCCGCTGCTGATCGTCGCCGAGGAAGTCGAGGGCGAGGCGCTGGCCACGCTGGTGGTCAACACCATCCGCGGCATCGTCAAGGTCGCCGCCGTCAAGGCGCCGGGCTTCGGTGACCGTCGCAAGGCGATCCTGGAAGACATCGCGATCCTGACCAACGGCCAGGTCGTGTCCGAGGAAGTCGGCCTGTCGCTGGAGAAGACCACGATCGCCGATCTGGGTCGCGCCAAGCGCATCGTCATCACCAAGGAAAACACCACGATCATCGACGGTGCCGGTGAAGCGGAGAAAATCCAGTCGCGCATCGCGCAGGTCAAGGCGCAGATCGAGGAGACCTCGTCGGACTACGACAAGGAGAAGCTGCAGGAGCGCGTGGCCAAGCTGGCCGGCGGCGTGGCGGTGATCAAGGTCGGTGCCGGCACCGAGATCGAAATGAAGGAAAAGAAGGCCCGCGTCGAAGACGCCCTGCACGCCACGCGCGCAGCCGTCGAAGAAGGCGTGGTCCCCGGCGGCGGCGTCGCACTGATCCGCGCGCTGAAGGCGGTCGAAGGCCTGAAGGGTGACAACACCGACCAGGATCTGGGCATCGCGATCACCCGCCGCGCGCTGGAAGCGCCGCTGCGCGCGATCGTCGCCAACGCCGGCGAAGAGCCGTCGGTGATCCTCAACAAGGTGAAGGAAGGCAAGGGCAACTTCGGCTACAACGCCGCCACCGGCGAGTTCGGCGACATGGTGGCGATGGGCATCCTGGATCCGACCAAGGTGACCCGCACCGCGCTGCAGCACGCTTCGTCGGTTGCCGGTCTGGCGATCACCACCGAAGCGATCATTGCCGAGCTGCCGAAGAAGGACGAAGGCCACAGCCACGGCGGCGGTGGCATGGGCGGCGGCATGGGTGGCATGGGCGGCATGGACTTCTAAGTCCGGCTGGCCACGCTGTCACACGAGAAACCCCGCTTTGGCGGGGTTTTTCTTTGCAACCGATGATCCCCGTACACCACCGCGCCTTGCAGGCGGCGAAGCCCAGCTCCGTCCTCTATCATTCAAAGAGATGACAGGAACGCATTCGTGGATCAAACCCAACTCAACACCCTTACCAATTTTCTCTGGAACATTGCCGACGACGTGCTGCGCGACATTTATGTGCGTGGCAAGTATCGCGATGTGATCCTGCCGATGACGGTACTGCGTCGGCTCGATGCCGTGCTCGAGCCGACCAAGCAGGCAGTGCTGGACATGAAGGCGGCGCTCGATCGCGAGGGCATCACCAATCAGGATGATGCTCTGCGCGCCGCCGCCGAGCAGGCGTTCTACAACACCTCGCCATTCCGCTTGCGCGATCTCAAGTCGCGCGCCACCCGGCAGAAGCTGAAGGACGATTTCGAGGTTTACCTCGACGGCTTTTCGCCGAACGTGCAGGACATCCTCAACAATTTCGAGTTCCGCCACCAGCTTCCGCGCCTTTCCAAGGCCGATGCGCTGGGGCCGCTGATCGAGAAATTCCTCGACAAGGATATCAACCTCGGGCCACAGCCCCTGGACGATCTGCCCGCACTCGACAACCACTCGATGGGCACGCTGTTCGAGGAACTCGTGCGCCGTTTCAACGAGGACAACAACGAAGAGGCCGGCGAGCACTGGACCCCGCGCGACGCCGTGCGGCTGATGGCCAACCTGATGTTCCTGCCGGTGGCGGAACAGATCGAATCAGGCACCTACCTGCTGTACGACTGCGCTTGCGGTACTGGCGGCATGCTGACCGTGGCGGAAGGAACCCTGCAGCAGATCGCCCGCGCGCACGGCAAGCAGGTGGCGACCCATCTCTATGGTCAGGAGATCAACGGCGAAACCTATGCCATCTGCAAGGCCGATCTGCTGATCAAGGGCGATGGCGACGCTGCCGACAACATCGTTGGTGGGCCGGAATATTCCACCCTGTCCAACGATGCATTCCGCGCGCGCACGTTCGATTTCATGCTCGCCAATCCACCTTACGGCAAAAGCTGGAAGAGCGACCTCGAACGCATGGGCGGCAAGAAGGAGCTGCGCGATCCGCGTTTCGTCATCCAGCACGGCGAGGAACCCGAATACTCGCTGGTCACCCGTTCCAGCGACGGCCAGATGATGTTCCTGGCCAACATGCTGAGCAAGATGAAGCACGACACCCCGCTCGGCAGCCGCATTGCCGAGGTGCACAATGGCTCGTCGCTGTTCACCGGCGACGCGGGGCAGGGCGAAAGCAATATCCGCCGCTGGATCATCGAGAGCGACTGGCTCGAAGCCATCGTCGCCCTGCCGCTTAACATGTTCTACAACACCGGCATCGCCACCTATGTCTGGGTGCTCGGCAATCGCAAGCCCGCGCACCGGCAGGGCAAGGTGCAACTGATCGACGCCAGCCAGTGGTTTCGGCCGCTGCGCAAGAACATGGGCAAGAAGAACTGCGAACTGTCGGCCGAGGATATCCGCCGCATCTGCGATAGCTTCCTTGCCTTCGAGGAAACCGAACAGTCGAAGATTTTCCCGAACGCCGCTTTCGGTTACTGGAAGGTCAAGGTCGAGCGCCCGCTGCGCCTGCATAGCCAGCTCAGTCGCGCGCGCATCGAAACGCTGCGTTTTGCCTCCGGCGACGAGGACATTCGCGCCGCCCTCTATGACGCGCTCGGCGAGGCCCTGTTCGATGACCCCACCTCCGTGCGCGCGGAGCTGGAACGTCGCCTCGACGACTGGGGAAAATCCGACGCCGAGGATGAAGGCGAAGGTGAAGAAGCACCCGTCGCGCGCAGCCTGTCCGACAAAAAGAAGAAGAAATTGCTCAACGTGGATAGCTGGAAGCGCGACGCGATGCTGGTCGACACCGCGCTGCGCCTGCGCGAAGCACTGGGCGATGGCTTGTTCGAGGATCACAACGAGTTTGTCGATCAGCTCGAAACCGTGCTCGCCCGCCTCGATATGAAGTTGAGCGCAGCCGACCGGAAAGCGATCGTCAATGCGGTGAGCTGGCGAGTGGAGGGTGCGCCGCCGGTCATCCGCAAGCACCACAAGCCAGGCAAGGCAAAGCCCGACCCGTTGCGCGGCCTGTACGCGGTGCAGATCGACGGCAAGCCCTGGGTCGTGGAGTACGAGCCCGACAGCGAGCTGCGCGACCACGAACAGATTCCGCTGCTCGAAGCGGGCGGCATCGAGGCCTTCATCCGTCGCGAGGTGCTGCCGTACACGCCGGATGCCTGGATCGTCGAGGCCGACACCAAGGTCGGTTACGAGATCAGCTTTACCCGGCACTTCTACAAACCGCCGGTGCTGCGCAGCCTGGCCGAGATCAGCGCCGACATCCTGGCTCTGGAGCAGGAGACCGAGGGCCTGTTGTCGGAAATCGTCAGCGATATGGCGTCATGAAGCGGCCGGCCCCATGGCGAAGGCTGCCTTGCATACAGGGCCAAACGCTCTCTATATTGCAGGCTACGTTGAACATGGACGGAGATTCGGGCCATATGCAAGCCAGCCTCGTATGAACGCGCCCGATCCTCGCGCCGGCGATGAGGCGATGCGTCACCGCGCCGGGCGCTATATCGCCCAAGCCACCGGCTACCGCGCCTTTCATCCGGCGCCGCTACCGCCGCAGCCGTCAGTGCGGCTGGAAGGCGAGCTGCAGACCCTGCTGTCGCTGGCCGACCGCGCGCTCGGCCGACTCGACGGCTCGATCCAGACCCTGCCCAACCCCGACCTGTTCGTCTTCATGTACGTGCGCAAGGAGGCGGTGCTGTCCAGCCAGATCGAGGGCACGCAGAGTTCGCTGCAGGATCTGCTGGCGGCCGAGGCGCATATCCTGGCGCCGGATCGCCCGCGCGATGTCGACGAAGTGGTCAACTACGTGGCCGCGATGAACTATGGCCTGCAGCGGTTGCAGGAACTGCCGGTATCCGTGCGTCTGATCCGCGAAATCCACGAACGCCTGCTGCAGGGCGTGCGCGGCATGCGGCTGACGCCGGGCGAACTGCGCACCTCGCAGAACTGGATCGGCCACGCCGGCTGCACGCTGACCGAAGCGACCTACGTGCCGCCGCCACCGCACGAAGTGCCGCTCGCGCTTGGCGCACTGGAAACCTTCCTGCACGCCGACAGCACCCTGCCGCAGCTGATCCAGATCGGCCTGGCGCATGCGCAATTCGAAACCATCCATCCCTTCCTCGACGGCAACGGCCGTGTCGGTCGTTTGCTGATCACCTTTCTGCTGTGCCAGCGCGAGATCCTGCTCAAGCCGGTGCTGTACCTGTCGCACTTCTTCAAGCAGCACCGCACCGAATACTACGAACGCCTGCAGGCGGTGCGCGACGGTGGCGACTGGGAAGGCTGGCTGGCATTCTTTCTGCGCGGCGTGGCCAGCGTCAGCCGCGAGGCCACCGAAACCGCGCGGCGCATCCTCGCCCTGCGCGAGGACCATCGCGCCAAGGTCACCGCCGGGCTCGGCCGCGCCGCCGGCAACGGCCACAAGGTGCTGGAGCATCTGTACCAGCGCCCGATCGTCTCGGTCGCCGACGTGCAGGCGCTGACCACGACGACTTATACCGCCGCCAATAACCTGGTCTCGCGACTGGTGGAGCTGGGCGTGCTGACGGAAGCCACCGGCTACCGACGCAACCGGCTGTTTCGCTACCAGGCGTATATCGAGTTGTTCGGCGAGCCGGGCGATGCGGCGGAAGGGGCGGCGGCATGATCGCGGGGTTGAAGCCGTATGCGGCGTACAAGGTTTCGGAGTTGGTTTGGCTGCCGTCAGTGCCGAAGAAATGGACGATCCGGCGCGGACGAGGTGTATTCGAGTGCATTGATAAACGCTCGATTATCGGTGACGAAGAACTCCTGTCGGTTTCGGCTGCCGATGGAGTGAGACGGCGCAGCGAAAAGGCCGTCACCATGTTCCAAGCGAACTCGTATGCGGGGCACAAGCTTGCATGGCCAGGCGATCTGGTGATCAACAGTCTTTGGGCATGGATGAAGGGTCTTGGCTTCTCCAAGTATCACGGCATCGTCAGTACGGCCTATGGCGTGTACCGGTTGCGGCCCGAGCATCGTGATGGGTGGCAGTACTTCAACTATCTGCTTCGATCCAATGCGTATGACTGGGAACTGCGCGTCAGGTCGAAAGGAATATGGATATCGCGGATGCAGCTGACCGATTGGTCATTTCTCGACACGCCAATCCTGTTGCCGCCACCCCACGAACAAGCTGCCATCGTGCGCTTTCTGGATCACGCCAACCGCAAGATCGACAGCTTCATCCGCGCCAAGCGAAAGCTGATCGCGCTGCTGAACGAGCAGAAACAGGCCATCATCCACCGCGCGGTGACGCGCGGGCTGAATCCAGATGTGCCGCTCAAGCCTTCGGGTATCGATTGGGTCGGTGATGTTCCAGTGCACTGGGGCTTGCCGCTTCTAGGTCGTTGTCTGACCGGGATCGAACAAGGCTGGAGCCCGGTGGCTGCGGAAGGAGACATCGTTCCTGAGCAATGGTGTGTCCTGACCTTGTCATCTGTCAGACGCGGTGTTTTCAACCCCGCTGCTATTAAACCAGTGTCGATGGCCGCAGCTATTCCTCGCCAATTCGAGGTGGCCGATGGTGATCTACTATTGACGCGATCCAATACTAGGGATCGGGTAGGCGACGTATGTCTTGTTAAGGGGGCTCGACCTCGAACCCTACTCTGCGATCTGATCTATCGCTTGCGTCTTCGCAGTGACGCATTTGATCCTCAATTCTTGGTGTTTCAATTGTTGTCGCAGATTGGCCGGCAACACATCGAACGAGATGCCCGTGGATCAAGTGGGACGATGCCAAAGATCTCGCAAGGGCACATTAAATCGTGGCGCGTTCTTCTCCCACCTATGGACGAGCAGCAGTGCATCGTTGAGGTAATAGAGGCCGAATGCGCGCCAATTGAAAGGACCGTCGCCCACATTGAGCACGAAATCTCATTGATGCAGGAATACCGCACCCGCCTGACCGCGGATATCGTCACCGGCAAGCTGGATGTGCGCGCAGCAGTGGCGAGCTTGCCCGAGATCGTCGACGCGCCGGTCGACGAACCTGTCATCGACGAGACCACGGACGAACTGGAATACGAGGACGCTGAATGAGCAGCCGGCCCGCGATACCGCTTCAAACCCAGCGCGATCTGCTGTTCGAATGTCGCTATCGCTGCGCCTGCTGCTGCGAGCCGGTGTCGCTGGAAAAGGCGCATATCGAGCCGTGGGCCAAGAGCAAGGATCACGCCTTCGAAAATCTGGTGGTGCTTTGCGCCAACTGCCACACGCGCTCGCATGCCGAGCACTGGCCGGAATCCCAGTTGCACAAGTTCAAGCAGTCGCCTTGTGCGCTGGAGCGCGATCGGCTGCCGGCGATGTCCGCCGATCAGAAAGCGATGGTCGACCTGATCCTCGCCATGCCGTTCGAGGCGATGAGCGAACGCGAGCGCGTTCGGCTGGTACGGATGGTTGCGGCCTATGCCGAAGTGGAAGTGAGGGAATTGCAATTGGTGGCCGTGGCGCCGACCAACAGCTCGCTGGTTCGACTTGAAATGCCGACTGCTGCCGCCGAGCGCCTGATCCGCGCCTTCCAGGCGCAGGACCCGCGGCTGGTCGCCTTCCTCGACGAATTTGCGCGGCCGGCGAATGCTGAATTCGGGTTGGCGTTGCCCGCATCCGATCCACGAGCCGCCTTCGGCCTCGACGGCGGCATCAAGCTGATCGAAACCGCGCGTCCGACACCAGCGGACAAGCCACCAGTCACCAATATCAAGGAGGAAGGGCTGGAGTCGCTGATCGTCGGCGCGATGACCGCCTTCGACTGGATCGCGGGCCGCAACGCCGACTACGAGCGCGAGTACGCGGTCGATCTGGAGCAACTGGCGACGTTTCTGGAGCAGACGCAGGAAGAGGCCGCCACCGCGCTCGACCTGCGCCATGACGGCCCCAGCCGGCGCAAATTTCTCGCCCAGTTGCAGGGTGAGATCACCCGGCGCGGCACTATCGACGTGCTGCGCAAGGGCATCGGCCATGGCAAGCATCAGGTCGACTTGTTCTATGGCACGCCGTCGCCGGAAAACGCCAAGGCCGTCGCGCGGCATGCGGCCAACCGCTTCAGCGTCACCCGGCAACTGCACTACAGCCGCGAGCAGAGCAAGCGCTCGCTGGACCTGGCGCTGTTCATCAACGGCCTGCCGATTGCTACCTTCGAGCTGAAGAACAGCCTGACCAAGCAGACGGCAGAAGATGCGGAAGAGCAGTACAAGCGTGATCGCGATCCGCGCGAGACGCTGTTCCAGTTCGGTCGCTGCGTGGTGCACTTCGCGCTCGACGATCATGAAGTGCGCATGTGCACTGAGCTGAAAGGCAGCAAGGGCACGGCCAGGGATTCCTGGTTCCTGCCGTTCAATCAGGGCTGGAATCAGGGTGCCGGCAACCCGCCCAACCCTTACGGGATCAAGACCGACTATCTGTGGCGGCGCATCCTCACGCCGGGCGGCCTGACCGACATTCTGGAGAACTACGCGCAGATCGTCGAAGAGAGGAACGAGAAGACCGGCAAGAAGAAACGCGTGCAGGTGTTCCCGCGCTACCACCAACTCGATGTGGTGCGCAAACTGCTCGCTGATGCGGCGTGGTTCGGTGTCGGCAAGCGCTACCTGATCCAGCATTCGGCCGGCAGTGGCAAGTCCAACTCCATCGCGTGGCTGGCGCACCAGTTGATCGGCCTGCGCAAGGATGGGCGCGAGCTGTTCGATTCCATCATCGTGATCACCGACCGGCGCCTGCTCGATCGGCAGATCCGCGAAACCATCCGCGGTTTCGCCCAGGTCTCGACGCTGGTCGGTGCGGTGAAGGAAGGCGCGGGCAGTTCGAAAACCGAGCAGCTCGCCAGGTTTTTGCGCGATGGCAAGAAGATCATCATCTCGACCGTGCAGACGTTTCCGTTCGTGCTCGACCGCATCGGCGACGCGCATCGCAGCGGCGCGTTCGCGATCATCATCGATGAGGCGCATTCCAGCCAGGGTGGACGCACCGCCAGCAAGCTCAACATGGCACTGGCCGAAGAGCCTGCGGACTACGACAGCGAGGAGGATCTCGAAGATCGCATCAACGCGATCATCGCGTCGCGCAAGATGCTTACCAACGCCAGCTATTTCGCATTCACGGCGACGCCGAAGAACAAGACGCTTGAGATGTTTGGTACGCCGTATCGGTTAGGTGAGGAGACCAAGTACCGGCCTTTCCACACCTACACGATGAAACAGGCGATCGAGGAAGGTTTCATCCTCGATGTGCTCAAGTACTACACGCCAGTGGAAAGCTATTACCGGCTGGCCAAGGTGGTTTCCGGCGACCCCGAGTTCGACGTCAAGAAGGCGCGTAAAAAACTGCGCATCTACGTGGAGAGTCACGGCAAGGCGATCCGCGACAAGGCCGAGATCATGGTCGATCACTTCCACGAGCAGGTGATCGGCCAGCACAAGATCGGCGGGCAGGCGCGGGCGATGGTGGTGACCGCCAGCATCGAGCGTGCGATCCAGTATTTCTTCGCCTTCCGCGATTATCTGACGGAGATCCGTAGCCCGTATCGTGCCATCGTCGCCTTCTCCGGCGAGCCGGAATACAAGGGCGACAAGGTGACCGAGGCGAAGTTGAACGGCTTCCCTGGCGGCGAGATCGCCGAGCGCATCCAGGAAGACCCGTATCGCTTCCTGATCTGTGCCGACAAGTTCCAGACCGGCTACGATGAACCGCTGTTGCACACCATGTACGTGGACAAGGCACTGTCGAGCATCAAGGCGGTGCAGACGCTGTCGCGTCTGAACCGTGCGCACCCGAAGAAGCACGACGTATTCGTGCTCGACTTCCACAACGACGTCGACACCATCGAAAAGGCGTTCGCCGATTACTACCGCACCACCATCCTCAGCCGCGAGACAGACGCCGACAAGCTGCACACACTGAAGTACGAACTGGACGGCTGCCAGGTCTATGCGCCGGAACAGATCGATACGCTGGTGCAGCTGTACCTGGACGGCGCAGACCGCGACCGGCTCGATCCCATCCTCGATGCCTGCGTCGCGGTCTATGTGGAGGACCTGGACGAAGACGGGCAAGTCGTGTTCAAGGGCAAGGCCAAGGCGTTCACGCGTACCTACGACTTCCTCGCCACCATCCTTCCTTACGGCGTGCAAGCCTGGGAGAAGCTGTCGATCTTCCTGAATTTCCTGATCGCCAAGTTGCCCGCGCCGGTGGAAGAGGATCTGGCCAGGGGCATTCTCGATGCCATCGACATGGACAGCTACCGCGCCGAGAAAAAGGCCACGCTGGCGATTGCGCTACCGGATGCCGATGCCGAGATCGAACCGGTGCCGACCTCCGCTGGCGGTCGCAAACCGGAGCCGGAGCTGGACCGGTTGTCCAACATCGTGAAGGCCTTCAACGAGCAGTTTGGTGGCCTGTTTGCCGATCCGCAGCGCATGGAGCAGCGCATCACCGGCGAGATCCCCACCCGCGTGTCGGCCGATCAGGCGTACCAGAACGCCAAACAGAACTCGGATCGCCAGAATGCCCGGATCGAGCACGACAAGGCCCTCAAGCGGGTGCTTACTTCGCTGTTTGCCGATGACGCGCAGCTGTTCAAGCAATTCCAGGACAACGAGTCGTTCCGCCACTGGCTGACTGAGACGGTGTTCGGGCTGACATACGACGAGCCTTGAGCTATCAAGTTCTGCGCAGGCCGTCGCCTTGGGCAGGGTCTCAGGCTCAGGGTTTGCCGGGCTCACTCTCGAGCGCGGCGTTGAGCTTGCTGCGCAAGCCGGCGAGGCCGTCGCTGAGGCGCTGGCTCTGCCCTTCATGCTGCTTGCGCAGGTTCATGAATTCGTGCGCGACGCTGATCGCCGTGAGCACTGCCAGCCGTTCGAAACTGGGCGCCTTGGCGTTGGCGCGCAGTTCGCGCATCTTGCGATCTAGGTAGCCGGCGGCCTCGAGCAGGCCGTCGCGCTCTTCGGGCGCGCAGGCAATCAGGAATTCGCGATCGATCAGTCGCAGCGCGACCGGTTCATTGCTGGACATGGTTTCCATTAGCCGTTGCTTTCAAGCGATTTCAGTCGCTGGATCATCGCCTCGACGCGGCTGCGTGCCTGCTCGTTGCGGGCCAGCAGGCCGGCGCGTTCGCCCGACAACTGTTCCTGGCTCTGGCGCAGGCTGCGATTCTCCTCGCCGAGCCGGCGCACGGTATCGAGCAGATGGTCCAGTTGCCGGCCCAGGGCCGCCAACTCTTGCTGGACAGGGTCAACATGGTCTGGCGTACTCATGCGCGAAACTATAGCAGGACGCCAGCGGAAATCCGCGCGGTGGTCGGCAGTGCGAAGGAAGCCTCGCCACTGCATTAAACTGGGGCATTTGAGCAGGAGCCGCACGTGACGGATATCGATGGGGTCAGCCATGACGAGCTCGCGGCACTGGGCGTGCGCCTGCGCCTGGGCAGCGGGGCCAGCGAGCTGCATGGCTCGCTGACCGGTTACCTGGCCGGCGGCGGTTCCCTGCGCGGAAGACCGGTGCTGGCTGCCCTCGAGCTCGATGGCGAGGCGGTCGATGCCAGCGCGCCGGACCAGGCGCAGCTGGACCGGCTGGCGCAGCAGACCCGGGCCGGGTTGGCCGACACGGAGCTCGGCTTCGAGCCGTTGCTGCCGGACGACGACCGGCCGCTGGCCGAGCGCGCCGAAGCGATGGTCGACTGGTGCCGCGGCTTCCTCGGCGGCTTCGGCCTGGGCGGTGCCGCCGCGCATGCGCCGCTGTCGGACGAGGCGCAGGAGATCCTGCGCGACCTGGGCACGGTAGCCGGCTCGTCGTTCGATTTCGGCAACGAGAGCGAGGACGAGGACGCCTTGATCGAGGTGCACGAGTTCGTGCGCATGGCCGCCATGCTGTTGTTCACCGAGTGCAACACAGGCGACCCGTCGCGCGGCGGAACCCTGCATTGATTCCCGCCGCGGCAGACCTGGCGGGCCTGGCGATCACGACCGACGAATTTGCGCGTCGTCGCCGCCAGCTGATGCGGATGGCGGGCACCGATGCGGTGGTGCTGGTGGCGGCCGCGCCCGAGCGCATGCGCAACGCGGATGCGGCGTGGCCGTACCGACAGGATTCGGATTTCCACTACCTGGCGGGCTTTCCCGAATCCGATGCGGTGCTGGCGCTGTTGCCGGGGCGACAGCACGGCGAGGCGGTGCTGTTTTGCCGCGAGCGCGATCCCGAACACGAGCGCTGGCACGGCCGCGGCATCGGCACCGAGCAGGCCGTATCGGCCTACGGCATGGACGACGCGTTCCCGATCGAGGACATCGACGACATCCTGCCCGGCATGATCGAGGGTCGTGCCCGGATGTATTGCCATTTCGGCCACGAGCCGGGGTTCGACGCGCAACTGTTGGGCTGGATGCGCCGCCTGCGCCAGCTGCGCGGTGGCGGCGTGGTGCCGAAGGAATTCGTGGCGCTGGGCCACCTGCTGCACGATCTGCGGCTGTTCAAGTCGCGCGCCGAACTGAAGCTGATGCGCGCCTCGGCGGCGATTGCGGTGGAGGCGCAGCTGGCCGCGCTGCGACTGGCGCGGCCAGGCCGGCACGAATACGAGATTGAGGCCGAACTGCTCGGTGTGATCCGCCGCCACGGCGCGGTGCCCGCGTTCGCGCCCACCGTCGCCGGTGGTGCGAATGCCTGCGTGATGCACTACCAGAGCAATCGCGCATCGTTGCGCGAGGGCGAGTTGCTGCTGATCGATGCCGGCGCGGAACTGGATTGCTACGCCTCCGACATCAGCCGCACGTTTCCGCTCAGTGGTCGCTACAGCCGCGAGCAGCGGGCGCTGTACGAGGTGGTGCTGGCCGCGCAGCTGGCGGCGATCGACGAGGTACGGCCCGGCCGGCCGTTCGACGCTTCGCACAACGCGGCGGTGCGCGTGCTGGCCGAAGGCCTGTGCGAACTGGGCCTGCTCGGTGGCGACGCCGATGCGGCGATTGCCGCGGGCAGCTACCGGCGCTTCTTCGCCGCCAAGACCGGCCACTGGCTGGGCCTGGACGTGCACGACGTGGGCGACTACCGCATCGACGGCGAATCGCGCCTGCTCGAACCGGGCATGGTGCTGACGGTGGAACCGGGCCTGTATATCGCGGCGGACGATCGGTCGGTGCAGGAGCGCTGGCGCGGCATCGGCATCCGCATCGAGGACGATGTGGTGGTGACCCGCGAGGGCCATGAGGTGCTTACCGCAGCGATGCCGAAGGAAGCCGGCCAGATCGAGGCGTTGCTGGCCGCGCGTTGATTGCCGATGAGGCGAAACGCCGCATGACGCGATGTCGCGCACCACACCTCGTGCACGTTTGCACGCCTATAGTCGAACGATCACTCTCGGGAGGCGCTGGCGATGACGGCCGAGTTCCTGTCGCGAATCCAGTTCGGCTTCGTGATGTCGTTCCACATCCTATTTCCGGCCTTCACCATCGGCCTGGCCAGCTGGCTGGTGTTTCTGGAGGCGCTGTGGCTGCGCCGACGCAGCGAGATGCTGCGTGACCTCTATTTCTTCTGGCTGAAGGTGTTCGCCGGTTCGTTCGGGCTGGGCGTGGTCTCGGGCATCGTGATGAGCTTCCAGTTCGGCACCAACTGGGCCGGCCTGTCGACGGTGGCGGGCAACGTGCTGGGGCCGCTGCTCAACTACGAGGTGATGACGGCGTTCTTCCTCGAGGCCACCTTCCTTGGCGTGATGCTGTTCGGCTGGAACCGGGTGAGTCACCGCACGCATTTCATCGCCACCTGCATGGTGGCCTTGGGTACCTTGATCTCCAGCTTCTGGATTCTCTCGGCCAACAGCTGGATGCAGACGCCACAGGGCTACACGGTCGTCAACGGCGTGATCCAGGCCAGCGACTGGTGGGCGGCGATCTTCAATCCGTCCTTCCCGACCCGGCTGGTGCACATGGTGCTGGCCTGCTTCCTGAGCACCGCCCTGGTGATCGGTGGCGTGTCGGCGTGGTACCTGCTGCGCGGCGTCTGGCAGGACAAGGCGCGGCTGATGTTGCGTTGTGCGCTGGTGTTCGTGGCGATCGTGATCCCGCTGCAGATCATCGTGGGCGACATCTCCGGCCAGGTGGTGCGCGAGTACCAGCCGGCCAAACTGGCGGCGATCGAAGCGCGCTGGACCACCGAGCGCAATGTGCCCCTGACCTTGTTTGCGTGGCCGGACGACAAGGCCGAAAAAAACGATTACGCCGTCGATGTGCCGCACCTGGGCAGCCTGATCCTCACCCACAGCTGGAGCGGCGAGGTGAAGGGGCTGAAGGATTTTCCGGCGCAGGACCGACCGCCGGTGGCGGCACCGTTTTTCAGCTTTCGCATCATGGTCGGGCTGGGCCTGTTGATGCTCGCCCTGTCGGCGCTCGGCCTCCTGCTGTGGTGGCGCCGACGCCTGTTCGACAGCCGCTGGTATCTGCGTTGCTGGATGGCGATGATGCCGGCCGGCTTCATCGCCCTGTTGACCGGCTGGTACACCGCCGAGATCGGGCGCCAGCCCTGGGTGGTTTATGGCGTGCTGCACACCGTCGATGCGGCCAGCGCGGTGTCGGCCTCCAGCGTGCTGACCTCGCTGATCGTGTACTTCGTGACTTACATGACCCTGTTCGGCTTCGGCAGCTGGTATCTGCTCAAGGTGCTGCGCGCCGGGCCGGACACGGCACCCGTGCGGGTCGGCTTCGGCGCCACCGCGGCGCGGCCGCTGGCGGTGGTCGATGACGGCGGGGAGGAGTGAGCATGGAACTCTCCACGATGCTGCCGGTGGTCTGGTTCTTCATCATCGGCTTCGCGATCATGATGTACGTGCTGCTGGACGGCTTCGTGCTCGGCATCGGCATCCTCACGCCGTTCGCCGACGACGAGGCGCAGCAGGAACTGATGATGAACACCGCCGCGCCGATCTGGGACGGCAACGAGACGTGGCTGGTGATGGGCGGCGCCGGGTTGATGGCGGCGTTTCCCAGGGCCTACGCCACCATCCTGTCGAGCCTGTACCTGCCGATCCTGGCCATGCTGATCGCGCTGATCTTCCGCGGCGTGGCGTTCGAGTTCCGCTTTCGTGCGCATACGTCGCGGCGGATCTGGGGCGTCGCGTTCCACCTGGGTTCGGTCGTTGCCGCGTTTGCACAGGGATTGATGCTGGGCGCCATCGTCGAGGGCATGCCGCTGGAAGGCGGCAAGTACCTGCATGGCACGTTCGCCTGGTTCAGTCCGTTCTCGGTGCTTACCGGCATGGCGCTGGTGTTCGGTTACGGCCTGCTCGGCGCGACCTGGCTGGTGCTGAAGACCGAAGGCCGCCCGCAGCGCATCGCACGCGACCTGACCCGCCCGCTGATGCTGGCGGTGATCGCGTTCATGCTGATGGTCAGCGCGTGGCTGCCGTTCCTGGATTCACGACTGATGGATCGCTGGCTTGCATGGCCGAACTTCCTTTACCTGTCGCCGCTGCCGATCCTGACCATCGTGGTCGCCGCATGGCTGTGGCGCGCGGTGCTGGCCAATCGCGAGGTCGCGCCGTTCGTGCTGGCGCTGGGTTTCTTCGCGCTGGGCTTCCTCGGCCTGGTAGCGGGCATGTGGCCGAACATCGTGCCGCCCACGATGAGCATCTGGGATGCCGCCTCGCCGCCGTCCAGCCAGGGCTTCGTGCTGGTCGGCGCGGTCATCATGATCCCGGTGGTGCTGTTCTACACCGCGTACTCGTACCGCGTGTTCCGCGGCAAGGTGCGTGCGGGCGAGGGCTATCACTGATTGGGGCGGGGAATAGGGAATAGGGAATAGGGATTGGGAAGAGCTTGGCACTTGGCTCCTCTCTCCCCCGGCGATAGAGCTGCCGGCGGAGAGGGAGCTGGCGCATGACTCTAACCGGCTGCGGCGAATGCATCGCGGGTGAGGTTTTCGGGTGCGTCGTCGGTGCACACCACGTCGTCCTCGATGCGGATGCCGCCGTATTGCCTGAATGCCTCGACCCTGTCCCAGGCGATCTCCTTCGACACCGGCTTGTCACGCAGTTCGGCCAGCAGCATCTCGATGAAATACAGGCCGGGCTCGATCGTCACCACCATGCCCGGCTCCAGCGCGCGGGTCATGCGCAGGTATGGATGGCCGTCCGGACGGGCGATGCTGCCGCCGCGTTCGCTTTGCTGGAAGCCGGCGACGTCGTGCACCTCCAGGCCGATCGGGTGGCCGAGGCCGTGCGGGAAGAACGCGCTGCTGACGCCGGATTCGACTGCGCTCTCGGCGCTCATGCGGAAGAAGCCGTGCTCGCGCAACACGCCGGCCAGCACGTGATGGGCGTGGATGTGCAGGTCGGGATAGCTCTGCCCGGCGCGCACCCTGGTGACGAAACCTTGCTGCGCGGCGTCGACACTGTCGATCAAGGCCTGGAATTCGGCTGCCTGCGATGACGCGTAGGTGCGCGTGATGTCGCTGGCGTAGCCCGCGGCGCTGGCGCCGGCGTCGATCAGGAACGAGCGGCTGTGCGCGGGCGGCGTGCGGTCGAAGTTCGTGTAGTGCAATACCGCGCCGTGTTCGTTGAGGGCGACGATGCTGGCGTAGGGCAGCTCGGCATCGTTCTGCTTCGCCGCCGAGAGGTAGGCCATGTGGATGCCGAATTCGCTTTCGCCGGCGCGGAACGCGGCTTCGGCTGCGCGGTGCGCACGCGCGCCGACGCGGCTGGCTTCGCGCATCAGCGCCAGTTCGTACGGTGTCTTGTAGCTGCGGTGCCAGTGCAGGGAGTCGAGCACGGCCGGCGGGTTGTTCGCCTCGACGCCATCGGTGGCGGGGCAGGCGGCGGCGATCACCGCGCGCTTGCCGCTGGGCAATTCGGCCAGCGCGTCGGCGGCGGTGTGCACGATGGTGATGTCGAAGTGCTCGACCCAGTAGCCATGCGGTGCTTGCGGCACCACGTGCCAATAGTCGCGCGGCTGCACGAAGATCAGCTTCGGCTTGCGGCCCGGCGTGTAGACGATCCAGCTGCCCGGCACGTCGGTCAGCGGCAGCCAGTGCTTGAAATGCGGATTGGCGACGAACGGGTAATCCTGATCGTCGAGAAACTTGCGCAGCGGCGTGCCGGCGGCGATCAGCAGGTGGTCGAAGCCGCCCAGCGCGAGTGCCCGGCCGGCGCGCTCGCGCACGATGGCCAGATGGTGCGGATACAGCGGGGCAAGTTGATCGTGCATGGAGCCTCCTGCAACGGCGGGCTGCCTTGCTGCCGGATCGTCTGCGCGGATCATGACGACGACGGCCATGCGGGCCGTCTGCGCGCAGGGCCGGAACAGCCCGTGGTGAGATGGGGAAGGGGAAAGCAGACGCCCATGATGCCGTGCGGGCCGCACGACTGCCAGCGGAGCTCAGCCCTGCGCCAACCAGCTTTCGAGCCGGGCGGCGTCGACGTCGGTGATCGCGATGATCCGGTAGCCAGCCCAGATCTGCCCGGAGCTGGCGGCATGCTCGTGCCATTGCTCCTGGATGCCCACCTCGATCGGTTGCGACTGCACCAGCGCGCGGCCAGTCGCCGGCAAGGCGATGCTGACCTGGTAGAGCGCCTCGCTGCGTGGTGTCTGCGAGGTGATCAGCAGCATGCCGGTGCTGGAGATGTTGCCCAGATGGCCGATCGGCTCACCGCGGATCACGTCGGTGACGACGGCGTTGCCGGGCGCGCGTTTGCGCGGCGCGCGGCGCTGATTGACGGGAACGTTGGGCGGGCTCATCGGCGCCTGGACTCCGCGGGCTTGGCATTGCGGGCAAGTGCTGCCGACTGGCGCAGGTTGCCGGTGAGGCTGTGCCAGGCACGATCGAGCAGACTCTCGGGCTCGGCCGGCACTTCGCAGGCGCGGCCGCTGGCGACCTCGTGGGCCAGCTGCGCCATGCTCATTTCCTCGCCGCGCTGGCCACGCCGGCTGACCAGCAGGCAGCGCCCCGACATCGGCGAGTACCAGGCGAGCTTGCGTCGTGCAATCTGCCCGTTGGAAGGATCGACGAATTCGAACCAGCTGCCGAACGGCAATTTGCGCAGATGCTGTTCGATATGCGTTTCGCGCGGCTCGACGGCGGGCAATCTCGCTTCCGGTGGAGCTGGCGGCGCCGCCTTCGGCGTCGAAGCCGGTGCCGGTCTGGCGACAGCCGGGCGGCTGGCAGGAGCCGCAGGAGCCGGCTCGTGGTCGGCCTGCTGTTCGCCCAGGCGCTGGTGCTGTTTCAGGCGCAAGGCGAGGTCGGTGGCGCTGGGCAGATCGACGGCGGGATCCGGCGTGCCGGCTCCAAGCAGACGCTGCGCCACCTGCACCGCTTCCTCGGCGTGCATGCCGATCTGCTGCAGGCCGCTTTCCACGTCCCGCTGCAATTGCCGGCGGTCGGACGTGGGCAGGCGGCCGAGCAACTGATCGGTGATCGCCAGTTGCGCCTTGAACGCCGCGCTGTCCTCGCCATGGCGCAGCAGCGTCAGGGCCAGCACGTCGGACCAGGCCCGATCGAGCAGCGCGCGCAACAGGCCGCGCGGCGGCGACTGGGCGAAGCGTTCGGCCATCAGTTCGCTGGCGCGGTGGCGGGCCTGGTCCAGCCGTTCGCGCCCTTGCGCTGCCTCGACGTGGCGCCGCTCGGAGGCCTGCGCCTTGCGGGTCAGCAGCGCCAGATGGTGTTCGATGTCCGCCAGCAGGGTGGTGTAGAGCCCCGCGCTGGGCGGCTCCTGGTTGGCGCGGCTGACCAGCTGTTCGAGCTTGCTGGCCAGCGGACGGTTGCTTTCGTCGTCGCTGCCGTCCAGCCAGTCGTTGGCTGCGGCGGCGACGGTGTCGAGCAGTTGTCGCGCAGGATGTTCGCGTTTCTCGAAGAAGCTGTGGTCGGCGACCGCCACGCGCAGCACCGGCAGTTGCAGGTTGCTGAGCAGGCTGCGTGCGTTGCCGCCCTGCTGCAATTGCTGCCCCAGCTGTTCGAACAGTCCGGCGACGAGTTCCACCGTATCGCCCTGTTCGCTGGTGAGCTGGGTGCGCGGCGCGTCGGCCGGTTTGCCGAGATTGAGCTGGGCCAGCAACTCCTCGCGCAAGCGGGCGGCGCTGCGCAGCTCGCGGCTGGCGTGGTCGGTGACCTGGGCCAGGTGCTGTTGCAGCGCGCCCAGCGCCAGTTGCAGCTCGTCCTCGCTGGCGACCGGGCCGGCGGCATCGCCGCTTGCCATGCCCTGGCCGCCACGCCGTTGCGACAGCAGATCGCGCAGCGATTCGAGCACGTGGATGGAGTCCTCGCCGGCACCGCCGCCCTGCGGCTTGCCTGTGCTCTCCGCTGCCGGTGCGGCCGCCGCTGCGGGTTCACTGGCTGGCGCGGCTTCCGACATCCCCGGACGTGCTCGCTTGTTGATCTGGCGCGGCACCGGGATGCTGCGCAGCTGCGGCAGGATGCCGGCGGACTGCCAGTGCAGGTTGATGGTGTCGTACAACGGGGCAAGTGCGGGGAGCACCCACTGATCGAAGTGCTGCAGCAGCAGCAGCTGATGCTTGTGCGGGAGATCCAGTTCGGCGCTGGCCAGATGGAACGCCTTGGCCAGGGCATGCGGCCCGAGCGGCAACGACTGACCTTCCAGCGGTGGCGAACCTATCAGTACCGCCAGCCGATAACCGAGTTCATACAGGGCGCGGCCATGGCGCACTTCGCCACGGGCGCCAAGTTGATCCAGCGTCATCGACATTTCCTGCACGCCGGGGTCGAGCAGTTCCAGCGATAACCAGGGACTGGATTCGGTGGCCGGGGTGGATTTGCCCGCCCCCCGGTCAAGCTCGTTCAGGGCGTTGCCCACTTGCTCCATGAGGGATTGCAGGACGTTGTTGCGCCCTTGCAGCACTCGCTGTCGGCTGGCGAAGCACTCGTGCTGTTCATCGGAGCGCTGGGCGTGATCGGCCAGCGCGAAAAGCTGTCTCTCGAACTCGCCCAGGCAGTGGCGAACCGGCGCATGCAAACCCTCCACGCACAAGGTGTAGCTGGTCTCGATCAGCTTCTGCGCGCGCGCGGGCCAGCGCCCCTGGCTCAGGCGTGCGGGCGAATGCGACCCGGGCGGGTGCCGCAGATCCTGTCCGGCATTCATGAATGCAACCTGTCCAATTCCCCTGGGTGAGCCCAGTCTATGCCGGTTGCTGCGGCTATGCCATTGTCGAGACGGGACCTGATCATCCCAGGAAACCGGCGATCACATCGTTCAGGAACCGCTGGCCCAGAGCGGTGGTGTGCAGCCGCCCGGGATCGTCGCGCAGCCAGCCGCGCCGGCGCGCTTCGGCCAGCGGGGCGGCGATGTTTTCCAGCGGCAAACCGGTGCGCAGGGCGAAGTCGGCCAGCGGCACGCCGTCGATCAGGCGCAAGGCGTTCAGCATGTATTCGAACGGCAGTTCCGCCGAACCGACCACGTCGTCGCCGCCGATGCGGGAGGCTCCGCCGTTCGACTCCATGTAGGCGCTTGGGCCGCGGGTTTTCCAGCGCCGGCGCACCTGGCCGTCGGTGGCGTCGCTGAGCTTGGCGTGGGCGCCGGCGCCGATGCCGAGGTAATCACCGAACTGCCAGTAGTTGAGATTGTGTGTGCAACGTCGGCCGGGCTGCGCGTAGGCAGAAATCTCGTACTGGCCGTAACCGGCGTCGGCGAGCCTCGCCTCGCAGGCTTCCTGCATCGCCCAGGCGTGGTCGTCGTCGGGTAGCGGCGGCGGGTTGGCGGCGAAGGCGGTGTTCGGCTCCAGCGTGAGCTGGTAGTGCGAGATGTGCGTGGGTGCCAGCGCGACCGCGCGTTCCACATCGGCCAATGCGCCATCCAGGGTCTGCTGCGGTAGCGCATACATCAGGTCGAGATTGATGTTGGTGTAGCCGGCATCTTGCGCTGACTTCACCGCGGCTTCCGCTTCCGCGGCGAAATGGATGCGGCCGAGACGTCGCAATTTGTCGTCGTCGAAACTCTGCACGCCGAACGAGATACGGTTGACCCCGGCGGCTAGGTAGCCGTCGAAACGGCCGTGCTCGATCGTGCCGGGATTGGTCTCCAGGGTGATCTCGGCGTCGGCCCGCAGCGGCAGGCGCTGGCGCACGCCATCGAGCAGGCGCGCGATCAGTTCCGGCGAAAACAGGCTGGGCGTGCCGCCGCCGAAGAAGATGCTGATCACCGGACGATCCTGCAGCGCGGCGCCGAAGTCGGCGCGGTCGGCATCCAGGTCGGCCAGCAGATGGTCGATGTAGTCGGCATACGGCGGTGGCGCGCTGCGCAGTCCGTGCGAATTGAAATCGCAGTACGGGCACTTCTTCACGCACCAAGGCATGTGGATGTACAGCGACAGCGGTGGCGCGATCAGGCTCACCCGCGCAGCTCGGCCAGCCGTGCGTGCAGCTTTGCCAAAGCCTGGCCGCGGTGGCTGAGGCGGTTCTTCAGTGCTGGATCGAGTTCGGCGGCGCTGACCTGCTGGCCGTGCGGCAGGAACAGCGGGTCGTAGCCGAAACCCTGCGTGCCACGCGGCGCGTCGAGTATGCGGCCGTGCCAGCGGCCCTCGACGATCAGCGGCGTGGGGTCGTCGGCGCGGTGCAGCAGCACCAGCGCGCAGATGAAGAACGCATCGCGCCGCTCGGCGGCGACGCCATCCAGCTCGCACAACAGTCTTGCGTTGTTTGCCGCGCTGTCGCCGTGGCCGCCGGCGTAGCGCGCCGAATACAGGCCGGGTGCGCCGCGCAACTGATCCACGCACAGGCCCGAGTCGTCGGCGAGCGCGGGCAGGCCACTGACCAGCGCGGCGTGGCGCGCTTTCAGCAGGGCGTTTTCGACGAAACTGAGCCCGGTTTCCTCGACATCGTCGATGCCGAGGCTGGCTTGCGCGAGCACCTCGAAGCCGCTGTCGGCGAGCAGCGCGTTGAACTCCGCCAGCTTGCCGCGGTTGCTGCTGGCCAGGACGATGCGTTGTGCCATCTTCCGATCCCCGGCTTACCGACCCAGGGCGGCACGCTGCGCCGACACCAGTTCGCCGATGCCCTTCTCAGCCAGCGCCAGCAGCGCATCCATCTCGTCGCGGCGAAACGCGTGGCCTTCGGCGGTGCCCTGCACTTCGATGAAACCGCCGCCGTCGTTCATCACCACGTTCATGTCGGTGTCGCAGTCGGAGTCCTCGGCGTAGTCGAGGTCGAGTACGGGCATGCCCTTGTAGATGCCCACCGAGATCGCGGCGACCGCGCCGACGATCGGATTGCGCTTGAGGCCTTCGCGCTGCATCAGGCCATTCACGGCGTCGACCAGGGCCACGTAGGCACCGGTGATCGCCGCGGTGCGGGTGCCGCCGTCGGCCTGCAGCACGTCGCAGTCCAGCGTGATCACGCGTTCGCCCAGCGCCTGGCGGTTGACGCAGGCACGCAGGCTGCGGCCTATCAGGCGCTGGATCTCCATGGTGCGGCCACCCTGGCCGCCGCGCGCGGCTTCGCGCTGCATGCGGGTGTGGGTGGCGCGTGGCAGCATGCCGTATTCGGCGGTGATCCAGCCCTCGCCCTTGCCGCGCAACCAGGCTGGCGTGCGGTCTTCGATGCTGGCGGTGCACAGCACCCGGGTGTCGCCGAAGCTCACCAGCACCGAACCTTCGGCATGGCGGGTGTAGTGGCGTTCGATGCTGACGGTGCGCAGCTGGTCGCTGGCGCGGCCGCTGGGGCGGATAACGGAATTCATCGGGTGGTTCCTGCGCGTTGCTTGGCCGGATTGGGCAAGCCGGGACGGGAGAGTTTACCATTGCGCACCTCCCCACCTCCGGACGGCGCGACGATGATCCGCAGCATGACCGCCTACGCCAGCGCCGAAACCACCGGCCCCGCCGGCACGCTCAGCTGCGAGCTGCGCACGGTCAATCACCGCTACCTGGAGTTGAGCCCGCGCCTGCCGGACGACCTGCGCGCGTTCGAATCGCAGTTGCGCGAGCGGGTGGCGGCGAAGCTTTCGCGCGGCAAGCTCGATCTCACCGTGCGCCGCAGCGATTCGCGCAGCGAATCGCTGCAAATCAATCATGCGCTGCTTGCCCGGCTGTCGGAAATATCGCTGGATATCGATGCGCGCTTTCCAAAAATGCGGATTGAGTTCACCGAACTGCTGCGCTTCCCCGGCGTAATGCAGCAGGCCGAGATGGATCCGGAAGCGCAGCAGGCCACCTTGTTCGACGTGCTCGATCGTGCACTGGATGCCTTGACCGCCACCCGCGAGCGTGAAGGCGAAAAACTCGCGGCGATCCTGCGTGAGCGCCTCGATGCCATCGAAAACGTGGTGTCCGACGTGCGCCGCTGGATGCCGGAAATCCGCACCGCGCTGCGCACCCGGCTGGAAACCCGCCTGGCCGACCTCAAACAGCCGGTCGAACCGGGGCGGCTGGAGCAGGAGCTGGTGCTGCAGATCACCCGCACCGACGTCGACGAGGAACTGGACCGGCTCAGCACCCACATCGGCGAAACCCGCCGCGTGCTTGGCCTGAAGGAGCCGGTTGGGCGCCGTCTCGATTTCCTGATGCAGGAGTTCAACCGCGAGGCAAACACGCTGGGCTCCAAGTCGGTCGACGCCCGCAGCACCAATGCCGCGGTCGAGCTCAAGGTGCTGATCGAGCAGATGCGCGAACAGGTGCAGAACATCGAGTGAGGTTTCACGCCATTCCATAGCATCCCGTCGAACCCCTGAAATCTCCACAAGCCCGCATCTGTCGGGCTTTTTATTGCGTCACGTCTGCCCATAGCGCCCCGCAGCATCCCGTACTACTCCTGGAGCCGATCATCACGCTCCCTGGCCGAGCCGAAACGGATGACCCAATTGCCGCGCTGCAGATCGAGGACACGCACGCAGAGCTGGTGCGTTGGTCGCCAAACGCGAACCCCGTCACAGAAGGTGTGAGCAGCGGGTCTCATCCTTATCCCTGCGATAGAAGGATTTCCTCGCATGTGATCACTGGGCAGATCGACACGGCGCTGCCCTGGTTATGGAGAACGTCATGCGTCGGTTGATCATCATCCTGATGGTTGCAGCATGGTGCGTGGCGGGACACGCGACCAGCAATCTGAGCAGTAGTTTCGGCGTCAGTGTGACTATCGTTCGTCGCATCGTTACGCCAACGCCTGCGGGTGCCGTCAGCGCGATCTGCTATGGAACGCCTTGCATTCAACCCCGCGTCACCGTTGAACCGGCAGACCCCGAAACCGGAATAAGCATCGTGAAAATCATCTACTAGCCGAGCGTCGGCCCACGCTCGCGGTATCGCCGCTGTTGAAAACAGGAAGGCGCGGGCGAGCTGTTGCGGGAGCTGGAAAGGGCTCCGGAAAGCAGGGGCGGCGACGTCAATTCGGCGCCCGAGCACGCGACGCCGATCCAGTCCCAATACATCGACCCTTGACCCCTCGAGCTTGAACCGGCCGACGGCAAACCGTTCCGAAAGGAGCGGTAGCGAGGGTTATTTCACCCCCAAAAGAGGGGGCGGCGGCTATGGGCGCCGAAACGTCCGGCATCGCGCGCGTACACGCGAGGGGCTTACGCCATGAATGCACACATCGCGCCCGCGCACGAAGGATGCGCGTTGCTGCTGCCTGCCAGCTGTGGGGGTGGCGGTTGCCGCCGCTATACTTCCCGCCAACGTCCACTCATGCCGCGCCGATGCCTATCGCCCCACCAGGTTGTACCCACGGTTGTACCCACGCGCAAAGGCGAGGTGGTGAGACCTTGATATGGCGCGCTTTGTCCGCGTCACTTCGGGTTTAGGTGCATGAACACTTCGCTCGAAGGCACCTTGTTCGTGGTCGCCGCGCCTTCGGGTGCCGGCAAATCCACCCTGGTCAATGCGCTGCTGGAGCGCGATCTCGCGATCTCGCTGTCGGTGTCGCACACCACGCGTCCGCCGCGCGCTGACGAGCAATACGGGAGGCATTACTACTTTGTCGATCGCCCCGAGTTCGAGTGCGAGATCGCCGAAGGCATCTTTCTGGAACATGCCGAAGTGCATGGCAACCTTTACGGCACCTCGCGCACCACGGTGCAGGGCCTGCTGGGGCAGGGACGCGACGTGCTGCTGGAGATCGACTGGCAGGGCGCCGGGCAGATCCGTCGCAGCAAGCCCGATTGCGTCAGCGTGTTCATCCTGCCGCCGTCGCGGGCCGAGCTGGAGCGCCGTCTGCGCGGGCGGGGTTCCGATGCGCCCGACGTGATCGAACGCCGCCTGCACAATTCGCGTGGCGAGATCGCGCACGCCCACGAGTTCGACTACATCGTGGTCAACGACGTGTTCGAGCAGGCGCTGGCCGACCTGCAGGCGATCGTGCAAGCAGTACGCCTGCGCAGCAGCCTGCAGTGGCAGCGTCACGAAGGGCTGATCGCCGACCTGCTGGCGGCTGAAGCCTGAGCTGTCGCCAGCCGCCTGCACATGGCGATCCCCCCGCGCTTCGGCTACCTTGTGCGCTTTCCCTGTTGCACTTGTCGCCCATGATCGATCCCGTTGACACCGCGCCTGCCGACAGCACCCTGGTGCGGATCCGTGGGCTGACCACCGTGCTCAGCGGCAAGACGATCTTCGACGCGCTGGAGATGGACATCCCGCGCGGCAAGGTCACCGCGATCATGGGGCCCAGCGGCACCGGCAAGACCACCCTGCTCAAGCACATCACCGGGCAGATGCGCGCGGATGCCGGCAGCATCGAGGTCGACGGCCGCCGCGTGGCGGATCTGTCGCGCCAGCAGTTGTACAAGTTGCGCGAGGGGATCGGCTACCTGTTCCAGAACTCGGCCCTGCTGACCGACTTCAGCGTGTTCGAGAATGTGGCCTTCCCGCTGCGCCAGCACACGAAATTGCCGGAGGTGCTGATCCGCAACCTAGTGCTGCTGAAGCTGCAGGCGGTCGGTCTGCGTGGTGCCGCCGGGCTGATGCCGAGCGAATTGTCCGGCGGCATGGCACGACGCGTGGCACTGGCCCGGGCGATCGTGTTCGACCCGATGCTGATCCTGTACGACGAGCCGTTCGTGGGGCTCGATCCGGTGGCGCTGAACCAGGTGCTCAAGCTGATCCGCACGCTGAACCAGACGCTGGGCATCACCAGCGTGCTGGTGGCGCACGAACTGGAGGCGATCAAGCAGGTGGCCGATCACATCTTCCTGATCGCCAACGGCAAGGTGGTCGCGCAGGGCGACCCGAAAACCATCGCCAACGACGGCTCGCCGTGGACGCGGCAGTTCTTCGGTGGCGAGGCGGACGGCCCGGTGCCGTTCCAGTATCCGGCCGGCGACTATGCGCAGGCACTGGGCTTTGCCGGGGCGGCGAAATGAGCGCGCGGATGCCGCCACAACGCAACGTGGTCACCCAGTCGCTGGCCCAGATCGGCGCCTGCGGCCTGTTTTTGCTGACCCTGCTGGCGGCGATTCCGCGCAGCTTCCGCTACCTGCGCGAGACGATCCGCCAGCTGTGGTTCGTCGGCGCGATGAGCCTGACCATCATCATGGTCTGCGGCCTGTTCGTCGGCATGGTGCTGATGCTGCAGCTGTACCACGTGTTGTCGATCTTCGGCGGCACTTCGGCCAGCGGCATGGTGGTGGCGTTGTCGGTGTATCGCGAGTTGGGGCCGGTAGTCACCGCGCTGCTGTTCGCCGGGCGTGCCGGCACCTCGATCACCGCCGAGATCGGCCTGATGCGCGCCACCGACCAGATCGACGCGATGGAGATGATGGCGGTCGACCCGATCGCCTACGTGGCCACGCCGCGCTTCCTGGCCGGGCTGATCGCGATGCCGCTGCTGTGCTGTGTGTTCTGCGCGATGGCGATCTTCGGCGGCCACCTGGTCGGCGTGACCTGGTTGGGCATCGACAACGGCACGTTCTGGGCCAACATGACCGCCGTGGTCGACGTGCATACCGACATCGTCAACGGCGTGCTGTTCAAGAGCCTGGCATTCGGAGCGGTGGTGTCTTTGATCGCGGTGTTCCAGGGCTTCACCACGCCGCCTACCAGCGAGGGCGTGGCCTATGCCACCACCCGCACCGTGGTTGCCTCGTCGATCGCCATCCTGGCGCTGGACTTCGTGCTGACCGCTTTCCTGATGTGACTCTCATGACTTGTCGTTTTCCGAGGATTCTGCCGTGAGCCAACCGAGAAGTTCGTATGCCGTCGGCACCGGCCTGTTCATCGTGCTGGGTTTTGCCGCGCTGGCCTATCTGGCGACGCAGACCAGTTCGGTGGCCAACGTCCACCAGGGCGACAGCTACACGGTCGAGGCCAAGTTCACCAATATCGGCCAGTTGAAGGAGCGCGCGCCGGTGAAGATCGCCGGGGTACGCGTGGGCCAGGTGCAGTCGATCGCGCTGGCGCCGGGTAGCGACGTGGCGGATGTGAAGCTGTCGATCGACAAGCACTACGACCACATTCCGCAGGATTCGGTGGCGACGATCTTCACCAGCGGCCTGCTCGGCGACCAGTATGTGGGTATCGACTACGGCACGGCGAAGCAGGTGGTGGCCGCCGGCGGCACGCTGTCGCGCACCAAGTCCTCCGAACCGCTGGAGGAGATGCTGGGCAAGTTCTTCGGTGCCGGCGGCGTGGTCGACAATGTCGGCGGCAGCTATACGGTAAAGGCCGATTTCACCAATGTCGGCACGCTCTCGGTCGGCGCGCCGGTGAAGATGGCGGGTGTGGTGATCGGCCGGGTGCAGTCGGTACGCGCCGATCCGGTCAAGCTCAACGCCCAGGTCGTGCTGGCGATCGACGAGCGCTACAACCGGATTCCCGACGATTCCGCCGCCGCGGTGTTCACCAGCGGTTTGATCGGCAGCCAGTATGTTGCGATCCAGCCGGGTGGCTCGCCCGATGTTCTGAAGAACGGCGACGAGATGATCCTGACCCAGTCCGCGATGCAGCTGGAGGACCTTATCGGCAAGTTCCTGGTCAATGGCTCACCCGGCGACAAAAAGGATGCCGGCGACAGCAAGAAGTAGCCGATCTCTGACTCGAATTCACCCGGTCGCCGATGCGCCGGTCATCCCCAAGGAGTTTCCCCATGCTGCGCAGACTGGCTCTTGCCACCGCACTCGCCCTTGCCGCCGTGGTTGCCGCGCCGGCTTTCGCCCAGGATTCCGCCGCCGCTGCACCGGCGGCGAATCAGCAGACGCCGGTGCAGATCGTGCAGGGCATTGCCGATCAGCTGGGTACCGCGATCGAGGGCCATCGCGCCGAGCTGAAGCAAAACAAGGAAAAGCTGATCAGCATCATCGACGAGGTGTTCCTGCCGCACTTCGACATCGACTACGCATCCATCCTGGTGCTCGGCCGGCACGCCCGCGAGGCGACGCCGGACCAGCGCGAGCGTTTCGCCAAGGCGTTCTACAACTCGATCACCCATCGCTATGCCGAGGGCCTGCTCAACTACAGCCGTGGCCGGGTCAAGGTGTTGCCGTTCAACGGCGACCTCAACGACAAGCGCACCGTGGTGCGCACCCAGGTGGTGCTGGATGACGGCAAGCTGGTGTCGATCGACTACGCGTTCCGCAAGAGCCGCAGCGGCGACTGGAAGGCCTACGACGTGGTCATCGAGGGCATCTCCTACGTCACCAATTATCGCAACCAGGTCGATGCCGAGATCCAGAAGGTGGGTATCGACCAGTTGATCAAGAACCTCGAGACCCAGGGCGAGCAGGCGCTGGAGACGATGGACAAGGACAACAAGGGCGGCAAGTGAGCACGGCGCCAGACTTTCGGCTGGACACCGGCACGTCAGCCACGCTGGGCGTGAGCGGCGCGCTGGGTTTCGACAACGCCGCGGCGGCATGGCAGGCGATCCGGTCGGCGCTGCTTGCCGGCAGCGCGACCCGGCTCGACCTGTCCGGGGTCAGTCACTGCGACAGTGCGGGCCTGGCCTGCGTGCTGGCGGCGACGGCCGAGGCGGGCCAGCGCGGGCGGGTGGTGCGGGTGACCGGCATGCCCGCGGGTATGCGCGCACTGGCCACGGTGTGCGAGGTCGATCGCCTGCTGAGCTGACCCGTGGGGACGCGAACGCGCGTCGCGGCCAACCAAGGCCTGACAGGCTCCTAGGGTTTGCCGGCCGGTTTGCCGGTCTGCTTGGGGTGGTTCTTCTCCCAGTCATGTTGCTGCTGCAGCAACTGGTCCGGATCGAAATCAGGCGTGTCCAGACCTTGCATGCGCTCGATGATCGCCGCGGGCGGGTTGCCGTCGTAGATCTCGTACAGGCGCTGCTGCCGATAGGCATCACGGATGAACACGTAGGGGTCGTACGCCGATGCCAGGAAGCCTTCCGCATCGATGGCACGCGAGCGCAAGGTCACCAGATACATCGCCTGCGGAAGGTACTGCAGCCCGTTGTAGTGATGGTTCGCGGCGAACAGGCTCAGCGGATCGAAGAAATAGCTGTCCACCGGTATGCGCCAGATGTCGCGCGCCGTGCTCGGGCCGAGCAGGGGCACCATCAGGAAATCACCTTCCGGTGCGCCCCAGCGTGCCAGCGTGATGCCGAAGTCGTTGTCTTCAAGTGGCAGGCCGAGCTGGCTGGCCGGGTCGAAGAAGCCGCCGATGCCCAGGGTCAGGTTGACCAGGAACCGGCCGGTGCTCTGCAGCGCCTGCTTGGGGCGCGCCTGCAGCAGGTCGTTGGCCACCGTGATCGGCATGCGGATATTGGTGAAGAAATCGCTGAACGAGCGCCGCACCGGCGGGTTGGTGACCTTGCGATAACCCAGTGCCACCGGACGGATGACCGCCTTGTCCACCGCATTGTTGAATTCGTAGGCCTTGCGGTTGTACTTCTCCAGCGGGTCGTCAGTGCGGGGCTTGGCGATCGTGCAGCCGGCCAGGATCGCGACCGCGAGCATGGGCAACCAGCGGCGCAACAGGAAGTGGCGGGGCGAAGAGGACATCGAGGCTGGATTTCGCGTCGGGGGAGCAGTAAGTGTACTGTCTGGTTTTATATCTTGCACGGCTTTCGACGTGCTTTCATCGGCCTGGACGCGCACCGATCCGTGGCCAGCCCGCCATGATACGCGCTGAGCGCATTGCCAGCAAAGCGCCTGCTCAACTACACTAACCGATCACATAAGTCACTATTCCCCAAGGATTTCGCATGGCCCGTATTACCGTGGAGGACTGCCTCGAGGTAGTCGACAACCGTTTCGAGCTCGTCCTGATGGCGACCAAGCGTGCACGCCAGCTGGAAAAGGGTGCCGAGCCGGCGGTCAATCCTGACCACGACAAGCCCACCGTGCTGGCCTTGCGCGAGATCGCCGCACGCCGCATCGACCAGGCCACGATCGACCAGATCGACAAGGCCGAGCGCGAACGGGCCGAGCGCGAGGCTCTCGAGTGGGCTGCGGCCGAGGTCGACGACGACCTCTCCAAGGGCGGCGACGACTGATGGACGACGACTGCCGGCGCAACGACAACGGTCGCACCGGCAGGTCGGGTGTGACGATGCACATGCGCGCGGCAGTTTCAGCCCATCATTGCCCCACCGGGGTCGGCGCCTGAGTCGGCGCCAGTCACCGATGACTGCGACCGCGCCCCCCGCCACGGTCGATCCGTCCGCATTGCCGCCCTATGTGCTGGCGCTGAAAGAGCGCATCGCCTATCTGCCCGAAGCGCAGGTGACCCTGGTGCTGCGCGCATTCGAAGTGGGCGCCAGGGCGCATGCCGGACAGGAGCGCAAGAGCGGCGAGCCGTACATCACCCATCCGGTGGCGGTGGCCGGCATCCTGGCCGAGCTCGGGCTGGATGCCGAGACGCTCATCGCGGCGATCCTGCACGATACGCTGGAGGATACCGAGCTCAGCCGCGAGGCGCTGGCCGCGGAGTTCGGCGAGGTCGTGGCCGAACTGGTCGATGGCGTCACCAAGCTGGACAAGATGCGTTTCGGCAGCCGCCAGGAGGCCGATGCGGAAAGCTTCCGCAAGATGCTGCTTGCGATGGCGCGCGACCTGCGCGTGATTCTGATCAAGCTGGCCGACCGGCTGCACAACATGCGCACGCTCGGCGCCAAGGATCCTGTCTCGCGCCGGCGCATCGCGCGCGAAACGCTGGAGATCTTCGCGCCCATCGCGCAGCGCCTCGGCATGAACAAGTTCAAGGCGGAGCTGCAGGACATGGGCTTTCGCACGCTGTATCCCGATCGCTACCGGGTCATCAGCGAGCGTATCCGCGCCGCCCTGGGCAACCGCCGCGAGGCGATGGGCAAGATCGAGGCGGCGCTGACCACGCGGCTTTCCGCCGAGCACCTGCCGGCCCACGTGGTGGGTCGGATCAAGTCGCCGTGGAGCATCTATTCGAAGATGCGCAACGAGCACAAGACGTTTGCGCAGCTGATGGACGTCTACGGCTTCCGCGTGGTGGTCGACAGCGCAACCAGCTGCTACATGGCGCTCGGCGTGGTGCATGCCCTGTACAAGCCGGTCGATCGCCGCTTCAAGGATTTCATCGCCATTCCCAAGGCCAACGGCTACCAGTCGCTGCATACGGTGCTGCTGGGACCGTTCGGAGCGCCGATCGAGGTGCAGATCCGCACCGCCGAAATGGACTCGGTAGCCGAGCGTGGCGTCGCGGCGCACTGGGCTTACAAGACCGACAGCGGACCGGCCAACAGCGCGCAGGCGCGGGCGCGCGAGTGGCTGTCCTCGATGGTCGACAGTTCGGCGAACACGGTGTCCTCCTCGGAGTTCATCGAGAACGTCAAGATCGACCTGTTCCCCGACGAGGTCTACCTGTTCACCCCGCGCGGCGACATCCTCTCGTTGCCGCGCCATGCGACGGCGCTGGACTTCGCCTACGCCGTCCACACCGATGTGGGCGACCATGCGGTGGCCGCGCGGGTCGACAAGAAGCTGACGCCGTTGCGCAGCCAGCTGGAGTCGGGCCAGCTGGTGGAGATCATCACCGCACCGTCGGCGGTGCCAAACCCGGCCTGGCTGGAGGTGGTCGTCACCGGCAAGGCGCGCACCGCGATCCGGCAATACCTGAAGCATCTGCAGCACGAGGATGCGGTCGACTTCGGCCATCGCATGCTGGACCGTGCGCTGGACGCGCAGGGCAGCAGCCTGGACGCGATCTCCGCGACGGTGCTGGATCATTTTCTGGCGACCTCGAACCTCAAGCGGCTGGAAGAATTGCTGTCCGATATCGCCCTGGGCAATCGCATGCCCGATGTGGTCGCCCGCCAGTTGCTGGGCTCCCGCCGAAAGAAGGCCGGCGGCGCGAAGCCGGGCGCGTCGATGGCCCAGGAGAAGATCCGCATCACCGGCGCCGAACGCGGCGTGCTCAGCTTCGCCAATTGCTGCCATCCGCTGCCGGGCGACGACATCGTCGGCTACCTGTCCTCGGGCAAGGGCATCGTGGTGCATCGCGAGGAATGCCCGAACGTGGTCGAGTTGCGCAAGTCGCCCGAGCGCTGCGTGGCGATCGAGTGGGATCGGGACGTGCAGGGCGACTATCGCGCGCAGTTGCGCATCGAGGTGATCAACCGCCCCGGCGTGCTGGCCACCGTGGCGGCCGCGATCGCCGCGGCCGATTCGAACATCGAGAACGTGGAGTACGTCGAACGCGATGCCTCGGCCGCGACCCTGCTGTTCTCGATGGAAGTGAAGAGCCGCAAGCACCTGGCCGACGTGATCCGCCGCGTGCGCCGCACCGGCGTGGCCAGCGGGCTGCATCGCTACCCCCTGTGATCAGGGATTTGAGATTTGGGATTCGTTTGGAGCGTCAACGCATCGGAACGTGTGCGCGGGGCTGTGACACGATAATCTTCCCGAATCCCGAATCCCGAATCCCGAATCCCGAATCCCGAATCCCGAATCCCGAATCCCGAATCCCGAATCCCGAATCCCGAATCCCGAGGCAAGCCCATGTCCCGCAGCATCATCGCCACCGACCAGGCACCTGCCGCCATCGGCCCTTATTCGCAGGCCGTGCGCGCCGGCAACACGGTGTATTTCTCGGGCCAGATTCCGCTCGATCCGGCCACCGGCGGCCTGGTCGATGGCGACATCAGCGTGCAGACGCGGCGCGTGTTCGACAATCTCGCGGCAGTGGCGCAGGCCGCCGGTGGTTCGCTGGCGCAGATCGTGCGCGTGGGCATCTACGTCACCGACCTGGCGAATTTCGCCGCGGTCAATGCGGTCATGGCCGAGTACTTCCAGCAGCCGTACCCGGCCCGTTCCACCATCGAAGTGTCAGGCTTGCCCAAGGCGGCGCAGGTCGAGGTCGACGCGATCATGGCGCTGGACTGATGCAGGGCGAGGCATGCGCCCACCGTGCCAGCGGGCAACATCCTTACGAATGACGGTGATGCTCGGGTAGGCTTGCAGGTCATGGCCGCCCGCACCACCCGTCCTGCTTCCGTCAACGCCACCGACTCCGGCAGCGAGTCGGTCGGCACGCTGGCCGGGGTCGGCCCGGCGCTGGTCACGACCTTGTCCAGGCTCGGGCTGGAGCGGATCCAGGATCTGTGGTTCCACCTGCCGTTGCGCTACGAGGATCGGACGCGGGTCACCGCGATCGCGGATCTGCGCGCCGGCGAGCGGGCCCAGGTCGAGGGTGTGGTCGAGGCGGTCGAACGCGGTTTTCGCTACCGCCCGCAACTGAAGGTGGCGATCGGCGACGACAGCAGGCAGACCCTGCTGCTGCGCTTCTTCCATTTCAACCGCGCACAGGCCGAGCAATTGCAGCCGGGCACGCGCCTGCTCTGCTACGGCGAGGTGCGGCATGCGGCGCAAGGCCTGGAGATGGTGCACCCGAACTACCAGCGCCTGAGCGGCGACGCGGCGGCCAGCGTCGACGACTTGCTCACGCCGGTCTACCCGACCACCGAGGGCTTGGGTCCGAAACGACTTGCCGGAGTGATTGGCAAGGCGCTGGAACGATTGCCGCCGGATGCACAACTGGAATTGATCCCGCCCGCGCTCTGCGCCGCGCACGGACTGACCTCGTTGCGCGATGCGCTGCTCTACGTGCATCGGCCGCCGCCCGATGCACCCATCGGCCAGCTGATGCTGGGCCGGCATCCGGCGCAGCAGCGCCTGGCCTTCGAGGAATTGTTGACCCAGCACCTGAGCCTCAAGCGCATGCGTGCGGCGGTCAGACGCCGGCGTGCACCGGTGCTGGGCGGCACGGGCGAACTGCGCCGACAGTTGCTCGTCGGCTTGCCGTTCCGGCTGACCGCCGCCCAGCAGCGCGTCGGTGACGAAGTGGCGCGCGACCTGGCCCAACCACGACCGATGCTGCGGCTGGTGCAGGGCGATGTCGGCAGCGGCAAGACCGTGGTGGCGGCGCTGGCTGCGCTGGCGGCGGTGGAAGCCGGATATCAGGTCGCCTTGATGGCACCGACCGAACTGCTCGCCGAGCAGCACCTCGCGAATTTCCGTCAATGGCTGGAGCCGCTCGGCATCGCGGTGGAGTGGCTGGCCGGCAAGGTCACCGGCAAGGCGCGCAAGCTGGCACTGGCACGGGTGGCCGAGGGTGCTGCCGTGGTGATTGGCACGCATGCCCTGATGCAGGAAGGCGTCGCCTTCGCGCGCCTGGGCCTGGTGATCGTCGACGAGCAGCACCGCTTCGGCGTGCAGCAGCGCCTGGCCCTGCACGAGAAGGGCCGGCACGGCGGGCTGGTGCCGCACCAGCTGGTACTTACCGCCACGCCGATCCCGCGCACGCTGGCGATGAGTGCCTATGCCGACCTCGACGTATCGTCGATCGACGAGCTGCCGCCCGGGCGCACGCCGGTGCAGACCATCGCGATCTCCAATGCGCGCCGCGCCGAAGTGATCGAGCGCATCCATGCCGCCTGCCGGGAGGGGCGGCAGGTGTACTGGGTATGCACGCTGATCGAGGAATCCGAGCAGCTGCGCGCGCAGGCCGCCGAGGTTGCCCATGCCGAGCTGTCCGCCGCATTGATCGGCTTCGAGGTTGGCCTGATCCATGGCCGCATGAAGGCGAAGGAGAAGCAGGCCGCGATGGACGCCTTCAAGGCGGGTGAGCTGGCCGTGCTGGTGGCGACCACCGTGATCGAAGTCGGCGTGGACGTGCCGAACGCCAGCCTGATGGTGATCGAGAACAGCGAACGACTCGGTCTGGCGCAGTTGCACCAGTTGCGCGGCCGCGTCGGACGTGGCGCGGTGGCGTCCAACTGCGTGCTGCTGTACCAGCCGCCGCTGGGCCAGCTGGCGCGGGAACGGCTGCAGGTGATGCGCGAGACCAGCGACGGCTTCCGCATTGCCGAAAAAGACCTGGAGTTGCGCGGCCCCGGCGAGGTGCTTGGCACCCGCCAGACGGGTCAGCTTGCCTTTCGCATCGCCGACCTGGCCCGCGATGCGCACCTGCTGCCGGCGGTGCAGGCGGTGGGCGAACATATGCTGGCCGAACATCCGCAGGAAGCCAGTCAGCTGATCGAGCGCTGGGTTGGCGGTGCGGCGCGATATGCCGGCGCGTGATCGAGGGACACAGAGTCGAAGCCGCTCGCATCCATTCCCCGTTAAGCTACTCGATCCACCGCAACCGCTACCGTCGCAATGACCAGACCGCAACTCCTGATCGATACCGACCCCGGTGTTGATGACGCGCTCGCCATCCTGATGGCCGCCGCGCATGCCGACATCGCTGGCCTCAGCATTGCCGCGGGCAACGTCGGGTTGGGCCACACCGTGCGCAACGCGCGCAACCTGGTCGACCTGATCGGCATGTCGACGCCGGTATTCGCCGGCTGCGCCACGCCGCTGGTGCGCGCGCCGGACGAGGATGCCGCCTTTGTGCATGGCCAGGATGGTTTTGGTGACGTCGGCTTTCCGGAGCCGAAAGCGCTGCTGTCCGGCGAGCCCGCCGCGCTGGCGCTGCTGCGTCTGACCCGCGAGCGACCTGGCGAACTGACCCTGGTGGCGCTGGCCCCGCTGACGAATCTGGCGCTGGCACTGCGGCTCGATCCGACGTTGCCGCAGCGGGTGGCGCGGCTGGTGGTGATGGGCGGCGCCGTTACCGGGCATGGCAATACCGGCAGGATACCGGCCGAGTTCAACATCGGCTTCGACCCCGAGGCGGCGCATGTCGTGTTCGAGGCGTTCCCGAGGTTCGATCTGGTGGACTGGGAAGCGACGCTGCGGCATGCCTTCGACGATGCCGAATTCGACCGCTGGCTGGCGCGCGGCGACCAGCGGGCGGAGTTCTTCGGCCGGATCGTGGCCACGGCCCGCGCCTACAACGCGGCAAACGACCGCGCCGGCCTGATCGCCGCGGACGCGCTGGCGATGGCGGTGGCGCTCGATCCGTCCATCGTCACCCGCCGCGAGACGCGGGCGGTGGCGGTGGAACTGGACGGTCGCCTGACCCGGGGCGCCACCGTGGTCGACTGGGCGGCGCGGCTGGGCCGGCCGGCGCAGGCGAACATCGTGCTGGAGGTCGACCATGCCCGTTTTGCCGCGATGGTGCAGCGTGCACTGGGCGTGCCGGAGTGATGCAGGGTCCGCGCCGGTCAGCAGGCTTGCAGCGACTGCCGGTTTCTCGTTACAATGCCGCTCTTTTCACCACCGATTTAGAGTCTGTCATGAAAGCTGATATCCATCCGAACTACGCCCCGGTGGTGTTCCAGGATCTGTCGTCCGACTTCGCGTTCCTGACCAAGTCGACCATGTCCGGCAAGGAAACCATCAAGTGGGAAGACGGCAATGAGTACCCGCTGATCAAGGTGGATATCTCCAGCCATTCGCACCCATTCTACACCGGCAAGCAGAAGACGCTGGATGTGGGCGGCCGCGTCGACAAGTTCCGTCGCCGCTACGCGGGTTCCGTCAAGGAATAAGCGTTGGCGTGGCCCGCGCCTGGCGCCGGCCACCGAGTGGGTTCGATTCGCGACGCGGGGCAGGCGCAGGCTTGCCCCGCGTCTTTTCGTGTCCGCGATTCGACCATGCGCCATCGAATGTGAATGCCCCCTTGTGTGATAATGGGGAGTGAATTGATGCCACGGCATCGGTTGCGTCGCATGCACTCCCCGGTGTGCGGCACCCACACTCCCCTGCTGGACGGCTCGCCCTGGCGGCTGCCGACGGCAACGACCCATCTGCAAGGAGGTTTCCGTGTCCGACCCCAAGACCGTCAAGCTCGTCGATGAATCGAGCCATCGCGGCAGCGAGCTGCCCTTGGTCAGCGGCACCCTCGGCCCGGCCTGCATCGACATTGGCACGCTGTACAAGGATACCGGCCACTTCACCTACGACCCCGGCTACGGCAGCACCGCCAGCACCAAGAGTGCAATCACCTACATTGACGGCGACCAGGGCGTGCTGCTGTATCGCGGCTATCCGATCGAGCAGCTGGCGGAAAAGTCCAGCTTTCTCGAGGTGGCCTACCTGCTGCTCAACGGCGAGTTGCCGAAGCAGGACGAGTTCAGCGCGTTCGAGCACGACATCACCCACCACACGATGATGCACGAGGCGCAGAAGAATTTTTTCCAGGGCTTCCACCACGACGCGCATCCGATGGCGATGCTGGCCGCCGCGGTTGCCTCGTTATCGGCGTTCTATCATGAGAACCTGGACGTGGACGATCCGGCGGATCGCAAGATGGCGGCAATCCGCCTGATCGCGAAGATGCCGACCATCGCGGCGGCCTGCTACCGCTACACGATCGGCTGGCCGGTGCGCTACCCGCGCAACAATCTCGACTACGTGACGCGTTTCCTGCACATGATGTTCGAGGTGCCGAGCGAACCGTTGCAGATGAACCCGGTGGCGGCCAAGGCGCTGGACCTGCTGTTCATCCTGCATGCGGACCACGAGCAGAACGCGTCGACCTCGACCGTGCGCCTGGTCGGCTCGACCGGTGCGAATCCGTATGCATCGATCGCCGCCGGCATCACCGCGTTGTGGGGTCCGGCGCATGGCGGCGCCAACGAAGCGGTGCTCAAGCAGCTTGAGGAGATCGGCACGCCGGACAATGTCGAGAAGGCCGTGTTGCGCGCGAAGGACAAGAACGACAGCTTCCGCCTGATGGGTTTCGGCCATCGCGTGTACAAGAACTTCGACCCGCGCGCCAAGATAATCCGCGAGATGTGCCACAAGGTGCTGGACGAGCTTGGCGTCAACGATCCGCTGCTGGACGTGGCGATGAAACTGGAAGAGGCGGCGCTGAAGGACGACTACTTCGTCGAGCGCAAGTTGTACCCGAACGTGGATTTCTACTCGGGCATCATCTACAAGGCGCTGGGCATCCCGGCCGAGATGTTCACCGTGATGTTCGCCATTGCACGCACCGCCGGCTGGATCGCGCACTGGATCGAACAGCACGAAACGCCGGGATCGCGCATCGGCCGGCCGCGGCAGGTCTACACCGGCGCGGACGTACGCGATTATCTGCCGACCGGGAAGCGTTGATACGCCACCAGCCGGAGATTTTCCGCCTGCATGAAACGCCCCGGCCTGGTCCGGGGCGTTTTTCGCGGGCTGCGTGGGGCGGCTTTCAGCGCAGGGGGGCGGCTTTCAGCGCAGGGCGGCGTGCAGACGCTGTTCGAACGCTTCGCCGGTATCCTCTGCCAGCAGCACTTCCACCTGCGCCAGCGAGGCTCGCCGCATCGGCCGCAGTTCGGTACGATCCAGCGGAGCCTGGCGCAGCGCGTCGCGCGGCAGCACGGTGAGATCGAACGGCAGGTCGTCGGCGCTGAACAGCAGCACGGGATATTCGGGCTGTTCGTCGCGGCTGTAACGCAAGCGGCGTACCTGCATCTCGATCGGCACGCCGTGCTCGCGCAGGTATTGCACCACGGCGTCGGGGTCGTCGCTGTACACGTGCAGGCATACCGCCGAATGCGCGTCGGCGGTGCCCTCGAGCACGGCACCGACCAGGCGCGGTTCGAACGCGGCGAGGAAGGCCATCGCCTCGATCGCTGCCTCGCGTCGCTGCTGCAGCAATTGCGGCTGGCGATCGGCGAGGAACAATCGCTGGTGTTCGCGCAAGGCCTGCTCGATCTCCAGGTTGCGCGGCAACGCCTGCGTATCGAGGATGCCCAGCCGCTCGGCGGCCTTGAGCTTCGCGTGGTGGAAGTCGCGAATGCCGTGCTCGCTCATCAGGCGGGCGGCTTCCTGGGCCACGCGCAGGCGGTTGCGTTGCAACCGGTCATGCGCATGGATGCGGTGGTGTTCGCCTCGGGACATGACGCACTCCTCAACGATGGATGGCGCCTGGGTGGATGGCGCCGACCGCGGCCCTCTCGCACAAGGTCCGGGTCGACGACCCGCGGGTTCAGAAGATCTCGTAGGCGTGCTGCTGATCCTGCTCCTTCTGCTGGGCGGCCTGGCTGCGCAGGCGATCGACGTCTTCGACCTTGAACATCTCGTTCATGCCGTCCGGGTCGTCCGCTCCCGTCGGCAGGCCACTGTTGCGGTTGATCCATACCGTACTGATTCCGGGCGGCATCGGCAACGTGTTGGGCGGCAACCCCTTGAGCGCCGCGCTCATGTACTGCATCCAGATCGGCAGCGCGGCCTTGGCGCCGAACTCGCCATGGCCCAGCGAGCTGTAGTCGTCGAAACCTACCCAGACCGAGGTCGACAGGTCGCCGTTGAAACCGACGAACCAGGCATCGCGATGGTCGTTGGTGCTGCCGGTCTTGCCGGCCAGATCGGACCGGTCGAGCGTGCGCGCGGCGGCGCCGGTGCCGCGCAGGATCACGTCTTTCATCAGCGAGGTGATCATGTAGTCGTTGCGCGGCCCGATCACCCGCGGGGCGAGCACCGGCGGATGATTGCCGGCTTCGTGCACGTCCGCCGGCAACACGGCGTCGCCGACGCCGTCGACGCTGCTGGATCCCGCCGGTGCGGCGGCGCTGCCAGCCGCCGCCAGTCGATTGGCAGGGGTCTTGATCATCTCGGCCGGTGGCGGCCCGGGCGGTCGGGTGTCGAGCAGGCGCTCCTGGCAGTTGCGGCAGGCGCGCGCCGGATTGGCCAGATAGACCGGCTTGCCGCTGCGGTCATCGATCTCGTGGATGAAGTAAGGCGTGATCAGATAGCCGCCATTGGCGAAGACCGCGTAGCCGCGGGCCATGCCCATCGGCGAAACCGAGGCCGTGCCCAGGGCCATCGACAGGTTGGCCGGAATCGCATCCAGCGCAAAACCGAAGCGGGTCGCGTACTCGCGCACGAAATTCACGCCGACGGCGTCGAGCAGGCGCACCGAGACCAGGTTCTTGGATTGCACCAGCGCCTCGCGCAGGCGCATCGGGCCGGCGAACTTGCCGTCGTCGTTGGAAGGCGTCCAGAGGCCGTTCGGTCGCGACGGGTCGGGGAGTGCCAACGGCGCATCGTTGATGATCGAGGCGGGCGTGAAACCGCGTTCGAAGGCCGCCGAGTAGAGGTACGGCTTGAAGCTGGACCCGGGCTGGCGTGCCGCCATCACCGCGCGGTTGAACTTGCTGCGGTTGAAGTTGAAACCGCCCACCAGGGCCTCGATCGCGCCATCCTCGGGGTTCAGCGAAACCAGTCCCGATTGGGCGGCGGGTATCTGGGCCAACTGCCAGTTGCCCTTGTCGTCGCGGGCGAGCCGGATGATATCGCCGCGCTTGAGCACCGCATCGACCCGGCTGGGTGCGGCGCCCACCCGATCTTCGCTGAGGCGCGGGCGCGCCCAGCTTATCGCGGCCAGGTCGAGCACGACGCTCTCATGGGTGGACAGATAAACGGTGGCCCGTTTTGCATCGCTGGCCGTGACCAGGCCCGGCTGCATGCCCGAGACGCTGCCGTAGCCGGACAGCAACTGGTCGAAATCCGCCTCGCCGGCGCCGGCGGGCAGATCCTGATGGGCTTCCGGACCACGCCAGCCATGCCGTTGGTCGTAGGCGATCAGGCCGTCGCGCAGGGCGTCCACGGCCTCCTGCTGGCGGGTGCTCTGCACGGTCGTCTTGACCACGTACCCCTCGGTAAGTGCCTCGTTGCCGAGGCGATCGAGCACCTGCCGACGCACCATTTCGGCCAGGTACGGCGCCTCCACCTCGATCGGCTGCTCATGGGGAAAGGCGTGGTTGGGCTCGGCAATCGCCTGCTCGTAGATCGCCTTGGTGATGTAGTTGTGCCGCAACATTTCGCTCAACACCCAGTTGCGTCGGGCCAGCAGGCGCTTGGGACTGTTGATCGGGTTGACCGCCGAAGGCAACTGGAAGGTCGAGGCGATCGCCGCGCATTCGGCCACGCTCAGCTGATCGAGCGTCTTGCCGTAGTAGTACTCCGCCGCCGCCGCCACGCCATAGGAGCGATGGCCCAGGAACATCTTGTTGAGATACAGCTCGAGGATCTGGTCCTTGGTGAGCTCATGCTCGATGCGCAGCGCGATGAAGATCTCGGTGAGCTTGCGCGAGTAGAGTTTCTCGGGACTGAGGAAGAAGTTGCGCGCCACCTGCTGGGTGATGGTGGAGCCACCCGGTCCCTTGTCGCCGCCGGTGATGATCACGTGCCAGCCGGCGCGCACAATGCCGTGCCAGTCGACGCCCGGGTGGTGGTAGAAATCGGCATCTTCGGCGGACAGCACGGCATGTTTGAGCCGGTCCGGCACCTGGCCGATGTCCACCGGAATACGCCGGGTCTCGCCGAACGTCGCGATCAGCTTGCCGTCGGCGCTCAATACGCGCAGCGGGACCTGCATGTGATAGTCCTTCAGCACGGCAACCGAAGGGAGTCGGGGGGCTATCAACCAGTACGCCACGCCTGTCGCGAGCACGGCCAGAAGCAAACCGGAAAACGCCAGGATCAGTGCCCAGCGCAACAAACGCTTGAAAATTCGCATGGTGTGGAGATAGCGAGACCTGAGTCAAAACATGGCAGAGTATAGATGTTGCAGTATGGGGGCCATGCGGGGGTGGCCGAAGCAAGAGCCGAGCCAGCATGGCAAGAGCTGCAAATGTGGTGGACATCACGCCATTTACTTGAGAAAGTTTCCGTAGGCCGTTGCCTTTACGTTAATTTTTCGATTTAATGCCACTGCGCACCCCGCCAGAAATCTGGCCAGGGCGTCAGCGGCAAGGGGGAAACACCGTGGGGCTCTTTACACCGAAGAAGCCGGCGCTGATTGGCGTCGACATCAGTTCGACCGCCGTCAAGCTGCTGCAGCTGAGTCAGGCGGGCGGGCGCTATCGCGTGGAGCATTACGCGGTCGAGCCCCTGCCGCCCAATGCGGTGGTCGAGAAGAACATCGTCGAGGTCGAGGCGGTGGGCGACGCGATCCGTCGGGCGCTGGCGCGGTCGGGTTCCAAGCTCAAGCATGCCTCGGCAGCGGTCGCCGGGTCGGCGGTGATCACCCGCATCATCCCGATGACCAGCGAGCTGTCCGACGATGACCTCGAAGGACAGATCCAGGTCGAGGCGAATCAGTACATCCCCTATCCGATCGACGAAGTCAGCCTCGACTACGAGGTGATCGGCCCGGTACGCGACAACCCGGACATGAACAACGTGCTGCTGGCGGCCTCGCGTACCGAGAACGTGGACATGCGCGTGGCGGCGCTCGACCTGGGCGGGCTTACCGCCGCTGTGATCGACGTCGAGGCGTTCGCGATGGAGAACGCGTTCGCGATGGTGGCCGACCAGCTCAATGTCGGCCGCGACGCCCTGGTGGCGGTGGTCGACATCGGCGCCACCATGACCACGCTCTCCGTGCTGCGCAACCAGCGGACCATCTATTCACGCGAGCAGGTGTTCGGCGGCAAGCAGTTGACCGACGAAATCATGCGACGCTTCGGGCTCTCCTACGAGGAGGCCGGTCGCGCCAAGCGCAAGGGCGGCCTGCCCGAGTCCTACGAGACCGAGGCGCTGGAACCGTTCAAGGAATCGCTGATCCAGCAGATCAGCCGCCTGCTGCAATTCTTCTTCGCCGGCAGCGAATACAGCAAGGTCGATCAGGTGGTGCTGGCCGGAGGTTGCGCCTCGATTGAGGGGCTGGGCTCGATGCTGGAAGAACAGCTCGGGGTGCCTTGCGTGGTCGCCAACCCGCTGGCCCGCATGTCGCTGTCGCCCCGGGTGCAGGCCCAGGCGCTGGCGCAGGACGCGCCGGCCCTGATGATCGCGGTCGGCCTCGCCTTGAGGAGCTTCGACTGATGGCACACGTCAACCTACTTCCGTGGCGCGCGGAACGGCGCAAGCAGCGTGAACGCGAGTTCTACATGCAGCTGGCAGCCGCCTTCGTGGTGGCGCTCGGCCTGCTGCTGATCTGGTACATCTGGATGAACATGCGCATCGACAACCAGAACGAGCGCAACGCGTACCTGCAGACCGAAATCAAGCAACTGGACGTGCGCATCGCCAAGATCAAGGACCTGGAAACGGTGCGCGCGCACCTGCTGGCGCGCAAGCAGATCATCGAACAGCTGCAGGCCGATCGCTCGCAGATGGTGCATCTGTTCGACGAACTGGTGAAGACGATCCCGTCCAGCGCACGCCTGACCGCGCTCAAGCAAAGCGGCCAGTCGATGTCGCTCGATGGCGTGGCGCAGTCCAATGCCAGCGTCGCCGAGTACATGCGCAACATCGAGGCTTCGCCGTGGATGGGTCATGCGGATCTGCGCAAGACCGAAAACACCCATGACGCCACCCGCATGCCCTATACGTTCGGCCTGAACGTATCGCTGAGCCGCCCCAAGACCGACGAGACCGATGCCGGCAAGACTGCGGTGGAGCCGGCCGATGCCGCCTCCAGTGCCAATCCGGCCGTACCCGCGACGCCTGGCACGGCCGCCAAGGCCATGACGCCGCCGCCGGCGGCAGTCCCCACGACCGTCGCCAAGCCGTCGCCGGAAGCCACGCCGGCGAGTGCCGCCGCTGCCAAGGGAGGCGCCGGATCATGAGTTTCCTGACTGATATCCAGAACCTCGATCGAAACAACGTTGGTGGCTGGCCGCAGTCGGTCAAGATCTTCTTCACCGCGCTGCTGTGTGCCGTGGTGTTGCTGGTGGGCTGGTATTTCTTCGTCAGCGACCAGCAGGACAGCCTGAATACGCTTGCCGGCAAGGAGAACCAGCTCAAGCAGGAGTTCGCCACCAAGCAGGCCAAGTCGGTCAACCTCGAGGCGCTGCAGCAGCAGCTCGACGAGATGCAGGACATGCTGCGCCAGTTGCTGCGCCAGTTGCCCAGCAAGACCGAGATGCCGGAGCTGCTGACCGACATCTCGCAGACCGCCCAGGCGGCCGGCCTCGACACCGAACTGTTTCAGCCCGGCCCGGAGACGCCGAAGGACTTCTACGCGGAAAAGCCGATTTCGTTGCGCTTCGTCGGCACCTACCACCAGTTCGGCACCTTCATCAGTGGCGTGGCCTCGTTGCCACGGGTGGTGATCCTCACCCTCCACGATGTCTCGCTGACCCCGAAGGCGCCAGCCAAGGCGGGGGCGGCAGGCGGCGGCCAGCTGGTGCTGCAGGGCACGGTCAAGACCTACCGCTATCTGGATGACGAGGAAAGCGCCGCCGCGAGCAAAAACAAGGCGGGGGCGAAGAAATGATGAACACGTCGATTTCCCGCAGATCCGCCCAGCTGGCGCGCCTGGCCTTGATGCTGGCGGTAGCGCTGGTGCTGGCAGGATGCACCCGCGGCATGTCGGACCTGCGCGCCTGGGTAGCCCAGGAGAAGGCCAGGAAAGGCTCGCCGATTCCGCCGCTGCCCGTGATCAAGACCTTCGAGACGTTCAAGTACGACGATCAGGACAGGCGTGACCCGTTCAGCCCGAGTACGACCGAACTGCAGAACAGCAGCGCCAACAGCGGTCCGCGACCGGACGCCAACCGGGCCAGGGAGCCGCTGGAGATGTTCGCGCTGGACAGCCTCAAGATGGTCGGTTCGGTCGGTGTGGGCCCGCAGATGGAGGTCCTGATCAAGGATCCGGGTGGCGTCATCCATCGCGTCCATGTGGGGGAATACATGGGCCAGAACTACGGGCATATCACCGCCATCAGCGAAGACCATGTGGATCTGGTCGAGCTGGTATCCAACGGCAATGGTGGCTGGATGGAACGTCCCGCCAGCATCGCGCTCGGCGAGCAATAGGAATACAGGGGCAGATGCAATGAGCAACCAAATCCAATCCGTGCGGGGCCGAGTCATGCGCCATGCGAGCCGTTACATCCTGATGGGTCTGCTGATCATCGGTGCCACCTGGGCCAGCGCCGCGATGGCGGCAGCGGCCACGCTGAAGAACATCAGCTACGACGCCCTGCCTGGCGGCGGCGTCGAACTGCACATGGACTTTGGCGACGGTCCGGTGCCGGAGCCGAGGATCTTCACGACCGAAAACCCGCCGCGCATTGCGGTCGACCTGCCTGATACCGACAACGCCGCCGCGCGCCACCTGGACATCGGCAAGGGCTCGACCTCGGGCGTATCGGCGGTTTCGGCCGGGGGCCGCACCCGCGTCGTGGTCGAACTGATGCGCGCGTCCAGCTATCGCAGCCGCGTCGACGGCCACAGCCTGGTGCTCACCGTCAACAACGGCAGCGCGAATCAGGCGGTCACCACCGCAGCCACCATCGATCCGACCAAGGCGCTGCCTTCATCCTCGGAAGGCCCCGCCATTTCCAACATCGATTTCCGCCGCGGTCCGAACGGTGAAGGCCGCGTGCTGGTCAGCTTCAGCGGCAGCGGCGCGAATGCCGAAATGACCCATCAAGGCGACAAGGTGCTGGTCACCATCGACCATGCGAACCTGCCGGCCAACCTGGCCCAGCGCCTGGATACGCTGGACTTCGCCACCCCGGTTCAGTCCATCGTCACCCGCGCCGGCAGCGGTGGTGGTGCGCGCATCGAGATCAGCACCAAGGGCAGCGTCGACGCCTCCGCCTACCAGACGCCTGATCAGTACGTGGTCGAAGTGGCGCCGAAAAAGGCCGACGCCAAGACAGACAAGCTGGCCCAACTGGACAAGGAGCCGAGTTACAACGGCAAGCGCGTCACCTTCAACTTCCAGGACATCCCGGTGCGCTCGGCGCTGCAGTTGATCGCCGACATCTCCGGCCTCAATCTGGTGGCGTCCGACAGCGTCGGCGGCAGCGTCACCCTGCGCCTGGTCAACGTGCCCTGGGATCAGGCGCTGGACGTGATCCTGCGTGCCAAGAGCCTGGACAAGCGCCGCAACGGCAACGTCATCTGGGTGGCCCCGCAGGCCGAGCTGGCCAAGTACGAGCAGGATCTCGCCGACGCCAAGCTGAAGGCGCAGGATACCGCCGAGCTGGTCACCGACTACGTGCCGATCAGCTACGGCAAGGCCTCGGACATCGCCAAGTTGCTGACCACTGGCAGCATGCAGGGCGGTGGCGGTGGCGGCAGTTCCAACACCCAGCGTGGCTTCCTCTCGCCGCGCGGCAGCGTCTCGTTCGACCAGCGCACCAACACCCTGCTGATCAACGACACGCCGGAAAAGATCAAGCAGTTGCGTGATCTGATCGCCGTGCTCGACAAGCCGGTGCAGCAGGTGCTGATCGAGTCGCGCATCGTGGTGGCCACCGACGACTTCACCCGCGAACTGGGCGTGAAGTGGGGCGTGTCCGGCGCCCAGGTCAACAAGAACAACATCATCACCACGGCGCCGACGGGCGATGGCGCGTTGACCTACGGTACTGGTGTCCACAACAACATCGTCAACTACAACAATGCCTACAGCGACTGGGTGGCCAACGGCAGCAATGGCGCCGCGCCGCATCCTGGCGCGGTGACCCTGCCGGGTGGCTTCAACGTGAACCTGCCGGCACAGGGCGGCAGCACGCTGGGCTTCGCCATCCTGGGTGCCAACTACGCGCTCGATCTCGAGCTCTCCGCGGCGCAGACCGAGGGTCGTGGCGAGGTGATCTCCAGCCCGCGCGTGATCACCGCCAACCAGCAGGAAGCGGTGATCCGCCAGGGCCAGGAAATCGGCTACGTCACCTATCAGAACCAGGGTGCTGGTGCCGGTGGCGCGCCGACCGCTTCGGTGCAGTTCAAGGACGCTGTGCTGGAACTGAAGGTGACGCCGACGATCACCGCCGACAATCGGGTCTACCTCGCGATCAACGTCAAGAAGGATGCACTGGCCGCGTTCGTCAACACCCCGAACGGCCAGGTGCCGCAGATCGACACGCGCGAGGTGAATACCTCGGCCCTGGTCGACAACGGACAGACCGTCGTGCTCGGTGGCATCTACGAGGTCAACAAGAACAACACGGTATCCAAGGTGCCCGGGCTGGGCGACATCCCCGGCATCGGCGCGCTGTTCCGTGATACCAAGCGCACAACCTCCAAGGCCGAGTTGCTGATCTTCGTGACCCCGCGGATCCTCAGCGACACCTTGCAGTAAGTTGCCTTGCGGCAGCGGAGAAGGGCGGCCCAGGCCGCCCTTTTTCGTGCTTTCCCGCCGGTGCGACCGACAGAATTAAACTTCCGACGCAGATGATGGTCAGAGGGACGCCGACGAGCCGCCCTCATGGAGCGGGCGCGCAGGTGCCAAGCCGAACCGGAAGCCGATCATGGACATGCCCGAAACCTCGCCCCTCAGCCCACTGCAACAGTCCTTCGCACGCCTGCGTGACGAGTTGAGGCTCTGCATCATCGGTCAGCCCCGCTTGGTCGACTGTCTGCTGGTCGCCCTGCTGGCCGATGGCCATCTGCTGGTCGAAGGCGCGCCCGGCCTGGCCAAGACCACGGCGGTGAAAGCGCTGGCGGCGCGGATCGAGGCGGACTTCCACCGCGTCCAGTTCACGCCCGACCTGCTGCCCGCCGACCTCACCGGCACCGACGTGTTTCGCCCGCAATCGGGCAGCTTCGAGTTCGAGCGCGGCCCGCTGTTCCACAACATCATCCTGGCCGACGAGATCAATCGCGCGCCGGCCAAGGTGCAGTCCGCGCTGCTGGAGGCGATGGCCGAGCAGCAGATCACGGTGGGCCGCAGCACCTGGCAGCTGCCGGATCTTTTCATGGTGATGGCCACCCAGAATCCGATCGAGCAGGAAGGCACCTTCAACCTGCCGGAGGCCCAGCTCGATCGTTTCCTGATGCATGTGACGATCGGCTATCCCGATGCCGCCTCCGAGCTGGCGATCCTCAAGCTGGCACGCGAACAGGCCAGCCGGCGCGCCCATCCCGTGCCGCCACCGCAGGCACTGCTCAGCCAGCCCGATGTGTTTGCCGCACGCGATGCTGCAATGGCCGTGCACATGGCGCCGGCGCTGGAGGAGTATCTGGCGCAGCTTGTGCTCGCTACGCGTGATGCCGGCCGCTACGGTGCGGAACTCAAGCGCTGGATCGCCTGGGGCGGCAGTCCGCGCGCCACCATCGCGCTGGATCGCTGCGCGCGCGCGCAGGCATGGCTTGCCGGTCGCGCCTATGTGTTGCCCGAGGACGTGCATGCGATTGCCCACGAAGTGCTGCGACACCGCGTGCTGCTCAGCTACGAGGCGCAGGCCGAGGGCGTGCGACCGGATCAGGTGATCGCGCGCCTGCTGGATCTCGTGCCGCTGCCGTGAGTGCGGTGTCGTCAACCCCTGCCGAGGGCGATGGTCGCAGCGCGGTCTCGTTGGCCGAACTGATCGCGCTGCGCAGCCGCGTCGGCCATGTGCACATGGCACCGTTGTCGACCCGTGCGGCCCGCCATGGGCAGCAGTCCAGCCGTCTATACGGCCGTGGCATGGACTATGCCGAATCGCGGGTCTACCAGGCAGGCGATGACGTGCGCCGGCTGGACTGGCGGCTCACCGCGCGCAGCGGCCGGCTGCATACCAAGTTGTTCCAGGAGGATCGCGAAGGCTGTCTGCTGATCCTGCTCGACACTCACGCCAGCATGGTTTTCGGCACGCGGCAGCGCTTCAAGTCGGTGCAGGCGGCGCGTTCGGCGGCGCTGGCGGCATGGTACGCCACGCACGCCGGCGAACGGGTCGGTGTGCTCGCGTTCGGCGGAGTCGATCACCTGCTGCGGCCCCAGGCGGGTCCGCGCGGCGCGCTTGCCGTGTGCGGCGCGCTGGCGCAATGGGATGCCGGTCCGCGCTTGGAACGATCGCAGGCGTTGTCCGATGTCTTGATGCGTGCCGCCCAGGTGTCGCATGGCGCCAGTCGGGTGCTGCTGATCAGTGACGGATTCAGCTGCGATCCCGCGGCGCGCCAACGGCTGCTGGACCTGACCCGGCGCGCTGCGGTCAGCGTGCTGGTGGTGGCCGATCCGCTGGAGCTGGCGCTGGCGCCGCCGGGGCGCTACCCGCTCGAGCATGCCGGCGAGCGTCGCGAGGTACTGCTGCAATCGGCGCGCCAACGCAGCGACTTCCAGCGCACGCTGGGTACCGGAGTCAGGCGGCTGGCTGGTCTGGCCAGTTCGCTGGGCTTGCGCAGCGCAAGTATCGACACCACCGCGGATCCGTTCGACGCCGTGTCCGGGCTGATCGGTCGCCCGGGGATTCCGCGATGAATGCCGGGACCGGATCACACGCGGCCGCGGCTGGCGCCTCCGGGCCCAGCCTGCGTGACATCCATCTTCCCGCTGCGCCATCGTGGTGGCCACCGGCACCAGGCTGGTGGCTGCTCGCCGCCATCGTGTTGTTGCTTGGCGTGATGGCGGCCTGGGCCTGGCGTCGCCATCGTCGCGCACAGCGCCGGCGCAAGCAGGTCCTGGATGAACTGGAGCAGCTGGTGTGCCGGCACCATGGTGACGGCAGTCCGGCTACTTTGCTGCAGGGCCTCCATCAACTGTTGCGACGGGTGGCGCGTCAACACGATGCCGATGCCATCCGGCAGCGAGGCGGCGCGTGGCGCGAGACGCTGGCGCGGGTGCCGGTCGACGCCGCAACCCTGGATCAACTGGTTGCACTCGATCGGCTGATCTACCAGCCCCCGGGCGAAGGCGACCGGGAAGCCATCGTCGCAGCAACCAGACAATGGCTGCGTCTGGCCGTAAAGCCGTCCAACTGGGAGAAGATGGCGCCGGAGCGGGAGGCCGCCGATGCCTGAGTTCGCCTGGCCCTGGATCATCCTGCTGCTGCCGTGGCCGTGGCTGCTGCGGCGATGGTGGCACCCGGCGGCGCCGGGGCAAGCCTTGCACCTGCCGCAGCCCGGCGTGCCGCTGAGCACCGTGGCGGACAAGCGCGCGCACGGTGCAACACCATGGTTGCTGGCGCTGGCCTGGCTGTGCCTGCTGCTCGCGGCGGCGCGACCGCAGTGGCTGGGGCCGCCGCAGGCGCAGCAGCGCAGCGGGCGTGCCTTGATGCTGGCCGTGGATCTGTCCGGCAGCATGCGCACGCCGGACATGCAGCTGGCCGGCCAGTCGGTCAGTCGCTTCGGCGCGGTGGAGGCGATCGCCGGTGACTTCATCAGCCGGCGCAGCGGCGACGAAATGGGGCTGATCCTGTTCGGCAGCCAGGCCTTCCTGGTCACCCCGCTGACCTACGACCTGTCGGCGGTACGTGCGCAATTGCAGGGTGCCGCGGTGGGGCTGGCCGGCAGTCAGACCGCGATCGGCGACGCGATCGCAGTGGCGGTGAAACGCTTGTCGGCGTTGCCCGAACAGGCACGCGTGCTGGTGCTGCTCACCGACGGCGTGAACAACGCCGGCAACATCGCGCCACGCGAAGCGGCGCGGGCAGCCAAGGCGGCCGGCGTGCGCATTTACACGATCGGCATCGGCGCCACGCAAATGCAGATTCCCGGCTTCTTCGGCATGCAGCTGGTGAATCCTTCGGCGGATCTCGATGCGGACATGCTCACCGCGATCGCCAGGGAAACCGGTGGCCGATTCTTCCGCGCCACCGACAGCAGCGAACTTGCGGACGCCTATCGCACGATCGATGCGCTGGAGCCGATGCCGCAACACGGGCCGAGCCTGCGTCCGCGACACGAGTTGTTCCGCTGGCCGTTGCTGGGCTCGATCGTCCTGCTGCTGTTTGCAATCATGCCGCGCCGGTGGCGAAATCCGTCGGAGCAGCGCACATGAGCGAGCTGCTGCAGCAGTTTCATTTTCTGCGCCCATGGTGGCTGCTGGCGCTGGCCATGTTGCCGCTGCTGGCGCTGCCGCGCTGGCGGCGTGACGGTGGCCAGTTGGAACTGTCACGGCTGGTCGACGCCGATCTGCTGCCGTATCTGCTGCGCGGGCAGGCGCGCCATCGATACCTGCCGTTGTGGCTGTGCGCACTGGGCTGGTTGCTGGCCACGCTGGCCCTGGCCGGCCCGACCTGGAGCCGTGTCGAGCAACCGCTGTATGCGAGTCGTCCGGCACAGGTGGTGGCGATCTCGCTGTCCCGGCACATGCTGGCGCGCGACGTGGCGCCGAGCCGGCTCGATCGGGCGCGTTACAAGGCGCACGATCTGCTTGCCAGCAACCACGATGGACTCAACGCCTTGATCGGCTATGCCGGCGAGGCGTTCGTGGTGGCGCCGCTGACCTCGGATGCGAATAGCCTGGGCGACCTGCTCGACGCGATGGCCCCGGACACGATGCCGGTGGACGGCAACAACGCGGCGGCGGCGATCGCCCTGGGTGCGAAGCTGATGCATGACGCCAAGGCCGGTGGCGGCTCGCTGGTGCTGATCACCGACCAGGCCGATGCGGCAGCGGATGCCGCGGCGCGCAAGGCGCTTGCCGCCGGCGTGCATGTCTCCGTGCTCGGCGTGGGCACCGCGCAGGGCGGCCCGGTGCCGCTGTCCGACGGCGGCTTCCTGCACGATGCGAAGGGCGACATGGTGCTCGCCGGTCGCGCCGACGCGGCGCTCGCCGCGCTGGCCCGCGCCGGCGGCGGCCGTTACGTGGCGATGAGCGCCGACCCGCATGACATCGACGCCTTGCATGCCGAGTTGCGCAAGGCGCCGACGGCCACGGCGACCGGACAGCTCGGCGATCAATGGCAGGATCGCGGCCCCTGGCTGCTGCTGCCGTTGCTGTTGATCGTGGCCACGGTGTTCCGTCGCGGCTGGCTATTGTTGCTGCTGCTGGCCTGCCTGCCGCTGTTGTCGACCCGTGCCGAAGCTGGTGCCTGGAAAAATCTCTGGCAACGGCCGGACCAGCAGGCTGCGCAGGCGTTGCGCAAGGGTCGTCCGCAGGAAGCGCAGCGGCTCGCCCGCGATCCCGCATGGCGCGGCGTGGCGGCGTATCGCGCCGGCGACTATGCGGCAGCGGCGGCGGAGCTGCAGCACGCGCGCGGTGGCGATGCGGCGTACAACCGCGGCAATGCGCTGGCCAGGGCTCAGCGCTACGAGGAGGCGATCAAGGCCTATGACGAGGCGCTGAAACTCGACCCGGCCAATGCCGACGCCAAGGCCAACCGCAAGGCGGTCGAGGATTGGTTGCAGCAGCAGAAAAAACAACAGCAGCAACAGCAACAACAGAAGTCGGGTCAGAAAAAGCAATCCGGCCAGGGCGACGGCAAGCAGCAGTCGACGCAAGGTGATCAGGGCAAGGATGGCAAGCCGGACTCGACCCAGCAAAAGTCGGCGCAGGACGGCAGCAAGCCTTCGGATCGGCAGAACCAGAGTCGGCAATCGCAATCGCCGAATGAGTCTGGCCAGAATCACTCCGGCGACCAGCCCAAGCCACAGAGCGCGCAGGAACGGGCCGAACAAGCGGCCGAGGCCGAGCAGGCTCGGCACGCGCTGAAGCAGCAGATGGACCAGGCGTTGGCCGCGCAGCCGGCCAAGCCCACGGACAAGGCCCCGTCGCACCAACTCGGCGCGTTGGGGAAGGACGATCCGCAATCGAAGTTGCCCGCGGATCTCCGCAACGCCCTGCAACGGGTCCAGGACGATCCCGGCGCGCTGCTGCGGCGCAAGTTCGAACTGGAATACCAGGAGCGCCATGGCGGTGCTCCGGACGAGGATGGACAGCCATGAGTTTTGCACGGGTCATCGCGGGCTGCCTGCTCGCCCTGCTGCTCGTTCCTGCGCCGGCGCGGGCCAGCCAGGTCACCGCCACGCTGGATCGCAGCCAGGTGCAACTGGGCGATACCGTCACGTTGAACCTGCGCGTCGATGATGCGGGCGGCAACGTCGCCATGCCCGACCTGAGTGCGCTCTATCAGGACTTCGACATCCTTGGTTCGTCACAGAACAGCAGCCTCAGCATACTCAACGGCAAGGCCACCTCCAGCCTCACCTTCGGCGTGGCGTTGCGACCGAAGCACGTCGGCACGTTGCAGGTCCCTTCGCTGAAGGTGGCGGGCGCGCAGACCGCGCCGCTGCAGCTTGAAGTCAGTGCGCCGAGTGCGGCGGCGGCCGTAGCGCCAAACCGGGACGTCTTCATGGAGGCGCGGGTCGAACCGCAGCAGGGTTATGTCGGCGAGCAGTTCAGCTACGTAGTGAAGCTGTTCTACGCGAATGATCTGAGCGGCGGGCCGATCAATGTGCCCAACGTCAGCGGCGTCGAATTGAATCCGCTCGGCAAGGGTTTGCAGTACGACAGCGTGCGCGGTGGCCGCACGTATCATGTCTTCGAGCAACGCTACGCGCTGACCCCGCAGCGGGCCGGTCGCGTGGATGTTCCGGCGGCGAGTTTCCAGGGTGCGGCGATGGATCCGGGCGATCCCAACAGCTTTTTCGGCGCCACCGACAACGTGTCGGTCAGTGCGCCGGCCGTCTCGATCGAGGTGCAGGCCGCACCGTCCGACTGGGGCAATCACGCCTGGTTGCCGGCGCGCGACCTGAGCCTGAGCCTGGATGGCTGGCCGGCACCGCAGCAAGTACGGGTCGGGCAGCCGCTCAACCTCACCATGACGCTGCAGGCGACCGGACTCTCCGACGACACCTTGCCGGCGCTCAGCCTGCCACCCCTGGATGGCGCGACGGTCTACCCGGACAAGCCGGTGACACACAATCACGTCGATGGTCAGTGGATCATCGGCCAGCGCCAGCAGGCGTTTGCGATCGTGCCCGAGCGCCCGGGCACGTTGAGCATACCGGCGACCACCTTGAAGTGGTGGAACGTGCTCACCGACAAGATGGAGGTGGCGCAGATACCCGCGCGCAGCGTCACCGTGCTGCCGGCGATCGGTGGCGGCACGACGCAGCCTGCGGTCCCGGCGTCGACTTCGTCAGCTGCCGCGACGGCCAGTCCAGCGGCATCCGCGCCTGCGCCGACGCCCTGGCGCTGGATCGCGCTAGGCAGCATCGCGCTGTGGGTGGGCAGTCTGCTGGCCTGGTGGCTGTGGGGTCGGCGTAGGCGCCGGGCGCCCGGAGCCGAGCCGACGCCGGCACCCGCCAGCAGCGCGCATCAGGCCAGGATTGCCTTCCTCGCCGCGGCGCGCGACAGCGACGTGGCGGCCCAGGCTCGTTGCCTGCTGGCCTGGGCGCGCACGGAACGCCCGGGTATCCAGCATCTGAGCGAGCTGTCCGCGGCGCTTGACGATGCCGCACAACACGCGGCGATTGAAGCCCTGCAACAACGCCATTACGCGGGTACGTCGACGGACAGCGGCGATTCCGGCGTGGAACTGGTCGACGCATTCAGCCGGGGCTTCGCGTGGCGCAGCGCAACGGCGGATCGGGACGGCGCGGCGCTGCCGCCGCTATACCCCTTCAAGTTGCACTGAACGGCTCCCCGCCACGCAGTGCCATGTCCAGCGCGCGCTGGAAAACGCTGCGGACGGTTTCGCTGAAACAGCACAAGGTGATCCCGATCGCCTCTTCGTGGTCGAGTTCATCGCGCAGCGTGGCCACCGCCACCGTGGCGGCCAGCGCGACCGGATAGCCATAGATCCCGCAGCTGATCGCGGGAAACGCGATCGTGCGCAAGCCGTGTTCGCGCAGCAGTCGCAACGCACTGCGATGGCAGCGCGCCAGCAGCATGGGTTCACCGTGCGTGCCGCCATGCCAGACCGGCCCCACGGTGTGGATCACGTGGCGCGCCGGCAGATCGAACCCCGGCGTGATGCGCGCCTCGCCGGTGGGGCAGCGCACGCCGGGCGAAGATTCGGGCAGTCGGCGGCAGGCCTCCAGCAGCGCCGGCCCGGCCGCGCGATGGATCGCGCCATCCACGCCGCCGCCGCCGAGCAGGCCCGGATTGGCCGCGTTGACGATGGCATCGACCTCAAGCGTGGTGATGTCGGCGCTGACGATATTCAGAGGCATGGCTTCATGGCGAGGGGCAGCTTATGCTTCGACCAGGCTTTGAGCATGGCGGGTGGCGACAGGATCATGGCGAAAACGGAAGACCTTTCCTTCGGGTATCTGCTCAACGACGTGACCTTGCTGTTCCGCAAGCACTTCGACCGGCGCGCGGTGAAATTCGGTCTGACCCGGGCGCAGTGGCGCGCCACCAAGATGTTGTACCACCGCGAAGGCCTGCGCCAGACCGAGCTGGCCGAACTGCTGGAGATGGAGCCGATCGCGGTGGGCCGGGTCATCGACCGCTTGCAGGCGGCCGGCTTCGTCGAGCGTCGGCCCGATCCGCGCGACCGGCGCGCCTGGCGACTCTACGTCACCGAGCAGGCGCGGGTGATCGTCGGCGACATGGAGCTGATCGCACGCGACCTGCGCAAGGATGCCAGCCGTGGCATCGGGTACGACGAACTGCGCCAGGCGCTGGGCGTGCTCAACCGGATCAAGGAAAACCTGCAGGCGCTGGATGGCGCCGAGGCGGCGCCGGATCGCGACGGATAGCGGGTTTCTGGCGGGTTCGGCACCGCTGTCATGTGCCACAGGTCCCGGTCGCCGCACCTGCAGGAAGGCGCAGAATGTGTCATGACAGTCAACGGACCATGCGGACGCGCGTTACGTCTGGGTTGGACCGCCTGATGCCATCCTGACATTACATGGCAGCGCTGCATCGAGGCGATGCGGTCGCCGCGCCAACGCCCCTCGTGGCCAGAGAAGTCATGCAGCACAAACCCTGGAAGAAACTCGTGCTGGTCGTCGTGGTGCTGGTCGTCATCGGCCTGGTGTTGCACGGCTGGCTTGGCGGCAGCGGCACTTCGGCCACGCCGAAAACACCCGCCGCGATTCCGGTGCAGGTTGCGCTGGCGCAGCGCGGCAACCTCGATCTCTCGCTGCAGGTGATCGGCCGCGCCGAGGCGTATTCCACCGTCACCGTGCAGTCGCGGGTCAGCGGCCAGCTGCAGTCGATCGCATTCACGCCGGGCGGCCGCGTGCATGCGGGGCAGGTGATCGCGAAGATCGATCCGAGCCTGTTGCAGGCGCAGCTGGATCAATCGCGCGGCAACCTCGCCAGGGATCAGGCGCAGCTGGCGAACGCGCAGGCGGTGTTGCGCCGCTACACACCGATGCTGGCCAAGGGCTACGTGTCGAAGACCGACTACGACAACTTCCAGGCAAACGTGGGCGTGTTCGCTGCCACAGTGAAGGCCGACCAGGCCGCGGTGGAGATGGCACAGACCCAGCTTGGCTATGCGCAGATCGTCGCACCGGTGGACAGCATCGCCGGTGCGCCGCTGGTCTATCCCGGCGCGCAGGTGAGCGCGAACAGCACCGACCTGGTGGTGCTGAACCAGGTGCGGCCGATCCATCTCACGTTCGCCGTGCCGGAGTCGGCGCTGGCCGGCGTCAAGACCGCCGCCGCGCGCGGCCCGGTCGCGGTGAGCGCCACGATTCCCGGCACGCAGGGCGCACCGCTGGCGGCCACGCTCGACTTCGTCAACAACGCGGTGGATACCAGTACCGGCACGATCCAGCTCAAGGCCAGCTATCCGAATGCAGATGATCGCCTCACGCCTGGCCAGTTCGTGCAGGTGACCCTGCCCACCACGCGGCTCAGCGACGTGGTGACGGTGCCGGCGGTGGCGCTGCAGAACTCGCCGAACGGCAACTTCGTGTTCGTGCTCGACGCCAACGACACCGTGCAGCAGCGCATGGTCACGCTGGGACCGGGCAGCGGCGATCGCGTGGTGATCGCCAAGGGCCTGGCCGGCGGCGAGCGCGTGGTCACCGACGGCCAGATGCTGCTGACCGACGGCACGCATGTGCGTGTCGCCACCGGCAACGGTTGAGCGGCGTCATGAATCTTCCCGCCCTGTGCATCCGCCGGCCGGTGATGACGGCGCTGCTGATGATCGCGCTGGTGGTGTTCGGCGTGGCCGCGTACCCGAAGCTGCCGGTGAACGAGCTGCCGAACGTGGACTTTCCCACCATCTCGGTGAGCGCGAGTCTGCCGGGCGCTTCGCCGGAAACGATGGCAAGCGCGGTGGCCACGCCGCTGGAGAACCAGTTCTCCACCATCGCCGGCATCTCGTCGATGACCTCGACCAGTGCGCTGGGCTCGACCTCGATCACGCTGACCTTCGAGCTGGACCGCAGCATCGACGCGGCCGCGCAGGACGTGCAGTCGGCGATCTCGGCGGCGCAGCGCCAGCTGCCCACCACGATGCCGACGCCGCCCACCTTCCGCAAGGTGAACCCGGCGGACAAGGCGATCCTGTACCTGACCCTGAGTTCGGACACGCTGCCGCTGTCCACCGTTGACGAGTACGGCGAGACCCAGCTGGCGCAGCGGCTGTCGATGATCGACGGCGTGGCGCAGGTGAGCGTGTTCGGCTCGCAGAAATACGCGGTGCGCATCAGCGTCGATCCGAACAAGCTCGCCGCCAACGGCATCGGCATCGACACGCTGCAGCAGGCGATTTCCGACGCCAACGTGAATCTTGCCACCGGCTCGCTCAACGGCAGTCGCCAGTTGCTGCAGGTGAGTTCGGACGGCCAATTGCAGAAGGCAGCACCGTACAACGACCTGATCGTGGCGTACCGCAACGGCGCGCCGATCCGGCTGTCCCAGCTCGGTCACGCCAGCGACGGCGTGCAGAACGACCAGGTGGCGAGCTGGTTCAACGGCAAGCGTGCGGTGATCCTGGCGATCGATCGCCAGCCCGGCTCCAACACGGTGGCCACGGTCGACCGCATCCGCGCAGTGCTGCCGCAGTTCGAGGCCACGCTGCCGCCGGGGGTGAAGTTCGGCGTGCTGTACGACCGCTCCGCCTCGATCCGCGCCTCGGTGGACGACGTGCAGTACACCTTGCTGCTGGCCGGCGTGCTGGTGATCCTGGTGATCTATCTGTTCCTCGGCAACCTGTCGGCCACGCTGATTCCCGCGCTGGCACTGCCGGTGTCGGTGATCGGCACCTTCGGCGTGATGTACGCGCTCGGCTACAGCCTGGACAATCTCTCGTTGCTGGCGCTGACCCTGGTGGTCGGCTTCGTGGTGGACGACGCGATCGTGATGCTGGAGAACATCGTGCGCCATGTCGAGGCCGGCATGGACCCGTACGAGGCGTCGCTGAAGGGCGCCAGCGAGATCGGCTTCACGATCTTCTCGATGACGCTGTCGCTGGTGGCGGTGTTCCTGCCGGTGATGTTCATGGGCGGCATCGTGGGCCGGCTGTTCCACGAGTTCGCGGTGACGATCAGCACCGCGATCCTGATCTCCGGCTTCGTCTCGATCACGTTGACGCCGATGCTGTGCAGCCGTTACGTGAAGCATGCGGAACACGAGCACAAGTCGCGCGTGGTGCTGTGGTTCGACCAGGGCTTCAACCATGTGCGCGACGGCTACAACCGCTCGCTGGCATGGGCGGTGGCGCATCCTCGGGTGACGCTCGGCGTGTTCTTCGCCAGCCTCGTCGTCACCGCGCTGCTGTTCGTGGTCGTCAACAAGGACTTCATCCCGGCCGGCGACACCGGCCAGCTGGTCGTCAACACGGAAGGGCCGGACGACATCTCGATCGCCGGCATGAAGCAGCGCCAGCAGCAGCTCGCCGCGATCGTGGCGGACGACCCGAACGTCGGCGCGTTCATGTCCTCGGTGGGTAGCGGCGGCTCGCGTACCACCACCAACAACGGCTCGATCTTCATGACGCTGAAGCCGGCCAGCGAGCGCAAGCTCGATCCGGACCAGATCATCCAGGAGCTGCGGGCGAAGTTCGCGAAGGTGGAAGGCATCCGTGCTTATATCCAGAACCCGCCGGCGATCCAGATCGGCGGTCGGCAATCCAAGGCGGAGTACCAGTACACGCTGCAATCGATCGACCTGCAGGCGCTGTACGGGGAATCGGGCAAGGTGCTCGATGCATTCGCGAAGCTGCCCGGCTTCCAGGACGTCACCAGCGACCTCGACCTCAACGGCCCGGCGATCGCGGTGCACGTCGACCGCGACAAGCTGGCGCCGCTGGGCCTCAGCATGCGCCAGGTGCAGACTGCGCTGGGCAGCGCGTTCGGCGAGAACCAGGTGTCCACGATCTACGGCTCGGCCACGCAGTACTGGGTGATCCTGCAGGTGGACTACGCGCAGCAGGACGATCCGGCGATCCTGTCGCAGCTGTACGTCACCTCCGACACCGGCTCGCTGGTGCCGCTGAGCGCGGTGGCGAGTTTCCAGCGCAAGGCGCAGCCGCTCACGGTGAACCACCAGGGCCAGCTGCCCGCGGTGACGGTGTCGTTCAACCTCGCGCCCGGCGTGAGCCTGAGCCAGGCGGTGAGCGAGATCGGCGGCGCGATGAAGCAGCTGAACCTGCCCGCCTCGATCACCGGCAGCGTGCAGGGCACCGCGCAGGCATTCCAGGATTCAATGCAGGGCATGGGCCTGCTGCTGGTGCTGGCGCTGTTCGTGATCTATCTGGTGCTGGGTATCTTGTACGAGAGTTTCATCCATCCGCTGACGATCCTGTCCGGCCTGCCGGCCGCAGGCGTGGGCGCGCTGCTCACGCTGATGATCTTCCGCGCGCCGCTGGACCTGTTCTCGTTCGTCGGCATCGTGATGCTGATTGGCATCGTCAAGAAGAACGCGATCATGCTGATCGACTTCGCGCTGGAGCGGCAGCGCGTGGAAGGCATGGCGCCGGCCGAGGCCATCGTCGAGGCCTGCCACGTGCGCTTCCGCCCGATCATGATGACCACCATGGCCGCGTTCGCCGGTACGTTGCCGATCGCGCTGGGCATTGGTGCCGGCGCTTCCTCGCGCCGCCCGCTGGGCCTGGCGGTCGTCGGCGGCCTGCTGGTGTCGCAGGTGCTCACGCTGTACCTGACGCCGGTGATCTATCTGTACATGGATCGGCTGCAGCAGCGGTTCGGGCGCAAGGACAACGCGAAGCTGCTCGCTGCCGACTGAACCGCGATCATCCTCGCGGTTCAGTCCGGTCGTCGTTCACTCGCCTGCACCGTCGTCGGCGAAGGCGCCTGCGGCGGAACCGAAATCGCCGTCGGCCTGGGCCGCCATGTAAGAGAACGCGGCGTACACCGCCACGTTCTGCGCCAGTTCCTGCGGGTCGATCTTGTCCAGCGTGTCGTTGGGCGTGTGGTGCCAGTCGAAGTAGTGGGTGCCGTCCTGGGTCAGCGTCAGTGCCGCCATGCCCTTGGCGTGCATCTGCGAAAGATCGGAACCGCCGCCGCCGGGGCGCTTGGCGTCGTAGGCCACGCCGATCGGCGCCAGCACCTTCGCGATCTGTTCGATCGCGCCACGCGCCGACGGCTTCACGCTGGCGCTCATGCGCCAGATCGGGCCGGCACCGAAATCCGATTCGGTGCCGAGCTGGAACTTCGCCACCTCGCCGGCGTGCCGGTCGGCGTACGCGCGCCCGCCCCACAGGCCCATCTCCTCGTTGGCGAAGGCGATCACCCGGATGGTGCGGTCGGGTCGCTGCGGCAGGTCATGGATCAATTTGGCGGCGGCCATCGCGATCGCGACGCCGGCGGCATCATCGATCGCGCCGGTGCCCGGATCCCATGAATCGAGGTGGCCGCCGATCGCCACGATCTGGTCAGGGTGCTTGCGACCGGTGATCTCGCCGATCACGTTGGCGCCGGTGTATTCGCCGACGATGCCGCAGTCGAGGTCGAGCTTGACCGTCACCGGCTTGCCGTAGGCGAGCACGCGGTCGAGCTGGTCGGCGTCGGGGTTGGACAGCGCGGCCGCGGGAATCGCCTTGGCCTGGTCGCGGAAACCGGTCACGCCGGTGTGCGCGATGCGCTGGTGCGCATCGGTGCCGGCCGAGCGCAGCAGGTAGCCGACAGCGCTCTTCGCCGCGGCGATCGGCGGACCGTCCACGCGTACGGCCGAACCCATGCCGTAGTCATGGCCGTCTTTCTGGCGGTGCATCCGGTAATCGACGTAGACGATCTTGCCCTTCACGTCGGCCGGCGCCGCGGCCTTCAGTGCGTCGAGGCTGTCGAATTTCACCACCTGGGCGGTCAGGCCGCCCTTTGGCGTGCCCGGCGAATAACCCAGTGCGGTGAGTACCAGCGGCTGCGGAAACGGCGCCACGATGGCCCCACTCTCGCTGCGACGCTGCCATAGCGGGAAGGTCACCGGCTCGGTGTAGACCTTGTCGAAGCCAAGCGCCTTGAATTTCGCCACGGCCCATTCGCGCGCGCGCAGGTCGGCGTCGCTGCCGGCAAGGCGCGGGCCCACTTCGGTAGTGAGCGAGCTGACGATCCGGTAGGCGGTGTCGTCATGCATCGCGCGGTCGCGCAGCTGTTCGGCCGTGCTGACCGCGGCGGCGGAGATCGTGGTGGCGGCGCTGGCGATGCTGCAGGCCAGCAGCAGGCTCGCGGTCAGTGCGGTGAGGGGAATGCGTCGCATCGGGGAACTCCGCAGGGAAAACCCGATTATGGCGTGCGCGCCGTCGCCTGCTTGGGCCAGAAGTCACGGCCGTCGACCGCGGGAACGATCCAGGTCGTTCCCGCGGTCCGGGCGTTACTGCTTGTTCTTCAGCAAATCACGGATTTCGGTGAGCAGGGCGACATCGGCCGGCGGCGCGGCAGGCGCCTCCTCCTGCTTCTTCTGCATCCGGTTCATGCCCTTGATCACCATGAAGATCGAGAAGGCGATGATGATGAAGGTGATGATGGTATTGACGAAGCTGCCGTAGCTGATCGCCACCTCGGCGATCTTGTGCGCCGGATTGCTGTCGTCGGCAGGCTTGAGCACCCATTTCAACGAGGAGAAATCGATGCCGCCGGTGAGCCAGCCGATCGGCGGCATGATCACGTCGCTGACCAGCGAGCTGACGATCTTGCCGAATGCCCCGCCGATGACGATACCGACCGCCATGTCCATCACGTTGCCGCGCATCGCGAACGCCTTGAATTCCTGCAGCATGCTCATGCACTTCTCCCCGAAGTTGCGCCAAATGGCGCCCCCGAACTCTAGCGCACCGCTGCGGCCGTGCACAGGAGCGCGTGAACGGAGGTCAGACGATACGTGCAGCGAGTTCGGCCACGCCGACCAGCTCGGCATGGCAGCGGTCGCCGCGCTGCAGCGCAGCCACCCCGGCCGGCGTGCCGGTAAAAACCAGGTCGCCGGCCTTCAGCTCGAACAGGCGCGACAGCGCCGCGATGATCTGCGGCACGCCATGCACCATCTCGCCCAGGCTGGCCTGCTGGCGCAGCTCGCCGTTGACGCTAAGGCGCAAGACGGTGTCCGCGTCGATGCCTGCCGCCGCGGCCGGGCGCAGCGCCGAGACCGGTGCCGAATGATCGAACGCCTTGGCCACGTCCCACGGATGGCCCTTGGCCTTGGCCTGCGCCTGCAGGTCGCGCCGGGTCAGGTCCAGCCCCACCCCGTAACCCCAGACCAGCGACAGCGCCTGCTCCGGGTCGACGTCCCGGCCGCCGGAACCCAGCGCCACCACCATCTCTACCTCGTGGTGCAGGTCGCTGGTGGCCGACGGGTAGGGTACGTCGGCCCCGTCGCCGACCACCGCGTCGGCCGGCTTGCAGAAGAACATCGGTGTTCCCTTGTCCACGCTGGCGCCCATCTCGCGCGCATGTTCGGCGTAGTTGCGACCGATGCAGAACACGCGGCGGATGGGAAAACGCTGCTCGCTGCCGATGATCGGCAGGCTGGGCGGGGCGGGTGGTGCGATGATATAAGTCACGCCGGCAAGCTTAGCAAACCCTTGTGGGTACGGTACTGCGCGGAGCTGGGCGCGCGGGGTGACAGCTGTCATCGAGAACGGCTGATGCTGCACCCTGAGCATGGCGTGGGTCGATCCCCCATGATGGCAACGTCGAGCAACCGGTGGCACCTGACGGGGATCACGAGTGGACAACGCCGAACTGTTGAAGGAACTGCGCATCGGGCGCCACCAGCGTGAGGATCACGACGGGGCCGGTGGGCGCTGGCCGTGGATCGTCGGTGCGCTGGTCGTCGTGCTGTTGCTGCTCGGCGCCGCCGGCTGGTTCTGGCTGGGTCAGCGGGCGCTCCCGGTGCAGGTGGCGCAGGCGGTGTCGCTCAGCGCGGACAGCGAAGCGGGCGCGGTGCTGCAGGCGACCGGCTATGTCACGGCGCGACGCCAGGCGACCGTGTCGGCGCAGATCACCGGCACGCTGACCGCGGTGCTGATCGAGGAAGGCGATCACGTCACGAAGGGCCAGGTGCTGGCGCGACTGGACGACAGTGCCTACAAGGCGGGGCTGCAAACGGCCCGGGCGCAGGCCGCCGCCGCCCAGGCGCTGGTGGCGCAGTATCGGGCGCAGCTGGCGCAGAACCTTCACGACTCGGCACGCCTGCAGTCGCTGGCGCAGCAGGGCCTGGTATCGAAACAGGCGGCCGAGCAGGCGCGTACCCTGGTCGACAGCACCCGGGCCCAGCTCGCCGCGCAGCAGAAGCAATCCGCCGCTGCCGCCGCGCAGGCGGTGCAGGCCGAGGTCAACTTCGACTACACCGTGGTGCGCGCGCCGTTCAGCGGCGTGGTCACCACCAAGGACGCGCAGGTCGGCGAGATCATTTCGCCGCTGTCCGCCGGCGGCGGCTTCACCCGTACTGGCGTGGGCACGATCGTCGACATGGATTCGCTGGAAGTCGATGTCGACGTCAACGAGGCCTATATCGGCCGGGTCAAGCCGGACATGCCGGCCGAGGCGGTGCTGGACGCGTATCCGGACTGGAAGATTCCCGCCCATGTCATCGCCATCGTACCGACCGCCGATCGCGGCAAGGCCACCATCAAGGTGCGCGTGGCGCTGGAGAAGAAGGACGCGCGGATCGTGCCGGAGATGGGCGTGCGCGTGTCGTTCCTCGAACAGCAGCAGAAACCGGCGTATGCGGAGCAGACGCCCAGGGGCGTGCTGGTCCCCGCCAAGGCCATCGTTCAGCGCGACGGCCACAACGTGGTGTTCGTGGTCGACGGCGACCGGGCGCGCCAGCGTCGGGTGGATCCCGCGGCGCAGTCCTACGGCGCGCTGCGCCTGCTGCCGGCCGCGGTAAACCCGGGCGACAGCGTGGTGGTGGCGCCGGCGACGTCGTTGCATGACGGCTCGAAGGTCAAAGTCGAACCCGGCAAGTCCTGAACCATGGGAATTTCTCGGCGGCGCATTCGCGCATACCAGACAAGTCAACCAAGCGGCATCTTCATCGGAGAAACATGATGGGCACCCTGATCGAGATCCAGAACCTGGCCAAGACCTACGAGCGCGGCAAGCAGAAGGTCGAGGTGTTGCATCACGTCAACCTCGATATTGCCGAAGGCGATTTCCTCGCGCTGATGGGGCCGTCCGGCTCGGGCAAGACCACCTTGCTGAACCTGATCGGCGGCCTCGACTCGCCCAGTGCCGGCAGCATCAGCGTGGGTGGCCAGCGCATCGACCAGATGGGCGGGGGAGCACTGGCGAAGTGGCGCGCGTCGAACGTCGGCTTCATCTTCCAGTTCTACAACCTGATGCCGATGCTGTCGGCGCAGCGCAATGTCGAATTGCCGCTGCTGCTCACCAGGCTCTCGGGCGCCCAGCGGAAGAAAAACGCGTCGATCGCGCTGCAACTGGTGGGCCTGGCCGACCGCGCCAGCCACAAGCCGGGCGAACTCTCCGGCGGTCAGCAGCAGCGCGTGGCGATCGCCCGTGCGATCGTTTCCGATCCCACCCTGCTGGTGTGCGACGAGCCGACCGGCGATCTGGACCGCCAATCGGCCGAGGATGTGCTGGGCCTGCTGCAGCAGCTCAATCGCGAGCACGGCAAGACCATCGTGATGGTCACCCATGATCCGAAGGCGGCCGAGCACGCGACGCATACGCTGCATCTGGACAAGGGCACCCTGGTGGAACAGACGGCGGCGTGAGGAGACCATCATGAAATATCTCCACCTGATCTGGGCGGCGCTGTTCCGGCGCAAGACCCGCACCTTCCTCACCCTGGTCTCGATCATCGCCGCGTTTCTGCTGTTCGGCCTGCTCAACTCCGTACGCGCCGCGTTCGACTCGGGGAGCCAGAGCATGACCGGCGTCGACCGGCTGGTGGTCAGCTCCCGCTACTCGATCATCCAGGGCTTGCCGCAGAGCCTGCAGGCACAGATCGGCAACATCCCCGGCGTCCAGGCGGTGGGTCATTCCAACTGGTTCGGCGGGATCTACCAGGATCCGCGCAACTTCGTGCTGAGCTTCGCGATCTCGGCGGAGTACCTGGACATGTTTCCGGAAATCCACCTGCCGGCGGATCAGCGCAAGGCGTTCGACGCGACGCGCGACGGCGCGGTGGTGGGCGAGGCGCTGGCGCAGCGTTACCACTGGAAGGTGGGCGACAAGATTCCGCTGCAATCGACGATTTTTCCGCAGAAGAACGGCAGCAAGACCTGGCCGTTCGAGATTGTCGGCATCTTCAAGGCCGGGCCGGGTGCGCCGAATGGCGTCGACCAGGTCTTCTACCTGCACTGGAAGTACTTCTACGAGGCCAACGCGTTCAGTGGCAGCGACGTCGGATGGTACGTGGTGAAGGTGGCCGATCCGTCGCAGTCCGATCGGGTGGCCAAGGCAATCGACGCGATCTCGGCCAATTCCGATCACGAGACCAAGACCCAGACCGAAAGCGCCTTCAATGCCTCGTTCGCCAAGCAACTGGGGAACATCGGGCTGATCGTGGGCGCCATCATGGTGGCCGTGTTCTTCACCCTGATCCTGCTGACCGGCAACACGATGGCGCAGGCCGTGCGCGAGCGCATCCCGGAACTGGCCGTGCTGAAGACCATTGGTTTTTCCAGTCGCAGCGTGCTGGGCCTGGTGCTGGGCGAATCGGTGCTGTTGCTGCTGATCGGGGGCGTGATCGGCATGGCGCTGGCGACGGTGATTGCTCCGGCGGTGAGCAAGGGCAGTGGCGGCATGGTGCAGTTGCCTTCCGTCGGCACCGGCAACTGGATCGAAGGGATCATCGCGATGGTCGTGATCGGTGCACTGGTGGGCGCATTCCCCGCATTGCGCGGCATGCGTCTGAAGATCGTCGACGCGCTGGCCGGCCGCTGAGGAGCATGTCATGAAGAAATTCCTGTTCGGTGTGGGTCTGTTCGCCATCGTCGTGGCCTGGCTGGTCGTGTGGACGATGCTGCCGTGGCCGGCGATCCTCGCGCTGGCGGTTGTGCTGGTGCTGTGGCTGCTGCTGACACGGCGCGGGCGGCAGACGCTGTCGGTGACCCGTGTCGGCTTGAGTACGGTGACCCAGCGCCTGGGTTCGTCGGCGGTGATCGTGATCGGCATTGCCGGTGTGGTCGGCGTGCTGGTGGCGATGCTCGCGATGGGCGACGGTTTTCAGGCGACCCTGCAGCAGACCGGCAGCGACGATACCGCCATCGTCCTGCGTGGCGGCTCGCAGGCGGAGCTGAATTCGGTGTTGTCGCGCGACAACATCAGCACCATCGAGGAGGCACCGGGCATCGCGAAGGATGCCAACGGCAGGCCGATTGCGTCGGCCGAACTGGTGGTGGTGGCCAACCTGCCGAAGAAGAGCGATGCCAGCGTGGATGCCAACGTGCCGATTCGCGGCATCGACGACGCGGCATGGGCGTTGCGACCCAAGGTGAAGATCATTGCCGGGCGTCGCTTCAAGCCGGGCCTGCGCGAACTCGATGTGGGCCAGGGCGCGCTGCGCCAGTTTGCCGGACTCGACGTGGGCAAGGAGCTGCGCCTGGCCGGACAGACATGGACGGTGGTCGGCGTGTTTGCCTCTGGCGATTCATACGACTCGGAGCTGTGGGGCGACGCGAAATCCGTCGCCTCGGCCTACCGTCGCGGCAGCAGTGCGGAGTCGGTCACCGTGCGTCTGGCCAGCCCGGCTGCGCTGGATGCCTTCAAGGCGGCACTGATGAGCAACCCGACTCTCAAGGTCGATGTCAGCACCACCAGCGAGTATTTCAGCAAGCAGTCCGAAGGCCTGACCAAGGTGATCCGCGCGGTAGGCATCACGGTGGGCGTGATCATGGCGATCGGCGCGATCTTCGGTGCACTGAACACGATGTTCGCAGCGGTCGCCGCGCGTTCGCGCGAGATCGCCACGCTGCGCGCGCTCGGCTTCCGTGGTGTTCCGGTGGTGGTGTCGGTGCTGCTGGAAACCATGCTGCTGGCCCTGCTCGGCGGCGTGCTGGGCGCGCTGATCGTGTGGCTGGTGTTCAACGGCTACACCGCCTCCACCCTGGGCGCGAACTTCAGCCAGGTGGTGTTCCAGTTCAAGGTGTCGCCGCAGCTGCTGTGGAGTGGCCTGAAATGGGCGCTGGCGATCGGCTTCATCGGCGGGCTGTTCCCCGCGGTGCGCGCAGCGCGCTTGCCGGTGACCACGGCGTTGCGCGAGCTATGATCGAATCGGGTTGACTGCGCGCGGAGACGGCATGCGTTACGGACGATGGCTGCCGGGATTGCTTCTGGGATTGGGCCTTGGCGGCTGCACCACCTTCGTGACACGGCAGATTGAACATCCGGGTCATGCCTCGTCGCGGTCGGCGGATGCGTTTCTGGCGCATGCAGGATTCCGGCGCGACGCAATGCGCACCCGGGAAGGTGTGCGCATCGCCTACTGGATCGCACCGCCTAGGGCTTATCACGTCAAGGACGAGTACCAGGTACAACGCAAGGGGAAGCACACCAGCTTCTCGTTCAACTTCAGTTTCGAGGATGATCCGACCAAGGCACCCTTGCTCACGCCGAAGGGCAGCGTGGTGCTGCTGCATCCATGGAGCATGAGTGGCGCGGCGATGTCCATCTGGGGTATCCACTTCGTCGCCGCTGGCTACCAGGTGGTGATGCCGGACTTACGCAGCCAGGGCGGCTCGTCGGATGCGCCGGTGGGTTACGGGCCGCGCGAGGCGGGCGACATCGTCGAGCTGGTGCGCGACCTGCAAGCGAAACATCGACTGCCCGGGCCACTGTATGTACTGGGCGCATCCTATGGCGCCACGGTGGCGTTGTTCGCCGCGCCGCAACTCGAAAATCTGCGTGGCGTGGTGGCGCTGGAGCCGTATGCCGATGCCGCGGCCGTGATTCGCCGAGCACCGGCCAGCAAGCTGTTCGGATACGACTGGCTGGCGCGCTGGATCACGCCGAAGGAGGTCGACGCGGCGATCGCACGCGCTAGCCGGAAACTGGATGTGGACCTGGAGCAGATCGATCCCGGCGATGCGTTGGCCCAGACCAGAGTCTGTACGCTGCTCCTGCGCGGCAGTCATGACGTGCTGACTTCGGGCAAGGCAGTGGCTGCACTGAGTCGTCGTTCGCCGCGGGCGAGCTACGTGGAAGTCCCCGGCGAGGGGCATCTCAGCCTGCCGATGCGCACCGCGTGGCTGGTCCCACCGCTCCTCGCATGGATGCAGGCGCTGCCGGATACGGGCGGACCATGCCCGACATTCTCGCTGCCGCCGGTGCCGCCGGCCGTCGCGCAGGAAACCTCAGCGCGCGCCGCCGCCGAAGCGCAGCCGCGGTGATGACGGTGCGCCCGCGCCGCGGGCCCGTCCCAGCGTAATCACCATCACGCCAAGCAGGATCACCGCCATGCCGACGAGGTCGTACGGGCCGAGGTGTTCGCCGGCCAGCAGGATGCCGAGCAATACCGCGACCGGCGGATTGACGTACGCATAGCTGGTAGCCAATGCCGGACGCGCATGCTTGAGCACGTACAGATAGGCGCTGAACGCGATGATCGAACCGAACACGGCCAGGTAGATCAACGCCAGGGTGGCTTGCGTGCCGGGGTGTGAAGGCAGGCGCTCGCCGTTGAGGAAACCGAACGCCAGCAGGGCAACGCTGGCACAGAGCATCTGTGCCGCCGTGTTCATCGGGCCCGAAGGCATGTCGTGGCGACGGCTCCACGCCGAGCCGAATGCCCAGCACATCGCCGCCACCAGCAAGGCCACCGCACCGAGCCGGGAGCCGGACAGGCTGCTGCCCAGGTTCAGCACGATCACGCCGGCGAAGCCGATCGCCAGTCCGACGCTCTCGCGCCGGTTCGGCCACTGTCCGTACATGCCGGTGAACAGGGCGGCGAACAGCGGCATGCTGGCCACCGCCACCGCGGCGATGCCCGAGCTCACCCGTTCTTCCGCAAAGCACACCAGGCCATTGCCGAAGCCCAGCAGCAGCAAGCCGGTGAACGCCGCGTTGCGCCATTGCAGCGACGTTGGTGCCGCCATCCCGCGCCAGCGCAGGAAGCCGTACAGTGCGATGCCGGCGCCCAGGAAACGCACGCCGGCCAGCAGGAATGGCGGGTAACTTTCCAGCGCGAAGCGGATGCCCAGGTAGGTCGAACCCCAGATCACGTACAGCGCCAGCAGCCCCAGTGGCACCAGCAGGCGCGGGTCAGTCAGGCGATGCGATGACGCCGCCGTGGCGCTGGCAGAAGTTTCGGACATGGGGACAGACCGTGTGGGGACGGCGCATTATCCGCGAAGCGGGAAACGATTGGAGGTGAGTGCGGGGCGAGAGTCGCCGCGTGCGGCTGGCTCCCTTTTCCCACGCCTCCTGACACACTCCTGGCTCAGTGCTGTCCCGGGTGGAGCACCCGGAATTCGCCTTCCAGCACGGCGGGCTGATTCTTCGCCGCCGAGGTGACCGGTCTTGCGGGCGCATGCCCGTGCTTCCACTGGCGTATCGCCAGCAGGATTGCGCCGCCGACCAGCAGCACGCCGGCCACCACCAGCCCGAACACCAGCAGCACGCCGATCACCGCCAGGCCTAGCAGCAGCGAAAGGAAACGCACCAGCGGATGGCGGGTACGGCGTATGGAGTGCAGGTAAAGTCGCATGTGTTAAAAATCCGTATGGTAAAATCAAGGACTTACGTCACCACGATGGGGCCTTGTGGCCCACGAGGCAAGTGCCGATGGATACAGCGAGCCCGCTCGAATCGCCGCCGCCGCAGGTGCTGTGTCCGCTCGACCAGATACCCGATGGCGGCGCCACCGCCGTCGACGCCATGCTGGCCGATGGCGAGGAAAGCCTGATCCTGCTGCGGCAGGGCGAGCAGGTGCGAGGCTACCTCAACATCTGCCCGCACGCCGGGAACCGGCTCGATTACGCCCCCGGCAAGTTCCTGTTGAAGAACGACACCCTGATCTGCGCCGTGCATGGCGCCACCTTCAACCGGGCCGACGGCCTGTGCACCGGAGGACCGTGCCGCGGGCAACATCTGCGCACCGTGCCGGTATGCGTGATTGATGACGCCGTCTGCCTGGAGCATGCGGGCAGCGCCTAGCGGAACCGAACCCGGTCCCTCAACGGAACATCAGGTTCACCACGACCAGGGTCACCACCAGCACTACCAGGGTCAGCGGCGCGCCGACGCGCAGGAAATCCTTGCCCTTGTAGCCACCGGGGCCGGTGACCATCATCAGGGCCGGGTGGCCGGCACTGAGCAGGAAGGTGTTGGACGAGGATACCGCGACGATCAATGCGTAGGCTGCCGGGTTGCCGCCGGTGGCAACGGCCACGCTGATCGCGATCGGCACCATCATCACGGTGGCGCCCACGTTCGACATCATCTGCGAGAACAGCAGGGTGAGCACGGCCAGGCACAGTTGCAACACCCATGGTGCCGTGCTGCCCAGGTGCACCAGTACTTCCTGTGCGATCCACGCGGCGGTGCCGGTGGCATCCATCGACCAGCCCAGCGGAATCAGGCAGGCGGTGACGAAGATGGTCTTCCAGTTGATCGCCTTGTAGCCCTCGTCCATGTTCAGCACGCCGGTCAGGAGCATGCCGATCGCGCCGGTCATCATCGCCACCGACAGGTCGAGGTTGGTGAACAGCGCCAGGCATTTGGCGAGCAGGAAGAAGCCCACCGCCTGCCAGATCTTGCCGGGGCGCTGCTGTTCCTTCGGGATGTCGGTGACCACGACCAGATCCTTGTCTTCCGCGGCCAGCGCCAGATCGCGCCAGTTGCTGTGCAGTACCACGGTGTCGCCCGCCTGCAGGCTGACTCCGCGCACGTCGTCGCGGAACACCTGGTCGCCGCGGGTCACCGCCAGCACCGAAATACCGAAACGCTTGCGCAGGCGCAGCTCGGCCACGGTGTGCTTGATGAAACGCGATACCGGCGGAATCACCACCTCGGAAATGCCGGCGCGGGTCGGGTTGAACAGCTCGCCGAGCTGGCGCATGCGGGTCGACAGCCGGCACAGCTGGTTGTTGGCGAATTGGCTCAGTTGCTCCTGCGGGCCGAGCACGCCGAGTATCGAGCCGACCCAGATCACATGATCGGCCGGCGGCGCCATGCGCGCGTCGTTGCCGCTCTTGATTGCCAGGATCAGCGGTGCGTTGTGCAACTGTTCGGCCTCGCCGATGCTCATGCCGACCAGCGGGCTTTCCGCGGTGACGGTGAGCTCGGCGGTGTCGCCACTGATGCCGTAGATTTCGGCGAAATAACTCTCGGTGCGTCCCGGCGTCACCTTCAGGCGTTCGTCTTCGTGACCGGGCAGCAGCTTGCGTCCCAGGAAATAGAAATAGGCCACGCCGACCAGGGCCAGGGTCAGGCCGACCGGGGTGACGCTGAACAGGCCGAACTTGGGGATCGTGTGCGCGCCCGGCGGCAGGTTGAGGTTGGCGCTGGCGATCAGGTCGTTGAGCACGATCAGCGGCGAGTTCGCGATCAGCGTGGTGTTGGTGGCGGTGAGGATGCAGAACGCCATTGGCAGCAGCAGCCGCGACAGCGGCACGCCGGTACGTGCCGACAGCCGGCTGCTGACCGGTATCATCAGGGCGGCCAGCGCCTGGCTGGGAATCACCGCGCTGAACAGGCTGGCGACCAGGTTGATGACCAGCCCGAGGCGCGACTCCGCACCGCGCGCCATGCGCATCACGAAGTTGGCCGTGAGGTTGAGCACGCCGGCACGATCCAGTCCCTCACCCATGATCATGATCGCGATGATCGCGATCACCGCGTTGCCGGCGAAGCCATTGAATACGCGATCGGAGGGGATCAGCCCGGTCAGCCCGATCACCACCACCACCAGCAGCGCCACCATGTCGGCGCGGATCCACTCCAGTACCAGCATGATCATGGTGAAGCCGACCAGGCCCAGCACCAGGATCATTTCGGGAGTGAGCGACAGGCCCATCAGCCGACACCTCGGCGGGTCGGCAAGTCGCGGTGGATACGATGGGGCAGTGGGAGCTTCACGCTGCGTCGATTCGTCCCTGTTGAATGCCCGGCAGTATAAGCGGCTGCGTGCTACGGCTGGTGAATCAAGAGCCGGAGCAATCCCGCCGGTAGAGCAGGTCCCATACGCCATGCCCCAGCTTCAGTCCGCGGCGTTCGAAGTGGGTCTCGATGCGCCAGGCGGGCTTTTCGGCGTATTGCCCCGGGCCGGACTGGTTGTGCCAGCCGGGTGCGGCTTCCATCACCTCCAGCATGTGCTCGGCATATTCCTGCCAGTCGGTGGCCAGGTGCAGCAGGCTGTCCGGTTCCATGCGCGAGGCGAGCAGTTCGACGAACCCGGGCTGGATCAGGCGGCGCTTGTGGTGGCGCTTCTTGTGCCAGGGATCGGGAAACCAGATGCGCACTTCGGCCAGCGCGGCGGCAGCGATCTCGTGTTCGAGCACCTCGACTGCATCGTGCTTGTAGAGCCGCACGTTGCCGGCATCGCGCGCGGCCAGCGCGTTCATCAGGCGCCCGACGCCGGGTCCGTGCACCTCCACGCCGATGAAGTCACGATCGGGGTCATGCTCGCTGGCCCACGCCAGCGCCTCGCCGTTGCCGAAGCCTATTTCCAGCACCCGCGCCGCAGAACGGCCGAAGCTGACGTCGAAGTCGCGCTGCGCGCCGCGATAGTCGAGGCCGTAGCGCGACCACAAGGTATCGAACGCGCGTTGTTGCGCGGGCGTCATGCGGCCTTCGCGCAGGACGAAGCTGCGGATCCGGCGCAGGTGCTCCGGAAAGGTATCGTCGTCGCCAGCGATCATGCGGTGTTCCGGGGGTCTGGGGTTCCGCGCGCGCCGGTGCCAGGCGGCGTACTCGTCGCGCACGCCCGGTGGCGAGGCGTGCAGCTGAAAACGGATGGACTCTAGCGCAGCTTCATTGCCGCTGCCCGTCGTCACGCGGGCGCGGCGCGGGCTTGTGCTCCGGGTGCGCCTCGCTGCGCTGGGGCTGGGCCGCTTCGGCGCGCACTGGCGGCGCGGACCGTTGTTGCGGCTGCGCGTAGCGTGGCGCTTCGTAGCGTGGCTGCTCGACGCGCGGCTGTTCACGGGGCGGCGGCTGGTAGCTCGGTTGCTGCACGCGCTGCGGCGGCGCCTCGTCGCGCGTATAGACTGGCCGGCTCGGCTCTGCGCGCTGGTAGCGGGCCGCCGGAGCGGCAGCTTCCGGGACGACCATGCGCGGTTGGCTGGCCGCGGGTCGGGGCATCTGCTCCTCGCGGATCGTGGCGGGCCGCCCGGCGCTCTCGGCACGCTGGATCTGCGGCACTTGCGGCAGGGTGGAACGCGGGGTCCGTTCGCGGTTGTCCTGCTCGGCGCCGGAAATGTAGCTGACGCCCGGGCGCGGCATGGACGAGCGCTCGCCGACCTGGTCGCGGTCCTGCGGGTGGGCGAACCGCGCGGACGGCAGCGCGCCCTGGCGTGGCTGCTCGACCGGTTGGCCGCGCTGCACGATCGGTGCGTTCGGAATCACGTTCGAGGTGCGCGGCAGGCGGGCTCGCTCGGCGTCCGGGCCGACCTGGCTGCCCACCGCCGTTGGCTGGTTGACGGATACGCCGGCGCGCGGATTCAGCACGCGCACGTTCGATCGCGGCGACGGCGCCCGCGGTGAAGTCGCCAGGTTGCTGCTCGGCGCGATGTGGCGTTCGAGCGTGGAGGGCGGCGCATGCCGCGCGACCACTTCGCGCTGGAATCCGCCCAGCGGCAACTGCCGGACATGGGCACTGCGCTGGGCGGACTGGCCACCTGCCTGCGGACGGAGGTCGACGCCGTGCGGTGCCACCCGCGCGGCTTCCAGCTGGCGTGGGTCGACCTTGACCAGGTTGCGCTGCACGCGTTGGCCGGCGGCAAACTGTCGGCCCGACATGGCACTGAAGCCGCCCGGTGCCCGGCGATTGACGTAGCGCTCGTCGCTCATGGGCCGGTTGTCGCGATAGTGGCCGTAGTGGTTGTTGATGTTGTTGATGATGGTGACATTGGTGATGTTGCGGGTCAGCCGGATGTTGCTGACGTTGACGCGCTGGTAGTAGTCGCGATTGCAGCGGTACCAGGGGTTGTAGATCTCGCCCGGACCGAGCGGAAACCAGCCGATCGGTCCGCTGCCGATGCCCACCGAAAATCCGCCACCACCGACGAAGGCGACCAGGGCCGGCGCATAGATCGGCCGCGCATGGCGCGGCCCTGGGATCCAGCCCCAGCCGCGCGGCGTATGCGCCCAGCGACCGTAGTGGTAGGGCGCGAAACCCCACGGCATCGAGTCGATCCAGGTCCAGCCCCACGGCGCGATGTAGGCCCAGTTGCCCGTGCGGTAGGGCGCCCAGTCGGGGCCGACGTCATTCGGATACCACACCGCGCCGTAGTCGCTGGTGCTCTGCCATGCCCCGTATTCGCGCAGGTCCGGCGTGCCGACCATGTCATCGGGTACATACTGGTTGCTGCCCGACTGGGCATAGCGCTGGTTGCGCTGATCGACCCAGGCGTCGAAGTCGTCGCCGCCGCCGATGTCGCTGATCGCCACGGCGGCCAGGCTGGAATCGACGAAGCGGTAGCTGCGGCCGGCGAACACATCGCGCTGCGCATTGTTCTCGCCGTATACAGTGGCGTTGCCCTCGAACGCGGTGACCTGGGTCGTATCGCCGTCGATGTCCACCCGGAACCGGCCGGGCTGGTTGATGACCAGCGCCACCGTCGGCGTGTCGATCTCGTAGCTCTGGCCATCGTCCAGGCTCCGCACGCTCAGATTCAGCGTGCCCTGGGTCAGCTCGATCTGGGCCATCTGGTCGTTGAGGTCAAGCAGGCCCAGGTCGGTGCGCTGGTCCAGGCGCAAGGTGGCGCCGCCGAACTCCAGTTCCGCGCGTGCACCGGCGCCGCTGGACAGCTTGTCGCCCGTGGTGAGTGGGCGGTTGAGGTCGGCATCGTTCCAGTCGCTCGCGCCCGCCGGCAGCAGGCCGAGGTCGCCGGCGATGTAGGACAGCCGTGCCACCCGGGTCGGCGGCTCGGCGCTGTCGTCGCCCGCAGCGGTTTGCGCGTGACTCGGCCCGGCGGCGGCGCACACGAGCGCGATCGCCAGCACGGCGCCATGGCGGCGCAGCGAAACAAGTAGTTTGGTGAGTACCTGCATGACCGTCCCCTGTGAGCCGATGTCGGTTGCGCCGCGATGCCTTGCATCCACCCGGCCGCATGACCGGGGTCTTGAGGGGATTATGCACACGGGCGAAGTTAGCTACACCTTAGTTGGCGGCGTCCACGCGCCCGATGATTCAGCTGGCCGCCATGCACGGTTCAGGGGCCATTGGGCTGCCTGCTGCAGGCCGCGCGACAGTTCCCAGCGCGCGCAACCCGGGTTACCATCCATGGACGCCCGGCGGGTGTAGCTCAATGGTAGAGCTGTAGCTTCCCAAGCTACTGACGAGGGTTCGATTCCCTTCACCCGCTCCACTTCCCGATCCAGCGATCCCCCGAGTTGTCCCAAGCCCATGGTGGATCCGATCGGCACGCGGCTGGTGACCCTGGGTTGGCGCGAGCGGCTGGCCTTGCCGCAACTGGGCATCGGCATGCTCAAGGCGAAACTCGATACCGGCGCCCGCAGCAGTTCGTTGCATGTCGACACCCTGGAAGCATTCCAGCGCGATGGCGCGACCTGGCTGCGCTTCACCCTGCATCTGGCTCGACGTCAGCCGCTGGCCGTGCACGGCGAAGCGAAGGCGCTGGATCGGCGCACGGTCACCGACACGGGTGGCCGACGTACCGAACGCTGGTTCATCCGCAGCGACGTGGAGCTGGCCGGGGCGCGCTTCAGCGTCGACATCAACCTCACCGATCGCCGCCATATGCTGTTTCCGATGCTGCTCGGTCGCAGCGCGCTGAGCGGCAGGTTCGTCGTCGATCCTGCGCGCTCCTATACCCAATCGCGTCCGTCGCCGGCGGATGTCGACCCCGCATGACGAGTCCCCCATGAAGATTGCGATCCTCTCGCGCAACACCCGCCTGTATTCGACCAAGCGCCTGGTCGAGGCCGGGCGCGAACGTGGCCATGTGGTGCGCGTGCTCGACCCGCTGCGTTGCTATGTGCGGATCGCGCCGGGCGCGGTGGCGATCCGCTATAACGGCAAGCCGGTGCGCGACATCGACGCGGTGATCCCGCGCATCGGCACGTCCAGCACGTTCTACGGCACCGCCGTGCTGCGTCAGCTGGAGATGATGGGCGTATACACGCCCAACCCCTCCGACGCGGTGTTGCGCGCGCGCGACAAGCTGCGCTGCCTGCAGATCCTCGCCGCCCAGGGCATCGCCATGCCGATCACGGTGTTCGGCGACAACCCGGACGACAGCGCCGACGTACTGGCCCTGCTCGGCGAGCCGCCACACGTGATCAAGCTCAACGAAGGCAGCCAGGGCACCGGCGTGGTGCTGGCCGAGAAACGCAGCGCTTCGCAAAGCGTAATCGAGGCATTCCGCGGGCTTTACGCCAACTTCCTGGTGCAGGAGTTCATCGCCGAGGCGAACGGCAGCGACATCCGCTGTTTCGTGGTCGGCAAGAAAGTGGTGGCGGCGATGCAGCGCGTCGCCAGCCCGGGCGATTTTCGCGCCAATCTGCATCGAGGTGGCAGTGCGGTGGCCGCGGTATTGAGTGCCGAGGAAAAGCGCATTGCGGTGCGGGCAGCCGCTGCCTTGGGCCTGGAGATTGCTGGCGTCGACCTGCTGCGTTCCAACCGGGGCCCGTTGCTGCTTGAGGTGAATGCCTCCCCCGGACTGGAAGGTATCGAGGCCGCCACCGGCGTGGATGTGGCCGGTGCGATCATGAATCTGCTCGAGTCGCGGGAGCGCGAGAAGGGTGTCGTGGCAAGCTCCAGGCGACGATCATGAAATGGGTGGGCTGGCTTGTGTCGGGTCATGCAGGAGCCCGTACGGGATCATCTACGAAGGTTTTCGTTGACATGACACGAGCACCTTCTTAATGTGGCTTGCTTAATGTGGCTTGCGGTACATGCTGCGCTGGGCTGCCCGTAGCGGGTGGCGGCGGAATCGGGAGGGATGGGCAATGCGATTGAATATGTGGGTGGCGGGTCTGCTGCTTGGCACGGCATGTCTGGCGCCGAGCCTGTCTCACGCGGGCGTCGAAAAGGCTGCGATCAAGGCGGACAACAAGGCGGAGTTTGCCGATGTGGTTGCCGCCGTGAAGGTGGAAATGGTTCCCGGCGGGCGTTATGAGTTCGTCAGTAGTACCGAGCGCAAGACGATCGATACCAATCTGGCCGAAATGCAATCGTTGTTCGACAAATTCGAGACGGTTGCGGCGATGGACAAGGAGGCCAAGTTCCAACTGTATGTGGATCAGGAAAACGTCAATGCGATACTCACCCATCGCGATGACCGCCGTTTGATCTGCCAGTCGGAGCGCCCGATCGGCTCGCTGATCCCCAAGCGAACCTGCCGCACCTATGGCGCCATCGAGCATGGCCGGCAGAACGCGCAGCAAGAGATGATGCGCAGTGCCAGGCCCGGCTTCATCGGTTACGACGCCAACCCAAGCGCGGCGCAGACAAGAACGGTTTTGGGGCCAGGACAGCACTGAGTTCAGCGTGCACTACTACGAACCAAATAGTACGAAGATCATCGTTGACACCGTCGCCGCGGTCGATTTAGGATGATTGCAGGGGGTCTGCGTCGGGTGTCCCGTGACGGGATGCGGCACGATCCACGGAGAAGCTGGTCATGAAATTCAAGTTTTCGCTGGTGGTCATGGCGGCAGGCGCGCTTTTGCTGCCCTTGGCGGTTTACGCCAGCAAGACCGAAACGGTGGTGAAGGCCCAGGACAAGGACGATTTTGCCGCGGTGGTGGCCGCCGTGCATCAGCAGATGGTTCCGGGTGGGCACTGGGAGTTCGTCGACAGCGCGGAGCGCAAGGACATCGACGGCACGTTCGGTGAAATGCAGGCGCTGTTCGACAAGTACGGCTCGGTCGACAAGATGGACAAGGACGCCAAGGTCGAACTGTATGCCGATCAGGAACACGTCAACGACATTCTGACCCGCAGGGACTCGCGCAAGCTGGTGTGCAAGTCGGAAAATCCGATTGGTTCCATCATACCCAAGCGAACCTGCCGCACCTACGGCGCGATCCAGAGGGACCGGGAAAATGCCCAGGAGTTCATGCAGCACAATGCCACGCCCGGTGGCATGAGTGGTCATTGATTGATGCTCGTCTCAGACGGGGTGATTCGCTGCGGTAACGAGGGATGCCCTGCGGCGCAGGCACCATCCCGCAGCATGACATCCGTGGACGGAGCCGATGAATGACGCATTTGTCGCCCTGTCCTTCGCGCGGGGAGTCGTCGGTTCCGTCACGGTACTTGGGGAGTTGATATGAAAGAGCAGCCCGTTGGCGTACCCAGACCGACCGAAGCCGAGCTGGAAATTCTCCAGGTGTTGTGGTCGCGCGGCGCCTGTACGGTGCGCGACGTACACAACGTGCTTCATCTGGATGACGGCACCGGCTACACCACGGCACTGAAGATGTTGCAGGTGATGCACGCGAAGGGGTTGGTGCAGCGCGACGATTCGCAGCGCGCCCACGTCTACAGCGCCGCGGTGAGCAAGGAACGCACGCAGAAGCGGTTCCTGGTGGATCTGGTGCAACGGGTATTCGACGGCTCGTCCTCGCAGTTGGTGTTGCATGCCCTGGGCAGCCAACGCACCAGCCCCGAGGAACTGCGGGAGATCCGCAGCCTGTTGAACAAACTCGACAAGGGCGTGCACTGATGGACGCGCTCTCGCTGCTGCTGGACGGCGTGCGGATCATCGGCTGGGTGCTGCTGCATTTCCTGTGGCAGGCGGCCTTGGTGGGCGCGGTCTACGCAGGCATCCGGTCGCTGCTGCCGCGGGGCGAGTGGCGTTATCGCTGCGGCATGGGTGCGCTGATCATGTTTGCCGTTTGTCCGGTGCTGACCGGCTGGTGGCTGCTGGATACCGCCGCCGCCACGGGCCAGGCTGTCCTCGACGTGGCGCCGGTGACCGTGCCGGCATTCGCCACCGCAGCGGCTGACGGAAACATCAGCTGGGCCACCGCGCTCAACACCATGCTGCCGTGGCTGGTGCTGGCGTGGTTCGCGGGCGTGCTGCTGCTGTCGTTGCGTGCCTGGCAGCAGTGGCGGCACCTGAAAATCCTGGTGAGGTTGGCTGAACGGGTACCGCCATGGCAGGCCACGCTCAATCGACTGGCCGCGAGTTTCGGTTTGCGCCGGGGTATTTCCGTGCTGCGCAGCAGGCTCGTGGACACCCCGGTCCTGGTGGGCTGGCTGCGGCCGGTGATCCTGTTGCCGCTGGCGGTGGCGTGCGAATTCCCGGTGGCTCAGGTCGAGTTGATTCTTGCCCACGAATTGGCGCACCTGAAGCGGTGGGACCCGGTGGCGAACCTGTTCCAGGTGGTTCTGGAAACCTTGCATTTCTACCATCCGGTGGTGCACTGGGTCTCGCGCGATGTTCGCAACGAACGTGAAATCTGCTCCGACCGGCTCGCCTTGTCGGTGACCGGTGGCAGCCGCCAGGAGTTCGCGGCGACGCTGGCCCAGCTCGGCGAGCTGCGCGAGCATCCCGGTTCGCTGCTTCTTGCCGCCAGTGGCGGCGTCTTGCTCGACCGTGTGCAGTACATGGTCCTGCCGGAAGCACGCGGTGTGCGGAAGCGGGCGCCCGCGCGCCTGCTCGCGGTAATCATGGGTACGGCGCTGATTGCGATCACCCTGCGGCTGGAGTGGAATCAGGCACGCGAGCAGGAAGCGCTAACCAGTTTTTCCTCCGCTGTACCGTCCGTGATTGCGCCGCTCGCGATCGCCATGAAGATCCCCTTGATCCCGGCGCTGGATGTCACGGCGACGAAGTTCCTGCCTCATTTCGCGCCGCTGCGAGAATCGCTCGTGACTCCCGAGCGGGATGACGTTGCCGCGCGGGCCATCGACGTGTCGCTGCTGCCTGCGTCGATCGCGACGATTTCGCTAAAGGCGCTGCCCGTCCAGCCGGTCGTGTTGCCGAAGGCAATGGCCGACGTGCCGAAAGTGGCCTCGATGGCAAGCGTCGGGTCGGAGCCGACCGTCGTTTCGGCCGCCGGCTTGACGCCGATTCGGGTCCGGCAACCGGTCTATCCGCAAACGGCCCTGATGCGTGGCGAGGAAGGGCAGGTGGTGGTCGAGTTCGGGCTTGCCGACGACGGTACCCTGCGCGACGTGCAGGTTGTCCAGTCCCAGCCCGCGGGGGTATTTGACCAGGCGGCGATCCACGCGATGCAGGGTTGGAAGTATCCCGCCCCGACGGTGGCCGGCATGCAGCGCCGGTATCGGCAGGCCATGATGTTCGTGGTCAACGCGGCGTTGGCCCGTGATCACGCTTCATCCGGTGCCCGTGCGGGTGAAGAGATTCACGCCCGCGCGGACTGCCAGATTCTGACGGGCACGCATATTTGCCGCTGGCCAGGCGACGGTGCAGGGTTCGTCAGGAGCCCGCAGTGAGTGAAGGTAGCGGCAGGCATCGATCGTTTGCGTGCAACACCGCGAGGTCGTCCGGCACCGGTCCGTCCACTGGTTGGCGTCGGAGCCACGGGTTAACCAGGTCGTAACCACGGGCATCGTACGATCGACCCCCTGTTTATCGGCAAGGCTCCTCGGCTGCGGTATCGGGCGATGGAGATGACGAGCGAAGGCAGACGATGGTATCGGGGTAGCAGTTTGGGCTCAGATGGGCGACGGCGAGTCGTGCATCTGGGCCTTTTTCTTTCCCGCGCGAGGCCCCATTCAGTTTCACGGTGCGGCCGGCGCGCCGGTCTCACCCAAGCTTGTTAAGCTGGCAACCTCGGTCGGCCCGTGCGCCGGCTGCGCAGGAGTGATGCATGCGTGTACTGGTGATCGAAGACAACACGGATATCGCGACCAACATCGGCGATTACCTGGAAGACCGGGGCAACGTGGTCGACTTTGCGGGCGATGGCGTGACCGGCCTGCACCTGGCGGTGGTGCATGATTTCGATGTGATCGTGCTGGATCTCACCCTGCCGGGCATGGATGGGCTGGAGGTGGCGCGCAAACTGCGCCACGAAGCACACAAGCAGACCCCGATCCTGATGCTGACCGCGCGCGATGCGCTGGAGCAGAAGCTGGTCGGCTTCGAGTCCGGCGCCGACGACTACATGACCAAGCCGTTCGCGCTGCAGGAACTGGCCGCGCGGCTGGAGGTGCTGGCGCGCCGCGGCAAGGGTCCGCAGAGCCGCGTGCTGAAGGTGGCCGACCTCACCTTCAACCTCGACACGCTGACGGTGAACCGCGAAGGCAAGTCGATCCAGTTGAACCCGATCGGCCTCAAGCTGCTGCAGGCGCTGATGGAAGCCAGCCCCTCGGTGGTGACCCGGCAGGACCTGGAGCAGCGCGTGTGGGGCGAGGAGCTGCCCGACAGCGACAGCTTGCGCGTGCACATCCACGGCCTGCGCGCGGCGATCGACAAGCCGTTCGAGAAGCCGCTGATCCACACGCGGCACGGTATCGGTTACCGCATGGTCGAGCCGGATGCAGTCCAGGCGTAAGCTCCGCTACCGTCTGATCGTCTCCTTCGCGCTGTTCGGCTTCGGCCTCAGCGCGTTGTTTGCCGTGGCGTCGCTCTATGTGCGCGCCAAGGTCGAGAACCAGCTGATCAATGCCAGTATGCAGAGCGACGTGGATCAGGCGGTCGACAATGCCATTGAACATCCAGATCGACCGTTCGTATCCGAGTTGGTCGAGGGGTGGGTCAAGAGCGATCGCACGCTCTACAAGATGCCGCTTGCGTGGCAGAACCTGGGTAGCGGGGTTCACGATATCCATGAGACCGACGCCACGGGCAAGCAAAGGCATTACAAGCTGGCGGTACAGCGCAAGGATGGCATCATCGGCTTCACTCGCTACGACATCAGTCGCGAGGACCTGGGCAAGCAGCAACTGATCCTGTCACTGATTGGCGCAGTCTTGCTGTTCAGCCTGCTTTCGCTGGCGATCGGCCTGTGGCTGTCGCGGCGAGTCCTCAAGCCGGTCAGCGATTTGGCCAACCGGCTGCGCGATTTTCGCAGGTCCGGCAAGGCCGAACCGCTGGCACCCTACTTTGCCGAGGACGAGGTGGGCGAGCTGGCGCATGCGCTGGACGAGTATTCGGCGCGACTCACCGCGATGGTCGAGCGCGACCGCGAGTTCAATTCCGATGTCAGCCATGAGCTGCGCACGCCGCTGGCGGTGATCGCCAGCACCACCGAATTGCTGCAGGGTTCGCCTGATCTCACCGAGAAGCTGAGCGAGCGGCTGAAGCGGATCGAGCGCGCCTCGCGCCAGGCGACCGAGCTGATCGAGGCGCTGCTGTTGCTGTCGCGTGCCGAACGGCGTGGCCCCACCCGCGGCGAGACCACCGAGGTCGGCAAGGTTGCTGCCGACGTGATCGAGAGCCAGCGCCCGCAGATGCGCGGCAAGCCGTTGACGATCGAGCTGGCGGCGCTCGATCCGGTCAGCGTCAACGCGCCGGCATCGGTGCTGTCGGTGGCGCTGACAAACCTGATCGGCAACGCGATCAAGTACACGCTCGAAGGCAGCGTGCGCGTCGAGGTCGGCGCCGGCCGCATCGAGGTCATCGACACCGGCCCGGGGATCAAGCCGGAAGATGCCGAGCGCCTGTTCCAGCGCGGGGTGCGCGGCGAAGGTGCCGGCGGCAGCGGTGCCGGCCTCGGCCTGGCGATCGTGCGCCGCCTGTGCGAACTGTACGGCTGGGACGTGTCGATGCGCCCGCGCAGCGACACCAACGGCGCAATCGCCAGCATCGTGTTCTCCTGAGCTGACTGCGTGGCGTTGCGAGTCAGATCGTGGGCGTGTCGAACAGGTCCGTCTGCGCCTGATAACTGTCGCGATCGACGAAGCCGGCCAGGCCCACGCCGACCAGCCGATAGCGACTGCTGCCCGGACGTTCGACCCGTTCGCGCAGCGCGCAGGCGATGCCGGCCACCTCGCTGGCCGAGGTCGGCCGCGCCGGTGGCGTGAGGCTGCGGGTCAGCGTGTGGAAGTCGGCGGTCTTCAGTTTCAGCACCACGGTGCGTGCGACGCGCTCGTGCTCGCGCTGGTAGCCGGCCCATGCCTTGTCGGCGAGCCGGCGGATATGCGGTTCGAGTTCGTCCAGCTTGAGGTCGTGCTCGAAGGTATCTTCGGCGGAGATCTGCAGGGTCGGCCGTTCCGGCTGCACCGCGTGTTCGTCGATGCCGTGCGCCAGTTCGTGCAGGCGCCGGCCCCAGCGGCCGAAGCGCTGCTCAAGTGCCGCCAGCGCGAACGCACGCAGGTCGCCGACGCGGGCGATGCCCAGTGCCGCCAGCTTGGCTTCCATCACCTTGCCCACGCCGGGCAGTCGGCCCACCGGCAGCGGCGTGAGGAAGGCCTCGACCTGGTGCGGGCGGATCACGCACAGGCCATCGGGCTTGTTCCAGTCCGAGGCGATCTTGGCCAGGAACTTGTTCGGCGCCACGCCGGCCGAGGCGGTCAGCGCGGTTTCCTCGCGGATCGCCGCGCGGATCGCCTCGGCGGTGGCGGTGGCCGAGGGCAGGCGCGACTTGGTCGCGGTGACATCGAGATACGCCTCGTCCAGCGACAACGGTTCGATCAGGTCGGTGTGGCGCGCGAAGATCTCGCGGATCTGCCGCGACACCGCCTTGTAGCGCACGAAATCCGGCGGCACGAACACCAGTTGCGGGCACAGCCGCTCCGCGCTGACCGCCGGCATCGCCGAGCGCACGCCGAACACGCGCGCCTCGTAGCTGGCGGCGCACACCACCGAACGCGCGCCGCGCCAGGCCACCGCCACCGGCTTGCCGCGCAGCGAGGGATCGTCGCGCTGCTCCACCGACGCGTAGAACGCGTCCATGTCGATGTGCAGGATTTTTCGCGGTGATGCGGACACGTGAGTAACCGGGAAACGCTGTAGTGCCGATTCTAGAGGCGGCCGTTGCCGTGGCGTGTCAGCAGTGACGTGCACCGTACCAGTACCACTCCGGCGGCGGACTCCTGTTCAACGCCAGAACACAATCATGTCAGCGTTGTTGCCCTTGGTCGCACCATCATTCCCGGGCGCGCGCTCGACACGCAGCACGTGGCGACCGCTGGCCAGCGAGCGCACGTCGATCATCGCCTGCAGCGCGGGGCGACGGGTACGCGGATCGCTGCCGACGTCATAGTGCAGGGTGGTCAGCGGCTTTCCGTCGAGCGATACCGCGCGCAGGCGCACCAGGCATTCAAGCAGGGCGTCGCCGCGTGCGTCGCCTTCGGGGAGTGCCAGCGCAGCGGTGCAATGATGCACGATGGCCGGCGCGTCTTGTTGCGGTTGGTACGGTACGGTCAAGCGCAGGTAAGGTCCATCGATCACCGCACTTTGCACGAACGGGGTTGTCGGACCGTGCAGCGGATCGCGCTGGTCGTCGTAGTAGTTGCTGCGCAACGTGCGGGAGTCGTCGACGCTGCGCGGGAACAGCCCGTAGCTGCCGGCTTGAAGCGGCTTCTTCATCGAGTTCAGGCCGAACGTCACGACCGTGAACAACACCGCGAACACGACGAGAATCAGGCGATTGATGCGACGCTCGTTGCTGTGGCTGGCGAGCAACGACATGACCTCGGAGCGGTAACTGATGCCGAACAGCCCGGAGTACCTGAAGATCACCGCCAGTCCGCGTCGCGCGGCACCGCCCTCACGCAGCCTGGCACCGAACCAGCGGTCGATCTCGTGGGCGCCGAACAACAGCAGGATCAGGGTCGCGAGGCACAAGCTGAATACCAGGAACATGTCGACGCGGAGGCCGGCCAGGGTCAGCCCGGCCATGACCAGCGCGAACGTGACCGCGACCACCAGGCTGATGATCAGCAACTTGGTCGCCAGCATCACGCCGATAGCGAACACCACGGTGGCGCGATTGTCGGCGCGTTCGATCGAGTCGGCGGCGGAACCGTGCCGGTGCTGGTCGATTTCGCGCTGCACCGGGCCCATGCGCAGCTTTTCCCAGAGTACGCCGTCGGGGTAGACCGAGTGCATGCCAACCAGGGCGATCCAGTGCGCACGCAACAGCAGGTGCAGGGCAAACGTCACCGCCAAGATCACCGCGGCAGTCTTCAGGTAGATGTAGAGCGGCAACGCCACTCCGGCGAGATCGGTGCTCAGCCGCGGCAACAGCGCGAACAGCTGGTTATCCAGCCAGCCGGGCAACTGCAACATGGCGAACACGGCCACGCCGGAGATCAGCAACTCGACCTCCCAGGTGGGCGTGGTGTGCTTCGGCAACTGGTCGGGATCGTGGCTCGGTGCGGCGCTGTCGCTCATGCCCGTGTGCTCTGGGGGGTCGGGTCGATGGTAGTGGTGGCGATCATGGTTCGGCGAGGGATGCCGGCGTGGCGCCGACGTAGACCCATGCATGGATGCCGGAGGCGAGCGTGACGGCGGCGCGGCGGTAGTCGTCCACCTCGTAGGCATCCGCACGGGCCAGCTCGGCGGCGCTGAGGCGGAACACGGTGCCGCTGACCCGGTCGTCCTGGTTGCCGCTGTGGTGCACGATCGGATGGTGGCTGGCGCCACTGGTGGCGACAACGTGCGGATCGTCGATGCGGATCAGTTCGCGACGATAGCCGTCCAGACGATCGGGTTGACCGGCGAGCTGCCGCCCGAACGTGGCCAGCTGCACCGCGGCGGTCTGCAAGGTGCCATACGAAAACAGGCATTCGCCGGCGGCTGGCGTGTCCGGATGCAGCCGGTCCAGTCGCGCGGACAGCTGCCGTGCGAAGCGCTCGGCCGCCTGCGGCTGCCCGTCCAGGAACAGCGACGGCTCGAGCAGCTCCAGCTCCATGATCAGGAAACGGTCGTCGCAGACGACCCCATCGATGCGCGCATACGCCAGATCGCCGTATCCCATCGCGGCGACGGCGGCCAAGGCCTGTTCGGCGGCGGCCAACGTCGCGGCAACCGGCTCGACCGGCTCGACACTGCCACCATGTTCACTCTGCACGCGATAGTCGCCGCTGGCTGGCCGCTTGAGCACCGCGTGGCTGAACCCGCCCGCGAAGTACAGCAGCGACCATTCGCCGGCGCTGACGACCTCCGGCACGAACGGCTGCACCAGGTAGTCGAGCTCGATCGGCAACCTGGCCACCGCCTGCAGGAACGTCGCATCGTCGGCGTTGCCGCGCAGCGTATGCCAGGCGCCGCCGCTGATCGTCGGCTTGATCACCACCGGTTGCGCGGACATCGCCGCCAATGCGTCGATCAGTTCATGGGCGCCAACCACGCGGGTCGGGATGATCGCGACCTCATGCCGGGCCAGGTCGAGCAGATAGCGCTTGTCGCTGTTCCAGCGCAGCACGCGACTGTCGTTGATGGTGGGAATGCCGAGCCGGTCGAGCCGGTCAAGCCAGGTGATGAAGGCGGCGTGGTGTTTGTAGTAGTCCCAGATCGTGCGGATCAGCACGGCGTCGAATGACGACCAGTCGACCGCGGGGTCATTCCAGATGCAGGACGCCGGCTGGATGCCAAGGCGCTCCAGCGATGCCGCCAGATGCGCATCGTCGTGCTGGATCGACGGCAGATCGGCGCAGGTGGCTAAGGCGATCCGGCGCGTGACGGGACGGTCAGACATGGCGGAGTTCATTTCTCAGGGTCACCGGATGACGGCATGAAGGGGATAGGCATGAAGGGGATGGGGATGCCTGCAAGGATTCTCTTCATCCCCGCCAGCATGAGCGTGGTGGTGGTCCGGCGAAACGGCCGGTCAACCTTCATGCTCCCACGTCACCTGGATGGCGTCGCCATCCATCGACCCGGTCCAGTAGGTACCCAGCCGCACCCAGGCGGAACGAATGCGCTTGACTGACGCGTCGTAGACCGCCACGTGGTAGACCACCTGGTACTTCGAGGTGCTGAAATACATGCCCAGCGGCATGAGCAGGCTGTTGCGGCGCGCATGCAGGATCTTGTAGTCGTTGGCGTCGGCCCAGGCCTGCAGCAGCGAGCGGGCCTTGACGTAGTGCAGGTAGCTGAGATAGCCGGCCAGGAGGAGTGCGATCAGTCCCGCCGTGAAGAGAGCAAACTTGTGCATCGCGCAGGACCTCGGCAGGCCGGTGATTCGCCGGAACGGATTGGTCGGGGAAGCATAGCGTCCGGCATGGCCGATGGGACTGGTCGAAACTGCCCGGACAATGGCAAGGTAGCCGCCATGCTCACCGAACCCGCCAATGCCTATGCCCGTCGCCTGAACACCTGGGACGCCGCGATGATCGTCATCGGCGGCGTGATCGGGGCGGGCATCTTCCGCACGCCGGCCACGGTCGCCGAGCGCACCAGCTCGGGCCTGCCGCTGCTGGTGCTGTGGGTGCTGGGCGGCCTGCTCACGCTGGCCGGGGTGCTGTGCTACGCCGAGCTTGGTTCGCGTCGACCGTACGCGGGCGGCATCTACCTCTACCTGCGCGAGGCGTTCGGCATGCTGCCGGCGTTCCTGTTCGGCTGGACGATGGCGCTGATCAACTATCCCGGCAGCGTGGCGGCGGTGGCCACCACGTTCGCGGATTATTTCTGCAGGGCGATCGGCCTGCCGGATCTCTGGATCAAGCCGTCGGCGGTGGGCGCGATCGTGTTCATCGTGGGCGTGAACCTGTTCGGCATCCGCGCCGGCGCGCTGATGCAGAACATCTTCTCGGTGCTGAAGCTTGCGGCGATCGCGCTGCTGGTGGTGGTGGGCCTGGTGCTGGCGCATGGCCAGCTGGGTGGCCTGCTGGCGGTGGATCGCACGCATGCGGTCAGCAACGGCGCTTTCGTGGGCGCCCTGCTGCCGGTGCTGTTCACCTACGGCGGTTTTCACTACCTCAATGACCTGGCCGGCGAAGTCCGCAATCCGCAGCGTACGCTGCCACGCGCGCTGGCGATGGGCATGGTGGGCGTGGTGCTGTGCTACGTACTGGCCAACGTGGCATATCTGGCCGGGCTGGGCCATGCGGGCCTGGCTGCCAGTCAGGCGCCGGCAGCGGATCTGATGAGCCGGCTGTTCGGCGCCAGCGGCGCCAGGCTGATGGCGGTGGGCATCGCCTGCTCCACCTTCGGCTATTGCAGCATCGCCATCGCCGGTGGCGCCCGCGTGATCCAGACGATGAGCGCGGATGGCCTGTTCTTTCGTGCGGTGGGTCGCATCGATCCGCGCACGCGCGCGCCGCACGTCGCGCTGGTCCTGCTCGGTGCGTGGACGGTGGTACTGGTGTTGTGGGGCAACTTCGGCCAGCTGGTGGACTACACCACGGTGGGCGAATGGCTGGGCCATGCGTTCGGCATCGGCACCCTGTTCTGGTACCGCTGGAAGTTCGTGGACGAACCAGCGCCGTACCGCGTACCGCTGTTTCCGCTGCTGCCGCTGGTATTCGTGGTCACCGTGCTGGGCGTGATCGCCGCCACCGCGATCGCCAACCCCGGCGATGCCGGCATGAGCCTGCTGATCATCGCGCTGGGCCTGCCGGTGTATTACGGCTGGCGGTGGTGGTCGCGTCGACGTGTGGCCTGACGGCCGTATCGCATAATGGCGTCATCACCTCGCAAGCCGTGGCCATGAAACCTGTCGTGCTGATCCTGCTGTGCCTGATCGGATTGGGCGCTTGTCATGCGTCACCGTCGCCTGAGCTGCCGGACCTTGCTGGTGGGCATGCCGACCGTCGCGTCAGTCTTGAGCAAGTGCAGCGCGTGGGCGCGGTCGAGCGCGCCAGCGATGGGGTGGCGCAGCAGCGCTATGCCTTCCAGCCGGCGCCGCGTCCGCAGATCGTGCTGGCGCCAGCCACCGGCATCTGGAACTGGTCGGGCCAGGGTGCGTTGCACCTGCGTGTGCAGAACGCGATGCCATGGGCGGTCACCTTGCGCATCGAGATCGATGGCATGGCCGGTGGCCAGCATTTGCTGGCCACCGTCGGCGTACCGGCGGGGCCGGCGCAGACCGTGGTGGTTCCGCTGCAGGCGACCTCGCCGCGGCAGCAGGGGATGCAGGTCGGTCCGCCGATGCCGTTCGACGAGGATGGTCGACCGACCCTGCTGGCAACCACGGTCGAGGGCCAGTTGGACCTGCACCAGGTCAGCGCGATCCGGCTGGAAGTGCCCGCGCCGCAGACGGCACAGACCCTGCTGTTCGGCGCCGTCGGTACCGCGCCAGGCACCGCCACGCTGCATGATGCGTATGCCGGCATCGTCGATCGCTACGGTCAGTTCACTCGCGCCAGCTGGCCGGAAAAGATCGCCACCGATGCCGCCTTGCAGGCTGCCGTGAAAACCGCGCCGGTCGCACCGCCCGGATCGGGTCTGGATGCCTACGGTGGACGTCTGGACGTCCATGGCCTGGACAAGACGGGGTGGTTCCACACGCAGCAGCGCGATGGCCGCTGGCAGCTGGTCACTCCCGCCGGTGGCGCCTTCTTCTCGCTGGGCGTGAACGCGGTCGCGCCCGATGGAGGTCGCAGTTACGTCGAAGGCCGCGCGTTCATGTTCCGCGACTTGCCGGCGGACAGTGGGGCGTGGGCCGGGTTTTACGGCAACGGCGACAGCCGGCGCATCGATCAGGGCGCCAGCGCCGGCATCGGCGACAACCATGGCCGCTGGTTCGACTTCTACGCCGCGAACCTGTATCGCATCGACGGTGGCGGCTGGCTCGCCGCGTGGCGCAGCCGCAGCCTGGACCGGTTGCAGGCGTGGGGTTTCAACACCATCGGCAACTGGAGCGATCCCGCACTGGGGCAGGCGCACCGCCTGCCGTACACGCGCTCGATCAATATCGCCGGCGACTACGCCAACGTCGCCAGTGGCTACGACTACTGGGGTCGCATGCCGGATCCATTCGACCCGCGCTTCGTGCAAGCCACCGACGCGGCGGTGGCGAAGGCGAGCGTCGGCGTGCGCGATGATCCATACCTGCTTGGCTACTTTGCCGACAACGAACTGGCATGGGCCGGCACCGGGCCGCAGGGCCGCTGGGGGCTGGCGCTGGGCACGCTGGCTGGCGAGGCGAGCAGCCCGGCCAAACAGGCCCTCATCGCGATGCTGAGGAAGCAGTACGTCTCGCCCGAGACACTCGCTTCCGCCTGGGGCATCGCGCTGACCTCGTGGGACGAACTGGAAACCACCGGCTACCGGGCGCCGCAACCGGGCGAAGCGCACCCGGCAATCGCGCGCGATTACAGCGCGTGGCTGCGCCGTTACGCCGACACCTATTTCCACACCGTGGCCGCCGCGATCCACCGTCACGATCCGCACCACCTGTTCCTCGGTGGCCGCTTCGCGGTGAACACGCCGGAAGCAGTCGCCGCGTGCGCGCAATACTGCGATGTGGTGAGTTTCAATATCTACGCCGATCTGCCGCAGCACGGATTCGATGCCGCTGCCATGCGCAAGCTCGACAAGCCCGTGCTGATCAGCGAATTTCACTTCGGTTCGGCCGATCGCGGTCCGTTCGGTAGTGGTGTGGTATCGGTGGCCAGCGAGGCGCAACGTGGGCCGGCCTATGCGCGGTTCGTGGCCGCCGCCGCGGGCGACCCGCAAGTGGTCGGCGTGCACTGGTTCCAGTACGCCGACCAGCCGGTGAGTGGACGGCTGCTCGATGGCGAGAACAGCCATGTCGGCCTGGTGGGGATCACCGACATCCCGTTTGGCGGGTTTGTCGAGGCCGTGCGGGCGGCGAACCTGCAGGCGGTGCAGGGGATGCAAGGCGCCGGAACAGGCGGGTCGCCGCGCCGTTGAGATGCAGTGATCGGTTATGCTGGGGAACTGCGGGACCATCGTGGGGGTCGATGGATCGCATGAACTCAACCACCCGGGACTGCCCATCATGAATCTGCTTCGTTCCTCGCTCGTCGCCTCGCTCATCACCGTGACCGGTCTGGCTGCTCTCCCCGTGTCGCGCGCGCACGCCGCCGACGAGCTGGGTGGCAGCCCCGTGCCTGGCGTGTGCATGCTCTCGCGCGAGGCCGTGTTTGCCCAATCCAAGGTCGGGCAGGCTGCCAGCGAACGGTTGGGCCAGCTGGCCGATCAATCGCGCAATCAGCTGGCCAGTCAGCGCAAGCCCATCGAAGCGGACATCCAGAGCTTCCAGCAAAAGGCGACGTCCCTGAGCGAGGCGGCGCGCAAGCAGCAGGGAGAGGCGCTGCAACAGCGCATGCAGACGTTCCAGAGCCAGGCCAGCGAGTTGAACGAACGCATCCAGCTGACTCGCGCCAAGGCCATGCAGCGGATCGGCGAAGAGGCGCAACCGCTCGTCGCCGCCAGCTACAAGAACCATCACTGCGGTCTCCTGCTGAACCGCGATTCGGTGCTTGGCGGCAACACGACCAATGACCTCACCGCCGACGTCGTGCACGGCCTGGACGGCAAGATCACCACCATCAGCTTCAACCTGGAACCGCTGCCGAGCCCCAGCGCCACCGGCGGCGGCGCGAAGCCGTGACGGCGGAGGTCCGGGCCTGAGTCCGGATACTCCGGTTTCCGGCATGACTTGGCGATGGAAAGAACGATGACGATCCAGGCTTTCTATCCGATCGGTACGCCCGGGCAACGCTGGGGCGAGGCCGAGATCGCCGACTGGCGGTCACGACAGTCGGTCCGGCGCAGCTATGCCACCGACGTGTTGCGCAGGGTCGACGAGCTGCGCGCGCAGTTCGACGTGTCGCCGTACGGCGCGCTGGAATACGCCTCCGCGAGCTACCCGCTGTTTGCGATCCGCAGCCGGGGCTGGCGCGACGACCTGCCCGTGGTGCTGGTGACCGGCGGCGTGCATGGTTACGAGACCAGCGGCGTGCTTGGCGCCTTGCAATTCGTGGAAACGAAGGCGGCCAGCTATGCCGGGCGGGTGAATCTGCTGGTCGTGCCGTGCGTCAGCCCATGGGGTTACGAGCGGATTCACCGCTGGAATGCAGACGCCCTCGATCCCAATCGTTCGTTCCGCGAGAACAGCCCGGCGCAGGAATCGGCCGCGCTGATGCGCCTGGTCGCGCCGGTCGGCGAGCGCGTGCTGGTGCACGTCGATTTGCATGAAACCACCGACACCGACGAGTCCGAGTTTCGTCCGGCGCTGGCGGCGCGCGACGGCGTGGCTTTCGTGCCGGGCGAAATCCCCGACGGCTTCTATCTGGTCGACGACAGCGCGCACCCGCAACCCGCGTTCCAGCAGGCGATCATCGATGCGGTAGCCAGGGTCGCCCACATTGCGCCGGCCGACGAACGCGGCGAGATCATCGGTTCGCCGGTGGTGGCGCCGGGCGTCATCCAGTATCAGCTCAGCCAGCTGGGCCTCTGCGCAGGCATTACCGGCGCCCCCTACAAGACCACCACCGAGGTCTATCCCGACAGCCCCCGCGCCACGCCGGAGCAGTGCAATGCCGCCCAGGTGGCGGCAGTGGGCGCGGCGATCGATTTTGCGCTGGCGCACCGCGCGGCGGGTGGCGCGCCGCGTTGAAGCCGGAGTCGCGGGTTCGCCGCATGCTTGCCCGGTAGGTTTCTCCGGCTTCCATCGTCCGCAACACGGCTACGGTGCCGCTGCACCTGCCTCCGGTACCGAGCGTCGCTCGGGCATCATCGAGAAGAGAATCTCGCTGGCGGGCGCGGCGGATGCGGTGCCGATCGTGCTTGGCGACTGCCCGGTCGAGCTTGCCTTGTATCCGCGTTGCTGCAGGTGTCGCAGCAAGGCTTCCGGGGTCGAACGAAACACCGGCGCCAGGTCGATCAGACTCGTCTCGGTCATCAGCGCCACGGTGTGCGATGCGGGACTGCCTGCGCGGCCACCACCCTTGGCGGCCAGCACGGCGAACGGCACCGCCGCGACCACCGACAAGGCCAGCGGAATGTACAAGGTCCGGCGCGTGGCATAGGCCACCAGCGGCTTCCAGTTTTTCCACAGATGCAAGGCGAGCGGCGCCAGCAAAAGCATGCTGAGCCACTCGTGCATGGCGTGGAAACTGCGCGGCGCCCAGTGGAAGAACAGCGCGATGCCCGACACTGCCGACACGACAAACAGGCCCGCGGTCAGCGGCGTGCCATAGCGATGCAAGAAATGGTTCAAGGGCAATCTCCGGAGATTTCGCTAATGATATCCATTCGCATTTGATGCGACAAGCGCCTGGTGGTCCCTGGGCGAAAAGGGGTCGGCGCCGGAAACGAGAGCGGCACAAAAAACCCGCAGAGGGGAGTCTGCGGGTTCGGGGGGATCCATCTGTGCATGTGTGGAGGAGGAGGGGGAGCCTCGCCGCACGGTGGGAGCGGTGTCTCACGACATGCCATTAATGTACTTGGTGGTATGTTAATGGAGCGTGACCGGAAATCTGCGTACCACCAGGCGTGAAGGCGAGGCACGGCATTCGACGCCCGCCGCGCCGACGCACGATACTGACGCCACCGTGTCGTTGCCGAAAACCCGAACATGTCCGTGGATACCCGCGAGGCCAATCGCCGTCTGAATAGCCATGCCGGACAGGCGCCGGTGTGGCTGTTCGGCTATGGCTCGCTGATCTACAAGGTGGATTTCCCGTACATCGAGCGGCGCGCGGCATGCATCCGGCACTGGGTCAGGCGCTTCTGGCAGGGCTCGCACGACCATCGCGGCACGCCGGAAGCACCAGGTCGCGTGGTGACCCTGATCCGCGAACCGGGTGCCGTGTGCATCGGCATGGCCTACCTGATCACGCCGGCGGTGTTTGCCCAGCTCGATGTGCGCGAGAAGAACGGCTATCTGCGCTTTGCCACCCAGCTTGATCTCGGCAACGGCGAGCAGGCCGAGGGCCTGGTGTACATCGCCACTGAAGAGAACGCGGCGTTCCTCGGACCGGCACCCGAGGCCGAGATCGCCCGCCATATCGCCGCGTCATCCGGCCCGAGCGGACCAAACCGGGACTATCTGCTGCAGCTCGCCGCCGCGTTGCGCGAGCTCGACGCACACGATCCGCACGTGTTCGACGTGGAGCGCCACCTGGTCGACCTGCTCGCCCGCGAGCGGAGCGCCGGCGGTTCCTGATCACGGCTTGCGGGCAGGCGTCCCGCCACTGTCCGCCAACGACGGCGCTGCTGTCCGCGGACAACCTGGCGCGGTGGTTCGAAGGTCGGGCGACCGCGTCATTTCAAGGATTTTGGCGCCGGATGCCGGTTGGCACGGCGATTGCTCCATGGACAGCACAGGGCCTTTGGTCCATCACGGAGACATCGCATGAAATTCGAATCAATGATACTCGGCACGCTGTTCGTGGCCTGCTTCGGCATCTGCGCGCTGGTCATGGGCGCCATGCTGACCGCCAAGCCCGCCGCCGTGCAGATGACGGGTGCGACACCATCCGCTTCAAGCGTCGCCACCACGCAGGCCCACTGCGCGCAACGGATCGACGCGGCGCGCTGCGCCGGCAGCAACGGCTGAATTCCTCCTTCGCGGCACGGCTGGTCCATCCGGCGGCGTGGCCCGACGGGCGCAGATGTTCTAGGCTGCAGATCGGTCTTTCCCGGGATGTTGCCATGTCGGAGTTGTCGGTCTTGCGTCGTGCCGGGAATGGGAGTCGCGCTGCTGCGGTGCTTGCCCTGTGCCTGCTGTTTGCGGTGCCGGTGGCCCAGGCCATCGAGCCGTCATCGCAGCCGCGGATTCAATTGGCCGATGGCTGGATCGAAGGCAGGAGTGCGCCGGCGGGTGCCGTTCCGCTTGAGGAGTTCCAGGGCATCCCTTACGCGGCGCCGCCGGTGGGTGCATTGCGCTGGCAGCCGCCGCAGCCGGTCAAGCCGTGGAGCGGCGTGCGCCAGGTGCGGGATTTCGGGCCGCGCTGCATGCAACTGCCGCTGTTCGGCGACATGGTGTTTCGCGCCGACGGCATGAGCGAGGACTGTCTCTATCTCAACGTCTGGAAACCGGCGCACGCCACCGGCAAGCTGCCGGTACTGGTGTACTTCTACGGCGGCGGCTTCGTGGCCGGCGACGGCTCGGAGAAGCGCTATGACGGCGCCAGCCTGGCCGGCAAGGGCATCGTCACGGTCACCGTGAACTACCGTCTCGGCGTGTTCGGTTTCTTCGCGCTGCCGGCGCTGGCCGACGAATCGCCGCGACACGCCGCCGGCAACTATGGCCTGCTCGACCAGGTGGCGGCGTTGCGCTGGGTACGCGCCAACATCGCCCGCTTCGGCGGCGATCCGGCGCAGGTGACGATAGCCGGTGAATCGGCCGGTTCGATTGCGGTGAGTGCGCTGATGACCTCGCCGCTTTCGCGCGGCCTGTTCGCACGAGCCATCGGCGAGAGCGGTGCGCTGATCGCCCCGATCGCGCCGCTGTCGCTGGCCAAGATGGAAGAGAAGGGCACGGCGTTTGCGCGAAAGCTGGGCGTGGATTCGCTCAGCGCCCTGCGCGCGCTGCCGGCGGAGAAGCTGCTGCAGGCCACGCGCGACCAGGATGGCGATGCGGATGTCGACGTGGACGGCTGGTTTCTGAGCGAACCGCCGGCGGTCACCATGGCGCGCGGAAAACAGGCACAGGTGCCGTTGCTGCTGGGCTCCAATTCGCAGGAAGGGTTCTACACCGCGATCCTGAACAAGCAGCCACCCACGCCGGAAAATTACCGCGCGGCATTGCGCAAGCTGTTCGGCAACCAGGCGGAGCAGGCGCTGGCGCTGTACCCGGGAAACAGCGAGGCGGAGGTCGAGCGCTCGGCCACCGCGCTGGCCGGCGACTTCTTCATCGCCCACACCACCTGGCGCTGGATGGATCTGCAGTGGCGGCACAGCCGTGCACCGGTCTACTTCTACTATTTTGCCCAGCCACGCCCGGCGAAGCGCCATCCGGCGCCGGGCGAACAGCCGGACACCGGTGCGGTGCACAGCGGCGAGATCGAGTATGCGCTGGGCAACCTCGCCGGCAACGAGGTCTACGCCTGGACCGCTGCCGACCGGCGGACTTCCGCGACGATGGAAGGCTATTTCGCGCAGTTCATCAAGACCGGCAACCCGAACGGGGCAGGCCTGCCGCATTGGCCTGCCGTGCGTGAATCGGACGGTGGGCTGCTGCATCAGGTGATCGCGGCGCACACCGGCACCGAAGTCGATCGGGGTGCGGCGCGCCAGGCGTTCCTGCAGCTTTTCTTCCAGACGCACGCCGACCCGCTTTGAGCTGGTCGTGCGATGCCGTCAGTCATGGCAGTGGAGAGATTGATGAAAAAATTTTCGGGATTGATCGCAGCCACGCTGTCGCTGATGTTCGCCGCCACCGCACCGGCCGCCGCGCCTGATGCGCAGAAGACGCGCACCTACATCGACCATGCCTGGTCCACGCTGACCCGCTCGATGGACGATTGCTCGGCGCTGGCCGACAGCAAGGTCGGCACCCGGCCGCTGCTGTACCTGCCTGCCGACCTGCCGCAGCCGCCCGGACTGGATGCGATCGTCCGGCACTGCCACGTCGACGTGCGCGTGCTGCCGCAGGTCATCCGCCAGCTCGGCGACTTCCAGCCGGCGCGGCTGCCGCGGCAGGGCCTGCTGTACTTGCCGAACCCGTACGTGGTGCCAGGCGGCTTCTTCAACGAGATGTATGGCTGGGACAGTTATTTCATCGTGCTGGGGTTGGTTGCCGATCACCGCGAGGCGCTGGCGCGGGGCATGGTCGACAACGCGCTGTTCGAGGTGGCGCATTACGGCGCGGTGCTCAACGCCAATCGCAGCTACTACCTGACCCGTTCGCAGCCGCCGTTCCTGTCCTCGATGATCCGCGCCGTGCTCGACGATCCGGCCAGCTTTCCCGACCAGGCGGCTGCCACCGCGTGGTTGCGCCAGGCTTATCCGCAGGCGGTACGCGATCACGCGACCTGGACGCGGCCCGAACATCGCGCCGGCGATACCGGGCTCGCGCGCTACTACGGCTACGGCGGCCCCAGTCCGGTGCTGGAAATGCAGGACAGCGATTACCTGCGCGGGGTAATCGACTGGCTGCTGGCGCATCCACGGCAGGATCCGGGTTACCTGATCAAGGCGTCGCAGCACCCTGATGCGGCCGAAGTGGCGACGCTGAAGAAAACCAGCTGCGACGTGCAGGCGTCGATAGTGTGCGCCGGTGCGTGGTCGAAGGGCTATCGCCTGCGCGCCGATTATTTCCTTGGCGACCGCGCGATGCGCGAGTCCGGTTTCGACACCACCTTCCGCATGGGCCCGTTCGGCGGTTCCACCCACCACTATGCACCGGTCGATCTCAACAGCCTGTTGTATCGCTACGAGCGCGACCTGCACGATTTCGCCGTCCGGCTGGGACTCAGCGCGGACGCGAAGCGCTGGACCGCGGCCGCCGAGGCGCGACGCAAGGCGATCGACCGATATTTGTGGCGAGCGGATCGCGGCATGTACATGGACTACGACTTCGTCGCCGGCAAACCCTCGGACTACAACTTCGTCAGCAGCTACTATCCGCTGTGGGCCGGTGCCGCATCGCCTGAGCAGGCAGCCTCGCTGCGCAACAAGCTGCCCCTGTTCGAACGCAAGGGCGGCCTGCAGATGAGCGATCACGACAGCGGCGCGCAGTGGGATGCGCCGTTCGGCTGGGCGCCGACCAACTGGCTGGCGATCAAGGGACTGGACGACTACGGCTTCCACGCCGACGCTCGTCGCCTGGCGCGCGAGTTCACCGCCACGATCGATCGCAGCTTCGCCGCCGATGGCACCATCCGCGAGAAATACAACATGGCCAGCGGCAATGCCGACGTGAAGATCAGCGCGGGTTACAAGGCCAACGTGATCGGCTTCGGCTGGAGCAACGGCGTCTACCTGAAATTGCAGGGCCTGCTGCAAAAGCCATGAGGAGAGGCCAGGCACGCGCGTAATCGGTTACCCATGGCTTTGGTCATGGGTATCGACCGGCTCGATTGGGTAGGATCGGGGTTCCCCCATGCCGAGCTCATGTCGATGAAACCCTCCCTCTCCCTGGCGATGACCATCGCGCTTACCAGTTCCGTCGCGGCGTTCGCCGATACGGGTTCGGACAAGCGCGAGTCGACCCGCAGCCCCGAGCGGACCCAGGCAGCGGTCGCCAGCGCCAGCAGCAATCCGTTTTTCGCCGAAAGCACGCTGCCGCTGCATTACCCCGCCTTTGACAAGATCACGGATCGCGATTTCGCGCCGGGCTTCGATCGCGGCATGGCCGACCAGCTGCAGGAAGTCCACATCATCGCGCAGCGCGCGGAGGCGCCGACGTTCGGCAACACTATCATCGCGCTGGAGCAGTCCGGGCAGATCCTCAAACGCACCTCGACCGTGTTCTTCAGCCTGGTCGGCGTGGAAAACAACGATGCACGCAAGGCGATCCAGGCCGAATACGCGCCGAAGCTGTCGGCGCACCGCGATGCCATCATGCTGAACCCGGCGCTGTTCGCACGCATCCAGAAGCTGTACGACACGCGGGGAAGCCTGGGACTGGATGCCGAAAGCGTGCGCCTGATCGAGCGCTACCACACCGATTTCGTGCGCGCGGGCGCCAGGCTGTCCGATGCCGACAAGGCGCACCTGAAAGAAATCAACGGCGAGCTGGCGAAGCTGGGCACGAAGTTCAGCCAGAACGTGCTGGCCGAGGTAAACGACTCGGCCGTGGTGGTCGATACGAAGGGCGAACTGGCCGGCCTCACCGACGCGCAGATTGGCGCGGCTGCGGCCGCCGCCAAGGCGAAGGGACTGGACGGCAAATACGCGATCGCCCTGCTCAACACCACCGGCCAGCCGCCACTGGCGCAGCTGGAAAACCGTGCGTTGCGCGAGCGCCTTCAGAAGGCATCGGTCGCGCGCGGCAGTCGCGGCAACGCCTATGACAACACCGCGATCGTGTCGCAGGTGATGAAGCTGCGCGCGGAGAAGGCGAAGATGCTCGGTTATCCGACCTGGGCCGCCTACGTGCTGGCCGACGAAACCGCGAAGACGCCGCAGGCGGTCAACGCCATGCTCGGCAAGCTGGCGCCGCCGGCGGTGGCGAACGCGAGGCGCGAAGGCGCGGCGCTGCAAGCGATGATCGACCGGGAGCAGGCGGCCAGGGGCGAGCCGAGCTTCCAGCTCGCGCCGTGGGACTGGGCGTACTACACCGAAAAAGTGCGCGCTGACAAATACGACTTCGACGAGAGCCAGCTGAAGCCGTACCTCGAGATGAAGAACGTGCTGGAGAACGGCGTGTTCTTCGCCGCCGGCCAGCTCTACGGGCTCAGCTTCAAGCAGCGTACCGACCTGCCGGTGTACAACCCCGACGTGCTGGTCTACGACGTGCATGACGCCGACGGCAAGCAGCTGGCGATCTTCCTGGCCGACATGTACGCGCGCCCATCCAAGCGCGGCGGCGCGTGGATGAACTCCTACATCGACCAGTCCGCGCTGACCGGCAACCTGCCCATCGTGGCGAATCATCTCAACATCACCAGGCCGACCAGCGGCCCGACCCTGCTGAGCTGGGACGAGGTGACCACGATGTTCCATGAGTTCGGTCACGCGCTGCACGGCATGTTCTCGAACGTGAAGTACCCTTATTTCAGCGGCACCAGCGTGCCGCGCGACTTCGTCGAGTTCCCCTCGCAGGTGAACGAGATGTGGGCGGACTGGCCCAGCGTGCTGGCGAACTATGCGAAGCATTACCAGACCGGCGCGCCGATGCCGAAGGCACTGCTGGACAAGGTGCTGGCCAGCTCGAAGTTCAACCAGGGCTTCGCCACCACCGAGTACCTCGGCTCGGCGATGCTCGATCAGAGCTGGCACCAGATCGGCGCGGACCAGGTCCCCGCGGCCGACGGCGTGATGGCGTTCGAGGCGGCCGCGCTGAAGGCAAACGGTACCGACTACGCGCCGGTGCCGCCGCGCTATCGCACGCCGTACTTCAGTCACGTCATGGGCGGCTATGCGGCCGGCTACTACGCGTATATCTGGTCCGAAGTGCTGGATGCGAACACGGTGGAATGGATCAAGGCGCACGGCGGCCTGACCCGCGCCAACGGCGACCGCTTCCGCGCGACCCTGCTGTCGCGCGGCGGCAGTAAGGATGCGCTGCAGCTGTTTCGAGATTTCGCCGGCCACGAACCGCAGATCGAACCGCTGCTGAAGCGCCGCGGCCTGGATGGCAGCGTCGACTGATCGAAGTCGCCATTCGAGACCATGAAGCCCTTCGGGGCGATCCGGATGGCTTCATGCCGCAGGCATGATTGGTCTTCGTGCTTGCGGCAAGCGCGGAAAGCGGCCGTTGTCCGGCCGGGCGCTCGGATGTATAAGCCGAAGACCGCGCCCGACCGGGTGTGGCCTGCCGGGGAACCACTGCTCATGACGATCAATCGACCCTTATCGTTGGCTGCGCTGCTGATGAGCCTGCTTGTGCCGATGCTTGCCGGCGCCACCTCGCCGCGAGTCGCCGCGCATGCGGAGTTCTACCCGTCGCCCGATCCCGTGCTGAAGACGCTGCCGTTTTCCGAAGCGGTGCGCGCCGGCGATTTGCTGTTCGTCTCCGGCGAGATCGGCTCGCAGCCCGGCAAGATGGGCCTGGCGCCTGGCGGCATCACGGCCGAGGCGCGGCAGGCGATCGAGAACGTGCGCGGGATATTGCAGCGTCACGGCGCCACCCTGAGCGACGTGGTGGCGTGCACGGTATTCCTCGCCGACATGAAGGAGTGGCCAGCCTTCAACAACGTCTACAAGGAATACTTCAAGCCGCCGTTCCCCGCCCGCAGCGCGACCGGCGCCACGGGTCTTGCGCTGGGTGCGCGGGTCGAGTTGCAATGCACGGCCTATGTGCCGGGTACCAGGTAGACAAGGCCAGACGGTCGAAGTCCCGGGCGAGGCTTGCGCAATCAGTTTGTCGAACTCAACAACCTCGTAATGACAGGAGGTCCATGCATCGTCTCTCCGGTCTCGATCTGCTGCGCGCCATCGCCATCGTGTGGGTGATGCTGTTTCACTCCTTCATTGTCGGCGGTCTCGGCCCGCACTTCGCGTGGCTGTCGCGTTATGGCTGGGCCGGTGTGGACATCTTCTTCGTGCTCAGTGGCTTTCTGATCGGGTGTCAGGTGTTACGGCCACTGCAGCGCGGCGAAAGGTTTTCGTTTGCCGGCTTCTACGAACGCCGCGCATGGCGCATCCTGCCTGCGTTTGTGGTGGTGCTGGGGATTTATGTCCTGTTTCCGGTGCTGCGTGAGGCGTCCGGGTTGGCGCCATGGTGGCAGTTCGCGACCTTTACCCTGAACCTGCTGATCGACTATGGCCGTGATCAGACGTTTTCGCACGCATGGTCGCTGTGCGTGGAAGAGCATTTCTACTTGCTGCTTCCGCTATTGGCGTGGTGGCTGGTGCGCCGGCCATCGACGCTGAAGTTCGCTGCCATTTGTATCGGCGTGATCGCACTGGGCATCGTGTTGCGCAGTGGCGTCTGGCTGCATGACGCGGCGCTCAACCCGCCGCGCAACTGGTTCGTGGAGGACATCTACTATCCCACCTGGATGCGACTCGACGGATTGCTGATGGGCGTGATGCTGGCCGCTTTGCGGGTCTATCGAGCGCCGCTGTGGAAGCGCCTGCAACGGCGCGCCGGGATCGCGCTGATCGCTGGCCTCGCGGTTTCGGCACTGGCGTTGTGGCTGTTCCGCGATCGCACCGGCCTGCTGGCCAATGCGCTGGGTTGGCCCGTGCTCTCGTTCGGCTTTGCCCTGCTGGTGTTTGCCGGAGCGGATCGATCCAGCCTGATCGGTCGCCTCAGCGTGCCCGGCGCAGGCTGGCTGGCAGGCATTTCCTACAGTCTGTATCTCAGTCACAAGATTGCCTTCCATCTGGTGCAGGCGACGTTGGCTTCGACGTTGCACGGGCACGGGCTGCTGGCCTTCGCCATGTATGGGCTTGCCGCCTTGCTGTTGGGTTCTGCATTGCATTACCTGGTCGAAAGGCCATGCCTGAAATTGCGCGAGCGCAGGTCATGTCTTGCCAGTTCGGTTGCGGATACCGATGCCGACGATTCCCGAACCGTGCCGCAATCGGCGTGAAGTCCACCGGGTTTGGCATGGGTCGTCTTTGTTGCTCAACGCAGCGGTGATGCCTTGGCTGCTCCGAGAACCGGGCCGCCGTTCTCGACCTGCACCAGCGCGGCGGTGACCAGGCCATCGTGTGACGATGGCGGCACGAGATACGAATGCGGGCTGCCATCCCAGCTGCCGAGATGGATCAGTTCACGCACCACGTTGCGCTGCGGCAGCGTGCGCCCGCGGTTTTCGCCGGCACCGATCGGGACTTCCAGCGTGCGTGGGTCGTAGCGCACCAGCCACACGTCGCAGCGGGAACCGGGTTGGCCCGCGCCCACGCTGAGTTGGTCATTGCGCCACGATACGGACGGGCCCTGCGCCCTGGCTTGGGCGATCGCCTGGTCCAGTCTTGCGCGATCGACGCCCACCAGATCGGTTTGGCCGTCTATATAGACTTGCGGTGTCCACACCTGGTTGCGCCCGTGATGCCGGGCATAGGCCCATTGGCGATCGGTATAGGCGGCGCTGGCGAAGGTGTCCTTCCAGCCGAGGTTGTCCCAGTAGGTCACGCTCCAGTTCAAGGCAAGGATGTCTGGCTGGCCTGCGATCGCGTTGAGGTTGGCTTCGGCCGGAGGGCACGACGAACAGCCCTGGCTCTGGAACAGTTCCACCACTACCAAGGACGGTGCGGTTGCCGCGGGCTGTTCCGCATGGACGATGCCGCTTGAGCCCAGCAGCGCCAGCATGCCGAACAGCGAGGAAAGACGTTTGATCATGCTGCACACTCCAGTCGACATGCAGGGGACGGGGGCGACCGATACGTGTCGCATGGAAAGATTTCGCTGAGGCGCGCGCAGGGTTACCTCACCGGGGCGGGTATCCAGAATTCGATCACCTTGGGGTCGCCGTGCAGGCGCGTCGGCAGCGGTAGCGGGGTCGGTGCCGCCTGGAGGAAACCGGGCTGGCTGCCGAGCCAGCCCGCCAACGCGCTGGCACACACCTGGGCCTGGTCGTTGGACGCGTTGTACAGCAGCACCGGGCGGGACCAACTCGCCGGCTGCCTGTGTCGGGCTCTCAGGGCGGTATTGGTCACGTTCTCGATACCGGGCGTGCTCAGTCCGAACGCGCCGAACTGACTCATCAGATGACTGGCCATGGCGCGCTGGCTCTCGTCGTAAATCTGGATGTAGACCACGAATGGCCCGGGCGTCGCGCTCGCCGCGGCGCCGCAGGCCTGGCTGACGTCGGTGCCGGCGAATGCAGTGCCCGTTCCTGCCGAGGGCGCCGCTTCCTCGACGGCAGCGTTGACGGGGCGGACCGCTCGAATGGCGGGGTTGGGTGAGGGGAGTGCCCCGGATGGTGGCGGTCGAGGTGGGGCGGAAACGTTGGCGGTCCCTCCTGCCGATGACGCAGAGGCCTTGGCCGCTGCGCCGCCAGGATGGCCCGCATGAACGGTCGGGTTGGGTGGCCCGAGTGCCTCGGGCGGTGGCGGCGGAGGTGGTGGCGGAGCGGCGGCCACGGCGGGCGAAGTGGCGACAGCCTCGGGTGAATTCGGCGTCAGGGCGCTGCGCGCCACCTGAGTGGACCCGCCGGATTGCAGGCTGCCGAACCATGCGCCCAGCGGCAGCAGCGGCTGCGGCGTGGCGCTGGCGTAGCCGAGCATGGATCGCCGCCAGTTCGACGGCTCAGTGGCCGCCGCGCGCAGGGCCGCATAGTCCAGCAGGCAACGCTGATCGAGCGGATTGTCGGAAGCGAGCAGACCACAGGAATGATTCAACTGGTCGGCTAGCCGGTTCATGATGCGCGGCATGCCGCCGGCCTTGCCGGATTGCTCGAATTTCTGCATCAAGGCATACAGCCTGGCGTGCATCTTCGTGTCGTAGGCCAGGTTCGCCTCCAGATCGGTCTGGATCGCATCGGCCTCGCTCTGCTGGGTCTGCGCGCCCTGCTGTTCGGTGCGGACCTCCTGCTGGTGCGTATTCCAGGATTGCCAGCCCGTCACCGCGACGGTGGCGATGGCGCCCAGGCTCAGCGAGGCACCGATGGTTGCCCCGATGCGCTGGCGCCGGGTCTGCGCCGCCTTCTGCTCTTCGCCGGAGACCACACTGACGCGGGCGACCGCGCCTTCCGCGGCCAGCGACGGCAGCAGGTCGAGCAAGCCCGCGTTGAGCGGTGTGCCCAGAGTTTCGCCGAGCTGGCAGTAGCTTTCCCATTGCGACTCGTTGAAGAACTGTTCGGCCGTACTCTGCTGCGGGAAATCGCGATGGCCGTCGGCATAGCCGGCGACATCCAGCGGCAGCTCGCACACCAGTCGTGGCTTGACCACCAGCAGGCAACCGTTGGCGCCGCTCGGATACCTGATCCTGGCCAGCAGCAGGTGCTGGCTGCCCGGATCGGGCGTGATGCTGTCCGGTGTGCCGAAGCGCGCGCACAGGGCGGCGCCGGCGCTGACCGGCAGGCTCGCCGGATCGATGAAGTCGATCGCGATGTCCATGTCGATGCGTGCCTTGCGCGTCAGGTTCTCCATGTCGGCGAATACGTAGCTGGGATCCGCGCCGCAGTCGGCCAGCACGATCAGGCTCAGCTCGCGCTTGAGCAGGCTGTAGACGCCGGTGTTGTCGAAGTGGCCGCCGTCGGAGAGGTACCACACCGGATTCTGCAGGCCCGGAAAGCGCGCCAGCATTTCCTGCAGCGCCGCGCGCGTCTTGCCCAGGTGCGACCATGACCAGCTCCTGCGACCGAGCTGGTTGGCCCACCAATAACCGAGCCGCAGCCCGCTCAGGAAAAACAGCGCGGCGGTGCCGGTGCGGGTCAGCGAGCCCATGCCCGAACCGGCGGCGGCGCCCGAGATCGCGATCCACTCGGCCAGGCTGGTGTGGCCGATCGAGCTGGCCGTTTGCGCGTGCGGCCGGGCCGGTCGGGTGCCGGTCTCCAGGCCGAGTGCACTGATGCTGAGATAGACGCCCTTGCGGTCGGCGTTGTAGGTGTCGGTGCGGTCGTCGATGGTCTGGTTGATGCAGCAATTGATCAGGTGGATCGGGCCGCCGTGCGCGTGCGGAACGTAGGCGGGCAGGCCGACGTCGTCGCCGTCGAGCAGGTCGGTCAGTTTCTTCACCGTGGCCGCATTGCCGGGAGTCTTGTCGGACAGCGGCGACACCGGAAAGCGGACCGCCTCGTGCGCGGCCCGATGGTCGTGACTGTTGCCCACCGCGACATAGGTGCGTGCGATGCGCGAGCGATAGAACGCATGCAGCGACGAGCGGTTGATCTGCTGCAGGTTGCGACCGGTCAGGGCGATGTAAGCCAGGCAGGGAACGAAGACCGTCAACCAGCGCAGCCATGCCTCGCTGGCCGGTGTCCGCGGAAGCGCCGGAAACCAGCTGACCAGCCAGTGCATCCATGTTTCGGCGGCCGAAACGCGCGCCATGAACACGAAATACTGCAGGGCACTCAGCCAGAACAGCGCCAGCAGTGCGATCAGCAGCAGTCCGCACAGATTGGCCAGCAGCGCCAGCGGCAACTGCGCCACACCTTTCTTGTTGGCCTGCGATTGCAGCATGGGCAGGGTGAAGCGGGCGACTGCCACCAGCATCGCCGTCAGTCCGGCAGTGGTCAGCACCGATCCGTGTGGTGAGCCGTTGCCGACCTGATCGGCGAGATACCAGCTGAGCAGGTCGGCCGCGCCGAGCGCGAGCAACAACAACACGTACTTCAGCGCCGTGCTGAGGCCGACGGTATAACGCACCCGATCCTGCGCGGGGCTTGCGCGCCGGCGCAGCATCCACAATCTCGCCAACGGTACCGCCAGCAGGATCACGCCGATCACCAGCAGCGCGGTTCGGCCATGCCGCATGTCGGCGGGCATCGTGATGTGTCGCCACAGCAGGTACACCGCGATGAGCGCGGTGCTGATGCAGGTGACGAGATCGTTGAAGACCGTGCCGTCCTGCGGATCGCGTGACCACCAGTAGGTGAAGGCCATGAACACGGCCAGCCAGACCGGAAGCAGGGTCGCCAGCCACCAGAAGCTGCCGGCGTCGCCGCCATAGCCCAGCAGATGCGGCAGCACGATCAGGCACGCGAGCAGCGCCGCCAGCGTGGTCACCTCGAACTGGGTGGCGATGAAACCACGCAACTGGCCGGCCCAGGTCTGCAGCAGGTCGCGGGCGCCGGCCGGCACCAGGTAGCGGCCATTGCTGCGCAGCCACCACAGCAGCAGCGACTGGTCGTCGGCCAGCCCCTGTTCGACCTGCTCCGGCTTCACCTTGGCGCTGAACAGGCGGCCGAACGCGGCGCCTGCATAGCCGCCGCCGGACACCGTCGACAGATAGTCGAAGCGGCGCAGCACACCGTTTTTCGCCAGCGCCCGCAACAGCCCGATGCAGAACGTGGCGCTGCGCACGCCGCCGCCGGACAGCGCCAACCCGATCGTGGGCTGATTCCAGTCGATTTCGTTGAGGCGCCGCCGATCCGCCAGCGCCTCCTGCTCCTGCGGCGGAATCGGATGAGCCGGGCCTTGCGTATGCGTTACCTGAGCCATGAGCAGCCTCCCCATTGCGGGTGCCTAGGAGCCTGTCGGACTTTGATTGGCCGGTCTGCGAATCCGGCTGTGCGGCCCATATTTCCGCCATTTCTTGCCCCATAGAACCACTATGGGGCGGCGAATTGTCGTTGTCTGTCCTCACACAGCCGAATTCTCGCCTCGACCATCAAAGCCCGACAGGCTCCTAGCGGACAGGAATACAGCGGGGGTCTTATGCGCCGGTTGTCGCGCCGCGACAAGTGCCGCCGTGGAGGTCCTGGCGCGGCCGGCGATTGGCGATACGATGCAACGGCCAGGGCGATCGGCGGATATCCGTCGTGAACGGCTCCCCGGCTTGGCGCACGCTGCGACAGCAGCGAAGCAACTCCACGGAAACCAGCCATGAGACGATCGCCCGCCCGCGTGAAAACTCTTCCGTTCCTGCTCCTGCTTGTGCTCCTGCCATCGGCCGCACCCGCGGCGCCCGCAGCCGGCGCCAACCTGTGTCATGCGCCGGAAAACGACTATTTCAGCTGCGCCACCGGGCGACGCGCGGGCGTCAGCCTGTGCGGCAGCCTGCCGGCCAGCCTGCAATATCGCTACGGCACCCGAACGCGGTTGCAGTTGCAGTTTCCGGATCAGGCAACGCAGGGTGCGCGGGAACTGCGCTTTGCGCATTACAGCCGTTTCCAGGTGGATCGCGCGGAAGTCAGCTTCACTCGCGCTGGGGTCGATTACACCGTATTCGACTACACCGAAAACGATCACCGCCGCGCCGGAGTGAATGTCATCGCGTCCGATGGTGTCGAGCACCTCGTGCGGTGTATCGGTGCGATCCACGGCGCGCTGGCGCCGTTGGGGAAGGACCTGCCCTGCGACACCGACAGCGCGCTCAATGGCGGTCGATGTCCTTGAGCATCATTCCACCTGCGTGAAATGCACGCCGCGTCCTCGGTCACGCGCCGCCGACAGGCGGGGCGGGCAGGATGCGGGCATCGTCCCTGACCGGGCGACCACCCGGAGGACGATCCATGTTGATGACCATCCTGATTATCGTGCTGATCCTGGCCCTCGTCGGCGGCCTGCCCAAGTGGGGCTATTCGCGCTCCCGGGGCTACGGCCCAGCAGTGTGCTCGGTACCATCGTGATCATCCTGCTGGTCTTGTGGCTGCTTGACCGGCTGTGATCGCCTGAACGGTGAAACCGTCTGCCGCGTCGGGCGCGCATGTGCCCGCATGGCGGCTGTCGTGGCGGTTGCATGGCGACCCGATCATGCGGGTACCTGGTTCACAGACCGCCTGCTACGGTATCGGCATCATGTAGTGATCCACGACTTGTGTGCTGCGCCGTATGCCTGCTGCCGCCATTCCCGCTGACGAAGACCTGCGCCTGGCCACCTTGCATGCGCTGGCCGTGCTGGATACCGGCGTCGAGCCGCTGTTCGATGCGCTGACCAAGGCGGCGGCCGCGGTGACCGGCCGGCCGATCGCGCTGATCAGCCTGATCGACGCCGACCGGCAATGGTTCAAGTCGAATGTCGGCTTGCCTGAAATCAGCGAGACTCCGCGTGAGAGCTCCTTCTGCGCGCATGCCATCCTGGGCTCCGGGTTGCTGGAGGTGGCCGATGCGCAGCACGATCCGCGCTTCGCCGACAATCCGCTGGTCACCGGCGCACCGGATATCCGCTTCTACGCCGGCGCGCCGATCACGCTCCACGACGGCATGCGCATGGGTACGTTGTGCGTGATCGATCGCGAGCCGGGCGCGCTGGATGATCGACAGCGACGAGTGCTCAAGCAGCTGGCGCGAGCCGCCGGCGAGGCACTGGAGCTGCGCCGCTATGCCATCAGCGAGCACACCGCCCAGCAGCACGAATCGGCAGCCTTGCGCCAGCAGGTGGAAACCGCCAGGGACTTGCAGCAGAAGCTGCACGCCAGCGAGATGCTGCTGGAACGTACCGGCCGACTGGCCGGGGTGGGTGGATGGGAGCTGGACCTGCGCACCGACCAGCTCACGTGGTCCGACCAGACCTGCCGTGTCCACGATGTCGCTGTCGGCTTCCGGCCCACGATGCAGGAGGCACTGGACTTCTACGAACCGGATGCCAGGCCGGTGATCCGCGCCGCGATGGAAAAGGCGCTGGCGACCGGCGAGGGCTGGGATCTGCAATTGCGCCTGGTCACGGCCAAGGGTCGAAAAATTCACGTGCGCACGATCGGCAAGGTGGAATATGACGAGGAAGGGCGCGCCTGCCGCGTCGCCGGAGCCTTGCAGGATGTCACCTTGCGCGCGCGCGTGGTGGCCGCCCTGGAAGCCAGCGACCGACGCTATCGCAAGCTGTTCCAGTACAGCCTCGGGCTGATCTGCACGCATGATCATGAAGGCGTGCTGCTGTCGGTCAACCCGGCGGCGGCCAGGTCGCTGGGTTATTCGATCGGCGAGATGATCGGCCGTCCGTTGACCGATTTCATGCGGCCCGAGTTGCATCCGCGCTTCCGCGAATACCTGCTGCGGGTCATGCGCAGGGACAGCGATGCCGGCATCCTCGAGCTGATCGCCAAGGACGGCAGTCGGCACACCTGGCAATATCACAACGTGCTGGATGACGACGCTGACGATCCTTATGTGCTGGGCCACGCGCAGGATGTCACCGAGCGCTTCCTGCAGGAGCGCAAGTTGCGCGAATGGTCGATTCACGACCCGCTGACCGGATGCTTCAACCGGCGTTACCTGGCCGAGCTGACGACGGTCGACAATGCCGAGCGCTGGGGTTGCATCGTGTTCGATCTCGACCACTTCAAGCACGTCAACGACACCCATGGTCACCAGCGTGGCGACGAGGTGTTGATCGGCATGGCCCGTTTCCTGACCGGCCATGTGCGGCCGCAGGATGCGGTGATTCGCTTGGGCGGAGACGAGTTCCTGGTGCTGCTGCGCGAGGCCGAAGGAGGTCTGACCGATAGCGTGGTCGGCCGTCTCGATGCGGATCGCGCGGCGGCGCCGATCGGGTTCACCATGGGCTCGATCACGGTGGAGCCCGGTGCCTCACTGGAGGCCGGGCTGGTCGAGGCCGATCGACGCCTGTACAAGGCGCGCGAGGGACGGCCGCCGCGACAGCGGTGAACCCGATCACTTCGTCAACGGCGCGGCTTGCGCGGTCCGGGCGCGGAGTGCCGGCCCTGGCTGGCGTCGATCGCGTCGATCCAGCCGGCGCGCGCGTCGGGAAACGCATCGGCATAGGGCACGTACGGCTTGATGTCGAGGATCGGCGTGCCGTCGAGCAGATCGACGCCGCGCACCTGCAACAAGCCTTCGCCGACCGCGACCAGCTCGACCGCCGACAGGCCGATCGCGTTCGGCCGGTGCGGCGAGCGCGTCGCCAGCACGCTGCGCTTGCCGCCGCCGCGCGGCGGCCGCACCTCGGCCTTCCAGCCTTCGCTGCGATGGAACGCGAAAATCAGCCAGATCCGCTCGAAGCCGGCGAGGTCGCGGTACGCCATCGCGGGGAAGTCCGCGACGAATTCGATGCTCGCCTCGACCGCCGCCTGCGTCTCGGTACCGGCCACCACGGTGGGCTGGTGCGGCGCGTCGATCCGCCGCGCATACGGCGAACGCACGAACGCGATTGGCGCGCAGGTCAGGGTGCTGGAGGTATCGTGGACGATGCTCATTGCGGCATTATCCACCCTCGCCCCTGCCTCCCATGATTCCGTGGAACCTTCCCCGCCGAGGACGCCATGAAATATCTCGTGATGATCTACTGCGACGACGCCTTGCTGGACGCGCTGCCCGAGGGCGAGTTCGACACCTTGATGCACGGCTGCTTCGTCAAGGCCGACGCCCTGCGCGCGAAGGGACAACTGCAGGACTCGCAGCAGCTGGAAGGGCCTGCCACCGCGCGTACCGTGCGTGTGCGCGAAGGGCGCACCAGCGTGGTCGACGGGCCGTACGCCGAGACCAAGGAATACCTCGGCGGTTTCAACCTGATCGAGGCGGCCGACATGGACGAGGCGGTGCTCATCGCCTCGAACTTCCCGTGGGCACGCACCGGTGCGATCGAGATCCGCCCGGTGCGCGACATCAAGCTGGTCCGTCAGCGCGTAGGCGCCTGAACATGCGCGACGACGATGATTTCGAGGACGACCGCGATTTCGACGACGAGGACGACTCGGTCGACGCGAAGGTGTGGCAGCTGCTGCTGCTGGTCAATCCGGGCGACGAGGAAACCGCGCTGCTGCAGTTCAGCGACTATCGCGAAGCCGTCGCCGATCTCGACCCGGACGAGGTCGAGCCGATCGACGTGATCGGGCGGGTGATCGACTGGCGCTCCGGCTTCATCATCGGTGTGCAGGATCTGCGCTCGCTGGTGCAGGCGGTGAACGAATTGTCCTCGCGCTGGAACCTGTCGATCGACTGGAACGGCGACCCCGACGACGACGAGTTCTACGACGACATGGATGCGGCCGAATTGTTCTCCATCGCGTACGACCGCCTGGCCGAGTTCGGCTACACGCTGTGGTCGTGGGAAACCGATGGCGACACCGTTGCCGGTTGTATCACGCTGACCCGCGACAACGAACCGATGCGCGAACTGGCTACGGTGCTGGGCATCAACCTGCGGCTGGGCCGGGACGTCGGCTGAGCAGGGGACACGGCATGCTGCAACTGATCGGTTTCGACGGCGACGACACGCTGTGGCACAGCGAAGGCTATTACCGCGAGGCGAATGAGCTCTTCGCGCAGATCATCGGGCGCTACGTCGACCTTGCCGACCAGCGCGTGCACGACACGATGCTGGCCACCGAGCAGCGCAACCTCGCGTTGTTCGGCTACGGCGCCAAGGGCATGGCGCTGTCGATGGTGGAAACCGCCATCGCGATCAGCGCCGGCCGGATCAGCGCGGCCGACATCCATCGCCTGATCGAATTGGGCAAGAGCGTGCTGCAGCATCCGGTGGAACTGCTGCCGGGCATGCGCGAGGCGGTCGCGGCGGTGGCGCAACACTACGACGTGGTGCTGATCACCAAGGGTGACCTGTTCCACCAGGAAAAGAAGGTGGCGCAGTCGGGCCTGGCCGACCTGTTCCGCCGCATCGAGATCGTCTCGGAGAAGAATGCCGCCACCTATCTGCGTGTGCTGGCCGAGTTCGACCTGCAACCGGCGCAGTTCGCGATGGTCGGCAACTCGCTGCGCTCGGATATCGAGCCGGTGGTGCGCCTGGGCGGCTGGGGCGTGCACATGCCGTATCACGTGACCTGGGCGCACGAGCTGGAGCACGAACTGGGCGATGACGAGCTGCACGTGATCACGGTGAACGCGCCGTCGGCGATTCCGGTGGCGGTGGCGCAGTTGAATGAGCGGGCGGCTGCCAGCACAGGCTAGAGATAACCAGGTCGGTCCTCACTGCACTCAAACGATACGGAGCACCACGCCATGCACGCCCTGCTGTTCGATGAATTTGGTGGTCCCGAGGTCCTGCATTGGGGCGAGCGGCCCGATCCGCTGCCGGCCGCCGGCCAGGCGCTGGTGCGCATGCGCAGCGTCGGGCTGAATTTTGCGGACGTCTATCGGCGCAATGGCAACTATCACCTCAGCGGCACGGCACCGTGGATCCTCGGTTACGAGGGCGCCGGTGTGATCGAGACAGCGGCGGTGGGCGATACGTCGTTTCCGGTCGGTACGCGGGTCGGCTTTGCCGACATGGCGCAGGCGAACGCCGAGCTGGTCGCCGTGGATATCGACAAACTGATTCCCTTGCCGGACGACATCACGTTCGACACCGCCGCGGCGACGCTGTTGCAGGGGCTGACCGCGCAGTACCTGGTGACCGACAGCTATCGGGTAGGCCACGGTGATGTGGCGGTGGTGCATGCCACCGCCGGTGGCGTGGGTCAGCTGCTGGTGCAGATGCTGAAGGCGCTGGGCGCGACGGTGCTGGGTGTGGCGTCCAGCGCCACGAAACGCGCGGCGGTGCTGGCGGCCGGTGCGGATGCCGCATGCGGCTACGGCGATCTACTGGCGCAGGTGAAGCAGCTGAGCGCCGGTCGCGGCGCCGACGTGGTCTACGACTCGGTCGGCCGCACGCTGGGCGACAGTCTCGCCGCGGCGCGCATCGGCGGCACGGTGGTGTTCTACGGCATGGCCGCAGGCGATCCCGATCCGGTCGATCCGCGCCTGCTGATGGATCGCTCGCTGACCTTGACCGGCGGCGACCTGTGGAACGTGCTGACCAGTGCGCCGATCCGGCGCGAACGCGCGGCCGCTTTGTTTGCGCAGATCCGCGCCGGTCAGCTGCAGCCGAACATCGCCGCCCGCTTTGCGCTCAGCGACGGCGCGAAGGCGCATGCGTATCTGGAAAGCCGCGAGGCGATCGGCAAGGTGTTGCTGACGCTGTGAGATGTCGTCGCGCGTGCGGCATGCGCGCCGGACGCAAGCTCATTCCGCCGCGTCGGTCGGCTTGTCGTCGTCGAAGCCGGTATAGCCTTCGGGGAAGATCGGCGTGCCGTCGGCTTCCAGTCCGCTCATGTCGGCCAGTGCCTTGGCGGCGGCGGTTTCGGCCACGGTCTTGTCGCGGAAGCTGCGGTTTTCGCAGATCGCGTAATACGCGGGAAAGCCATGGCCGCGAGGAGTGATCGCCAGCCACGCGGAATAGCGCGAGCCTTCCAGCGTGGCGCCGGAGCGGGCAAGGTAGTCGTCGAACTCGCGCTCGGCCATGGTCGGCATCCCGGTCGGAAAGCGTGCAGTGTATCGCGTGGCCCGCATGCCCCATCATGTATCGATGACTGCGGACTTACCGAACCTGCCGCGCGTGGTGCTGGACACCAACGTGTGCCTGGACATCTTCCTGTTCCACGATGCGCAATCCGCCGCGCTGCACGTGGCGATGCGCGAAGGCCGGGTGCAGGCGGTGACGCGAGCCGATTGCCGCGCCGAATGGCTGCGTGTGCTGCGCTACCCGCAGGTGCCGGTGAGCACCGAGGCGCGTCCGGGCATCGAGGCAGCCTTCGATGCGCTGGTGCACTGTCTGCCCGGTGAACTGGCCACGCCTGCGCCCGACGTGCGGCTGCCGCGCTGCGCCGATCCGGACGACCAGATGTTCCTGGAGCTGGCGCAGGCGGCGGGCGTGCGCTGGCTGGTCAGCAAGGACAACGAACTGCTGAGGCTGGCGCCGCGCTGTGCTCGCGAGGGGCTGTTCTGGATCGGCTTGCCGCAGGCCTGGTCGTTGCGTCGGGGTTGAGCGACAGGTCGCCCGGACCGTGCAGCTGCGGTACTTTGGCGTCTCCTGACCGGGACTCCGCCATGCTCACGCCCAGCCTCATCGACTGTCCCTATTGCGGCGAAACGATCGAGATCCTGGTCGACGCGTCGATCCCCAGCCAGCAGTACATCGAGGACTGCCAGGTGTGCTGTCGCCCGATCACGCTGCGCATCAGCGCGGAAGAAGACGGCTCGGTGCAGGTGCTCGCCTCAGGCGAGAACGATGCCTGAGGCTTGCATCGCCTCGCGCGTGGCGGCATCGCTGGCTGGTGTGACCGGGCGGGTGAGATCCCACAGCATGCTGGCACGAAAGCCCAGCGTCACGGCGTCCTGCGCCGTCCACAGCACGCACACGTCGCGTGCCAGGCCGCACACGACGACCTCATCCACGCCGCGCTCGCGCAGCCAGCCGGCCAGCCCCGTGCTGGGGCGGCCGCCATCCGGTCCGTGGTTCTCCCGGAAGCCGCTATAGGAATCCACCGCGGGATCGCTGCCCTTGCGGATCACCGCGTCCACGGCGGACCAGTCGATCGCCGGGTGCAGTTCCGCGCCAGCCGTGCCTTGCATGCAATGGTCCGGCCACAGTGTTTGCGGCTGACCGTAAAGGTCGATCTGCTCGAACGGTGCGCGTCCCGGATGCGAGCTGGCGAACGAGACATGTGCGCGCGGATGCCAGTCCTGGGTCGCCACCACATGGCCGAAACGGCGCTGGCGCAACAGCTGGTCGATGCCTTCGACGATCGTGTCACCCTCGTGGCAGGCCAGCGTGCCGCCGGGCATGAAGTCCGGCTGGACATCGACCAGGATCAACGCGGTGGTGGCGGGGGCGAGGGGATTCATGCACGGCATTCGGATCGGATGATGCGATGCAGTTTAGTGGGCCGCTCGTTACGGCGCATAATGGTTGTCGTCGTGTCACGGTTCGGGGCCTGTGAAGAAAACCACTTCCTGTGGTTTTCTTCGGTCGCGAGTCCGGCGCATGTATGCATGCCATCCTTGGCATGCACCTTGCGGGCCAGCCTACGGCTGTTCAAATCCGCTTCCAGCGGATTTGTCCGGACTCGCTCACGCGGATCAATCATTTGCATGATTGATCCGCGACCGGCCATCCGTGGCCGGCTTCGAGTTTGAAAAATCACAAACTCTCAGGGGGCGAAATGCACTACGACCAGACTTGGATGGGCAGCGGCATCGTCGGCGGCATCGAGGCGGGCCTCATTTCGCTGCTGGTGGCACTGCTGCTGTTCCTGCTGCTGCACTGGCTGGGGCGACGTCATGGCTGGTGTCACGCACGCAAGATCGGCTGGACGTTCCTGCTGGCCAGCATCCTGACCGTCAGCGGCGACCTGTGGGACCTGTTCTACCTCAACTACAGCAACCTGCAGTCGCGGCCGCTGCTCACTGCCGTACTGGCCGGGATGCACGACCCGGAACATCTGGGCATGCGCGTGTTGTGCGAGCTGCTCGGGGTTTCGCTGGGGGTCTATCTTGGTTGGGTGCTGAGCGGTGGTTATCGCACGCATGATGTTCCCGCCGGGCACGACTAGGCTGTCGCTCGGGACGAATCCGCCGGTGGTCCGCATCGCACCGTGTCATGTGGCGCTCACGGAGCGCGCCTTGGCAAGTGATGCGCGAACATCCACGGCCACAGTTCCTGCGTGGCGTAGGCCATCGGCCATGCGCCGTGGCCGACGCCGGGGAATTCGGTGTAACGCACCTCGTCGCCGCGCGCGAGCAGGGCGGCGTGCATGCGATGGGATTCGGCCGGCGGTACCACGTCGTCGATGGCGCCGTTGAAGATCCAGGTCGGCAACTTGCCGATATGCGCAGCGACCCAGGCGTAGGGGTCGGCCACATCGACCGGAATGCCTTCCACATACAACCGGTCGTCGTCGTTGGGATGATGGATGCCGCCGCAGATGATCGCGGCTGCCGCGAACATGCCTGGGTGATTCAGCGCGATCTGCCACGCGCCGTAACCGCCCATCGACAGGCCGGTGAGATAGAGCCGCTGGCGGTCGCCGTGCCAGTGCTCGACGCTGTCGTTCAGCGCCTGCAGTGCCATCTGTTCGGTTGCGCCCTCCCATGCGGTGTCCGGCGGCGCCTGCGGCATCACCACTACGGCGGCAAAGTCCTCGCCGTGCTGCTTCAACCAGGGCGGCAGGCCCTGGCTCAGCTGGGCCTGGTTGTCGCTGCCGCGCTCGCCGCTGCCGTGCAGGAACAGCACCACCGGCCACGTCTGTCCGGACGTCCAGCCGGCTGGCACGAAGACCTGGTAGCGATAGGTTTCGCCATGCAGCTGCAGCGAGCGCGACACGAAATGCGCCGGTTCGGCGGCATGGCTGACGGCGCAGGCGGCCAGCAGGCCCAGGAGCATCAGCAGCTTTCGCATGGAGGCGTGTTCCGGCAAGTGTTAGGGGTGTATCAAAGCAGTGGATCGAACAGCCGCGCCACGTGCATGGCGACGCGGCGCAGGTAAGGTGCGTCATGATATTCGCGATCAGTGATCGCCAGCGCGCGGGAGAAATCCTCGCCCAGCATGGCCTCCACCTTGTCGGCGAACTCCGGGTCGACCACCAGTGCGCTGACTTCGAAATTGAGCCGGAACGAGCGGCTGTCCAGGTTCATGCTGCCGATCGCGGCGCAGTCATGGTCGATCAGCAGGGCCTTCTGGTGCAGGAAGCCGGGCTGGTAGCGGAACATCCGGATGCCGGCGCGCAGCGCTTGATGGGCGTGCAAGGTGGAGGCGAGGAACACGGTGCGGTGATCCGGGCGGGAGGGAATCAGCACGCGCACGTCGACCCCGCGCAACACGGCCAGTTGCAGCGCCGAGCGCACCGCGTTGTCGGGCACGAAATACGGCGTGCTCAACCACACCCGCTCGCGCGCGGCGTGGATCGCCGCGGTGAAGAACAGCGAGCCGGTTTCCAGCGGGTCGGCCGGCCCGGCAGCCACGATCAGGGCGCTCGCTGTCCCTTCGCCTGGCGGCGAGGGCAGCAGCGGCGGCAACTGGCCGGTGATCCATTGCCAGTCGTCGGCGAACAACTTCTGCAGATCCGCCACGGCCGGCCCGCGCAGTTCCAGCATGGTGTCGCGCCAGGGCGACAGCGGCGGCTTCAGGCCCAGATATTCGTCGCCCACGTTCAGGCCGCCGACATAGCCCAGCGTTCCATCGACCACCACGATCTTGCGATGGTTGCGAAAATTCAACTGGAAGCGGTTGCGCCAGCGGTGCGTGGCGAAGCGGTGGATCGCCACGCCGCCGGCGCGCAGCGTCTCGAGGTAACGCTGCGGCAGCGCATGGCTGCCGACCCCGTCGAACAACACGCATACCTGCACGCCCGCCGCTGCCCGCTGCAGCAGGATCTGCTGCAGGCGCCGGCCGAGCATGTCGTCGTGGATGATGAAGAATTGCACGAGAAGGCATTGCTCGGCTGCCGCCATGGCGGAAAACATCGCCTCGAACGCGGCCTCGCCGTCGACCAGCAGTTGCAGTTGGTGGCTGCCGCGGAAGGGCCGTCGCTGCAGGGCGCTGATCGCCGCGAAACGCGCGCAGGCCGGCTCGACGGTCAGCGTGGCCGATGCCTCCGGGATCGCCTCGGGAGTCGGTGCCGGATGCCCCACGTGATAACCGAAGAAGCGGCTGGAGCCGAGGTAGAGATATGGCAGCAAGGTCACGTACGGCAGCAACAGCAGGCCGAGCGCCCAGCCGACCGCCCCCTGCGGCGTGCGCGCGCGGGTCACCGCATGCATGGCGGCGAACACCCCGAGCAGGTGCAGGACGGCTATGCACAGGGTGAGCGCCGTGGTGTTCATCCCGGCTATCTGGACGCCGGCGCTTCGCCGAGCAACTGATTGGCCAGGCGATGGGCTTGCTGGCGGATCTCCGGCATGGCAGTGGACTCCCACAACGTGCCGCGCAACAGGCTGCCGATGGCGAACAGGTGCGGCCAGTGATTGTGGTCGTGCTGCAAGCGGCCGTCTGCTGCTGCCATCACGCCAAGGCCCTGCGGATCGGCGGTGATGTGCCGGTTGAGCAGCAACTGGCGCAGCAGGGGATGGTCGGTGCGTTCGATGTCGGTGTCCAGGCCCGCGGTCTGGATCACCATGTCGGCATCCAGGGTGTGCTGCACGCCGGCCCGGCGCACGGTCAGCTGCAGCGCATCGCCGACAAGGTCCACCGACTGCAGGCGTCCGCGCCGACGCTGCAGGCGGCCGTCGCTTTCCAGATTCGAGATGGCTTCGTGCACTTGCGGCGGCATGCGGTGGCGCGCGCACTGCCAGGCCCAGTTGGCATGGCGCAGAAAGCGCTCGCGCTGCGGCAGCGGCAGTTCGTGCCACAAGGCGGGCGTGTGCGGTCGCAGGCTGTCGATGACGGTGCGCCAGTCGTTGCCGCCGCCGATCGCTTCGCGCACCAGTTGCAGCCAGCGTCTGATCTCCGGCGCGTCGCGCATGGCTTCGAGCAGCGTGGTGCCATCGTCCGCGGGGGCGGAGGCGGCGTGCTGGTGCGCCTCCGGCAGCGCGCCATGACGCGAAACGGCAACGAATCGGGTGCGCGGCCATCGCGCGGAAAGTTCCAGCAGCACGTCGACGGCGGTCAGGCCCAGGCCGATCAGCACGACCTTGGCTGGCGCCTCGCGCTCTGGTTCGACCTCGTTCAACAAATCCCACGGGTCGACCACATAGCGCATGCTGGCCAGGGCGGCGGCGCTGACGCCCGCCAGCGGCTGCGGTGGCAGGGCCCCGACGGCGAGTACGGCAGCATCTGCCTGGCGACTCTCCTCGCCCTGCAGCACGGTCAGGTGGTCGCGTTCCGGCACGATCGCGTCGACCTGCTCCGGGATGATGTGCACGTCGTGGCCGTTGATCTTGCCTTGCTGCAGCGTCTGCGCCATCTGCGCTTCCAGATAGTCGCCATAGCAACGGCGGGGCAGGAAGTCGGTGCCGGCGACTGCCGGGTCGTGGCGTCGCATGAAGTCGAGGAAGTCGCCGGGCCGGCCCGCAAACATGCCCATCGAGGCCGCGCGCACATTGAGCAGGTGGCGGTCCGAACGGGTGCTGTAAGCCACGCCGCGCACTGGCGAGCGCCCTCCCGTATACCAGTCGAGGTGCAGCGGTCCCGGCAGTCGGCGTTCAAGCAGTTCGCCGAGCAGGGCAGAGGCGGCGGCACCGCCACCAATGATGGCGACTCGTCGGAACATGGGCGGCTCGGCTCGGTCGGCGGTCTGGATGGATCAGAACGGGATGGATCAGAAACGGAGGTGACCGGCAAGCACACCTTGCTGCACGCGGGATGTCCACCCTGCAGTCGGCGCAACCTGCTCGTACGTATGGTATCGGCTCAGTTCGCCACCGTAGACATGCAGCGTGAGCGCCATGTCGTGTCCGGAAAGATTGCGGCAACGGTGCACGTGGTTCTGGTCGCCCTCGAACCAGGTTCCGTCAGCCGGGCCGAGCCAGTCGCGACCCAGCGCGCTCAGGTCGCCCGAAACGGGATCGCGATTCCAGGACTGAACCTCCAGCGCGCCGACCAGGGTCAGTTCAAGCCCCCACAGGCCGGCATGGTCGTGCACCGGCGTGCGGTAGTTCGGCGGCCACGCCATGACCATCACGCTTACTGATGGCTTGCTTCGCTGTACCAGCATCCAGCGTTCGAGATCCGCTCCGTGCCTGCGCAGGCGGGAAAACCGCGCGGCCAATGCGGCCGAATCCCGATGCACGATTTGCCCGAGTTCGCGTGCCATCAGGGCGAGATCGGGTCGCGCCACGCCGGCATGCTCCAGTGCAATGGCACGCAGCGTCTTCAAAGTGTGCCGAGGTTTGCCCATGCGACATTCCGGCTCGGTGGAGGGGCGCCAGTGGATCATGCCGATGGTTAAGGCTACGTAAGCCGATTGACCTTGCCGTTCCTGCGTCCGGTGCATCGGCGCGGGCGGCTGAAACACCCCCTCCGCAGGTATTTCCGGAGGGGTATTCCGCCTGCCGGTTCAGCCACGCATGGCGAAGGTCACCGGCACCGTGGCCCAGGCGCGCACGGCGCGCCCATTCACCATCGCGGGCTTGAAGCGCCAGCTCGACAGCACCTGTTCGCGCGCGCTGCGGTCGAGCACGGTGTGCCCGCTTCCACGTGCCACGCTGACCTCAAGCGGCTTGCCGGTCTCGTCCACCAGCACGCGCAGCAGCACGGTGCCGTGCATGCGTTGGCGCAGGGCCTGGATCGGGTACTGCAGCGGGTCGGCCAGGTAGGCCAGGCTGGCTTCGACCGGTGCCGGTATCACGGTTGCGGCGGCCACGCCGGTTGGCGCCGCGGTCGTCGGGCTGACGGGTGCCGCGATCCGTCCTTCGGGGTTGGACACCACGACCGGTGCGTCGATCGGCGTCGTTCGCGGCAGTACCTGCGGTACCACCGGCGGCTGCAGCAAGGGCTTGAGTTCGACCGGGGGCGGCGGGGCAAGCACGGGCGGTGGCGGAATGAAGCGAATATGCGCCGCCGGCTCGAGCTGGCGGATCAGGGCGAAATGCGGTGGGGAAACCGGTCGCGTGGCGATCATGATGACGGCGAGGTTGAGGGCGATCGCCGCACTGAGGGCGGCGATGCGGGCGGGTTCGGGGTGGGCGCGGTGGGTCAGAGCCAGGTTAGCGGACGACATGAGCGACCTCCTGACAACAGTGGGGTTGTTGCGGCAGTCACGCGGCGTGTGCCGGGGGATCATGCTGTCGCGGTTGCAGCGTATGCCTGTTCGTCGACGTTGCGCAAGTGGACGGCTGGACGGCCATATGCCTCCATCGGGCGCCCCTGCCGAATGGTTGTCCGGATCGTCGTTGCGGGGCTGGTCCACGGCGTCGGGACCGGCATGGTGCATCCCCCGGTCACTGCTGCGACAATCGGGCGGCGGCGACCGGCCGACGGCATGGGAGCGACGACGATGCGCATGATCAAGTGGGGTGGGCTGCTGGCAGTTGCGGTTGCCGGGCTGTTGCCGGCGACGGCGGTGCACGCGGCGGACGTGTCCTGCAAGATGACGTTCCAGCTGTCCGGCTGGTCGGTGTTCTACAAGACCGCCAGCGGCAGCGGCACGGTTCGCTGCAGCAATGGTCAGAGCCTGCAGGTGAAGCTGCGCGCGAAGGGTGGCGGCCTCACGTTCGGCAAGACGAAGATAAGCGACGGCATCGGCAAGTTCAGCGGGATCAGCAACGTGCACGACGTGCTGGGTCATTATGCCAATGCCGAGGCGCATGCCGGTGTCGAGGACAGGGCGGCCACGGCGCAGGTGCTGACCAAGGGCAATGTCTCGCTCGCCCTCAGCGGCAAGGGCGAGGGTTGGAATCTCGGCGTGGCGTTCGGTGCCTTCATCATCGAACAATGATGCCGCTTCGCCTTCACCGCGGCGTGACCTCCCGCCGCCATAGGCAAGCGACGGCGCGAGCGCTAAGGTAGGGCGCGGCGCTTGCCGGCGCCGACCCTGCCAGGAGTTCATCCATGTCCGTTTCGTCCGGCGCGGTGCTGCCGCGCTACAGCTTCGGCGACGAGCTGGCCAGCAGTGTCATCCATGGCATCGGCATCGTGCTCAGCATTGCCGGACTGGCCGTGCTGGTGGCGTTTGCGGCACTGCATGGCAATGCGCTGGCCGTGGTGGCCTGTGCGGTGTTCGGCAGCTCGCTGGTGCTGCTGTATACCGCTTCCACGCTGTACCACTCGATTTCCGTGGCGGCCGCCAAACCCACGCTGCGCGCACTGGACCACATCGCGATCTACGTGCTGATCGCCGGCACCTACACGCCGTTCACCCTGATCGCGCTGCCCGGTCCGTGGGGTTGGAGTCTGTTCGCGGCGGTGTGGACGCTGGCCGTGGCCGGCAGCGCACTGGAGCTGGGCCTGCTCGGGCGTTACCACAAGCTGGCGGTATTGCTGTACATCGGCATGGGCTGGATCGGCATGATCGCGTTCGGACCGCTCAGCGCACACCTGCAGGCTGGCGGCATCTGGCTGCTGCTCGGCGGTGGCGCGGCCTACACGCTGGGCGTGCCATTCTATCTGTGGCGGAAACTGCCGTATCACCACGCCCTGTGGCATGTGTTCGTGCTGGCCGGCAGCACACTGCACTTCCTCGCCGTGCTGCTGTATGTGATTCCCGACGCGCGGGCGTGAGCATGCCGGCTGCGCTGGAGGCGATGCGTCGTGAACTCGAGGATGCCGCGGTGCACCTGGGCAAGCCGCACGATCTGCGCTTCAAGCCGATGTTCGGTGGCCTGATGGCGTACTTCGATGAACAGCCGTGTGCGTGGCTGACGATCGATGGACTGGCCCTGAAGCTGGCGCCGGCCGATCAGCCGGCGCTGCTGCAACTCGATGGCGCCGCACGGCTGATCGCCAAGGCGGGCGCGGCGCCGAGCCGGCATTACATCATCGTGCCGGCGGCGGTATGTCGCGATACCGCGCAATTCGCCGGCTGGCTGGCCAAGAGCGCGGCGCATGCAACGTCCGCAACCCGGTCCAGGCCACGCCGCTGATGTGACTCAGCCGAACAGCATCGCCACGCCAAACAGTCCGACCATCAGGAACGACAGCACCAGCTTGAGCAGGGTGCCGAACAGCAGGCCGAGCCAGGTGCCCACGCCGACGTGGGCGGATCGCAGCACGCTGGTACCCGAGGCCAGCTCGCCGAGGATGGCGCCGATGAACGGCCCGAACAGCAGGCCGGGAATGCCGAAGAACATGCCCACGAGGGTACCGATGGCGGCACCCCACAGCGCCCGCGGACTGGCGCCGACGCGTTTGGCGCCCAGCGTGCTGGCGACGAAGTCGACGATCACGCCGACCGCACCGATCGCGCCGATGATCAACAGCCACCACAGCCCAAGATGGCGGTAGTCGTCGACCGCCGCCGCCAGCCAGATCCCGCCGAACACCATCGGGATGCCCGGTAGCATCGGTAGCACCGAGCCAGCCAGGCCGCCTAGCATCAGCAGGGCGGCGAGCACATATAACGCGATATCGAACATGGGCGTTCCGCAAAAAAACAGGTAGGAGCCCGCTCGCGGGCGATGCCATGGCTGGGTGCACGATGGAAGATTAAACCAACAGCATCGCCCGCGAGCGGGCTCCTACTTCTCCACGAAGGCGCGTTCGACCACGTAGTCGCCCGGTTCGCGCGTGCGCGGCGAGGCCTGGAAACCGCGACCATCGAGCAGTGCGCACAGGTCGTCGAGCATGGCCGGGCTGCCGCACAACATCACGCGGTCGGTCTCCGGATTCAGTGGCGGCAGGCCGGTGGCGTTGCTCATCACGCCGTCGACGATGGCATCGGTGATGCGTCCCCGGTGGCGGAACGGTTCGCGCGTAACGGTGGGGTAGTAGATGAGCTTCTCGCGCACCAGCTCGCCGAGATATTCGTGTTGCGGCAGCTGATGCTCCAGGTAGTCGGCGTAGGCCAGATCGCTGATATGACGCACGCCGTGCGCCAGCACGACCCGGTCGAAACGCTCATACGTATGCGGGTCGCGAATGATGCTCATGAACGGTGCCAGCCCCGTGCCGGTGCCGAGCAGATAGAGATGTTTTCCAGGCTTGAGATCGTTCAGCACCAGGGTGCCGGTGGGCTTGCGCGTGACGATCAGCGGATCGCCCGGCCGCAGATGTTGCAGGCGCGAGGTGAGCGGGCCGTTGGCGACCTTGATCGAGAAAAACTCCAGGTGCTCCTCCCAGTTCGCGCTGGCGATCGAATACGCGCGCATCAGTGGACGCCCCTCCGTTTCCATTCCGATCATCACGAACTGCCCGCTGTCGAAACGGAAGCCGGGATCGCGCGTGGTGCGGAAGCTGAACAGCGTGTCGTTCCAGTGCTGCACGTCGATCACGTGCTCGGTTGCCATTGCCACCATCTTGCTTGGTCTCGTGAGTTTGCTGAACCCGGTTCGACGCCGGCACATGTGCTGCCACCTGGGGGCAGCCGCGGGTAGCCGTTGGTACGGTCTGGTCGCGATGCCGCGCAAGCACGGAGGCGGTCGCGGAAATCGGCCTGCAAGGATACGCCAGCAACGGCAGGCGCGTCCTGCCAGGACGACAGTCCCGATCGGCGAGGTTCCGGACATCGGCCCGGCACCCGCCCGGCGAGCGATCCATCGTGCATCTGGGCAAGCACAGCTTTGTGAAGACCGTGCACCCGGTGCTCGATGTCACGATCGATTCGATCAAATGCCCCTCGCTGCGTTTCACGCTCGAACTGGCGGCCAATTTCCGCGGCGTGGCGTTGTCGATAAGTGATGGCCGAATCGCCGGGGCAGGCGCCGGTGATGGTGACGTCGGCCTACAACTGAAATATGGCGAGGTGACCTTGCTCGACAAGGAAACGCGAAAGGTACCGTTTCCGGCCCGGATCGATTTCAAGGCGCCCGGACTGCTGATCGCCAGGACGCCGGAGACAAAGACGCAAGGTTCACGCTGACGCCCGCGATCGGCGACAATGGCGGGGTCATGACTCCCGCCATTTCCCGCATCCAGCCCGTCGCCTCGTCCTGGCAGCTTTCCGTCGCGCCGATGATGGACTGGACCGATCGGCACTGCCGCTATTTCCACCGGCTGCTGTCGCCGCGTGCGCGGCTGTACACCGAAATGGTGACCAGCGCGGCGCTGGTGCGCGGCGGCCAGCTGCGCCTGCTCGAGCACAGCCAGCAGGAGCATCCGGTGGCGCTGCAACTTGGCGGCAGCGATCCGGGCGAGCTGGCGCAGGCGGCGTGCCTTGGCGCGGCGGCGGGTTACGACGAGATCAATCTCAATGTGGGCTGTCCCTCGGACCGGGTGCAGTCGGGGCGTTTCGGCGCCTGCCTGATGTACGAGCCCGCGCTGGTTGGCGATTGCGTGAAGGCGATGCGCGATGCTGTGAGCGTACCGGTGACAGTGAAGTGCCGCATCGGCGTGGACGACCAGGACGACTACGCCGGGCTGCAGCATTTCACCGAGATCATGCTGGATGCCGGTGTCGAGGTGTTGGTGGTGCATGCGCGCAAGGCGTGGCTCAAGGGCTTGTCGCCGAAGGAGAACCGCGAGATCCCGCCGCTGGATTACGAGCGGGTGTATCGACTCAAGCGCGAGTTCCCCGCACTGGTGGTGGTGATCAATGGCGGCATCACTAGCGTGGCCGAGGTGCAGACGCATCTGGCGCAGCTGGACGGGGTGATGCTGGGTCGCGCGGCGTATCACGATCCCTGGCTGCTGGCCCGGCTGGAACATGCACTGCATGGCGAAGCGCTGCCGTCGCGCGATGAAGTGCTGCGGCACATGCGTCCCTACGTCGAGGCCGAGCTGGCGCGCGGCACCGCGCTGAAGCATGTCAGCCGCCACCTGCTCGGTCTGTACCAGGGCGAGCCGGGCGCCCGCGCGTTCCGCCGCACGATCAGCGAGGGTGCGCATCTGCCGGGTGTGGGGTGGAATCTGCTGGAGCAGGCGCAGAAGTCGTGCCTGCTGGCGGCGTGACAGGCACCGTCCATCCGGTCAGTATTCAGGCCTGATCGCCTAGGGTGGACGATTGAACCGAGGCCGGACAGGATATTCACGCATGCTCAGGTACAAGATCTTTCTGCTGGCTGCGCTGATCCCGTGGGCGGGCGTCGTGGCTGGCCAGTCGGCCAAACCGGCGGTGACGCTGGATCAGGCTGTGCTGAAGGTGCAGCGCGATACCGGCGGCAAGGTACTTTCGGCCGAATCGCGCGGCATCGGTCGCCGGTTCGAGTACAGAATCAAGGTGCTGACCCCGGACGGCCATGTGAAGGTGATGGCGATTTCCTCCGAGGCGAGCAAGAATCCGGCATCTGCCCAGTCAACCAAGAATTCGCCCGAACGGAACACGGGCAGCAAGGAGAAACATTGATATGCGCATCCTGTTGGTGGAAGACGAGGCACCGTTGCGCGAGACGCTGGCCGCGCGCCTGAAACGCGACGGCTTCGCCGTCGATGCTGCGCAGGATGGCGAGGAAGGCATCTACCTCGGCCGCGAGGTGCCATTCGACCTGGCGATCATCGACCTGGGCCTGCCGAAGATGTCCGGCATGGACCTGGTCAAGGCGCTGCGCGAGGCTGGCCAGCGCTATCCGATCCTGATCCTGACCGCGCGCGGCAGCTGGCAGGACAAGGTCGAGGGGCTGAAGCACGGCGCCGACGACTACCTGGTCAAGCCGTTCCACGTCGAGGAGCTGCTGGCGCGCATCAATGCACTGGTGCGTCGTGCCAGCGGCTGGTCCAAGCCGATCCTGGCCTGCGGCATGATCAAGCTCGATACCACCGCGCAGACGGTGACGGTGGAGGGCAAGGTGGTCGACCTCACCAGCTACGAGTACAAGGTGCTGGAATACCTGATGCTGCATGCCGGTGAGTTGGTCTCCAAGGCCGACCTCACCGAGCACATCTACCAGCAGGATTTCGACCGCGATTCCAACGTGCTTGAAGTGTTCATCGGCCGGTTGCGGCGCAAGCTCGATCCGGAAGGCACCCTCAAACCCATCGAGACGGTACGTGGACGCGGATACCGCTTTGCCATCCCGCGCACCGACGGCGACGACGAATGAGCTGACGCCGCCGCGCCGCCCGCTGTCGCTGGCGGCGCGCGCGGCGATCGCCACGGGTTTCGTGCTGGCCGGTTTTCTCGGGCTGGTCGGCCTGGTCCTGTCGCAGGCAAACAACGAGCGCGCCTTGAGTGCGCTGCACGAGCGCCTGTATAGCTTTGCGATCGCTTACATCACCAACTTCGACGTCAACCGCTACGGCAGGATCCTGCCACCGGATACATCGCCGGATCCGAATTTCTCGCCTCCAGGCTCCGGCCTCTACGCGGTGGCCGTGGGCGACAAGGGCTTCCACTGGCAGTCGCCCTCGGCGATCGGCCGCGATTTCAGTTTCCTCACGCCGCTGGCGCCGGGCGTGAGCCGTTTCGTCGGCCCGATCGATACCCGCATGGGGCGTCTGTACTACTACAGCTACGGCTTGACCTGGGATACCGAGGCTGGCAAGTCGGTGCCTTTCACGATCACGGTGGCGCAAACCGAGGATCAGCTCGAAGGCGGCAACGCGGCCTATCGGCGCGCGCTGGTGATCTGGCTGTCGATACTCGGCGTGATGCTGATCGTGCTGCAGATGCTGCTGCTGCGCTGGAGCCTGACGCCGTTGCGCAAGGTGGCCAGCGACATGAGCCGGGTCGAGCGCGGCGACAGCGAGCGGCTGGACAGCCAGTACCCGCTCGAGCTCACCGGTCTGACCGAGCGCATCAACGTCTTCATCACCAACGAACGCGAACAGCGCACGCGCTACCGGCACACCCTGGCGGACCTGGCGCACAGCCTGAAGACACCGCTGGCGGTGATCCGTTCGCAGCTTGAATCGACCACCGCCGACGAGGCCGCGCGACGCAGCAACGTGCTCGACCAGGTGCGCCGGATGAACGAGCTGGTGGCCTACCAGCTGGCACGTGCGGCCACATCCGGTCGCCAGACGTTTGCCAGCGCGGTGCCGATCGCAGCCCATGCCGAGGATCTGGTGCAAGGCCTGGAGAAGGTCTATGCCGGGAAAAATGTGCTGTGCGAATTCGATATCGAAGACGGCGCGGTGTTCTATGGCGAGCAGGGCGACCTGCTCGAACTGCTCGGCAACCTGCTTGAGAACGCCTTCAAATGGGCCAGCCATCGCGTGCTGCTGGTGGTGAAGGTGGAGCCCCGGTCCGGACGCCAGCGACCGGGCCTGTGGGTGAGCGTGGAAGATGACGGTCCCGGCATTGCCGCCGACCAGATCGAAAAGGTTCTGCAGCGTGGCGTGCGCGGCGACGAGCGTGTGCAGGGCCACGGCATCGGGCTGTCGATCGTGCAGGACATCGTGCATGCCTATCAGGGCGAACTGGTTGTCGACCGCTCGCCTGAGCTTGGTGGTGCGCGCTTCAGCGTGAAGCTCGCGGCGAGCTGATTCGCCATTTCAGCGGCGGCACGATCCGGCTGGCTCGTCGCCATCCGCGGGCGAGCGCCCGTAGAACGCTTCTAGCAAGTCGGCGACTGCCGGTTCGGCCTGGCGCAGCGAGGCCGGTTGCGAGTAGTGCAGTTCGCTTACCACGGCGAAGTACTCGCTGGCGCTTTCCGTGGCGTAGTGGTCGATCGGCGAATCCTGGTCGGGCGCAGCACCCGCCAGTCGGTCGTAGGCCAGCTGGAATTGCTCGATCCAGCGCCGGCGTGGAATCTCCACCAACGGTGGCACGCCGTCGGGTGGCCCGTCGAGCATGTCCAGCTTGTGCGCCATCTCGTGCACGACCACGTTGTAGCCGTCCCACGGCTGTTCCAGGTCGAGTTGCACGTCGGCCAGCGACAGCACCAGCGGCCCGTGTTCCCAGGCTTCGCCGATCAGGATCTCGTCGCCTTCGGTGACTACGCCGGTATGGTCGTCGTGATGGCTGCGCCGCACCTTGAACTCGCCCGGATAGATCAGCACTTCGCGCCAGCCACGCAGGCTGGCGGTGCCTTGTTGCAGGGCAGGCAGGCACGCCTGCATCGCGATCAGCAGGCGCCAGTAGTCGTCGAGTACCGCTCCAGCGAGGGCATGGAAGCGTTTGCGTGCCAGAAACAGCGCCGCCAGTTGGCGCAGACGCTGCTGGCGGTCGGGATCCAGTCGGCGCGCCAGCGGGCAGGCGAGCAGCGCGCGTCGCCACAACGGGTCGGCGACCGGTACAGGTTCAAAACGTGCTCGCAGCGATTGCCACCAATGGCCCGGCATGCCGCCGAACGCTTACTGGATCGAACCAGGCAGCAGGGATTGCCAGCCCAGATGTGGCCGGGGAGTGGGCGCCGGCGCCGACGCGGCGGCGCCTGAATGATCGTTGCCGTTGCGGGACGTGCCGGCAGCTGCCTCGCTGCTGTTGATCGTGCCGCTGTCGCGATTCAGCCCCACGGCGTCGCCGCCGCTGTTGTCGCCGTCATGCGAGGTTCGACTGGCCGCGGCGTGCGTGGCGCTGTCCGCATCCTGGGTATCGAGGTTGGCAGCCATCGCCGAGCCCATGAAGGCAAGGCACAGGGCGCAACCAAGGATACGATGGGTGGCACGCATGGCAGTCGAACTCCCCGAACCAGCAAGCGAAGGCCCTGATCCTCGCAGAAACAGGCCAGAGGTGCCAGTGCTGCCGACCAGCAGGCCGATGCCGCAGTGCAGCGGCCGCGGGCTAGAATCCGCGCATGGCCATTCCTGACGATTTTTCACCGCGCTGCTGTGCGCCGCACGCGAGCACCAGCACTCGCATGGGACGCTGATGCAGCCCTTGCAACTGCTGGCCCTGCTGGCTCCGGGTGAACCGGTATCCGGCGCCGCGCTCGCCGCGCAGGCCGGAGTGACCCGCGCGGCGATCTGGAAGCAGGTGGAGGCCTTGCGCGCACGCGGCGTACCGGTGGAAGCCCGCGGCCGTGCCGGGTATTGCCTGCCGTGGCCGGTGCAGATGCTCGATGCCACGCGGATTCGCGCCGCGCTGCCGTCGCCCTGGGTGCGATCGCTTGGCATGCTCGAGGTACATGGCGAGCTGGACTCCACCTCGAGCGAATTGCAGCGTCGTCTCGCCACGGCGGCGGACCTGAGCATGGTGCTGGCCGAAAGCCAGACCGCCGGGCGCGGCCGCCGCGGCCGCAGCTGGTTGTCGCCGCCGGGACTGAACCTCTACCTGTCGTGCCTGAAGCGTTTCGAACCGGGCTTTGCCGCCTTGGGCGGGTTGTCGCTGGCGATCGGGGTGATGGTGCTGCGCGCGCTGGATGAGCTGGGCGTCGCCGGTGCCGGTCTGAAGTGGCCCAACGACGTGCTGGCTGCGGCGAGCCACGGCGGGCGCGGCAAACTGGCCGGCATCCTGGTCGAACTGAGTGGCGAATACCAGGGTCCGTGTGCGGCGATCATCGGGGTCGGCCTCAATCTGCGCCTCACGCCGGCCCTGCTTCGCCAGGCCGGACAGCCGGCCTGCGATCTGGCCAGCCTGACTGCGGGGGCGCCGCCGGACCGCAACCGGGTGGGGGCAGCGCTAGTCGCTGCCCTCGCGCATGGCTTGTGCCAGTTCGAGCGCGAGGGGTTCGCCGCCTTCGTGGCCGACTATGCGCGGCACGACCTGCTGCGTGGCCAGACCCTGCAAGTGAGCGGTGCGTTGGGAAAGTTCGAAGGCATGGGTGCAGGCGTCGACGCACGTGGTGCCTTGCAGGTACGCATGTCCGACGGTGGCCTGCGCCGCATCGACAGCGCTGACGTCACGGTGCGGCGCACATGAAGCTGCTGCTGGACCTGGGCAATACGCGGCTGAAGTGGGCGCTGCAGGGCCAGCCTCCGGGATGGTTGGCACATGGCGCACTGGACTGGCAGGACGACCTCGCCGGGAAGCTGCCCGGTGCCTGGGCAGGCTTGCCGCGACCAGACCTGGTCGTGGCCGCGTCGGTGGTCGACGGCGCGCGCGAAAGCCGGCTCGCGGACATCGCGCAGCAAGTGTTTGCCCGTGCACCGCACTGGCTGCGTACGCCCGCCGTCGCCTGCGGTGTGCGCAATGCCTATGCCGAACCGCAACGGCTGGGCGTGGATCGGTTTCTGGCGATGGTCGCCGCCCATGCTGCGCATCGCACGCCGTGCGTGCTGGCCAGCGCCGGCACCGCGCTGGCGCTGGACGCGCTGGGCGCCGATGGCCGGCACCTCGGCGGGCTGATCGCGCCGGGCGTGCGGCTGATGCAGCAATCGCTGGTGGACGCGACGGCCTTGGTGCGCCCGCAGCGCGCCGGCGACATCCTGGAGCTGGCCGACAATACCGCCGACGCGGTGACGTCCGGCTGCTGGCAGGCTGCCGCCGCCCTGATCGAACGGTTCCACGCGCACATGTCGCGGCAACTCGGTGCGCCGCCGACGCTGATCCTGGACGGCGGGGACGCGCAGCAACTGGCGTCGATGTTGTCCGTGCCGGCCCTGCTGGTTCGTGATGGCGTGTTGCAAGGCCTGGCGCTGTGGGCGGAGGCGCATCTCGCGTCGCCACCAACCGTCTAGAATGGCGTCACCGATCGTGTCGATGGGGGTTCGATGTTTCTGCGTCTGCTGTTCATCCTGCTTGCTGCGCTGAATATCGCGGTGGGTGCGTGGCTGTTGCTGGGCCAGCCGTACGCGCACGTCGGCAGTCCCACCGATCCCGGCGTGCCGGAGCTGCGCCTGCTCTCGCAAATACCGGCATCCGCCGCCAGCTCACCGGGACCCGAGACACAGGACGCGGTGGCCGCCGACGCCACGCACAGCTACAGCTGCATCACGCTGGGGCCGTTCGACACGCCGCAGGACCTGCGCAATGCACGTCAGGCACTCGCCTCGCGAATCGCGCGCTCGCGCTCGCGTCAGGAGCAGACCAGCCAGACCACCGGCTGGTGGGTCTATCTGCCGGCGGCGGCGAGCCGGGGTCAGGCACTGGAGCAAGCCAGGCAACTCGGCGCGCACGACATCAGCGACTACTTCGTGGTCGGCTCGGGCGACCAGGCCAATACCATCTCGCTGGGCCTGTTCAGGGATCCGGCCAATGCGCGCAAACGCCTGGACCAGGTGCTCGCGGCCGGCTTCCCCGCGCGGATGAGCGAGCGCAGCGAAAGCGTGCCCGAATACTGGCTGGATCTGGTCGTCGCCGACGGCAACCACCTCGACTGGCGCAGATACGTCAGCGCCAGCGGCATCGGTTCGCGCAACGCGGGCTGTTTCTGAGCACAGCCGTTGGCGTGCCTGCTAGAATCCCGACGCTTCGCCGGCATAGCTCAGTTGGTAGAGCAACTGATTTGTAATCAGTAGGTCCCGGGTTCGACTCCTGGTGCCGGCACCAAGTCACGCTCCAACGTAGTCCAGCGAAGGCCGGTAAACCTAGCTACAGCAAAGGCTCCGGCCTTTTTTGTGTCCAATACCGTCCAATGCGGTGCATTGCAATCTGCCCCCAGCCGGGGGCATGATCGGGGGCATATCCCCTTTGCCGCAAAGGCGATGCCCCCAATGCCCCTGACTGACACCGCGATCCGCAAGGCCAAGCCCGCCGACAAGCCGCAACGCATGTTCGATGGCGGCGGTCTGTACCTGGAAGTCTCTCCAGCCGGGGGCAAGTTGTGGCGGTTGAAGTATCGCCATGGGGGCAAGGAGAAACGGCTGGCACTGGGGGTATACCCTGATACTGGCCTCAAGGATGCGCGCGGCAAGAGGGACGCGGCGCGCAAGCTGCTGGCCGAAGGCATCGACCCCGGCGAGGTGCGCAAGGCCAGCAAGGCAGCTGGTGAGGAGCGTACCGCGAACAGCTTTGCCGTCATTGCCGAGGAATGGCTCGCACAGCAAGCCCCTCGCATGGCGCCAGCCACGCTGGCCAAGGCCCGATGGACGCTGGACGATCTGGTCAACCCGTGGATTGGAAGTCGCCCAGTCAGCGAGATCGAGGCACCGGAGATGTTGAAGCTGCTGCGCCGGATCGAGGAGCGGGGCGCCCATGAAACGGCGCACCGCACAAAGCAGCGTTGCAGCCAGATATTCCGCTACGCCATGGCCACGGGACGCGCAAAAAGCGACCCCACGGCCGCCATGCGTGGTGCATTGGCTCCGGTAGTGAGCAAGTCCCGCGCTGCGATCACCGACCCGCTCAAGATGGGCGAGCTGCTGCGCTCCATTGACGGCTACAGCGGCAGCTTTGTCGTGCGCAGTGCCATGAAGCTGGCGCCGCTGGTGTTCGTGCGCCCCGGTGAGCTGAGAAAAGCCGAGTGGACGGAATTTGATCTGGACGGCGCTGTTTGGCGCATCCCTGCCGGCAAGATGAAGATGCGCGAGGAACACATCGTGTCGCTACCTGTGCAGGCCGTGGCGATCCTGCGTGATCTGCAGCCGCTGACCGGGCGCGGGCAGTACGTGTTCCCCGGCGAGCGCAGCACCAGCCGTCCGATGAGCGAGAACACAGTCAACGCCGCACTGCGCCGCATGGGTTTCGACAAGGACACCATGACCGGGCACGGCTTCCGCGCGATGGCGTCGACTCGCCTAAACGAAATGGGCTGGACGCCGGACGTTATCGAGCGCCAGCTAGCCCATGCCGAACGCAACAAGATACGTGCCGCCTACAACCGCGCGCAGTACCTGGACGAGCGCACACGCATGATGCAGGCGTGGGCCGACTACCTGGACGGTCTGCGCAAAGGATGCAAGGTCTTCGCGATCAAGCGAAAAGCTGGCTGATGGGTAAAAGTGCTGCACGGCTGGCACAGACGTTTACAGCCGATGCGGCGGATTCCATCGGGACAATCACAGAGGGGGCGTGACGATGCGAAAGCCTCATGAGAAGACCAGTAAACCGGCTGGCTGCAGTAGGGCACTGCCGCGCGCAACTGGCTTGCCGCCGCTTGAATCCGACGATTACAAAAAATTTTTGGAGTATTTGCAAAGTGGGGAACGCATCAAGTTCGCCAAGCCAACAGATCATCCCCCGGAAGCCGTGATGGCTCCGCTGCGCCTTGCCCACGTCATTTGTGCTTTGCGTGAAGGCAAAACCATCGAGCCATCGGCTGCTCACTGGTTAGCAGGCGCGCTAGAAAAGGCTGTAAAGAATCCGGCCAAGTCTGCGGAGGCGCTCGGTATCCATAGAAAACGAGGAAGGCCCGAGTCTCTCAATGACCGACGCCATCTCCAACTGGCACTCGACGTCCACTACTTGCATGTGGAAAAGGGGCTGACCATGAAGGACTCGAAAGTCGGACTCGATACAGCGTCACTGATATCCAAAGTCCGCCACGTTTCAGTCAGATCGGTTGAGCTGGCGTGGGAAAAATGGCGTGACACCATCGATATGTGGTTGGCCTTCCAAGCAAGCGAGTCGAAGGAATTGTCGGCTGAAAAATCTTGAATTAATTGCGCTGCCCTATCAATCCCATATGCGTCCAATACGTCCAGCTGAATTCATCGGACATTGGATATGCAAAATTCAAGCAATATGGATCTCTCGTATCGGGTACTTCGACTCCCTGACGTCCTCAACATTACCCGCCTTTCGCGTTCCCAAATCTATCGCATGGAAGCGGAGGGCAAATTTCCTAGCCGGATCAGACTCACGCCGAGGACGACAGCATGGTTGGCTCATGAGGTTGATGCGTGGCTCAGTAATCGCGTTAAACAGTCACGAGGGGAGGTTGCATGAGCTCCCTGAATCCGAAATTGGAAGGGCTACCCAGGCATGCGGCGTTTGCCAGCGCGCCAGAGTCACTACGCCGCCCGCTCCCTCCTGCGGCTAAATACCCGTTGAAGGCGCTTGGGTCACTGCTGGGCGGTGCAGCACAGCGGCTCCATTCTGTTGTGCAGGCGCCTGCCGGACTGTGCGGTCAAGCGATTCTGGCGGCGGCATCGTTGGCAGCGCAGTCGAATGCGGACGTTTCGATTTCCGGCAACGCGGAGCCATTGAGTTTATGGCACCTCACCATCGGAGCATCCGGCGAACGCAAGAGCGCAGTGGACCAGTGGGCACTGCGCGCGCACTTAGATATCGAGCGCGGGAGGACTGATGCACATCGCTTGGCGATGGCGTCCTATGAAGCCGAACTGACCGCTTACAAGGCAGCGACGAGGGCTGCAGAAAGGAAGAAAGACGCGACCGCGATACGCGGCGCCTTGCGGGATCTTGGCGCACCACCAGAAGCTCCGTTGCAACCGTGGCTGATCGCCAGTGATCCGACCATGGAAGGGTTGCACAAGGTCTTTCAGGGCGGGGGGCCGGCCATTGGCTTGTTCAATGATGATGCGGGCGATTTTCTGGGCGGATACGCCATGAACAACGAAAACCGCACAAAGTCCGCAGCAGGACTATCCAAGCTATGGGATGACGGGCGCTTTGATCGGGTACGCGCCGGTGATGGTGCAAGCAAGCATTGCGGGCGACGACTTGCGCTACACCTGATGATGCAACCGATCATTGCTGAGTCCGTCTTGTCTGATGACCTGTTGATAGGTCAAGGCTTTCTGTCTCGCTGCTTGCTAGCGTGGCCCGCATCCAGCATCGGCACCCGCAAGTATCTAGACGTCGACCTTCGTAGTGATCCTGATCTTGTCCGCTACTGGGCGCGCATGCGCGACCTAGTGGAAGCTCCGCCGCGCCTGCGCTATGGGACCCGCAACGAATTGGAGCCTCGTGCGCTGACTTTGACACCAAGGGCAATGGCTTATTGGATCGAGGTCAAGGACACGATAGAACGCGCCATGCTGGGTGACTATTCGGGCATACATGCTTGGGCGAGTAAGGGTGGCTCTCAAGTGGCTCGTATTGCGGGCGTCCTGACGTTGGTAGAAGACCCCGACGCGGACGTTATCGAACTGGATGCGATCGAACGTGCAACGGAGATCGTCACCTATCACTTGGACGAAGCAGCGCGGATCGTAGGCACGTCCAGTGCGCCGACCAAGATCAAGCATGCCGAACTGCTACTGAGGTGGTGCTGGGAAACTGGCCGCACATTGCTTTATTCCAGCGACGCCCTGCGTAACGGCCCGAACGCGATCCGCACTGCCGATGTTTTCACTGCCGCCGTCGAGCAGTTGGAGTCGGCCGGCTGGGCGGCACGGGTCAATGGTGGCTTGGTACTGGACGGCAAACACCGGGCGCGCGTCTGGCGTATCCGGCCGGAGAGCGACGCATGAACGCACTGGCAGAATTGCGAAAACGCGCGCATATCGCTGCGAACCCTGCGAATCCCGCGAATCAGGGAATACGAAGGTTGGCAAATTCGCAAGATTCGCAAACGGTAAAAGCAAAAAACCACTTTTCCCTCTCGGCCGCACTGGCCCCGTTGGCTGACACCAGGGAATCGCTCCGTGCGCAGTTGCTGACGCTGGCGACTGTAGGGAATATCGGCGCGAAGCATGTTCACCGTCTACAAGATGCTGACCTGACCGGCTGCATCGGTCTGGATGCGCGCCAGCTTGCTGTCTATCTGCAAATGCTGGCCGATACGGCCGACCGCCACGCCGGGCGTGTACCCGCAGGCGATACAGCAACGATCTACTGCCAGCGGTGTGGTCTGGTCTGTGTGCATCCAGATATTGCCAAGGTGTTGCCCGTGGTCGATGGCTGGCCGCGTGCGCTGGGCTGTCCTTGGTGTTCTGTGCGCAAGGCTGGCGGATCTATTCCACGCCCTGGACACGCCATGTCGCATCGAGCACAAACTGACGCTTGAACTCATGGAGGCTGCCAGATCGCGCTCGGTGTGCCGTCACACTTGTTCTGTGTGACGGGATGCGTAGGCTGTATTGCCCTGCAGGAATTTGTTGTCTCGCAATATGCGGCATTCGTAGCCAGTCACGCTACTAGCCGCATCGAACTTGCCTAATGATTTCGTATTCAGCGGAGACATCGCATGAGCGGTGGACGACGATTTGGAGCAGGTCGCCCGAGAGAGAGAGCCGAGACGACGGCGTATCCGTCCGCCAGTGTGCAAGACGTGAGAGCACGGCTTGGCTTACTGGACGACAAGATGGGTGTGGTGCTGATCTGCAATGGGAGCAGCGAGTCATTGACGTGCGAGGTTCGGTTGACTCGTACGTTATGTCACTTCGGCGGGCAAAGGGTCTGGTTTGTCTGTCCACGGTGCGAGCGTCGGGTTGCCGTGATCTATTTAGCAGATGCGCCTGGCTGCCGATGCTGCCTTCAACTTAGGTACCCATCGCAATCGAAGAACGCCATTGAATGCAGTTGGCGAAAGCGCACGAAGGTAGAGGAAAAGCTCGCCCGTGGTTCAATGCCTTGGGACCATCGGCGCCCTAAGGGGATGCACCGAAACACATACGGGCACCTGTTGGGGGAATTAATCCAAGCCCAGCAGCAGCAGACAAAATCCGTGTTGGCCTTCTTGGCGCGATATGAAAAGGAAGCGCGGCCTAGTCGGGGCTAATTCCCCTTCAAACGACGCGGCTTCCATCAAGAAATGTGCCTGAGCGGAACCTTCAGAACTGCCTCCAACTCTCCACGATGAACGTCCACTTACGCGCTGTGTCGGCGATGCCTTGGTTGCAGCCAAGCGAAGAAGCGGCTATCACGACGGCAAGCAGTAACTGGCCGTGCACTCAAAATCGGGCGTCGTCTGCGCCAAGAATCTGCTCTGGAAACATGAGGGCATGTTCAGCCATTGGGAGAGCCATCAACGCTACTGGAAACGGGTTCTTCAACCGATTGAGCCTGTTTGCCTGCTCGAAGCAGATCACCAGAATCTGGCGGCGCAACTCGGCGGCTTCCTCTGGGTAAGCCGCCTTGATCCTTTTATAGACTGAGTCCCCGAATTCCCGCAGCAGCCATACCAGGAAGCCGACATTGGAGCTGGTGTGTACATGAAGTCGGCGGACGGTTTGTCGCAAAGTTCCAGATGCATCCACCGCCGCAACAGTTCGACGGCCTCACCTGCATCTGTAGGTGAGGCGCGGGTCTTTGCCATGTTTTCCAATGCTGCGTGATCGTCGCTGTATTTGTAGCTGTCGATGCGTATGGTCGTTACTTCCGTGAGGCAACAGAATGATGGAGAACAATCGCCTGTGCTTCACCGCTCAGCTCGCTGACAGTGCCAACTCCGCGCGAAAGGTCGCGCAGTGTACTTTGCAGGCGGGCGTGACGTGCGGATTCGCGAAGCAGGAAATACTCGCGCTGAGTCGGCCTGAGGCTATGAATGAAATCAGCATCATTGAGAAGAGGTGTGCTCATCGCGAAACTCCTTGATGGGATACGGTCGGCTGCACGCACGGCAGTGCCGAATGTGGCGAATGCCAAAGCAGCACTCGACAAGGTCGCCCCAGGGAGTTCCGCTTTAGCAGCATTTTTACCCCGCCCTGCAAGCTGGATGCTCAACTCGGCGGCGGTGGAATCATATCACTTTATAAGTGATATGCAATGGACGTTTAGACGGCCATTTACTGTTCAGCAATGTCCTTGTATGTAGGGGCAAGGAAGCTTCTGATGAAGCTAATGCGTAACAGAAATGTTGCAGCGATGATGCGCCCATAAGCCTTGCAGGTTTGCGAAATCTCAGTGCCTCCCATGTCCAGGTAGACGTGAGATGATGCCCACGCACCCGATGAGGCGAGAGTCAATCATGACGACATACAGCTACAACCTGACGCTCAATGACGGCGAGGTCAGTGCTGTCAAAGAAGCCATGGAGCGGTATCAGGCTTTTTGCAGGGAGCAATTGTCAGATGGGCCGAAAAGTCCCTATTGGGCGCACCTTCGTTCGCTTGAAAGCGCGCTGCCGAAGCTATTCGCCAATGCAAAGATGATGAGTACAAGCTCGTCATGCTGGCCGGTAAAGACAGATCCCGAATAGCATGCGGTGCATGGATGCGGCGTGATTGTCAGGGTGAAGATGACTTCGGCAACGCCGCCGCCACATCACGGAACGATGCCAGCGCCGCCTCCAGATGCTCCACGATTTCCAGCGCCAGTACATCGGGCGGCGGCAGATCGTCGAGGTTGTCGAGGCTGTCGTCCTTCAGCCAGAAGATATCGAGGCTGGCCTTGTCGCGGGCAACCAGGGTCTTGTAGTCGAAGTACTTGAACCGCTCCGACTCCTTGCGCTTGTGCCGGTTGGCCGGGTGGTAGCAGTCGATGAAGTCCTGCAGATCGTCGCGTTTCAGCGTGCGGGTTTTCAGGGTGAAGTGCTTGTTGGTGCGCAGGTCGTAGATCCACACGCCCTTGGTGTGTACTTTACCGTCCTTCGGCTTGGCGTCGAAGAACACCACGTTCGCCTTCACGCCCTGCGCGTAGAAGATACCGGTAGGCAGGCGCAGAAGGGTATGCACGTCGCAGGTTTCCAGCAGCTTGCGGCGGATCTTCTCGCCGGCACCGCCCTCGAACAGCACGTTGTCGGGCAGCACCACCGCGGCCTGGCCGGTGGTCTTGAGCATCGAGACGATGTGCTGCAGGAAGTTGAGCTGCTTGTTCGAGGTGGTCTGCCAGAAGTCCTGGCGCTCGTACGTCAGAGCATCGCGGTCCTCGTCGCCGTCCTCGTTGGTGATGGTCATGCTGCTCTTCTTGCCGAAGGGCGGGTTGGCCAGCACGTAGTCGAAGGTCTTGATCGGCTCGGCGATCAGCGCGTCGGCACGGTCTACCGTGGGCGCGCCGTCGAGTTCGCCGATGTTGTGCAGAAACAGGTTCATCAGGCACATGCGGCGCGTGCTGGCGACGATCTCGTTGCCGTAGAACGCCTGGTGCCGCAGGAACTTCGCCTGCGCCTTGTTCAAGGTCACGCCGTCACGGGTCAGCCACTCGTGCACGCCGAGAAAGAAGCCGCCGGTGCCGCAGGCCGGGTCGGCCATCGTCTTCATCGGCTCCGGCTGCACGCACTCCACCATCGCCTGGATCAGCGCACGCGGGGTGAAGTACTGGCCGGCGCCGCTCTTGGTGTCCTCGGCGTTCTTCTGCAGCAGGCCCTCGTACAGATCGCCCTTGACGTCGGTCTCCAGGCTCAGCCAGTTCTCCGCATCGATCATCTGCACCAGCCGCGCCAGCTTGGCCGGGTCCTGGATCTTGTTCTGCGCCTTGAAGAAGATCGCGCCCAGCATGCCCGGCTCCTCGCCGAGCCTGCGCAACACGGTCAGATAATGCGCCTCCAGCGGCTCGCCAGTCTTCGATTTCAGACTGTTCCAGTCGCAGCTGCGTGGGACGTTCGTGTCGCGGCTGTGCGGCGGCTGCGCGTATTCATGCGCCAGCTTCAGGAACAGCAGGTAGGTCAGCTGCTCCAGGTAGTCGCCGTAGCCCACGCCGTCGTCGCGCAAGGTGTTGCAGAAATTCCAGAGCTTCTGGACGAGGGCGGAACTGTTCATGCGGTGGTCCTGGGTTTGCGGCCGCGCTTGCTGGCGGTGTCGCTTGTTGCGCGCTCGGCGCGGATTCGTTCCAGCAGCGCGTTGGCGGGTTCGTCGTTGGGGTCTTGTGGCACCAGTTGGCCGGCGAAGGCAGCTTTGAGGATGTTCTTTCTCTGAGCGGCGGACTGTCGGAGTCCGCTCTGCACGGTAGCCTCTTGTTGATCGACCGCTCTTAGAAATTCCACGAGCATTTCGTCGATAGCTATCTGTTCTTCCATCGGCGGGACAACTACTTGCAATGGGAAGAGGTCTTTGGCGTAAACAGCCGCCACGCTAGTAGTCGCCTTCTTGACCTTTTCCATGCGTCCGCGAAATACGACGGAGCACATTTGATGGCATGCAAATGCTGGCGTGATAGATCCATCAAACCTGAGCCGCATGAGGTTGTTGTTGTAGACGGTCGTCGGATCCACTTCTTGAATCATTCCGGTCTTGCCGACAAGCTCTCTGCTATTTCGTGTATTGAAGAGGAGATCTCCAGATGCAAGGGAGTAGCGGTCGATCTCCTCAGGCGAGGCATCAACCCTAACGAGGGCAGACGTGTCGACAGATCCCTCCATGGAAATGTTATTCATCTTGATGTAACTGGCGTTGCCATCGACGAGTGACTGATGCTCCTTGCCGCGATCAATCCCGAGCAAAGACTCAGCGACAACTTGATCAAGGCTTCCCCATACCCACCCACTCGGTAACACGGGCAGATTGGCAGTCTTGGGCGCCACCGGCTCCTTGTACTTGGCCTGCCAGTTCTTGGGCGGGGCTTTGCCCTGTTCGGCGAAGAGGGTGAGCTGGCTGGCTTCCCAGCGGGCGCGGCGTTCGGTGAGGATGCGTTGCAGCAGCTCGGCGCCGGTTTCCTGCGGCCCACCGGTCTGCGCGCGGGCAGCGCGCCAGTCGGCGGTGAGCGTGCCTTCCACCGCGGCCTTCAGCAGCGATTGGCGGTACTGCGCCAGCTTGCGCTGAGCCGCCTTCAGCTCGGCCACACCGGCATCGAGATCGGACAGCAGCTCTTCGAGCTTTTCAATGATTCGGGTTTGTTCGTTGAAAGGCGGAAGCAAAAGCGGCATGCGCTTCATGGCTGCGCTGGTCAACTTGAGCCGGGTTGAGCCGGAAACGAACTGCTGATAATCAGCAATGTTCAACTGATGTGCCAGAAGCCGGTTTTCCATTAAGCCGTCGAGGCCTCGAAGCACATGAGCGTGGTTGTTGACCCAATATCTGCCATCGACGAGATAGGCCTTGTCGCGATTCGGGTCGAGAAAAGGGGCGCCGTCCTCACCGAGCAGAACCTGCTGGCCTGCCGAGCGGTAAGCGTCGATCCAGCCCACTTGTCCTGTAGCTCCGTAGTAAGGGTACAAATCGGATTGGGACTTTCCGACAAGTCTTTGGTTGCGTTCAGTTGAGTTGATGGGGTCGCGTTCGAAGTCTCGAACCTCAACCACATCCTCCAATTTGACCTCGATCCAGCTGTCGGGCACAGAACTACTCAAGCCACCAACTCCTCATTCATTTCCTCAAGCAGCCCATCGAGCTGTTCGCCAAACACATTCCACGCCTTCTGCAGTCCACCCTTGCTGGCCAGCTGCGCATAGTCGAAATCCTCGCGACTGATCGAGCAGCTGGTGGCGATGTGATCCTTGATCAGGCGCAGCCACTGCGTCTGTTCGTCGCTGAACGCCGTGGCGCGCTGCGCATTGTGACGGAAGATCCATGCCTGGAACCGCTTGTCCACGCTATCGGCGAACGGGCGCAGTTCGTCGTCCATGCCAAGCGCAAAACGCACCAGTGCGACCAGGTCAGTGAGCTGGCGGCGCACGTCCGCACCGCCGATCTTGCTGGCCTGCACGCGGGCATAGGCGGACCACAGCCGTTCGGTGGTGAGCATCAACGGCGGGCGCGCCAGTGCGTCGTGCAGCTCCTCGATCATGGCAAAGGTGAGCGCGCGGCGGCGGTAGGGTTGCTGGTAGAAGAAATCCAGCGCGGCGATCTCGTTGCGATGGGTGGCGAGGTAGTCAGCAAACGCCTGCACGGTGGCCTGCGCCTGGCTCTCGGCCAGTGCGCTATAGCCGCTGAAGGTGACCTGGTCCGGGTTGACGTGGTCGATGAGCTGCTCGTGTTCGCGCCGCGCCGATTCGATCAGGTCGCGTAGCTTGGGATCGTCAAACGGCTTGCAGGCGCTGGCCACGCGTTGCTGGCGGGCGGCGTCCAGTTCGTCGGTGGTGAGCGTGTTGGCGTTGCGGGTGATGCCGGCGGCTTTGGCCGCGTCCAGCGCATCGGCGGCGATGCGGTCGGGGTCCACCGCCTGCACCAGTCCACGGGCGAGATCGTTGAGCGCAAACCCACCGGCGGTCTGCTTGATCCGCGCCAGCGCCTTGTCGTCGAGCTGCTTGGCCAGCCGTACCAGCCGGCTGCCGAGGCTGAGCACGGTGTCGTCGTCGCGGCTGCCGATGGCGACGCCTTTGAGCAGGCCGTCCAGGCTCACGCCGGGTTTCTTCTCCAGTGGGCGGCTTTCAGTCTTCAGTGACTTTTCCACGCCGACCGCGTCGATCAGCACGAAGTGGGTCTTGGCGCCGTCGGCGCTGTTGCTGACCTTCTTCAGCGATTCGCCGTCGAGGCTGCGCACGCCGCGGCCCTTCATCTGCTCGTAGTAGCCACGGCTGCGCACGTCGCGCATGAACAGCAGCACCTCCAGCGGCTTCACGTCGGTGCCGGTGGCGATCATGTCGACGGTGACGGCGATGCGCGGGTAGTACTCGTTGCGGAAATTGGACAGGATGGTGTCCGGGTCTTCGTCGGCCTTGTAGGTGACCTTCTTACAGAACGCATTGCCCTCGCCGTAGACCTCACGCACGGTCTGGATGATGTCGTCGGCGTGGCTGTCGGTCTTGGCGAAGATCAGGGTCTTGGGCACTTCCTTGCGCTGGGGGTAGATGGTGGTTTCCACCGCGGCTTTCATGGCCCTGATCACTTGGCGGATCTGGTCGGGATTGACTACGGAGCGGTCCAGCTCCTTGCCGGTGTAGGCGGTGTCCTCCTCGATCTCGGCCCAGCGTTTGGCGCGGGTCTGCCGCTCGCGGTGATCCACCCATTCGGTCGCCTTCAACTCGGCACCGGCGCGGGTGACCTCGGTCTCGATCTCGTAGACGTCGTACATCACGTTGACGCCATCGACCACCGACTGCTCGTAGCTGTATTCGGCCACCACGTTGCCGTTGAAGAAACCGTAGGTGCGATTGTCCGGCGTGGCGGTCAGGCCGATCAGGAACGCGTCGAAGTAGTCCAGCACCTGCTTCCACAGGTTGTAAATGCTGCGGTGGCACTCATCGATGATGATGAAATCGAATTCCTCGATTGGCACCGCTGGGTTGTAGCGCACCAGCTTGCCGGCGCCGGATTGCGGCACCTCGCCGGCCGAAATGTCCTCGGCCGACTCGTCGATCTCCTCGCCACTGAGGATCGAGTACATGCGCTGGATGGTGCAGATGCAAACCTGCGCGTGCGGGTCGATGCGGCTGCTGCTGAGGCGCTGCACGTTGTACAGCTCGGTAAACTTGCGGCCGTCATCCGGTGGCGAATAGGCCATGAATTCCTGATGCGCCTGCTTGCCCAGGTTGCGTGTGTCGACCAGGAACAGGATGCGCTTGGCCCCGCCGAACTTCAGCAGGCGATACACCGACGTGATCGCGGTGAACGTCTTGCCGGCACCGGTGGCCATGTGGATCAACGCGCGCGGTTTGGCCATCGCCAGCGACTTTTCCAGGCCGGTGACGGCGCTGATCTGGCAGTCGCGCAAGTTCTGGGTGGGCAACGGCGGCATCTGCTCGGCCAGCCGGGCGCGTAAGGTGTTCGGTTGTGCCACCCAAGCCGCCAGCGTCTGCGGCTGGAAGAAGCTGAACACCTCGCGGGCGCGGGGACGTGGGTCGCCACCGTCGGTGAAGTGGACGATCTGGCCGGTGCTCTCGTAGAGGAATCGCAGCGGCGTGCTGTCCTTGCGCCATTTCAGCTTGGCGCTGGCGTAGCGTTCCGTCTGCGTCTCGTGCGCGGTGAGGTTCTCGCCGGCCTCGTCGCGCTTTGCCTCGATCACGCCTACGGGCTGGCGATCAAAAAACAGCAGATAGTCGGCGGGGCCGGTGTCGGTCGGGTACTCGCGAACCGCGACGCCCGAGGCTGCGCCCAGATTGATCTGCTTCATGTCCTGCACGACCCAGCTTGCCGCGGCAAGTTTTTGGTCGATGATCTGCCTAGCCTTGGATTCTGGCGTCACGACTCCCCCTGAGTGGTCCACCAAGCGCCTGGCTTCAGTGCTTCTTGCCGCAGTTGTCGCGTCACTGTACCAATTGGGCGCCGGCAACCCAAACCTTCAGGGAATTACGTGCCACATGGGGCTTGTTGGAATGAAGGCCCCCAATATGGACGAGCTCGCGCGGTTTGGCGTTCTGGCACAGAGGGCGTACGGTAGCCAGCAGGACGAGGTTCCGACAAGCGCACGGCTACCGGAGCGACGTTTGTCTCTGCATCACCGGATCGCTTCATGGATGAAGTAGCGATGGGTGCACTCGGTCGCATCTACGGCTGGCCGGCGAATTAGGCGTGTTCGTGGCGGCGCGTGGGCATTCTTGTAGTCCGATGCTCACCCAGTGATAGCTGGAGTCTTCTGGGGGCATATTTGGGGGCATTGTCAATAGATATTCAGATTGAAATGGCTACATGAAGGGCTTTGAGTGGCATGATGTGATTCCTGGTGCCGCACCACCACATGATCGCGCGCCAAGGCCGTCCTTCGGGCGGCCTTGGCCATTTGTGATCCAGGCGGCCTGCGAATCGGGTTGGATTGCCTTGTCCGAGGGACTGCCCCGGTAGCGGCTTCAGCAAGCTGAATGTCGCACAAAAATTTGACAAGGGTATCGCGATCTCTCCACCCGCTGCTGCGCAACCTGACGCCTTCGAACCTCGAGGGTAAAGCCGTGGAAACACTTTACGTCGTGCAGGGTTTTTATGGAATGGGGCAGGGCATGGTTGCCGGCAAGCCCATCCTGCATGGCATGGAGCAACTGGCGCGCACGCGCGGCGAGGCGCTGGCGGGCCAATGCGATGGCGTGCTGGTGTATGCGCAAGGCGCAGATGTGGATCGAGGCGAGTATTCGGCGCCGGTGATCCTGGCGAAGTATGGTGAGGTGCCACACCCGGAAACGCAGAGTCTGCGCCAGCCGGTACCGGAATCTGCGCACGAGCGCGTGTCCTGGTGGGGTCTGCCGGGATTCCGCGGTAGCCACGCACAAGCGCTGTAGGCCGACACCGACATACCGGAGCCTGCGCGCGCTGCATATTGGTCAGGTTCGGAGTCGCCTGCATGCGCTTGCTGGATGCGCCAGGGGACTACCGGCGGTGTCTCCCGGCAGAGGGCTTGGCAATGGGTGTCGTCTTGACGATCAGGGAAAGCAGCCACGGCCTGTGGTGCATCTGCAGTGGCCCGGAGATCCTGTTCGACCGCCTGCACTTTGCTCATGCCATCCGCCTGGGTCGGGGCCTGGCTCGCGAGGAGCACGACAGTTCAGGCAGTGCGGCTTGTGTCGAGATGGTCTGCAGCGAGTTCAACATCCCGCTGGTGCAGTACGCCGATACTGCCGGGGTGCGGGCGGCGAGCGTGGCGTGACCGGATGACCCTCCGGGCCGGTGGCCCCGGAAGTTGGCTGCCTCGGGCTTCCGCGCGCGGAGAATCATCCGTTCCGCTCAGGATGGGGTCAACCGGCTGCGGCGAATGCGGCCCACGCTATCGAGGCAAGCGTGTCGCTGCTGCCTGGGCCTTGGTGCGTACAGGGATCCAGGATGCCCGAAGAAGACATGGACGTGTCGTAAAAATTTGCTACGATCAACCCGACGGCTGCACAGGGGCAGCCGGGAGAGATCGACATGCAGACGCCTTTCGCACATCCCGCCGTCTGGCGCGGACTGGTGCTGTTTGCAGGGATGCTGTTGGGGAAGTTCACCAGGGAAATGAAGCCCGATACCGCGCCGCCCCAGGTGGGCAACCTGGTGTCGTGGTCCCCCGGTGCACGATCACGCCGGGAGGATGAACTGGAGCGCATCCGCCAGGCGGAATCGAGCTAGCCGTGTAAACCCAGGATATCCGTGCGCGGCACGGCGCGACATGCCGATCCTGTCGTGGCCCAGTTTGTGTGCGGCGTGGGTTGACGAGGGCCATGGCCCAATCCGGTAAACTCCAAGGAGGCGTGGCGCTGTATGCCGCGCACGCTTTCTTGCGCCCGCCACGGCAAATTGCGCGGGATCCGGGCAGACTGCCATGGGCGCCGAACCATCATTGCGCCTCTGCGTCGGTTTCCATCGGTGCGGACCGGACGTCACCACAGGTACGACAACCATGAGCAAGCAGACCATTTCGTTGATAGGCGTGCCGACCGATATCGGCGCGGGACATCGTGGCGCCTCGATGGGGCCGGAGGCCATGCGGGTCGCCAACCTTGGCGCCAGGCTGGAGCAACGCGGCCTGACCGTGATCGACCGGGGCAATCTGCAGGGGCCGTTCAATCCCTGGCAGCCGCCGAAGGACGGCTACCGGCATCTGGATGAGGTGGTGGCGTGGAATATGGCCGTCTATACGGCTGTACACCAGGAGCTCCAGGCAGGGCGCCTGCCGATCATGCTCGGCGGCGATCATTGCCTGGCCATCGGTTCGATCAGCGCGGTGGCGGATCATTGCCGCGAGATGGGCAAGCAACTGCGCGTGCTCTGGCTGGACGCGCACTCGGACTTCAACACGGCCGAGGCGACGCCATCGGGGAACATCCACGGCATGCCGGTGGCCTGCCTTTGCGGCCACGGCCCGAAGGCCCTCGTCGAACTCGGCGCCCACGCGCCGGCGGTCACGCCGGACATGTTTCGCCAGATCGGTATCCGCTCGGTCGACTACGGCGAGAAGCAGCTGGTCCGCGAGGCCAACGTGGGCATCTACGACATGCGCCGGATCGACGAAGAAGGCATGAAGCGGGTGATGGAACAGGCGCTGGAAGGCGTCGACGAGAACACGCACCTGCATGTGAGCTTCGATGTCGACTTCCTCGATCCCGGCATTGCACCCGGCGTCGGTACTACCGTGCGTGGCGGCCCCACCTATCGCGAGGCGCAACTGTGCATGGAGATGATTTCCGACAGCGGGCGCATGGCTTCGCTCGATCTGGTCGAACTCAATCCCGCCTTCGACCGGCGCAACGCGACCGCCAAGCTGGCGGTGGATTTGATCGAGTCACTGTTCGGCAAGTCGACCCTGATCCGCTGAATTGTTCGCCGGGATCAGGGCGCGGGCCGACAAGATCGTTGAACACGGGTTCGCCGTTCGTGCCGGTGAAGATGACGAACTTGCCAGCCATCATGACGCCCCGTCCGCAGCACCGTCTTGCGCCATGGCTCCTTGTGGATTGCCTTGTCGATGGTATGCCGTAAACTGAGGCTTTACTTGCGCGACACAACATGCAGACCCGAGTCCTCACCGGCATCACCACCACCGGCACGCCGCATCTGGGCAACTACGTGGGCGCGATCCGCCCCGCGATTGTTGCCAGCCGGCGCGATGACGTGGACGCGTTCTTCTTCATGGCCGACTACCACGCGCTGATCAAGAGCGATGACGCGTCACGGATCGAGCGTTCGCGGCTGGAGATCGCGGCAAGCTGGCTGGCGGCCGGCCTCGATCCGGCGCGGGTCACGTTCTACCGGCAGTCGGATATCCCTGAAATTCCGGAACTGACCTGGTTTCTGACCTGCATCGCGTCCAAGGGCATGCTCAATCGGGCCCACGCCTACAAGGCGGCGGTGGATCGCAACCTGGAGGCCGGCGAGGATCCCGACGCGGGCGTCACCGCAGGCCTGTACATGTACCCGGTGCTGATGGCGGCCGATATCCTGGCGTTCGATGCGCACCAGGTGCCGGTGGGGCGCGACCAGATCCAGCACATCGAGATGGCGCGCGACCTCGGCCAGCGTTTCAACCACCTGCATGGCCGCGACTTCTTCGTGCTGCCGGAGGCGCTGATCGAGGAGCAGGTGGCCATGCTGCCCGGACTCGACGGCCGCAAGATGTCGAAGAGCTACGACAACACGATTCCGCTGTTCGCCGGTGGCAAGAAGCAGCTGCGCGAGGCGATCATGCGCATCGTCACCGACTCGCGGGCGCCCGGCGAGCCGAAGGATCCCGACAACAGTGCGCTGTTCACCATCTTCCGCGCGTTCGCCAGCGATACCGAGACCGAGGCCTTTCGTCGAGGCCTGCTGGACGGGCTGGGCTGGGGCGAGGCGAAGCAGGTGCTGTACGAGCGGATCGAGACCGATGTGGCGCCGATGCGCGAAAGTTACGAGGCCTTCATGGCCAACCCGGCTGCGATCGAGACCATCCTGCAGGAAGGCGCGCGCAAGGCGCGTGCGATCGCCACGCCAAAGCTGGCCATCTTGCGCGACGTGCTGGGCTTGCGTGCCATGCGGACCGCGCCGACTCCCGCGGCCAGGTCGGGCGCGGCGCCGAAACAGGGCCGTGTGCCACGCCTGGCCAGCTTTCGCGACGCCGATGGCAATTTCCGTTTCCGACTGTTTTCCGCCGAGGGCGAGGAGTTGCTGCTGTCGGTGTCGTTTGCTGATCCGAAGGCTGCCGGGGCGATGCAGAAGCGCCTGAAGAGCCCGGGCGCGGCCGGCGCGGTGGTGCAGACGCGGGCGCTTGGCATGGTGCTGGAGATCGACGGCGAAGCGGTGGCCAACACGCCCGACTATCGCGATGAAGCGGCGCGCGAACAGGCGTTGGCGCAGTTGCGCGATGCGCTGGATCAGCTCGCGGCGCAGGACTGACGTCGAAGCGAAATCGAACGGAGAACCTGGTGCGCTATCTGTCCATCCTGTTGCTTGCCCCGTGGTTGCTGGTGCTCTGCGGGATCTACTGGGCGTATCCGAGAGATCTGCCGCGAAGCGCGCGTCGGCGCAGTTTCGACGTGGTTGTCCTGCTGCTGGCGGCGGTAGCGACCACGCTTGCCGCCGTGGCAGGTTTCGACACGGCCGAGCTGCCACAGGTCGGCGAATTCGGTCGCTTCAGCGGGGGCATCTGGCAGCAGGTACTGCCGGCCCTGTATGGCTATGGCGCGTTTGTGGCGGTACTGCTGCCGGCGCTGTGGCTGCGCCAGCGTTGCTGGGGCCGGCGTCGAAACGCTGAAGGCGAACACTGACCGGTAGTGCCAGAATACGCCGCATGGTTCCGCTCAAATATCTCCAGGCCTACCCCGAGGTCCTGCAGCAGCAGGTGCGTCACCTTGTTGCGCAGGATCGCCTGGGCGAGCATCTGGCCGCACGTTATCCGGATCGTCATGCGGTGCAGAGTGACAAGGCGCTGTATGCCTACACGGTTGCCCTGAAGCAGCAGTTCCTCAGGAACGCCCCGGCCATCGACAAGGTGCTCTACGACAGCAAGCTCGACGTGGTGCAGCGCGCGCTTGGCCTGCACACCGCCATTTCGCGCGTGCAGGGAAGGAGGCTCAAGGCAAAGAAGGAGATTCGGGTGGCTGCATTGTTCAAGGCGACCGCGCCGGAATTTCTGCAGACGATCGTGGTGCATGAGCTGGCACACCTCAAGGAAATCGACCACAACAAGGCGTTCTATCAGCTGTGTACCCACATGCTGCCGGATTACCATCAGCGCGAGTTCGACCTGCGCGTCTATCTGACCTGGCGCGAACTGCCTTCGACACGAACTGCCGGGAGTCAGCATGGATAGTGCGGCACTCCAGAAACAACTGCTGCGCCTGTTCGAGCGCCACGACGTCGAGCTGGATCCGGACGAGGACGGCTGGCTGGTCACCGACGGCGACTTTCCGGCCATCCGCGCGGAGTGGCATGAAGGCAAGGCGGGCGAACCCGGGCGCCTGGACATCGACGTGGTGCTGGGCGAGGAACGTCGCATCGAGGAAAGCTTTGCTGGCCTCGGTGGCGGCGACGCCGGCTGTCGCGATGCGCTGCACACGTTCGAGCAGAATGTGTTCCACCTGCTGCTGGCCGCCTGCTGGTACGTCACCGACGATCGCAGGATGCGCATTGCCGCATGGGACATCGGCGTGCGCACGTGGGACGTGTTCATCGGTCCGTTCAGCGTGCGCGGCGGAGAAGTTGCGAGCATACCGGCCGACGCGCTGGTGTCGATCGAGGCGGCGCTGAAACGCGAAGCGCTTGCCCCTGAATTGCACTGGTTGCGACTGGTGCACAGCCATGCCGAACAGGGCGACTCGCGCTGCGAGGCCCTGCTCGATAACGAACTGTGGACGGCGGGGACGCTGGCCTTGAATGAAATTGCCTGGCCGCGTGGTGGCGACTACAGCGCCCGCTGCTTCATGCTGTTGGACGTGCGCGATTATTGATTGCTGATGACAGAAACAGACAGGGCGCCCGAAGGCGCCCTGTCGGATTCACGAGTGCAGCTGGATCAGTTCGGCAGGGCCAGATCGTCCAGCATCGCCTTGAGGAACCTTGCAGCCTCGCCACCGGTGGCGGCGCGATGGTCGAAGGTCAGCGACAGCGGCATGCGGCGATGCACTTCGATGCCGCCGATCACCGCGACCACGTCGTGGCTGAGCTTGCCGGCACCGACGATGGCGACGGTCGGCGGTACCACGACGGGCGTGGCGTAGCGGCCGGCGAACATGCCGAAGTTGCTGAGGCTGATGGTGTAGCCGGACAGCTCCGAGGCCGGGATCGAACGATCCTCGACCTGCGTGCGCAGGCGCTTGATCGCGGCGCGAATGCCGGTGCCGTCGAGCACGTCAGCATTGCGCAGCGCCGGCACGAACAGGCCGTCGTCGGTGTCGACCGCGATGCCGATGTCGACGTGCGGATGCAGGGTGCGGGTGAGGTTCTTGCCGTCGAACCAGGCGTTCAATGCCGGCACCGTCTTGCAGGCAAACACGATCGCGCGGATCAGGCGGGCGGTGATGTCCTGCTTGCCGATCCAGGCGTGCAGGTCGGCGTCGTCGACCAGGGTGGTCGGCACGACCTGGGCGTGGGCGTCAGCCATCACGCGGGCCATGTTGCGACGTACACCCTTCAATTGTTCCGGTTGGCCGCTGGCTTGCTGCGACGGCGGCGCAGTACGCACCGGTTTGCCGGCGAGCGATACCGGTGTGCGGGTGGCCTCCGGTTGCGGCAACTCGGGCGCCAGGTGGCGACCGGCGGAGGCCGGCACAGCACGTGCCGGCGCAGCGCCGAGCGCGGCCGAACCGTTCGCGGCGGCGTCCTTGACGTCCTTCATCGTGACCACGCCATCGGCGCCGCTCGGACGCACGCGGGTCAGGTCGACCTTGAGCTTCTTCGCCAGCGCACGCACGGCGGGCACGGCTTTCACGCCGCCGATGCTGGCAGCTTGCTCGACGTGCACGGTGTTGCCGCTGACCATCGCGCCGACCACGGTGCCTTCGTCTTCGCGATCGGCGGTGGCCGCGGCAGGCGCAGGTGCCGGCGCGGCTTCGGTCTTTTTCGGGCCATGCTGGTGGCCGGTGTCCTGCGACTCGGCGCGCTGCTTCGCGTTCGGATCGGGCTCGAACTCGGCCAGCGCAGCGCCGGTTTCGATGATGTCGCCCGGCGCGCCGTGCAGCTTGGTGACCTTGCCGGTGTACGGCGAGGGCACGTCGACCACCGCTTTGGCAGTTTCCATCGAGCACAGCGGCGCGTCGAGCTTGATGCTGTCGCCCACCTTCACGTGCCACTCGACCACGGTCGCGTCGGGCAGGCCTTCGCCGAGGTCGGGGAGGTAGAACGTCTTGATGTCAGCCATTTTTTTCGTCCGGGATTCGGGAGACGGGATTCGGGATTCGGAAAAGCGGGGCGGCCTATCGATTTTGGCGGTTCCCGCTCTTGCTCTTGGGCAAAAGCGCCAGGGAGTCGGTGAGACGAGCGGGCTTGCTTTGACGAATCCCGAATCCCGTCTCCCGATTCCCGGCGGTCAGCTCAGCTGACCGCCATCGTACGCTTCGCCGCGTCGACGATGCGTTTCACGCTGGGCATGTATTTCATTTCGAGGCGGAACAGCGGCGTGTGCACGTCGTAGCCGGTGACGCGCTCGACCGGCGCAAGCAGGTCGTACAGGCATTCCTCGGCCACGCGCGCGGCGATCTCGGCGCCGAAGCCGGCGCTCTTCGGCGCTTCGTGCACGATCACGCAGCGGCCGGTCTTCTGCACCGACTCGGCGATGGTGTCGAAGTCCAGCGGGGTCAGCGTGGCGACGTCGATCACCTCGGCGCTGATGCCCTGCGCGGCCAGTTCGTCGGCCGCTTCCAGCGCTTCCTTCACCTGCGCGCCCCAGGTCACCAGGGTCACGTCGGTGCCGTCGCGCAGCACGAAGCACACGTCCAGCGGCAGTGCTTCGCCATCGTCCGGCACATCTTCCTTGTACTGGCGGTAGATGCGCTTCGGCTCGAAGAACATCACCGGATCCGGATCGCGGATCGCCGCCAGCAGCAGGCCGTAGGCGCGCGCTGGCGACGACGGCATCACCACGCGCAGGCCGGGGATGTTGGTGAACAGGTGTTCGTTCGCTTCCGAGTGATGCTCCGGTGCGCGGATGCCACCGCCCCACGGCGCACGGAACACCGCCGGCACGGTGAGGCGACCGCGGGTGCGGTTGCGCATGCGTGCGGCGTGGCAGGCGATCTGCTCCATCATCGGATAGATGAAGCCCTCGAACTGCGCCTCGGCGACCGGCTTCATGCCCTGCACGGCGAGGCCGACGGTGACGCCGGCGATGGTGGTTTCGTCCAGCGGCGTGTCCAGCACGCGCAGTTCGCCGAACTTTTCCTGCAGGCCCTGGGTGGCGCGGAACACGCCGCCGTTGACGCCTACGTCTTCGCCCAACACCACGACGCTGTCGTCGTGCGCCATTTCGTAGGCGAGCGCCTGGGTGACTGCTTCGATGAGAGTGATTTGTGCCATGGCTTAGTGGGCCTTCTGATCGAGCGAAAGGACGTAGTCGCGCTGTTTGGCGAGGTCGGCGGGGACTTCGGCGAAGGTGTAGTCGAACATCGCCGTGACCGGCTGGGTCTTGGTCTCGAGGTAGGCGTTCACCTCGTTGTCCATCCACTCGTCGCACTCGGCCTTCCAGGCTTCTTCCCTGGCGTCGTCCCAAACTTTCTTTTTTACCAGCCAGTTGCGCAGGCGCTTCATCGGCTCCTTCGCCCAGCCGTCCTTCACTTCCTGCTCGCCGCGGTAACGGCGTGCATCGTCGGCGGTGGTGTGGTCGCCGAGGCGATACGTCACCAACTCCAGCACGCTGCCGCCCTGGCCGCTGCGTGCGCGCTCCAGCGCGTCTTCCATCGCCTTGCGCACCGCGATGATGTCGTTGCCGTCCACCTGGATCGAGAACAGGCCGGCGGCGATGCCCTTCTGCGCCAGTGTTGGCGCGCCGGTCTGGATCTTGCGCGGCACCGAGATCGCCCACTGGTTGTTGACGATCACCGCGACCAGCGGCAGGTTCTGCGCGCCGGCGATGTTGATCGCGCCGTAGAAGTCGCCCTTGGACGAACCGCCGTCGCCGATGGTGCACACCGCCACGCGCTTCTCGCCGCGGATCTTGAACGCCAGCGCGGAACCGGCCGCGTGCAGGCACTGCGTGGCGATCGGCACCGACCAGGCGAAGTCATGGCGTGCCGGCTCCTTCTGATAGTCGTTGCCACGCTCGTCGCCGCCCCAGTACATGTAGACCTCGCGCGGCTGCACGCCGCGGTACAGTTGCGCGCCGTATTCGCGATAGCTCGGCGCGTACACGTCTTCGGGCTTCATCGCGCTGCCAATGCCGACGTGCGCCGCTTCGTGACCGAGGCAGCTGGCATAGGTGCCCAGCTTGCCGGTGCGCTGCAGCGCGATCGACTTGGCGTCGAAGATGCGGGTCGACAGCATCAGTTTGTAAAGCTCGACCATGTGGTCGAGATCCTTGGCGAAGGCGGGCAGGTCCTTGCGGACTTCGTTGCCTTCGGCATCAAGGTATTGCAGGTATTCGATTTCAAACTTGGCGGCGATGGTCACGACTCGCTCCGGGGTGATTGCCAATGGGGAAACTGGTTGCACGTGCCCCGAGTGGATTTGCGGGGCACAAATGACTGCACAAGACCGCGCTTGATAACAGGCCGGCATGTTGCGCTGCAAGGTACAGCGCAGCATTCGAGGGCGTATGGGGAGCGATTTTTACCTGCGCTGCGAGAGCGCCAAAGCGCGCGCCACAACACTTTCTCGCCCGCAAGCGGGCTCCTACGCGGGGTGACCGACACGGTCTGGCGGGATCGGGATGCTTCTCTTGTCTCCAGCTTCTCCACACCCGCTCCCCGCCCCATGTCCTGGGTCAAGATTTGATCGGCGCTCAACCGTTACCATGACTGTTCTCGAAATTACGTGACGGAACAGCATGAGTGACAACCAGCGCGATCTCGAAGCGGGCATCCAGACCGACCTCAACGGGCAGATCACCTATGGCGGCTATCTGCATCTGGAGACGTTGCTGTCCGCACAGCAGCCGTTGAGCGATCCGCCGCATCACGACGAGATGCTGTTCATCGTGCAGCACCATGTGTCCGAGTTATGGATGAAGCTGCTGATCCACGAGCTGAAGGCCGCGGTGGCGCATCTGCAGCGCGACGATGTCGACGCCTGCCTGAAGATCCTGGCGCGGGTGAAGCAGGTGCAGCGGCAGCTGTTCGAACAGTGGGCGGTGCTGGAAACCTTGACGCCTTCGGAATACCTGGAATTCCGTGGCGTGCTGGGGCCGTCGTCCGGCTTCCAGTCGCTGCAGTATCGCAAGATCGAATTCCTGCTCGGCAACAAGAACGCCGACATGCTCAAGGTGTTTGCGCACGATCCGGTTGCCCAAGACGAATTGCGCGCGGTGCTGGAAGCGCCGAGCCTGTACGACGAATTCCTGCGTTACCTGGCGCGGCGTGGCCACGCGGTGCCGGCCGAACTGCTGCAGCGCGACTGGACCCAGGCATATCGGCGCAACGAGGCACTGTTGCCGGTGCTCAAGCGCATCTACCAGGAACGCGCGGCGTTCTGGCCCGAATACCACATGTGCGAGCAGTTGGTGGACGTGGAAGAGAGCTTCCAGTTGTGGCGCTTCCGTCACATGAAGACGGTGGAAAGGATCATCGGCCATCGCCGCGGTACGGGGGGGTCGTCCGGGGTGAGCTTCCTGAAGAAGGCGCTCGACCTGGAGTTCTTCCCCGAGCTGCTGGACGTGCGCACGGTGCTGGAGTGAGTGAACGTTTGCGCCGCGTCATGATCTGAGGGTCATCCAGTCGAGACACAGGGGAACGCGCATGAGCAACGCCGTCGCTGCGGGGCAGCCGCAACCAAGCACGGATGATCGCTGGGGCCATCCCCGCCAGTTGTGGATGCTGCTGGGCGTCACCGTCGGCCTCAATTTCGCGTTCTACGGCTTCCGCGCGTTCCTCGCGCCCTACATCGCGCAGAGTTTCTACGGGCATCTCGGTGCGGCCGAGGCGCAGCGGCAGGCGTACCTGCTGACCAGCGGCTTCCTGGCCTTGATGTACGCCACGCCGATCATTGGCGGCTACGTGGCCGACAAGATCCTCGGCGAGACGCGGGCGCTGGCGATCTCGCTCTGGCTCGGCATGCTGTCGCTGCTGTTGATGGCGCTGCCCAGCCTGTTCGGCTTCGAGCTGGGACTGGCGCTGTTCGCTCTGGCGGCTGGCCTGGGCATCCCGCTGACGGTGCTGGTGGGGCGCAACTATCCCGCCGGGGACTCGCGCCGCGAGGGCGGCTACACGCTGTTTTACCTGGCGATCAATCTGGGTGGCTTCGTCACGCCCTTCATCTGCGCGGATCTGATCGGCCATCGCTACGGCTATCGCTGGGGTTTTGTCGCGGCGGCGGCAGGCATGGCGGTGGCGGCGCTGCTGTTCCAGTGGCGCAAACCACGGCTGGATGCGTTGATGCCCGGTGCCGATCACCTGCATGGTCCGATGTCGACGGCCTGGGCGCTGCTGGTCATCGCCCTGTTGCTGTATCCCACCGCCTTGCTGCTGGCTCTCCCCGCCGTGCTGAGCTGGGCCATGTATGCGCTGATGGGTTTGCTGGTGCTGTATTTCGTGGTCAGTTGCGTACGCCGGCGCGAGCGGGTGCAGACTCACCGCTATCTGGCGCTGCTGCTGCTGTTCGTGGCGCTGGTGGTGTTCTGGGCGTTCAGCCTGCAAGGCGTGACCTCGCTCAATTTCCTGGCGCGCGATCACGTGGATGCGCCGTTCGACTTCAGCTGGTTCCAGTCGGCCAACCCGCTGTACATCCTGATCCTGGCGCCGCTGCTGGCGCTGCTGTGGCCGTGGCTGGAGCGGCGCGGCCGCGATCCTTCCACGCCGCGCAAGTTCGGCATCGGCCTGCTGCTGGTGGCGCTGAGCTATGGCGTGCTGGTGTACACGATCGGCCATCTGCAGCATGCCGACGGGCGCATCGGATGGTGGTCGCTGGCGCTGTGCTACCTGCTGCAGACGCTGGGCGAGCTGGCGCTGATGCCGATCGGCTATGCCCTGGTAGGCCAACTGGCGGCGCCGGAGGAGGCCTCGCTGGCGATGGGCGGCTGGTTCTTCGGGGTGGCCCTGGCCTACCAGCTGGCCGGCTGGATCGCCACGCTGACGATCCAGGTGCCCACCGCCGGATCGGCGCTGACCGGCCTGGCCGACTACGCCCACGTCTACGGCCGGTTGTTCGGCTGGGGCACCGCGGTGGCGCTGGTGTTCCTGCTCACCGCGCCATGGATACGCCGCCTGATGCACGGCCTGCACTGAGCCGTGCGCCGCGCGCGGGCGTGACCTTTCGCCGCAGCGTCCCCGCCCTGCGCCACGGTTGACGTGAGCCAGCGCTCCGGGTACATCTGGCTGTTCGCAATATCTTGCGACAGCCATCGAAGGGGCATGCATGAGCCAGCTCACCACCCGCGGCGCCACGGCGCCGCCCGAGTATCCGCAGCTGCTCGGCCATCCCCGGCCGTTGTGGATGCTGTTCATGTCGGAGTTCTGGGAGCGCTTTGCGTTCTACGGCATGCGCTGGGCGCTCACCCTGTACATCGTGGCGCAGTTCTTCGGTGGCGACGAAGCCGGCCAGGCATCGGCCAGCCGCACCTATGGCGCCTACCTGGCGCTGGTCTACGCCACCGCGGTGTTCGGTGGCTACGTCGCGGACAAGATCATCGGCTACCAGCGTTCGATTCTGCTCGGCGCGGTGGTGATGGCGGCCGGCCTGTTCATGGTGATGGTGCCGCAGCATGAAATCTTCATGCTCGGCCTGGCCACGATCATCGTCGGCAACGGCCTGTTCAAGCCGAACATCTCCTCGATGGTGGGCCAGCTGTACGCCACGGGCGACTCGCGCCGCGACCGTGGCTTCACCCTGTTCTACATGGGTATCAACGCCGGCGCGCTGATCGCGCCGGTGCTGACCAGCATGCTGGCGACCAAGGTGTTCGGTACGCCCGGCCACCAGAACTACCACGTGGTGTTCGCCGCCTCCGGCGTGGGCATGCTGATCAGCCTGGTGTGGTTCTGGTTCGGCCGGCGCCAGCTCGGCCCGGTGGGCATGCCGGCACCGGAAATCGCCAATCCGATGCGCGTGGTCTACGTGGCGCTCGGCGTGCTGGTGGCGATTCCGCTGGTCTACCTGCTGATGGACCGTGCCGGCGCGGTGGTATTGCAGTGGCTGCTGACGGCGCTGTTCCTGGGCGTGGGCGTGATGCTGGTGGTCGAGGCGATTCGCACCGGCCGGGTGCAGATCCAGCGGGTGATCGCGATGCTGATCATCTTCGTGTTCAACGTGCTGTTCTGGATGTTCTTCGAACAGGCCGGCAGCTCGTTCAACTTCCTCGCCCAGCACATCGTCGATCGCAACCTCGGCGGCTGGGAGTTCCCGATCGGCTGGTTCCAGTCGGTCAATCCGGTGGCCATCGTGTTGCTGGCGCCGCTGATCACCCTAGTCTGGGCGTGGCTGGACAAGCGCCGCGTCGAGCCGTCGATCCCGCGCAAGTTCGGCCTCGGCCTGATCGGCAATGCGCTGGGCTTCGCGGTGTTGATGTACGCACTGTCCAGCCTGGTCGACGGCAGCGGCATGATCCCGCTGTGGACGCTCGTGCTGTGCTACGTGCTGCAGACCGCCGGCGAGCTGTGCCTGTCGCCGATCGGCCTGTCGATGGTGACCAAGCTGGCGCCGGTACGACTGGTCGGCCTCGGCATGGGCGGCTGGTTTCTGTCCACCGCGATCGGCAACAACCTGGCCGGCCTGTTCGCCGGCCACGTCAGCGGCGAGGGCGGGATGACCGTGGGCTCGGCGCTTTCCGGCTACAGCATGGGGTTCTGGATCCTGCTCGGCGGCGGCGCGCTGTTGTTCCTGATCGCGCCGCTGATCAACAAGCTGATGCATGGGGTGAGGTGAGCCGGTCGGCGCGCGGCGCATCCATGCGTGCGCCGTCCGCTAGGAGCGTGGGCCGCAGAAACGTTCGAGGCGAAGAGCTTCACAACAGCGAAGCTGGTCAAAGTTGCCTGCGCCGGGGCAGTTTTTCGACGATTCGCCGGCCCATAGTCGTTCTATGGGCCAAGAATCGGCGGATAGTGAACCAAGCAGGCGACTTTGCAGCCCGGACGATTTCTGCGGCCCACGCTCCTAGGGGCCCTGGTCGATCTGCCGACAGGCTTCGAGGAAGTTGCGTCGTTCCGGCTCGCCATCGATTTCCGGCGCGAGCCGCAGCGCGATGGCATGCAGATCGCCGCCACCCCTCGCCGCACCCCGGACGAGATGTCCGGCCACCGGTCCGATGCAGCGCGCGAGTTCGGTCTCCAGACGCCGCAGCCGGACGGCGTCGACGGCGCCGGGCGGATGCATCGGCGCCGCTGCCAAGGACGCCCGGTGTTCGGTCGGCGGCGGCTGGGCGGCATGTTCGCCGAGGACGGCTTCGAGATGCTCGCACAGGCGGTCGATGTGCGGCTGCAGCGGCGGCGGGAACGCATCCATCCAGTGTTGCGCACTGAGGAAGTACTCCAGGCTTTTCGACGGCAGCACATCCTCGATCCGGAACGGCAGGATGCGCAGCCGCTTGTGCACGGCGCGCTCCACCTCGCGCCGCACCTGGTCCGAGTCGTTGCTGTTGCCGGAGAACACCAGCAGCATGAGTTTCGCGCCGGCGATCGCATCGATGATCTCGGCGGCCCAGTCGGCCGCGGGCGAGACGTCGCGCGGTGCGATCCAGGCACTGAGGCCGCGCGCTTCCAGCTGCTGCACCAGGGCGAACGCGCTGTCGCGATCCGGTTGCGAGTAGCTGACGAAGATGTCGCGGGCCATGGCTCAGTTGCCCAGCATCCGCAACGCCTTGTCCAGGCTCTTGCGCATGCGGTTGAGTGCAGCCGACAGCGCGGCGACCTCGCGCCCGCCGCCGCCAGGGAACTCTGCAGCGGTGGCATCGCCCAGGCTCACCTGGTCGGCGATCCGCGCGATTTTCCGCACCGGACGGATGACCAGCAGGTAGAGCGCGCCGTTGACGATCAGCAGCACGCCCGCGAACATCGCGGCGATCGCGATCAGCACCCCGTGGCGGATGCGGCTGGCGCTGGACTCGGCCGTGGCAAGCGGCACCGAGATGATCTGTGCACCGACGATTTCGTTGGGCTGCCAGCCGAATCCGTGGTCGCTTCCGTAGCGCGCAATCATCGTCGCCGGGGCTGCCGCCGGCAGGCTGTGGCATTGCAGGCAGCCTGGCTCGACGTGGATCGGGCGCGCCATGAACAGGCTTCTGCCGATCGGGGTGTCACGTATGCCGGTGACTTGCCGGGTAGTCGCGTCGTTGCGAAAGCGCTGCACGATATCGGCTTCCCAGTCGGTCGCGCGATCACGGGGATTGGTCGGGTTGAGTGTCGCTTCCTTGTAGGCGTAGTCCGGGTGTTCCGAGTGCAGCTTCAGGAAGTTCTGCGTCGCGGCGTAAAACGGCACGCTCTGCGGGCGGAACGCCGTTTTCATCTTCTCATCGAGCAACGGTCCGATCTCGGTCTCCGTGTAGGAGCGGATGGCCGCCGCACTGTCCAGCATCAGACCGGCCTGGGCCAGCACTTCGCGGGTCGCGTTCTCCTGCAACATCGAAGTCACGACCAGCGAGATCGCGAACATGCTGAACGCGAATGCGGCAAGCAATATCAGGTTGATCCGCAGCAGCACCCTGGTCTCCCGTAGCGGAGCGCAAGTCCACGGACCGCGGCCCGACTGTGTTGATTGCCGTTGGCGCCTGGATGACGTCCCGCATACGCCGGCCGTCCCGACGGGCGGAGTATGGCGCAAACACCGGAGAACCACTCGAAAGCAGCAGCATCAGCCTGGATGTTTCGGGGCCCGGGCGAGGCGGTGGAGTCCGCGTCGGAAGCCTGGCGCGACCGGCTTCGAGGTGCATTCGGAATTTCTCGCGCTGCCATGCGCCCAGACCAGCGTCGCCGCTAGGAGCGTGGCTCAGCCCTGCAGTTTGTCCAGGATCCGCTCCAGCCAGATCCGTTCCTCGGCATCGAGCCTGGCCAGTACTTCGCGTTCACGCGCCCGCGCCATGGGCGCCACTTCATCGTGCACGGCCCAGCCGGCGTCGGTGAGGCTGAGCACCGAGCGGCGCTTGTCGCCGCCATGGGTATCGCGGTTCACGCGCCCGGCCGCCACCAGCCGCGCCAGCGCACGGCTCACCGCCACCTTGTCCATCGCGGTGCGTTCGGCCACCTCGCGCGCCGACAGCCCTTCGAAGCGCGCCAGCACGGCCATCACCCGCCATTCCGTCATCGAGAGGTCGTAACGGCTCTGGTAGTCGCTGGCGATCGCCTGGCTGACCGTGTTGGACAGGATCGACAGGCGGTAAGGGAGGAAATGTTCCAGCTGCAGCGGCGCGTGTTCGGCGCTGGCGGAGGCTGGCTTGCGTCTGGCGGGCATCGCGGGTGGGCTCCTTGCAATTGGTTTCAATTGTAACTATAACGTGGGACTTACCTTGATGGTGGCACGCTTGGCAGCTGCCGACGTGCACCGACACACAGGAGAGCGCCATGAACGCCCAGCCCAATCTTGGCATGCAGGTCACCACCTTCGACAACCCGATGCGCATCGATGGTTTCGAGTTCGTCGAGTTCGCGGCACCCGCGGGGCGCGCCGGCGAATTGCATGATCTGTTCAAGCGGATGGGCTTCGCTGCAGTACTCAAGCACAAGACGCGGGCGATCACCGTGTACCGGCAGAACGGCGTGAACTTCCTGCTTAATGAAGATCCGGTTTCGTTCGCGGCCGAGTTCGCCGGAAAGCATGGTCCCAGCGCCTGCGGTTTCGCGATCCGTTTCAGGAAGCCATCCGCCGAAGTGCTGGCCACGGTGCTCGGCAATGGCGGCGAAGCGGTGACCGACAAGGCCGACAGCAAGGCAGTGAACGCGCCGGTGGTGAAGGGTATCGGCGACTGCATGCTGTACCTGATCGATCGCTACGGCGCAGCCGGCAGCATCTACGACGCCGATTACGCGCCGATTCCGGGCGCCGACCAGAACCCGCAGGGTTTCGGCCTGACCTTCATCGATCACCTGACCCACAACCTCTACTTCGGCAACATGCAGAAGTGGTCGGATTACTACGAGCGCTTGTTCAACTTCCGTGAGATCCGCTACTTCGACATCAAGGGCGCCAAGACCGGCCTGGTGTCGAAGGCGATGACCGCGCCGGACGGTGTCGTACGCATTCCGCTCAACGAATCCAGCGATCCGAAGAGCCAGATCAACGAATACCTCGACGCCTACCATGGCGAAGGCATCCAGCACATCGCCTGCTTCACCGACGACATCTACACCACGGTGGAGAAGATGCGCGCGGCGGGCGTGGAATTCCTCGATACGCCAGACGCGTATTTTGAAGTGATCGACGTGCGTGTGCCGAACCATGGCGAAGACGTGGCGCGGCTGGCGAAGAACAAGATCCTGATCGACGCCGACCTGGAGACCAAGCAGCGCAAGCTGCTGCAGATCTTCACCCAGAACGCGATCGGCCCGATCTTCTTCGAGATCATCCAGCGCAAGGGCAACGAGGGTTTCGGCGAAGGCAATTTCCAGGCGCTTTTCGAAAGTATCGAACGGGATCAGATGAAGCGCGGGTTCCTGTAATTGAAAGTTGGCTACAGCTCTTCGACTTCGCCTGCAGAAAGCGCAGGCTACGCTCAGAGTGAACGGTTCCATCGATGCCGTTTGCCCTAGAACGTAGATTCCCTCACCGTTCGCCCTGAGCGTAGCCGCGCAGCGGCGAAGTCGAAGGGCAGTCGGACGAGCAGGCCAAGGGTCGGCAAGGAAGCTTGAAAATGGAATTCACCCTGTACATCCCCGAATGCGCCGACGGGTCGTTCTACATCGGTCATGCCGACGACTTGGGCAAGCGACTCGCTCAGCACGATGAAGGCAAAGGCTGTATCTGTGCCTTGACGCGACGCCCGTTGAAATTGATCCATAGCGAAGGGTTCGAGACGCGCTACGAGGCATTGACCATGGAACGCAAGTTGAAAGGTTGGAGTCGGGCAAAGAAGTTGGCGTATATGGCAGGCGACTGGAAAGGCGTCGGTGTCCTGGCCAAAGGCAAACACCGGCATCAACGCTTGCCATGAGGCGCTTCGACTCCGCTTGCTGAGCAAGCTACGCTCAGCGCGAACGGTTGTCTGGAATGCATGATCAGGATCATTGACCGATGAATTACCAATCCGGTTTCGGCAACGAGTTCGCCAGCGAAGTGATCGCCGGTGTCCTGCCGCAAGGGCAGAACTCGCCACAGCGGGTCGCACACGGTCTGTACGCCGAACAATTGTCCGGCACAGCATTCACCGCGCCTCGCCACAGCAACCGGCGCAGCTGGCTGTACCGGATTCGTCCGGCGGCAGTACATCAGCCATTCGAGCCGCTGGCGCATGCCACGTTCCACAACCGTTTCGACGAGGCACCGGCCACGCCGAACCAGCTGCGCTGGAATCCGCTGCCGATGCCGTCGCAGCCAACGGATTTCGTCGATGGCCTGGTGACGCTGGCAGGCAATGGCGGCCCGGGCGAGCAGGCGGGCGTAGGCATCCACGTCTATACGGCGAATCGCTCGATGCAGGGCCGGTTTTTCTACGACGCCGACGGCGAGCTGTTGATCGTGCCGCAGCAAGGGGCCTTGCGACTGGCCACCGAGATGGGCGTGCTGGACGTCGAGCCGCAGGAGATCGCGGTGATTCCGCGGGGTGTGCGTTTTCGCGTGGAGCTGATCAGCGAGGCCGACGCACATGGAAGTGCGAGTGCCGCGAGCGCAGGGAGCGCAGGAGCGGCCCGCGGTTACATCTGCGAGAACTTCGGCGCACTGCTGCGTCTGCCGGATCTGGGTCCAATCGGCTCGAACTGCCTGGCGAACACGCGCGATTTCCTCACCCCGCATGCGGCATATGAGGATGTCGATGGCGCGTTCGAACTGATCGCGAAGTTCCAGGGCGCGCTGTGGTCGGCGAAGATCGATCATTCGCCGCTGGACGTGGTCGCCTGGCACGGCAACTACGCGCCGTACAAATACGATCTGCGCCGCTTCAACACGATCGGCTCGATCAGCTACGACCATCCGGATCCGTCGATCTTCACGGTGCTGACCTCGCCCAGCGACAGCGCCGGCACGGCGAATATCGATTTCGCGATCTTCCCGCCGCGCTGGCTGGTGGCGCAGCACACGTTCCGTCCACCGTGGTTCCACCGCAACGTGGCCAGCGAGTTCATGGGCCTGATCACCGGCGTCTACGACGCCAAGGCCGAAGGCTTCCTGCCCGGCGGCGCGTCGCTGCACAACTGCATGAGCGGGCACGGGCCGGATGCGGCCACGTTCGAGAAGGCGTCGAACGCCGACCTGTCCAAACCCGACGTGATCGGCGGCACGATGGCCTTCATGTTCGAGACGCGCAAGGTGATTCGCCCCACGCGGCAGGCCTTGGCCTCGCCACAGCTGCAGGACAACTACCACGAATGCTGGCAGGGCATCGCCAAGCATTTCGATCCGTCGCAGGCGTAAGCCGCCGCACCGTTCTGTCTGGAGAAACGCATGAAGCTGGGAAGTCTGAAAGAAGGCGGCCGCGACGGTACGCTGATCGTGGTCAGCCGGGATCTGACGAAGGCCGTGAAGGCCGGCGCCATCGCGCCGACGTTGCAGGCCGCGCTGGACGATTGGTCCAACAGCGCGCCGCGACTCAACGCGTTGTCGGATGAATTGAACGAGGACAAGGCGCGCGGCGCGTTTGCGTTGGACATGACCGCGCTCGCCTCGCCGCTGCCGCGCGCGTACGAATTCGTCGACGGCTCGGCCTACCTGCCGCACGTCGAGCGCGTGCGTCGCGCTCGCGGTGCCGAGGTGCCGAAGTCGTTCTACACCGATCCGCTGATGTACCAGGCGACCAGTGCTGGCTTCCTCGGTCCGCGCGATCCGGTGGTGGTGCCGAGCGAGGATTACGGCATCGACCTGGAAGCCGAAGTGATCGTGGTCACCGACGACGTGCCGATGGCGGTGACGCCGGCGCAGGCGTCGGAACACATCCAGCTGGTTGGTCTGGTCAACGACGTCAGTCTGCGTGGGTTGATCCCGGGCGAGCTGGCCAAGGGTTTCGGTTTTCTGCAGTCCAAGCCGCGTTCGGCGCTGTCGCCGGTACTGGTGACGCCGGACGAACTGGGCGAGGCGTGGCAGGGCGACAAGCTGCACCTGCCGATGCGCACCTGGTTGAACGATGCGTGGTTCGGCGCGGCCGAGTGCGGCGTCGACATGCAGTTCAGCTTCGCCGAGCTGGTGGCACACGTGGCCAAGACGCGTCCGCTGACCGCCGGCACGATCGTCGGCTCCGGCACCATCGCGAACGAGGACACCGGCAAGGGTGCTTCCTGCCTGGCCGAGCAGCGCACGGTGGAAACCCTGCGCGATGGCAAGCCGAGCACGCCGTTCATGAAGTTCGGCGACCGCCTGAAAATCGACGTCACCGACGCCGCGGGCGCCTCGATCTTCGGCTCGATCGAGCAGCATATCGAGCCGCTGGGAGGCTGAGGCAGCCCGGTCTGGGGCGTGCGCCGACGCAAGCGTCGGCGCAGGGTCGCTGCCTGGCCTGCGTATCCGTGCCGCGGCGCATGGCCGCGATCCTCGCGGGGCTTGATCGGGATCAAGGCGGCGCGGCAGCCTGGGCGACAGACTTGCTGCCATGACCCCTGCCATCGCTTCCCCCGAATTCGACGCGGCCCTGATCGCGCGCCATGACGTCGCCGGCCCGCGCTACACGAGTTACCCGACCGCGCCGCACTTCCGGGCGGACTTCGACGAAACGGTGTTGCGCGGTGTCATTCGCGCATCCAACGAGGAACCGATCCCGCGGGCACTGTCGCTGTATGTCCACGTGCCGTTCTGCATGAGTCCCTGTTTCTACTGCGGCTGCAACCGGATCATCACGCGCGATGTGACGCAGGCCGAACGCTATCTCGAGCGCCTGTATCGCGAGATCGAGCTGATCGCGCCGCTGTTCGATCGCGACCGGCCGGTGCGCCAGCTGCATTTCGGCGGTGGTACGCCGAATTTCCTCGATGCCGCGCAGATGGGCGAGCTGATGGAATCGCTGGCGCGGCACTTCAGCTTAAGTCACGCGACGGATCGCGAATACGGCATCGAGATCGACCCGCGCTTTGCCGACGGCGACTACGTGCACGCGCTGGGCGAGCTGGGCTTCAACCGCATCTCGGTGGGCATCCAGGATTTCGATCCGGTGGTGCAGAAGGCGGTCAATCGCATCCAGAGTTTCGAGCAGACCCGCGCGGTGCTCGACGCCGCCCGTGCCTCCGGGTTCCGTTCGGCGAGCGTCGACCTGATCTATGGTCTGCCGTTCCAGACCGTCGATGGCTTCAGCCACACGCTGGACCAGGTGGTGGCGCTGAAGCCCGATCGCGTGGCCGTCTACGGTTACGCGCACCTGCCGGAGATGTTCAAGGCGCAGCGGCAGATCGCCGCGGCGGATCTGCCGGATGCGGCGACGCGGCTGGCCTTGTTCGGCTGTGCTGTGGCGAAGCTGTCTACGGCGGGCTACGTCTATGTCGGCCTGGATCACTTCGCCAGGGCTGGTGACGAACTGGTGCAGGCGCAGTGCGCCGGCACACTGCAGCGCAACTTCCAGGGCTACTCGACGCATGGCGATTGCGACATCGTGGGGCTAGGCGTAAGCGCGATCGGGCGCATCGGCGACAGCTACAGCCAGAACGCGCGTGACCTGATCGGCTACTACGCGGCGCTGGATGCCGGGCGCCTGCCAGTGGTACGAGGCCTGGAACTGGACGAGGACGACCTGATCCGGCGCGAACTGATCGGCGAGTTGATGTGCCAGGGCCTGGTCGACAAGCGGCAATTCGGAGCACGCCACCGGCTACTGTTCGATGAGTATTTCGTGCGCGCACGGCAGCGGCTGGCGCCGCTGGTTGAGGATGGCCTGGTGCTCGAGAACGCCCGCGAAATCCGCGTAACCTCGCGAGGGCGGCTGCTGTTGCGTATCATCGCCATGTGCTTCGACGCCTATCTCGACGACGCGGCACAGGCGACGCGCTATTCGCGCGTGATCTGATCCACGCAGCCCCAACCAGGCAACCGACCAGCATCATGCAATCCAAGTACCCGGCAGGCCGCCTGCCCGAGCCGCCCAACCCGATTGCCGACGACGGCGACGAGACGCGTTTCTGCGGTACCTGCGCGTTCTCCAGCGCCTGCATCGCCGCCGGCTATGACAAGCCCGAGCTGGCGGAACTGCAGTGCCTGGTCGAGCATGTGGGACCGTTCCGCGCGGGCGAGCACATCTTCCGCACCGGCGACCCGTTCCGCGCGATCTACGCCGTGCGCGGCGGCACCGTGAAGACGCGCATGGTCGACAAGGAAGGCCGCGAACAGGTGCTGGGTTTCTACCTGCCCGGCGAGGTGATCGGGCTCAACGCGATCTACCCCGAGCATTTCCCCTGCGACGCGGTGGCGCTGGACACCGCCTTCTTCTGCCGCTTCTCGTTTCCGGCGATGAGCGCGCTGGCTTCGCGTGTGCCGGCGGTGCAGAAGCACCTGTTCCGCATGCTCAGCAAGGAACTGGGTACGGCCAGTCTGCTGGCCGGCGATCACAGTGCGGACGAACGCGTGGCCGCGTTCCTGATGGATCTGGCCGGGCGCTATGCCGCGCGCGGGTTCTCTCCCACGCGCTTCCACCTCAGCATGTCGCGCGGCGATATCGCCAACTACCTGCGGCTGGCCGCCGAAACCGTGAGTCGCGTGCTGAGTCGCTTCCGCGCACAGAAGCTGATTGGCATCGAGGGTCGCGAGCTGGAACTGCTCGACCCGGTTCGTTTGCGGGCGATCGGGCAGGCGTTGCTGCCGGATTGAGGCGGGTCTGCTTCCGCCCTGGCCGGCGTGTCGCCGAGGCATCAGTGACCACGGCGCGGCATCCTGCGTCGCCCCGACAAGTCGGGCGTAGCTATTCGGCAGCCATCGTTGCGATCACCACGGGTTGCGCGCGCGAGCGGCGATAGCTGGCGACGATGTGACCGTAGTGGATGACCCGGCCGATCGTGTAGGTGGTGATGCGGGTGACATCGCGCACCGGACTGAGGTGGCTGGGACGGAACGGGCCGTGGTAGCGCGAGGCGATCGGCACCGAGACGATGCCCAGATGCTTTTCGCGGGAGGCCGCGATCAGGATGGCCGCCTCGAACACGAAGTTCTCCGCCGGCAGCTCGACCAGTTCCAGTGCCGCTCTGGGGTACCAGCGCTGGCCGCTCTGAGTATCAGCGACCGGCTGTGCGCAGGCCCAGGAGATGCCCCAGTCGGCCACCGCATTGGCGCGGCGACGCCCCCTGGGTTGTTGCGCCTTGTCCAGCAGGCGTGCACCGATCACGATGTGATCCCGATGGCTCGTGGCCGCTGCCACGATGCGCGGAATGTCGCAGGCCAGGTGCTGGCCATCGCCGTCCATCGTGAGCACCGCGTCGTAGCCCTGGCGCGAGGCCTCGCGAAAACCGTGGCGCAATGCCTCGCCCTTGCCGCAGCGCCGGGCATGACGCAGCAAGGTCACCGGCAGCGCCGCGACGATGTCCGGGGTGCGGTCGTCCGAACCGTCGTCGATCACGATGACCGGCGCGCCGAGGGCGAGCACGGATTCGATCACGGACTGGATCGCCGCTTCCTCGTTGAGGCAGGGAATCAGCACGCACCAGCGAGTCACCGCGGCGCTCATGCCGCAAACTCCCGCTCGACATGCCGCACATCGATCTGCAGGCCGAGCGTGCCCGATGCTGCCAACCGGCAGCGACCGGAGCCCTGGCTCAGCGATGCGAGCAAGGCCAGGCTGGTGGCCGAGGGATTTCCATGGCGCCACCCGGCCAGCGGCTCGGGCAACGGCGTATCGGCGTGTTCGGCAAGCAGCTGCAGGTCGAGCGCCGCGATGCTCGATGGAGCGGCGGCCGGTGCCAGCACCAGGGCGCAGCCGAACACCTGCGCGCAGCCGGTGACTTCGCGCAGCGGTCCGCTGCCTGCAGTGTCGCTGCACACCAGCAGCACCGCGCACCGTTCGGCCAGCACCTGGCTTGCCGCTTCCAGCAGGCCGGCACCGAAGCTGGCGCGCTGCGCGGCGACCGCGGTGGATGGCGCATGGCAGCCGCTGGCCATCGTCCAGTAGCCGACCGCCGCGTTGTGCACCGAGTTGTGGAAGCGGATCGGCGACAACTCGGCTGGCGCTTGCGCCAGGGTGGCGCACATGTAATCGGTGATCGGCTGGTCGCCGTGCGAGGAGGCGAACACGCAAGCGAGGGTGGCCGCATCGCGCGTGCTCATCGTCACCGCCTGATCGGCGACCTCGACGGCCAGCAGCACGCTTTCCGGTGCTCGACGACGTTCATTCGGCGGCAATCTGGCGGCCGCGGGCCGCGCCGGCGGAGGCGTCGGCACGCCGCCGCCGAGCACGCTCCCCAACGCCGCGAAATCCGCCAGTTGCGGCGACCACAGGCCCACACCTTCGACCCACACCCGCAGCGTGCTCATGCGCCGAATCCCGCCCGTGCGAAAGCCAGACAGGCGTTGTTGCCGCCGAAGCCGAACGAATTGCTCAGCGCCACATCGATGCGTTGCCGTTCGTTGCGCCAGGCGAACGAGGCGCCACAGTCCGGATCGGGCGACTCGCCGCCGAGGTTGCCCGGCACCAGCCCATGCTCGATCGCAAGCAGTGCCACCACGGCCTCGACGATGCCGGCGGCACCGAGCGTGTGGCCGGTGTAGCCCTTGGTGGAACTGGCCCGCGTGGTAACCGGAAAACTGCGGTTGACCAGCGCCGCCTCGACCTCGTCGTTCTTCCGGCTCGCCGTGCCGTGCAGGTTGATGTAGTCGACCTGGGCCGCTTCCAGTCCGGCGCGCGCCAGCGCGTCGCGCAGCGCGAGTTCCGCGCCGAGTCCCTCCGGGTGCGGCGTGGACATGTGGTGTGCGTCGCTGGCTTCGCCGTAGCCGAGCAGTTGCGGCGCATCGGCAGCCATCCCGCTGCGCTCGAGCAGGGCAAAACCGGCCGCCTCGCCGATCGAGATGCCATCGCGCGCGACATCGAAGGGCCGGCACGGCGCCGTGGAGACCAGCTCCAGCGCGTTGAAGCCGAACAGCACGCTGTCGCACAAGGTGTCGACGCCGCCGACCACCGCCGCATCGACCAGGCCGAGCCGGATCATCCGCGCGGCACTGGCGAATACCTTGGCACTCGACGAGCAGGCGGTGGAAACGGTCAGGCACGGGCCGGTCAGTTCGAGTGCGGCGGCCACGAAGGCGCTCAGCGAGTGCGGCGTGTGGATCGCCGGTCGCAGCATGTCATCGGGCAGGCCGCCGTCGGCATCCAGCCGTCGATAGGCTTCCTCGGTGGCGCCGATGCTGGCGGTCGACGTGCCCAGCAGCAGGGCGATGCGGGCGGCGCCATAACGTGCGCGGGCGATCTGTATTTTTTCGATGAAACCGTCCTGTTGCAGGCCAAGCCAGGCAAGCCGGTTGTTGCGGCAGTCCCAGTCGGCGAGGGCCGGCGGCAGGGCGGTGGTCTCGACGCCCTCGACACGGCCGATCCAGCATGCCAGCGGTGCGCTGCCGATGTCGTTCGGGCGCAGGCCGCTGCGACCGTGGGCAAGCGCATCGAGTTGTGCCGTCAGGCCGTGGCCGAGCGCGGAAGTGGCGGTGTACGCAGTGACCGCGAGTGGTGTCGTCAACATGGGCATCATGAAAGCCTAGCGGGCGTATCCGGGATTGCCTAGCCTGGCGGCAGGCACCCGGGCATCGTCCGCAGCGCGGCATGAAGATGCCGCGAACGGCGCGGCACCGCGCCGCAGCGATCGGCCGGGTCGATCTTGCTAAGCTCGCGGCATCGAACCGACCGGATCCACGATGAGCCAGCAAGCCGATCTTGCCGAGAGCTTCCTGCGCGAGCTGCAGGAGCGCATCTGCGCCGCCATCGAGCAGGCCGATGGCGGCGCGCGTTTCGTGGAGGATGCATGGACGCGGCCCGCCGGTGGTGGCGGGCGTACCCGCGTGCTGCGCGACGGCGCCGTGTTCGAGCAGGCCGGGGTCAATTTCTCGCGCGTGTCCGGCGATCAGTTGCCGCCCAGCGCCACCGCGCACCGGCCCGAAATGGCTGGCGGCAGCTTCATCGCCACCGGCGTGTCACTGGTATTGCACCCGAGGAATCCGCAGGTGCCAACCACGCACGCCAACGTGCGTTATTTCGAAGCGAGCAAGGAAGGTGTGGAACCGGTCTGGTGGTTCGGCGGCGGTTTCGATCTGACCCCGTTCTATCCGCACGACGAGGACGTGCGGCACTGGCATGCGGTGGCGCGCGACCTGTGCGCGCCGTATGGTGCCGACGTCTATCCGCGCTACAAGCAGTGGTGCGACGAGTACTTCTACCTGAAGCACCGCAACGAGACCCGCGGCGTGGGCGGGCTGTTCTACGACGACCTCAACGAGGGCGGCTTCGAGCGCTGCTTCGCGTTCACCCGCGACGTCGGCCAGGGTTTTCTCGACGCCTACCTGCCGATCGTCGAGCGTCGCAAGGAAGCCCCGTTCGGCGAACGCGAACGCGAGTTCCAGCTGTACCGGCGCGGCCGCTACGTGGAGTTCAACCTGGTCTACGACCGCGGCACGCTGTTCGGCCTGCAATCGGGCGGGCGCACCGAATCGATCCTGATGAGCCTGCCGCCGCGCGTGCGTTTCGAATACGCATACACGCCCGAACCCGGTTCCGAAGAGGCCAAGCTGGACGCATACCTGAAACCGCGCAACTGGCTGCCGTAGGAGCCCGCTCGCGGGCGATGCTTTTGCGTCGGGATGACCAGACATTCGTCTGTTGAAAACCGGGATTCGGGATTTGCAAAAGCATCGCCCGCGAGCGGGCTCCTATGGGGAGTTGCCGCGTTACGGATTCGCGCCGCTGAACTTCACCACCGTGGCACCCTTCACCGGGCCGATCTGCGCGCTGTCGCTGACCTTCAGCACCACCTCGCGCCGGAATTCCAGGGTCCCCTGCACCACGGCGTGCGGGCCGATCACGATCACCGGCGTGCGCTCACTGCCCCAGTGGAACCTGCCCTGATTCGGCTTGTCGACCAGGATGCCACCCTCGACATGCGAGTTCGCGCCGACCGTGATATCGCCGGCGACCGTCGCGATGCCGCCGGCGACGTGGGCCCCGTCCAGCACGATCGCGCCATTGACGTTGTCGAGTTTGCCGCCGACCTCGGCACCGTTGCCCAAATGGATGCTGCCGTTGACGGTGCTGACTTCGCCGCTGACCTTGCTGTAGCTGCCCAGGCTGATCGAGCCGTTGACGGTGCCCAGTTTGCCGGCCTGGGCCTTGTCGCCCAGCTCCACCGCGCCGTTCACGGTGCTGGCCTTCTGCACGGTCGCGCCGTCGTCGATGTGCAGCGCGCCGTTGACCGAACTGACGTTGCCCGCCTGCTGGCCTGCTTCGACGTGCACCGAGCCGTTGACCTTGTCGATGTTGCCGTCCCGCGCAGTGGCCAGCAGCGGCAGGCCCAGGGCGAGGGTGGCGAGCATGAGTACCGTGGGGAGTCGACGCATGGGAATCTCCTTGGATGGCTGGTTGGTGGTGATCAGGGCATCTGATGCAGCAGCGGCCCGATCGGTTTAGCGTGACCTGTGGCAGGGGGTGCATTTGACGCTGGCGGCAGCGCGCTTCACCATTCCCGTTCTGTCGCCCGCGATGAACGTCAACATGCACAAGCTCGTACTGATCCGCCACGGCCAGTCGCAGTGGAACCTCGACAACCGCTTCAGCGGCTGGGCCGACGTTGATCTCACCGAACAGGGCATGGCCGAGGCGCGCGAGGCCGGCCGGCTGCTGCAGGCGGAAGGTTTCAGCTTCGACGTGGCACACACGTCGGTACTCAAGCGCGCCGTGCGCACCTTGTGGGGCGTGCAGGATGAAATGGGCCTGATGTGGCTGCCGGTGCTCACCGACTGGCGCCTCAACGAGCGCCACTATGGTGGGTTGACCGGCCTCAACAAGGCCGAGACGGCGGCGAAGTACGGCGAGGACCAGGTCAAGATCTGGCGCCGCAGCTACGACATTCCGCCACCGCCACTGGCGCGCAGCGCGAACGAGTCGGTGCACGATCCGCGCTATGCCAGCCTAGATCCGAAGGAGATTCCCGACACCGAGTGCCTGAAGGACACCGTGGCCCGCGTGCTGCCTTACTGGCACGGAGTACTGGCCCCGGCGATCAGGGCTGGCCAGCGGGTGCTGGTCGCGGCGCACGGCAACTCGCTGCGCGCCCTGGTGAAATACCTCGACAGGATTTCCGACGAGGCGATCGTCGAGCTGAACATCCCGAACGGCATCCCGCTGGTCTACGAATTCGACGACGAGCTGAAGCCGCTGCGCCATTACTACCTCGGCGATGCCGACGCGATCGCGGCGAAGATGGCCGCGGTGGCCAACCAGGGCAAGGCGAAGTAGGCCATGCCGGCGGCGATTTCTCCCCGCCAGGCGGCCGCGGCGCTGACCGAGTACTGGTCGCCGCGCGTGATTGGCGAACTCGACGACAGCTATCTCAAGGTCGCCAAGGTGCTGGGCACGTTCGGCTGGCATTGCCATGACGACGAGGACGAACTGTTCGTGATCCTCGCCGGTCACCTGCGCATCGAGCTGGAAACGGGTGCGGTCGAGCTGGGCGAGGGCGAGCTGTTCGTTGTGCCCAGGGGCGTGCGCCACAATCCGGTGGCCGCCGCCGAATGCCTGGTCCTGCTGATCGAGCGCAAGTCGACCCTGCACACCGGAAGTGAAGTGACTGCACGCACACGTTCGATCGCACAGCAGCTTGGTGGCGTCGACCCGGCCGACGCTCCGGTGCAGGGGTGACCAACGCGCGTCGCGGGCATCCGTCGGGCCGTGTTGCGCGGCAGCGGCAAAGCAGTTCCCACCAAGGTCACCATCCATGCCTACATCATTGATCATCGCCGACGACTTCCTCGAAAACGCGGATGAATTGCGTCGCGCCGCGCTGCGGATGACGTATCCACCCCAGGAGGGTCCATATCCGGGGCGAAATTCGCAGGAGCGCATCGACATCACCGGGCTCGCGCAACAGGTCTCCCACCTCGTCGCCGAGCCTCTGAAAATCAGGACGCCGTTGGAATCGCATGCCAAATGCCGGATCGCGCTGGCGGGAGACAAGGGGCACGCGAAAGTGCACATCGATCCGGGTACCTACTGGTCAGGCATTCTGTATCTCAGTCGGCCGGAGGATTGTGTCGGTGGCACCGAGTTCTTCCGGCATCGCCGCACCGGCACCGATCACGCGCCCATCGACCCGGCGGAACGCGCACGGTTGGGTTATGCATCGGATGAGGAGATGCATCGCGACATCATCGAGAAGGACAGCAGCGATGACTCGAAATGGGAACTCACCATGCGCGTACCCATGCGATTCAATCGACTCGTCCTGCTGCGGCCATGGCTGTGGCATACCGCCGGGTCCTCGTTCGGCGACAGCATGGAAAACGGACGCCTGGTCTACCTGATGTTTTTTTCGTCGGCCAGGTCGTAGCGGAAACCGCCATTGCCGACCAGGGCGTTCACCCTTGAACAGGGTGACAATCGTCAGTCGCAAGCGACCATCCACCAGGCTAGGCTGAAGGCTGTTCATCGACGCGACCACGCCATGCCTGCCCATCTGAACCAGTACCTGATCATGCTGCCGCTGCTCGCCCTGATCGTGTGGCGACGGGTCAGCCGCAGCTTCGGGCGGCAGCCGATCCGGCGCAAGCGGATGATCGCGCGCATCGTGATGTTCGCGGTCATCGGTGGCCTGCTGGCGCTCGGCGGATTCCACCAGGTGGCACTGGCCGAGGGTTTGTTCGGCGGCATCCTCATCGGCGGCGCGATCGGGTTGCTCGGCCTGCAGCTGACCCGCTTCGAGGTCGACCCGGTCAAGGGCGACTGCTACGTGCCGAACCCGTGGATCGGCGCCCTGCTCACCGTGCTGCTGCTGGGGCGGCTGGCCTGGCGTCTGCTGGTCGTGTGGCCGCAGATGCAACAGGCCTCTGCGCTGGCTGCCGCCCACGGCCCGGGCATGCAGATGCAGCCGATGGGCTACGCGTCGAGCCCGTTGACGATGCTGGTGATCGGCCTGCTGGTGGGTTACTACATCGTCTACTACAGCGGCCTGCTGGTTCACCACCGGCGTTTCCAGCGTACGCATCCGGCCGCCAGCGCTGCCCACATCGAGTGACGTCTGCGGCATCGACCAGGCAAAGGAGGCGTCCCCGGTGGTGATCGCGGTGATCTACATACTCACCGTGCTGGTGCTCGAAACCCGCTGGCGCGCATTGCGTCGCAGCTGATCCGCGTCGCGCATCGGGTGCTGCCGCAGATGCCGGCATCGCTCCCCACCGACCAGTGCGGCGGTCACGACGCCGCGTGATGCGAATGCTTGCCGAGTGGTGCGCCAGGGTCGCGCAGGCACGCCTCGGTCAGCGATCTCACCAGCTGGGCGGCGATCACGGTCGTGCTGAAATGCCGCTGCACGAATTGCCGCGCCTCCGTGCCCATCGCTTGCCGGGTGGCGGGGTCGCACAGCGTGAGGATCGCTTCCCGCCACGCCTGGCTGTCGCCAGGCGGCAGCAACAGGCCGGTGACGCCAGCCTGCATGGTTTCCGGAATGCCGCCGATATTGCTGCCCAGTACCGGCACTTCCGCCGCCTGCGCCTCCACCGAGACCCGCCCGAACGTCTCCGGCGCAAGCGACGGGAATGCCAGCATCGACATCGCGCTGTACCAGGGATGGACTTCGTTGATCCAGCCGGTGAAGTGGTGCCGTGACGCGAACGGGCCAGCGGCGGCCTGTTCGCGCAAGGCCGGCGCATCCGGGCCGTCGCCGAGCCAGAGGCAGTGCAGTCCGGGTTCCTCGGCCATTGCCGCGGTAACCGCCTCGAGCAGGGTGAATATCCCCTTGCTCGCGTGCATACGGCCGGCATATCCCAGCACGATCGCATCCTCGCCGATCCCCAGATCGCGCAGGATCATGGCACGTCGTTGCGCGTCGGGCTGGCAACGCGTCATGTTCACGGGGTTGTACAACACTTGAACCCGCGCGGCGGCGATGCCGCGGTCGAGGTAGGCCTGGCGGGCATGATTCGACACGGCGAAAAAACGCCGCGCCAGCCGCGGCAGCAACCACGCCGACAGCTTCTTCATCGGCGGCGTGCGATGGCGGAACAGTGCCACCGGAATGCGGAGCAGGCGCCCGACGACGATCAGTGGCCAGTATTCCTTGCCGAAGTTGCCGATCAACCAGTCGGGGCGCAGCTGCCTGGCGGCCACGTAGACTTTGGCGTAGCCGCGCAGATCAAGGACGTTGCGGAACCTGCCGTGGTGCAGGCGCACGCGGGTACCGGCCAACTCCTGCGCGATCAGGCTGCCCGGAGAAGCCACCACATCGACTTCGTGGCCGGCTTCCACGAGTGCTTCGGCCAGCGCCACGAAGTGGGTGGCGGCTCCGGTGTTCTCGGGATTGGTTCCGACCAGCAGGAATTTCATGCGCGCCGATCCTCGTAACCGGTCAGGGCGCGCATGGCGAATTGCGGCAGCAGGTGATGCCGCGCAATTTGCACGCGGGGCAGGCGCCACAGGTCGGTGCCGGGTACCGCGCGGCCGCGCCGTGTGCTGGTAGCCGCGGCGTAACCCGCCGCGCGGGTGGCGGTGACCACCCGATCGTCAAGGGCGCCGTAGGGGTAGCAGAACTGCGTTACCGGCGTGCCCACCAGGTCCTCCAGCTCGGCCTTGCTGCCGCGGATTTCGTCGTGCAAAGCAAGGTCGTCGCAGCCGGTGAGTCGCGGATGGCTGCGCGTATGCGCACCGATCTCCATGCCGCCGTCCGACCATTGGCGCAGTTCTGCTGCCGTCATCAGGCGCTTGCGGATACCCAGCTTCTGCGCATCCCAGGTGTTGAACCGGCCGATGTTTCCGCTGACGGCATAGACCGTGGCGGTAAAGCCGAACTTCTGCAGCAGCGGCAGTGCGGACTCGAGATTGTCGGCATAGCCATCGTCCAGCGTGATCACCGCCACGCGGCCTTCGCGTTCGCCGCGGAGATAGGGCATGGCTGCCGACATCGACAAGCCGGTGTAGCCGAGCCGATGCAGCAGCCACAGCTGCCGCGAGAAGGCGTCCGGACTGACGTACAGGCTCCGATACACGGACAGGTTGCGCGGCGCCCGGGCGATGTTGTGATACATCAGGATGGGCAGCCGGTTGGCAGGCTGCGCCGGTGTCGTGTCCATGTTCCGCTTCCGTGGTCGCTGGCAATGACCAGGCAAGTCGATCAGGCAGGGAGCTGCCTGCTCCCGCCATGGCGGGATTCCCCGAGTTCGCCCGAGTACTCAGGTGGTGCACTCTGGATGAGCCAGTCTTTCAGGACGCTGTTGGATGGCTCAGGCGAAAGGCGGGTGTTAAGCGAGTGGACAGCTATACCCGGGCGTCCAGGAACGAACCGGTCGGGCGTGTCCGCGTGTCATTCCGCCCGATGCGCCAGCGCGAGGTATTCCTCGCTCTGCATCTCGATCAGGCGCGACTCGGTGCGGCCGAATTCGGCGCGCAGGCGCTCGCCGTCGTACAACTCGGTGATTGGCGCGGCGGCGCTGAGCACCAGTTTGACCCGGCGGTCGTAGAACTCGTCCACCAGTTGCACGAAGCGCTTGGCGGCGTCCTCGCTGTAGATGGTGAATTGCGGCACGTTGGCGATGATGATGGCCGGCCCGGCCTTGGCCAGCGCGATGTAGTCGGCGACCGCGCGCGGGCCTTCGCACAGCGCGGCGAACTCGAACCACAGGATGCTTTCGGCGCGCTTGTGGAACGGGATGTCGCGCGCATTGATGTGCAGCACACCATCCTGCTCGATCGTGCCGCTGGCCTGGCTGGCGAAGATCCGCTCCAGCGCGCGATGCGCCTCGGCGCCCGGCGGAGTCAGATAGACCGGCGCCTGGGTCAGTGCGCGCAGGCGCCAGTCGCGCGAAGAGGCCAGCTCGAGCACGTGGCAACGCTGCTCGATCAGCGCGATCGCAGGCAGGAAACGGGCGCGCTGCAGACCGTCCCGGTAGAGGTTGGCCGGCGCGGTGTTGGAGGTGGTGACCAGGCTCACGCCACGCTCGAACAGGGCCTCGAGCAGGTTGGCCAGGATCATCGCGTCGCCGATGTCGTTGACCAGGAACTCGTCCAGGCACAGCACCCGGCAGCGCGCGGCGATGCCGGCGGCCACCTCGACCAGCGGGCTCTCCCGCTCGCCCAGTTCGCGCAGGCTCGCGTGCACCTCGCCCATGAAACGATGGAAATGCCGGCGCAGCGCCACCCCGTGCGGCAGGCTGGCCACGAACAGATCCATCAGGAAGGTCTTGCCGCGGCCGACCGTGCCCCACAGGTACAACCCGGGTACCGCCGTGGACGGATCGTTGCCGAGCAGCGACTTCAGCCGGCCGAACAGGCCGTTCCCGCTGGCGGGTTCGACGCACAAGGCAGCATGCATGCGGTCGAACTCGGGCAGCAGTGCCAGCTGGGTCGGATCCGATTCCCAGCGGTGCGCGGTGACGCCTTCTTCGTAACGCGCGCTGGGCGCGAGGCATGGCGTTTCACTCATGGAGGGATCAGGCCTGGCGCGCCGGTGGCAGCCAGCCGCGCACGGCATGCTTGATCGCGCCACGCAGATCCATCAGCCGACGGTGGAAGAAGTGGCTGGTCTCGGGTATGCGCACCAGTTCGGGCTTGTGCTCCAGCGCGTCGACCCAGTCGAACACGGCCTGCGGCTCGACCACCTCGTCCGCCTCGCCCTGCACGATCAGCCACGGGCAAGTCGGCATCGCCACGGTGCTGAAGTCCCATCGCCCCACCGGTGGCGCGATGCTGATCAGCGCATCGACCCGCAACGGCACCGCCTGGGCGATGCTGACATAGCTGCCGAAGGAGAAGCCCGCCAGCCACAGCGCGTCGTGCGGGCGCACGCGACGCGCCCAGGCCACCACGGCGGCCAGGTCCTCGCGTTCGCCACGGCCCTTGTCGTAGCTGCCTTCGGAATTCCCGGCCTCGCGGAAATTGAAGCGCACGGTGTCCAGCCCGGATTCGCGCAGCGCACGCTCGGCCATGGTCACCACCTTGTTGTGCATGCTGCCGCCCTCGCTGGTCAGCGGGTGGCAGATCACGGCCACGCCGCGGCGCGCGTCGGTCGGCTCGGCGATGTCGGTGGTGACCTCCAGCTTGCCGACCGGCCCGGCGAGCATGAAACTGGCGGCAACGTCGGGAAAGCCGGCGGGGTCCGCAGGAAATTCGGTCACGTTCATGCAGAGGATGATAACCGCCGCGCACGTTCGCCGCCTGTGGCCACGTTTCGGGTCGCGCGGATGAACCATCTGGCGCACACCCTGCTTGCCGGTGACGACGAGGACTTGCGCCTGGGCGGCATGCTGGGCGATTTCGTGCGCGGCCGCCCCGATCCGGCGCTGTGGGCGCTGCGGGTGGTCGACGGCATCCGCCTGCATCGCGCCATCGATGTGTATACCGACACCCATCCCGAGGTGCTGGCGGCCAAGGCCAGCCTGCCGCCGCCGTACCGGCGCTACGCCGGGATTCTGCTCGACATGTGGTTCGATCACTGCCTTGCGCGGGACTTTTTGCGCTGGAGCGCGCGGCCGTTGCCGGAATATTCCGTGGCGCTGCGCGCCTTGCTGTGGCGCCAGGATGCCTTGCTGACGCCGGCGTTGCGGCGGTTTCGCGGGTACATGGAGGCCAACGACCTGCCGGCTGGCTATGCCGATCGCGCGGTGCTGGGGCGGGCGCTGGCCGGAATCGGCCAACGCCTTAGTCGGGCCAATCCGCTGGACTCGGCGTTGCCGGTGCTGGTGGCTCAGGAGGAAGAGCTGCAGCGGTGCTTCGAGGTGTTTTTTCCACAATTGCAGGGGTTTGTGCAGGAGTGGGTGAACCGCGCAGGGTCGTGAACCCTCTCCCCAACCCTCTCACCCACAAGGGGACTCCTTCGGTCGCCAGCGGGAGAGGGGGCAAACGAAAACGCCGCCCATGGGGCGGCGTTTGATGACAGCTTGTTGGATCAGGCGAATTACTTCGCCTGATCGACGATCCAGTGCACGGCGGCCTTGACCTGGTCTTCGGTGAGCGCCGGGTTGCCGCCCTTCGGTGGCATGAAGTTGCCGTCCGGGCCGTGGTAGCCCTCGGTGGCGTGCTTGATGAGGGTGTCGATGCCTTCCTTGATGCGCGGCCCCCACATCGCCTTGTCGCCCAGCTTCGGCGCGCCGGCGATGCCGGCGGTGTGGCAGCTGGTGCACAGGTGATCGTAGATTTCCTTGCCGTCGGTGGTGCCGCCGTAGGCGACCTGGGAAGCGGCAGCCTTGGCGGCGGCATCGGCCGCAGCCTGCATCGCGGCGCGGCCGGTATCGCCGGCGTAGACGGCGCCCGCCGGGGCGATCCGCTCGGCGACCTTCGCCGGCTGGTTGGGGTTGGTCTCCCTGGGCTCGTGGTTGTTGATGGCCAGGGCAGACAGCACCAGGATCACGGTCAACACCGCCAAGCCGCCGATCGTCAGCGAGAACTGGCGCAGGAAGCTCTGGTCGGACTTGCTAATGGAACCGCTCACGCACGTACTCCTGTCAGTGGGCGGGCCGGGCCGCCTGATTGCCTGTACTGTCACGCCGGACTGGCGAAATCGTCGCAGTGGGCAGGGTCGAACGCGTCGATGGGCCCCTGTCCTTGCCGCTGGCTGCCGGATCGCGCCGGCGCGCGCCGATGACCAGTCCGGTATTATAAACGAAGCGTGCGGCAAGTTTCAGGCTTGTCGCTTGTTTGCGTCGGCGGCGCTGGCCGGGAACATTGCGTCGTCAATCCGGTCTGGGTTGCATCGGGGGCAAAACCCTGCCATCGGTCATGGCCCACCCCTGTCAACCGGCATTGTTCAAAGGTGTTTAAGTGCCCCTATGCTTTGACCATGCGGGCGCGTTCGCTTGTGTGGTTCAGGGTGGAAGCAGTCAGATCGGTCGCTGCAGGTCGGGCGGCGTGTCCGGATGCTGTTTGAACGCAGGGTTCAATCCAGGAGTTTTGCATGTCGCGTTTTTGGAAGATCGCGTTGATCGTATTGGCCGTGGTCATACTGGCCATCGTCGGCATCCGCTTGCTGCACAAGCCGGCCGGCGCGGCATCGCAGGCCGGCGACGGCAAGGATGGCAATGCGCCGCCGGTGCCGGTCACCGTGGTACCGGTGGTGAAGCAGAACGTGCCGGTCTACCTGACCGCGCTGGGCACGGTGCAGGCGCTGAACACCGTGACGGTGATCCCGCAGGTGGGCGGCCAGCTGCTCAGCATCAACTTCAAGGAAGGGCAGCCGGTCGAGAAAGGCCAGGTGCTGGCCCAGATCGACCCGCGCAGCTTCCAGGCCAGTTACGACCAGGCGGTGAGCAAGCGCAACCAGGACCAGTCCCTGCTGGCTACCGCGCGCAGCAACTACCAGCGCTCGCAGGATCCCAAGTACAGCCAGTACGTGGCCAAGATCAACCTGGTCACGCAGAAGAACACAGTGGTCCAGTACGAGGCTGCGGTGGCGGCCGATGAAGCGGCGATCCGCGATGCCAAGGTGCAGCTCGATTACACCCAGATCCGCTCGCCGATCGACGGCCTGGCCGGTATCCGCGCGGTGGATCCGGGCAACGTGGTGACCACCTCCAGCGCCATCGTCACGCTGACCCAGCTGCATCCGATCAACGTGATGTTCACCTTGCCCGAGCAGAACCTCGACATGGTCCGTCGCGCCGCCCAGGTCCAGGCCCTGCAGGTCACGGCGCTGGATCGCGTCGATGCGCACCCGATCGCCAGTGGCGGCGTGCTCAAGGTCATCGATAACCAGATCGACACCACCACCGGCACGTTCCGGCTGAAGTCCGAGTTCAACAACGAGCACAATGAATTGTGGCCGGGCCAGTTCGTCAACGTGCAGTTGCTGGTCAGCACGGTCGACGGCGGCCTGGTGATCCCGGCGCAGGCGGTGCAGCGCGGGCCCGATGGCGACTACGTCTACCAGGTGCAGGGCGACAACACGGTCAAGATGCAGCCGATCGTGGTCGCCGGCGAAGTGGGCGACAGCCACGTGATGGTCGGCAGCGGCCTCAATGTCGGCGAGAGCGTGGTGACCGAAGGCCAGTTCCGGCTCAAGCCGGGCAGCAAGGTCAACCCGCTCAAGCCGGGCGAAGTGCCGGCCGCGCCGACCGCGGCGGAGCTGCAGAAGGCGAACAAGGACAGCAAGGGTGGCGGTCGTCGTCGCCACTGATGTCCGCGTGTCCCCGGCGCATGGCCGGGGCCCGCGCGCGGCATGATCGCGGCTGAGGCCGCTCCACCTCGTCACGGATAACCATGGGATTCTCCACCCTCTTCATACGCCGGCCGATCGCCACCTCGCTGCTGATGGTCGCGGTGCTGCTGCTCGGCATCCTCGGCTTCCGCCAGTTGCCGGTGTCGGCCTTGCCGGAGATCGAGGCGCCCAGCCTGGTGGTGACCACCCAGTACCCGGGCGCCAGCGCCACCACCATGGCGACCCTGATCACCACGCCGCTGGAACGCAACCTGGGGCAGATTTCCGGCCTCAGCATGATGAGTTCGGATTCCTCCGCCGGCCTGTCCACGATCATCCTGCAGTTCAACATGGGCCGCGACATCGACGTCGCGGCGCAGGACGTGCAGGCGGCGATCAACCAGGCCAAGGGCACGCTGCCCGGCAATCTGCCGTATCCGCCGGTGTACAACCGGGTCAACCCGGCCGATGCGCCAATCCTCACCCTGGCACTGCAGTCGGACAGCCGTCCGCTGCGCGACGTCAACGACCTGGCCGATTCGATCCTGGCGCAGAAGCTGTCGCAGGTGCAGGGCGTGGGCCTGGTCTCGATCGCCGGCAACGTGCGCCCGGCCGTACGCATCCAGGTCAACCCGGCGCAACTGGCCAACCTCGGCCTGACCATGGAGGACGTGCGCTCGGCGCTGACCCAGGCCAACGTCAACGCGCCCAAGGGCACGCTGAACGGCAAGACGCAGAGCTACTCGATCGGCACCAACGACCAGTTGGCCGATGCGCAGCAGTACCAGAGCACCATCATCAGCTACAAGAACAATGCGCCGGTGCGGCTCTCCGACGTGGCCAAGGTCGTCGACGGCGTCGAGAACGACCAGCTCGCCGCCTGGGCCAACGGCAAGCCGGCGGTGCTGCTGGACATCCGCCGCCAGCCCGGCGCCAATATCGTGCAGACGGTGGAGCAGATCCGCAACGTGCTGCCGGAGCTGCGCAGCGCGCTGCCGGCGGACGTGCACCTGGATGTGTTCGCCGACCGCACGGTGACCATCCGCGCCTCGGTGCATGATGTCGAGTTCACCCTGATCCTCACCGTGTTCCTGGTGGTCGGCGTGATCTTCGTGTTCCTGCGCCGATTGTGGGCCACGGTGATCCCGTCGGTCGCGGTGCCGCTGTCGCTGCTGGGCACGTTCGGCGTGATGTCGTTCACCGGCATGTCGCTGGACAATCTCTCGCTGATGGCGTTGACCGTGGCCACCGGTTTCGTGGTCGACGATGCGATCGTGATGATCGAGAACATCGTGCGCTACATCGAGCAGGGCAAGGACGGCAAGGAGGCCGCCGAGATCGGCGCGAAGGAAATCGGCTTCACCGTGCTGTCGCTGACCGTATCGCTGGTGGCGGTGTTCCTGCCGTTGCTGCTGATGCCCGGCGTCACCGGCCGCCTGTTCCACGAATTCGCCTGGGTCCTGACGATCGCGGTGACCATCTCGATGCTGGTGTCGCTGACGCTGACCCCGATGATGTGCGCCTACCTGCTCAAGCCCGACCAGTTGCCCGAGGGCGACGATGCGCACGAGCGCCACGCCGCGGCCGGCAAGCGCACCGTATGGTCGCGCACGGTCGGCGTGTACGAGCGCTCGCTTGACTGGGTGCTCGACCATCAGCGCCTGACCATGCTGGTGGCCGGCGCCGCGGTGGTGCTCACGGTGTTCCTGTACATCGCCATTCCCAAGGGCCTGCTGCCGGAGCAGGACACCGGCCTGATCACCGGCGTGGTGCAGGCGGACGACAACATCGCGTTCCCGCAGATGGAAGACCGCACCAAGGCGGTGGCCGAGGCGCTGCGTGCCGACCCGGCCGTGGCCGGTGTGGCCGCCTTCATCGGCGCCGGCACGATCAATCCCACGTTGAACCAGGGCCAGCTCAGCATCGTGCTGAAGGAGCGCGGCCAGCGCGACGGACTGGACAAATTGCTGCCGCGCCTGCAGAAGGCGGTGGCGAACATTCCGGGTGTGGCGCTGTACCTGAAACCGGTGCAGGACGTGACCCTGGACAGCACGGTGGCGGCCACCGAATACCAGTACTCGATGTCCGAGGTCGATTCGACCGAGCTGGCCAAGTACGCCGAGCAGATGACCCAGGCGATGCGCCAGCGGCCGGAACTGGCCGATGTCGACAACAACCTCGCCGACCGCGGCAATGCGCTCAAGCTCACCATCGATCGTGAAAAAGCCAGCCGCATGGGCGTGCCGGTGCAGACCATCGACGACACCTTGTACGACGCCTTCGGCCAGCGCCAGATCTCCACCATCTTCACCCAGCTCAACCAGTACCGCGTGGTGCTGGAAGTGGCGCCGGAATTCCGCAACAGCGTGGACCTGCTCAACAAGCTCACGGTACGCGGCAACGGCTCCGGCGCGCTGACCGGCAGCAACGCCACCAGCTTCGGCCAGGTGAAGTCGAGCAACTCGGCGACGCCCACCGGCATCGGCAGCACCGGCAACATCGGCATCGCGCTGGGCGGCGGCGGCACCATCCCACTGTCCTCGCTGGCCAGCGCCCAGGTCACCAGCGCGCCGCTGGTGGTCAGCCACCAGCAACAGCTGCCGTCGGTGACGCTGTCGTTCAACGTGGCGCCGGGCTATTCGCTGTCGGACGCGGTGGCGGCGATTCAGCAGGTCAACGCGCAGCTGAAGTTCCCGCCGCAGGTGCGCGGCGAGTTCGTCGGCAAGGCGGCCGAGTTCACTTCTTCGCTGGGCGACGAGGTCCTGCTTCTGCTGGCGGCGATCGTGGTGATCTACATCGTGCTGGGCGTGCTGTACGAGAGCTACATCCACCCGCTCACGATCATCTCCACGCTGCCGCCGGCCGGTGTCGGCGCACTGCTGGCGCTGATCATCTGCGGCATGAGCCTGTCGGTGGACGGCATCGTCGGCATCGTGCTGCTGATCGGCATCGTCAAGAAGAACGCGATCATGATGATCGACTTCGCGATCGAGGCGCGGCGCACCGGCCTGAACGCGCACGACGCGATCCGTCGCGCCTGCCTGCTGCGCTTCCGCCCGATCATGATGACCACGGCCGCGGCGATGCTCGGCGCACTGCCGCTGGCGCTGGGCAACGGCATCGGTTCCGAATTGCGCCGGCCGCTGGGCGTGGCCATTGTCGGCGGCCTGCTGCTGTCGCAGCTGGTGACCCTGTACACCACGCCGGTGATCTACCTGTACATGGAGCGCTTCTCCGAGTGGCTGGCGATGCGCCGCGAGCGGCGCGCCCTGGCCCACGCGCGGGCCGGCACCGCGGCGTGACCCGTTCGTGACGAGATTCAGGGCCCGTCCGGGCCATCGGGGCGGACTCGTCCCATGCCGGTCCGATCAACCTTTTTGCGACTTGCCCGTTGAGGGTGGGATGATCGGGTCGTGCCGCGCCCGGCGTGCCGATGTCTGCCTCACGGTGCCTTTCGATCCATGAATATTTCCGGTCCCTTCATACGCCGCCCGATCGGCACCTCGCTGCTGGCGATCGGACTCTTCGTCGGCGGCATGATCTGCTACTTCCTGCTCGGCGTGGCGGCGCTGCCGAACATGCAGTTCCCGGCGATCTTCGTGCAGGCCAGCCAGGCCGGCGCCGACGCCAGCACCATGGCCTCGACCGTGGCCGCGCCGCTGGAGCGGCACCTCGGCCAGGTGCCCGGCATCACGATGATGCGCTCGCACAGTTCCGAGGGCAGCACCTTCGTCTTCATGCTGTTCGATACCGGCACCGATCTGAATTCGTCCGCGCGCGACGTGCAGGCGGCGATCAACGCGGCCGTACCGGATCTGCCGAGCGGCCTCAACGGCGCGCCGAGTTACCAGAAGGCGAACCCGAACGATGACCCGATCATCGCCTTCGCGCTGACCTCCGATACGCAGTCGGCCGCCGACCTCTACAACGTCGCCGATTCGCTGCTGGCACAGCGGTTGCGCCAGCTGCCCGGCGTCTCGTCGGTGGACATCGCCGGCGCGGCGACCCCGGCGATCCGCGTCGACGTGAACCTGCGTGCGCTGAATGCGATGGGCATTTCGCCGGACGATCTGCGCAACGCGCTGACCGCGGCCAACGTGACCGCGCCGCAGGGCTTTCTCAGCAACGGCCAGACCCGCGTGGCGGTCGACGCCACCACCGCGCTGCACAATGCGGATGACTTCGCCAGGCTGGTGATCGCCAGCCGCAACGGCACGCCGGTGCGCTTGTCCGATGTGGCGCATGTCTACGCCGGCACCGAGGATGCCTACCAGGCTGCCTGGTTTCGCGGCAAGCCGGCGGTGCTGATGTACGTCTACAAGAAGTCCGATGCGAATGTCATCGCCACGGTGGACCTGGTCAGGGCGCAACTGCCGGAGTTGCGCGGCTTCCTGCAGCCGGGGACCGAGTTGACCCCGTTTTTCGACGGCACGCCGACCATCCGCGCCTCGCTGCACGAAGTGCAGGCGACCTTGCTGATCTCGCTGGCGATGGTGATCCTGACCATGGCCTTGTTCCTGCGCCGACTCGCACCGACCCTGATCGCGGCGGTAGCGGTGCCGCTGTCGCTGGCCGGCGCGTTCCTGGCGATGTACATCTTCGACTACACCTTGAACAACCTGACCCTGCTCGCGCTGGTGATCGCGATCGGCTTCGTGGTCGACGACGCGATCGTGGTGATCGAGAACATCATCCGCCACATCGACGACGGCATGGGCCGGATGCAGGCGACCCTCGCCGGCGCGCGCGAGATCGGTTTCACGATCGTCTCGATCACCGCGTCGCTGATCGCGGTGTTCATTCCGCTGCTGTTTGCCGGTGGCGTCACCGGCATGTTCATGCACGAGTTCGCGGTGACCCTGGTGGCGGCCATCGTCGTTTCGGCGGCGGTGTCGCTGACCCTCACGCCGGCGCTGTGCGGCCGCTTCCTCAGCGGTCATCGGGTACCTGCGCAAGCGTCGGCGCAACCCGCGAAAAGCCATGTGCTGGACCGCTTTCATGCCGGCATGCTGCGCGTCTACCGCAGGGCACTGGAGTTCTCGCTGCGCCACGCGCTGCTGTTCGCGCTGACCCCGCTGGCGCTGATCGTGGCCACTTTCTACCTGTTCACCGTGGTCAAGACCGGCCTGTTCCCGCAGCAGGACACCGGCCTGATCTGGGGCCGCGCCAGCTCCAGCGCCACCGTGTCGTTCGACGAGAGCAAGCAACGCCTCGAGCGGCTCACCGCGATGCTGATGGCCGATCCGGACGTGGCCAGCGTCGGCGCGCGCCTGGGCACCAGCCGGCAGGGCACCAGCGGATCGTTCAACATCGACCTGAAGACGCGCGCCGAGGGGCGCAAGGACGACACCTTTGCCGTGCTGGCCCGCCTCGCCGCGAAAGCCGCCAAGTACCCGGACCTGAACCTGCGCCTGCGCCCGGTCCAGGACCTGCCCAGCGCCGGCGGTGGCGGCACCAGTCAGGGCGCGCAATACCAGGTATCGCTGCAGGGCAACGACCTGGCCAGTCTGCAGTTGTGGCTGCCGCGGCTGGTCACCGAGTTGAAGAAGAACCGCCAGCTGCGCGATGTCGGCAGCGATGTCGACGAGGGCGGCCTGCGCCAGAACATCGTGATCGACCGCGACAAGGCCGCGCAGCTGGGCATTTCCGTCGGCGCAGTCGACGGCGCGCTGTATGACGCCTTCGGTCAGCGCCGCGTGTCGACCATCTATTCGGACATCAACCAGTACCAGGTGGTGGTCAACGCCCTGCCTGCGCAGACGGCCACGCCGGATTCGATCAACCGCATCTACGTGAAATCCAGCAACGGCACGATGGTCCCGATCACGGCCTTCACCCGCCAGGAGCCGGGCCTGGCTCCCTCGGAGATCACCCACGAGAACCAGTACACCACGATGGATCTCAGCTTCAATCTCGCGCCCGGCGTGAGCATGGGCCAGGCCTTGCAGATCATCCAGTCGACGGCCAGCAACATGCGCATGCCGGGCGACATCAAGCTCAATGTCGGCGCCGATTTCCGCCGCTTCCAGCAATCGCAGAGCGGCATGCTGTGGCTGGTGCTGGCTGCCGTGATCACGGTCTATATCGTGCTCGGCATGCTGTACGAAAACCTGATCCACCCGGTGACGATCCTCTCCACCCTGCCGGCTGCCGGTGTCGGCGCGCTGCTGGCGTTGTGGTTGACCGGTACCGAATTGTCGGTGGTGGCGCAAATTGCCCTGGTGTTGTTGATAGGCATCGTCAAGAAGAACGCGATCATGATGATCGACTTCGCCCTGGTCGCCCAGCGCGAGCACGGCAAGAACCCGCTGGACGCCGTGCGCGAAGCCTGCCTGGTGCGCTTCCGCCCGATCATGATGACCACCATGGTGGCGATCCTCGCCGCGCTGCCGATCGCGATCGGCCTCGGCGAAGGCAGCGAACTGCGCCGTCCCCTCGGCATCGCCCTGATCGGCGGCCTGCTGATCTCGCAAAGCCTCACCTTGCTGAGCACCCCGGCGCTGTACGTGGTGTTCTCGTGCCTCGCTGAGCGGAGGAAGGCGTGGAGCGCACGGCGGCACGCGGAGAAAGCGTTACGCCAGCGTCAGCGACTGCTGCAGACCTGACGCCGCCACGTCGCGTTGATCTCGTCTACTCATCGCGGCGTGCCCGAGGGTGTCGCCAAACTGAATAGTCTGATCAAGCACTCACAAGCCGTTAACCGGAGTCTGGTTATCACGGACCCTCGTTCCGGAACGGAGGTGCATGCGATGGGCAGTGATGACAACAAGCCGGATTTCTCGGATGTGCAGAGCCGTGTGACGTCCGCCGCATCGGGGGCGCCAGCCAGGGCGGATTTCGGCGACGTGCAGTCGCGAGTCAGCTCCACGGTCGACGAGACCACCACGTACACCGTCGCCGCCGGCGACAACCTGTCGAAGATCGCCAAACGCCTCTACGGCAATGCGAATGCGTGGAAGTCGATCTTCGACGCCAATCGGGATCAGCTGTCGGATCCGGATCGGATCAGGCCCGGTCAGATCCTGAAGATCCCGTCCAAATCCTGAAGCAGGAGACGACCCATGAAGAAAACACGCCAACCCCTGATGATGGCCGCCGCGCTGGCGGTCGCGCTGGCGCTGAGTGCCTGCGGCAAGAGCGGCGAGCCGGCCTCGCCGGTTCCGTCATCGCCTCCGCCGAGTGCTACCGCGATGGCGCCGCCGATGACGGCGCCGACCAGTCCGCCGACTTCCTCCACGGCCGCGATGCCCGCCAGCGGCGCCAGCGCGGCGGTGAGCTTCAGTTCGGTCGAGATCGGATCGAGTGTCGATGCGAACAACAAGATCCTTGCCAGCGGCACCAGCTTCGCGCCGAAAGACAGTGTCTACGCCTCGGTCGAGACCATGGGCACGGGTCACGCCACGCTGGCGGCGAAGTGGACCTACCAGGACGGCCAGACCGTGCACGAGGACAGCAAGATGCTCGATGCGATGGGTCCGCAGACCACCGCCTTCATGATCAGCAAGCCTGATGGCTTTCCCGCCGGCGACTACAAGGTCGAGATCTCGCTGGACGGTCAGCCGGTCGCCAGCAAGGATTTCTCGGTGAAGAAGTAGGCGGTCAGCCGTGCTGCGTTGAAACGGGAAGGGACGCGCTCGCCGCGTCCCTTTCGTTTGTGCAGGTCGTCGAGGCGGCGCGGGGGCACGACGGCATGAAGCGGGGATGGCGCTTTCCCCTGCTGGACGAAAACGCGACAATGGGGGGATTTCGCGAACGCTGATCGCGTTCAGCCCGGGCGCGGGGATCGGCGCCAGCGCACGCATGCGCTGGCGCGCGGCATCCGATCGGCCCGGACAAACAGCATCTACCCAGGGCCACGCGGCCGCAGAGAGGTTCACGCAGACCATGTCCACCCCGACCAAGATCATCTACACACTCACCGACGAAGCGCCGTACCTGGCCACGCAATCGTTGCTGCCGATCATCGCCGCGTTCACCGGCAGTGCCGGGGTCAAGGTGGAGACGCGCGACATCTCGCTGGCCGCCCGCATCATCGCGCTGTTCCCCGAACGGCTGCAGGAGAACCAGCGCCTCGCCGACGATCTCGCCGAGCTGGGCCAGCTGGCCACCACGCCGGAGGCGAACATCATCAAGCTGCCCAACATCAGTGCCTCGATGCCGCAGCTGAAGGCCGCGGTCAAGGAATTGCAGGGGCAGGGCTACGCGCTGCCGGATTATCCGGACGAGCCGAAAGATGAGGACGAGAAAAAGTTCAAGGCGCGCTACGACCGGGTCAAGGGCAGCGCCGTGAACCCGGTGCTGCGCGAGGGCAATTCCGATCGCCGCGCGCCGGTGTCGGTGAAGAACTATGCGCGCAAGCACCCGCACCGGATGGGCGCGTGGAGCAAGGATTCGAAAACCCACGTGGCGCACATGGACGGTGGCGATTTCTACGGCAGCGAAAAATCCACCGTGGTGGCGAAGGCCTGCAATGTCCGCATCGAATGGTTCGGCAAGGATGGCAGCCAGGTCGTGTTGAAGCCGAAGATCGCGTTGCAGGCGGGCGAGATCATCGACGCCGCGGTGATGAGCCGCAAGGCGCTGGCCACCTTCGTCGATGCGCAGATCGCGGATGCGAAGCGGCAGGGTGTGCTGTTCTCGCTGCATCTGAAGGCCACCATGATGAAGGTCTCCGACCCGATCATGTTCGGCGTGGTGGTGGGCGAGTTCTACCAGGACGTGCTGGCGAAGCACGCCGATGTGCTGAGGCAGGCCGGCTTCAATCCGAACAACGGCATCGGCGACCTGTACGCGCGCCTCGGCGCGCTGCCAGCGGATCAGCAGGCGGCGATCAAGGCCGATCTCGATGCGGAGTACGCGCAGCGCCCGGGCGTGGCGATGGTCAATTCGGACAAGGGCATCACCAACCTGCACGTGCCCAGCGACGTGATCGTCGACGCCTCGATGCCGGCGATGATCCGCGACTCCGGCAAGATGTGGAACGCCGAAGGCCAGCTGCAGGACATCAAGGCGCTGATTCCCGACCGCAGCTATGCCGGCGTGTACCAGGCCACCATCGACGACTGCAGGGCGCACGGCGCGTTCGACCCGGCGACCATGGGCAGCGTGCCGAACGTGGGCCTGATGGCGCAGGCGGCCGAGGAATACGGCTCGCACGACAAGACCTTCCAGATCGCCGGCGACGGCGTGGTCAAGGTGATCGACGAAGCGGGAACGGTGCTGCTGCAGCACGACGTCGAGGCCGGCGACATCTGGCGCATGTGCCAGACCAAGGATGCGCCGATCCAGGACTGGGTGAAGCTCGCGGTGAGCCGCGCGCGGCATACGCCGGCGGTCTTCTGGCTCGATCCGCAACGCGCGCACGACGCGCAGATCATCAGGAAGGTGGAGCGCTACCTCAAGGACTACGACATCAGCGGGCTGGACATCCGCATCATGGATCCGGTCGCCGCCACGAAGTTCTCGCTGCAGCGCATCCGCCAGGGCCTGGACACGATCTCGGTCACCGGCAACGTGCTGCGCGACTACCTCACCGACCTGTTCCCGATCATGGAACTGGGCACCAGCGCCAAGATGCTGTCGATCGTGCCACTGATGGCCGGCGGCGGCCTGTTCGAGACCGGCGCCGGCGGTTCGGCGCCCAAGCACGTGCAGCAGTTCCTCGAGGAGAACCACCTGCGCTGGGATTCGCTGGGCGAATTCCTGGCGCTGGCCGCGTCGCTGGAGCATCTGGGCAGTCGCCAGCAGAGCGTTGAACTGGAAGTGCTGGCCAGGACGCTGGACCAGGCCAACGGCAAGTTCCTCGACACCGACAAGTCGCCCTCGCGCAAGGTCGGCGAGCTGGACAACCGTGGCAGCCATTTCTACCTGGCGCTGTACTGGGCCCAGGCGCTGGCCGCGCAGGACGAGAGCGCCGCGCTGAAGTCGAAATTCGCCGCGGTGGCCGCGGCATTGACCCGCGACGAGGCGAAGATCGTCGAGGAACTGAACCGGGTTCAGGGCAAGCCGGTCGACATCGGCGGCTACTATCACCCGGATCTGTCCAAGGTCGGCAAGGTGATGCGCCCCAGCACCAGCCTCAACGCCGCACTGGCGCTGCTGTCGGCATGACGTGCCGTGTGCTGGATCTTGCCGGCGTCAGGCGCTGGCGAGATCCAGTGCGGCGATCTCGTCGACGCTCAGCGCCAGCGCCGTCGCGCCACAGAGTTCCCGCAGTTGCCCGGTGCTGGTGGCGCTGGCGATCGGCGCGCTGATCCCGGGCCGCGCCATCAGCCACGCCAGGGCCACCTGGGCCGGCGTGGCGGAGTGCGCCGCCGCGACATCATCCAGTACGGCGAGCACGCCCAAGCCGTGCGGGTCGAGATATTTCTTCACGCCGCCGCTTCGCGCCGGACTCTTGCCCAGGTCGGCCGTGCTGCGGTACTTGCCGCTGAGGAAACCGCTGGCCAGCGCGTAGTAGCTGATCACGCCGAGGTTCTCGCGCCGCGCCAGCGGCTCCAGTTCGGCTTCGTAATCCTTGCGGCTGACCAGGTTGTATTCGGGTTGCAGGCATTCGTAGCGTGGCAGGCCGTGCTGTTTCGACAGCGCCAGCGCGTCGGCCAGGCGGCCCGCAGCGAAGTTGGAGGCGCCGGTCACGCGGATCTTGCCCGCCTCGATCAGCCGGGCGAATTCACCCAAGGTTTCCGCCATCGGCACGCTGGCGTCGTCCTGGTGCGCAAAATAGAGATCGATGCAGTCGACCTGCAGGCGCTGCAGCGATCCGTCCACCGCCTGTCGGATGTTCATCGGCGACAAGCCGGGATGCTCGGCCCACTTGGCCACCTTGGTCGCGATCAGCACCTGTTCGCGCTTGCCGCTGCGCCGGAGCCACTTGCCGATGATGGTTTCCGATTCGCCGCCACGGTTGCCCGGCGCCCAGGCCGAGTAGACGTCGGCGGTATCGATCAGGTTGCCGCCGGCGTCGACGAAGGCATCGAGCAGGTCGAACGAACGCCTTTCGTCCACGTTCCAGCCGAACACGTTGCCGCCGAAGGCGAGTGGAGCGACGGAAAGCGCGGAGTTGCCGAGCTGACGCATGTGCATGAGGAACACCTGTGGCAATGGAAAGCCAAGAATGCACCCGGAAGCGAAAATTAGTCGTGACGCCAGCCATGTCGTGGCAAGCAGCGTCGCCCGGCGGCGAATCTCAGCGCGGTGCCGCCAGGCGCGGCCAGTGCAGCACACAATCCTTCGGTGGTTTGGCGCCGCCCTTCGCTGCGGGGACGGCGTTGGCGGTGGCGGTTTCGGCGGCTGTTTTCGTGGACGACGCGGGGCCGGCCTGGTCACGCCAGACCAGATCGTCCTTGTGCGCGAGATGGCCATGCAGGAACAGCAGATCTTTCCATAGTGAACTCATGGGAGACTCCTCGGGGAAGCCTGGTGAAGGGCTTTGTGACTTGGATAGAGCTCAAGGTACGCGTGTACCAAGTCGCTAAAAAGCGATATATTCGCAAGTCAGACTTGAGAGGAATTCAAGATGGGCAAGCTGCCCTTGGGTCTTCTGCAACAGTTCGTGCTGGTCGCCCGGCTGGGTAACCTGTCGCGTGCCGCGGCGCAGGCGAATCTGACCGTGAGCGCACTCAGCCACCAGATGCGCCAACTGGAGGAACGGTTGGAGCGACGCCTGTTCCAGCGGGGGCCGCGCGGAGTGACCCTGACCGTCGATGGCTGCAGTCTGCTGGAGGCGGTGGGCGAGCATTTCGACGGCATCGAGCATGCGCTGTCGCGCTACCACCAGCGTCGCCACGACGCGCTCACGCTCAGCGCCAGTCCCGGCATCATGTCGAGTTGGCTGGTGCCGCGACTGCCGCGGCTGGTCGCGGTGCATCCGGATCTGGAGCTCAGCCTGCAGTCGGGTTCGGCGTTGGTGGATTTCGAGCGCGAGCCGGTCGACGTGGGCTTGCGCTACGGCCGCGGCAATTGGCCCGGCCTGCACGGTGAACGCCTGTTCGGCGAATGGATCGCGCCGGTCGCCGCGCCGGCACTGGTGGCGCGGATGGAAGGCCTCGATCCGCACGACCTGTCGCGCTGGCCGCTGCTCGGGGAGCCGAGTCCCTCCACGCGCTGGAACGACTGGTTCGAGCGCACCGGCGGTACGCCACCGAAGCGCTACGTGGCGCAGTTCGACAGCCTCGATGCGCTGCGCCACGCGGCGCTGGAAGGCCTCGGCGTGGCGCTGGGGCGGATGGTGACGTCGAAGTCATTGATCGACGCCGGGCGGCTGCAGGTGCTGGGCGAAAACTACCTGGCGGTGAAGGAGGCGTACTGGCTGGTGTATCCGCCACGCTCGCAGGATCATCGCGGCCTGCAGCTGTTCCGCGAATGGCTGCTGGCCGAGGCGGACGACTATCGCCGGCAGATGTCGGCGTTTCGGCCCGGTGACACGGCGGTCGGCTGATGCGGTTTACCATGGGGGGCGGAGGGCATCAAGTTGCAACCTAATGCCCTCCGTCCCCCCAAGGAGTTGAACCATGAAGTCACGCGCCGCTGTTGCCTGGGAAGCAGGCAAGCCATTGTCGATCGAGCAGGTCGACGTCGCCGGGCCGAAGGCCGGCGAGGTGCTGGTGCGCATCGTCGCCACCGGTGTCTGCCATACCGATGCGTTCACCCTGTCCGGCGCCGATCCGGAAGGGATGTTCCCGGTGATCCTGGGTCATGAAGGCGGCGGCATCGTCGAGGAAGTCGGCGAGGGCGTCACCTCGCTGCAAGTCGGCGACCACGTGATTCCGCTATACACGCCCGAGTGCGGCGAGTGCGAGTACTGCCACTCCGGCAAGACCAACCTGTGCCAGAAGATCCGCGTGACCCAAGGCAAGGGCCTGATGCCCGACGGCACCTCGCGCTTCTCGCTCGACGGCAAGCCGCTGCTGCACTACATGGGCACCAGCACCTTCAGCGAATACACCGTGCTGCCGGAAATCTCGGTCGCGAAGATCAGCAAGGCCGCGCCGCTGGAAAAGGTCTGCCTGCTCGGCTGCGGCATCACCACCGGCATCGGCGCGGTGCTGAACACGGCGAAGGTCGAGCCGGGCGCCAGTGTGGCGGTGTTCGGCCTGGGCGGCATCGGCCTGTCGGTGGTGCAGGGCGCGGTGATGGCGAAGGCCGGGCGCATCGTGGTGGTCGACACCAACCCGACGAAATTCGAGATGGCGAAGCTGCTCGGCGCCACCGATTGCATCAATCCGAGGGACTACCCGGACACGCCGATCCAGCAGGTGATCGTCGAGCTCACCGGTGGCGGCGTGGACTATTCGTTCGAGTGCATCGGCAACGTCCACGTGATGCGCGCGGCGCTGGAGTGCTGCCACAAGGGCTGGGGCGAGTCGATCATCATCGGCGTGGCAGGTGCGGGCCAGGAGATCAGCACGCGGCCGTTCCAGCTGGTCACCGGTCGCGTGTGGCGCGGTTCCGCCTTCGGCGGGGTCAAGGGCCGCTCGCAGCTGCCGGGTTACGTCGAGCGCTACCTGGCCGGCGAGATCCGGATCGACGAGATGATCACCGAGGTGCTGCCGCTGGAGCGCATCAACGAGGCGTTCCAGCTGATGCACGAAGGCAAGGTGATCCGCTCGGTGATCCACTACTGAGTCTGGCGTCCGCGTAGAATGAACACGGGACGCAGGGCATCGGGCCACGGTTCGGTGCCCTGCGTCCCGTCGTGCATTTACCGCGCTTGCACATCTTTTCCGGGATATTGCGCTGGGTCTGGATGGCCTGACGGCCAGGGAGTCAATGATGAACCATGCGATCGCCGCCACCGGTATCGGCAGCCAGCGTCCACGGCGCGTGCTGGTCGTCGCGCTGCTTGCCCTCGGGCTGGCCGTGTCCAACATGGCCATGGCGCAGGCCACGCCGGCTGCATCGGCCGAGCCGGATCAGCCGACCAATGCGCTGGTGCCACCGACCAGCGCCAGCGATTTCACCGCCTCGCAACTGGACGATGTGCTGGCCGGCAACTGGCGCCTGCCAGCCAACAGCGCGCGCGACGTCTACCGTCACCCCAAGGCGACCCTGCAGTTCTTCGGGGTGCGGCCGGATCAGACGATCGTCGAGATCACCCCCGGTGGCGGCTGGTACAGCGAAATCCTGGCGCCGCTGCTCAACGACAACGGCCACTACGTCGCCGCCGTGGCCGCACCGAAGAACGGCGACGAGGCCCGTCGCGACGACAGCACATTGCAGCGCAAGTTTGCCGCCGACCCCGCCCACTACGGCCATGCGCAGATCGTCCAGTTCGATCCACACGCGCCCGTGTTCGGTGCGCCAGGTTCGGTCGACATGGTGCTGACCTTCCGCAACGTGCACAACTGGGTCATGGCCGATACCGCGCCGGCGATGTTCAAGGCGTTCTTTGCCGTGCTGCGGCCCGGCGGCGTGCTTGGCGTGGTCGATCACCGCGCGGCGGACGACACCACGCTGGCGGCGACAAAGGGCAGCGGCTACCTGCCGACCAGCTATGTGATGAAGCTCGCCACGGACGCGGGCTTCGTGCTGGATGGCAGCAGCGAGATCAATGCCAACCCGAAAGACACCAGGGATCATCCCAAGGGCGTCTGGACGCTGCCACCGACCCTGTCCCTGGGCGACAAGGATCGCGCGAAATACCTGGCGATCGGGGAGTCGGATCGGATGACGTTGCGCTTCGTCAAGCCGGCGGCGCCCGCTTCGATGGGGGACGGAGGACATTAAGTAGCTGCTTAATGTCCTCCGTCCCCGTACCGGCATGCTGATCGCGTTGAACAAACCCTGGGGCGTGCTGTGCCAATTCACCGATCCGCAGGGTCGCCCCACGCTCGCTGACTTCGTCGTGCAAAAGGACGTCTATGCGGCTGGACGGCTGGATCGGGACAGCGAGGGCTTGCTGCTGCTGACCGACGACGGTGCGCTGGCGCATCGCCTGACCGATCCGCGCCACAAGCAGGCCAAGACATATCTCGCCCAGGTCGAGGGTTGCATCGGTGAGGCGGCCTTGCAGGCGTTGCGCCGCGGGGTGACGCTGAATGACGGCCCGACCCTGCCAGCCGAAGCCAGCGTCGTCGGCGAACCGGAGTGGTTGTGGCCACGCGACCCGCCGGTGCGCTTCCGCAAGGCGATCCCCACCAGCTGGCTCAGCCTCACCCTGCACGAAGGGCGCAACCGCCAGGTGCGCCGGATGACCGCCGCCGTGGGCTTCCCGACGCTGCGCCTGATCCGGGTACGGATCGGGGAGCATCGGCTGGATGGGCTGGCTCCCGGCGAAACCCGTTCCCTCGCGTAGGAGCCCGCTCGCGGGCGATGCTCTTTTCGCGGGATTAGGGATTCGCAGGGTCAAGATCAAAAGCATCGCCCGCGAGCGGGCTCCTACGTGTGCCGGGGCAGTCTGAAAAATGCTTCGGCGGTGGCGGTGCTGTTGGCTGCCGTGACCTGCGCATGCTCGCCGCGATCGCGCGCGATCTCTTCGCAGATATGCCGCAGGTACATCGGCTCGTTGCGCCGATGCGACGGCGCTGGCCGTACCGTGCGCGGCAGCAGATAGGGGGCGTCGGTCTCGAGCATCAACCGGTTTGCCGGGATTTCGCGCACCAGCTCGCGCAGATGGGCGCCGCGGCGTTCGTCGCAGATCCAGCCGGTGATGCCGATGTGGCAATCCAGTGCCAGATAATCGCGCAGCGCCTCGCCGGTATCGGTGAAGCAGTGCACCACCATCGCCGGCACCTTGTCGCGATAGAGCTTCAACAATTCCAGGAAGTCATGATGTGCGTCGCGTTGATGCAGGAACAGCGGTTTCTGCACATCCACCGCGGTCTGCAACTGCCGTTCGAATACCTGCAACTGCACCTCACGCGGCGAATAGTTGCGGTTGTAGTCGAGTCCGGTTTCGCCGACCGCGCGAACCGCGGGATCCTGCGCCAGCTCGCGCAGCCGCGCATCGGTGGCGTCGTCGTAATCCACCGCGTGGTGCGGATGCACGCCGGCAGTGGCGAACAGCGTGCCGGCGTGCGCCTTGGCCAGCGCCAGCGCATGCTCGCTGCCGTCGCGTGAGGCACCGGTCACGATCATTTTGTCCACGCCATGCGCAAGCGCCCGCGCAAGCACGGCGTCGAAATCGTGCCGGAACGATTCGTGGGTCAGATTGGCGCCGATGTCGAGCAGTTGCATGGGGGAGTCGTTCTTGCGGGAAACTGGCGAATTGTGACAGAGCGGCCGACAGCGACGAACGCTGTTGCCTCGGGCCGCACCTCCGAGCGGGGCAAGCAGGGCAGGCCACGGATGGGTGCCTCGGGATCTTGCCGCCGGCTTTCCGCATCGGGATCAGGCAGCTGCGTGCCGGAAGCCCTGCGGTTCCGTCGGGGCCGCCGAATCCCGCATGGCGCGACCACGATCATGCCGGCGGCAGGGATCGGGCAATTTTCCTAGTCTGCCGGTGTCCAACCCGAAGGGCGAAGCATTCATAATGAGCGTTCGTCGCGGGCCGGTTCCGTGAACGGGGCCCATGTGATGTTGCTGGCGGTGTTCGCTTGTCGCCGACCGGATGTGATAACTATGGGACTTGTCGTTTTGCCGCGTGGCATCGACGACGTACGCAGCGAGCGGGGTGGAGGATGTCGGCAGCCATTGAGCCGGCGGTCAGCGGGTCAGGCCTGGCGGGAGACGACCGTGAAGCGGAAGTCTGCGCGTGGTTGGTCGCGCGTGGTCGCCTGAAGGACAGTGACCTGAGCCGTGCGCGGCGCCTGCACGAAGAGTCGACCGAGGGCACGCTGACCACGCTGATGGCGCGGCTGGGGCTGGTGTCCGAGCGCGACCTGGCCGAAGCCTGGGCGGAATTGCTGCAGGTGCCGCTGCTGGCTGCGCGCGACGCGCCGGAGCTGCCGCCGGCCGATCTTGAACTTTCGCTGCGCTTCCTCAAGCAACAGCACGTGGTGCCGGTGCGCGACGAGAAGGACGGGCTGGCGCTGCTGGTGGCCGATCCGGCCGATCCGTATCCGCGGCAGGCGGTCGAGCTGGCCGCGGGCCGACCAGTCGCCCTGCGCGTCGGCCTGCGCTCGGAAATCGATGGCCTGATCGAGCGCTACTACGGCAGCGGCCGTTCGGCGATGGGCACCATCGTGGAGAACCTGGACGGCAGCGCCGCCGAGGAAGACGACGTCGAGCACCTGCGCGACCTCGCCTCCGAGGCGCCGGTGATCCGCCTGGTCAACCTGATCCTGCAACGCGCCGTGGAACAGCGTGCCTCGGATGTGCATATCGAGCCGTTCGAGAACCACCTGAAGGTGCGTTACCGCATCGATGGCGTGCTGCACGAGGTCGAAGCACCGCCGTCGTCGTCGACCGCCGCGGTGATCTCGCGCGTGAAGATCATGGCGCGCCTCAACATCGCCGAGCGCCGCCTGCCGCAGGACGGTCGCATCCAGCTGCGCGTGCAGGGCAAGGAACTCGACTTGCGTGTGTCCACCGTGCCGACCAGCTTCGGCGAATCGGTGGTGATGCGTATCCTCGACCGCGAGTCGATCGTGTTCGACTTTGCCTCGCTCGGCTTCACCGACAGCTTCCAGTCGCGCTTCGTGGAGGTGCTGAACCGGCCGCACGGCATCCTGCTGGTCACCGGCCCCACCGGCTCGGGCAAGACCACCACGTTGTATACCGCGCTGTCGCAGATCAACACGCCGGACGTGAAGATCATCACCGTCGAGGATCCGGTCGAGTACCAGATCGAAGGCATCAACCAGATCCAGGTGAAGCCGCAGATCGGGCTGGATTTTGCCGGCGCGCTGCGCTCGATCGTGCGCCAGGATCCGGACGTGATCATGATCGGCGAAATGCGCGATCTGGAGACCTGCCGCATCGCGATCCAGTCCGCGCTCACCGGCCATCTGGTGTTGTCCACCCTGCATACCAATTCCGCTGCCGGCGGCATCACCCGCCTGCTCGACATGGGCGTGGAGGATTACCTGCTCGGCTCCACCGTCAACGGCATCCTGGCGCAGCGGCTGGTGCGCCGGCTCGATCCCGAAACCGCGATCCGCTATGAGGCGCTGCCCGAGGTGGTCGCGCAGTTCGAGCTGGAAAAATACACCGACGAACGCCCGATCAGGCTGTGGAAGCCGGGCAGCAGTGCCGCCAATCCCAGCGGCTATCGCGGTCGCCGCGCGATCATGGAATTCCTCACCATGAGCGAGGCGCTGCGCCGGCTGCTGATGCAGCACGCCAACGAAAGCGACATCGAGAAGCAGGCCCGCAGCGAAGGCATGCGCACCATGTACGAGGACGGCATCGCCAAGGCCGTCGCCGGCATCACCACGCTGGAGGAGGTGTTGCGTGTCACGCAGGAAGGCTGAGAATCGGGAATCGGGAATGGAGAATCGGAAAGGCGGTTCTTCGCCAACCCGTAGGGCAGTGCGCGTCCATTTCCCATTCCCGACGACTGCCAGAAAGTCCCCTTGCGGGATTCTCCATTCCCGGCTCGCGGAGCGAGCCCCGTGAGCCAGTTCAGCTACAAGGCCGTCAGCGACACCGGCGAGACGCTGCAGGGCCAGATGGAAGCGGCCAGCGTCGAGGAAGTGATCGGTCGACTGCAGGATCAGGGCCACACCCCGCTGGAAGCGCGGCCGGCGGATGGTGCGGCGAGCGGCAGCGGCCTGGCTGCACTGTTCAAGCGTGGTCCGTTCACTGGCGACCAGCTGGCCCAGTTCACTCACCAGCTGGCGACCCTGCTCGGCGCCGGCCAGCCGCTGGACCGCGCGCTGACCATCCTGCTGGAACTGCCTGACGGGGAACCGGCGAAGAAGCTGATCGAGCGCGTGCGCGATCGCGTGCGCGGCGGCACTACGCTTTCCTCAGCGCTGGACGAGGAGCATGGCGTGTTTCCCAAGCTCTACGTGAGCCTGGTGCGTGCCGGCGAGGCCGGCGGCTCGCTGGAAGGCACCCTGCGCCGGCTGGCCGACTACCTCGAGCGCTCGCAGGCCCTGCGCGGCAGCATCGTCAACGCGCTGATCTATCCGGCGTTCCTGATGGTGGGTGTGTTCGGTTCGCTGATCTTGTTGCTCGCCTATGTCGTGCCGCAATTCGTGCCGATCTTCCAGGACATGCAGGTGCCGATCCCGTGGATCACCCAGGCCGTGCTGGCGCTGGGCAATGTCCTGCAGGCCTGGTGGTGGCTGATCGCCGTGCTGGCGATCGGCGGCATCCTGGGCTGGCGTGCACGCCTGCGTGATCCGCAGGCGCGGCTGGCCTGGCACACCCGCCTGCTCGGGCTGCGCGTGGTCGGCCCGTTGGTGCTGAAGGTGGAGACCGCGCGCATCGCGCGCACGCTTGGCACCTTGCTCAAGAACGGCGTGCCGTTGCTGAGCTCGCTGACCATCGCGCGCCAGGTCACCGGCAACCTTGCGCTGGATGCGGCGCTGGCCTCGGCACACGAACAGGTCAAGGGCGGCGCCGGGCTCGGCTTCGCCCTGGGCCAGGCCAGACTGTTCCCGCGCCTCGCGCTGCAGATGGTGCAGGTCGGCGAGGAAGCCGGCCAGCTCGACGGCATGCTGCTGAAGGTGGCCGATACGTTCGAACTCGAGTCGCGCCGCACGATCGATCGTCTGCTGGCGGCGCTGGTGCCGACGCTGACCATCGTGATGACCGTGCTGGTGGGCGTCATCATGGCGGCGATCCTGCTGCCGCTGCTTACCCTGACCAGCAGTATTCAATGAGTTGACTGGAGAGATTGTGATGAAGATGTTGATGGGATTCGGGATTCGGGATTCGGGATTTGAAAGAGCGCGAGCGGATGGTCGGCGCGTGCGCGCCTTTCCGAATCCCGAATCCCGAATTCCGAATCCCGGGCGCGCGCAGCGCGCCAGCGGCTTCACCCTGCTGGAAATGCTCGCGGTGATTGCCTTGATCGGCATCATTGCGGTGGCGGTAATCACCAAGGTCATCCCCAGCTTCGACAAGGGCAAGTACAAAACCGGCAAGATCCAGCTGAACACGCTGTCGCAGGACATCGACAACTACGTGCTGGACAACGGCTCGCCACCGCAGCAGCTGCAGGACCTCGTGACGAAGCCGGTCAGTGCGCCGAACTGGCAGGGTCCGTACGCCAAGGAATCGCAATTGAAGGATCCCTACGGGCATGACTTCGGCTACCAGTACCCCGGCCAGCACGGCAAGTACGACCTGATCTTCTACGGCGAAGACGGCAAGCCGGGTGGCGACGGACTCAATGCGGATGCGGGCAATTGGCAGTGAGAACGGGATTCGGGATTCGGGATTCGGGATTCGCGAAAGCGACCAGCCGGCGTCTGCGCGCCTTCCCGAATCCCGAATCCCGAATCCCCAATCCCCGGCGCGCGAAGCGCGCCAACGGCTTCACCTTGCTGGAGCTGCTGGTCGTCATCGTGCTGATCGGGCTGGCGGCGGTGGCCGTGTCCATATCGGTGACCCAGGGTCTGGCCAGTGCGCGGGTGCGCGCGGCCAGCAGCGAACTGGCCGGTGCGCTGCGGGCGACCCGCGCGCAGGCCATCGTGCGCGGGCAGGAACAGGTCTTCGACGTGGACACGCGGGCGAACAGCTACGACGGCGCGAAGCACCGCAACGTGGCGCTGCCCAGGGGCCTGCAGGCCAGCATCACCAGCGCGAAGGAGGATCGACCCAACGACCACACCGGGCGCATCCGCTTCTTCCCCGATGGCAGCTCCACCGGCGGCCGCATCACCCTCAAGGCCGGCCGGCGCGAGTGGCATGTCAACGTGTCCTGGCTCACCGGCGACGTGCGCGTCGTCGATACGGTGGCGTCGAGATGAAGGCGGGGAATGGGAAGTGGGAAACGGGAAATGGCAAGGGCTTGCCAGCGCCATGCTTTTCCGATTCCCGACGACTGCCAGGAAGTCCCCTTGTGGGATTCCCGATTTTCCATTCCCGGCATCAAGGCGGCTTCACCCTGCTGGAGGTGATCGCCGCCATCATGCTGCTGGCGATCGCATTCGCCGCCCTGATGCAGGTCGCCGGCGGCTCGATCCGGCTCAGCCAGAATGCGAGTGAGCACAGCGAGGCGGCGTTGTGGGCACGCAGCCTGCTTGATACGGCGTTCACCACCGAGCCGGTCAAGGCGGGCACGACATCGGGGCGCTTCGACCAGCGCTACAGCTGGCAGCTGCAAGTGACTCCCTGGCGTCCTGCCGATGCCGCGCCGAATACGCCACTGCAGTTATACCAGCTGGACCTCGAGGTGATGTGGGGAGCGTCAGTCCACCCGCATTCGGCGCACTTCCGCACCTTGCGGCTGGCTTCGGCAACTCCTGGCGTCGGCAACGCGCAGGTATCGCGATGAAGCGCGCCGCGGGCTTCACCTTGCTGGAGGTCCTCGCCACGCTGGTGCTGCTCGCCCTGCTGCTGGTGGGCGTGTATTCGGGCATCGCCAGCGCCAGTCACAGCGTACGCTCCGGCACGGCCGTGATCGGGCGCATCGACCAGATGCGTTCGGCACAGCAGTTTCTGCGCCGCGAGCTGGCGCAGAGCGTGACCGCGCCGATCGGCCGCACCGACCGTGGCGAGCCGATCTATTTCGAGGGCAGCGCGCACGAGATGCGTTATGTCGCACCACTGCCCGGCTATCTGGGCATGCTCGGACCGCAACTTCAGCAGTTGCAACTGGTCGACGATGGTCACGGTGGCCAGCGCCTGGAGCTGCGCCTGGCGCTGTTGCCGCCGGACGGCCAATCGCCGCAACCGCTTGGCGAGCCGCAGGTGCTGTTCGATCACATCAAGGACGGCAGCTTCAGCTATCGGGGTATCGATGGGCAGGGCGCGCCGGTGCCGTGGTCGCCGGCCTGGGCCGACGGCCGGATGCTGCCCCTGCTGGTGCGCATCGAATTGCAGTCGCAGGGGCGCGACAGCTGGCCGCGGCTCGACGTGCCGTTGCGGGTCAATCCAGTCCAGTCCGGCGGACTGTTGCGGATGGGTCTGCCCGGGCGCGCGCAGTTATGAGGCGGTGCGTGCCGCCAGCGCGTGCCGGCCAGCGCGGGGTTGCCCTGCTGCTGGTGCTGTGGGCGTGCACCTTGCTGGCGATCCTGCTGGGCGGCTATGCCGCGATGGCGCGTACCGAGGGCTTGCAGGCGCGTTTCCAGTTCGCCCAGACCCAGGCGCATTACGCCGCCGAGGCGGGCCTGATGCGCGCGATCTACGGCCTGCAGGATCCACGCCTGAAGCAGCGCTGGATCGGCGACGGCCGCGGCTACACCTTCAAGTACGACCAGGCCACCGTGGTGGTGCACGCGACCGACGAGGGCGGCAAGGTCGATCTCAACACCGACACGCCCGACGTTCTGCGAGCGCTGTTCCGGGCCGCCGGGCTGCCCGCGGACCAGGCCAGTCAACTCGCCGACCGCGTGATCGACTGGCGCAACGCCCCGATCATCGCCGATGCGGCGGACAGCCAGCGGGCGGCGTATGCCGCCGCCGGCCGCCATTACGGCCCGCGCCACGGTCCGTTCGCCACGATCGAGGAGGCGCAGATGGTGCTGGGCATGACGCCGGCGCTGTACCGGCGCATCGCGCCGGTGCTGACGATCTGGGCGGGCAACACCAGCCCGGACCCGAACACCGCGCCGCCGCTTGCGCTGCAGGCGATTCCCGGGATGACGGCGCAGCAACTGGCGACGATCCGCGCCACGCGCCTGAAAAACGCGAATGATCCGAGTCTGGCTCTCAACAACGGAACAACGCATAGTATCCAGTCCGAGGCCACCCTGGCTGACGGGACGCGCGCCGTGCTGAACGCGACGGTTCGCATGCAGCCGGGCCTGGCTGGGGTGAAGCCTTACGCCGTATTGCGCTGGCAGGAGGGGAAGCAGGAATGAGTACGGCGATGCAGTCGCTGCGGCCGTGGTGGGATCGTGTACGCCGCGGTTGGCGCGGTTCGCCGATGCCGGCGTTCCTCGCCTGGTGGGGTGGCGAGTTGCGTGCGCTGCTGCCGCCGCCCTGGCGTGACTGGTTCGGTGTTGGCGCGGACTGGTACCTGCTGCAGGCGGCGGGCGAACGCTGGATACTGCGTCGCCGTGGTCGCGCCGAACCCCTGGCGGCCTGGGACGAGGCTGCCGCGGACGCGCCGGCGCCGGCCTTCCACGCGGCGCTGAAGCACGTCGACCCCGCGGATCTGCGCGTGGCGCTGTTGCTGCCGGCGGCCATCGTGCTGCGGCGTACGCTGCTGCTGCCGCTGGCGGCACGCGACAACCTGCACCAGGTGGTCGGGTTCGAGATGGATCGGCAGACCCCGTTCGGCGTGGCGCAGGTTTATTACGCCGTGCGCGAGATCGGCGTGACGGCGGCGGCCGGGCGTTGCCAGGTCGAACTGGTGGCGGCCACCCGCGCCGCGCTCGATCCACTGCTGGCTCGCGTGCGCGCGCAAGGCATCTCGATCGATGCGGTCGATGTGGCGCAGGCCGATGATCGTCTCGGCGTGAACCTGTTGCCGCCGGAACAGATGCCGCACCGGGCGCACCCGCGGCGGCGCCTCAACCTGATCGTGGCCGCCGTGGCGGTGCTGTTGCTGGTGCTGGTCTGCGGCGAGTGGCTGCACAACCGCGAGGTGGCCCTCACCGGCATGCAGGCCGAGGTGGCCGGCATGCGCGGCGATGCCCAGCAGGTAGCCGCGCTGCGCCAGCAACTGCAGGACAACGCCGGTGCCGCCGGTTTCCTGGCGAAGCGCAAGAAAGATACCGTCAGCATGCTGAGCATCCTTGAGGACACCACCGCACGCTTGCCGGACGGCACCTGGCTGGAGCGCTTCAGCGTCGACAACACCGGCCAGATCGGCATGCAGGGGCAGAGCCAGCAGGCGGCGAAGCTGCTCGATGCGCTGAAGGATTCGCGGCTGATCACCGATGCCGGCTTCCAGGGCAGCATCCAGCCTGATCAGGCCACCGGCAAGGAGCGCTTCTATCTGACCGCCAGGGTGAAGCAGCCGGCCACCGGCAGGCCCGCGCCGGCCACCGCCGACACGGCGGGTGCGCCATGAAGATGAGCGCACTGAAGCCGCGCGAGAGCCGCATCGCCGCGATCCTGTTGCTGTTGCTGGCCTTGTTGCTGGCCTATTTCGTGCTGCTGCACTGGTGGTTCGTGGCGCCGCTGGAGCAGATTCGCGGCGAAATGTCCCAGTTGCGCGACACCCACAGCCGCTACGCCGCGGCGATCGCGGAGAAGCCGGCACTGCAGCAGCGTCTGGCGGCGCTGGGTGCCGGCCAGGCCGCCAGCGATGCCTTCCTCGCCGCCGACGATCCGAACAATGCGGCGGCCGACCTGATGCAGCAGGTGGTCGACGTGGTCGGCCGCAGCCCCCAGGGCGGACGTTGCGTGGTGAGCCAGAAGATGCCGCTGCCGGCGCCGCAGACACCACCCGGCGAGCCCTATCGCAAGGCCGCGGTAAGCATCAGCCTGAGCTGCGACATCGAGCCGCTGGCGGCCGTGCTGCAGGCGCTGGAGCAGGGCACGCCCTACCTGTTCGTCGACGATCTCAGCATTTACCGCAACCCGGTAGCGGTGCAGCGCGAGCAGGGTGCGCCGCTGGAAGTGCAGTTCACCCTGTCCGGCTATGTGCGCCCGTCCGCCACCCAGTCGGCGAACCCGCCGACCGACGCGGGGGAGTCGCCATGAACGCCTCCCACCAACGTCGGTTGACTCCGCTGCTCGGTGGCATCGCCGTGGTGCTCGGCGTGCTGTTGTTGCTGCTGCTGGGCGGGGTGGGACGTGGCGTGCACTGGAAGGCTGCACGTGCACTGCCGCCGTTGCCGGCGGCGGGGAACAGCGCCGACCTGCCGCGGCCCATACCACTGCAGGAGTTCAGCCTGGTGTGGCAGAAGCCGCTGTTCAATCCGGATCGCAAGCCGATGGCGCACGCCGCCGCGGGCGGCAGCAACCTGGGCGATCTGGAACTGACCGGCATCATCATCACCCCCGACCTGCGCATGGCCCTGCTGCACGACAAGAAAGGCGACAAGGAGATCCGCCTGCACCAGGGGGCCAGCCTGCCCGACGGCAGCGTGACCCTGGTCGAGGTGCACCAGCGTTCGGCGCTGTTCGATTCAGCGGCCGGCCGCACCGAGCTGAAGTTGCCGGCCGGGGCGCCGATCGACCAGCCCAAGGGCGGGCCCGGCGATCCGCGCGACCGGCAGCCGCCGGCACCTGGTGCCGCGATGATGCAGGTGCAGCCCGAAGGCGCGGGGCGAACAAAGTTCGATGCCGGCCCCGGGCGCGCCCGGGGGGTGACGCCGGCCGAGTTGGACCATCCACCTGAATCGGCCCTCGAACGGCTGCGCCGAAGTATCCAGCAACGTCGTGCAGAACGCGCTGCCGCGTCCCACGAAGGAGAGCATTGATCCATGGTCCGCCTATCCAACTCGCGCGTCCTGCGCACCATCATCCTGGCCGGCTTCGTCTGGCTCGCCGGCTGCGCCAGCCTGCCGCAGCCGCACGACGACGGCGCCCTGCAGCGCGAGGCCATGGCCGGTACGCACAACCCGGTGCCGGCACCGCTGCCGTTGAACCGGGATCTGGACAACAGCAGCACGCCGGTGCCGCCCAAGGCCAGCATCAGCGAGGGCAGCGGCCGCTTCGTGCGACCCATCGCCCTGGCCACGCCGCACAAGACCGCCAGCGGCAGCAATGCGGTGACCTTCAACTTCGAGAACCAGCCGGTGCAGGCGGTGGTCAAGGCCATCCTGGGCGATCTGCTGAAGGAGAACTACACCATCGTGCCGGGCGTGGAGGGCAACATCTCCTTCTCCACCTCCCAGCCGGTGGAACAGGATCAGGCGCTGCCGATCCTGGAGACCCTGCTCAGCTGGACCCACAACGCCCTGGTCAGGCGCGCGGGCGGTTACGTGGTGCTGCCGGAAAAGGATGCCGTCTCCGGCAACCTCGTGCCCAGCCTCGGCGCCGCCGCACCCGCGGGCGGGCTGCAGGCGCGGTTGTTCCCGCTGCGCTACATCTCGGCCACCGAGATGCAGAAGTTGATCAAGCCGTTCGTGCGCAAGGACGCGGTGCTGCTGGTCGACCCGTCGCGCAACCTGCTGGTGCTTGCCGGTACGCCGCAGGAGCTGGTCGATGATGAGCGCATGGTGCGCACCTTTGACGTGGACTGGCTGCGCGGCACCTCGGTGGGCGTGTTCAACCTGCAGTACGCCAAGGTCGGCGAGTTGATGCCCAAGCTGGACGCCTTGTTCGGCGAACACGGCAGCACCCCGCTGGCGGGCATGCTGCGCTTCATCCCGATCGAGCGGACCAATGCGCTGGTGGTGATCAGCACCCAGCCCGATTACCTGAGCGAAGTGGGCGACTGGATCGGCAAGATCGACGCCGGCGGCGGCAACCAGCCGCAGCTGTTCGTGTACGACGTGCGCAACCTGAAAGCCTCCGACCTGGCCAGGTACCTGGCGCAGATCTATACCAATGGCGCCGGCAGTGGCGGCGACAACGGCGGCCAGGTCGGGCCGGGCCTCGGCAGCGCCACGCTGGGCAGTGCCGACAATGCCAATGCCACCAGCATGGGCAGCACCGCAGGGGGTTTCGGCAATACCGGCACCGGCCTCGGTTCGTCCGGTGCCGGCGGTCTGAACGGCAGTTCGGGCAGTGGGTTCGGCAGCGGCGGTCTGAGCCGCGACGGCAGCAGCACCGGCACCGGCATGGGCGGGACCGCATCGGGCGGCACCTCGTCGGCATTTGGCAGCAGCGGCCAGGGCAGTAGCGCCGGCGACCAGCAATATGCGTCCAGCGACGGCAGCGTGCGGATCAGCTCGGTCGACAGCAACAATCAATTGCTGATCCGGGCCCGGCCGTCGCAATGGGAAGAGATCAAGAGCGCCATCAACAAGCTCGACAGCGTGCCGCTGCAGGTGCAGATCGAAACGCGCATCCTCGAGGTCAAGCTCACCGGGCAGTTCCAGTTCGGCGTGCAGTGGTATCTGCAGGGCCTGTCCGGGAGCACCAGCAGCACCGACAGCAGCGGCAATCCGGTGATCACGCCGGGGCATCCGACCAACCCGCGCCAGATCGCCCTGGGCCAGGGCGGCAACGCCTACGGTGGCGAGCCGTTCTTCTACTCCTTCCTCAACAACAATCTGCAGGTGGCGGTGCGGGCGATGGAGACCAGCGGCAACACCAAGACGCTGTCGGCCCCGTCGATGGTGGTGATGAACAACCAGCCGGCAACCATCCAGGTCGGCGACCGCATCCCGATCAATCAGACCAGCGTGAACACCGGACTGGGTTCGACCACCAGCTACAACGAGGTGCAATACCTGGATACCGGCGTGATCCTGAAAGTGCAGCCGCGGATCAATCCAGGTGGCCTGGTGTACATGAATGTCAGCCAGCAGGTGAGCCAGCGCGACGCATCGCAGCCGATCGTCAACGGCAACCCGTCCATCTCGCAGCGCCAGCTCAGCACGCAGGTGGCGGTGCAGAGCGGGCAGACCGTGCTGCTCGGCGGTCTGATCCAGCAGGACGAAGGCAACACCGACACGGGCATACCCGGCCTCAACCGGATTCCCTTCATCGGCCGCCTGTTCGGCAGCACCAACCGCAACCGCGACCGCACCGAGCTGATCGTGCTGATCACGCCGCGCATCATCCGCGGCAGCGAGGACGCGCGGCAGATCACCGACGACTACCAGGCCAAGTTCGAGTCATTGGCGCCGCTGCGTCGCGGCAACGAATCGGCAGCGTCGCCCGCGACTGCCGCCGCGACCACCTTCCCGGTGGCGGAGACCGCGCCGGCGCCGATGACGACTGTCAGCTGGCCACAGCAACTGCAGCAACACGCCGAGTCCGCGCTGCAGCATGGCGACTATGCCACCGCGCAGGATCTGGCGATGCAGTCGTGGGAGCAGGGCACGCGGCACGGCGAGCTGTGCGAGCGCAACTGGCAGGTGGTGCTGGATGCGCGCAAGCACAGCGGCAAGCTGGGCAGCGTCGAGGCGGCGCGCAGCCAGCAGGCGGCGTGTCTGAAGCCCGTGACCCAGTAGGAATTTCGACGACGACGGGCCCGTGCGGGCCCGTCGTTTCGACGGCAGCCGTTATCATCTGCACGGATGACTGTCGCCATCCCCGTGCTTCCGCCCAGCTTCCCGATCACCGACGTCTTGCCGGACATCCTGGCCGCGCTGGCCGCACGGCCGCGGCTGGTGCTGGAGGCGCCACCCGGCGCCGGCAAGACCACCCAGGTGCCGCTGGCCCTGCTCGATGCACCGTGGCTGGCCGGGCAGAAGATCGTGATGCTGGAGCCACGCCGCATCGCGGCGCGTGCCGCCGCGCAGTTCATGGCGCAGCAACTCGGCGAGCCGGTGGGCCGGACCGTCGGTTACCGCATCCGCTTCGAGTCGCAGGTGAGCGCGGCAACGCGGATCGAGGTGGTCACCGAAGGCATCCTGACCCGGTTGATCCAGGCCGATCCCGAGCTTACCGGCGTGGGCGCGATCATCTTCGACGAATTCCACGAACGGCATCTGGCCGGCGATCTCGGCGCGGCGCTCGCGCTCGACGTGCAGGCCACCCTGCGCCCCGAGCTGCGCCTGCTGCTGATGTCCGCCACGCTGGATGGCGAACGCATCGCGGCATGGCTGGACGCTCCGCGCATCAGCAGTCCCGGCCGCAGTTTTCCGGTGCGCATCGAGCATCCGCCGGCACGTGCGCAGGAAAGCCTCGAACACCAGCTCGCCCGCGTCGTGCACCAGGCCCTTGAGGAAACCGGCGGCGACGTGCTGGCGTTCCTGCCGGGGCGGCGTGAGATCGCGCGGGCGCAGGCGGTATTGGCGCAGACACTCCCCTCTCCCACCGGGAGAGGGGCCGGGGGGGAGGGTACGTCCGGAGCACGCCACCTCGCTCCGCCCGCACCCTCACCCGCCCCTGAAGGGGCACCCTCTCACCCGCGAGGGGACTCCCTGACGGTCGCCGGGGGGAGAGGGGATCGGATCGAGATCGTGCCGCTGCACGGCGAGCTGTCGCTGGCCGAGCAGCAGGCCGCGCTCGCGCCGGGCGAGCCGGGCACCCGCCGCATCGTGCTGGCCACCAACGTGGCCGAATCCAGCATCACCTTGCCCGGCATTCGCGCGGTGATCGACAGCGGCCTGGCGCGCGAGCCGCGCTTCGATCCCAACTCCGGTTTCACCCGACTCGAAACGGTCACGATCTCGCAGGCCTCGGCCGATCAGCGCGCGGGTCGCGCCGGGCGCGTGGCCGCCGGCACCGCCTATCGCCTGTGGCCGCAAAGCCGGCGACTGGAAAGCGCGCGCGGCGCGGAAATCAACCAGGCCGAGTTGTCCGGCCTGGCACTGGAGCTCGCGGCCTGGGGCGTCGTCGCGGACAGCAACGTCGGACTTGCCTGGCTCGATCCGCCGCCTGCCGGTGCGTTGGCGCAGGCGCGCGAATTGCTGCGGGCGCTCGGTGCGCTGGCCGACGATGGCCGCATCACCGCGCTGGGCCGACGCATGCTCGACCTCGGCGCCACACCACGGCTCGGCGCCGCCGCATTGCGTGCGCCCGAACCACGCCGCGCGCTGGTCGCCGACCTGCTCGCCCTGATGGAGGCGCGCTCGCCCTTGCGCGGCGCCCACGCACGTAGCGATGATTTCCGTGCGCGCGTGGCGGCCCTGCATGCCTGGCGCGACCGCCGCGGTGACTCGTCGCGTGGCGAGGCCGACAGCGGTGCGCTGGCTGCCATCGAGCAGGCCGGCAAGGGCTGGCGCCGACGTCTGGACGTCCGTAGTCCAGCCAGCGGCGTGCCCGACAGTCACACCGTCGGCGACCTGCTGGCGCACGCCTTTCCCGATCGCATCGCCCACCGCGACGACACCAATCCGCTGCGCTACACGCTTGCCAACGGCCGCGGCGCGCGCCTGCATGAAAACACCGCCCTGCTCGGCGAACCCTGGCTGGTGGTGCTGGACCTGCGCCTGGAGGACCGCGACAGCCTGGTGTTCGCGGCCGCACCGCTGGACCCGCGCACGCTCGAACGCGACTTCCCGGCGCAATTCACCCGCGAGCGCACGCTGCGCTGGAACGACCAGCGCGGCGCCGCCGAAGCTTTCGACGAGGAGCGCTTCGGCGCCATTGTGCTAACCCGCCGCAGCGTGCCGGTGAAGGCGGAAGACGCGCTGCCGGCCATGCTCGCCGCGATCCGCGCGCGCGGCCTCGGCGTGTTGCCGTGGAGCGACCACGCGCAGCGCCTGCGCACGCGCATGCAGGCCTTGCGCGCGTGGATGCCCGAGCTTGAGCTGCCGGATTTGTCCGACACGTCGCTGCTGGTCACGCTCGATGCGTGGCTGGCGCCAACCCTGGACGGCAAGCATCGCCTCGATGCCTTGCGCGCAGAAGAGCTGTCGCAGGCACTGTCCGCGTTGTTCGACTACGACCAGCGCCAACTGCTCGACACGCAGGTGCCCGAACAACTTGTCGTACCAAGCGGCCAGTCGCGCCGGCTCGAATACGCCGGCGCCGAAGCTCCCGTGTTGGCGGTCAAGCTGCAGGAACTGTTCGGCCTGGCCGACACCCCCCGCGTGGGTGGCGGCCGCATCCCCGTCACCCTGCACCTGCTGTCGCCCGCCGGCCGTCCAATCCAGGTCACCCAGGACCTGCGCGGCTTCTGGGAACGCACCTATCCCGAGGTGAAGAAGGAGCTGAAGGGCCGCTACCCGCGGCACCCGTGGCCCGACGATCCGTGGACGGCGACGCCGACGCATCGGGCGAAGCCGCGGGGGCGGCATTGAGCTGCGTATGCGGCATGAGCGGTCAGGGCATGATTCAATGGCCCGGGTTTCCGGTTGCTGTTCAGATCGTCGGTAAATGTCGTACCCACAATCGTGCGAGTCGTCCCGTGTCCTCTGACCCTTGTCCTGCTGAGCTTACGGTCTGGCCGCCTCATCGTCTGTCGGCAAGGGCCGGTCACGCGAGTCGGAAAGCGCACTCTGACCCTGAGGTTTGGTAGCCAGCACGACGGTGCTGTTCCCGCCGCCGACCCCCGCCAGCATCACCATACCCGCGACCAGCAGCGGCACGGTCGTGGTGAGCTGGGCGGCCAGCGCCACCGCGACCAGCTACACCTTGCAGCACGCGGATTACGGCGTCACCGGATGGAGCAACGTCTACAGCGGCAGTGCCACCAGCTATACCCAGCACGAAACGGTCACGGGGGCCTGGATCTATCAAGTTCAGGCGTGCAACGCGAGCGGCTGCAGCGCGTTCCTGGTCAGCAGTGGCGGCACGCTGGTGACCATCCCGCCGGCCAGCACACCCAGTTTGAGCGTGCCGGCCAGCAACCACAGTGGCAGCTATGCCGTCAGTTGGGGCAGTGTCGGCGGAGCGACCAGCTATCCGCTGCAGGAGCAGGTGAACGGCGGCGGCTGGAGCACGATCCAGAGCAGCAGCGCCACCAGTCTGGCGATCGGCGGCAAGGGCAACGGCAGTTATGGCTATCGCGTCCAGGCCTGCAACGTCGGCGGCTGTGGTCCGTGGAGTGCCACAGGCACGGTTGCTGTGACCCTGCCGCCCGCTCCACCGTCAACCGTCACCGCACCGTCCTATGTCCACGGCGTCACCTACTACGTGACCTGGTCGGCCAGCGCCGGCGCCACCTCGTACAACGTGCAGAAGACGAACTACAGCCTCGGCACCACGACCATCGTCGCCACGACCTCGGCGACCAGCGCCACGATGCCGGGCCCGCGCTCCAGCGAGTCCCTGCTCTATGCGGTCCAGGCCTGCAGTGCCGCTGGCTGTTCAGCGTTCACGAACGCGGGGAACGGCACCCAGACCGATCCGCCCGGGCCGATCCAATGAGGAGCATGGACATGGATATCCAGACAGGCTCAACGACGACGGGCAACGCGCTGAAGCGGCTGCTATGGCTGCTGGTCATGTTGGGCGGAGTTGCCCATGCCGGTACGGTGACCTATGTCTACACCGACCCGCAGGGCACGCCGCTGGCCGAGGCGGATGCCAGCGGCAACATCACGGCGACGTTCGACTATGCGCCGTACGGGAGTCAGGCGCTGGGGGCGCCGCCGAGCGGGCCGGGGTATACCGGGCATGTGAATGATCCGGAGACCGGGTTGGTGTACATGCAGGCGCGGTATTACGATCCGGCGGTGGGTCGGTTTTTGAGTGTGGATCCGGCGGGGATGGGACCAGGTAATGTGTTCAGCTTTAATCGTTATGATTATGTTAACAATAATCCGATAGTCAATGTTGATCCTGACGGTGGAACATGCAAGTCGACGGGTGTGGGGGGGCCTACACCTGCACAGTTGATGACAATGCTGGGAAATTCAGTCCTTAAGAATTAAGGGCTGTGAACAAAGCTTACACTGCCGCTGTAAATAGGTTGGTGGCTCATTCCGGAAGAACCGTGACTGTCTCAGTAGATGGAAAAAAATTTGAGGCTAACGCAGGTAAAGTTGCCAACGCGTTGATCGGGGCAAAGATATTGACTAGCAACGCGAATGGGCCTGCTGACGCAAAAGGAACCGAAGATAGCCGCGCCAGTACTTATGGAGGTGGCTTCGATTCGCGCAATGGAGTCCTGGATTATCAACCACAGACGACGATCTATCGAAATGCGATCGAATATGATAGAGCTAGAAAGAGCTTAAGCATCTCTGCTGATTTGTCTCGTACATTTATACATGAGGGCATTCATATGCTGCCTGATGAAACTGTTCTATACAATCTGTATTACAATCATCCGGCTAAGTATATGCATGATCACCAGCATTCATTTAATAACGCGTCTTCCCAACTCTTTGATGACCACAAATGACGAATTTCGCTAAGCATGCAGTACCAGTTGTAATTTTGCTAATTTTATCATCGACATCTGTTGTGAATGCCGGTAGTCGAAGTCGAGGCTATGTTTATGACGGCGCAGGTGTGGGCGATTCTAGGGCAATTGTCATCAACGTGGCGACGAAATTTGTTAGCGTCCAAAGCAAATCGCGTGCGAATCTCGATGATACGTCGTCCGAGGTCGCTGGAGAATTTAGGGATTGCGGAAATAGAGATTATTATTGCATGACAGGTCCTTTGAATGTAGCGATACCAAAGACAAACGTTGGTAGCAAATGGGCGTTTGCTGGCATATTTTGCAAATCGAACTTGGGACGCCATGGTGATGTTTACCAGATAACGTGTATTTCAAGAACGCAGAGGATAAAGACTATTTTGGTATATTCAGATTTGCACGGAATCTTGTCATTCAAAAACACGCCGATTGGCGGGTCCGCGCTGTTCAAACTACGGGGCGATCGTGGGCTATTTCGGCGTTTCTGAGGATTCCCAGGCAAATTGAGGGCCGCCGCAAATGGGACGGAGGCAATTAAGATGTGCCATCAGTCGTGCGGTGGTTGTGATGGCGGCGAGATAGGTCGTCCTCGCGGCCTTACGGCAACCGGGCGACCCAGGGCCTTCTCAACCATGGTCTGGAACTTGGTATCGCCAAGAGCGCGCTCCTGCTGAAGGTGGGCGCGGATTCGCTGGGGGTCGTCGTCGCTGACACCATCATGCAACCACGTACGGTAGGCTGCTGCGCGCACGACGGCATCGTGGTCAAGTTCCAGATAGATGGAGTGGGGCGTCACAAGCCGATCTTTCAACAGCCCCAAGTTGGCGTGAACACTGGACCAGCGGTGCTGTTCCGGACGTTCTGCCATCGCAGCCCTGACCGGGTTGAGCTCGATGTAGCGATAGACGGTCATCACATAGCGTTCGGTGTCGACCAGACAGGACTTGAATCGCCCTTGCCAGAGCGTGCCGCTCCGACCGTGACGTCGATTGAAGGCCTGCACGTAGCATTGTCCGGTGTTGCGCATGGCTTGGGACAGGGCGTCCGGTTGTGTCGAGGTCAGAAGCAAATGAATGTGGTTGCCCATGAACACATACGCATGGATTGCGATGTCATGCGCGTCTGCGGCATCGCAGAGCAGGTCGTAGTAGTGTCGGCGGTCGACATCGTCAACGAAGTTGGCGCATCGATTCACCCCGCGTTGGATGACATGGAGCGGGGTGCCTGGTAGTTCGAGGCGGGAGCGACGCGGCATGTCTCCATAGTGGCGCGCATCGATTGACGATCCAGTAAGGGGAGGAAGAAGTACTGGTAGGCGGGTCGCGATGCGTTGCGTGGCTTAATTGCCTCCGTCCCCTTAGGGTTCCCTGGTGTGCGCTGCCACCGTCCGCATGAAGTGGCCGGCGATGGCTCACCCGGTCGCGGCCCGGTGTGGCGTGTTGACTGCAACTACCGTGTCCTTCAACGACAGACCAGCACCGGCACATCGGCCAGCAGCAGTGTCTTCTGCGTCACGCTGCCCAGCAACAGCTTCTCGATGCCGCGCCGGCCATGCGTCGCCATCACGATCGCGTCGCAGTGGTACTTCGAGACAGCGGCGGCAATCGCGCATTCGGGGCGACTGTCGATCTCGTGACTCCCCACGCAGGCAACCCCGGCGGCCTCTGCGCGCCGCCGCACTTCGGCCAGAACGCGTTCGGCGCTGGCCACCGCGCGCTCGATGTACATCGTCTCGTTGGCCTGGGCGACCGCCGCGAAATACGTCACCGCCGGAAATGGTGGCAACACGTGCAGCGCATGGACGCGGGCGCCCAGTGCGGCGGCCAGCGCGATGCCGAGGTCGACCGCGCGCTGCGATCGCTCGGACCCGTCGACGGGCAGCAGGATGTGCTTGAACATGAGTGTCTCCTGAGATTACGTCGCGACGTTCGAACGCCGCGGATGCCGGCGGACGCCGGCTCAACGGCAGACCAGCACGGGGATCTCGCTTTCCAGCAGCACCTTGTGCACCTCGCTGCCCAGCAGCAGCCGGGTGAAGCCACGCCAGCCGTGCGTTGCCATCACCACCAGATCGCAATGCTGCTCGCGAGCCGCGGTGATGATGGCTTCGTGCGGCTGGTCATCGAGCACGTAGCTGCTGGCGCACTCGATGCCGGCCTCGGCAGCCATGCGCTGTACTTCGGCGAGGTACTGGCCGGCGCGCACGGTGGCGTCCCGGGCATAGGTGATCTCGGTGGCCGCCAGCATCTCGGCCATGTAGGCAATGGTGTGATACGGCGCAATCACATGCAGGGCGTACACCCGCGCGCCGCTGGTCCCGGCCAACTCGATGCCGAGCTTTGCCGCGCGCAGCGACAGGTCGGAGCCGTCAGTAGACAGAAGGATGTGCTTGAACATGGCTGGTTTCCCGACAGGGATGAATACTCAGCGACAGGTGTAGCCGCCATCGATGACCAGCTCGCTGCCGGTCATGAACTTTGACTCGTCCGAGGCGAGGTAGACCACGCCCCAGGCGATGTCGTCCGGTTCGCCTATGTGGCCGAGCGGATGCAGCGCGCCGACTTCGCGTCGATGCTGCTGCACGTCGCCGCCCATCGTGGCGAGGTGCTGTTCCACCAGCGGCGTCCAGATGAAGCCGGGGTGGATCGAGTTGACCCGGATGCGGTCGGCCGCATAGATCAGCGCATCGGTCTTGCTCATCAGTCGCACCGCGCCCTTGGACGCATGGTAGGGCGGCAGATCCGGCGCGCCGACCAGGCCGTAGATCGACGACAGGTTGATGATGCTGCCAGCGCCGGCCGCGCGCAGCGGCGCGATCGCATGCTTGGTGCAGAAGAACACGCCCTTCACGTTGACCGCCTGCACCCGGTCCCACTCGGCTTCGGTGAGCTCGTGCGTGGGCTTGTTCGCCCCGGCGATGCCGGCGTTGTTGACCAGGATGTCCAGCCGTCCAAACGCTGCCACCGTGCCCGTGATCGCCGCTGCCACTTCGGCCTCCGCCGACACGTCGGCGTGGAAGTAGCGGGCGTTGTCGCCAAGCTGCGCGGCCAGCTTCCGGCCGATGTCGTCGTGCAGGTCGACGATGGCCACCTGCGCGCCGGACTCGATCATGCGCACGACGCAGGCGGCGCCGATGCCCACCGCGCCGCCGGTCACCAGTGCCACCTTGCCACTCAGCCTGCCCATGGTCGTGTCTCCCGTGCGGATGGGTGCAGCGTGCGCGACGCGTCGCGGATCGGTGTTGACCGGGGTCAATTGAACGCCACGTTGCGTCGGCGAGCAGCACCGTTCTGCGCTGCCGCGGCAACTGATGCATGTCATGGCCGCCACCCCGTCAATCTGCCAACATGACGAATCGTTCTCATTCGAGTTGCACTCGCCATGCCCGCGCCGCAATCCGACATCGATATGCCATCGCCCCTCGCGGATATTCCCCGCCTGCTCGCCTCCGCCCCGCACCGACCGCTGTTCCTGGCCGGGACCATCGCGGTGCTGCTCAGCATGACGTGGTGGGCGGTGGAACTGACCTGGATGCGCTTTGGGCTGGCCGGCTGGCCGCAGCCGACGATTCCGCCGGGCTGGGCGCACGCGATGCTGATCCAGTACGGCCTGTTTCCGTTGTTCATGTTCGGCTTCCTGATGACCACGTTTCCGCGCTGGCTGGGGCGCCCGGACCTGCCACGCACGCGATTCCTGCCGGTGGCCGGCTGCATTTTCGGGGGGTATGTGCTGGCGAATGTCGGGCTGCTCGACCTGGCGTGGTTGCTGAAGCTGGGCATCGCGCTGATGCTGGTCGGTTACCTGGTGGGCGTGTGGACGCTGGGTGGGGTGTTGCGTGCCTCAGTGGCCGAGCGCAAGGGCCATGCGCGTTCCTGCCTGGCGGCGTTGTGCCTGGGCACGTTGGGGCTGGCGATCTTCCTGGCGTATCTGTTCGGTGCGCCGGCGGACTGTGCGCTGCTGGCGATCCACATCGGCACGTTCGGGTTGCTGTTGCCGATCTACTTCTCGGTGATGCACCGCATGCTGCCGTTCTTCACCGGCAACATGGTGAAGGGCTATGCGGTGATCCGGCCGGACTGGAGCATGCCGGTGGTGTGGGTGCTGTTGCTGGCGCACCTGCTGCTGACCTGGCGCGGGATGCTCGGCTGGTTGTACCTGGTCGATGTGCCGCTGGCGCTGGTGTTTGCGTGGCATGCGTTGAGTTGGCGGCCGTGGCAGGCGATGCATCCGGGCCTGCTGGTGGTGCTGCACCTCGCGTTTGCCTGGCTGCCGGTGGCGTTCGTCCTGTTCGCGATCCAGGACGTGGTGTACGCCAGCAGCGGGCATCTGGTGCTGGGCCGCGCGCCGCTGCACGCGCTGGGCATCGGCTTCTTCGGCTCGATGCTGGTGGCGATGGTGACGCGGGTGACCCAGGGTCACTCGGGCCGGCCGCTGCAGATGGGCAAGGTGGCGTGGCTGTGTTTTGCGCTGCTGCAGGTGGTGGCGCTGCTGCGCATCCGCGCCGAGTTCGGTGGCGATGTCTATCTGTGGCTGGTGATCGCGGCCTATGGCTGGCTGCTGGCATTCCTGCCGTGGGTACTGCGTTCGGCGTGGATCTACCTGACCCCGCGCGCCGACGGCAAGCCCGGCTGATACGCCGCGGCGCAAAACATGCGGCACGCTGACGCAGTGCGCGGTTATCGCGGCATGGCTTGACGCGGATCAAGAAGGGGTTGCCTCCAGCGGTCATCCTGCCTCCAGGAACCCCCCCACCTGGAGCCGCTCATGTTGCGTCCGTTGTCCACCGTTGTTGCCGCCCTCGCCGCATGTGCGCTGGCGGCGTGCTCTGGCAAGCCCGCGCCGACGGCGGCAGGTACGGCCGGCAGCCCCACCACGTCGCAATCCGTCGCTTCCGAGCGCGGCGACTTCGGGCCGCCGCAGGGCGAGCCGATCCACGCGGTGCTGACCAGCCCGCCGCACGTACCGCCACCGATCCATCGCAACTATCCGGCCAAGGTCATCGTGGAGCTGGAAGTGATCGAGAAGGAGATGCCGATCTCCGAAGGCGTCAGCTACACGTTCTGGACCTTCGGCGGCACCGTGCCGGGCAGCTTCATCCGCGTACGCCAGGGCGACACGGTGGAGTTCCACCTGAAGAACAACCCCAACGACAAGATGCCGCACAACATCGACCTGCACGGCGTTACCGGCCCGGGTGGCGGCGCGGCCTCGAGCTTCACTGCGCCGGGGCATGAATCGCAGTTCACCTTCAAGGCGCTCAACCAGGGCATCTACGTCTACCACTGCGCCACTGCGCCGGTCGGCATGCACATCGCCAACGGCATGTACGGCCTGATCCTGGTCGAGCCACCGGAGGGCCTGAGCCCGGTCGATCACGAGTACTACGTGATGCAGGGCGACTTCTATACCATCGGCAAATATCGCGAGAAGGGCCACCAGCCGTTCGACATGGAGAAGGCGATCGACGAGCGCCCGACCTATGTACTGTTCAACGGCAGGGAAGGCTCGATCACCGGCGACAACGCGCTGACCGCCAAGACCAACCAGAAGGTGCGTCTGTTCGTGGGCAACGGCGGCCCCAACCTGATCTCCAGCTTCCACGTGATCGGCGAGATCTTCGACAAGGTGCAGCCCGAGGGTGGCACGCATCCACAGGAGAACGTGCAGACCACGCTGATCCCATCCGGCGGTGCCGCGATCGTGGAGTTCCACACCGACGTGCCGGGTAGCTACGTACTGGTCGATCACTCGATCTTCCGAGCCTTCAACAAAGGTGCGCTGGGCATCCTGAAAGTGGACGGCCTGGAGAACAAGGCGGTCTATTCGGGCAAGGAAGTGGACTCGGTCTACCTGGGCGATCGTGCCGGCGGCAATCTGCAGGCCGTGACCACCGCAGCCACGGCACACGCTGCCGGCACGCTGACCAAGGAAGACCAGATCGCCGCCGGCAAGCAACTGTTTGCCGGCACCTGCTCGGTCTGCCACCAGGCCAACGGCGAAGGCCTGCCGAATGTGTTTCCGCCGCTGGCGAAGTCCGATCTGCTCGCCGCCGATCCGAAGCGCGCCATGACCATCGTGACGCACGGCCTGACCGGCAAGATCGCCGTCAACGGCCGTGAATACGATTCGGTGATGCCGCCGATGTCGCAGCTGACCGACGACGAGGTGGCCAACATCCTGACCTACGTGCTGAACAGCTGGGGCAATCCCGGTGGCCAGTTCAGCAAGGACGAGGTGGCCAAGGCACGCGCGGCGGCGACACCCGCGCCGGCAGCGGCACACTGAGATGCGTGCATCGGCACTCGCCTGTCTTGGCCTGCTGCTGGCACTTCCGGCGGTGGCGGCGGATTACGTCGCCCTGCCGGGAGGGCGTTTCACCAGCGTGTTGCCGGCTGACGGCAAGGCGGCCGCGGCGCAGGTCGCGCCATTCCGCCTGCGTACCGAGCTGGTCACCAATGCCGAGTTCCTGGCGTTCGTGAAAACCCACCCACGATGGCGGCGTGACAAGGTTGCACCCATCCTTGCCGATGCGCGTTACCTCACGCACTGGGCCAGCGTCGATGTCCTGGGCGAGCAGGCCCTGCCACGGCAACCGGTAACCCGGGTCAGCTGGTTTGCCGCCGAGGCTTACTGCGAAAGCGAGCAGGCGCGCCTGCCGAGCTGGTACGAATGGGAGTTCGCCGCCGCGGCCGATGCCACCCGCCGCGATGCGCGTGCCGACCCTGCCTGGCGCGAAAGCATCCTGGGCTGGTACTCGCGGCCCTCCAGCACGGCATTGCCGCAGATCGGCGGTGTCGCCAACGTCTACGGCGTGCGCGACATCAATGGCCTGGTATGGGAATGGGTCGACGACTTCAATGCATTGATGGTCGCCAGCGACAGCCGCGACCAAGGTGATCCGGACCTGCTGAAGTTCTGCGGTGCCGGCGCACTCAGCATGCAGCAGAAGGAAAACTACGCGGTGCTGATGCGCATCGCGATGCTGTCCGCGCTGAAGGCTGCCGACACCACCAACAACATGGGCTTCCGCTGCGCGAAGCCCGATTGAGGAATCTACGATGAAACGCCTGCTGTCATTTCTCGCGATGCTCCTGCTGCTGGGCGGCAATGCCCATGCGACCCAGCCGTTGCCGGGCGATTCGGTCTATCAGCTGCCGGTGCAGCTGACCGGCCAGGACGGCCGGCAGCAGATGCTGTCGGCACGCCGCGGCCGGCCGCAGCTGGTGACGATGTTCTACACCTCGTGCCAGATGGTCTGCCCGCTGATCATCGACAGCATGCGGCTGACCCGCAATGCGCTGGATCCGGCGGTGCGTTCGCGGATCGACCTGCTCGCGGTGAGCTTCGATCCGGCGAAGGACGACGTGGCCGCGCTGCGCAACTACGCCGACAGGCGCAAGCTCGATCCGCGCATCTGGACGCTGGCCCGCGCCGAGCCGGCGCAGGTGCGGCAGCTGTCCGGCCTGCTCGGGTTGCAGTACCGGCGATTGCCGGACGGCGAATTCAACCACAGCAGCGAACTGGTGCTGCTCGACGCGGACGGGCGCATCGCGGCGCGCACCACGGTGATCGGGCGGCTCGACCCGTCATTCGTCAAGGCTGTCGACGCGCTGGCCAGGGGCCCCTGACATCTGCCGTCAAATGGATGCCCGGACGTCCATTGGCATGCGAGACGCCGCCTTCATGGCGGCGTTTTCGCGAGCGTGGACGCGGCGTGTTGTCACAGCCGCGGCTTTCATGCATCGGAATTGACCGCGGTCAATCGCGAGTCGCCGTTGCCTGTGCAGGATGCGCGCATCCACCAAGGGGAACGCGATGAATGCAAGCTATCGGATGCTCCGTGCCGCCTGTGTGCTGGGGTTGGCCGTTTCGCCCTGGACGCACGCCGGCGGTGTCGACAGCACGGTGCCGGCAGGCGCTGACAGTACGCCGCTGCAACTGGAATGGGACACCCGCCTGCGCCAGGAGCAGGTCGATGACGATGCGTTCAGTCGCGACGCCAGCGCCGACACCTTGCGCCTGCGACTCGGCCTGCGTTCGACGTTTGGCGAGGGCTGGAGCGCCTTTGTCGAAGGCGCCGGCGTAGCCAGTGCCGGCGATCGCTACAACAGCGGGGCGAATGGCCGCACCCAATATCCGGCGATCACCGATCCGCGTGGCGGCGAACTCAACCAGGCCTGGCTGCGCTGGCAGGGCACGACGTTCAGCGCCACTCTGGGCCGTCAGCGGCTTCAGCTGGACAATCAGCGCTGGCTCGGCAACAGCGGCTGGCGCCAGTTCGAGCAGACTTACGATGCGATCGCGCTGCAATGGCAACCGGCGAGCGACTGGACCGTGCACTACGACTGGCTCGGGCGCGTGCATAGGGTCGCCGGCCCCGACGCGACCAGTCCGCTGGCTCGTGAACGCAAGCTCGACACCAGCCTGTTCAACGTCGGCTATGTGCATGGAGCGCAAAGCTGGGTGGGCTATGCCTACCTCCACGAGGATCGCGACGTGCGAGCGGCCTCCACCGCGACCTACGGCCTGCGCTGGTCCGGCAGCTACGTCGAACGCGGCACCGGTCCGGGCTGGTCGGCGGAGTTTGCGCGGCAGTCCGATTACGCCGACAACCCGGCCAGCTATACAGTCAACTACTGGCTGCTGGAACCCGCCTGGACGCTTCACGGGATCACCGCCAGGCTGGGTTGGGAATATCTTGGCAGCGACGGTCGGCATGCCTTGCAGACGCCGCTGGCTACCTTGCACGCATTCAATGGATGGGACGACCAATTCAATGTCACCCCGCTCGGAGGGCTGGAAGATCGCTACCTGGGTGCGTCGGGCCCGCTCGGTCGAGGCCCCGTTGCCAGCAAGCTCGCCTGGGCCGTCACGTACCACGATTACCGGGCCGCGCGCGGCGGGCGCTACGGCAGTGAATGGGATGCTTCGCTGGCCTTCCCGCTGCCGCGCGGGCTGACCGGCCTGTTCAAGGTAGCGAGTTACCAGGCCGATGGATTTGGCCGCGACAGCGCCAAGCTGTGGCTCCAGCTGGAATGGAAGGGACAGCAGCCGATGATGTCCCCGCCTTGAGCAGCCGGACCGGATGCGCAGAGTGACGTCAGGTGCGTTTCGGTGTCGTCGATCCATGTCGATTTCACGTCGTGCACTTGTCGGAGCATGTACGATGGGAAGACGTATCGCACGCTTCGCTTGCATGCAATGACGGGCAGCGCTTGTCCGTTGGCGCGGCTGGCGATCGACGTCAAGGCCACAGCCCGGCACCCCATGCACACTCCGCGACTTTCTCACCTGGTGGATTTTCGATGACGCGTCCCTCCTCGTTCGATTACGAACAATTGCGTGCCTGCGGCCGCGGCGAGCTTTTCGGCGACGGCAATGCCCGCCTTCCTTCGCCACCGATGCTGATGTTCGACCGCATCACGCGGATATCCGAGGAAGGCGGCAGCCACGGCAAGGGCCTGATCCATGCCGAGCTGGATATCCGTCCGGACCTGTGGTTTTTCGATTGCCACTTCATCGGCGACCCGGTGATGCCCGGTTGCCTGGGCCTGGATGCGATGTGGCAGCTCAGCGGCTTCTTCCTGCCCTGGCTGGGCGAGCCCGGTGCCGGCCGTGCGCTGGGCGTGGGCAATGTGAAGTTTTCCGGCCAGGTGAAGCCGACGGCGAAGCTGGTGCGCTACGAGATCGACATCCGTCGCGTGATCCGCGGCAAGCTGCGCCTGGTCATCGCCGACGGCAAGACCTTCGTCGACGACCGCCTGATCTACGAGGCCAGCGACATGCGCGTGGGCCTGTTCCAGTCGACCGAGGGTTTCTGAGATGCGTCGAGTCGTAGTGACGGGGATGGGGATCGTGTCGTGCCTGGGCAACACCGTGGCGAGCGTGACGGCGGCGCTGCGTGACGGCCACAGTGGCATCCGCGAGGTTCCCGAGTATCGCGAGTTGGGTCTGCGCAGCCACGTCGCCGGCGTGCCGGAGATCGATCTGGATGCGGCGATCGATCGCAAGCTGAAGCGCTTCATGGGCGATGCCGCGGCCTATGCCTATGTATCGATGCGCGACGCCATCGCCGACGCGGGCCTCACCCCCGAACAAGTGCGCAACCCGCGAACCGGCGCGATTGCCGGTTCCGGCGGCGGCTCGCCGCGCTGGCAGATCGAGACCGGCGACCTGCTGCGCAACAAGGGCGTGCGCAAGATCGGTCCGTACATGGTCCCGCGCACGATGTGCTCGACGGTGTCGGCGACCCTGGCCACGACCTTCGGCCTGCTCGGCCTGAGCTATTCGATTTCCGCCGCCTGCGCCACCTCGGCGCATTGCATCGGCGCCGCCGCCGACCTGATCCGCCACGGCGCGCAGGATGTGATGTTTGCCGGCGGTGCGGAGGAAGTGCACTGGGGCATGACCGCGCAGTTCGATGCGATGGGTGCACTGTCCAGCGCCTGCAACGACCACCCGGCCTCGGCATCGCGCCCTTACGATGCCGAGCGCGACGGCTTCGTGATCGCCGGCGGTGGTGGCATGCTGGTGCTGGAGGAATACGAACACGCCAAGGCGCGCGGTGCCCAGATTCATGCCGAGCTGGTCGGCTACGGCGTCACCTCCGACGGCGCCGAAATGGTCGCGCCCTCGGGCGAAGGTGCGGTGCGCTGCATGCGCATGGCGATGGCGAACGTCGTCGGCCCGATCGACTACGTCAACACCCACGGTACCGCTACGCCGCTGGGCGACATCATCGAACTCAATGCGCTGCGCGAGGTGTTCGGCGATGCGGTACCGCCGCTGTCCTCGACCAAGGCGCTCACCGGCCACTCGCTGGGCGCGGCCAGCGTGCACGAGGCGATCTACAGCTTGCTGATGCTCAAGCACGGCTTCGTCGCCGGTTCGGCCCACATCACCACGCTGGACCCGCGCGCCGAAGGCTTCCCGATCGTGCGCAAGAGCCGTCCGGAAAAGCTGGCCACGGTGATGTCGAACAGCTTCGGCTTCGGCGGCACCAACGGCAGCCTGGTGTTTGCCGGAGTGTGAGGCCGCCGGTGCGGTGCGTGCCGCTCAGTGACACACCAGCACCGGCACCTCGCCTTCGAGCAGCACTTTTTGCGTTTCGCTGCCGAGCAGCAACCGCGACAGGCCGCGGCGTCCGTGCGACGCCATCACCACCAGATCACAGCCCTTCTCGCGACATGTGCGCAGGATGATTTCGTGGGGTCGCTCGGCAATCTCATGGTTGCCGCTGTACTTGACCCCGGCCGACCCGGCCAACTGCTTCACCTGTGCCAGGTATTCGTTGGCCAGCGCAATCGACTCCTCGATGTAGGTCGGCTCGGCGGCAGCCAGTGCCTCGGACATGTAGACGAGCGCCTGGAACGTTGGCACCACATGCAAGGCATGGACCTCCGCGCCACACTTCTGTGCCAGCTCGATGCCGATCCTGGCGGCGCGCATCGAAAGCTCGGAGCCGTCGATCGGAAGCAGGATGTGTTTGAACATGATTCTCTCCAGGTGCGTGATCGTTCGGTGCCAGCCACTACCGAAAGTGTCCGCCAGATCGCAGCTCCTGCCGCCAGACTGGGTGCGTTCGGATCGTTGATGCCCGCCTTGGTGCTGAATGGATCGGGTACACAGGGTCGACAGTGAGCACTCGGCCGGGATCATGCAAGTCCGGGCCAACTGCCGGTGACCAGGCTGGCCCGCAGTACCGCGTCCCACGGCGCGAGATCGATCTGGTGGCTGGCCAGCCAGTCGCGATCGAACAGGGTCTGCGCGTAGCGTTCGCCGCGGTCGCACAGCAGGCTCACGATGCTGCCGCGTTCGCCGCGCGCACGCATCGAGGCGGCCAGTTGCAGGCAGGCGACCAGGTTGGTGCCGGACGAGCCGCCGTAGCGATGGCCAAGCAGTTCCTCCAGCAGCCACGCGGCGGCGATCGACGCGGCATCTGCGACCTCGCTGACATGGTCGACCACGTCGAAGATGAAACCCGGTTCGACGCGTGGCCGGCCGATGCCCTCGATCAGGGTCGGCTGGCTGGCCACGGCGTGGAGGTCGCGACTGTGCCAGCCATGCACGTAACCGCTGCCGGCTGGCTCGGCCACGCACAATTTTGTCTGCAGCCGGCGGTAGCGCAGGTAACGGCCGATGGTGGCCGAGGTGCCGCCGGTGCCGGCGCCGCAGACGATCCATGCCGGCTCCGGATGCGCCTCCAGCGCCAGCTGGCCGATGATCGACTCGGCGATATTGTTGTTGCCACGCCAGTCGGTGGCCCGTTCGGCGAGGCCGAACTGGTCGAGGTGGCAGGCGCCGCGTGCGGCGTGTTCGGCCGCGCGCGCGTGCACCTGCCCGGGGTCGTCGACCAGGTCGCACGTGCCGCCCAGCGCCTGCACGCTGCGGATCTTGCCCGGCGCGGTGCATGCCGGCATCACCGCCGTGAACGACAGGCCGAGCAGGCGCGCGAACCACGCTTCCGAGATCGCCGTGCTGCCGGAGGATGCGTCCACCACCGCCTGTCCACGGTGGAGGTGGCCATTGCACAGCGCGTACAGGTACAGCGAGCGGGCGAGGCGGTGCTTGAGGCTGCCGCTGGGGTGCGCGGCTTCGTCCTTGAAATAGAAGTCGATGTCGTGGAAGCCCGGGAAATTCAGCTTCAGCAGGTGGGTATCGGCCGAGCGGGCAGCCTCCTGCGCCAGGCAGGCCAGCGCGCCATTGACCCATTCGCGCCCGGCGTCGCGTTCGGGTCGCGTGGTGCGGACGACGGTTTGCATGGGAGCCACCTCGAGGTAGGGGTGCTGTCGCGCGAGCAGCGAAAAGCGGGTGGATCCATGGGCGAGGGCGTCCGTGGACCCCGGGGTACCAGCATGCTGACGGGCGGATCCTGTCATGACTCTGACCCAGGTCAGCGTCGGACGCCTGGAGGCGGCGCGAATTGTCGCAGGGCGGTTGCTGGTGCCGGCGTTATCCGAAACCCCGTCAGGACAAGTGCATCGCCCGCGAGCGGGGGCATGTGTGTCGCAGGAGCCCGCTCGCGGGCGATGCGCTTGCCCTGGTTGAGACACGGCGCCGATCAGGAGGCGGCGTGCCTCCGTGATTGATGCAGGTCATGGCCGCAGCCGGTGATGCGGCGGATATTGGCGGCACCGCATGGTTTCATGGTCTTCACATGGCTGACTGGTATCCGTGGATCGTCCTGCTGCACCTGGCCTGCGCCATCGTGTTCGTGGGCGCGGTGGCGTTCGAGGTGATCGTGCTGGAGTCGTTGCACAGGCATTTCGACATCGTCACCGTGCAGCGCATCGAACAGGTGGTGATGGCGCGCGTGCGCCAGTACATGCCGGTGGTGGTGATCCTGCTGTTCGTCAGCGGCGGCATGCTGTTCGACATCCGCTGCGGTGGTTTCACCTGCGTGGGTTCACGTTTTGGCAACTGGCTGTTGCTCAAAGTAGTGCTGGCGTTCGGCGTGCTGGGCGTGTTCGTCAACGCGATGTGGGCGATGCGGCATGGCAAGATGGACGTCTGCCGCTTCAAGCACACCCATCGCATCGTGCTCGCGCTGATGGTCGGTATCGTGTTCCTGGCCAAGACCATGTTCTACTTGTAGCCACCTTTCCAGACGGGAGTTCCAGCATGTCCAGCGTCACGTTCAAGGGTCAGCCGATCAGCGTTGATGGTCGTTTTCCCGCCGTGGGTTCGGCCGCCCCGGCGTTTGCGCTGGTCGCGGGCGATCTGTCCGACGCCACGCTGTCCAGCTTTGCCGGCAAGCGCAAAGTGCTCAATATCTTCCCCAGCGTCGATACGCCGACTTGCGCGGCGTCGGTGCGCCATTTCAACGAATCGGCCAGCAAGCTCGACAATGCCGTGGTGCTGTGCATCTCGGCCGACCTCCCGTTCGCGCAGGCGCGCTTCTGCGGCGCCGAGGGTCTGCAGAACGTGGTCAACCTGTCGCTGATGCGCGGTCGCCAGTTCCTCAACGATTACGGCGTGGCGATAGCCGAGGGCCCGCTGGCCGGGCTGGCCGCGCGCGCCGTGGTGGTGCTGGACGACCACGACAAGGTGATCCACGCCGAGCTGGTCAGCGAGATCGCCCACGAGCCGAACTACGATGCGGCGCTGAAAGCACTGGGCTGAAGCCAGCCAAACCCCGTAGGAGCCCACTCGCGGGCGATGCCTTTGCTCTTGCGAATCCCGATTCCCGTGAGAAGAGCATCGCCCGCGAGCGGGCTCCTACGGTTTTGCGACGCTCACGATCGGCACGCCGAACGGCTGCGCCTGCGGATGCAGGCCAAGCCCATACTTCAGGCTGCGGCCGATGCGTTGCGCGTACTCCAGCATCCGGCCGGCGTGGACCTCGTCCAGTTCCTCGTCGCAGGTTTCGCTCCACAGCGCCAGCCAGCGATCGAAATGCTCGGCCCGGATCGGGTGCGGTCGATGCGCCGCCATCGGGTTGCCACGGTAGCTGCCTGTACGCAATGCCACCGAAGCCCAGAACGAGGTGAGCAACTGCTTGTGTTCGTCCCAGTCGTGCACGGCCGCGTTGAAGACCGGGCCGATCTGCGGATCCCGCCGTACCTTCTCGTAGAAATGGTCGACCAGGGTGGCAATCGCCGCCTCGTCGAAAGTTGCAGCTGGGTTCATGCGAGGTTGGTCACCGGCATCACGGGGGAAATGATCAGGACGCACTCCGTCATCATGACGGGATGCGTCGTCGTATCGTCGGAGTTTACCCGCTCGGTTTGCGCATGGTGCCGCGTTCCGCGTCGGGTCTCGAGACGGGGCTTGGGCATTGTGTGGTAACGGCTGCCCTGCGGCACTGATCTGGGTCATTGCCGCGTTTCCGGCACTGAGGGAGACTGCAATACGGACTGCGCCGATCCGCCCGAGCGCAAGGAGAGCCGATGACTCACGTCGTCACCGACAACTGCATCAACTGCAAGCACACCGATTGCGTCGAGGTGTGCCCGGTCGACTGTTTTCACGCGGGTCCGAATTTCCTGGTGATCGATCCCGACGAGTGCATCGACTGCACGCTGTGCGTGGAGGAGTGCCCGGTGGGTGCGATCTTTCCCGAACTGGATGTGCCGGCGGGCCAGGAGATCTTCATGGCGATCAATGCCGAGCTCGCGCCGCAATGGCCGGTGTTGACCAGCAAGATCGCTGCGATGGAAGATGCGGCGAAGTGGGATGGTGTGCCGAACAAGTTGCCGCTGCTCAAGCGCCGGCTCGACGAGTGAGCTGAGCTGCCGGCCGGGCGCTGCGCGGTAAAGACGAACAGGGGTCGGATAGTGGCGGTTCGGAGCGGGATGGCCGGGTTGTCGCCGATGGGATGGAGCGCCGATGGAGCGGCGTGAAGCACGTTCGATCAGCGGGCTTTCGACCTGTCTGAAACTCGTACTCATTCGCCACACCGGGGAGAACACCATGAACGACGCGGCACAACCCTTGACCGATGACGATACGGCACTGTCTCCATGGTGGTTGCGCACGATCGCGATCGTCATGCTGCTCGGCTTCGCCGGTTTGCTCGCCATCACCTTGCTGGCCTACCGCAACGCGCCACCGATTCCCGCGCAGGTGGTGGATGCCCAGGGCAGCAGCCTGTTCAGCGGCGACGATATCCGCAAGGGCCAGGCGGTCTTTCTCAAATACGGCCTGATGGACAACGGCAGCATCTGGGGGCACGGCGCGTATCTCGGGCCGGATTACTCGGCTGAGGCCCTGCATCGCCTGGGCGAGGACACCGCCACTGCCATGGCCACGCGGCAATTTGCCAGGCCACTCGCCGAGCTGGACGCGCAGCAGCAGGCCGCGGTGCATGCCGCTACGGCGGTGGTGCTGAAGACCAACCGCTACGACGCGCAAACCGACGTGCTGCAATTGACCGCGCCGGAGGCGGCGGCCTATCGCCAGCAGATCGGCTACTGGACGGACTACTTCAAGGATCCGACCAGAAATGGCGGACTCAAGCCCGACCTGATCACCGACCCGACCGAGTTGCATCAGTTCACCGCCTTCGTCACCTGGGCGGCATGGGCTTCGGTGGCCAAGCGACCCGGCACGGAGGCTTCGTACACCAACAATTTTCCGTACGACCCCAGCGTCGGCAACGTGGCCACGCCCAATGCCCTGCTGTGGAGTGCGCTGAGCCTGCTGGTGCTGCTGGCCGGCATCGCCACCGTGCTGCTGGCGTTCGGCAAGTTCGACTACCTGGGCTGGATCAGCCGCGGGCATCAAATGCATCCGCAGGTGCTGCCGGGGCAGTCCAGCGCAGGCCAGCGCGCGCTGGTGAAGTTCTTCGTGGTGGTGACCCTGCTGTTCCTGATGCAGGCACTGGTCGGCGGCGGCGTGGCGCACTTCCGCGCCGACCCGGGCAGCTTCTACGGCTTCCAGCTGGAGAACATCTTCCCCAGCAACCTGTTGCGCACCTGGCATCTGCAGACCGCGATCTTCTGGATTGCCACCGCCTATGTCGCCGCCGCGCTGTTCCTGGGGCGTTCGCTGCGCAGCGACGAGCCGCGCTGGCTGGCCGGCTGGATCCATCTGCTGTTCGCCGCCTTCGTGGTGGTGATCGGCGGCAGCCTCCTCGGCGTGTGGGCCGGCGTCGCGCAGAAACTCGGTACCTGGTGGTTCTGGCTGGGCGACCAGGGCTGGGAATATCTGGAACTGGGGCGGATCTGGCAGTACCTGCTGGTGGTCGGCCTGCTGGTGTGGTTTGCGATCCTGTGGTGCCTGGCGCGTCCGCGCGCGGTCGCCAACGTCGCGGCGCGGCCGCTGGCGAAGATGTTCCTGTTCGCGGCGATCGCGATCCCGGTGTTCTACGTGCCGGCGTTGTTCTTCGGTGCCGAGACCAACTACACCGTGGTCGACACCTGGCGCTTCTGGATCATCCATCTGTGGGTCGAAGGTTTCTTCGAGTTCTTCGCCACCACCGTGGTCGCGCTGACCTTCTACCAGCTGGGGCTGGCGCATCGCAATGTGGCGCTGCGGGTGATCTACCTCGACGCGATCCTGTATTTCCTGGGTGGCCTGATCGGCACCGGGCATCACTGGTATTTCAGCGGCCAGAGCAATTTCAACATGGCCATGTCGGCGATGTTCTCGGTACTCGAAGTGGTGCCGCTGACCCTGCTCACGCTGGATGCCTGGGATTTCGTCAACGCCACCAAGGGCAAGGTCGACGTCGACGGCAAGCCGACCCGGGTGCCGCACAAGTGGACGTTCTACTTCCTGATGTCGGTGGGTTTCTGGAACTTCGTCGGAGCCGGCATGTTCGGCTTCTTCATCAACCTGCCGATCGTCAGCTACTACGAGGTGGGCACCCAGATCACGCCGACCCACGGTCACGCCGCGCTGATGGGCGTGTTCGGCATGCTGGCGCTGGCGCTGATGGTGTTCGTGCTGCGCCAGACCAGCAGCGACGAGCGCTGGCCCGGGATCGAGAAGTACGTCAAGGTCGGGTTCTGGGGCACCAATATCGGGTTGGCGATGATGTTGCTGATGAGCCTGTTCCCCAGCGGCGTGCTGCAGCTGTGGGACGTGGTGCAGCACGGCTACTGGCATGCGCGCAGCATCGACTACATGAGCATGCCGCGTTCGCACCTGATCGAGTGGCTGCGCCTGCCCGGCGACCTGGTCTTCATCATCTTCGGCGCGATTCCGCTGGTGATCGCCTCGTTCAAGGGCTGGCTCGGCGTGCGCGCGGCGGCGCGGGCGGAACGCTGAGCGGGTCCCGGGCATGAAAAACCCGCGTCGACGGAGGTCGACGCGGGTATTCAGAACAGAGGCATCGCCCGCGAGCGGGCTCCTACGAATGCCGTGGCGGGAGCCCGCTTGCGGGCGATGCTCCTTGCCGCGGCAATTTACCTGGCGATCACGCGCACCATTTCCAGGCACTTGTTCGAGTAGCCCCACTCGTTGTCGTACCAGCTGACCAGCTTGACGAACGTGTCATCGAGCGCGATGCCGGCGTCGGCGTCGAAGATCGAGGTGCGTGCGTCGCCGCGGAAATCGGTGGCGACGACCTTGTCCGTGGTGTAGCCGAGGATGCCCTTCAGCGCGCCTTCGCTCTGCGCCTTCATCTCGGCGCAGATCTCGGCGTAGGTGGCGGGCTTCTCCAGCTCGACGGTGAGGTCTACCACCGACACGTCCGAGGTCGGCACGCGGAAGCTCATGCCGGTGAGCTTCTTGTTGAGCTCGGGGATCACCACGCCGACCGCCTTGGCCGCGCCGGTGGAGGACGGGATGATGTTCTCCAGGATGCCGCGACCGCCGCGCCAGTCCTTGTTGCTCGGACCGTCGACGGTTTTCTGGGTGGCGGTGGCGGCGTGCACGGTGGTCATCAGGCCGCGCTTGATGCCCCACTTGTCGTGCATCACCTTGGCGATCGGCGCCAGGCAGTTGGTGGTGCAGCTGGCGTTGGAGATGATCGCCTCGCCCTTGTAGGTCTTGTCGTTGACGCCATAGACGAACATCGGCGTGTCGTCCTTCGACGGCGCCGACAGCATCACCTTCTTCGCGCCCGCGTCCAGATGCTTCTGCGCGGTTTCCTTGGTCAGGAACAGACCGGTGGATTCGATCACCACGTCGGCATTCACTTCGTTCCACTTCAGATTGGCCGGATCGCGCTCCTGGGTCAGGCGGATGCGCTTGCCGTTGACCACCAGCTGGCCGCCCTCGATCTTCACCTCGCCCCTGAAGCGGCCATGCACCGAGTCGTAGCTCAGCATGTAGGCCAGGTAGTCCGGTTCGAGCAGGTCGTTGATGGCAACGATCTCGATGTCGTTGGCGAAGTTCTGCACGGCTGCGCGCAGCACGTTGCGACCGATGCGGCCGAAGCCGTTGATGCCGACCTTGATGGTCATGAGGGAGCGTCCTCCGATGGGAATGGTGCGTGGGTGGTTGGCAGGCGCAAACCCGCCGTCCGATGTTCCAACCCCGCAATTTTACAATGAAAGCGCCTCGGCCGCCCGCACACTGCGACGCTATGGCAGACTGACGTCTTTGCGCCGGAGCACGCCATGATCAAGTTGGGCCCATCTCTTGCGGCCGCCGTGTTGCTGTTTTCGGTCACGACGCTGGCGCAGGCATGGGGCCCACTCGGCCACAGCGTGGTTGCGGAACTGGCGCAGCAGCACCTGAGCCCCGCCGCTGAAGCCGAGGTGGAGCGCCTGCTGGCGCCGGAGCACACCAAATCGCTGGCCGACATCGCCAACTGGCCCGACCAGATGCAGGACGATCCGGCCATGGCGACCCTGTGGAAGCAGACGCGCAGCCAGCATTACATCAACTTCCACGGTGGCAGCGACTGCGATTACGTGCCGCCGCGCGACTGCAGCGATGGCCGCTGCGTGGTGGCGGCGCTGGAGTATTACGTCGGTGTGCTGGGCGACCGCGGCAAGCCGGACAGCGTGCGTCGCCAGGCGCTGAAGTTCGTGGTCCATTTCGTCGGCGACATCCACCAGCCGCTGCACGCCGGCTATCGCGACGACAAGGGCGGCAACACCTATCAGGTGCAGTTCGACGGCAAGGGCACCAACCTGCACAAGATCTGGGACTCGCGCATGTTGTACACGCGCAACCTGGATTGGCAGGGCTACGCGCAGCGGCTCGACTCGGGCGTACCGGTGACCCTGCCGCCGCCCATCGCGCCGCTGGACAATTCCTATGCGCAATGGGCCGAGGAGTCCTGCCGGATCACGGCCGAGCCCGGCTTCTATCCCGACAATCACCAGATCGGTGCGGCCTACGTTGCGACCTGGCTGCCGCTGGCCGACACGCGCCTGCGCGAGGCTGGCCGTCGCCTCGCCGAGGTGCTCAACCTTGCGCTTGCACCCGCGCCGGATACGCACGACTGAACCCGGCCCCTCAACCCGAAACCTCGCTCCCGGTTACCGCATGACTACCCAGCCACCGATTCGCCGCACCAAGATCGTCGCCACGCTCGGACCCGCCAGCGATGCCCCCGGCATGCTCGAAAAGCTGATTGCCGAAGGCGTCGATGTGGTCCGCCTCAACCTCTCGCATGGCCAGCCGGACGACCATCGCGCACGCGCCAACGCGGTGCGCGCCGCCTCGGCCGCGGCGGGCCGCGAAGTGGGCGTGCTGGCCGACCTGCAGGGCCCGAAGATCCGTATCGAGACCTTCGCCAACGGGCCGGTCGAGCTCATCGAAGGCGCGTCCTTCGTGCTCGATTGCCGCCCCGACGTGCCACCCGGCGATGCCGGCCGCGTCGGGGTCAGCTACTACGGCCTGCCCGGTGACGTGACTACCGGCGACGTGCTGCTGCTGGACGATGGCCTGGTGGCGCTGACCGTGCGCGAAGTGGTCGGCAGCGAGGTGCGTTGCCAGGTTCTGGTCGGCGGCAAGCTGTCCAATCGCAAGGGACTCAACCGGCAGGGCGGCGGACTTTCGGTCACGGCGCTGTCCGACAAGGACAAGGCCGACATCAAGCTCGCCGCCGAAATCGGCGCGGATTTCCTCGCGGTGTCCTTCGTGCGTTCGGCCGAGGACATGCATCAGGCGCGTCGCCTGCTGAAGGAGGCCGGCGGTCGCGCCGCGCTGGTGGCCAAGATCGAACGCGCCGACGCGATTCCGGTGCTGGGCGAGATCATCGATGCGTCCGACGTGGTGATGGTGGCGCGTGGCGACCTCGGCGTGGAGATCGGCGATGCCGAATTGCCCGGCCTGCAGAAGAAGATCATCCGCGAGTCGGTGCAGCGCAACCGCGCGGTGATCACCGCCACGCAGATGCTGCAGTCGATGGTGCGCTCGCCAATTCCCACCCGCGCGGAGGTGCTCGACGTGGCCAATGCGGTGATCGACGGCACCGACGCGGTGATGCTGTCGGAGGAAACCGCCGCCGGCGCGCACCCGGACAAGGCGGTGGCGGCGATGCGCCGGATCTGCCTCGGCGCCGAACGCCAGTTCGAGCCGAAGGAGGATCTTTCGGCCGGCGGTCATCGACTCGATCGTACCGACCAGGCGATTGCGTTGGCGGCGATGATGCTGGCCGGCGAGCTTGGCGTGCGTGCGATCGTGGCACTGACCGAGTCCGGTGCCACCGCGCAATGGCTGTCGCGTTATCGCACGGCCGTGCCGATCTATGCGCTGTCGCCGCTGGCCGATGCACGCCGCCGCATGCTGCTGCTGCGCGACGTGCAGCCGGTGGCGTTCACCCATGGCGCACAGAGTTCGGCAGCCAATTCGCTCGCCGCGATCCAGCAGCTGTTCGCCCAGGGGCGCCTTGCCGAGGGCGACCGCGTAGTGCTGACCCATGGCGATCACGTGGGCCAGGGCGGCGGCACCAATACGCTGAAACTGCTTTCGGTCGGTGCCGACGGCATGGTGGAGAGCCTGCGCAACCTCTGAGCCGGGACCTCAGTCGTCGAGACGACCGTAAAGGCCGGCGGGCCTGCCTGCCCTGCGAAACGCGGTTCGTTGACAGGCAGGGCGGTTACACTTCGAGTCAGTCGTGTTCTGCAAGGAGATCGCCATGAAGATCATGTTCCGTCCGCTGCGTCAGGGCCTGCTGCTGGCGTTGGCACTGGGTTTTGTCGCGCCCGTGCTGGCCCAGACGACCAGGATCGACCCGCAGAACCTCTACCGCTACTGGATCCTGCTCAATACCAAGGTGCAGATGGATGCGCCCAATACCGGCCTGAACCTGGACAAGCCCGGCTGCGTGGCGGTGACCTATACGGTGGGCTCCGATGGCGTGCCGCTGGATGTGCAGGTCGCCAAGGTGGTGCCCAAGAGCGATCTTGGCCCGATGGCGCGGAGCGCGGTGGCCAATTTCCGCTATGGCCCGTCGCTGAACAACAAGGATCACCAGCCCGTCGCCACCTACTATGTCGTGCCGTTCAACTCGCCGAAGGATCCGGCGGAGCAAAAGCAGCTGATGGCACCTTGCCAGCTGCCAGGCTACGTCAACTGAGCCGCTTCGGAGCGGTTCGAGGCGCTGCCTTGACGCGTGTCGTGGCCAATCTGGCCTATAATCCGCCTTTTGAACCACGCCGCTTCGACCCGAGGCGGCGCCCACCATGTGCGGCCGGGCAACGCCCCCGCGAGCGGAGTCATCATGAGCATTGAAGATCTCGAAAGCGTCGCCCTGGCGATGGTCGCGCCCGGCAAGGGCATCATCGCGATCGACGAGTCGACCAACACCATCAAGAAGCGCTTCGAGGCCGTCGGCATCGAGAACACCGAGGAAAACCGCCGCGCCTACCGCGAGCTGCTGCTGACCACGCCGGGCCTGAACGAGCACATCTCCGGTGCGATCCTGTACGACGAGACGATCCGCCAGTCCACCCGGGACGGCGTGCCGTTCACCCAGGTCATGAAGAAGCTCGGCATCATCCCCGGCATCAAGGTCGACAAGGGCCCGCAGCCGCTGGCCGGCTTCCCCGGCGACGTGGTCACCGAGGGCCTCGACGGCCTGCGCGAGCGCCTGCAGGAATACGCCAAGCTCGGTGCCCAGTTCGCCAAGTGGCGCGCGGTGATCAACATCACCGAAGAGAACCCCAGTTCCACCGCGATCGAGGCGAACTGCCACGTGCTGGCCCGTTACGCCGCGCTGTGTCAGGAAGCCGGCCTGGTGCCGATGGTCGAGCCTGAAGTGATCATGGACGGCGACCACAGCATCGAAGTCAGCTACGAAGTGCACGAAGCGGTGCTGCGCAGCCTGTTCAACGCGCTGTACGAGCAGAACGTGATGCTGGAAGGCACCATCCTGAAGATCAGCATGGTCATTCCGGGCAAGGACTCGGACGAGCAGGTCGATGTCGAGGAAGTGGCCGAAGCCACCGTGCGCGTGCTGAAGTCCACAGTGCCGGCCTCGCTGCCGGGCATCGTGTTCCTCTCCGGCGGGCAGACCGACGAGCAGTCCACCGCGCATCTCAACGCGATGAACCAGATCGGGCCGCATCCATGGCCGCTATCGTTCTCCTACGGCCGCGCCATGCAGCAGGCGGCGTTGCACCTGTGGGCGAAGGACATGAAGGCGAACTACGCCGAAGCGCAGAAGGTGGTGCATGCGCGCGCCAGGGACAACGGCCTGGCCGCGCTGGGGCAGTGGAACGGCTGAGCCTGTGGCGGCACCCGCAGGAGCCCGCTCGCGGGTAATGCTCCTGCCGTACCACAAACAAAGAGGGCGCCCGTGGGCGCCCTCTTTGCGTTCTGCCGGAATCTCAACCGGATATCAGAAACGATACTCGGCGCTGGCCGAGACCATGTCGGTGCTCAGATCGATGTTCTGTTTCTTGGCGTTGAAGTAGTCGTAGTTCAATCCGACGCTGAGGTTCGGGGTGACGTTGTAGCCCACGCCGGCACCACCGTACCAGCTGTTGTCGTCCAGGCCCTTGCGCACCGGATTCACGTCGTTGCTGAGGCCGTGGCCAGTCCAGCTGTACAGGCCCGCGCGACCGCTGAGGTACCAGTTCTGGCTGAGGTTGAGGTGGGCATTGGCGCCAGCGGTCCAGCCATGCAACTGCGACTTGTTGTCCGCCACGACCGGCTGGCTGTTGAAGATGTTCTTGGCGTGGATGTTGCCCAGGTCGTTGTAGCCCACCTCGGCGCCGAGCGAGAAGTTCGGCGCCAGCGACCAGCGGTAACCGCCATTCAGCGCGTAACCGGTGTCATGGCCGTTGTCGTACGGGCCATGGTTGATCGCGGTGCGGCCGACATTGCCGTTGATGAACCAGCCACCGTTGTCGGCTGGCGCACTCTGCGCAAACACGGCGGGAACGGCCAGCAGGCCGGCGGTGGAGAAGGCGAGGGCAAGCAGGGACTTTTTCATTTTCATAGTGATGCTCCGGTTGTCATGGCAGTCGGCCCGAAAGGGGGAGTGGCCGCTGCTGCAGGTGCGCTGCCCAAGTCAGGCGGCGACACTTGTACCCTTAGATTGGGCGCTCGCAGGAAGATTCAATACCGATGAGTTCAGTATTAAGCCAGGGTTAATCCAACGCAAGGCGATGGCGCGGGGGCCTGCTCCGCGCCATCTGTTCCCGGCTTCAGAAGCGATACTCGGCGGTCAGCGACGCGGTATCGGTGGACAGGTCGATGTGATCCTTCTTCGCGTGGAAGTAGTCGTACGACAGGCCCAGGCCGAAATGGTCGCTGAAGTCGTAGCCCACGCCGGCGCCCCCGTAATAGCTGACTCTGTCCAGATCGTGGCGGTTGATGTCCTGGTTGCTGTAGCCGTGGCCCTTCCAGCCATACACGCCGGCGCGGCCGCTGATGTACAGCCCCTGCCACACGTTGATCTTGCCGTTCACGCCGGCCGTCCAGCCGCGCAGGGCATTGCGCTGCGAGGTCAGGTTGACGTCGTTGCTGTTGAAGGCGTTCTTCAGCTTGAAGTTGCCCAGGTCGTTGTAGCCGATATCGACGCCCAGCCCCATATCCTGCCCCACTTTCCAGCGGTAGCCGCCGTCAATCGCATAGGTGGTCGGATGGTCGTTGTACGGACCCTTGTTCACATGCGCCTGGCCGACACTGCCGTCGATGAACCAGTTGCCGCTGCCGACCGGCTGGTTCGGCTGATAGTTGCCGCCGCTGGGCCGGGTGCTGCTGGCTGTGCTGTCCGGTGTTGCGGATGCCGGAGCTGCGTCCTGCGCCAAGGCGGGCAGGGCCAGCAGGCTGGTGGAGGCGAGTGCAAAGGCAAGCAAGGTCTTTTTCATGGGGATTCTCTCCTTCTTGTAGACAACGAACCGTCGGGCACTTGGGGACGTGCACAGACGGCGGCGCGCGGAAGCCACGCGCCGGCCATTGAACGAATTCCAGCCTGAAGCTCGGCGGTATCCACGCCGGAGAAATTAAGGGTGAGTTAATTGGCCGCGCACTATTCGCGCGCATCGAAAGAGGAATGCCGATGAAATGCTCGGGGCGACAGCACCCCGTCGGATCGGCGACAATCGGCGTTTTGCCCAGCCTCTCGGAGATCTGTCGATGACCACCCGCCGCGAACTCGCCAATGCCGTGCGAGCCCTTGCCATGGACGCCGTGGAAGCGGCCAAGTCAGGTCATCCAGGCATGCCGATGGGCATGGCCGACATCGCCGAGGTGCTGTGGAACGACTTCCTGCACTTCAATCCTGCCAATCCGAAGTGGTTCAACCGTGACCGCTTCGTGCTCTCCAACGGTCACGGCTCGATGCTGCAGTACGCGCTGCTGCACCTGACCGGCTTCGACCTGCCGATGGATCAGCTCAAGCGCTTCCGTCAGCTGCATTCGAAGACCGCCGGCCATCCGGAGGCCAGCGAAACGCCGGGAGTGGAAACCACCACCGGCCCGCTCGGCCAGGGTCTCGCCAATGCGGTCGGCTTCGCGCTGGCCGAGAAAGTGCTGGCGGCGCACTTCAATCGTGACGGTCACGACGTGGTCGATCATCACACCTACGTCTTCCTTGGCGACGGCTGCCTGATGGAAGGCATTTCGCACGAAGTCGCCTCGCTGGCCGGCACCTGGCAGCTGGGCAAGCTGGTGGCGATCTACGACGACAACGGCATCTCGATCGACGGCGAAGTGCACGGCTGGTTCACCGACGACACGCCCGCGCGCTTCGAGGCGTATGGCTGGAACGTGATCCGCGGCGTGGACGGCCATGACGCCGAGGCGGTGACGAAGGCGATTGCCGCCGCCACCGCGCAGGGCGACAAGCCCACGCTGATCTGCGCGAAAACCATTATCGGCTTCGGCGCGCCGAACAAGCAGGGCAAGGAAGAGAGCCACGGCGCCGCGCTGGGCAAGGACGAGATTGTCGCTGCTCGTGCGCAACTCGGCTGGAACTACGCGCCGTTCGAGATCCCGGCCGAGATCTACGCTGGTTGGAATCACAAGAAGGCGGGTGCCGAACACGAGCAGGTCTGGAACGACGCGTTCGCGAAATACGCTGCGGCGCATCCGGAACTGGCCAGCGAATTCAAGCGCCGCCTCGCGGGCGAATTGCCAGCCGATTGGGCCGCGAAGTCGCAGGCGTATATCGCCAAGCTGCAGGCGGAAGGTCCGGAAGTCGCTACGCGCAAGGCCTCGCAGATGACGCTGGATGCTTTCGGTCCGTTGCTGCCGGAGCTGATCGGCGGTTCGGCCGATCTGGCCGGCTCTAATCTCACCAAGTGGAAGGGCAGCCTCGATGCCGCCACCGGCAACAGCGCGGACGGCAAGGGCAACTACGTCTATTACGGTGTGCGCGAGTTCGGCATGACCGCGATCGCCAACGGCGTGGCCCTGCACGGCGGCTTCATCCCGTACGACGCGACCTTCCTGGTGTTCTCCGACTACGCACGCAACGCGGTGCGCATGAGCGCGCTGATTCCGGCGCACGCGATCCACGTCTACACGCACGATTCGATCGGCCTGGGCGAGGACGGCCCGACCCATCAGCCGGTCGAACACATGGCCAGTCTGCGCTACATCCCGAACAATCAGCTATGGCGCCCGTGCGACGCGGTGGAATCGGCCGCGTCGTGGAAGGCGGCGATCGAGCGCAGGGGCGCACCGTCGTGCCTGATCTTCTCGCGGCAGAATCTCAAGCATCAGCAGCGCAGCGAGCAGCAGGTCGCCGACATCTTGCGCGGCGGCTATGTGTTGTCCGACCCGCTGGACACGAAGTTCCAGGCGATCCTGATCGCCACCGGCTCCGAAGTGGAGCTGGCGATGGAGGCTGCACGTGCGTTGGCGCAGCAAGGCGTCGCCGCCCGCGTGGTATCGATGCCGTGCACCGAGGTGTTCGACGCGCAGCCGCTGGAATACCGCGAAGGCGTGCTGCCCGGTTGGTGCCGCGCCCGCGTGGCGGTGGAAGCAGCAACGGCGGACTTCTGGTGCAAGTACGTGGGCCTGGACGGCGAGGTGGTCGGCATGACCACGTTCGGTGCCTCGGCGCCGGCGCCGCAGCTGTTCGAGCACTTCGGCTTCACCGTAGCGCACGTAGTCGATGCGGTGAAACGCGTCGTCCGTTGAACCTCCCGTAGGAGCCCGCTGGCGGGCGATGCTTTTCCGCAAGTCGCCAAGAGCATCGCCCGCCAGCGGGCTCCTACGGGGAATGGCCGACTGGCTCAGGTGAGCAGCAGTGTGGCCAGCTCGTCCGGCGTCGCCGCGATGGCATGGGCGCTGGCCTGCTCCAGCTCCGCACGACTGCCGAAACCCCACAGCACGCCAATGCCGCGCACATGGTTGGCCACCGCGCCATCGATGTCGAAGTGGCGGTCGCCGATCATCACCGCATCGGCCGGTGCGCAATCGAAATCCACCAGCGCCTCGGCGATCATCGAGGCTTTCTCGCTGTGCGCGCTGTCCGGGTGCGGGCCGTACAGGCGCGGGAACGCCGCGCCGAACGGCAGGTGGGCGATGATCGGCGCGGCGTGCCGGTGCGGCTTGCTGGTGACCACGGCGAGTTGATGACCGGCAGCGAGCAGTTGCCCGATCAATGTCTCGATACCCGGATAGACCTCGTGTTCCTGCCAGCCCAGCGTGTTGAAGCGCTCGTGGTAGTACTTGACGGCGGCTTCGATCCGCTCGGCATCGTTGTCCAGCAGCGGGGCGAAGCTGTGCCGCAGTGGCGGGCCGATCCAGCGGCGCAACTCCTCGTGCGGCGGCGCCGGTACGTCAAGCCGTGCCAGCGCGTGTTTCACGCAGGCGGTGATGCCGTGTTCGGAATCGATCAGGGTGCCGTCGAGGTCGAACAGGCAAAGCATTACTTCGCGGCTCGCGCCTTCAGCGCGGTTACCGCCGGCAGTTCCTTGCCTTCGAGGAATTCCAGGAAGGCGCCGCCGCCGGTGGAGATGTAGGAGACCTGGTTGGCGATGCCGTACTTGTCGACCGCGGCCAGCGTGTCGCCGCCGCCGGCGATCGAGAATGCATTCGACGCGGCGATCGCGCGCGCAAGCGTCTCGGTGCCCTTGCCGAACGCATCGAACTCGAACACGCCGACCGGACCGTTCCACACCACGGTGCCGGCCTTGGCGATCATGGTGGCGTAGTTCTGCGCAGTCGCCGGCCCGATGTCGAGGATCATTTCGTCGTCGCCGACCTGGTCAACCGCCTTCACGGTGGCCGGCGCCTGCGCCGAGAACGACGGCGCCACCACCACGTCGACCGGCATCGGCAGGGCGACGCCGCGACGCCTGGCGTCCGCGATCACGCGGCGGGCGACGTCGAGCAGGTCGGCCTCGACCAGCGAGTTGCCGACCGAATGCCCCATCGCGGCGATGAAGGTATTGGCGATGCCGCCGCCCAGGATCAGCTGGTCGACGCGGCCGAGCAGGTTGTCCAGCAGCGAGAGCTTGGTCGACACCTTGGAACCGGCGACGATGGCCAGCAACGGGTGCGCCGGATGCTCCAGCGCCTTGCCCAGCGCATCCAGTTCGGCGCAGAGCAGCGGGCCGGCGGCGGCGATCGGAGCGTATTTGATCACGCCATGGGTGGACGCCTGCGCGCGATGCGCGGTGCCGAACGCGTCCATCACGAAGATGTCGCACAGCGCCGCATACTTCTTCGCCAGCGCCTCGTCGTCCTTGCCCTCGCCGACATTCATGCGGCAGTTTTCCAGCAGCACCACTTCGCCGGGCGCGACCTCGACGCCATCGAGGTAATCGGCGACCAGCCGCACCGGCGCGCCCAGCCGGGCGGCAAGCCATGCGGCGACCGGCGCCAACGAGGACCCCGCGTCGAACTGGCCTTCCTTCGGTCGCCCCAGGTGCGACATCACCAGCACCCGTGCGCCGGCATCGCGCGCTGCGGCGATCGTGGGCAGAGCGGCATCGAGACGCTGGGCGGAGGTGATCTGGCCGCGGTCGTCGAACGGCACGTTCAGATCCTCGCGGATCAGTACGCGCTTGCCGCGCAGATCAAGCTCACTCATGCGGATGACGGACACGGCGGAACTCCGGTGAAAGGTGGACAAACAGGCCCGCGACAGGCCGCAACCGTCTATTGTCCGGTGGGCGCGTTGCCGATGCAAACACCGGCGGCCGGCGGAATGTCGCAGGCCGCGCGGCCAGGAGCGATGCGCAGCCTGCGCCACTGTGGCTACACTGCGTGTGTCCATGCAGGGGGAAGGCTTATGGCAACCGGGTTGGTGCTCTACAGCTACTGGCGTTCAAGCGCGGCGTATCGCGTGCGCATCGCGCTGAATCTGAAGGGCCTGAGTTACGAGATACGCCCGGTCCATCTGGTGCGCAACGGGGGCGAGCAGCATGCAGCGGAATACAGCGCGCTGAATCCCCTGGAAGCCGTGCCATGCCTGCTCGATGGCGATCGGGTGATCACCCAGTCGCTGGCGATCATGGAATACCTGGACGAGATGCACCCGGAGCTGGAGACGGCTTTGCTGCCGGTCGATGCGCGCGGACGCGCGCAGGTGCGTGCCCTGGCGATGGCGGTGACCTGCGATATCCACCCGCTGGGCAACCTGCGCGTGATGCAGCAACTCGAAGCGGAGTTCGGCGCCAGCGAGGAGCAGCGTGCGGCGTGGTCGCGACACTGGATCGGCGTGGGCTTCAAGGCGATCGAGGCGATGCTGGTCGACAGCGCGGCCACCGGCCGCTACTGCCATGGTGAGACGCCGAGCATGGCCGACGCATGCCTGATACCGCAGGTCTACAACGCCCTGCGCTGGAAGCTGCCGATGGACGACTACCCGACCATCGCGCGCCTTTATCGCGCCTGCAATGAGCTGGAGGCGTTCCAGATAGCTGCGCCGGAAGCGCAGCCGGATGCGCCGCAAAGCGAGAAGTGAGTAAAGAGGAGTGAGAAGCGAGAGAGAGCAGGGTGAGGCGGGTTGTGCCTTCTCTCACTCCTCACTCCTCTCCTTTCACTCCTCGCTCTCAGAACCCCATCCCGTACGGGTCGTTGCCGGCCAGTGCCTCGTTGCTGTTGCCGCCTTCGGCCAGCCGGATCTTCAGCGCCAGGCCGTCGCGCGAGTCGGACTTGTTGAGCACTTCTTCCAGGTCCACCCGGCCTTCCTTGTACAGCTTGTAAAGCGACTGGTCGAAGGTTTGCATGCCTTCCTGCAGGCTGCGATCCATCGCCTCCTTGATCTCGTGGGTCTGGCCGCGGCGGATCATGTCGCGGATCAGCGGCGTGTTCAGCAGCACTTCGGCGGCGGGAATGCGCCGGCCGTCCTTGCCGATGACCAGGCGCTGGCTGATCACCGCGCGCAGGTTCAGCGCCAGGTTCATCAGCACGTTCTTGTGCGCCGATTCGGGGAAGAAGTTGAGGATGCGTTCCAGCGTCTGGTCGGCATTGTTCGAGTGCAGGGTCGCCAGGCACAGGTGACCGGTCTCGGAGAACGCGATCGCCGCCTCCATCGTGTCGGTATCGCGGATCTCGCCGATCATGATCACGTCCGGCGCCTCGCGCATCGCATTCTTCAACGCCTCGTGGTAGCTGTGGGTATCCAGCCCCACCTCGCGCTGATTGACGATCGACTTCTTGTGCCGGTGCAGGTATTCGATCGGATCCTCGATGGTGAGGATGTGGCCGGGCGAGTGGGTATTGCGCTGGTCGATCATTGCCGCCAGCGTGGTCGATTTGCCCGAACCGGTGGCGCCGACCACCAGGATCAGCCCGCGCGGCTCCATGATCAGCTCGCGGAAGATGCTGGGCAGCTGCAGTTGATCAATGCTGGGGATCTCGCTCTTGATCGCGCGGATCACCATGCCCACTTCGCCGCGCTGCTTGAACACGTTGATGCGGAAACGGCCGGCTTCCTTCACCGCCAGCGCCATGTTCAGCTCGAGATTGCGTTCGAACTGGGGTACCTGGCCCTCGTCCATCAGCGAATAGGCGATCTTCTTGACCATGCCGCTGGGCAGGCCGGTGTTGCCCAGCGGGTACAGCTTGCCCTCGACCTTGATGTTTACCGGGGCGCCGGTGGACAGGAACATGTCCGACGCGCCCTTGTCTACCATAAGCTTGAGGAAGTAGCCGATGTCCACGTTTTACCCCTGGGTTCCCGATATGCATTGCAATGACGGATTATGCCTGTCCACAATACGCTGCGACACACCATGAGGACTGTGATGTACTTCTTTTCCCCACTGGCCGGATTCCCGGGCCGTTTCCGCGCGGCGACAGCTGCGCTGGCATTGACTCTGGCGCTCACCGGCTGCGCCACCGTGCCGCCGCCCAACGACGCGATGAACCTGGCGCAAAACCAGCTGCAGGCGGCACGCGATGCGGGCGCGGCGGATTATGCGCCGGTCGACCTGGGATTCGCGCAGGACAAGTTCCAGCAGGCGCAGGCGTCGATGGCGGATCGCAAGTTTGCCGACGCGGCCAGCCTGGCCGAGGAATCCAGTGCCGATGCCGAGCTGGCCAGTGCCAAGGCCAAGCTGGGTGCCGCCCGCGCCCAGATGCAGAGCAAGTTGCAGGAGAACACCCGCTTGCGCCAGGAAGGTGAACAACTGGCGGCCCGCCAGCAGCAGATGGAGCAGGCGGCACCGGCGCCGGCACCCGAGTCATCGACGGCGGCACCGGTGCAGGACATGCCGGCGCCCTCGGCGTCGGTCCTGTCCGCGCCCGACGACAATCCGCAGCCCGCCTCGAGTACCAGTACCCAGGGAGGCCAGCCATGAAGCGCCTTGGCAACATGCTTGCGGCCGCCGCACTGGCGTTGGCCATGATCGGCGCCGCACACGCGCGGCAGGACGACATCGACATCAACCGCCTCAACGGCAGCCTGGACCAGCTGTCCAACGACCCTACCCTGGGCCATTACGCCCTGTCGGAGCAGGCGCGCGCGCGCGATGCGATCACCCGGCTGACCCAGGCCGGCCGGCGCGAGCGGCCGCACGCCCTGTATCTGGCGGAACGCCGCGTGGACCTGGCCAAGACCGCGGCGCAGTTGCAGGACGCCCAGATAAAGCTCAACCAGCTTGATCGAGAACACGACCAGATCCAGCTCGCCAACAGCCAGCGCGAGGCCGAGATGGCGCGGCTGGAACTGGCGCGCCAGCGATTGCAGAACCAGCTGGCGCAGGAAGAAGCGGCGCGCCTGCAACAGCAGGGGCTGGAATATTCGCAGGCCGCCGATCAGGCCCGTGCCGAGGCGGAGCGGGCCAACAAGCTGGCCGCGGCGCAGAGCAAGGTGGCGCGGGCGGCCCGCCGCGAGGCAGCGCTGGCCGCGCAGGCGGCCAAGGCCATGCGTGCGCAGATGGAGGACGGCAGCGCCGCTCCCGCATCGGCCCCGGTCGAGAAGAAAAAGCCCGTCAAAAAACATCACGACCAGCACTGAAGCCGGACCCGGGCGGCGGTTTGGCGAGGCTGCCGACCGCACCCGGATACGACTTTGCGGCGATCCGGTCGAACGCATGCAAAATACTGTTTTGACAGGTATTTAATGCGCACGTCGCGGTGCCGTCGGGCGCCCGGCGACAGGCTTGCACCGGCTTGGTCGGCGGAGTAGGGTCGAAGCACCGGGAGGCACCTACGCCATCCGGGTCAGTGACCTGAATCATGCGCCCATCCCACGTTCACATCCCCACCTGCGATCCGGTTGACCGGCGCGGGTCGTGGGTGTGTGCATGCATTCAACCGTCGGCGGATCGTCGCCTTGGTGGCGCCGCCCGTTCACTCGCAGGAGGTCGGATCATGTTTGAAAACCAGCAGCGTGATGATGTCGAGGCATTGATGAAGGCGGACACCGAATTCCGCCGGCTTTACCAGCACCACCGGGAGCTCGACAGCAAGGTGCACGACGCCGATATCGGCGTATTGCCGATCGACGATGTCACCCTTTCCAGCATGAAGAAGGAAAAATTGCTGGCCAAGGCGCGCCTCGAGCGCATGTGGGCCGATCGGGCGCATCACATCCACTGAACCTTTCTGATTCGCTAGCGCGGCCTCGGGGCCTTCCCTCGTCATCGGGATGGCTGCCGGGGCTGCTGCGTTTCCGGTGCCTGCCCGGACAGCTCGGTTATCATGGGGATTCTGCGGGACTGCGGCACCGCGCCGAAGCCGCCACTCATGCCACGGAGCCCTCATGACGGTTCACCAGAGCGTCCTCGAGCTGATCGGACACACCCCGATGGTGCGCGCGCAGCGCCTCGATACCGGGTCGTGCGAGCTGTTCCTCAAGCTCGAGAGCGCCAACCCCGGCGGCTCGATCAAGGACCGCATCGGCCTGTCGATGATCGAGGGCGCCGAGAAGGATGGCCGCATCCGCCCGGGCGACATCCTGGTCGAAGGCACCGCCGGCAACACCGGCCTGGGCCTGGCCCTGGTCGCGCAGCAGAAAGGCTACCGCCTGATCCTGGTGGTGCCGGACAAGATGAGCCGCGAGAAGATCTTCAACCTCAAGGCGATGGGCGCCGAGGTGGTGCTGACCCGCTCCGACGTGGCCAAGGGTCATCCCGAGTATTACCAGGACATGGCCGAGCGGATCGCCCGCGAAACACCTGGTGCGTACTTCATCAACCAGTTCGGCAACCCGGACAACCCGGCCGCGCACATCGCCACCACCGGCCCGGAGATCCTCGAACAGATGGACGGCAAGGTCGATGCCGTGGTGGTCGGTTGCGGTTCGTCCGGCACGCTGAGCGGCCTGTCGAAGTTCTTCGCCGAGCACTCGCCGCAGACCGAACTGGTGCTGGCCGATCCGGTCGGCTCGATCCTGGCGCAGTACATCAACGAGGGCACGCTCTCGACCAAGTCCGCCAGCTGGATGGTCGAAGGCATCGGCGAGGATTTCCTGCCTTCGATCAGCGACTTCACCCGGGTCAAGAAGGCCTATGCGATCTCCGACAAGGAGAGCTTCCTCACTGCGCGCGAGCTGCTGGCGAAGGAGGGCGTGCTGGGCGGTTCGTCCACCGGCACCCTGGTCGCCGCGGCGCTGCGGTATTGCCACGAACAGACCGCGTCGAAGCGCGTGGTGACCCTGGTCTGCGACACCGGCAACAAGTACCTGTCCAAGCTGTACAACGACTACTGGATGCTCGACAACGGCTTCATCGAGCGCGAGCAGCACGGCGACCTGCGCGACCTGCTGCTGCGCCCGTTCTCCCAGCGCGACACCGTGGTGGTCGGTCCGAACGAGTTGCTGATCACCGCCTACAACCGCATGAAGCTGTACGACGTGTCGCAGTTGCCGGTGATGGATGGTCGCAAGCTGGTCGGCATCGTCGACGAATCCGACGTGCTGCTGCACGTGCATGCCGACGAGTCGCGCTTCCGCGACCCGGTGTCCACCGCCATGATCGCCGACCTGCACCGGCTCGACGTGCGCTCGCCAATCGAATCGCTGCTGCCGGTGTTCGAGCGCGGCCACGTGGCGATCGTGGTCGACGGCGACGACTTTCTCGGCCTGATCACCCGCATCGACCTGTTGAACTGGCTGCGCCGCAAGGTGAATTGAACGATCGTTCGCGGTAGCGGGGCTGCCGCGAAAGCCTGCCGCAAGGCGTCCATCGGAACATGTTCGCCCGTGCCCGGGCGGACCCGCGCCCCACATCCAACCAGGGAAGTTCAGTCATGTGTGGAATTGTCGCCGCTGTCGCCCAACGCGATGTCGCGCCGCTGCTGATCGTCGGCCTGAAGGCGCTCGAGTATCGCGGCTATGACTCCTCCGGTCTTGCGGTGCTGGATCGCCGCGCGATCCGGCGCGTGCGCGCCAAGGGCAAGGTGCGCGAGATGGAGGCGCTGTATCTGGCCGATCCGTTCCCCGGCGGCACCGGCATCGCGCACACGCGCTGGGCCACCCATGGCGTGCCGAGCGAGGCGAACGCGCATCCGCACGTCGCCGGCCGGGTCTCGATCGTGCACAACGGCATCATCGAAAACTACGCCGGCCTGCGCGCCGAACTGCAGGCGCAGGGGCACGAGTTCAGCTCTGAGACCGACACCGAGGTGATGGCGGCACTCATCGACCGACGCTACGTGCCCGGGGTGAGCCTGCGCGAGGCGGTGCTGGCTACCGTGCGCGAGCTGGAGGGGGCCTATGCGATCGCGGTGATCAGCGCCGACGAACCCGATCGCGTGATCGGCGCGCGCCGCGGTGCACCGCTGCTGGTCGGCATCGGCATCGGCGAGAACTTCCTCGGTTCCGACGCGCAGGCGCTGATCCAGGTCACCAACAAGATGCTCTATCTCGACGAGGACGACGTGGTCGAGATCACCCGCGACAGCGTGCAGGTGTTCGGTCTCGACGGCAAGCCGGTCGAGCGCGCCGTGCACGAAAGCGAGTTGTCCACCGACGCGGTCGAACGCGGCGAATACCGCCACTACATGCAGAAGGAAATCTTCGAGCAGCCGCGCGCGGTGGCCGACACGCTGGAAGCGCGCATCGGCGCGCGCGGCGTGCTGCCGAACATCTTCGGCATCGACAGCGAGGCGCTGCTCAAGGCCACCCGCGGCGTGCACATCATCGCCTGCGGCACCAGCTACCACGCCGGCCTGGTGGCCAAGTACTGGATCGAGGAATTCGCGCGATTGCCGGTGAGCGTCGAGGTGGCCAGCGAATACCGCTATCGCGAGACGGTGGTGCCGCCGGACACGCTGTTCCTGGCGATCTCGCAGTCCGGCGAAACCGCCGACACGCTGGCGGCGCTGCGCGAATCGCGCCGCCGCGGCTACCTCGGCACGCTGGTGATCTGCAACTCGCCCGAATCCTCGCTGGTGCGCGAATCGGATCTCAAGCTGATGACCCGCGCCGGCCCCGAGATCGGCGTGGCCTCGACCAAGGCATTCACCACCCAGTTGGCAGGCCTCGCGCTGCTGGCGCTGGAACTGGCGCACCGCAACGGGCTGAAGCCGGAGCGCTATGCGGCGCTTTGCGCCGAACTGCAGTGCCTGCCGCGGGCGATCGAGAATGCCTTGAAGCTGGAGCCGGCGATCATCGAGCTGGCCGGCGATTTCATCCATCGCCAGCACGCCCTGTTCCTGGGCCGTGGCGCGCACTATCCGGTGGCGTTGGAGGGCTCGCTCAAGCTCAAGGAAATCTCCTACATCCACGCCGAGGCGTATCCGGCCGGCGAGCTCAAGCACGGTCCGCTAGCCCTGGTCGACGAGGACATGCCGGTGGTGGCGGTCGCGCCGAACGGCCCGCTGCTGGACAAGCTGAAATCCAACCTGCAGGAAGTGCGCGCCCGCGGCGGCCGCCTGATCGTGTTCGCCGACGGCGCCGCCGGCCTGGACGACATGGGCGAGCAGGGCGTCACCTTGCGCGTCGAATCCGGCGGCAACTTCATCGCCCCGGCGGTGTTCACCGTGCCCTTGCAGCTGCTCGCCTACCACGTCGCGGTGCTGCGCGGCACCGACGTCGACCAGCCGCGCAACCTGGCCAAGTCGGTGACGGTGGAATAGGGCCGGGCAAGCGAAGTCTGCCATCGGCAGACGTGTTCGCCAACGAAAGGCCCCGGTTTGCGCCGGGGCCTTTCGTTCGTTTCAGTGGCTAGAAATCCTGCTTGAAGCTGATGCCGAAGGTACGCGGCTGGCTGAAGCCGGTATAGACCTGTCCATTCGGATACACGGCCGACCCGTAACCCGTGGTGGGGTCGTAATGCGCTGCGCAGATGGTCACGCCGCACTCGCTGAACTTGTACTGCGCTGCACGCTTGTCGAACGCGTTGTCGAGGTAGATCTTCACTGTCCAGTTGTCTTTCTGGATACCGGCGGAAAGGTCGAGCGAGTTGTAGGCAGGCAGATCGCCGAGCAGGCCGCTTTCGATGGTTCGCAGGTCGGTCGTGCGTTCTCCCACATGCACGAAAGCCGCCTGCACGAAGCCGTCGTTGCTGCCAAGATTGAAGGAGTAACGCGCAATCAGGTTGCCCTTGAAGCGCGGGGTGATCGGAAGCCGCGAGCCGGTGGGTGCCTGTGGTCCGTCTTCGCCGGTGGACGGGTTGAGCGTGCCTGCCGGGCAGTCGGTGGACGGATTGCCACTGGCGTCGATGAAGCCGCAATACGGCGCGGTCAGCTTGGCGTTGTAGAAGGCCACGCCGGCACTGAGGTTGAGGTTGTAGCTGGCCTGCCAGTTGAGCTGCGATTCCAGTCCGGTGATGCGCGCGGAGTTGGCGTTCTTGATGATGGTCAGGCCGTTGGGGCCAAGCACGTTGAACTGGAAATGGTTCCAGGTTTCGCGAAACACCGCGCCGTTGAATGACAGCCGGTTGTCGAACCACGTGGTCTTCCAGCCAAGTTCGAGGTTGGTCAGGAAGTCGGGCTGGTAGGGCGGTATTGCGGCAATGCGGTTGATGCCGCCGGGACGAAAGCCCTTGGACCGGGTGAGGTAGAGCATCTTGCTGGGCGTGATGTTCCAGGTCAGATTGAACTTGCTGAGCGAGCCGGTTTGACGCACCGATTTGTTGAAGTCAAGGCATGGGGCGCCTTCGAACGGTTGCGGCGAAACGCAGCCGGCTTGGCCGTAAGCCGAATTCGGCGAAAAGCCCGAACTGAAGCCGTAGTAGCCGTACAGATTGTTGCGGGTGCGAAAATAGCGATCACCCACGGTGCCGGTAAGTACGTCGGGGATGAAATCCCAGGACAGTTCGCCAAAGACCGATTCGTCGTGGTCGTAGCGCATCTGCTTGGTCAGCCAGATCGTGTTCGGCCAGCCGGGCACGGCCAGCGAGTCGGCCAGGCCGTTGATCTGGTAGTCCTGCATGATGTCGTGTTTCTGCTTCTGCCAGAACGCGCCGGCGACCAGCCGCAGCCGATCGTCACTGGGCGACGCGATGCGCAACTCGTGGCTGCTGATGGTGTAGTGATCGCGGTCGGTGATGAACTCGGACGGATTGATCAGCGCGCCGCTGTTGTCGTAGATATAGTTGCCATAGGTGTAGGGCAACTGGTCGTACCAGAAGGAATAGTCGTTGTAGTCGGTCTGCTCTTCCTGGTTGCGCTTGAGATGGGCGTAGGTGTAGGTCAGGTCGAAGTTGCCGATCTTGCCCTGCACGGTCAGCGCGCCCTGCCACCAGCGGTCGTCGACGCGCTCCGGGTAGAAGTGGGTCACCGCCAGGTCGCCAACCATCGGATCGCTGGCAAAGGTGCCGTGCGAAATCGTCTGCTGCCCCATCAGGGTCGGGCTGATCGACCAGTTGTCGTTGAGGTCGACCTTCAGCGCTGCGCGGGCACCGTTGGTGTTGACGTCGTTGTAGTCCTTCTTGGCGTGGCCGAAGCACTGGTTGCTCGAGCTGGGCGCATTGTTGGCGCTGGGTACGCAGCCGGGGGCGTTGCTGACGGTGATGCCGGACACCGGGAAGGTGCGCGAGCCGGCCACGTTGTCGATGTAGCCGGCGTCGTGTTCGTGCCAGCCGACCAGACGGATCGCCGCGCTCTTGCTGAGCGGGATGTTGAGCATGCCGTCGAAAGTCTCGCCGATGCCGCCGTGGGCGACCTTGTCGGTGCTGATCTGGTAATTGGCGGCGAAGGCGCTGGGATCCGGCTTGTTGGTGATGATGCGCAAGGCACCCGCCTCGGCGCTGGCGCCATAAAGCGTGCCCTGCGGGCCGGCCAGCACCTCGATCCGCGCGATGTCGTACATGTGGATGTCGAGCGGGCCCTGGATCGTGGTCACCGGCTGGTCGTCGAGGTACACGCCCACGCTCGGCTGCGAGCCGGAGTGGTTGGTATTGCCGCCGCTGGCCACGCCACGCATGTAGATCGAGGCGAAACCGGGCCCGGTGGCGATGCCGCCGCCGCCCTGCTGGAAGGTGACGCTGGGCAGGTAGTTCACGTAATCCTTGAAGCTCTGCACCTGCAGTGCCTGGAGCTGATCCGATGCCAGCACGCTGATGCTGATCGGCACCTTCTGCAAGTCCTCGGTGCGCTTCTGCGCGGTCACGGTGACCACGCCTAGCGTCGTGGTCTTCTGCTTTGCGGTCGGCGTGGTGGTCGGGTTCGCCGGTTGTCCGGTGTCCTGGGCGAGCGCCGGCGCAGCCATGGCGAAACAGATGGCCGCCGCAAGCGGCAGGCGGATCAATCGCAGCGGTTGCGTCCTGACACCGAGTTCGGATCTTTTTTCGTGCATGGTTACTCCCCTTTCAAGTTCACGACAATCCAGCGGAAACGGCGGCGCCTACCCCGGATCGGGCGCGCCCGGATAACTCTCCAGCGCCGACCCCAGGGCCGACTTCAACGGCCCCAGCCAGGGCGCGTAATGCTGCCAGTGATCCACCCCGTCCCGGTAGATCGGCTGGCGCACCTGTTCCGAACTGGCGGTGCGCACCGGCCGCGCATTCTCGAAGAAGCGCAGGCAGGACTCCTCGAACGGCAGCCCGCAGTGATCGAGCAGCCGACGCACCTCGGCCTCGGTATCCTCGACCATGTGCTCGTAGATCACCCGGTGGATGCGACCGGGCAGCACCTCGTCGAAGTGCGCCATCAGCGCCACGTAATCGCGGTAATAGCGCCCGATGTCCTCCAGGCTGTAGCTGAAACCCTGGCCACGGGCAAAGTGCTGCTTGAAGATGGAGAAGCCGCAGGCCAGCGGATGCCGGCGCGCGTCGATGATGGTCGCGTTCGGCAGCATCAGGTGGATCAGCCCGATGTGCATGAAGTTGTTCGGCATCTTGTCGATGAACAAGGGCGCCGCGGTCTTGCGCTGGATCCGGGTGTGCGCGAGATAGCGTTCGCCCAGTTCGTGCAGTGCATCGGCATCCAGCGCCGCGAGCACCTGGTGGTACGGCATGGCGCCGTCCTCGTCGCCCTGCGCGCGCAGCATGCGCGTGATCGAGGTGACCTCGGGCAACTCCATCGTGCCCTCCACCTGGCTGTGGCTGGACAGGATCTGCTCGATCAGGGTGGAGCCGGAACGCGGCAGGCCGACGATGAAGATGGGGTCGCGCGCCCGGTTGCCCGTGCCGGCGCGCGCGGCAAAGAATCCTGCGCTGTACTGCTGGCGGATATGCTGCGCGCGCGCATGCGTGTCGTCGGCGCTGTAATGCAGTTGCGCGCGGCGGATGGCATTGCCCTGTGCATAGTGTTCGAAAGACGATGCGTATTCGGCCGCGTCCTCGAGCGCCTTGCCGATGGCGAATTCCAGATGCAGGCGATCCTCGTCCGACAGCTCGATGCGCGCCAGTTGCGCGGACATCAGCGCGAGATCGGCCCCGCTGAAGCGGAACGTCTTGAGGTTGGCCAGGCTCCACCACACCTCGCCGAACGAGGGCTGCAATTCGAGGCTGCGCCGGTAGGCGGCGATCGCACGGTCGGTGTGGCCGGCAGTCTTCAATGCGTGGCCGTAGCTCATCCAGACCTTGGGGTTGCCCGGATAGCGCTGCAGCAGGTCGGCATAGATGGCGATCGCCGGTTCGTAGTCGCCGGTGCGGCACAGCACCACTGCCTTGATGTTGCGATAACCGGGATGGTCCGGGTCGACCGCCAGCAGTCGCTCGATTTCCACCAGCGCCGCGCCGGGCTGGTTGCTGCGATGCAGGACCAGCGCGTAGTTCTGGCGTGCGGCATGGAAGCTGGGCGCGAGCTCCAGGCAGCGGGCGAGCAGGTTCAGGGCGTCCTCGTTGCGACCCACCCGGGCGGCGACTTCGGCGAACATGCGGATCGCGGCGACATCGGTGGGCGCCTGTTTCAGGTGTTCGCGCAGCAGGGCCTCGGCCTGCGGGATCCGATCCTCGGCGAGCGCCACGGCGGCGTCCATCAAATGTGGATCGTGCGTGGAATAGCGCACGTGATTGGCGTAGGCGGCATCCGCCTCCTCCTGTTCGCCGGCCGCCATCAGATGGTCGCCGAGCGCACGCCAGGCCTGCGGCAGGTCGGGCTTCAGCGTCACCGCGCGGCGCAGCGCGTCGATCGCTTCCTGGCCGCGCCCCGCGCGTCCGAGCGCCGCGCCCACGTCGACGTGGAGCAGGGCCCATTTCGGCTGGCTGCGCGCCAGCGGGATCAGGATATCGAGTGCACCCTGCGGATCGCCCTGCAGCGATCGCGCGATGGCCAGCAGCCGCAAGGCGGCCGGGTGTCCTTCGGCTACCTGCAGGATTTCGTCGAGTTGCTCGATCGCCTGTGCCGGGTCGGTTTCCAGCAGGCGCCCGGCATGCGCCAGCGCCTGGTCCAGGGTACCCGTCGCCGACACCTGGCTCATGACCGGGTTCGCCGTGGCAGGATGGCCGTCCGCGGCGAGTCAAATTCCGCGCGACGCAGCAAGAACTCAACGCATGGCATCGGCGACGGCGGCTCCTCAGGAGGATCGCCCCAATCTACATCCGAACATGGCCGGGTGATAGTGGGCGCGATCACGAGGCCGCCACCGTGCCGCCCACGCAGGACGGAATCGGGCATACACTGGTCGGAACGCGCAGAGCCTGCGGATGGTGTCGAAGACCGCTGTCGCGTCCATTCCATCCAGGGGTCGAATCCGTCATGCCTGATGACACGATAGCCAAGGAGCTCAACCGCGCGCGTGCCTTGCCGGCGCGCTATTACGCGGGCGAGGCGATGCTGGCGATGGAGCAGCGTGCGGTGTTCGCGCGCAGCTGGCAGCTGGTGGCACACCGGGAAGAACTGGCCGGGCCGGGCGACCACGTGATCGAGCAGATCGGCGGCGTGCCGCTGCTGCTGGTGCGCGGACAGGACGGCGTGCTGCGCGCCTTTCCCAATGTCTGCCGCCACCGTGCCGGGCCGCTGGCGCTGTGCAACGGCAAGGGCGCACGGGCGCTGCACTGCAAGTACCACGGCTGGACCTACACCCTCGAAGGCCAGCTGCGCAGCGCGCCGGAAATGCAGGATGCCTGCGATTTCCGGGTCGAGGACATCCGCCTGCCGCCGCTGCGCGTGCACGAGTGGCAGGGGCTGGTATTCGTGGCGCTGGACGAGGAGGTGCCGCCGTTCGACGAGGTCTATGCCGGCATTGCCGAGCGCATCGCGCCGATCGACCTGGCGGCGATGCGCTACCTGCGCCGCGACACCTACGACATCGACTGCAACTGGAAGGTCTACGTCGACAACTTCCTCGAGGGCTACCACCTGCCGCACGTGCACCCGGGCCTGTCGAAGGTGCTCGACTACCGCGCCTACGATACCGAGTTGTTCGCCTGGCATTCGCTGCAGTCCTCGCCGCTGCGCAACAGCAGCGACATCTACGGCGACGGCGAGGCGTTCTACTACTTCATCTATCCCAACGTGATGCTCAACATCATGCCGGGCCGACTGCAGACCAACCGCATCCTGCCGCTGGGCCCGGGCCGCTGCCGCATCGTGTTCGACTACTACTACGCGCAGGATGCCAAGGCGCAGGCACGCATGGACGCCGACCGCAGCTTCAGCGACGAAGTGCAGAACGAGGACATCGGGATCTGCGAGGCGGTGCAGCGCGGGCTGGCCTCCGGTGCCTACACGCCCGGCCGGCTGTGTCCGAAGCGCGAGGGCGGCGTGTGGCATTTCCAGAACCTGCTGCGGGCGGCGTACGCCGGCCCCGCCGGCGAGTCCGCATGAGCGTGTGCCGCCCGCTTCTGCGTCCGCTGAACTGACCGGCAGGGCCGCCATGCGTGATCGCAGCCGGATCGGCTTCTGGACCTGCACCGCGCTGGTGGTCGGCAACGTGATCGGGATGGGCATCTTCCTGCTGCCGTCCTCGCTGGCGCCGTATGGTTTCAACGCGCTGATCGGCTGGGGCATCACCCTGTTCGGCTGTCTCACCCTGGCGCGGGTGTTCGCGCATCTTTCGGCCGCGCTGCCGGGCGCCGATGGTCCCTACGGCTATGTTCGCGAGACGCTCGGCGAACTGCCGGCCTACATGTCGATGTGGGCGTACTGGGTCTCGCTGTGGCTGACCAACGCGGCGCTGGCCACCGGCGTGGTCGGCTACCTGACCGTGGTGATGCCGGGGCTCGATGTGGTCCCGCCGGTGTGGTTCGCGCTGGCGCTGGTGTGGATGTTCGTGCTGGTCAACCTGTTCGGCGTACGCACTGGTGGCGTGGTGCAGATCGTCACCACCACGCTGAAGCTGCTGCCGATGCTGGCGATCGCGCTGCTCGGCGGCTGGGTGCTGCTGACTTCGCCGGGCAGTTACGTGGCGCATCCGCCGACCACGCCGGTGACGTTCGCCGGCGTGATGGCCGCCTCCACCATCGCGCTGTTCGCGATGCTCGGCATCGAGTCGGCCAGCATTCCGGCCAGCCGCGTAAATGATCCCGGTCGCACCATTCCGCGCGCCACCATGGCCGGTGCCGTGCTGGTCGCGCTGATCTACGTCGTCGTCTCGACCGTGCCGCTACTGTTGCTGCGGCAGGACGTGCTGGCCAACGCCAGCGCGCCGTTTGCCTTGCTGATGGACCGCTTCGGTCGCGCCGGCTTCGGTCGCTGGCTGGCGCTGTTCGTGGTGATCAGCGGACTGGGCGCATTGAACGGCTGGACCCTGCTGGCCGGCCAGCTGACCCGCACCATGGCCGACAACGGCGTGCTGCCGCCGCTGTTCACCCGCGGCAACCGCCATGGCGCCCCGGCGATCGCGCTGCTGATCACCGGGGTGCTGGCTTCGGTGATGGTGTGGATGAGCTACAGCCGCTCGCTGGTGGCCGCGTTCACCTTCCTCACCCGCGTGGTGACTGCCGCCAACCTGCCGTTGTACCTGTGCTGCGCGCTGGCGCTGGCGGTGTTGTGGCGGCGCGGCACGCCGGGCTGCAGCGGGCGCCGCGTGCTGCTGGTGGCCGGCGTCGGCGTGGCCTATGTGGTGTTCGCCTTCGTCGGCATCGGCGGCGAGCCGTTCGTGTATGCGGTGGGCCTGATCGCCGCCGGCCTGCCGCTGTATGTCTTCATGCGACTGCGCCGCAAGCCGGCCGCTCCCCTCGAGGCCTGAGCACGATGCGCGATCCCCGCTACGACCTCCTGTTCACCCCGCTGAAGATCGGCCCGGTCACCGCGAAGAACCGCTTCTTCCAGGTGCCGCATTGCAACGGCATGGGCCATGCGATGCCGCTGGCGCACGCGGCGATGCGCGAGGTGAAGGCCGAGGGCGGCTGGGCGGTGGTCTCCACCGAGGAATGCGAGATCCACCCCAGCGGCGACCTCACTCCGTACGTGGAAGCGCGGCTGTGGGACGACCGCGACATCCCCGCGCTGGCGCTGATGTGCGATAAGGTGCACGCGCACGGCGCGCTGGCCGCGCTGGAGCTCACCCACAACGGCCCCACCGCGTCCAACCTGTATTCGCGCGAAGTACTGATTGCGCCGTCGCACCAGCCGTCCAAATACGGCTATCCGTCGCAGGCGCGGGCGATGACCAGGCACGACATCCGCGAATACCGCCGCTGGCATCGCGAGGCGGCGATCCGCGGCCGCCGCGCCGGCATGGACATCATCTACGTCTATGCCGCGCACGACCTGTCGCTGGCGATGCACTTCCTGCAGCGCCGGCGCAACCAGCGCAGCGACGAATACGGTGGCTCGCTGGAAAACCGCGTGCGGCTGCTGCGCGAAGTGTTGCAAGACACCAAGGATGCCGTCGGCGACACCTGTGCGGTGGCGCTGCGTTTCGCCACCGAGGAATTGCTGGGCCCCGGCGGCGTCGAGCTGGCCGAGGCGAAGGAGATCGTCGCCATGCTGGCCGAGCTGCCCGACCTGTGGGACGTGAACCTCGCCGCCTGGTACAACGACTCGGTGCCCTCGCGCTTCGCCGCCGAAGGTGCGCAGGAGCCGTTCATCGACTTCGTGAAAAAGACCACCAGCAAGCCGGTGGTCGGCGTGGGCCGCTTCACCTCGCCCGACACCATGGTCTCGCAGCTCAAGCGCGGCGTGCTGGACATGATCGGTTGTGCGCGGCCATCCATTGCCGATCCGTTCCTGCCGAGGAAGATCGAGGAAGGGCGCAGCGACGACATCCGCGAATGCATCGGCTGCAACATCTGCGTTTCCGGCGACATGACCATCTCGCCGATCCGCTGCACGCAGAACCCGACCATGGGCGAGGAATGGCGAAAGGGCTGGCACCCCGAACGCATCGCGCCGAAGCGCTCGGCCAGCCGCGTGCTGGTGGTGGGCGCAGGTCCTGCGGGATTGGAGGCCGCCCGCGCGCTGGGCCAGCGCGGTTACGAGGTGAACCTGGCCGAGGCACGCAAGGAACTGGGTGGACGTGTCACCCGCGAAGCGCGCATGCCGGGCCTGGCCGAATGGGCGCGCGTGCGCGACTGGCGCGTTGGCCAGATCAACAAGCTCGCGAATGTGGCCGTCTATCTCGATTCGGCATTGACCGCGCAGGACGTGCTCGACTTCGGCGCCGAACACGTGGTGCTCGCCACCGGCTGCCACTGGCGCCGCGACGGCTACGGCCGCAGCCACGGCGCCGCCATCGACGGCTTCACCGGCGGCGCGCGCATCTACACGCCGGACGACCTGATGGACGGCCGTTTGCCGGAAGGCCGCGTGGCGGTGTTCGACGACGACGGTTTCTACTACGCCAGCGTCGCCGCCGAGCTGCTGCGCCAGCGTGGCTGCGACGTGGTCTACGTGACGCCGGAAGACAGCATCGCGCCGTGGAGCCAGCACACCCTGGACTACCGGCATATCCGCAAACGCATGGCCGAACTCGGCATCGAGGCGCTGGTGTCGCACGACATCAGCGCATTCCGCGGCAGCACGCTGAGCCTGGAAAACGTCTGGGATCACCGGCAGCGCGAACAGCCCTGCGATGCTGTGGTCACCATTACCGCGCGGCTGCCGCACGATGCGCTGTATCAGGACCTGCTGCTGCGCGAAGCCGAATGGGCCGACGCCGGCATCCGTTCACTGCGCTGCATCGGCGACGCCGAAGCGCCCGGCCTGATCGCGCATGCGGTGTATGCAGGGCATCGGCATGCGCGCGAGCTGGAGGAGCCTGCCGCGGGCGAGGTGGCTTTCAAGAGGCATTTTCATACCGCCGAGGCGGGGGACTTGTTGCGTGGATGAAGGGGCGGAGGTAGCTAAACGCGAATTACTTTCATAGACCGCAGATGCCCAGCATCATTCAGACGCGCCCATAAACATCGTCGTAGCGCACGATGTCGTCTTCGCCCAGATAACTGCCGGACTGCACCTCGATCAGTTCCAGCGCGACCTTGCCGGGATTGCGCAGGCGGTGCTTGCTGCCCAGCGGGATGTAGGTGCTCTGGTTTTCGCCGAGCAGGAACACCTTGTCGTCGCAGGTGACTTCGGCGGTGCCGGAGACCACGATCCAGTGCTCGGCACGGTGATGGTGCTTCTGCAGGCTCAGGGAAGCGCCCGGCTTGACCACGATGCGCTTGACCTGGAAGCGCTCGCCTTCTTCCAGCGAGTCGTAGTTGCCCCACGGCCGGTAGACCATGCGGTGCAAAGAGTGTTCGCTGCGGCCGGCGGCCTTCAGTTGTTCGACGATCTTCTTCACGTCCTGCGCAGCGTCGCGATGTGCAACCAGGGTGGCGTCCGGGGTGGTCACCACGATCAGGTCGTCGACGCCGACGGTGGCGAGCAGGTGGCGATCGTGTGAGCGCAGCAGCGAGTTGCGGGTGTCCACCGGCATGGTGTCGCCTTCGCGCAGGTTGCCGTCGGCGTCCTTGCCGCCGCTGAGCCACAGTGCCGACCACGAGCCGATGTCGCTCCACGCGCAGCTGACCGGGATGACCGCGGCGCGCTGCGTCTTTTCCATCACCGCGTAGTCGATCGAGTCGTCGGGCACCCTGGCGAACGCGTCGCGATCGACGCGCACGAAATCCAGATCGGTGCTGGCCTTTGCATGCGCCTCGCGCACGGCGGCCAGCATCACGGGGGCGTGGGCGGCGAGCTCTTCCAGATAACGCGAGGCCTGGAACAGGAACATGCCGGAGTTCCAGTCGTAGCTGCCATCGGCGAGATAGGATTCGGCGGTGGCCTGGTCGGGTTTCTCGACGAACTGACCGACCCGGAAACCGTGGTTGTCGATCGCTTCGGCGTGACGGATGTAGCCAAAGCCGGTTTCCGCGCGATCCGGGCGCACGCCAAACGTGACCAACCAGCCCTTTTCGGCCAGTGGCCACGCCTGCTGCACGGCTTCGACGAAGGCGGCCTGGTCACCGATCAGGTGGTCGGCCGGCAACACCAGCAGGATCGCCTCGGGATCACGCTGCAGTGCCTGCAGCGCTCCCAGCGCGATCGCCGGCGCGGTATTGCGTGCCAGTGGTTCGAGCACGATGGTGGCGCCCTCGATGCCAGCTTCCAGCAACTGATCGGCAGCGAGGAATCGATGGTCTTCGCTGGCCACCACGATTGGCGCGGCCACCTCCGGCAACTGCCGGGTGCGCGCGACGGTCTGCTGGAACAGCGTGCCCCGGCCAGCCAGCGCCAGGAATTGCTTGGGCAGGTTCTTGCGCGACACCGGCCACAACCGCGTGCCACTGCCGCCGCTGAGGATGAGGGGGATCAACATGTCGTTCCGCAGGTTGCCATGGAGAGAATCCACAAGATTGTGAGCCAAACAGGCCATCCGTGTCTGCCCGGGGCCATGTGCCTCGAACGACCGGTAGGAGCCCGCTCGCGGGCGATGCTCCTGCTTTGATCTTTCATCGAGGCATCAGAGCAGGAGCATCGCCCGCGAGCGGGCTCCTACGTTGATGGTGGGACAAGGTGGGTGATCACCTGGCCCAGTCCGTCGCGCCAGTCGGGTAGCGGGAAATCGAAGGTCTGCTGGAATTCGCGATTGTCCAGCAGCGACCAGGCCGGTCGCTGCGCCGGCGTCGGGTAATCGGCAGTGGTGATCGGCAGCACCCGCGGCGCACGGGCGAGCAGTCCGCGCGCGACGGCCTGCGCGAAGATTGCGCTGGCGAAGCCATGCCAACTGGTGGCGCCACTGGCGACCAGATGGTGTGTGCCATTCAGCGACGCGCGCTGCGTCGGGTCGGCGTGCTGCCAGCGAGCGAGGGCAGCCAGGCTGGCTTCGACGATCAGGCTGGTGTCGGTCGGCGCACCGTGCTGGTCGGCCACCACGCGTAGTTCCTCGCGTTCGGCGCCCAGGCGCAGTATGGTGCGCAGAAAATTGCTGCCGTGCGCGGCATAGACCCAGGCGGTGCGAAAGGTCAGATGCTTCGCGCCGCTGTCCTGCAGCGCCTGTTCGCCCGCCAGCTTGCTGCGGCCGTAGGCACCGAGCGGCGCGGTGGGCGCATCCACCGCATAGGGTTGCGATTGGCGGCCGTCAAATACGTAATCGGTGGAGTAGTGGAGCATCAGCGCGTCGTGCGCCGCCGCCCAGTGGCCGAGCATGCCGACGGCGTCGCGATTGACAAGGTTGGCCAGCGCCTGTTCCTGCTCGGCACGATCGACCGCGGTGTAGGCGGCGGCGTTGACGATCAGGTCCGGCTGGATGCGGTCGAGCGTGGCGGCCAGACTGGCCGGATTGGCCAGATCGACGGTTGCCCCATGCGCGCCATCGCGGCTGGCGGCGACCAGGTTGCCGCTGGCGGCGAGGCCGCCATGTTCGAGAAACGTTCGGCCCAGTTGGCCATTGGCGCCCAGCAGCAGGATGTTCACGGCACGAAGACCGGCAGCCGCCCGGGATCCACGTCCTGCAATAGTGGCGTCTTGCCGTCCTTGTCCGACAACAGCGGTGCGCTGATCGGCCAGTCGATACCGAGCGCCGCGTCGTTCCAGCGGATGCCGGCGTCGGCCTTCGGGTCGTACAGCGCCGTGCACTGGTAGCTGAAGGTGGCGAAGTCGGAGACCACGCAGAAGCCGTGTGCAAAGCCTTCCGGCACCCAGAAATGGCGATGGTTGTCGGCCGTCAGCATCACGCCGATGGAGCGGCCGAACGTGGGCGAGCCGCGGCGGATGTCCACCGCCACGTCGTAGACCTCGCCCTCGAGCACGCTGACCAGCTTGCCCTGCGGGTTCGGCCACTGGTAGTGCAGGCCGCGCAGCACGCCGCGCGCCGAGCGCGACACGTTGGACTGCACGAAGCGGTGGTCGACACCGGCCTCGCGATACTTCGCCTCGTTGTAGCTCTCGTAGAAGAAGCCGCGGGCATCGCCGAACACCTGCGGCTCCAGGATCAGCGCGCCGGGCAGGGCGGTCTCGATCACCTTCATCGGGCGTGCCCCTCGCGCACCAGGTTCTGCAAGTACTGGCCGTAGCCGGTCTTGGCCAGCGGCTCGGCCAGGCGCAGCAACTGCTCGTCGTCGATCCAGCCGTTGAAGTGGGCGATCTCTTCCGGACAGCACACTTTCAGGCCCTGCCGATTCTCGATCGTCTGGATGTAGTTGCCCGCTTCCATCAGCGATTCGTGCGTGCCGGTGTCAAGCCAGGCGAAGCCGCGGCCCAGTTGCTCCAGGTGCAGCGAGCCGTCGTCTAGATAGCAGCGGTTGAGATCGGTGATTTCCAGTTCGCCACGGGGCGAGGGCTTCAGCGCCGCGGCGTAATCGCACACGCGGGCATCGTAGAAATACAGGCCGGTGACGGCGTAGTGGGACTTGGGCTGCGCGGGCTTTTCCTCCAGTCCGATCACCTTGCCGCTGGCGTCGAACTCGGCTACGCCGTAGCGCTCGGGATCCTTCACCCAGTAGCCGAACACGGTCGCCCCATGCTCGCGGGCGGCGGCGCGCTTGAGTCGTTCGGTGAAGCCGTGGCCGTAATAGATGTTGTCCCCCAGCACCAGGCAGCTGGGCTTGCCGTCGACGAAGTCGCGGCCGATGGTGAAGGCCTGGGCGAGGCCGTCCGGCGACGGTTGCACCGCGTAGCGGATATCGATGCCCCACTGCGAACCGTCGCCGAGCAGACGCAGGAACATGTCCTGCTCGTGCGGGGTATTGATCAGCAACACCTCGCGGATGCCGGCCAGCATCAGGGTGGCCAGCGGGTAGTAGACCATCGGTTTGTCGTACACCGGCAGCAACTGCTTGCTGATCGCGCGGGTGATCGGATGCAGCCGGGTGCCGGAACCGCCGGCGAGGATGATGCCTTTCTGGGTACTCATGATCCGAGCCGCTCCATGCGATAGCTGCCGTCGAGCACGCGTTTTACCCACGGCTGGTGGGCGAGATACCAGTCCACCGTCTGCGCGATACCCGATTCGAAAGTCTGCGACGGCTTCCAGCCCAGTTCGCCCTGCAGCTTGCCGGAGTCGATCGCGTAACGGCGATCATGGCCGGGGCGATCCTTCACGTAGCTGATCAGCGATTCGCGCGGCTTGCCGCCTGCCAGCGGCTGGCTAGCGTCGAGCAGGGCGCAGATCGTCTTCACCACCGCGATGTTCTCGCGCTCGGCATTGCCGCCCACGTTGTAGGTTTCGCCGACGCGGCCAGCCTCCAGTACGCGGCGGATCGCACTGCAGTGATCGCCCACGAACAGCCAGTCGCGTATGTTCTTCCCGTCGCCGTAGACCGGCAGCGATTCGCCGGCCAGCGCTTTCTGGATCACCAGCGGGATGAGTTTTTCGGGGAATTGGTACGGCCCGTAGTTGTTCGAGCAGTTGGTGGTCAGCACCGGCAGGCCGTAGGTGTGGTGGAACGCACGCACCAGGTGATCGGAGGCAGCCTTCGACGCGGAGTAGGGCGAGTTCGGCGCGTATGGCGTGGTCTCGGTGAACTTGCCCTCGGCGCCCAGCGAGCCGTAGACCTCGTCGGTCGATACATGCAGGAAGCGGAAGCCGTCGCGGGCGGCGCCCTCGAGGCTGCGCCAGTAGTCGCGGGCGCTTTCGAGCAGGGCCAGCGTGCCGACCACGTTGGTCTGCACGAACTCGGCCGGGCCGTCGATCGAGCGGTCCACGTGCGATTCGGCGGCGAAATTGACGATGGCGTCCGGCCGGTGTTCGGCCAGCAGCCTGGCCACCAGCGTCCGGTCGCCGATATCGCCGTGAACGAAATGATGGCGGTCGTTGCCATGCAACGATGCCAGTGTGTCCGGGTTGCCGGCGTAGGTGAGCTTGTCCAGGTTGATGACCCGCAGGCCGTCGGTGATCGCCTGCAGTACGAAATTGGCGCCGATGAAACCGGCTCCGCCGGTGACCAGTACTGGATGGATGTGATTGGATGGGCTGTTCATTGCACCTTCTTTGGTGTCATATGGACGGACATTCGGGCGCGAATGGTGCGTCTGCGGCTGGTATGGTTTGACCGGAGCAGCCAGGCCAGCGTCCGGCGGAACAAGCACATAGTTTGCCATTGAATGATGGCGGAGTTGGGGAGCAGGCAGATGGTTACAGGCGGCTGGTCGGCGACGCTTCGGGGTCTGGCGATATTCGGGCAAGGTGCAGGATAAGGATGGAAGCAGCAAACATGTCGCTGTCGAGGCGCATCTGGGCAAGGCGGGACGTATTCTGGGAACTTGCCAAGCGCGATGTGGCCGGGCGCTACAGCGGGTCGTTCCTCGGCCTGCTGTGGTCGTTCTTCAACCCGTTGCTGATGCTGGCCGTGTATACGCTGGCCTTCCGCGTATTCCTGGGCATGCGCTGGCCGAACATGGCGTCGGGGATCGATTTTTCGCTGATGATCTTCTGCGGGATGATCGTGCACTCGCTGCTGAGCGAGTGCCTTGTGCGTGCGCCGACCGTGATCGTCTCGCAGAGCAACCTGGTCAAGCGGGTGGTGTTCCCGCTGGCCATCCTGCCTTGCGTGATGGTGGCCTCGTCTCTTTTCAACGCCTTTCTCAGCCTGGTGGTATTGCTGATTTTCGTGCTGCTTTCCAAGCACGCCTTGCATCCCACCGTGTTGTATCTGCCCGTGCTGTATGCGCCCTACGTGCTGTTGCTGTGTGGCGTGAGCTGGTTGATGGCCTCGCTGGGCGTGTTCATTCGCGATGTCACCCAGGTTGCAGGGGTGATTTCGACCATGCTGATGTTCCTGAGTCCGGTGTTCTACCCGGCGTCGAATCTGAAGGAGCCGTACCGTGACTGGATCGTGTTCAATCCACTGACCACGATGATCGAACAGACACGTCAGCTCGTGCTGTTCGGACAGCCACCGGACTGGCATGCGCTCGGCCTGTATACACTGGCGGCGCTGGCCGTGCTGCTGTTCGGCTATTTCTGGTTTCAGCGCACTCGGGATGGGTTTGCCGATGTCCTCTGAGTCGGTTCCGACCCTGGCAGTGCCGAATACCGAAGCCGTGATCGAGGTCCGCGGGCTCGGCAAGTGCTATCAGCTCTACGACAAGCCGGTACATCGGATGCTGCAAAGCCTGATTGGCGGCAGGCAGCGCTTCTATCGCGAATTCTGGGCATTGCGCGGGATCGATTTCGAGGTTCGGCGTGGCGAGACGCTGGGCATCGTCGGCCGCAACGGCGCCGGCAAGTCGACCTTGCTCCAGCTCATCGCCGGCACGCTCAGGCCCAGTGAGGGCCGTACTGCCGTCCATGGTCGGGTAGCTGCCCTGCTCGAGCTCGGCAGTGGCTTCAATCCCGAATTCACCGGTCGCCAGAACGTATATCTGAATGCCTCGATCCTCGGCCTGAGCCGCAGCGAGGTCGATGCGCGTATCGACGACATCCTTGCCTATGCCGAGATCGGTGATTTTGTCGACCAGCCGGTGCGTAGCTATTCTACCGGCATGGTGATGCGCCTGGCCTTCGCCGTGGTGACGCACGTGGACGCGGATATCCTGATCATCGACGAGGCACTGGCCGTGGGCGATGCCTTCTTCATGCAGAAGTGCATGCGCTATCTGCGCGAATTCCGAAAGCGCGGCACCATGCTTTTCGTCAGTCACGACGGTGGCGCGGTGACCAGCCTGTGCGAGCGGGCGATCTGGCTGGAGCGCGGCCGCGTGCAGCGCATCGGCAATGCGCGTACGGTGATGGAGGCTTATATCGAGGCCTCCGTGATCGAACGCCAGGGCGGGGCAAGCGCGCGCGGACCAACACGGCTTCACAAGGCGCGCGAAATGCTTCCCGCTCAGGTGGATTCGCGGCAGGAGCTGATGGACCGCTCGACTCTGCGCAACGATCTCCGGGTCTTTCCATTCAAGCCAGATATCGAAGGGTTCGGAGAATGCAAGGCGCAAATCACGCACGTGGCGTTTCGCAACGAAAGCGGGAATGCGGTGGCGATGGTCGTGGCCGGCGAATGCGCGACGCTGGAAATCGATCTTCTCGCAGAGGGTGCGATCGACAACGTCATCGTGGGCTTCTACGTGAAGGATCGGCTTGGCCAGCTACTGTTTGGCGACAACACGGTGCTCTGCCACGAAGGCGACTTCGCGGTCACTCCCGGTGAAACACTGCATGCCAGTTTCCGCTTTGTCATGCCGCGATTACTTCCGGGCGACTATTTCGTCGCGGCCGGCCTGGCCGAAGGAACCCAGGAGCAGCACGTGATCCAGCACTGGCTGCACGAAGCGTTACGATTCACGGCAATAGGCGGCACTCTTGCTTCGGGATTGATCGGCATACCCATGCTCGATGTACGACTGGAACGGGCAGCACATGAACCGTAATTTTCACCTCGAAAACCATTCGTTGGTGTTGATGCGGCCACGCATCGTGCCGCCCTTCGGCTGGGTCGGCCATATCCCGTTCGCCTATCTTGTCGTCGACCTTCTGCGGCCACGCTGCCTGGTGGAGCTCGGCACCCATTCGGGCAATTCCTACATGGCGTTCTGTCAGGCGGTGCGCGCGCTGGAATTGTCTTGCCGGTGCACGGCAGTGGATGCCTGGCAAGGCGATGAACATGCCCTGCATTACGGAGAGCAGGTCTATCGGTCGCTTCGCTCTCGGCATGACCCGCTATATGGCGATTTTTCCCGATTGCTGCGCGCCAGCTTCGACGGTGCCGTGGGGCAGTTCGAGGACGGCAGCATCGACCTGCTGCACATCGACGGACTGCACACGTACGACGCGGTGCGCCACGACTTCAAAAGCTGGCTGCCGAAGCTCAGCGATCGTGCCGTGGTGCTGTTGCACGACACGAGCGAGCGCGAACGCGGTTTCGGCGTCGACAGATTCTTCGGGGAGCTGTCGAGCCGGTACGCCTGTTTCGACTTCAGGCACAGCCACGGTCTGGGCGTGGTGGCTGTGGGTTCGCAGTTGCCGGCGGCATTCTCGGCCTTCATGCGGGAGGCCGGCGATTCGCCTGAAGCGATGCGCGGCTTTTTCGAAGCGCTGGCCGGCACCTTGGTGGATGGCGACGACCGGCCGACGACGGCGGTCACCGAACCACAGCCGGTGGTCTGCCAGCTGTTCTATCGGGGGCGGGACGAGGCCTACGACGAAAGCCGCATGATCTCCCAGCCGGTCGATGCCACCGACGATACGGTGGACCTGCAGTTCCGTTTGCCGGTGGGCATTCGTCCGGATTACCTGCGGTTCGATCCGGCCGACTTCCCCGGGATCTACGGTTTGAAGCGGGTCATGCTGCAGGAGGGAGCCGATTCGCACGTGAAAGAGTTACCGCAGTTGCCCGGTCGACTGGGTCATGTCAACGGCGAATGGGTGGATGCTGCCGGCATGCATACCCTGCGGTTGGTCAGTTTTGATGGCGATCCGAATGTGGAGTTCGAGATCGGCAGTGCTCTTGCAGAAGTGGTCGGCGACGACGGCTTGCAAATCACCATCCGCGTCGATTACGAACTGGTGGTTTCCGATCCCGCGTTGCATCGTCTGCTGGAACAACAGGCTGCCGTCAGCATGCGTCGGTATGCGCGCGCACGAGTGGATGTGCAGAACCTGTCCCAGGCGTTCTCGCAGCAACGGGGCGAGATGCAGGGCCTGGCCCAGGCGTTCTCGCAGCAACGGGGTGAGATGCAGAGCCTGGCCCAGGCGTTCTCGCAGCAACGGGGCGAGGTGCAGAATCTGTCCCAGGCGGTCTCGCAGCAGCGGGACGAGGTGCAGAGCCTGACCCATGCATTCTCGCAACAGCGAGAGGAAGTGACGCTCGCCCTGCAGCAGCTCCAGCAGGGTATCAATCTGCTGGCAAGGCGTGGCTTCTGGCCTCGGCTGAGGAGGTTCATCAAGCGTGGGCAGTGAGCAGCGGAGCCTATCTTCCATGTATCCATCGCTGTGGCACGGCCTGTGTAGCGCCCTGGGCCGCTGGCGTCGGCGGTTGCGTGGCATGTCGCTGGCTCTGCAGCCACTCGACCAATTGGAGCCGGCGGCGGGCCGACCGGGTTGGTGGCAGGCCAGCGGCAACGATCCGAAGTTTGCATGCATAGCCGGGGGCTTTCCCCTGAAAGCGGGCTGGTACCGCCTTTCGATCGAGCTGGAGGACATCGATGGTGACTGGCTGGAGCCGATGCTCTACATGGACTACGGCTACGGTATGCACGAAACCTGGTCCCTGTACCTGGGTTTCGTGCGACGCGGTGCGCGGCGTCATGTTGGTGTGGTGTTGTTCCCGTTCGCCGTCCAGCGGCTGCGCTTCGACCCCGCCAGTGCTCCATGCAGGTTCCGGGTGGAGGGCTTCGGACTCAGGCGGATCGGCCGCATCGGGGCCGCCTGGCGCATGCTGCGCGCGGTGGCGAAGAGCCGCGTGACGCAAGGTTCCGGTCATCGCGAACTGATGCTGGATGCCTGGCGCAAGCTGCGGGGGCTGGGCGGTCGCCACGCCTTCGCGTCGTGGTTGCATGAACAATATGTTGCCCATGGCAACATCAAGGCGCCGACCTACGAGCGCTGGCTGAATTTGTATGACCAGTCCCGCGTGTCGTCCGAAATGTCCCCGGACTCGCTGGTCTCTATCCTGCTGCCCACTTTCAACACTCCCGAGAAATGGCTGCGGCGTTGCCTGGACAGTGTGCTTGCGCAGACCTATCCACACTGGGAATTGTGCATATGCGACGACGCGTCCACCCTGCCGCAGGTACGCGAGGTGCTGGAGCACTACGCCGCGCACGATTCGCGGATCCGCATCATCTGGCGCGAGAGCAACGGCCATATTTCGGCAGCGTCGAACAGCGCGCTGGCCATTGCCCAGGGCGATTGGATCGCCTTGCTCGACCACGACGACGAATTGCATCCGGTGGCGCTGGCCACGGTCATCGGGGCATGGCGGCGTCATCCGCAATGGCAGTTCGTCTACACGGACGAGGACAAGATCAACGCCGATGGGCAGCGCTATGATCCCTACTTCAAACCCGACTGGAATCCCGACCTGTTGCTCGGGCAGAACTGTGTCAGCCATCTGGGCGTCTATTCGCGGGCGCTGGTGAATGCTGTAGGCGGTTTCCGCCAAGGGCTGGAAGGCAGCCAGGATTGGGATCTGGCGCTGCGCTGTAGCGAGCGGCTGGCACCGGAGCAGATTGGACATGTGCCGGTGGTGCTCTACCACTGGCGGGCGATTGCGGGATCGACCGCACAGGGCGTGGGCGAGAAATGCTACGCCCACGAAGCCGGTCGCCGTGCGCTGCAAGGGCATCTCGAGCGGACCGGCGTGGCGGCCGAAGTGCTCGAGATCGACGGCATGATGGGTGCATTCCGCGTCCGTTACCCTACGCCCACATCGCCGCCGTCGATCAGCATCATCGTGCCGACCCGGGATCGGCTGGACCTGTTGCGCCGGTGCGTGGAATCGATTCTGGAGCGGACGACGTATCCGCGCTACGAGATCCTCGTCGTGGACAACCAGTCCGTCGAGCCGGAGTCGCTTGCGTATCTCTCCAGTTTCAATGATCACCCGAAGGTGCGGGTGCGCAAGCACGATCAGCCGTTCAACTACTCGAGCATCAATAACGATGCCGTGGGCGGTTGCCGCGGCGAGTTGATCTGCCTGCTCAATAATGACGTCGAGGTGATCACTCCGGACTGGCTGGAGGAGCTGGCGAGTCAGGCGCTCCGCCCACGTGTGGGTGCCGTGGGAGCCATGCTGTACTACCCCGACGACACCATCCAGCATGCCGGTGTGGTGACCGGGGTACACGGCGTGGCGGCGCATCCTTACTCCGGCATGCCGCGCGGCTTCCCGGGACAGATGGCGCGGGCAAGGCTGGTGCAGGGCATGAGTGCAGTCACCGCCGCCTGCCTGATGGTGCGGCGTGAGGTCTATCTCGAAGCGGGTGGTCTGGACACCGATTTGCAGGTCGCCTTCAACGACATCGATTTCTGCCTGCGGCTGAGGCAGCTTGGCTATACCAACATATGGACGCCATTTGCCGAGCTTTACCATCACGAATCTGCGTCGCGCGGACATGAAGACACGACGGAGAAATGGACGCGTTTCATGGGTGAAGTGGAGTTCATGAAGCGTCGATGGGGCAGTCAGCTGGAATGGGATCCCGCTTACAATCCCAACCTCACGCTTTCTGGCGAACCGTTTGAGTTGGCTTTTCCCCCGCGCGAGTGGTGCTTTTTATCGAGCGCACCTTTCATCGTGAAGGACGTCAACGGTCCGGAGGAAATACGCCAGTCACAGACTTCGGTGGCGTAATGTTCACTTCAAAGCAACAACCGGGTGCGTGCGACCCACTGCTGTGCATCGGCCACAGCCATGTCGCCTGCGTGGCACAGGCCGCCGTGAAACTGGAGGTCCCGCTGCAGGCAATGAACTTCTGGGAGATGCCCCGGGCGATTCTGCGCGAGGACGGTGTGCCGCGTTTATCGTTGGACATCGAGCTGCGACTGCGTCGACATCCTGGGCCGTTGTTCTCGCTGATGGGCGGCGCAGCCCACGGCGTCCTCGGCATGCTGGTGCATCCGCGCCGCTTCGATTTCGTGCTGCCCGCTCAACCGGATCTGTCGCTCGATCCGCTCGCCGAGATCCTGCCGGTGCTGGCGGTCCGGGGCATGCTTGAATCACTGATGACAGACTATCTGGCACTGATGACGCAATTGCGCCAGTTCTGTACCGGGGCGCTGTTCCATGTCGAACCGCCGCCGCCGTATGCCGATGCAGGGCGTATGCATGCCGACATCCCGTGGCCGCTGTATCCCGGGATGTGCCATGAAATCTCGCCAGCCCCGTTCCGCCTCAAGCTATGGCGGCTGCACACGCAAATACTCGATGACTGGTGCCGCGCGAATGACACGAAGTTGTTGCGCTGTCCGGCCGAAGCGATGGATGCCGACGGGTTCATGCGTGAAGCCTTTTACGGTGACGGCGCTCACGCCAACGTGGCTTATGGCGAACTGGTTCTGCAGCAGATGAAGGGCCTGGCATGAGCCATCCCTACAAGAACATTCCCGACGTACAGCGATGGAGCCGCGCGATGGCCTATCGCACCAGCGCCGACATCGACCCCGTGACACCGCCGCCGTTCCGAATCGGCGTGGATGCGCGCGTGGTCACGGCGGGTAGCTGTTTCGCACAGCATGTTGCCCGCCACCTGCGCGAGCAGGGGCAGGCGTGCTTCGAAACCGAGCCGGCGCATCCACTGCTGCCGGATGAACTGGCGGCTGCCTTCAACTACGGCATCTACGCGGCGCGCTACGGCAACATCTATACCGCCCGCCAATTGCTCCAGCTGTGGCATCGCGTCACTGGCGCCTTCGAGCCGGCCGACGACATGTGGGCGTGGTCGGAGGGTTGGTACGACCCGTTTCGTCCGACCATCCAGCCCGGCGGCTTCGCTTCGTTGCGCGAATACCGTGAGGATCGCCGCCAGCATTTCGCGGCCGTGCGGCGCGCCTTCACCGAGATGGACGTGTTCGTCTTTACCCTTGGCCTCACCGAGTGCTGGGTCTCGCGCGAGGATGGTGCCGTCTATCCGTTGTGCCCCGGTGTCGCGGCCGGTGAGTTCGACGCTGGAAAGCACAGGCTGTACAATTTTTCTGCGGATGAGGTGACGGCCGACCTGCGTGCGTTCATTGGCGAGGTGCGTCAGGTCAACCCGCGTCTGCGGGTGATCCTCACCGTATCCCCCGTGCCGCTGGCGGCGACCGCAGAACCGCAGCACGTGCTTACTGCGACCACCTATTCCAAGGCGGTGTTGCGGGTGGCGGCGGAACAGGCGTGCAGGCTGCCGGACGTGTACTATTTTCCGTCCTACGAAATCGTCAATGCGGCGGGCCCGGCCTATTTTGCCGAGGATCGCCGCTCAGTCAGCGAGCAGGGAGTGCGTCACGTGATGTCGCTGTTCTTCCGTCACCTGATGGAAAGGCCGGACGCGGGACTGCTCGCATCGCCGGCGCCGGCGGGCGATGACTTCCTGCGGCAGGCTCAGGCCGTGGTGGACACGCTTTGCGACGAACAGCGGCTCGATCCGTCGCCCATTACCCAACCCCCGGAACACGACCGGCTGGAGGGCCGCGATGACCACTGATGCGCTGCTGGACGACGGCCTCATGCGTGCCCACGAACTGATGCGCCAACGTCGCTTCGGCGAAGCGATCGACTGGCTTGCCGATCTTTGTCGCCAGTATCGGGATGACCGGCTGGAACGGCTGCTTGCGTTGTGTCGCTACCGCAGTTTTGTCGAGCAGCCGCCACACTCGGACGTGCCCGACCCATGGCACGCCGGAGTGCCCGACCCGTTCGCCGATGTGGCAGGGGTGCCAGAGATCTCGGCCAGCCAGCTCAACGCCGCGACGCTTGCCGCAGGCATCCACCATCACGGCGCGCTGCTGGTGCGCGGACTGCTGGAGGAGCCTGCGGCACTGCAGTTGGCCGATGGCATCAGGGCGGCGCTTGATGCTTGCACGGCGTGGCACGACAAAGGTGAGGGCGAGTTCGACGGCAGCTGGTATTCGCGCCTGCCGCTGCAGGATGGCTGCGAACTGGCCCAAGCCCGACCTTGGGTCGAGAGCGCGGGGGGCGTGTGGCTGGCCGATTCGCCGCGCATGCTGCATGAGCTCACGGATCTGTTCGACGTACGCGGACTCGTCGATGTTATCGCCGGCTATTTCGGCGAGCGACCGATGATGTCGGTGGGCAAATCCACGCTGCGCTGCGTGCCGGGCACGCAGGGCGAGGCGGACTGGCACCAGGACGGCGCTTTCATGGGCGCCGACATCCGCAGCGTGAACCTCTGGCTCAGCCTTTCGCACTGCGGGCATGACGCCTCGGGACTGGAATTCCTGCCGCGTCGACTTTCACGCGTGCTGCCCACCGGCAGTCACGGCGCGCACTTCGGCTGGTCGGTCGGGCCCGGTATGGTCGAAATCGCAGCCGAAGGCATGGCCACGGTCAGCCCCGTGTTCGCACCGGGCGACGCGCTCTTGTTTGACCACTACTTCCTGCATCGCACCGGTGTCCCGACGGCGATTGCGAAGGACCGCTACGCGATCGAATCGTGGTTCTTCGCACCTTCCGCGTACCCCACCCAGCAGGTTCCGCTGCGCCTGTGAGCGGGCCCGGCAGTCAGCCGGACGAGGCGGCGGGTTGTGCAGTCAGTCGCGCTCCAGTTCGTCGATCCGCACGCGTTGTGCCTCGATCACTCCGCGCGCGCGAGCGAGCGCTTCGGTGCGCCGGCTCAGGCAAGTTTCGGTTCGGGTCAGGATGGCGCGCAGGTGCATGCCGTCGGCTTCCAATGCCATGCAGGCTTCCAGCAGGTAGTCGGCGCTGAAGAATCCGTCGATCAATGCCTGGAGCGCGGGGGTCATCCGCGCCGCCGGCACCAGGATGCCGAGGCCGTTGAAGAACGGCAGCTTGCGGAAGGTGAAATAGGTTTCGACGCTGGCGATATAGTCCTCAATGGCGGTGAGCACCCCATTGCGCGGGCCGCCTTCGTGCAAGGCGTTGGCCAGCACACCGTTCATGCCATCTTCGATCAGTTCCGGTACGCCCGGCAGCATGCCGCGATAGGCGTAGGGATGTTTCTGCGAAGCTTCCAGATCATCCGGGTTGTAGTACATGTCGCGCCGGGCATACGGCCAGGCCACGTCATGCGAAATGATGATTGGCGGCGGCAGGCCGGTCTGCTCGGCGCGTGCATGCAGCAAGTTCAGCTCGGTGTAGACGGTAGCCCAGTTGTGGTCGCCGTCGATCAGCACTACATCCGGCGTTTCCAACTGCGGAATGGCCGCCACGCTCTTCAACGGCAGATAGCGGTACTCGGCCGGGCCGAACTGCGCCAGCACCTCGTGCAGGCCGGGTTGTGGCGCCGGATCGATGATGTCGGCCTGGGCGCCCGTGGCGCGGCAGTAGGTGAGGATGTTGCTGGTATTCCAGCCACGATCCGCGCCGATCTCCATGAGGCGGCGCGGTTGCGCGATTTCGATCAGCGGGTGGATGTAGCGTTGCCAGAAACGATTCATTGAGCGTGCTCCAGGGGCGCGTGCCAGGCAGGTACGAGGTCGTCCAGCGTGGCGTCGTAGTTGGTGGCAGTCACCGTGCCGCCGATCTTGCGCAGGAAGCCCGACGGACAAGCACTGATCAATTGCCGGTTCCAACTGCGATCGATCGCGAACGACGGATCGCCGCTGATGAATTCGCGAATGACCTGCAGGTACTGATGGGTCGAATAACCCAGCCAAGGTTGTCCGAACAAGGTACCCAGGCAGACCAGCCAGGAGCGGTACGAGACGAGCGCACCCCAGGCCTGCAGCGTCGCCGACGTGAACGCGGCGTCCGGGTCTGCGGCGTGCAGGACCAGCACGGCCTCTGCGCTGCCGGCCCAGTGTCGCGCCGTGGCGAGGATGTGCGGATTGTCAGGTGAGCCATGCAGCGTGGTGACTCGGGCGGTGGAGGGCCTTGCGATGGCAACTGCCGCTGGATCCACATGCAGGATGCGTGCAGCCGGGTTCTCCGTGGCCAGCAGCGCGCTGTCGATGAAGGCGACCAGGCCGGTTTCGGCGCCCACCATGGCGATGGCATCAGGCTTGAGCTGGTGGATGATCTGCTGTAGGCCCACCAGGTCGGCTGGCGCCACGCCAGTCGGTTGGCCCAGCCAGGTGACGTCGCGCTGCAACCCGCATTCGGCGTATACCGACTGCAGGTAGCTCTGCGCACCATCGTCGAAGTGCAGCGCCATCTGGCCAGGCCGGATCCGGTCGGTGACGCCGAGGCGCATCGGCAGCAGCGTGCGCTGGCGCACGCCCGTGGCGAACTCCGAATGCATGCCGCCGCGAAAGTCCAGACGGGAGCGATGCACCCCGGCGAAATCGTTGCCTCGCAGCGTGCGGTAGGCGTTGGCGTAGGAGCGTACGCGCGAATCTTTTTCGGCATCGTCCACGTTGGTCGTGGTGCCGTCGTGAAACTGGTGGAAACTTGCCTCGCCGATCAGCGACACCAGCGGGCCGGTAGCCGCCTCGCTGGCACGTCGCCACAGATCGAGGTTGGCGAAACCGCCACCAGCCTGATCGAACGCCTCGTCGAAACCGCCGATGCGATCGAACAGCGCAGTAGGCAGCATCAGGCAGTTGCTTTCGCTGAGCCCGTCGAACCAAGGCTCGGGATTTTCGCCGATCGGCGCACCGATCCGGAACAGGTCGTAACCGTTGCCCGGCCAGCGGATGCGTTCGAACAGCTGGTTCTCCAGCTCGCGGGTATAGCCGGCCAGCGCCAGCCAGCGCTGATCCCCGCCGATGAACCAATGGCGCAGCGCGACCACGGCGGCCGGATCCTCTCGCCATGCCAGTCGTGCCTGCTCGAATACGCCCGGCGTGAGCAGGTGGGCGCCATCGATCATCACCGCCAGGTACTTGCCGCGCGCCTGCAGCGCGGCCTCGTTCAGCGCCGCGCAGGGCGAAGCGAGCAGCCGGCTCGGGCGAACCAGGCGGAACTGCGGGCCGAACGAGGCGACCCAATCCGCATCCAGCGGCGGCTGCGAGCCGTTGTCGATGCACAGCACCTCGTAGTCCAGATCGCCCGCGCCGTGCTGGTAGTCGCTGCGCAGCGAGGTCAGCGTGCGCTCCGCCTCGCGCCGCATGTTGTAAAAATTGACGGTCACCGACAGCGTCACCGGCGCGCCGACAGGATCGCGCCGGAGCGGTTCCGGCAAGCGCGCCGCGGATGCGGAGGCAGGCCCGTTGGCGATGCGCACGCTGAACGGGCTGCCCAGCAGCCGCGCCCCCCCTTCGGCCAGGCGCAGCTCCAGTCGGTGCAGGTGGCTGTCACGAAGCGAGTCGGGCACGGCCAGGTCGAAACCGCAGCAGCCATCGCCTTGGTACAGCTCGGCGATGTCGGCGCGCCATTGGCTGGTCGGGAAGCGGAGCAGCTCGCGCTCGCCTTCGTGCAGGGACAGCTCGACCGGGCGGGCGCTGCCGTCGCGCCAGCGCACCCAGCCGCGGATGCGCTGCGGGCCGCATTGATCCAGCGAGCCTTCCAATTGCGCCGTGCTGATCGGCAGCGGCAGGATGTCGACCGCCGCTTGCGGCAGTTCGGTGGCGGGCGGCCCGCTGCTCAGCGGGCTGCCCAGCAGGGGCTGTACCTGTTCGCCGTCCACGGCGACCACCGACAGCAAGGTATCGGGCGGCGGCGGCGGATCCAGCGTGATGGCGAATGCACAATGACCGTCGCGCTTGCCGGCGGCGGCCAGATCGGCGCGGAACAGGCCTGCCTCACCGCTGCCCAGCAGGGCCTGGCCGGATCGGATCTCGACGCGAACCGGCCCCGAATCGCCGTCGCCCAGCCACGCCCAGCCATGCACGGTGTGGTTCGAGATGCCGTCCACGACCCCCTCCAGCAACCGGGAAGGCGAGGGAGCGGTGGGGCTGTTCGTCATCAGAGCGTCTCGTGTGGCTATCGACAACCTGCCGACGGCGAGCGGGGGCCCGCGGCGTGCGGCGGGAAAGGACAAAGATCGCGTGTCCGCCCGCAATGTGCAATACGCTGGCGCATGTCACGGCCAGGCGAGGCATGCCAGAGGGAGTTGAAGGCAGTTGCGCCGTGGCGGCCCGGCTGAACGACCTGGCCGCCACGGTTCAGCATGAGGGAGCATGACGAGTAGAATGGACGCTTTGCCAGCTATGTCTCAGCCTGCGGAACCGCGAGTCACCATGAATAAACCCAGCAAAGCCACCAACCGCGGTCTTGGCACCCGCGCCATCCATGCCGGCCAGCACCCCGACCCGAGCACCGGCGCGATCATGACGCCGATCTACGCCACCTCCACCTACGTGCAGGAGAGCCCGGGCAAGCACAAGGGCTACGAGTATTCGCGCACGCAGAACCCCACGCGGATGGCCTACGAGCGCTGCGTGGCCGATCTTGAAGGTGGCTTGGCGGGCTTCGCGTTCGCCTCTGGCCTGGCCGCGGCGGCGACCGTGCTGGACCTGCTCGATTCGGGCAGCCATGTCATTGCGATGGACGACCTCTACGGTGGCACCTACCGCCTGTTCGAAAAAGTGCGCCGGCGTTCGGCCGGGCTGGATTTCAGCTTTCTTGATCTGAATGACGCCGACGCCATGAAGGCGGCGCTCAAGCCGAACACGCGGATGATCTGGGCGGAGACGCCGACCAACCCGATGTTGAAACTGGTCGATCTGGCCAAGGTCGCGGCGTTCGCGAAGAAGCACGGCCTGATCCTGGTGGTCGACAACACATTCTGCTCGCCGATGATCCAGCGTCCGCTGGAATACGGTGCGGACCTGGTGCTGCATTCGGCCACCAAGTACCTCAACGGCCATTCCGACATGGTCGGCGGCATCGTCGTCGCCCGCAGCAAGGAACTGGCCGAGCAAATGGGCTTCCTGCAGAACTCGGTCGGCGCCGTGGCCGGCCCGTTCGACGCTTTCCTCGCGATGCGCGGCCTGAAGACCTTGCACCTGCGCATGAAGGCGCATTGCGAAAGCGCACTGGAACTGGCGAAGTGGCTGGAAAAGCATCCGGCCGTGGAGCGGGTGATTTATCCGGGTCTCAAGAGCCATCCGCAGCATGGCCTGGCGAAGCGCCAGATGGATGGTTTTGGCGGCATCATCAGCATTGAGGTGAAGGGTGGCCTGAAAAAGGCCCGACGCATGCTGGAACGCTGTGAGCTGTTCGCGCTGGCCGAATCGCTCGGCGGCGTCGAGAGCCTGATCGAACACCCGGCGATCATGACCCACGCCTCGGTGCCGGCGGCCAACCGCAAGCGGCTGGGGATCAGCGATGGGTTGATTCGCCTGTCCGTGGGCGTGGAGGATCTTGTCGATCTTCGTGCGGAGCTGACATACGCCTTGGGCAATTGATCCATGGCGTGCATGTATACGAACGCCGGTATATCGATCGGAGGACTGCGATGAGCGTCGCCGGCAAACCCCGGAGAAGCGTCGGACTCATGCTGCTCAACTTGTCGGCCTGGATTCGCGGACAGCCCTGGTTGAAGGAAATCTATCGCCATTTCCCCCAACCGTTGCGCAACAAGGTGTCCGAAAAGCTCGCTTCGCGCGCCAGTACGCAGATCAAGTTTCGACGGACACCGAAGTGGGGAGGCGGCACGCGGTTACCTGCTTCTCCAGGCGGGGTGGCAGTGCGTCGCCACGAGTTCGGTGCCGCGGCCGGTGTGAACGTGTTTGCCTATGCGCGCGGACAGTCCGGGCTCGGCGAGAGCGCGCGCCTGTACGTGCGTGCCTTGCTGGCTGAAGGCTACCCCGTGGCTGTGCACAACATCGATATCGATATACCGCATGGCATGGACGACACCAGCCTGGATGAGCATATCTGCACCGCCACGCCATACGGTGTCAACTTGGTATTCGTCAATCCCGACTACCTTGACGACGCCATCGCGAACATTGGGCGCGAACGTCTTGCCGGCCGTCATACCATGGCCTGTTGGTTCTGGGAACTGGAGAAATTTCCGGAGGAGTGGCTGCCGGCATTGCGGGTGGTCGATGAAATCATGGTCTCGTCGGGTTTCATCGGCGAAGTGATCGGGTCAATCACGGACAAGCCCCTCCTGCACGTGCCGTTGCCGGTTGGCGACGTGGATGACAGCGGCTTGACGCGCATGGATTTTGGTCTGGAAGACGATACCTTCATCTTTCTCAACAGCTTCGATTTCAACTCCTTCCTGACCCGAAAGAATCCGTTTGCCGTGATCAAGGCGTTCCAGCGTGCCTTTGCTGACGGCCGGCCGGATGTGCGGCTGCTGATCAAGTCCAGCAATGGCCATCGCCATCCCGACAAATTGCGTGAGCTGTTGAACGCAGCGGCGAGTGACAGGCGCATCCTGGTTCGCGACGAAGTCATCGATCGCAATGATGTGCAGGCGCTGCAGCGATGTGCGGATGCGTACGTCTCATTGCATCATGCCGAAGGCTTCGGGCTCGGGCTTGCCGAATGCATGCGCCAGGGCAAACCGGTGATCGCCACAGCGTGGTCCGGCAACATGGAATTCATGACACCCGAAAACAGTTGCCTGGTCGATTATCGACTGGTGCCGGTGGGTGAAGGAGAGTATCTCCATCACGTCGGCCAGCGCTGGGCCGATCCGGACATAGACCACGCCGCGGCATACATGCGCCGGTTGGCTGATGACCGTGAATTTGCGGCAAGGATCGGCGCGCAGGCGGCGTTTGACATTCGCGACAAGCTCTCGCCACATACGGCGGCAGAGCGCATCATTCACCGGCTGGAGGCGTTATCGGCGTCTTCTGGCGCATTCGATGCTGCGGGTACTGGTTCGGTCACTGGCACCACATAAAAAAGGTACGCGCTTCATGAAGGAAATCCTGGCGGCGATATGGAGTTATCGCCATTTCATCGTTTCGTCGATCAAGAACGATCTGCGTGCGCGATTTGCGCGCAGCAAGCTTGGCGCCCTCTGGATGATCCTGCAGCCTCTGGCGCAGGTCGCCATCTACGCGTTGGTGATGGCGCGCATCATGGCGGCCAAGCTGCCGGGTATCGACAATCGCTATGCATACGTGATCTATCTGATGGCTGGCATGATCGCCTGGTCGTTGTTTGCCGAGGTGGTGACCCGATCGATGGCCATGTTCGTCGATAGCGGCAATCTGATGAAGAAGATGGCATTCCCGCGTGTTTGCCTGCCCATTATCATTGGCGGCTCATGTTTGGTGAATAATCTGCTTTTGCTCCTGACAGCAGCGGGTTTATTTCTGGTGCTCGGCCAGCCGCTGAGTCTGGCGATGCTGTGGTTGCCAGTGCTGATTGGCATCAATCTGGCATTTGCCCTCGGTATCGGTCTGATCCTTGGCGTTCTGAATGTTTTCGTCAGGGATGTGGCCCAGGTAATGACCGTGGTGCTGCAGTTGTGGTTCTGGTTCACCCCAATCGTCTATATGGCAAGCATTCTTCCGGATGGTTTGCGCGCGGTGCTGGAATTCAACCCGATGATGCACATGGCCGTCGCCTTCCAGGACGTCCTTCTTTATCGGCGTATACCTCACGACATCCTCGGGTTGGGCATCATCGCAGTGGCAGCGATTATTTTGTTGCTGTTTTCCTTGACTTTGTTCAGGCGCGCGTCGCCGGAAATGGTGGATGTGCTGTGAGCAAACCGCTTCTAGCCGTACATGGACTTGGCAAAGCCTTTCGTGATTACCGATCTGAATGGGGTCGATTTGCAGGGTGGTTCGGCTTTCATGCCCGGGTAAAATCCGAGACTTGGGTGCTTCGCGATATTTCGTTAAGTGTTGCTCCCGGTGAGTCCATTGGTATTGTCGGTCAGAATGGTGCAGGCAAGAGCACGTTGCTCAAGCTGATTACTGGCACGCTGCAGCCTACAAAGGGGACTGTGGCGGTCAATGGCCGCATTGCGGCCATTCTTGAGCTTGGGATGGGGTTCAGTCCCGAACTCAGCGGACGCGAGAATGTCTACCATTCGGCAGGGCTTATGGGTTTTTCCCGTCAGGCTATTGACAGTGTCATCGGCGATATCGAGACATTTGCCGAGATCGGCGAATACTTCGATGAACCCGCCCGCACGTATTCCACCGGCATGCAGATGCGCGTGGCATTCTCCGTCGCGACTGCATTCAGGCCGGATATTCTCATTGTCGATGAGGCGTTATCGGTCGGTGATAGCTATTTCCAGCACAAGTGCTTCAAGCGGATTCGCGAGTTTCGCGAGCTGGGTACCAGCCTCCTGATTGTTTCGCATGATGCGGGTGCCGTGCAGAACCTGTGCGATCGTGCGCTGCTGCTTGAGGGCGGTGCATTGATCAAGGATGGGGACCCCGCCGAGGTCATGGATCTGTACAACGCTTTGATTGCCGAGCGCGAGAACAGCACAGTCAAGGTTACGGAGCACCAGAGTGGTAGAAAGCAGACGATTTCCGGTACCGGTGAAGCGCGTGTCGAAGAAATCCAACTATTGAACAGCGATGGGCAACCGATTGAGTTTGCCGGTGTCGGGGAATCAGTTACGTTACGGGTTGCAGTGGCGACCACCGTTGATGTGCCACGTCTGGTATTGGGTTACATGATCAAGGATCGATTGGGTCAGCCAGTATTCGGCACCAATACTCACTTCACGGGACAGGCCATTGAACTGGTCAAGGCTGGCCAGCAGATCGAGTTTCGCATTGCGTTTCCGATGAATTTCGGTCCGGGCAGCTATTCGATCTCGACAGCACTCGTCAGCACAGATACCCATCTGGTCAATAACTACGAATGGCGCGACCTGGCGCTTGTCTTTACCGTTTCCAACATGAGTCACGCGAAATTCATCGGATCAGCCTGGGTCCCACCCGATATCAGGATCGAAATGTCGTGACCAACGTTTCCTATGCCCAGAACTATGAAGACGTAATGTTGCTCCGTGCGCTAGGCGGAGTCAGGCGTGGCTTCTACATTGATGTCGGTGCGCAGGATCCGGTCAACGATTCGGTGACCAAGATGTTCTACGAGCAAGGCTGGCATGGTATCAACATCGAGCCGGTTTCGCACTGGTATGAGCGCCTGCTGGTCGACCGTCCGCATGACATCAATCTGCAGCTTGCCGTGTCCGATGCGCCTGGTCAGTTGCATTTGTTCGAAGTGGTGGACAGTGGCCTTTCGACAACTGATCCTGAGTTTGCCCAGCGACATGCGCAGGCGGGATTCGGCATTCGCGAGTCGAATGTCGCCTGCGTCACTCTTGACCATATTTGTGAGATACATGGGGTCACGGATGTCCATTTCCTCAAGATTGATTGTGAGGGAGCAGAAGCTGCCGCTTTGCGCGGTATATCGCTTGAGCGGATACGCCCATGGATTATCCTCGTGGAGGCTACCGAGCCGAATAGCCAGAAGCCGGCCTATACCGAATGGGAGCCACTGCTCATCCAACGGGGCTATCAGTTTGCATATGCCGACGGTCTGAACCGGTTCTATGTGCCGGACGAGCATGCCGAGCTGCTCGGAGCCTTTGCTTATCCTCCCAATGTTTTTGACAAATTCATCCGGGCCCCTGAAGCAGCGGCCCATGAGCATCTGCGCGAGGCGCAAGGTCGCCTGGCGATTGCCATTGATGCGCAGAACATGGCGCATTTGCATGCAGAAAACGAGCGCCGCGAAGCGGCCTTGGTCGAATTGAGGCGGGTATTGGACGAGCGCGATTGCGAGCTGACCCAATCCCACAATGCGCTGACCCATGTCAGCGATGAGCTGACCCAATCCCACGATGCGCTGGTCCAAGTCAACGATGAGCTGGTCCAAGTCAACGATGAGCTGGCCCAAGTCAAGGATGAACTGGCCCAAGTCAAGGATGAACTGGCCCAAGGTAACGAAAGGATGCGGTATAGCGCCGATGAAGTCTTGCGACTGCACGCAGAAAGCAACTTGCGGGTTCCTGAAATCGATCGCTTGCGGCATGAGCTTGCGGTCAGCGATCAGGAAGTCGGTCGGCTGCACTATGCGGTCGAGGCTCGCAATCAGGAAATCGGGCGATTGAACGAGACACTCCAGGCAGCCCATGGAAGTACATCCTGGCGTATCACGGCTCCGTTGCGAGCAATGGGCCGGGCGATGCATGTCCTGCGACGCGCCGGTCGCGGTTCGATTTATCAGATAGTTCGATGGCCGGCACGCCTTGTCCGTCCGATATTGCGCAAGGTCGTGCAATGGTCGTGGTTGAGGTCGCCCGTGGTTGCCATTGCGGGGCATGACTCGCGGGTTGTGGCGAAAGCACGCCTGTTCCTTTTCGGCGTGCCACCTTCGGCACCGGCACAGGGGGCGATACTTCCCGAAGCGCCACTGACACGCACCGCCATGGCTGTGCTTGAACTGGTCAACCAAGTTCGCAAGCAGAAATAGTCGGGTCCGCTTTCATAAACATCCAGATGGAGAATGGATTTTGCATATCGTGCTAGACCTGCAGGCGTGTCAGTCCCCGGGTGGCCGCCGTCGCGGGATTGGTCGCTATTCACTGGCGCTGGCCAAGGCCATGGCCGCGAATCCGCGCGGCCATGACGTCACCGTGTTACTCAATACGGCGATGAGCGAATCGATCGAATACTTGCGTGCCGAGTTCGACGGACTGTTGCCGCAGGAGCGACTGATAACCTGGGATGCCGTGGCACCCACGGCGTACATGGATCCCGCCAACACGTTCAGGAGAAAGGCTTCCGAGACTTTGCGATTGCAGGTCCTGCGACAGCTGAAACCCGATATCGTGCATGTGGCCAGCATGATCGAAGGGTTTGCCGAGGAACTGGTAGCCACAGTTCCGGAAGCAGGGGAAGCTTATTCGAACGCTGCCACGCTGTACGACCTGATCCCGCTGGTACACCCGGAGAAATATCTGTTCGACTCCCGTGCCCGGCAGTGGTACATGGAGAAGATCGAATATCTCCGTCGCGCGGAAGTACTGCTCGGCATATCCCGATTCACCTGTGATGAGGCTCAAGAGCTGTTGTCGATCCCGAGGGAGCGCCTGACCGATATCTCAGGGGCTGCCGATGCCATCTTCAAGCCCATTGCTGGCGCAGAAGGTTTTCGACAGGAATTGATGCGCAGATATGGTCTGCTCAAGCCTTTCGTGATGTACGCGGGTGGATTCGATCCAAGGAAGAACATTGGTGCATTGATCCAGGCATTTGCGTTGCTGCCCCGCGCGGTGCGTCAAGCCCATCAATTGGCCATTGTCGGAGGAGCGCCAGAGTCAGCGCGGCTCGAATTGATTGCCCTCATGACGAAGGCTGGCGTCGCCGCCAATGAAGTGGTGTTCACCGGGTACGTGCCGGACAGCGATCTGGTCAAGCTGTACAACCTCTGTGCGCTATATGTTTTTCCCTCGTTGCAGGAAGGCTTCGGGCTGCCTGCGCTGGAAGCGATGTCCAGTGGGGCTATCGTCATCGGGTCCAATACCTCCAGTTTGCCGGAGGTCATCGGGCATCCGGGTTCATTGTTCGACCCTAGCCGCCCCCAGGCCATTGCTGACAAAATCGTTGAAGCGATAACGGATGAGCCGTTTCGCGAAAATCTTCGTGTTCATGGCCTCAAGCAGCCATTGAAGTTTTCCTGGTGGGAATCGGCACGGCGTGCCATGGAAGCGTTCGAGGCTGCGGTAGAGCGGCGCCAACCGACAGCGGCTATCGTCGTCCCGAAGCAGCGTGATTCCGTTGCGTTCCTCCCGGCGCCTAGATCGACCGCTACCGGCCAAGGTATTGAGTCCGCTGTGGTCTATGCTGATAGTGATTGTGATGGCGTCTCCTCGAAGCGTTCACTTTCACGTTTTCGAGACGAGCGACAGCGATATGACCGGGTGGTCATCGAGCTGGCCAACCATCCCTACTGCGCCAAGACCCTTGCACTCGCCGTGGATGGTGCGAGCGATATCCTGTTGCGCGAGCGGACCTTTGGTGCCGCGCTGCACAGGCTTGCCGCGGAAAAGTCGGGGCGTGAACTGGTTGTTTCACTGCTCTATCGGTCCGGTGGATATGGCGCGCTGCGAGCAGCTATCGATGCGGACTTTTCCGCCAGCATTCTGGGTAACTGGGTAAGAGCGAGGAGTTTGTCCACGCTGGGTCAGTGTCAGTTGCTTGCGAGCAACGATCCGGGTGCCGATGCCATGGAGCGTGTCGGATGGAACTGGCGGGATCGCATACGCAACATTGCCGTGGAGATGACAGCGAGTGACGGGAATGCGGATGCCTCGGCACAGGATTGGACCCGGGTGGCCATGGCAATTTCCCGGAATGTTCTGACGCCGGTGGGCGGTCCGCAATGGCTTGTCGATATCTCGCAACTCACGGTTTCGGACGCAGGCACCGGCATCCAGCGTGTGGTACGTCATGTACTTGACGAGCTGTTCGTGACGCCACCGCCCGGGTACCGCGTCGAGCCCATCTACCTGGACAAGGATGGGGTTTTTCATTACGCGCGAAGTTACTGTGCCCGCCGTTATTTCCCGGGGGAGACGCTGCCAGCGGATGAGGTAGTCGAATTCTCCAGTGCAGATGTCTACCTCGGGCTGGACCTGGGTGCACATCTTGTTCCGCAGTACCTCGACCTTTTCCGGGAAATGCGTTATCGCGGGATAAAGCAGCATTTCGTGGTCTATGATTTGCTGCCTATCCTGCGTCCCGATTGTTTCAGGCCCGAGTTGCTGCCTACGTTCCGTTCCTGGTACGAGGCAGTGTCGGAACTGGCGGACAGCATCGTGTGCATTTCCCGCGCCGTTGCCGACGAGTTCGAAACCTGGCTCTATCAGTCCATGCCGGCGCGCCAGCGCCCTCTGGCCATTGGTTACTTCCACCTGGGCGCCGATATCGCGAAAGCAGGTGCAGGCGATGGGTCCGACGTGCATGTCCATCCGCAACTGGCTGGACTTGGTGAGCACCCGACCTTCCTCATGGTGGGTACGATCGAGCCGCGCAAAGGGCATGCGCAGACACTGGAAGCATTTGAACGACTCTGGCAACAGGGCGTAGAAGCCAATTTGTTGATTATCGGGCGCGCCGGCTGGCTGAGCGACCATGTCATGCAGCGCCTGCGCGAGCATCCGCAGCAGGGCAAGCAGTTGTTCTGGTTCGACGCCGCCGATGACAACCTCTTGCTGGCGGCCTACCACCGTGCCTCCGCGATGCTGATGGCGTCGGAGGGCGAGGGTTTTGGTCTGCCATTGATCGAGGCGGCGCATCATGGCCTGCCTCTGATCACCCGTGATCTGCCTGTTTTCAGGGAAATCGTCGGTGAGCACGGCTATTACTTTACCGGTTACGGTGCCGAAAGCCTGGCCGGCGCATTGACTGCCTGGCTGGCTCTCGATGCGCAAGGAAATGCGCCGCAGCCAGCCGGTATGCGCTGGCAAACCTGGAGCGAATCCACCGCCCAGTTGATCGACGTGGTGAGTCGAGGGCACTGGGTGCATACATGGATGCCAAGGCCGTTGTATCGCCACAAGGCCAGCGACCACAGATTCCAGACCGACGTCGGCAAGTTGGTGCGTGGCCGCATGGAGTCGAGAGGTGTTGCCGGGCTGCTATTATGTGGACCCTCTGTACCGATGCTGGCGGGGCATTACCGAGTGTTTTTGTCTGGCGGTTGGCGCGAGCATTCAGGTCGCGTACGGCTGGATATCGCCAGTGAGTCAGGGGCACAGGTTCATGCCCGGGCTGAATTTGGCTCCGAATATTCGTCTGCAGATGGATGCTTGGTGGAATTGGAGCTGGATCTGAGTGTGGACGCAGAGGATCTGGCCATCCGTGTTGAGGTGGATGCGGGTACGGACTTGTGGATCGACGAGTTGGTGATAAGCCCCTGGGCGAATTTGCCTCTGCCTGATATCTCGCCGACCACGGGTTAGATGCGCGACATCGGTTGCATGGAGGTCGAGGGCATGGCATATGCCGCCGAAGCCAACCGATCATCCGGCCAGTTGAACTGAAATTATCTGAGGATATTTGTTTTGAACAGCAATACGGATATGAAAACTGCCTTGATCACCGGCATTACTGGTCAGGATGGCGCCTATCTCGCGCAGTTGCTCCTGGACAAGGGCTACCGCGTCTACGGCACCTACCGACGCACCAGCTCGGTCAATTTCTGGCGCATCGAAGAGCTGGGTATCGATCAGCACCCCAACCTGTCGCTGATGGAGTACGACCTCACCGATCTCGGATCGAGCATCCGATTGATCGAGACGACCGGTGTAGGTGAGGTCTACAACCTCGCGGCACAGAGCTTCGTTGGTGTTTCCTTCGACCAGCCGATCACTACTGGCCACATCACCGGCATCGGTGCGGTACACATGCTTGAAGCCATCCGCACGGTGAATCGGAATATCCGTTTTTATCAGGCTTCGACCTCGGAGATGTTCGGCAAGGTGCAGGCCGTGCCGCAAACCGAGACCACCCCGTTCTATCCACGCAGCCCCTATGGCGTGGCCAAGCTCTACGCGCACTGGATGACGGTCAACTATCGTGAGTCCTACGGCATCTTCGGCAGCAGCGGCATCCTGTTCAACCACGAATCGCCGCTGCGTGGCCGCGAATTCGTGACGCGCAAGATCACCGATGCAGTAGCCAAGATCACCCTGGGCAAGCTCGATGTGCTGGAGCTGGGCAACCTGGATGCCAAGCGTGACTGGGGCTACGCGAAGGAATACGTGGAGGGTATGTGGCGCATGCTGCAGGTGGACGAACCGGATACCTACGTGCTGGCGACCAACCGCACGGAAACCGTGCGCGATTTTGTCAGCATGGCATTCAAGGCGGCCGGTATCGATATCGCGTGGCAGGGTGAGGGAGAAGCCGAGCGCGGCCTGGATGCTGCCAGCGGAAAAGTCCGGGTCAGCATCAATCCGCGCTTCTATCGTCCGGCGGAAGTCGAGCTGCTGATCGGCGATCCCGACAAGGCACGCCGCAAGCTGGGTTGGGAGGCGAAGACCACGTTGGAAGAGCTTTGCCGCATGATGGTGACTGCTGACATCAGCCGCAACGAGCGCGGGGCGTCGTTCTGACGTGGTTCGACCACGCGCATTGCTGACCGGTCGCAATGGGTTCACGGGCCGTTATGTGGCTCGTGAACTTGAAGCTGCCGGATACGAGGTCGTCGGCCTGAGCGACCGCCAGGACCCCGCGGATACAGGCTCGATTACCGCCAACCTGCTCGATCGCGAAGCAGTGCATGCAGCCGTTGCCGCAGTGCAGCCGGATGTGGTGTTGCATCTGGCGGCGATATCATTCGTTGCCCACGGCGATGTGGACGAGATCTATCGCGTCAATGTCGTGGGCACGCGCAACCTGCTTGATGCCCTGGCATCTGCGCCGAAATTGCCGCGACTGGTGGTGCTGGCCAGTAGCGCCAATGTCTACGGAAACGCGGATGTCGAACCGATCACCGAGGCCACGCCGCTGGCGCCGGAAAATGATTATGCGGTGAGCAAGTGCGCCATGGAGTACATGGCCCGACTGTGGATGGGCAAGTTGCCCATCGTCATCACCCGCCCGTTCAACTACACCGGCGTGGGGCAAGCCGAGCAGTTCCTGATTCCCAAGATCGTGGCCCACTTCCGTCGCGGTGAAAGAGTCATCGAACTTGGCAATACGCAAGTCGTGCGGGATTTTGGTGATGTACGTGATGTGGCCGCGATATATGCGGGCCTGGTTCGTTCCCAACCGATCAATGGCATCTTCAACATCTGTACGGGCATCGGTCACTCCCTTGGCGATGTACTGAACATGATGTGCGAGATCGCGGGTTACAGGATGGAAGTCCGCGTGAATCCGCAGTTTGTACGGGCGAACGAGGTGGCGCGACTGATCGGCTCCAATGCTGGCATTCATCGTGTGCTGGGGGCGGTTACAGCCAGATCCTTGCGGGAAACGTTGGCATGGATGTATGCCGGCGATTGATCATGAACAGCGATGGACCCGGCATGTCGTATCGGCGGAAGTTTGAAGTGTGTTTCGTGCGGGTCCCGCAGTGGTGAAAGGGGGTGATATGGGTCGGACAGTTGGGGAGGCCAATGGCCTGATCGATCGCGTGCTCGAATGGGTCGTTGTCTGGGTGCTGCTTGCCAGTGGGCTGGGTTTGGCGGCCACGCTCGCGCACCACTTTCTCGCGCCGCAGGTATGCATTGCCACCACACTCCTGACAGTGATCTATGCGCGGTGTACTCGGGGGCGTGGATCCCTGTACACGTTGTCTGGCGTAAAACCGAAGCACATGATCCTGCTGATCCTGGTCTGCCTGTTTTTCAGGTTGCCGGCTTTCAACCATGTGCAAGGTGGGCAGGATGAGGGGGTGTACGTCAACATGGCCAACTACATCGAGCGCACCGGAAGTCTTGTCATATGGGACACGCCGCTTGAGCAGCTGCAGGGTACGTCTTTCGTCGAACGTTACCTTGCCGAGAACCGTAACTTGAGCACAGATCCCGCATCTCTAAATGCGGGATCCTATTTGGGTGGCGTCTACACCCGCAGTCCCACCGGGGATGGCCTCTATTTCCAGTTCTACCATTTATTCCCGATATGGATGGCACTTGCTGCTGGAGTCTTCGGCACTACATTCGCAGTGTATGCATTGACGTTGTTTGCACTGCTTTCCGTGGTGTTCTTGTACCGTTTGACGTTAGTGCTAACCGGATCATCGCGGGCTGCATTGATTGCGGGGTTGCTGCTGGCACTCAATCCACTGCATGCCTTCTTTTCTAAATTTCCGGTCACTGAGGTGCCTACATTGGCATTCTCATTGATAGGGTTCACCTATCTCGCGCTATTCTGGCGTGCCGAGGATGGCTCGCGCCATCGACGCTGGTTGCTGCTGTCGATGCTCAGCTTTGGCGCCCTGTTCATGACCCGCATCAGCGGCTTCATGTACGTCCCGTTCCTGATCGTTGTGGCGGTGGTGAGTGCCGCCAATGATGCGGATCGCATGCGCCGGAAATACATGCAGTTTTGGGTGCTGGGTGTGGTTGCGCTATATGCCGTTTCGGTGGCCTATGGATTGCGCTGGTCGCATCAGTACGCATTGGATATTTACCGTGCCTCCTTCGGACGCGTCTTCCCTTCTCACTGGCAGGTCGGTGTGGCTGCTCTGGTGGTGGTGGCACTGATGGCCTGGTCTGGTCTGGTCGCCTTGGCACAAACAGGCATGCGTCCCCGTATCGACAGGTTTATCGTCGTGCCATTGCGCCGCGCCGTCGCACCGATTGTCCTGATCAGTCTTGCGTTGGGAATTTACAAGATCTATCAACTGGGTTGGACGGCTCACTATCAAGGCGATGGATGGCTGGATACGCAGTGGGGGTTGGCGGGCAGCCACTGGCGGGCCGTGAAGGCCAGTAGTCTGGCGGCATTTTTCGTCTACACAGGGCCACTGTTGCCGTTGGCATTTCTTGGCCTTGTCCTGCGGCGCCAGCGTGAGCCGCGCATCGAATTTCTGCGGTTGTTCTCGGCAGGGTTCTTTGTCTATATCGTGCTCTTGCAATGGACCATCCCCTATGGGCCTTACTATGCGCGCTACCTGCTAAGCGAGGCCGTTCCATACATGTTGTTGTTCACCGTGGCGGCATGGGCGTGCATGCCAAGGAACGGTGTTCGTCGCATCCTGAATGCGGCTCTGGCAATCACCCTGATCTACAGCGTCACGGCAACTGCGGGTCAGTTGGGAAAGAATGAAAGCGAAGGGGTATATCAGTCGCTGGCGCAGCTGTTGGCGCCCGTCGACAAGGGCGACATCATCCTGCTGGATACGCTGGCAGCTGGTGCACCGGATAACAATCAGCTCAAGACACCGATTGTGTATACCTTTGGCCTTACCGCAGTCACGGTCAGCGGGGGCAGCCTTGCCGATCATGCATACATTGCCGCATTGAATGCACGCTACGACGAAGTATTCATGATCTCGCAGTCGGCTACGGTTCCCACAGGCTATGAATCGATGGGAAGCACCCGGTTTCGGGTCGAAACATATGAATGGAACCACGCCTTCCCGCATAAGCTGTCCGTAAGCGAAGATGCTCGTCTGTACCTCTATCGTCTGGTCAGGCCGATCTTTCCGTTTGGGCATCCGGAAAGTTTCAAAGCGCCTGGGGCCTGGAACGAGTGGCTTACGAGTGGCTGGAGCGACCCGGAAGCCGGAGGCGTATGGAGCAGTGGGGCGCATGCCGAGATCACCATTGACCCACGGCAGCTATCGCATGTAGTGCAAGGCGTTCGTCTAAATTTCGAGGTGTATGGCCTGGTGACGGCGGGACACCCACACCAGCGTATTCAGGTGAGTGTGAACGGTATGGCCGCAGGTACGCATGATGTGGTTTATCCGAACAATCTGATACGGTTCGATGTAGTAGTCCCGGCCACCGATATGGTTTCATCAAACGCGATTCGTATCGCTTTTGATCTTCCCGATGCTGTGTCCCCTCAGTCTATCGGCATCAATAAGGATCCGCGCGTGCTTGGCATCCAAATGCGGATGTTGACAGCATCGCCACTCGATCCGGTCAGCCAGTTGTCGTCGGCACCAGCCGCTGGGGCCGTCGCACCGGTCGCACCAGATAAACACAAATTGCATTGAGAACGGACACATGCTCAAGTGTTTCAAGGCTTACGACATACGCGGTCGCGTACCCGATGACCTCAATGAGGACATCGCCTATCGGATCGGCCGTGCCTACGCCGAAATTCTGAAACCGCGCGAAGTCGTGGTCGGCCAGGATGTGCGCCTCGACAGCCCGACGCTTGCAGCGGCGCTGACGCGCGGCATCAACGATGCCGGCGCCAATGTCATCGACATCGGCTTGTGCGGGACCGAAGAGGTCTATTTCCAGACCGCACATCGCCATGTCGGTGGCGGCATCATGGTGACCGCCAGCCACAATCCGATGGACTACAACGGCATGAAGCTGGTGCGCGAAGACGCGCGGCCAGTCAGCGGGGACACCGGGCTCAGGGATATCGAGGCGCTGGGCGAGTCAGGCAATTTCACACCGTCGAACCGGGTCGGCTCCGTGCGCATCGATAATGACAAATCTGCGTATATCGCGCATCTGCTCAGCTACATTGACCGTGCGGCCCTGCGTCCGCTCAAGATTGTCGTCAACGCAGGCAATGGCGGTGCCGGCCTGGTGATCGACGAGCTGGCGCCGTACCTGCCGTTCGAGTTCATTCGCATCCACCATGAGCCGGATGGCAGTTTTCCGCATGGCATACCCAACCCGTTGTTGCCGGAGAACCGTGCCGCGACGGCCGAGGCCGTGCGTGAATCCGGTGCGGATATCGGCATCGCCTGGGACGGCGACTTTGATCGCTGCTTCTTCTTCGACGCCGAAGGTCGCTTCATCGAGGGGTACTACCTGGTCGGCCTGCTCGCTGCCCAATTGCTGGAGAAGCACCCGGGCGGCCGGATCATCCACGATCCGAGGCTGACCTGGAACACCATCGAGATGGTGCAAGAAGCAGGTGGCGTGCCGGTACTGGGCAAGACCGGTCATGCGTTCATCAAGGAGCGCATGCGCATCGAGGACGCCGTCTACGGTGGCGAAATGAGCGCACACCATTACTTCCGCGATTTTTCCTATTGCGACTCGGGAATGATTCCGTGGCTTTTGATTGCCGAACGCATATGCCGCACCGGAGTGCCGTTGGCAGAGATGGTGGAAGCACGCATGCAGTCCTATCCGTGCAGCGGCGAAATCAACTTCCGCGTGGATGATGCAGCCGCCACGCTGGACCGCATCCTTGCCCACTATGCAGCGGACGCTCCCGTAATCGATCGAACAGACGGCTTGAGCCTGGAATTCCCGGCATGGCGTTTCAATGTACGCTCGTCCAATACAGAACCGCTATTGAGGCTGAATGTGGAGACGCGTGGCAGCTCCGATCTGATGCAGGAAAAGACTGACGAATTGCGCCGTCTTATTCAGGCATGAACAGGCAAGTAGTGTGGAGCGATTCTGCCGGAGCATCAGCCAGTGTAGTGGTGCCGGCAGCCGCGACAAGTCATTAGGCAAGCCTGTACCGGATCGAACTTCGTGTCTCCGGGGCCCACAACACCATATGTTTGATCGAAGCAGCAGGCCTTGAACATGAGCAACCCGGCCAAGGAACAAGATATCCCTTTGTGCATCGATCTGGATGGCACCCTGGTGCGCACAGATCTGCTGGTCGAATCCGCGCTCTCACTATTGCACCGGAATCCATTTTACCTGTTCGCTTTTGTTGCCTGGCTTGTCAAAGGCAAGGCTTGCCTGAAGCAGAAAGTGGCCGAGCGAGCGCATCTGGATGCCGAGACATTGCCGTACGACGATCGTGTGGTGGAGCTGGTTCACGCCAATCAGGCACGACGGAAAGTCATTCTCTGCACGGCGTCGGACCGGAAATTGGCCGATGCCGTGGCTGTCCACCTGGGCGGTTTTGCGGAAGTCCTTGCCAGTGATGGGCAAAGGAATCTCTCGGGGGCACGCAAGGCGCAATTGCTGGTCGAAAGATACGGCGCAAAGGCATTCGACTATGCAGGTAATGACCGCGTCGATTTGCATGTATGGAGGCAGGCAAGAAAAGCGTATGTCGCGAATGCCAGTAATGCCGTGATCCGCGATGCCGCCAAGGTGAGTACGGTTGAAGTTGTCTTGCCACGGGAGGGTGGCAGGTTGCGCGCATGGATCAAGGCGCTGCGGTTGCACCAATGGCTCAAGAACCTGTTGGTCTTCCTGCCGCTGCTGGCATCGCACCGTGTCTTCGATGTGGCCGCGCTTTCCAGGTCGATGCAGGCATTCCTGGCATTCGGGCTGTGCGCATCGGGCGTCTACCTGCTCAACGATCTGCTGGACCTCGATGCGGATCGGCGACATCCGCGGAAACGAAGGCGTCCGTTTGCCAGGGGCTCCTTGTCGGTTGCTCAAGGGCTTCTTGCCTTCCCACTGCTGACGCTCGCGGCCGGTGTTCTGGCGTTTTTTGTCAATTACAAATTCCTATTAATACTGCTGCTCTATTACCTGCTGACGAATGCCTACTCGTTCCGCCTGAAGCGCATTGCCATGCTGGATGTCATGGTATTGGCTGGGCTTTACAGCATACGTGTGGTGGCCGGTGCGGCAGCCATCAATGTGCCGTTATCGTTCTGGCTGCTCGCGTTTTCCGTATTCATCTTCCTGAGCCTGGCGATCTTGAAGCGCTACACCGAATTGCGCTCCATACTGAGATCGGGGAAACAATCCGCGAGCGGGCGTGGCTACGCAGTCGATGACCTGCCGCTGCTGCAGTCGCTGGGTGTGGCGAGCGGGTACCTGAGCGTGCTGGTACTTGCGCTGTACGTCAACAGCACGGCGAGCGAAGTGCTTTACCGCAGACCACAGGTGTTGTGGCTGTTGTGTCCTGCCTTGCTGTACTGGGTGGGTCGTGCCTGGCTGGTCGCTCATCGGGACCGCATGCACGACGATCCGATCATTTTCGCTGTGACTGACCGGGTCAGTCAGGCCATGCTGGCGATTTTTGTACTCATCATATTTCTGGCGGTCTGAGGTTCGCGATGAATATTCTGGGTTATGGTGCTCTGACCGCGGCAGGCTTTTGCGGTGCGCTGGCCAGCGTACTGCTTACCCGGGTAGCCAATATCCCCATTATCCCATTCAGTTACGGTGGGGTCGGAGGGCGTTTCGTTGCCGTGTCCGTCTACGGAGTGGGGTTCCTGCTTTATGGTTATGCGCTGAAGAGCATTGGTGTAAGTGTTGCGTACCCGGTCATGGTGGCAATCAGTGTCATGGCATTGCTGGCTTATGCCGCAGCCCAAGGCGAATTGGTGGGCGTGAAAAATATCGTTGGCGCCGTTTTGATACTTGCCGGTGTGGCGTTGCTGGCACAAATCAAATCATGACAAGCATTGAGCGATTCGCATGACCCTTTACAAAAGGCTTGCCGTTCTCCTGGTTCTGATTCTTATCTCCGGCATGGTGCTGCAAAAGGTATCCAATCCGGTCTTGTCTGGTGACGGGATTGAATATCTCGGCATGTCGCAATCCTTGTTGAATCATTTGAGCCCGGATCTGCGTCGGCAGGACTATCTTGATCTACTTAATGGTCAAGGCCTTTCTGCGCAGAATAGTCAGTTTGTACGCCGGCTTGGGTGGACGGCAGGTGATCAAAGTCAAGGGCGTTTTGGCTATTTCGAGACTAAATCGGGGAAGTACTATCCACTCCATTTCTGGATATATTCTCTGGCCAATGTTGCTGGTCTGGCCATTTGTTTGTTGTTTAAAATGGATAGTAGTAATTCGTTTTTAATAACGAATTTCATAGTTCTGCTTTTGGCCATAACTTGCATCATTAGAAGCAAAAGGTACCATGCTGACGAGAAATCATTATTATTGATACTGGCTGTCCTATGTGGAAGTAGTTTTTATCTGAATTGGACGGGCCCGGAGGTTTTCACCCTATCGTTGCTCACGATGGGGGGTGTATTTTTTGGTGATAGAAGATATCTGCTGTCTGCCTTGGTCCTTGCTGTGGCGGCGCAGCAAAATCCGCCCGTGGGATTTGCCTGCCTTGCATGCATGGGGTTTGCTTTGCCGTTTGCCTGGGCAAATCGGAAGGATTTCGCGCTGCTGTCGATGATGGCTTTGAAAGCCTTGGTCATAGGTTTCATCCTGGTATTGTCGCCAGCGTTTTATTATTTGAATTACGGCGTGACGAGCCTAATTGTCCAATCTGGCCAAAGCGCCAGAGCGTATATATCGTTGAATCGCCTTATTTCCTTCATTTTTGATCTCAATCAGGGTGCGATCGTCGGCATGCCCGGCTTGTTCCTTGGTCTGCTCGTCGCCGTTTCCTACTTCGCCGTAAAAGGGAAATATGCTGCGTTTCCTGTGAGAAAGATTCTCGCATTATTGCTCTTGTACGCGGTGCTCGTCGTCCCCTGCTTGAGTACGTTGAACTTCAATTCCGGATCCAATCAATTTGCGAGGTACGCGCTGTGGACTGCTGTGCCGCTGGGTTTTGCCTTGGTTGAGCTGTATCGGCTGCTGCCCGTCAGATGGCGGGTCGCGACAACCGGATCGTTGGTTGGGGCGCAGGTATGGCTCTTCCTGTCGCTCGGTTCGTGTTTTGTCGGTGGTGGTTATTTGGAATTGAGTGCTTATGCAAAATGGATGTTGCGCCATGTGCCGTCACATTACAGCCCTGATCCGGAGATCTTCAGCGAACGTGGACTTGGGCGCGATGGCAACTTGCGCTCGGATAACACGTACTACTATGTCTCGCGTGGCCACGTCATGCGGGTGCTATACAACGAGCGCGCCGGCGCCCTGTGGTTTCCATCATGCCCGCAGTTGGCTGCGACACATCGGGGCGAGGCGCATGTGGATAGGGGGTGGGTATACATCAGCCCGCTTCACGGGCAATGCGCATCGGCGATGGCAGCGGGCATGCATGCCGTACGCCGTGATCTGACAGGCGATGTTGCGCCAGCCTTGGAAAATGCCACGTTCTCCAAGATATGGCCGGCCTGCAAGCTGCCCTCGACCACGGGGAGTGACGCGGTGAGCTGCACCCGACAGGCTGTCGTGGGACATGACAAGGCAGGCTACCTGACCTTCGGACCCTATATCCATCTCCCAGCTGGCGGCTACGAGATGACCATCCATTACCTGTCACAAGGGGCCGACAATTCTGGTGCGTGGGACATTCTGGCTGGTACGAACGTGGAGATCGACAAGGGCGATTTTGTGTCAACTGATGAAAAGCAAGGCACGGTGCGGAAGGTATTTACAGTGCCGGGAAACATGGATAACCAATTCTATCAATTCCGTACGTTCTTCAATGGCGAAGGCAAGTTGACGACCGTTGATGTAGGTTTGAAGATGATTCAGCCTGACAAAATAAATCAGTGATACTCAGATATGTTTTCTGATAGTTTGACCGTAAGTGTCTGATTGCCCGCCTATTCTAAAGCTCTCCGCCCTGCTGCGATATGCGCCTGATTTCATCGGAGCGAGCACACGAGTGCAATGACCCGGTGAATTCTTGCTCAGGTGTTACCTTTCTTCGGAAACACCGATGAGCGCGGTAATGGACGAAGAAATCAAACGCTGGGCGGCACGAAGGAAGTCCGCGCTGGTGCTGATGCCGATCGTGACAGAGCGCACGCCGCCGCCCGCGCTGACAGTGCTATATGATCCAGGATTCCCCCAATTGATAGGGCATAGCAAATGCTGAGGGACCTTGCCAGAAAGCTAGCCGCGCCGGTACTGAAACGGATCGATGCGCGGATCGATTCCAGGGTATCGCAAGCAGTGGAGAATCTGGCAACAGCTATCGACAAGAAAGGCTTTGTCCAGAACGCCGAACTGGAAGTTTCACTCGAGCGGCGAATCGACGATGCCGTGCACAAGCGCCTCTATCTGCCGAGCTTCCCGCCGCTGTTCGATGCAGAGCATGCTTTCATGAAGTATTCGACATGTAGTGCGGCGGACTTTCTGCATCCGTTGTTCGGCCAGCTCTGCCGAGAGTTCGACTACCCGCCTTCATATCACCGGAAACTCTGGGAGTGGGTGTTTGTAATCCATCACTTGAAGCAGGCCGGTGTATTGAGGGCAGGCAGCCGCGGCGTCGGCTTTGGTGTCGGTCGCGAGCGGTTGCCAGCCCTGTTTGCAAAATATGGTGCGCAAATCGTGGCGACGGATGCTTCTGAGGAGTTGGGGAAGTCCGTGGGCTGGGTAAAAACGAACGAGCACAGCAGCGGGGTCTCGCAACTTCTTTATCCCAACATCGTCGATGACGATATCGTGCGCAGCCATGTCATGCATCGCGCCTGCGATATGAACCAAATCAATGACGATCTGACAGACTTCGATTTCACTTGGTCATGCTGTTGTTTCGAGCACTTGGGATCATTGGAGGCCGGCATCGAGTTCGTGATCAACAGCGTCGAAAAGACGCTGAAGATAGGAGGGGTCGCGTGCCACACCACGGAGTTCAACCTCTCCTCCAACGACGAGACGTTACGGGAGGGGGCGACGGTCCTCTATCGCAAACGTGACATGCTTGAGCTGGTTGATCGGCTACGAGCGCGCGGCCATGACGTGAAGACGTTCAGCGTCGCTCCTGACTCGCACTACCTCGACGGCTATGTCGATGTTCCACCGTACACGGACAACCCGCATATCAAACTGGCTCTCATGGGGTATACCACCACTTCGGTCGGAATCGTCGCAATGCGAGGACGTTGACTCAGGCCATCTCTTCGGCTGGATAGCTTCGAAAAAGCCAGGAAGGTCGTCGGGTTTCCGCGTCGCGTTTGTTGATCGAGGATGTAAACATGTACTGCCCAAGATCATATTCGCGATTGGTTATTGCGCCGATCATCGAGTTGATTGCGCGATTGTGCGTGACGTGAGGCGGAATATCGTGGTGCACGTTCGCGGTATAGAATGTCTCAGCCTCGAACCCACAGTGCATCAGTAGCTGATTGAGCTCATGCCTGGTGTATTCACGATTATGGCGACCATACACCCCATATTTCGAGTACTGATCGTAGACATTTCGCCCTTCGATGAAGGCAGCAACATTCTCCAGCCGAGCCGCATTGGGTGTGGTCAGGACCAGTCGGCCGCCCGGTTTGAGTACACGTTTCAGTTCCAGCATGGCGTGTAATGGATCAAGAGTCAGATGTTCCAGCACTTCGCAGAACAGAACGACATCGAAGGTATCTGTCTCAAAGGGCAGCGTGGCAAATTCAAGATTGGCATTGTGCCAGACCATGTCGATTTCTTCGGGAACGCCATCGAAGCCGGGAAATGAGACACGCTGTATCGCCTGGTGCTCTGGTCCCCCGAAATAATTGATCAGATCCATATTCAACGATGGCCTGAACTTCCTGTATAGAAGCGTCGTGAAATAGGGGTTTGCCCCAATTTCCAGGGATCGCCCGGCGGCATGTTCGGGAACGAGGCCTAGCGTATGTATGAATCTCTCAAAATCGGCTTGGGCATATCCGACCAGTTCGCCTTTACTCGATCCGTCGATGCTTACTGACTCAAGGGCGGAAAGCAGGCTCTCCCGGCTATACCCGGCGGGTAGCGGCAGCGGTGGCTGAAAGTGGCGTGGATCAATGAGCGGAGCAACGGACACACTTGGGTTGCTGCGCATGAGTCGTTTCTTTACAACGTTTAAAAAGCCCACGGCACACCTCAATAAATACTTGAAAAATATCGATCATTTGATCCGGCCTATCAGTATTCCTAGACCGACAACGGCTGGCGATCTGCCTTGTTCAGTATCTGATTAGATCGCGAGAACAGACAAGTGCGAGCCGGCAGTCTTAAGCGCGCCCGTAGACATCCTCGAATCGCACGATGTCGTCTTCGCCTAAATAGCTTCCGGATTGCACCTCGATCAGTTCCAGCGATACCTTGCCGGGATTGCGCAGGCGATGCACGGCGCCGAGGGGCAGGTAAGTGCTCTGGTTCTCGCTGACCAGGAAAATCTCGTCGTCGCGCGTGACCTCGGCCGTACCGGAGACCACGATCCAGTGTTCGGCACGGTGATGATGCTTCTGCAGGCTGAGCGATGCGCCGGGCTTCACGGTGATGCGCTTGACCTGGAAGCGCTCGCCCATATCGATGGAATCGTAGCTGCCCCATGGCCGATACACCTTTCTGTGGAACATGTGCTCAGAACGGTTGGCGGCCTTCAGCTCTTCGACCAGTTTTTTGACGTCTTGCGCATGGTCGCGGGAGGCGACAAGTACGGCGTCGGGTGTATCGACGACAATCAGGTCCTCAACGCCCAACAACGCCACCATGCGGCGATCCGAACTGCGCACATAGCAATTGCGGCTGTCCAGCGCGAGCACGTCACCTTCAAGGCGATTGCCATTGCCGTCGTGTTCGGAGGCTGCCCATAACGCGGCCCAGGAACCGATGTCGCTCCACTCGCAGCTGACCGGCACCACCGCGGCACGCCGGGTTCGTTCCATCACGGCGTAATCGATCGAATCCTCCGGCACCGAAGCGAAAGCACCCTTGTCGATACGCACGAAATCGAGATCCGCGTGCGCGCCCTTGAAAGCGGCGTCGACGGCGGAATGGATCGCTGGCGCTTGCTGCGCGAGCTCTTCCAGCAGGCGACTGGCCCGGAACAGGAACATGCCCGAATTCCAGTCGTAGGCTCCAGTTTGGAGGTAGGTTTCGGCGGTAGCGCGGTCGGGTTTTTCCACGAAGGCATCGACCTGGTAACCGTTGTTGCTCAACGACTCACCGCGTCGGATGTAACCGAAACCGGTTTCCGGTGCATCCGGGCGAATACCGAACGTGACCAGCCATCCTTCGGCGGCCAGTGGCAACGCCTTGCATACGGCGTCGGTGAAGCTTCCCGTATCACCGATCAGGTGGTCGGCGGGCAGCACTAGCAGGGTTGCATCAGGATCGGTGCTCAGCGCCTGCATGGCGGCAAGCGCAATGGCCGGGGCAGTGTTGCGCGCCACCGGTTCAAGCAGGATCGAGGCGCCCGTGATGCCCAGTACCTGCAACTGCTCGGCCACGAGGAAACGGTGATCTTCGCTGCATACCACGACGGGGCTGGCCACATTCGGTAGCGTCCGTGCTCGCTCCGAGGTTTGCTGGAACAGCGTCAGGTCACCCGCGAGTGGCAGGAACTGCTTGGGCAGGTTCTTGCGCGACAACGGCCAGAGCCGGGCGCCACTTCCCCCACTGAGAATCACAGGGATCAACATGCAGAACTCCTTTTCGAGATTCGGTCGTGAAAAAAATCAAGAAGGATTGGGCGGTCGTCAGGTGGGGCGCGCCTGCACCAAATGGCGTAGTGTAATACCGCAGAGTGCCTGCAGCTTGAGGGAGGGCTGAACCACGGCCTTGAACGAGGTCGCCGCGGGCGATGTACGGCACATGCACGGTATTCCCGAAATGTCGCGATGGTCCCGTCCTGCAGCCTTATCGCAAACCCGGAGTGCTGGAACCGGCTGTGGCTGGTCGACCGGCACATCCCTGAAAGAACCGGCATTGGAGAATATCGTCATCGCCATGACGGATGTCAGTGGCTAGACTGCTCCCGGTCCATGCAGTGAGGTCACATTGCCGACGATGGTCATTCTGCCTTGGCGGCGGCCCATGCATGCGCGGATGAAGGCTCGCGGGTCATTCCCGGTCATGACGCTCGTAGCTGATTTTCTTCAATCGGGTGTTGATGTTTTCCATCAGCTTGCGATTGGTGGCGATCAAATCGCCGATCAGCCCCATCATGTACAACAACATGCCGAGCGTGACACACAGGGAGGCGAGGATGACCGACTGCACGTGGCCTTCGCCGCTGTGGTCAAGGTAGTAGTAAAGGAAGCGCGCGCCCGCGGCCAGTCCGATCAGCCAGAACACCGAACCCACGTAGAAAAACAGCGCCAAGGGACGGTAAATCACGAAGACGCGAAGGATCGTCACCAGCGAACGCTTGACGTAACTGGAAATGCTCTTGACCAGTCGCGACGGACGCAGGTCGCCATTGGTGCGGATGGGCACGGAGACGATGGTCAAATTGCTCTGGCCCGCCTGGATGATGGTTTCCAGCGTATAGGTATACGCGTTGAACACGTTGAGGCGCAGGGCTGCTTCGCGCGACATCGCGCGGAAACCGCTGGGGGCGTCGGCGACGTCGGTCTTGCTGGCCACGCGCACGGCCCAGCTCCCGAGGCGCTGCAGCTTTTTCTTGATCCAAGAAAAATGCTCGGTGTCGTCGATCGGCCGCGCACCGATGACGATGTCGGCTTCATGAGCCAGCACCGGTGCGGTGAGCTTGGGGATGTCGGCGCCACAGTACTGATTGTCGGCATCGGTGTTGACGATCACGTCCGCACCCAACTGCAGGCATGCGTCGAGTCCGGACATGAAGCCAACGGCCAGGCCGCGATTCACCGGATGGCGCACAACGTGGTGGACACCGTTTGCCTTGGCGACTTGGGCGGTGTTGTCGGTCGAGCCATCGTCGATGATCAGCCATTCAACGGTGTCAAAACCCTCGACCTCATGCGGCAGATCAGCCAGCGCGATGGCCAGTGTCTCGGATTCATTGAGGCAGGGGATCTGGATGATGAGTTTCATGAGGCGTATTCCTTGAACGCGGAAATGGTGGACTGCACCGATGCCGTGGTTGTGGCCATGGCTGATGTTGCGGGATCGGGAGATTGCCACTGGTGAGCTGGCTGAATTCTCCGGATTTTCCCTTGCCGCGCATCCGAAGCCTTGGCATGTCGGCTCATGGTAACGGTTTGCCGTTCTCAGGTCGGCAAACCATTGCGACCGGTCGCGATGCTTCCCCATGCAAGGCTGAACAGATCGCCCAGTGTCGTGGCGATCCGAAGGACAACGACCAGCAAGACGACCTGTTCCGCCGGCAGCGCGCCGCTTAGCCATGCGCTGAGGATCGCCTCGCGGATGCCCAGCCCGGCCGGTGCGCCCGGAGCGACAAACCCCAGAATCCAGCTACTGGCGAAGGCACCGGTCAGAAAAATCGGGCTTGGTGGCGCGGTCACGCCAGCAAGCAGGGCGTGCGATACCAGCCATAGCCCGATGCCGATCAGGCAGAAGTTTATGGCGTAGGTAAAGTAGCAGGCGAGCACCGTGGCGGCGTTCAAGTGGAGTCTGGGCGGCACGTAGTCCTGGTCACCGCGGTGGCGGGCCCGATAGATCGCCAGCCTGGAGGCAACCCGCGGAGCGAGCAGCAACGCGATGAAGGCACCCAGCGTGACAATGAGCAGCAGCGGAAGACGGTACTCGGTGATTTTCCAGTGAGAGAGCGCTGCCGGTGGATCCCACAGCAGGGTCAATGCGCTGATATGGGCACAGGCCACCAGCATCAACAACATTTCATAGGCGATTGAGAACAGCGCGGCCGGAAGCTGCACTCCGGCGCCGCGCGCCATGGCGATGCGTCCGATGTGCTGCGCCACGTTGCCGGGCAAATACTTGCCGAACTGGGTGACTGCCAGGATCGGCAGCATCCGGCGATAGCGCGCCGGCTGACCCATGGCGCGCAGCAGCCAGGTCCAGGCCACTCCGGTGGTAGGAATCAGCAACGCATAAAGTACGGTCAGTGCGGTTGCTGCGGCGATCACCCCGCCGTCCAGCAACCCCGACAGATCCTTGCTTGCCAGTGCGAGGTACGCGTAGCGGACGAAGTAGATGCCGGCTGCGAGTGCAAGCAGGCCGCCCAGCCAGCGGATCAACCGCTTGCTCATCCTGCGCGTGCCCTGATCAGATAGCCGTTGCCGAACGGAAGGCCGCTGCTCATGGCCTGGGCCGCAAACGCACAGCGCAGTGCCAGTTGGCCGGGCAGCGAGCGCATGACCGGATACCAACGCATGACGTGGTCGCGCTCGATCCCGCTGCGGTTGCTGTTGGCCTGGTGATCCAGATCGGGTCCGGTTGCTGGCAACCGCCGCCTGATGCCGCGTGCCTGCATCTGCTCGGTGAGATTTCCCAGCGGAAACCCGAAACACTCCACGTGTTCGACCTTGAGGCCGGCGGCCTCTACGACGTTGATGAGATCCTGCCGTCGGTAACGCCGATAATGACCAGCCCACTCGTCGGCCGCACTCCATAGTCGCGGGTGGGCCGGCACCGAGAGCAGCAGGGTGCCGCCCGGCGCCAGCCATGAGGCCCACTGTTTCATCGCAGCATCATCGTTTTCGATGTGCTCCAGCACCTCGAACGCCATGACCAGCGGAAAGCGGCCCGCCCACGCGGGGTCTGCTTCTTCATGCACGTTGAGCATCTGCTCCGTTTTCATGCTCAGCCTGGCGATCAGCTCGCGCGCCTGTGGAGAGCTTTCCAGCGCCTGGCAACGGAAGCCGCGCGCGGAGAGTTCCTGCAGCAGCATGCCGGCACCGCAGCCAACCTCGATGACATCACAAGCGGGGAAATTGCGCAGTTGGTGCAGGATGCGCCGACGCCGAAGCAGATAGCGGGGCGCAGGTACCCAACCTTCCTCAGGAGCGGAGGGACCAAACAGGGGCAGATTTTCCATGGCTCAGGATTCCGATCCGAGGTGATGTTCAAGCAAGGCCAGGCATTGTTGCCCGATTGCTCTGGCACCGAGTTTGCCCTGGAGCGATCCATGGCAGGGTGCGAGCGGGCGACCATGCCGTGCGAAGGCGCGGACGGCGTCGGCCAGTGCTTCGGCTTCGGCGGGCGGAACCAGACTGACGCAGGGTGGCGTGTCATCCAGCATTTCGCGGATAGCGGGGGAGTCACGTGTGATCAGTGGCCGCCCCATTGCCACGATCTGAAATACTTTGTTTGGGATGACGCTGGCTGCCTTGGCGGAGGCGCCGAAAATGCCCAGGCAGATGTCGGCGGCGGCGATCCGTTGGTGCAACTGTGGGTAGTCGACCCAGGCGTCCCATCGCACTTTCGGCAGCGGCTGTTCGACCAGCATTGCCTTAATGCGGGCTGCCTCTTGTCCCTTGCCGATCAACTGCCATTCGATCGGTTCGTCGCGGGTAAGCCGGGCGGCCTGTACGATTGTCTCGATCCCGTGCAACGGGATGAACTGGCCATAGAACAGTACGCGCAGCGGGCTCGGATCGGGGGCAGCATCGGTGTCGGTGTGAACGGCAGGGTCGGCACGAAAGTGCTCCATTTCGACGCCCACCCAGACTGCGCTAGCGCTGCCTGCGGCAAGCCCGAACAGTTGCTCGATGCGTCGTGCGTGGGTCTGCGTATCCAGGAATACAAGATCGGCCCGGCGCAGCGCGAACCCTTCCAGTGCATGCAGCAGCCTCGCTGCGATGCTGCCCCGGCGAAGCAAATGCCGATCCTCCACGACCGTGTCATAGAGTGACATGAACATGTCCCAGGCCAGAGGAATGCCGCGCAGGCGCGCAATCGGTGCGGCAACAAGCATGTCAAGGATGCCGGGGAAGCCGACCAGCACGACATCGGGTCTGGGTGTGCGCATGAGCCGCCATGCCAATCGCGGATAAGCCAACAGCCAGCACACCATGATGCCGAGCCGCTGACGCAGGCCGCGCACTTGCGACTTGTCGACTACCCCGCGCCAGATATCCGCGCGGCATTCGATGACCTCGGCTCCGGCCAGCCTCAGACCTTCCAATAGCAGCCGTGTTCTCGGCTTGCTCGTGTCGTACGTACCCCAGCAAAGAATGCGCATGGCATCAGTGCGCCGGATCAGTCAGGACTTCTCGCATGTTTCAGCTCAGTGCCTGTTCGAGCTCGGGAATGATCTTGAACAGATCCCCGACCAAACCAAAATCGGCAATCTCGAAGATCGGCGCCTCGCCATCCTTGTTGATCGCCACAATGGTGCCCGCGTCTTTGATGCCGGTGAGGTGCTGGATCGCGCCGGAGATGCCGATGGCCATGTACAGCTCGGGCGCGATGATCTTGCCGGTCTGGCCGACCTGCAGGTCGCTCGGTACGTAGCCGGCGTCGACGGCGGCGCGAGATGCGCCTACGGCGGCACCGATCCTGTCGGCGAACTTGAAGATGATGTCGAAGTTCTCCTTCGAGCCGACACCGCGGCCACCGGAGACGACCTTGCTGGCGCTCTGCAGGTCGGGACGATCGCTGCTGCCCTGCTTGAGTTCGACGAAGCGGGTATGCGTGGGCAGCGCGGCGTCGATCGTCAGTGCTTCGACCGGCGCGCTGCTGGCGATAGCACCCGCGGCAGGCCAGGAGGCCGAGCGGATCGTGGCGACCACCGTGTGGCTGGCGTCGGCCTCGACCGTGATGATCGCGTTGCCAGCATAGATCGGGCGCTTGAACGTATGCGCAGTCTCTACGCTCATTACGTCGCTGACCTGGGCCACGCCGAGCAGGGCAGCGACACGCGGCGCGACGTCCTTGCCGAACGTGGTGGACGGCACGAACACGTGGCTGTAGCCGGCGGCGGCTTTGGCGATCTGCGGGGCCAGCACGGCAGCCAATGGGTGCGCGTTCTCGGCGCGGGCGACGGTGAGCACACGGCTCACGCCGTCGATCTTCGCAGCCTCGGCGGCGATCGCGTCGACGTTGTCAGCGAGTACCAGCACATCGATGGCCGCACCCTTCACCGCGACGGCGGCGCTCACGGCACGCGCGGTGGAGGAGTTGAGTTTGCCGTCCAGATGTTCGGCGATGACCAGAATCTTGCTCATGTGGTTTCTCCTGTGCGGCTGCTTAGAGCAGACCTTTCTGCTTCAGCGCCGCAACCAGCTCGGCCGCGTCCTTCACCATCACGCCTTTGCTGCGCTTGGCCGGCGCGGCGTAGTGCGTGGTCTTCAGGTGATCGTGCGCCTCGACGCCGAGCGAGCCGAGCTCGATCGTGTCGATCGGCTTGGACTTCGCCTTCATGATGTCCGGCAGCTTGATGAAGCGTGGCTCGTTGAGGCGCAGGTCGGTGGTGATCACCGCCGGCAGCTCGGCCTCGATCACTTCCAGGCCGGCGTCGACCTCGCGGGTCACCGTGGCCTTGCCGTCGGCGATCTCGACCTTGCTGGCGAACGTGGCCTGCGGGCGGTCCCACAGTGCGGCGAGCATCTGGCCGGTCTGGTTGGCGTCGTCGTCGATCGCCTGCTTGCCCAGGATCACCAGCTCCGGCTGCTCTTTCTCGATCAGCTTGAGGAAGACGCGGGCGGCGGTCAGCGGCTGCACGGCGTCGCCGGTGACCACATGGATGGCGCGGTTCGCGCCCATGGCCAGCCCGTTGCGCAGGTGCGCGGTGAGGTCGGTCGGGCCGATGCCGACCACGATCACTTCCTCGGCGACACCTTTCTCGCGCAGGCGCAATGCCTCTTCCAGCGCGATGTCGTCGAACGGATTGGCAGACAGCTTGACGCCGTCGGTGACCACGCCGCTGCCGTCGGGCTTGACCTGGATGCGCACGTTGTAGTCCACGACACGCTTGTAGCCGACCAGAATTTTCATCAATGATTCCTTAGTGCTGGCGCCCGTGTGAGGCTGCGACAGTGAAACAGCGGATTATTCTAACGCAAGCCGGTCCGCAGGCTCGAAAGGCTTGTGGCAACGAGGCATGATGGGCTTCGACGCAGGCTATTCGGTATCATCCCCGGTTATCGCGCCGATCGTGCCGGCGGCGACAGCGCAGAGGACAGGATGCGTTCGGATCGGTCCGCGCGGCATGACCCGAACCGTGCCATCCGGCCACTCCTTGCGACCCGCCTCACCGGCACACGCTGAACATTGCAAGGAACCGGCTGCGTCATGACTGAGTGTTCCGCCTACTCCACGGCCACGGTATGCGCCGTGATCGTGAGCTATCAGCCCGACCCGACCGAATTACGGAGCCTGGTTGATTCGGTGATCACGCGGGTCGGTGGCGTTGTGCTGGTCGACAACGCCAGTACGGGCGAGTGGCAGCAGGCGTTGGGCACGGCGCTGGCGAATCGCCGAGGGGCGCTTCTCGGTCAATCGCGCAACATCGGGCTGGCTGCGGCACAGAATATCGGGATCGAGTGGGCAAGGGCCCGGGGCTACCTCCAGGTGCTGCTGCTCGACCAGGACAGTGAGCCGGGCGAGGGGATGGTCGAATCGCTGCTTGCAGCGCTGCAGTCGACAAATGCCGTCCAGCCAGTGGCTGCGGTTGGTCCGCGCTTTCATGATGCGCGGGAGGGCCATCATGCCCCGTTCGTGCGGTTTGGCTTTCCGCTGAACCGCAAGTTGTGGTGCGATTCGGCGGAGCAGACGGTGGCCTGTGACTTCCTGATCAGTTCCGGCGCGCTGATTCCGCTGGCTGTGTTCGACCGGGTCGGCCCGATGGATGCCGGGTTGTTCATCGACAATGTGGATATGGAATGGAGTTTCCGTGCTCGTGCGCAGGGATATGAGTTGCGAGGCGTATGCGCCGCGACGATGCATCATCGGCTGGGAGACGCCCGCCACAGCATGCCGTTCGGACTTGGCCAGGTAGTGGTGCACGGACCGCCGAGGTTGTACTACATCATGCGTAACCGGATCCGGCTGTACCGGCTGCCACATACGCCGGGGGTGTGGATTGCACAGGATCTGCCGCGCGTGCTGGTCAAGCTGCTGCTGTTTGGCGTATTGATCGGGCCACGCTGGCGCAACTTGTACTGCATGCTGCGCGGGGTCCTCGACGGCATCCGCGGGCGTCAGGGCGAAGCCCCGGTCGAGCTGCTGCACAAGTCCCGAACTGATCCTTCGACAAACTCGGGACGAACGGGCCATCCCTGACTACGGATTCTGGTAGTTCGGTCCCGAGCTGCCTTCTTGGATGACCCAAGTGATGATCTCGTAAGGATCCTTGATGTCACAAGTCTTGCGGCGCACGCAGCCACTATTACGCGCTCGCGGCGCTGGACTGCACCGCGCGCGGAAAGCGTGCGCGAATCGCGTTGCGGATGCCGGCCAAGTCGAGTCCGGCCATGGCCAGCACCTCTTCACGGCTGCCATGTTCCAGATAGACGTCTGGAAGGCCAAGTTGCAATACCGGAAGGACGATGCCATGGGCGGCCAGGCACTCGGCCACGGCCGAGCCGGCGCCACCGGCGACGGCGTTGTCTTCCAGCGTGACGAAGGCCTCGTGGCTGTTCGCCAGTTCCACGATCAGCGCCTCGTCCAGCGGTTTCACGAAGCGCATGTTGATCAGGGTCGCATCGAACTCGGCGGCGAGGGTGGCGGCGGACTCCAGCATGGCGCCGAAGCTGAGCAGTGCCAGGCCATGGCCGCGCCGGCGCAGCTCGGCCTTGCCGATCGGCAGCGTCTCCAGCTCGGGGTGGATCGCCACGCCGGGACCGCAGCCGCGCGGATACCGGATCGCGGCGGGGCCGTGATGCTGGAAGCCGGTGCTCAGCATCATGCGGCATTCGTGCTCGTCGGCTGGCGCCATGATGACGAAGTTGGGCAGGCAGCGCAGGAAGCTGAGGTCGAAGCTGCCTGAGTGGGTGGCGCCGTCGGGACCGACCACGCCGGCACGATCGATCGCGAAGGTGACGTCGAGGTTCTGCAGCGCCACGTCGTGGATCGCCTGGTCGTAGGCGCGCTGCAGGAAGGTGGAGTAGATCGCCACGACGGGTTTGGCGCCCTCGCAGGCCATGCCGGCGGCCAGCGTCACCGCATGCTGCTCGGCGATGGCCACGTCGAAGTAGCGTTCGGGGTATTCCTTGGAGAAGCGCACCAGGCCCGAGCCTTCGCGCATCGCCGGGGTGATGCCGAGCAGGCGCTCGTCGGCGGCGGCCTGGTCGCACAACCAGTCGCCGAAGACGTCGGTGTAGGTGGGCCGGGCCGGGCCGGGTTTCTTCTTCAGGCCGGCCTGCGGGTCGAACGGACCCACCGCGTGGTATTCGATCTGCGCCTGTTCGGCCGGGGCGTAACCCTTGCCCTTGGTGGTGATCACGTGCAGCAACTGCGGGCCGGGCAGGTTCTTCACCGTGCGCAGCGCCTGCAGCAATTGCGGAATGTTGTGGCCGTCGATCGGGCCGGTGTAGTGGAAGCCGAGTTCCTCGAACAGGGTCGAGGGCACGAACATGCCCTTGGCGTGTTCCTCCCAGCGCTTGAACCAGCGCCCGAAGAAGGACTGCTTCGGAATCGCCCGCTTGGCCCGTTCGCGCCATTCGTTGAGCCGGCGGCTGGCCATTGCGCGGGCCATCATCTTGGTCAGCGCGCCCACGTTCTCGCTGATCGACATGCCGTTGTCGTTGAAGACGACGAGCATGTCCGGCTCCACGTCGCCGGCGTGGTTGAGCGCCTCGAAGGCCATGCCGGCAGTCATCGCGCCGTCGCCGATCACCGCCACCACCTTGCGCTTGTCGTTCTTGCGCTGCGCGGCGATCGCCATGCCCAGCGCGGCCGAGATCGAGGTGGAGGAATGGCCGACGCCGAAGCTGTCGTACTCGCTTTCCTCGCGCCGCGGGAACGGCGCCAGGCCGTCCTTCTTCTTGATCGTGGTGATGCGCTCGCGGCGGCCGGTGAGGATCTTGTGCGGGTAGCACTGGTGGCCGACGTCCCACACCAGGCGGTCGTGCGGGGTATCGAACTCGTGATGCAGGGCCACGGTCAGCTCGACCACGCCCAGGCCGGCGCCGAAGTGGCCGCCCGAGCTGGCCACCGCCTCGATCAGGTACCGGCGCAGCTCGTCGGCCACGGCCGGCAGTTCGTCATCGGGCACGCGGCGCAGATCCGCCGGCGTCTCGATCGGCGCCAGGTGGGGGTAGTGGCTGAGGTCGTTCATCCGCATATTGTTGGCCCAGCGGCGGGGCGG